>JACTMP010000023.1 GCA_014584575.1 Chloroflexota bacterium
GTAGACCCGGTGGAGATTGTCGCCACCCAGTTGGCAACCAGTACGGTCAGTTATACGCTAACCATCAGCAACACGGGTGAAGACAACCTGGACTGGACGATTGACGAAGCGCCTGGGCAAGATCGTCCCGTTGGGGTATTTGCTAACATTCCAGCCAATCCGGGCCTTACCCTCAGTGCGCCACCGCGTGTTGAAGGCAGTCACCTGCCAGTTGCGCCGCAGGATGTGCTTTATGACCAGACCGATAACGTGGGTACCAATGGCTTCCCGTCGCAGAACTTTGAAGCAGCTTTTGACGCCTATGATAATGCCGGGGCCGATGACTTTGTCATTCCCGCAGGGGATGGCGCCTGGACGATTGAGAGCGTGGATGTACTTGGTAGTTACAGCGGCACCGGGCCAATTCCCACAGTAGATGTCAACTTCTATACCGACAATGCAGGCTTGCCCGGCGCGCTGGTCTACTCGGCGCTCAACGTTGTGCCTACCACCGATATAGCCGGTGATTTGAGCATTACCTTACCTGCGCCGGCTATACTGCCTTCTGGTCATTACTGGGTATCTGTGATTGCCAATATGGACTTTAACGCGGGCGGCCAGTGGTTCTGGAGTACACGTTCGGTTCAGTCAAATAATGCCTACGCCTGGCAAAATCCTGGCGATGGTTTTGGTACAGGCTGCACAGCCTGGGATTACGGCGCCAGCGGTTGCGGCGTTGGCGGTGGTGTTGAACCCGATGCTTTGTTCCGCCTCAATGGGGTGGTTGGCGGCGGCTCGGTTTGTAACTCGCCCGGTGACCTGCCCTGGGTTAGCCTGAGCGCCACGAGCGGCACAACGGCAGGCGGCGACAGTGACGAAGTGATGGTGACGTTCGACACCACCGGGTTGACGGTGGGTGATACCTACACGGGCACATTGTGCATCAACAGCAACGACCCGGTGACGCCATTGGTGACGGTGCCATTGACGCTGACGGTGGAAGCCGCCAAAACGGTAGGCACAGATCCGGCCGTCTGCGCTACCACGCATACGATTACGGTAATGGAAGGCGCTGCCGTCTACTATTGCTACCGGGTCGAGAATACCGGGAACGTCACCCTCAATCTACACGACGTGGAAGACAGTGAGCTAGGGACTATCCTGAACAGCTTCCCCTATGCACTGTCTCCTGGCGCCACTGCTTTCTTGACGGAAACCACCACAATCACGACCACCACAGTCAACACGGCCACCTGGACGGCGTATAACGCCGGCCCCATTCATGTGGCGACGGCCAGCGACTCGGCGACGGTCAATGTAACTCCCGCCAATCCGGCCATCGTTATTAGCAAGACGGTGGGCGTCGCGCCGGGGGTCTGCGCCACCACGGACAGTATCACGGTGGCGGCGGGCACAACGGTTTACTATTGTGTGACGGTGACCAACACGGGTAATGTGGCGTTGGGGCTGCACGACCTGGACGACAGCGAGCTGGGCAACATCTTCACCGACGAACACGGCCGAATGGACGGCGTATAATGTTGGCCCAAGTAATGTGGTGACGGCAACGGCCGTAGCGACCGTAAACGTGACGCCCGCGCTACCCCCCAGTTACCTGATCTACCTGCCCATCATTGTGAAGCCGTAGGTTGAATGGGTTGGCTTCTGGCTGTAGATAAATGACAGCTGTGGGAGCGCCGCCGGATAGTACCGGCGGCGCTCTTTTTGTGGGGAATGGTCAGCCTGGCGCCGGACGGCCGTCCTTGCCACATAACACAAAATAGCTGCCCTGCTCATTGGTGTGGTAATCATACGTCTCTCCCTGGGCGCTAAGGATGATCCGGTAGCCAGGGGTGATGACCGTCAGGTAGCCCATGCCGGGTTGGGGACAGCCCAAAGAGCTATCGGACCACTCCACAGCCTGCGCCTCTACCAAATGCACTTCGCTCACGTCTATGTTAAGTCGCCGCGCCAGGTCTTGGGAAACTTTGTTGATCTGGGCAAGCAACGGGTCAGGGATGCCAGGAGCGGGTATCACGTGGGGGGTAGAGGCTACGGCCGTGACCGGCGTCAACTGGCTCAAATCCACCGTCACCGGGACGACGGCGTTGGTTTGGGCGGTGGCTGTTGGCGGCATCGTCGGCGTCGGTGTTGCCGGTTCTGGTTCTACGGCGGAGATGGCCGGTGTCTCGCTAACGGCCGTCAGCCATGTGGTTGGCGTTACTGCGGGCATAGTGGGGGTGGGCACGGCCGTTGCCTCCTCCCCGTCCGCCACACTTTCCGCCACACTCCCATCCCCACCGGCAGCACACGCCGCCAGCAATAAAACGGTCAAAATGATGATGTTTCGTCTTTTCATATGACTTCTCCCGCCATCATTGTACCGTCTGCGCCTCTTGGGGAGAAGTGAACATCATCAGCTTTTCAGGTAGCGGCGCCGCTCGCAGCGCCGCTCGCCCGCTCCGGGTGGTCGGTGGTAATGCCGTCTACGCCCAACCAGCACAGCCAGCGCAGCAGCAGCGGCGCATTTGCCGTCCACACCCATACCCGGTAGCCACGCCGGTGCATCCGGCGCACAAAGGTTGGGTCAAGGAACACGCCGGGCCAGAACACATCCACCGTCTGGCCGGGGGCAATGTGGGGAATGGGCCAGGGCCGTGCACAGGCCAGGCCAATGGGGATGGCCGGAGCCAGCCGATGAAACGCCGCCAGTTCGGCGTGATCAAACGAAATAACGACCACCCGATCCTCAGCCCGGTACCGCCCCAGCAGGGACAGGATTTCTTCACTCATGCCCGGATAAAAATGGGGGTCTTTGAGTTCCAGCACCAGCGTAGCCTGTTTGTCTTGTAGATAATGCAGCACACTATCCAGCGTAGGAATCGGTTCTCCGGCAAAACGGGGGGCAAAGTAAACACCGGCGTCTAACCGGCTGAGGGCAGCCCAGGGCAGATCGCGCACCGGGCCACGGCCGTTGCTGGTGCGGTCAACGGTCTCATCGTGAATCACCACCAGCACCCCATCGGCCGACCGCTGCACATCAATTTCAATGTACGGCGCATGGTGCGCCAGGCCAACGCGAATAGCCGCCAGCGTATTCTCCGGGGCCAGCCCTGCCGCCCCCCGGTGGGCGATAATGGCCGGTTTGCTCGCGCGCCCCTTCTCGCGGAAAAGCAGGTGCAGCCCGGCCCAGATGGTGGTGAGGAAAAGTAGAGCAGCAGCGACTTTTTTTATCATGGTCATCGTGATGCGTGAGAGGTCACGCATCACGTCATGATAATACCAGACACGCCTCCGGCTGGAAATGCACATTCACATCTTCGCCGATTTGGGGCAGCGCCAGGTGGGGGTTGTTGAACTCGTCCAGGAAAAGGGTGTGGTCTTGCAGGCGTACCTGAATGCGCACGATGGAACCGAGGAAGGAGATGGTTTCCACACGGCCGTACAACCGATTTTCCGTGGCTGCCTGCCCATTGCTGCTGGCGTTCAGGGAGAGCAGTTCCGGGCGCAGCGCCAGCGATAGGGGGCCGTTAGAGAGGGTGGGGGGCAACGGCCGTGCCGCCCGAATCTCTTGCCCATCCAGCAGCACCCGATCCGTGCCCGGCTGCACTGCCAGGCCAGGCACAATGTTCAGCGTGCCCACAAAAGAAGCCACAAACAACGTCTGCGGGAAGTTGTAAATCTCAAATGGCGTCCCCACCTGCTCCACGCGGCTCTCGTTCATCACCACCACCCGGTCAGACAGCGACAGTGCTTCTTCCTGGTCGTGGGTCACATAAATCGTAGTAATGCCCAACTGCTGCTGGATGGCCCGGATTTCAGTGCGCAAGGAGAGCCGTATTTTGGCGTCCAGCGCCGACAGCGGCTCATCGAGCAGCAGCAGTTGCGGCTGCACGGCCAGGGCGCGCGCCAGCGCCACCCGTTGCTGCTGCCCGCCGGACAACTGGTAGGGATAGCGGTTGCCCAGTTCCGACAGTTTCACCAGCGCCAGCATCTCCGCCACCCGCGCCTTTATTTCGGCGCGGGGCCGCCCGGCCACCTTCAGGCCAAAGCCGATGTTGTCCGCCGCCGTCATGTTGGGGAAGAGGGCGTAGGATTGGAACACCATGCCGATCTGCCGCTGGTTCGGCCGTTTGTGGGTAATATCTGCGCCATTCACCAAAATTTGCCCGGCGCTGGGGGTTTCAAAACCGGCAATCATGCGCAGCGTGGTCGTTTTGCCGCAGCCACTTGGCCCCAGAAAGGAGATGAACTCGCCGCTGGAGACCTGGAGATTGAACGAATCTACGGCCGTGACCCGCCCATACCGCTTTTGCACCCCCGTTAAAACCAGTGAACTCATAATTCAACTCTTTAAGAGGAGATTAGGAGATTGAGAGATTAGGAGATTCAATCTCCCCATCTCTCAATCTCTCAATCTCCCCTCTATCTTGCCCCGGCAATCTGGCGCTGTTCCGCCTGCCGGCCGCGCCCCAGGAAATAGATCAACATCATCGCCAGCCAGGTCAGCCCAAAGCTGATGATCGCCAGCGCCGCCGGTTCATACGCCCGGTCTTGCCCCAGCTGTGCCATGTATGGCCCAAACGCCGGCCAGGCCAGCAGCGAGGCCAGCGTAAACTCGCCAATCACAATCGCCACCGTTAAAAATGCGCCGCTCAATAATGCTGTGCGCAAATTAGGCAAAATGACCCGGAACAAAATGGTGGGCCAGCTTGCGCCCAGGCTTTGCGCCGCTTCTGTCAGGCGGCGCACATCCATACTGCGCAGCCCTGTATCCACCGCCCGGTACATGTAGGGCAGCGACAGCACCACGTACCCGGCCACCAACAGCGCCGGGCTGCTGACCAGCACCAGCGGTGGCCGGCTGTAGGTGCGAATTAACCCAAATACCAGCACCACCGCCGGGATGACAAACGGCATCAGGGTAATCAGTTCCACCACCGGGCGCAACTGCGGCAGCCGCAAATGCACCCAATACGCCGTAGGCACAATCAGCAGCAGGCTGACCACAATGCTCAACAGCGCCATCTCCAATGAAAAGGTGAACGTGCGTAAAAAGCGCGGGTCGCCCAGCACATTCTGGTACGCCAGCAAGCTGTACGTCCCCTTTTGCGCCTTCAACGAAAATTGCAGGACGGCATAGAGGGGCAGGATAAAATAAAATGCCCCCAGACCAATCCAGAGCCAGGCCCAAAATGAGGATCGTTTCATTTCAACCACCTCTCGGCACGGCGCTGCAACAGGGAGTAGAGACTGATGGAGACGGCCATCATCACCACCATGCCCAGCGCCAGGGCATACCCCAGGTTGGGATTATGCAGCACGTCGCCGCGAATTTGGGCGCCAATGAGGATGGGTACCAGGTTGAGCGAACCGCCCGTCAGGGCGTAAGCGGTGGCATAGGCGCCAAAGGCATTGCCAAAGAGCAGGATCATGGTGCCCAGGATGGCCGGTAACAGCACGGGAAAGGCCACGTAGCGCCAGTATTGTCGGTTGGATGCGCCCAGGTTGTGCGCCGCTTCTTCCCACTCCGGTTTTAACCCTTCCAGCGCCGGGGAGATGATCAAGATCATCAATGGAAATTGAAAGTAGAGATAGGTCAGGCTCAGCCCGGCAAAGCTGTACAGGTTAAAGCCGTGTTCATACGGGTTGAAGTTGAACAGTTCTTTGAGCAGGACGGTGACCAGCCCCACCCGGCCCAGGGTGGCGATGAAGGCAAAGGCCAGAGGCACCCCGGCAAAGTTGGAGGCGACGCCGCAGAAGGTGAGGATGGCCGTGCGCACAGAACGGGGCACCCCACCCAGCACGGCCGCATACGCCATGAGAAAACCAAAGACGCCGCCGAGCACGGCCGTGACCGCGCTAATCTGAATCGTCGTCCAATAAGCCCGCATGATGAACGGTTGGAACAATGACTGAATGTTTGCCAGCGTCAATTCCCCCTGCGCGTTTTGAAACGCCCCCAAAAAGAGGTAAAGAGTGGGCAAAAAGAGAAAAGCAAAGGCAAACAGAAAAAAGGGAACGACGCCCAACCAGTTCCAGAAAAGTTGTCTTGCCTGAAAACGGCGGGTGGGGGAAACAGGTGCAGTTGCCGGTAAAGAAGCCATAAAACAGAAAAAGACCTGACAGGTCTCAAAGACCTGTCAGGTCTACACACTTTCATTTTTTAATCAGATACGTTCACATTCACCACGCTGTCCCACTGCTCCGTCACCACCGCTTTAGCCGCTTCCAACTGGGCAATGGTGGGGAAGATGGCTTTGGCGTACAGTTCCGCCGGGGGCAATTTGTCGGCCAGTTCTTGCGGAATCACGTTGCGCGCCACCAGATCATCATAGCGGATGGGATGGCAGTATCCTTTCAACCAGATGAGCTGCCCTTCGTCTGAATAGAGATGTTCCATCCACAGTTTAGCTGCATTGGGGTGGGGCGCATAGGCGCTGATCGCCTGCACATAGACGCCGCCAAAGACGCCATCTTCGGGAATGACAATGGTGGTAGCGGGATTATCGCCGAACGTGTCCCGGTCGGTCAGCCCCAGGTAGTCCCAACGGACGACAATGGGCGTCTCCCCGGTGGCTAACGTCCCTTGTTTGGCGATGACGGGCACGAAGTTACCGGCCTGGTTGAGTTGGGCAAAGAAGTCCAGGCCGGGCGCGGCGTTATCCAGCGAACCGCCGTTGGCCAGGGCGGCGGCGTACACGGACTGGATGGCCTGGTTGGAGGTACGTGGGTCGCCGGCCAGGGCCACCTGCCCTTTGTAGGCAGGATTCAACAGGTCGGCCCACTTTTGCGGCACGTTCTCAACCACATCGGTGTTCACCTGGAAGGACAAGACGCCGTAATAATCGCCATACCAGTAGCCGTCCGGGTCTTTCAGTCCGGCCGGGATGCTGTCCCAGGTAGCCACTTTGTAGGGTTGGATCAACCCTTCATTTTGCGCCTGGGGGCCAAAGGCAAAACCGACGTCAATCACATCGGGGGCTTGTGGCCCTTTGTTGTCTTTGTTGGCGCGGATGGCTTCCAATTCGTCGCCAGAACCGGCATTGGGGTCAAGTTCGTTGATAGTGATGCCGTATTTTTGTTTGAACGTTTCCAACATTTCGCCGTAATTGCACCAGTCGTGCGGCAGGGCGATGGTGGTGAGCTGCCCTTCGGCCTGCGCGGCCTTGATCAGGGCGTCCATTTCGCTCATTTCACTTTCGCTGCCAGACGCGCTGTTGCTGGACGCGCCGCTGTTGGCAGGCGCGCTGGTGGGGGTGGCGGCGGTCTGGCTGGCGGAGCAGGCGGCAATCAGCGCCGCCAGGAGCAGCAGCACAGCCAACTGCCAGGCAAATAGATACGATTTTCGGGTCATGGAATTCTTCTCCTTCGTGAAGATGGAATATAAGAATGGCCGTCCCTGGGGTACGGCCGTGTTGAACACACGGCCGTTACTATATCCCCCACCACATCAAAGCAGATCAACAGCTTGTTAACTCTTTGTTAAGTTCTGATTAAGAGAAAAAAGAAAGACCCTAAGGGTTTCAAAAACCCTCAGGGTCTTACCGTCTCAACCCGGCTTGATGTTCTGGTTCAGGCTGAACAGGTTGGTCGGGTCGTATTTCCGTTTCAGGGCTGCCAGTTTGTCATACTTGCTGGCGAAGGCAGCGCGCATCATGTCGTCGCCTTCCTCCTGGAAGCCGGGGAAGTTGAGGTAACGGCTGCCATCGGAATAGGGCTGCATGGCTGCCAGGAAGTCGCGCACCCAGGCGATGTTCTCCTCATCTTCCGCCGGGTGTTCCCAATTGGCCTCCGGGTTGATGACGAAGTTGACATGACGGCCGTGAAAAGCCATCGCCGCCTCATCCACCCGTTGAATCGCGCCGCCGTTGTACCAGATGTCGGTGGTGCTGTGCGCCGATGGCTGGCGGCGGGCATGGGCTACCAGGGTGTCAATGGCCGCGTCGTCCAGTGTCGTCAGGTTGAGCGACTTCCAGTAGTAGCGCATCTCACCCGCCGGGTAATCTTCGTCAAAGAAGGTTTGGGCAGTGACGTAGGGCAGGCGGCTGCTGGCGTCAAACAGCGGCGGGCGGAAGTCACGTAAGGGCTGCAAGATACGCTCACCCTCGGCCGCATCGCCGATGTAGACGCCGATGAGGGCGATGAAGTGACGGCCGTGCAACGCCTTCGGGAATATCTCCGCCCCGGGCGGGAAAACACCGCAGGCGGCCAACAGGCTGATCTCGTCGGGGGCGGTGGCACAGAAGTCACGAAAGTGACGTAATACTTCGCCCATGGCCTCACCATCGTGGAAAACGGCCACCTGCATCACTTCCGGCCCCAGCGGGTACGCCTGGAATTCAAATTCGGTAACGATGCCAAAGTTGCCGCCGCCGCCACGCAGCCCCCAGAAGAGGTCGCTGTTCTCACGTTCGCTGGCGTGCAGGACACGGCCGTCGGCCAGCACCACTTCCGCCGCCAGCAAATTGTCACAGGTCAGGCCGTATTTATTGCGCATCCAGCCAAAACCGCCGCCCAACGTCAGCCCGGCAATACCGGTCTCGGACACCACGCCGGTGGGCACGGCCAGACCATACTGCTGCGTGGCCGCGTCCAGTTCACCCAACATCACGCCGCCACCCACACGCACCGTGCGCCGTTCCGGGTCTACCACCACCTGCTTCATGGGCGAGAGGTCAATGACCAGGCCGCCGTCGTTGGTGGCGTGCCCGGCCACGTTATGGCCGCCGCCGCGCACGGAGAGCAGCAGGTTGTGGTGGCGGGCAAAGGTCACGGCCGTGACCACATCTTGCGTCGTTTCACAGCGGGCAATCAGCGCCGGGTATCGGTCAATCATGCCATTCCAGACGGTGCGGGCGGCGTCGTATTCCGGGTCGCCCGGCAGAATGAGTTGGCCTTGTAGAGCCAGTTCCAGTCTGGCAATATCGGCCTTTGCCGCTGTCATTTCCAGGGTTGGGGTTAAAGTCATCATGGGGTAAATCTCCTATGGAGTTTCGTGATGCGTGATGCGTGACACGTGAGGTTTGCTTGGTCACGCATCACGCATCACGGTTAATCAATGGGCCAGGTGCCATATTGCTGCGGGTACGTCAGGTCCATCAGCGGGGCCTGTTCGGGCTGAGCGGTCGGCCAGTTACCGTTCTGCTGGGCATACCGCAGCGCCAGAGCATCACTGTACGGCCGTGTCGCCGCTTCTTCGTCCTTCACCAACCAGGGGTAGGCATAGGCGTAGTCCAGTTTGGCCTCGGCGGGAACAGTCGCCGCCCATTTTGCATAATTGGCCAGGGAGTCCGTTGTTTCCGCCACGTCAGCCAGAATCGGGTCATGTACGGGATTCAAGGAAACAGCGGGCTGGCGTGGATACCAGATGAAACTGCTCAAAAGCAACACAGCCAATAGGATAAGAATCAATTCAATAGCAATAGGTTTTATCTTTTTCATGTCAATCTCCATGTGAAAATAATCTTGATTTACACCGTTCTTACGAATTCGTTTGGGTGGTGAGCAATGAGGATAGTGTAGGGCACGGCCGTCCACTTCACATCTGGCAAAGGTTGGTTTTAGGGGTTGGGTTGGGGGTTGGGAGCGTTTATTGAGCGTTAGTCAGGCGTATTTCCGTTCAGAGAGCTGACAGGTTTGGGAAAACCTGTCAGCTCTGGATCAGGCCAATCTGCCGCGCCTGGGCTACCGCCTGGGTGCGGCTGGCTACCGCCAGTTTGCTGTAAATGGCCCCGGTGTAGGACTTCACCGTGCCCACGGAGATGACCAATTGGGTGGCAATTTCCTGGTTAGACAGCCCATCGGCAATCAGGCGCAGCACTTCCAGTTCGCGGTTGGTGAGCGGGTCTACCAGCGGTTGGCCCGGCGCCTGGCCGGGCATAACCGACGCGGGCTGGCCCGCAGTCGGGAAACGGAGGGGCTGCATTTCCAATTCGGTTAGCGTTTGGGTGGCAATGACAATGGCGCTATTTTCCGGCAGCGGCGACGGCAGCTTGCCGGTGGACAGCAAGGCAGCGGTACGTTCCCTGGTCTCTTGTTCGGCGGCGGGATGCTGGCGGGCAAAGGCGGCCAGTTCCAAACTGCGCGTTTTTTCTCCGGCCGCCGGCAACAGGTAGGCAATGCTCACCAGCAAGGAGAGGATGAGCGGCTCCCACTGCATCTGGATGGAGATGTGCAAGGCTTCGTGGTAACAGGCAACGGCCGTACCCCATTCACCCTGGGCCACGGCCGTATCCCCCATCCCCTGCAACGTGCGCACCAGCCCGCCCTGGTCGGCAATCTCGCGGTAGATGGCCAGGTTGCGCCGGTATAGCTCGCGGGCGTCTTCATAGCGCCCCTGCACATAAGCGATCTGCGCCAGGTAATTGACCGCCAGGGCCATACCCTCGGGGTCATTCATGCCATCCTTCAAATCATAACTGGCCTGGAACTGCTGCGCCGCCAGGGTATATTCACCCTGGGCGCGGGCGATATTGCCCATGACGATGAGCAGGTAGGCCAGCATCCACAGATTGCCGGTGACCTGACACGCTTCATGCCCTTGTTGGGCCGCTTGCCGCGCCTCGTCGTAGCGGCCCAGGTGCAGCAGCACATCCGCCCAGATGTACCAGACCAACTGCAAACCGGCCACATCCTGGCGAGCGGCGGCCAACTGGTGCGCCTGCTGGCAGTAGGCCAGCGCCGCCTGATAGTCGCCCTGGATGTTGGCCACCAGCGCTAGACCGCTGACAGGGTCTTTGGCAAAACCGGGCGACGATTCTACCGCCAGCTTGTGGTACATCTGCTGGCCTTGCCTGAACGCATCCTGCGCCGTCGTCAGGTGGCCCAGCCGGATATAAATCCAGCCCAGAAAGGTGTGCAAACCGGCCCGCAAATGGTCAGTTTCGGCGGTGGGGGGTAGGGTTTGCAGGCGGGCGACGGCCGTCGTCAGCAACTGTTCCGCCTCCCGAAAGCGCCCCTGGTAATCACAAAAGATTTGCAGGGCGTAATACGCCTGGCCGATGGCGGCGATGTCCGCCTGCTGCACCGCATGGGCATAGGCGGCACGCACGTTTTCCAGTTCGGCCGTAATTTCGCGCACGGCTTTCACCTGGCCGGGGCCAATCAACTCATCGGCGCGGCGGTGCAAAAAGGCGCAGTAATAGGCGCTGTGTTGGGCCAGCGTTTGCGCAGCGTCATCGGGCGCAGCGGCCAGTTGGCCGGAAGCAAACTGGCGCAGGAGCTCGTGTATCTGATAACGGCCGTGCCCATCTTGCTGCCCCCCGCCCGATTCCCACCGCAGCAGCGATTTGTCCACCAAAGCCGACAGGATCGTCAGGGAAGCGCCGGCCACCTGCTGCGCCGCCTTGGCCAGAAAACCGCCGCGAAAGACGGCCAACCGCCGGAACACGTCCTGCTCGGCCGGGGATAACTGCTGCCAGGCCTGGTTAAAAACGGCGCGCATACTGCGATGCCGTTCCGGCACATTGCGCAGGTTGGTTTCCAAAAAGGCGATGTTTTTCTCAATTTCGGCGGCGATGGCGGCCGTATCCAGCGCTTTGGTCCAGGAGGCGGCCAGTTCCAGCGCCAGCGGTGTGCCGTTGACCAACTGGCAAATGTACAGCACGCCTTCGGCTTCCTCGTTGGGGTTGAAGGACGGCCGTACCCGCCGCGCCCGATCCACAAATAATTGCACCGCCGCCGCTTGCTCCCAGGCAGGTTCCAGGTGGTCGGTGGGGAAAGTCAGGCCACCGACCGGGAATTGCCACTCCTCTTGCAGGTTTAGCGCCTCTCTGGACGTGACCAGCAGTTTCAGGCTGGGGGCAGTGTGCAGCAGTTCCGACAGGATGTCCGCGCCATCCACCAGATGTTCAAAGTTATCCAGAACAAGCAGTAATTCTTTTTGTTGCAGATAGGTGAGTAGCTGTGTGTCTGGCGGTGTGGGGCCACCCAGAGGCAGGCCGATGGCGTCGGCAATGGCGGGAAGTAGGGCGGCGGGGGTGGGCGTGGGCTGCAAATTGACAAAGTGGGCGTCGTGGGCAAATTCGGCGGCGGCCAGGGTGGCGGCCTGGATGGCCAGCCGGGTTTTGCCCATGCCACCCGGCCCCAGCAGCGTCAGTAGGCGGCAGTCGGGGTCGAGCAACAGGCCGGTGATTTCCCGGATTTCATTTTCGCGGCCGATGAAGGAGGTGAGTGATCGGGGCAAGGAGGTGGTGTTACGACTGGTGGGCGTCTGCATTGTTCGCTTATTGGCTGAGATTAAGAGATCAGGAGATTGAGAGATTGGTAATCTCTCAATCTACTAATCTCAAATCCGGAACTGGTTTTAAGCAGCTTAATTTGTGCCTCATTCTACCCACCGCTGCGCAGTAATTGTTGAATTTCCTGCGCTTTTTCGGGGGAGAGGCCGCGTATCTCGCAAAAGGTCAGGAAGGGGTCTAGCTCACCAGCCTGCCACAACCAGGACGGCCGTAGCCAAAACCCCTCTAGCACCTGCGACGCCACCCTTTCATCATCTTCGGTAGCAAACAGATCGTAATGTCCCTTTTCATCCAGGTGGTAAAAATCGGCCCGCAGTTTGCCAGGGCGCGGGTCAATAATCCAGTATTCGGGCACACCCTCCGCCCGATACTCATTAAATTTCTGCCGCCGATCCCGATGCACGCTATCATCGGAAACGATTTCTATCACCAGATCGGCCGGCCCATCCAGATAATTATCGGTCAGGCGGGTAACATGTTTTTTAGCCACAAACAACAAATCTGGTTCTCGTGAGGATTTTGACAATTTCATGGCAAATGGTGGTGATAAGATAATGCCGGAGTCAAACAAGCGGACGAAAAACCCGAGCAATTCGAGTAGAAAACCCATGACTTCCTGATGAGACTTTTTAGCTGGCATAAATTCTATTACTTCTCCCTCTACCCATTCGGCATGGGTGTCTTCACCGGCCCAGGCCAGGAACTCTTCATAACTCATGCGCAGGACAGCAGTTTCTTCTCTTGGAGGAGTAAGTTCTTGCGTGATCATGTGGTTATTGTAACACAGCCAATCTTTTTTTGACGCAAAGGGCAAAGAAGATGTAGGGCAATCGCATACTCAACTCCCGGCGATTAAAATCGCGGCTACAGAAGGCAAAGCCCACCTTCGTGGGCTGGGTTCCAGTCGGCGAAGGTCGACTTTGCCTTCTGTTGGTGCAGATTTATCTGCCGCATCGAGGAATATGCGATTGCCCTGAAGAAGATGTAATGGGGTAATTGGGCAGTTACTCAATTACCCCATTACGTGTACACCACCGCTGCAGGGGGGGAGGGTGAAGGTGTGGGTGTGGGGG
The DNA here is from genome assembly GCA_014584575.1 of Chloroflexota bacterium. Taxonomy (GTDB): domain Bacteria; phylum Chloroflexota; class Anaerolineae; order Promineifilales; family Promineifilaceae; genus CAADGU01. The sequence continues at coordinate 13,295 of JACTMP010000023.1, forward strand.
CCATGCACGGCCGTGACCACCCGCTCTTCCTCACTCAAATTCAGGGCCACTAAAATCGTCTCGTTCTCGTCAAAACGGGTATAGGCGTAGGTTTGGGTGGTTTCGTCCAGGTGGATGGTCTGGCGACGGCCGTGCCACAACACCGGATGTTCGCGCCGGAAATGGATCAGCCAGCGGTAAAATTCGCGCAAATCGGCGTCCTGCTCATCCCCCCACAGCATCGGCTGGCGGCACTCGGCCATGCCCTGGCTGCCCTGCTCCCACATGCCCATGTATTGGCGTACCCCCACCTCCGAACCGTTGTAGACCACCGGTGGGCCGCTGAGGGTAAATTGACATAACGCTGCCAGTTTCAGCTTGCGGGTGTCATTCTCCGCCAGCCAGGAAAAGCGGTTCATGTCGTGGTTGTCCAGAAAGGTGGGCAAAATATAAGTGGAGGGGAAATAACGTTCGTGCTGGTGCAGGAAGGTGTCGAAGGCGCTCAAGCTCATGCGCCCCATAGCAAAAATGTCGCGCATGGCCTGCATCAGCGGGAAGTCCAGGCAGCCGTCAAAGCGCCCTTCGTAGCTCAAAATGGTGGCCGGGCTTTCCACCACTTCGCCGTAAATCCAGGCGTCGGGGTTGACCCGCTTGACCACCTGGCGCAGTTCCGTCCAGAAGTCGTGCGACGGCCCCAGGGCATAATCGCAGCGCAGGCCGTCAAACCCGACTTCGCCCAGCCAGAAGGAAACGCTGTCCAGCAGGTAGCGGCGCACGTCGGGATGGTTCACATTCACCTGCGGCAGATGCATGACGCCAAAAAAGGTCTCATAATCGTGAGGGTAGTCAATCCAGTGATACCACTCGTAATAGCGGCTGGTGGGGTCTTTAATCGCTTCCTGGAAACTTTCGTGTTGGCTGCTCCAATGGTTGGCCACAAAGTCCAGCAGCAGGCGGATGCCCCGTTTGCGAGCTTCGGCGACCAGTTCGTGAATCTCCTCCATGCTGCCCAGGCGAGGGTTGACGTTGAAGTAGTCGGTGGCGTGGTAGCCGTGATGGGTGTTGTCGTCGGGGAAGAAGGGGTTGAGCCAGATGGCGTTGAAGCCCATGTCGGCCACATAGTCGAGCTTGTCAATGATGCCGCGCAGGCTGCCGCCGTAGATGTCGTTGAGGCTGTGAACGTGGTTCCAGTCACGGCCGTCGCCCGGATAAAACCGATCCGGAAATATCTGGTACGTCACCGCGCCGGCGGCCCATTCCGGGGCGCGTGGTTCACCCACCAGGTAGGAAAAGATTTCCTCATCGTCGGTGGTCAGCGGCGCGGAGCCGTCGGCCGGGTAGGCGTGGATGCGGTAGCGCACCAGTGTACCGTCCGGCTCGGCGGGCAGGGTGGTTTGCCAGGTTTCAATGTAAGCCCAGTTGAGCAGGTCCCATTCGGTTTTGACGAATTGGAGGGGGAACACGGCGAACCCGAAGCGGCTTCGGGCCGTTGACGGCTCAATCACCACACATTCGACGCGGTCAATAGGCCGGTCTAGCTGCACGGTGACGGTGAGCACGGGCTGGTCGTTGGCGCGGGGGGCGCGGGGCGCCAGGCGGTTGTGGTGTTTGATGCCCTGCCGCCAGGTGCGCATGTGCGCGACGCGCTGTTCGATGGTAGAGAGGGAGCCGAAGACGAATTCTTTCATGGTAAACGTGAAACGTAAAACGTAAAACGTAATGGTCTCATTACGTTTCACGTTTTACGTTTTTATTTCATGGCGTTAAATCAATCACAAAGGTACTAAATGGCGGCAGTTCGGCCAGCGGCGAATAGTCGCTAAAACCACCGGCGGCATTGACCGTGGGGGAGGTAACAGCGCCATCGCCCAGGAGGAGCACGGCCGTAGCCTCCGCCGCCAGCGGCCCACTGTCCAGGTTCAGTGTGTAATCATCCACCACCTGATTAGACATGTTAATGACCACCAGCACCGTTTCATCGCCGGTATAGCGCAAAAAGGCATATACGCGATTGGGGGACGACTGCACTTCCAGCCAATCCCCTACGCGCAGGGCTTCGTGGGCATTACGCAACTGGATCAACTGCCGGTAATGGGTGAGCAGTGAATCGGGATCATCCGTCTGCAAAGCCACGCTGCGCGTTTCATAGTCGCTGCCAGGGCGACGCCAGGGGGAACCGGTAGTGAACCCCACTTTGATGTTATCGCTCGTCCACTGCATGGGGCGGCGAATGTCCTCGTCCGGTTTGGCCCCCATCAGGCCAATCTCCTCGCCGTAGTAGAGAAAGGGCACGCCGGGCGAGGTGAGTAAGATGGAAGCGGCGATTTTGGCGCGGTCTTCATTGCCGATGAGTTGGGACATGACCCGGTTCTGGTCGTGGTTGGCGAGGAAGGTGGCGTATTGACCGCGTGGATAAGCGGCGGTGATGCTGTTGAGCCGGGAGGTAACGGCCGACCCGTTGCCCCGTTTGACGCTGTTGAGAATATCTTCGGCCAGGTCAAACTGGAAGGCAATGTCTACCTCGTCACCGGTGTAATCGAGCACTTCGCGGGTGGTCGTCCATGCTTCGCCCACGGCAAAGGCGTCCGGGTTTACCTCTTTGTAGAAAGTGTAAAACTCTTGCAGCCAGGCGTGGGTGGCGGGGGTATTTTCCTGGACACGGCCGTCTTCAATCAAATGTTTGATCGCATCCAGCCGGAACCCATCCGCGCCCATCTCTTCCAGCCAGAAACCGGCGGCGGCCAACATCTCGGCTGTCACGTCCGGGTTTTCCAGGTTCAAATCGGGCATACCGTCCCAAAAAACGCCGTAGTAGTAACCGTTGGGGGTACGATGCCACACCGGCTGCCCCCAGGGGCCGGCATAACCGGGATCGGTATCGCTCCACACGTACCAGTCGCGCCGTTCCGAATTGGGGTCCCTGGACTCCACAAACCAGGGGTGGTCGCGCCCGGTGTGGTTCAGCACCAGGTCAACAATGACCCGGATGCCCCGTTTGTGCGCCTCCTCCACCAGCCGTTGGAAATCTTCATTCGTGCCGTACTCTGGGTTCACCATGTAATAATCCACCACGTCGTAGCCATGATAGCTGGGCGAAACCATGATGGGCATGAGCCAGATGCCGGTAACACCCAGGTCATCGGTGGTGGTGGGGTCGCCGTCGTTCAGGTAATCGAGCATCTCAATCAGGCCGTTCAAATCGCCGATGCCGTCGCCGTCGCTGTCCTTGAAACTGCGCACAAAGACTTCGTAGAAAACGGTGTCGTTCCACCAGGGCAGGCCGTTGCTGCCTGGCGGCAGCAGACTGACGGGGGTGGGTACGGCCGTCGGCGTGGGCGGTATGGCGGTGGCGGTGGGGGGCACGGCCGTAGCCGCCAAAGTAGCCGCCGGTGTAGCCGTCGGTACAACCGCCTCTTCACCGGTTCCACACCCCACTAGCAGTAATCCCCACAAAACAAATAACAAAAGCAATCGCTTCATCACAAACTCCTCAAAAAAAATAGCCCTGCACACCGCACAGGGCTACCCAATCAATTGACAATTATCAATTGATCAGCCTTTCACCGCACCCGTCGTCAGGCCACCCACAATTTTGTCTTGTAACAAAATGTAGACCGTGACCGGCAGGATGGAACCCAACACGGCCCCGGCGGCAAAGACGCTCCAGTTTTGCCCGTAGTTGTTGCCGATAAAGGTTTGCAGACCCAACATCAGCGTAAACAGTTCCGACCGGCGAATCATAATGTTGGGCAAAATCCAGTCACCATAGACGCCAAAGAAGGTCAGGATGACGATGACGATGACGATCGGCCGTACCAGCGGGAAGATGAGATACCAGAACGTTTGCCAGTGGGAGGCCCCATCCACCATCGCCGATTCATCAATATCACGCGGGATGGAGTCAAAAAAGCCCTTCATCAGCCAGACGTTCAGCCCCATTGCGCCACCCATGTAGATCAGAATCAGGCCGCCGTGTGTGTTCAGCCCCAAAGCGGGGATACAGCAGCTGCCCAACTGATCCAGCAGCGAATAGAGGGCGATCATAGCCATCAGCGCCGGGAACACCTGAATAAGCAGGATACCGAGGAGCAACTGCCCCCGCCCGGCAAAACGAAACCGGGAAAAGGCATAGGCGGTTAACGTGGTGATCATGGCCGACAAGAGCGCCGAGATGAGGGCGATTTTGGTCGTATTCCACATCCACAATCCAAATGGCTGCTCATACAAAATCTCGCGGAAATTGTTCAATGTTGGATTGGCCGGGATGAGTTGACGGCTGACGCCCTGGACGGGGCTAAAGGCGGACGAGATGGTGTAGAGAACCGGCAGCAATGAGTAAAACAGAACCACCGCCGCTACCAGAAGTTTCACGGCCGTGACAATCCGCCGCTGGTTTTTCTTAGACTGCCAGAATATCTGCCACCGGCTCAGTTCCGGGGCACTTCTTGTTGGGGTTGAGGTTACATTAGACACTTTCGCCCACCCTTTCCCAGGTTCGCATGAAGCGATACTGGAACAATGTAATCGTTGCCAGAATAAAGAAGATGATCACCGTGATCGCCGAAGCATAACCAAAATCCTGCCCGGCGGAAGCAAAAGCCAGCCGGTACACATAGCTGATCAAAATGTCGGAATGCCCGGCCGGCGTGGGTGTGCCCACAATGGGCGGCCCGCCGTTGTTAAACAGGTAAATCAGGTTAAAGCTGTTAAAGTTCACCAAGAAAGAGCCAATGAGCAGCGGCCCCACACCCACCAGCAGCAGCGGCAGCGTCAGAGCGCGGAACTGGTGCCAGGCGTTGGCGCCATCAATATCCGCCGCTTCATACATATCCTGGGGAATGGCCTGCAACGCGCCGCTGTTGATCAGCACGTAATACGGGTAAGCCAGCCAGACATTGATAATGATGAGCGCCACCTTCACCCAGAATGCATCGGCAAACACGTTAATCGGCGTCCCCATAAGTTCAGAAAGCCAGATACCGACAATGCCATTCACCGGATTCCACAGGCCGCGCCACACCAGGATCGTTAACACCCCCGGTATGGCAAAAGGAATGATGAGAAGGGATTTGATCACCTTTTGCCCCGGCATGTTCCGGCCAAACACCAGCGCAATCATCAATCCTAGAGCAAAGGAGAGGACGGTGGAAAAGAGGGCAAACATGACCGTCCAGACAAAAATCAAAACGAGAGGGCCACGAAAGGCCGGGTTGCCCAGAAATCGCTGGTAATTCCGAAAGCCAATCGGCACGGTATAACCAGGGATGAGAACCTGGCCTTCGGCGGAGATAAACTCGCCACGTTCATCATTGCCGATGTAAACCACGCCGGTCTGGTTGTCGGTGATGGTGTCGGTTTCTTCGTTGTAGGTGTAGCGTTGTTGCAGGGCGGCGGCGCGATCAATACCGCGAATTTGCACGGCCGTTTCCTCCCCCCCAAACGTCGTCTGTTGCAAATCGGAAAGCGCTCGCAATAAAGCCGCTCGTGGCACACGTTCAAACCGGTTGTCTTCTTGCCCCACAACAACAAAATTCACCGGCAGGCCATCATCGGCCAGCGGCCCAAACTCGGTCTCCTCCACATCCTGCTCTGGCAAGACCACAATTGGTTCCGCTTCGCTGTCCCCTTCTGGCGTCAGCACCAACGCAAACTCACCAAATGCATTCTGGTAAAGGGTGAAATTATAGGCCAGTCCAGACTCAGGTAAGTAACGCCGCTGTTCCAGGACCTCAATTGCCTGTACCTTCGGCAGCAGATGGCCGGTTCCATAGTTGGTAAAAGAGATGTAAACGGTGTAAATGATAGGGTAGACAGAGATCAGGACCATAAAGGCCAGACCCGGTGACATCCAGCGCAACGGGTATGTTTCCGGCCTCAACCAGATGTAATTGATCATCACGGTGATAAAGGCGATGACGACGGCAAACTGCCAGTAACCATCCCCCCACATCGTCAGGATCATCCACAGCGCCCCCGCGTCAAAGATCATAAGACCCAACAGCCGCAGCGCCAGGCTGCTGGCGGTCAGCGACCCCCCTTTTCCTTTTTTGTCACTCTCTTCTTGAACGTTGACTGCCCGCATAACCCCTACTCCTCTTCTCCTGCTCGTAGAAGGCCACCTTCGTAGAGGGTCATCCACCGCCCGCTACGAGCCGGTGATAAAAAAACTGGGAACGTGTATGTGCCCCGTTCCCAGTTTTATCACTAATTTGCCAGTTGTAAAGAAATCAGCGGTGTTTAGACCTGACAGGTCTAACAGACCTGTCAGGTCTAATGGTTTAGTTGCTTTCTTCGATGGCTGTGCGGACTTGTTCGGCAGCGTTGGTGAAAGCGTTCACCGCATCATCACCTTGCTGGGAGATGAGGACAACCGCATTGCCCCAGGCATCCCATACGGAAGCCATTTCGGGAATGGCGGGCATGGGCAGCGCGTTCATGCCGGCTTCGCCAAAGGCGGCAATGTTGGGGTCATCCAAGGCATCCAGCACCGGCAGGTAGGCAGGTACACGCGGGTCGGCATCGTAGAACGCCTGCATGACTTCGGGCGTAGCCACAAACTCGGTCAGGAAGATTTGGGCCAGCAGCGGGTCTTTGGCAAAGGCGCTGATCATGAAACCTTGCGCACCCAGGAAGGGGGCGCCGGTCTCATTGACCTGACCAGGAATGGGGCAAATCTCATACGGAATGCCGGAATCGGCAATACGGGAGGTGGCCCACGGGCCGGTGATGGTCATGGCGGACTGGCCGCTTTCTAACATCAGGTGCATGGTGTCCCAGTCAACGGCCGGGGGTTGCAGACCGGCTTTCACAAACTCGTCCCACCAGGTGGCGGCGGCCAGGGAACCTTCACTGTCAATACCAACATCGGTGGGGTCATACCCTTCGTCGGTGACGCCAAAGACGTAACCGCCAAAAGCGGTCTGGATGGGGAAGAAGTGATAGGGGTCGCCTTCCATACGGACGAATCCATATTGATTGGTAGCGACGTCATCGGTGTTGTTGGCCGCCCGTTCCAGGGAGATTTCGGTCACTTGGTCCCAGGTGGTCGGGCATTCGGGCACAATGTCGGTGTTGATGAACAGGGCCACGTTTTCGGTGGCGTTGGGCATACCGTACAGTTCACCGTCGTAGGTGAAGGCTTGAATGGCGGCCGGGGCAAAGTCTCCTTCTTTGGCGCCCAGGTCAATGGGGGCCAGCACACCGTTGCTAACCAACTCGCCTAACCAGTCATGGGCGCCGACGATGATGTCTGGCCCTTGCCCGGCCGGGCCGGCGATGGTCAACTGGTCGCGGATGTCACCAAAACCCAGTTCTTCGACAACGAGGGTGACGCCATACTCTTCCTGGAAGCTGGCTGCCAGGTCTGTGAGGATGGGGGCGCGGGTGTTATCGGCCCAAATGGTGAGGCTGAGGCCAGAGTCCTCAGTTGGTTCGGCAACCGGTTCATCGGTTGGCTCGGTAGCGGCAGCGGCGGCAGCATCGGCAGTAGCCTGTGCGGCAGCGGCAGCTTCTTCAGCAGCAGCAGCAGCTTCTTCGGCGGCGGCAGCGGCGGCTTCTTCGGCAGCGGCAGCGGCAGCAGCGGCTTCGGTGGCGGCGGCGTTGATGGCGTCTCCTGCCTGTTCAGCAGCTTGTTCGGCCGCCTGTTCAACCTGCTCTTGGGTGGTTGTGCCACCACAGGCGCTTAATACCAGCGCGCCCATCAATAAAAATACAAACAATATGGTCAAATTTTTTAGTTTCATCTCTCTCCTTGATTTTTTGAATGTACCCAGAGGGTTCGATCAATAAGATATGGATATTTTGCCAGACGTTTTTTGGAAAACATCACCTCCTAAAAAGTACCTCTAGTTTAGCTGATTTTAAACAGGGTGATGGCCGTTGGCAGGCGGCGACTGCTGCACCAGTTCTTCCTGGAGCAGATGGTGGAGTCGATCCAGGTTTTCGATGAGGGTGTTTTGCACGGCCGTATCAATACTATTCAGCCGGGTGATGTTGTAAGCGGTGTGGGCTGTGTGGACTTCCTGACAGAGGGTTGCACCCTGGGGGGTGAGGTAGAGGCGTTGGGCACGGCCGTCGCTTTCGTGCGGTCGCCGCTCCAAATAGCCGCTGGCCTCCAGTCCCTTCACAATACGGGTTACATTGCTCTTGTCACATAACAGTTTTTGGCTTAAATCGCTGGAAGAAATACCGGGTTCTTCGCTCACGTGCAGCAGCACATAAAAACGGGGGGGCGTCAGGCCATAACGGTGAAACAGGCGGCGGTCGCCATCGTCAATGACAATGAATGTTTCTTTGAGCAGGTTGTAGAGGTATTCTTTGTCGTTCATTTCATTGCCTGTGCCTGTGGGAAGCCCAGCAAGGGCATCTGTTACTTAGTTGATGCCGCAACAGTTGATATATCAACTATATCACGAATTTGTCACAAGTCAATGAATTTGGGCAGGGATTTTTGGATGAAATGTATGGAGATTGGAGAATTGGAGATTAGAGATTGAGAGATTTAGTCTCTAAACTCCAATCTCTTAAACGAACCGACGCGCTTGCCACGCCTGGTAGAGCAGAATGGAACCGGCAATGGCCGCATTGAGGGAATCTACCTGCCCTTTCTGCGGTAGTTTCAGGCGAATATCACAGCTCTGGCGCACCAGACGGCGCATCCCTTCCCCTTCATGCCCCACAACAATGCCAATGGGCATATTCAGGTCAACTTCCGGCAGCAATTTGGCCCCTTCATCTAAATCCAGCCCTACGATCCAGATGCCTTCAGACTGGAGGTGTTTCATGGCCTGTACCAGGTTTGTTACCTGGGCGACCAGCAAATGTTCACTGGCCCCGGCGGAAAATTGGGCGACGGCGGGGGTGATGTCTGGGGCGCGCCGGTCTTGCAGAACCACGCCATGCACACCCACAATTTCGGCCGTGCGCAGCAGTTGGCCGATGTTTTGTGGCCCGTGCAGCAGGTCGAGCAGTAATAGGAAGGGCTGCTCGTTTCGCTGCGCTGCTAGGGCCAGGATGTCGTCCAGATGGCTGTAGGGGTAGGGGCCGGCTTCCAACACCATGCCCTGATGGGAGCTATCACCGGCGAGTTTGGTGAGGTGGTTTTTGTCGGCGAAGCGAATGGGGAGTTGACGGGTGTGGGCGAGGGTCTGGTACGGCCGTGTCACCTTCTCCTCTAGCCCCTGCTGCAACCACAAACAGTGGAGTTCGCGGCGGCTGCCCCGCAGTGCTTCCCAAACGGTGTTGCGGCGGATGAGGTATTCGCGCATAGCGTCCGTGATGCGTGATGTGTGAAACGTGATGCGCCCTTTCACACATCACGTTTCACGCATCACGTTTCCACCTTCCAGATCGTGCCATCGGCGCGGTCTTCGAGGATGATGCCTAAGGCTTTCAGTTGGTTGCGCACCACGTCGGCGGTGGCCCAATCTTTTTTCTGGCGGGCCTCGGCGCGTAGTTGGATGAGCAGCCGCACCAGGCCATCTTCCCGGTTGGCGTCGGCGCTGCGTTCGGCCTGGTCGGGGATAATGCCCAGGACGGCGCCGCCCAATTCACGGTAGAGCTGGTCTACGGCCGTGAGTGTCCCTTTTGTCTGTGGTCCCTGCTCATTCAGCAGCACATTCACCTGCCGCGTCAGTTCTTGCAGCACCGCCAATGCCGCCGGAGCATTAAAATCGTCACGCATCTTATCCACAAACGCCGCCCTGGCATTGTCCACAATAAGCGCCGCTTCTGACGACAACGCTCCATCCGCCGCCTGGCGCAATTGTTCCCGCACCAACGTCACCGCGCCCCAAATCCGCTGCCATCCTTTAGCCGCCGCCTCAATGGCCTCATCAGAAAAATCCAGCGGGTTGCTGTAATGACTGGACAAAATAAACGTGCGAATCGCTTCCGGCCGCCAACGCTGCAATGCCTGTTTGACTGTGAGCGTATTGCCCAGGCTCTTGCTCATCTTCACCCCATCCAGCGTCAGCGAACCGGTGAGCATCCAATAACGGGCAAACGGCTCGCCATGCGCCGCTTCGCTTTGGGCAATCTCACACTCATTATGCGGAAAGATATTGTCAATGCCACCGCCATGAATATCAAACGTCGTCCCCAAATACCTGTTGGCCATGGCCGAACATTCAATGTGCCAGCCGGGAAACCCTTCCCCCCAGGGGCTAGACCAGCGCATAATGTGTTCTGGCTCGGCCTTTTTCCACACGGCAAAATCGAGTGGATGCCGTTTGTCTTCGCGCACCGCCTCACGGGTACCTTCCTCTAGCTCTTCCACGCGGCGCCCACTCAGCTTGCCATATTCGGCAAAAGAAACCACGCTAAAGTACACATTGCCATCAACCTCATAGGCATGTCCTCTTTCAATGAGGTCCTGGATCATCTCGATTTGTTCGGGGATATGCCCACTGGCGCGGGGGCTGATATCTGGCCGCTGTACGCCCAGCGCATCCATATCGGCAAAGTATTCGCGCATATAGGTTTCCACCACCTGCATGGGGCGGGCCGATAGCTGCCGGGCCTTTTTGAGGATGCGGTCTTCACCTGTATCCAGCATATGGCCCACATCAGTGATGTTTTGCACATAGAGAACATCATTGCCAATGTAGCGGAGGAAACGAACAATGACATCAAAGCTGACATACGTTTTCGCGTGGCCGATGTGTGAGTAGTCATACACGGTGGGGCCACAGACGTACATGCTAATTTTGCCTTCCACCAGGGGCACAAATTCTTCTTTTTTGCGGGTTAAGACGTTGTAGATTTTGAGAGACATAGAAACTCCAAAGCGATGAAATTGGAGATTAGAGATTGGGGATTGGCGTGGCTAATCGCCAATCCCCAATCTCTAATCTCTTACGTGCGGGCAAAAATCATGCGGCCGGCCGACGTTTGCAGCACTTTGGTGACGGTGACATTGAGGGTTTTATTCATCAGGGGGCTGCCATCTTCCACGACCACCATGGTACCATCTTGCAAAAAGCCAATGCCCTGCCCCGGCTCGCGCCCTTCTTGAATGATTTTGATGTTTAATGATTCTCCGGGCAGCATATTGACTTTGACGGCGTTGGCCAGATCGTTGATGTTGAGGACGGTGACGCCTTGCAGTTCGGCGACGCGGTTCAGGTTGTAATCGTTGGTGAGAATGGGGCAGCGCAGGTGTTTGGCCAGGGCTACCAATTTGCTGTCGGCTTCCCGCACTTCAGACACGTCCATGTCGGTGATTTTGGTGGGAATGGGGGCTTCGTTTTGCAGATTGGTGAGTACATCCAGCCCTAAACGGCCGCGCCCCCGGCGCAGGGGGTCTGGGCTGTCGGCAATGTGTTGCAGTTCGGAAAGGATGAAGTTTGGCACCAGCAGGGTATCCCGAATAAAGCCGGTTTTGCTGATGTCGGCAATACGGCCGTCAATAATCACACTGGTATCCAACAAAATGAACTGCTCTGGTGGGGGGGCGCTGCTGCTTTCGCCACTTTCGTTTCCTGACTGGGAGATGCGTAACCCGTTGAGAAACGCCTTCAACTCATTTTGCCGCGAGACCATAATAATGACACTCAGGTAACAAAATACAACGGCGGCTAATAAAGGCAGAACCTGCCGGAATGGTGATCCCAACAAGGATAGGGGCAGCGCCAGTAAGGCCGCCGCCATTAAACCAATGAAGAGGCCAATGATAATGGCCACCAACTTTTCTGGCGGCATGGTAATGAGCTGATGGGTAACATAGCGCAAAGGCCGGATTGTGATGTAAGGGGTCAAAATTAACCCGGCCAGAAAACCAATGAGGGCAAATAAGACGGCATATGATTCAGAGGTTCCATCAAAAAACAGTGATACTTCTTGCCCAATATATGCGCCTAACAAAGCGCCCAAGATGGCGCCAATAATACGAAAAATAAAGTCTACACTCAGTTTCATGGATGAATGACCTTCGTTAGTGAGCTACGCAATGACAAAAGGATGGCTATATGAGAACTATATCCACCATTGGTCGCTTGTATGCTGTTGGTGACGTTTAACGTCAAATAATGGAGGCGGGTGACTGTTGGTGAATGCTGGCAAATGGGAGCGAACTTCAGATTCTGATAATGAATGGCAAGGACTCCCGATTGATTTAAGGAAAAAAATTGCTGCACACCCTCTACATTGAAAACAGCTTCACCGCCGTTTACCCAGACCAATCTGTTAAATGAAATGAACAACAAATCTATCTAAGATAAAGATGAAATGTATGAAAGATGGTAACACAGCGATGGTGAAGCGGCAACCAATGTACAAGGCGGGTTGCCAGACGGCTGGCGCCCCTAGAAGCGCCAGCCGCTGCCAGAAAACGAGACTACCGGGGGGGACGGCGGGTGGGGGGAGGTGTGGTCGCTCCTGAAGGGCTTTCAGGCCGGGAAGCACGGCCGTCGCTGGCAGACGGCCGTGCGCTCATGGCCGGGCGGGGCGGCCCGGAGCGCGGCGGCGGTGCCGTCGGCGGTATCCGGGACGTAGGGCGGGTGGTGCGCACGGCCGTTGGTTGTTTTACCTGTTCCCTGGCCGCCGCCGGTAACTGCGAACGGCGCAGCTCGCGTAAATCAAAAATATATTCACCGGCCACAGAAAAAGCGCCGATAAACAAGATGCGCGTCAGCCATACCAACGTGGCCACAAAAAACGGCACCCAGCGCAGCAGTTGTTCGCGGCTCAACACTTCGTTGCCAAAGTCGTGGGAGAGCAGCGTCACGGAAACCGCCCACCAGGTCATCATGGCATTCATGGTAGCCGCAATCAGCCAGGCGCCCATCAGATACCATACGGCCGTTGGCTCGTGCCGCCCACGTTCAGGGGTAAACAGACGGGCCAACCCGGCAAAATCAATGGCGCAAAACGCCACCGCCAGAATGGTGGCCCAACGCAGCCCGGCAAAACTCACGTCGCCCAGCAAGTTATCCAACGCATAGCGCGTGGTATCAAAATTGAACAGTTCAAACGCCGCCAGCGCCACTAACAAAATTATCCCGGCCACGAGTTTGCGCGAGACATTCAAGTTTGCCAGCAGTTGCGTTTGTGACTCCTTATTGGCGGGATCGCCCCGGGAAAATACGCCCTGTTTTCGCATGATAGTTGTTCCTGAAACCTCTTTAGACCTGACAGGTTTCGGAAAACCTGTCAGGTCTGTATTTTTATTTTTGTTTCCCTGATACCTTCTGCCGCCGGAGGTGATGTGGGCTAGAGAGAGGGGTAGCGCCGGCAAGGGTCGCTTCTTGCCGGCGCTGTAAAGGGGAAGAGGGTATGTGTTGAGAAGAGGGAAGAGGGTTTGTATGTCTGATAAGAATAGTAGCACAGATGTTCTATAAAGTCAACCAATTTCCTCACCAAAATCACAGCCAATCTACGCCAAAACCGCGTATAATTCGCGCCGATATGGACAAAAACTGCTGGTATCGGTATGTGGCGCTGGGTGTATTTTTATTGTGGTTATCCGCCTGTTCGATGTCGCCGCTGTGGGAAGAACCGCCGCTGCCGCCGCCGGTAGCTACGGCGCAGCCCTGGTCACTGGAACTTTCTCCATCCGGCGAACTGGTCATTGACCCGGTAAGCGATGTGACGCCGGCGGTTGACCCGGATATTGCCAATCTGGTCACGGCCGTGTCCCAACAACAACTCATGGGGTATGTACAGGCTGTGGAAAGTTTTGGCACCCGCAATACCTTTAGCGCCACCGACAATCCGACCTTTGGCGTTGGCGCGGCGCGGCAATGGATTTTTAATGAATTTCAGCGGGTGGGCAACGGCCGTCTCCAGGTGCAGTTCCAAAAATTCCCCGTCTACTACTTCGGCTATGCCGCCGAGGGTTGGAATGTGGTGGCTACATTGCCGGGAACTTCCGGCAGCAACGACGCCATTGTCATCATGGCTCATTATGACACACGCCCCGACAGCGCCGTTGACGGCGTCAGTCTGGCCCCCGGCGCGAATGACAATGGCGGCGGTATTGCCCTGTTGTTGGAAACGGCCCGTGTACTCAGTTCCCGCGAATGGAATCAGACCATCATCTTCCTGGCGACCGCTGCTGAAGAACAAGAAACCCAGGGTGCGCGCCGTTTCGTGCAAGAGGCTTTTTTAGGCGGCATGGATGTAATCGCTGCCATTAACTATGATGGCGTGGGCGGCGAGGTGGGCATTCCCCAAAACATCCGGCTGTTTGCTCTGGATATGCGCCAGTCATCACACGGTGAATTGGCCCGTTACTACGAATATCTCGCCGGGTTATATGTACCTGCTTTTCCCATTCAATTGATTGATGCGATGGATAGGGAAGGGCGGTACGGCGACCACCGTGAGTTTGTCAATGCCGCTATGCCCGCCATCCGTCTGACACAGTCTGTTGAAAATTCCGACCTGCTTAACTCCCGGCGTGATACCTGGTCACAGATTGATTATCGTTATTTGCAGCAGGTGGTACAGATGAATGTGGCGGTGGTGGCGAACCTGGCGGGTTCACCGGCGACGCCAGAAGTGCCGCTCATCCGGGCGATGGATGAGCCGGGGCAATACCGGCTGAACTGGACTGTAGACCCGGCGGCGGCCGGTTACGTGATTGCTTTTCGCCCGGTCGTGCAGGAGCGTTACCCTACGTTCCGTTATGTGCGGGCGCGGGAAGCAGGCAATATCGCTCTAACAGGCTTTGATCCGGGGACGACGTATGCGGTGAGTATGGCGGCGCTTGATGGCAACGGCCGTGTCGGCCCTTTCACCCGCGAAGTATTGGTAGAACCGGCGGTGCAAACGGCCAGTAATCCGTAATCGGTAATCGGTTGACCGATTACCGGCTTTAATCAATCCCTTCTCTCGTTTCCGCCACCAACTGATCCACCACAGCCTGGAGCGCCGCTTCGCTGTTTTCATCGCCGCCATGTTTTTTGTAGCAGGCGACCTGGCGGTCGGCGCTGGTGCCATTTTTAAGGATAGTGCGCACGTATTCTACTTCCTGGCGGCTGCCCAGGTCATCCACCACATCGTCCAGCAATTCCAGCAGTTCCTCCATCAAAAAGTGGAATGGCACCGATTGTTCCCGGCCAAAATCAATCAATTCGCCGTGAATGCCGTACCGCACGGCGCGCCATTTGTTTTCGGTGATGTGCATGTGCCGGTAATGTCGCCAGGACATATTTTGCTGGCGCAGCTTGAGCAGCTTGGCGCAAATGGCCTGGAAAAGGGCGGCAATACACACCGCCTCTTCAATGCGGGTGCAAATGTCGGTGATGCGGAATTCGAGGGTGTCAAATATGGGATGCGGCCGTATATCCCACCAGATTTTGGCCCGTTTGTCTTGTTTGCCAAAGGCGCCCACCATTTCCAGGGTGCGCTCGTAGCTTTTGTATTCGCCCCAGGAGTCAAAACTGTGGGGGATGCCGGTGCGGGGCAGGGCTTCAAAAATGACGCTGCGATAGGATTTCAGGCCGCTGTCACGGCCGTGCCAAAACGGTGAACTGGTGGAAAGCGCCAGCAAATGGGGAATGAAGTAACGCGCCTGGTTCATCATCTCAATCATCAGGTTCTTCGACTCCAGGTCGTTGCCAAAACCCACATGCACG
Organism: Chloroflexota bacterium; assembly: GCA_014584575.1. GTDB lineage: Bacteria > Chloroflexota > Anaerolineae > Promineifilales > Promineifilaceae > CAADGU01. The sequence continues at coordinate 28,852 of JACTMP010000023.1, forward strand.
TGCATCCCAAAAATAAGAAGCTGGCGCGCCACCCCCTGCATATCATCCATCAACTCCCGGTAGCGCACCCCTTCGGTGATGGACTGCTCTTCCCAGCGGGCAAAGGGATGGGTGGAGGCGGCGGCAATTTTGAGGCCGTTTTCGTCAGCCATGTGAATGACTGCGCGGCGCAGCCGGACGAGTTCTTGCCGCACCTCTTTCACGTTGCGGCACACATGGCTGCCCACCTCCACCTGGGACTGCATCAACTCCGGTTTCAGGTCGAGTTTATACGGCCGTCCCTGATCCTGTGATAAAAATTCCGAAATATACGAATGTAAATTGCGCGTTTGGGGATCAATAATCTGATACTCTTCCTCAACACCAAGCGTTAATGGGGGGGTGGGTACGGCCATAATCTTCTCCTTAAAAAACTTTGTTGTGGCAAGTTGCCCGTAGCAAGTGGCAAGTAACTTGCAACCTGCCACATGCTACGTGCTACCAATTTCTCAAAAACTCCACCAGCAGGCGCACACCAAAGCCGGTGCCGCCGCGTGGAACGTAGGCATTGTCTTTTTCCGCCAACGCCATCCCGGCAATGTCCAGATGCACCCAGGGGTAATCGGTGAACTCTTTCAGGAACATGGCCGACGTGCCCACGCCACCAAAACGGCCGCCGCTGTTCAATATATCGGCCACATCCGAGTCAATGGATTTGCGGTACTCCGGGAACAGAGGCAATGGCCAGACGCGCTCCTGTGTGCTCGCACCCGCTGCCAGCAGTTTGTCGCGCAGCCCGTCCTCGGTGCTGAACATGCCCGCCGCCACACCGGAGCCAAGCGCGACCACACAAGCGCCGGTCAGCGTGGCCAGGTCAATCACCGCTTTAGGGTTGTAACGGCCGGCATACACCAGGCCATCGGCCAACACCATGCGCCCTTCGGCGTCCGTGTTGATGATTTCGATGGTTTTGCCATTGCTGGCGGTGATGATGTCGGCCGGGCGGTAGGCATTGGCGTCGGGCATGTTTTCGGTGCAGGGGGTAATGCCGATGATACGCAGCGGCAGGTTGAGCAGCCCCACCACTTTCATGGCCCCCAAGACGGCCGCCGCGCCGCCCATATCGGACTTCATATCTCCCATGCGGTCGGCCGGTTTGATGGAAATGCCGCCGGTATCAAAGGTGATGCCTTTGCCCACCAGGACGATGGTGTCCAGGTCTTCACGGTCGCCGTTGTGTTCCAGCACGATGAACTTCGGTTTTTCACCCGCGCCCTGAGCTACCGCCAGAAATGCGCCCATGTTGTGTTCTCTGGCCCATTTACGGCCGCCGACGGTGATGCGCATCCCGTGGCTGGCGGCGATAACATGGGCGGTTTCGGCCATTTTAGTGGGGGTGACAACGTTAGGCGGCAGGTTGACCAGGTTACGGGCCAGGGTAACGCCTTCACAAATGGCTACGGCCGTGTCCACCCCTTTTTCGATCTCCTTCACCTTCTGTTTGTCAAACTCCACAATCGTCAATGCCTCAATCTCATGGGGTGTTTCTTCCCGCTGTTTGGGAGCGTCATATTGGTAGGTTGCCAGCAGCGAACCTTCGGCCGTGGCCTGGGCCGCCGCCTGCGCGTCCAGCCCGGCGATACCCGCCCCATGCACAATGGTAGCCACGTGCTGTGCTTTTAAGTCGCGGGCACGTTTGATGCCCGCCGCCGCCGCTTTACGCACCCCTTCCAGATCAAACTTGTCCCGTTTGCCCAGCCCCACCACCAGCACCCGCTTTGCCGGAATCGCCCCGCGTGGATACAAGACGCCGACTTCACCCGCCTTGCCGGTCAGGTCGCCATTGGCGATCAATTCGCTAATGGCCCCATTCAGGGCGTTGTCTATGGCCCCGGTGGCCCCGGCCGGTGTGGTCACGTCATCAAAGAGATTGACGATGAGCGTATCGGCCGTACTCTCTTGAATGTTGCCCTGCACTACATGGATATTCATATCTTGCTCCTGAAAAGGTGTTTAGGTAATCAACTGTTTTTATGCTCTACCAGTTGTTATTTGACTTTGTGATATTATCTCTTGATTATACACATCCGACTAGACAGCGGTCTAATTCTGATTGGCCGATGGAGAATAGCACTCTACAATCAATACAATAAGGAGGATCGTCATATGAAAAAAGTACATCCCGTCCCTCGACGCACCGAAGATGAACGACTTTTGGCCGGGCCGAATCTGGAGCCCATGCCTTACCACAAAACGGATACCTGGCGTATTTTGCGGGTGATGGGGGAGATGGTAGAGGGGGTAGACTTGCTGGCGGAAGTGGGCACGGCCGTGTCCATCTTTGGTTCGGCGCGGGTATCTCCAGGAGAGCCTGAGTATGAAACGGCCGTGACCGTCGCACGCTTATTGGGGGAAGCCGGTTTCACCATCATCACCGGCGGCGGGCCGGGCATCATGGAAGCAGGCAACAAAGGGGCGCGAGAGGCAGGCGTCACCTCCGTTGGCCTGAACATCGAGCTCCCTTTTGAGCAGCACCTCAACCCCTACGTAGACGTGGGCAAAGAATTCCGCTACTTCTTCACCCGCAAAGTGATGCTGCTCAAATATGCCCAGGCGCTGGTCATCTTCCCCGGCGGCTTTGGCACCATGGACGAAATGTTTGAAACGCTCACTCTCATTCAGACCGGCAAAATCAAAAATTTTCCTGTCGTTTTGTTTGATTCTGCCTTTTGGGGTGGACTGATAGAGTGGCTGCGCCATACCATGCTCGCTAAGGGCAAGATTCATCCCACCGACCTGGAACTTTTCCACATTACCGACTCGCCTGAAGAAGCCTGCGCCATCATTCGGCAGGCGCTTCAAGGAACGGTCTAAAAAGTTTATGGACGTCATCCTCATCTCCCTCATCCCCTACATCATCGGCAGCGCAGTTGTGCCGGTACAAATTATTATCGGCGTGTTACTGTTGCAAAGCCCCCGGCAAGGATTGTTGAAAAGTAGCGCCTACGTCGCCGGCATGACGGTCACTCGCATATTACAAGGGCTGGTGTTTGGGTTTGTATTTGCTGCGTCCGGCGCGGCCGCAGTTGACGGTAGCAGTGGCAAATCCCTGGTCGTTTCTACCCTGTTGCTTATTTTGGGTGTTCTCTTGTTAATCGCCGCTTACAAAAAGTGGCGCAAAGAAGAAGACCCCGATGATCCACCCCCCAAATGGCTGACTACAATTGACAGCGCCACCCCGTTCAAGGCATTTAGCATTGGCTTTTTGCTGCCACTCATTGCCGCCAAGTTATGGGTTTTCACCCTCAGCGCGTTGGCGACCATTGCCGACGCCCAGTTGGGTCAACCGGCCAGCGCCATTGCCTACCTGCTCTTCATTTTGCTCGCTCAATCCTTATTACTGCTGCCTATTCTGATTCGTATCCTGATGCCCGCCAGGTCAAAATCGGTACTCGACGGGGTTTCAATCTGGTTAACCAAAAACAACCGCCCCATCGTCATCGCCGTTTCCCTGGTTTTTGGCCTCTTATTTTTGTATTCAGGTGTAACAGGCTTGCTTTACTAATCAGCGAACAGTGGAAATCAGTTAGTGTCACGAAGTTTTCGCCAACCCCTTGAGACTAGAACGGATGGAGAAATAAGCGGATAAACGTCCAGAAAGCACTCCGTTTATTTCTTTATCCGCTGTAGTCATGGTGAAAAACGAATGATGCTAACGAAAACAGGTTGGAGGTTGCCTCACGGCCGTACCATATGTTACATTTCCCCCATCAATTACCCATTTACCCAATTACCCAATTACCCAATTATTCATTGACCTATGATCCCCGAAAAAATCAACCGCTACGAAATTAAACGAGAACTGGGCCGGGGCGGCATGGCCTCAGTCTATGAAGCGTATGACCCCCAATTCCAACGCCCGGTGGCCGTGAAGCTGCTGCCCCGTGAATTCCTGCATGACCCCGAATTCCGCGCCCGCTTCACCCGCGAAGCCCGCACCATTGCCGCTCTGGAACACCCGGCCATTGTGCCTGTTTATGACTTTGGCGAAGAAAATGGGCAGCCCTTTCTGGTGATGCGCCTGATGACCGGCGGTTCCCTGAATGACCGGCTGGCGTATGGCCCCATCCCTATTGATGAGGCCGCCGAAATCCTGAAACGGATTGGCTCGGCGCTGGATCGGGCGCATAGTCAGGGCATCATCCACCGCGATTTGAAGCCGGGTAATATCCTGTTTGACCACTACGGCGACGCTTTTCTGGCCGATTTTGGCATTGCCCGCATCACCACCGCCGGTTCACAACTCACCGCCAGTGGCAGCCTGGTGGGCACGCCCACCTACATGAGTCCCGAACAGGTGTATGGCAACAAGGAGCTAGACGGCCGTTCCGACATCTATGCTCTGGGCGTCATCCTTTACCAGATGCTCACCGGCGAAATCCCCTTCGACGCCGACACCCCGGCGCGCATGATGATGGCCCACGTGATGAACCCGGTGCCGCACCTGGTGGACAAACGCCCCGATCTGGCCCCCTGCGACCTGGTGATCAGCAAAGCCATGGCCAAAGAGCGCGATGATCGTTTCTCCACCGCCTCTGACATGACCAGCGAACTGTCGGCCATTACGCAAAAGATGAAACAGCCGGATTTGACGGCCGTTACACCACCGCCGGTCACACCAGAACCACAACCAGAAGTGGTGACAGAGGAACTCACGGCGGCTCTGGATACGGCCGTGCCCGAACCAACACCTGCGCCAGAACCCACCCCACCGCCGCCACCTCGCCCCACGAAAAAAGCCGCCTCCTCCTTTGCCGAACCGGCCTTCAGTGACGAGTTGGCGACTGCACCAGGCGGCGCTGCCAAAACACCCGTCTGGGTCTGGATTTTGGTGGCGGTGATTGGGCTGTTTTGTTTGGGGGGCACGGCCGTAGGCGGCTATTTTGCGTTCAATTCGTTCAGCGCCGCCGATGATAGCACTGCAACACCCACCATTGTGGCCGACCAGCCCACTGCCACCAGCAGCAATACCATCTTTGAGACATTGGAGGGAACCAACACGCCTGCACCTGTTACCGACGAGCCAGAGCCAACGGCCGTGCCCGAAGAAACGCCAACGCCAACAGACACGGCCGTAGCTCCCATAGATGATGCCCAGGCCACCCGCCAAAGCCTGGAGGCCACCCGCGCCGCCGCTGCCGCCGGTGGGCAAACAGACGACAATAACAACGGCAGCGCCAGCGCCCAGGCCACCCGCCAAAGCCTGGAAGCCACCCGCGCCGCCCTCATCGCCAGCCAGCCCGTCAACCTCTTTGGCGAACTGAGCAACCAGAACGCCCTGCTGCGCCCCACCAGTGGCGAACTACCCCACGACCCCGGCGACAACACCATCGAGATGTACTATCCCGGCATCAGCGCCGCCGATTTTGTCCTCAACGTTCATTTCCTCAATCCCTACCCCACCGAGGTTGGCAGTTGGGACTTCGGCGTCACCTTCCGCCAGGAAGAGCCGGACGAGGAATTGCGATTGGTGGTACGCTCTGATGGTTTGTGGAATCTCAACAACCGCAGCCTGGACGGAGACGAATTTATCCAGGAAGGCAACGTCTCCGGTATTCTGGATGTGCAGCCGAACCAGGCCAACCAGTTAACCCTGGTCGTCCTCGGCGATGCGGGTGTTTTCTTCCTCAATGAAGAGTTTATCGCCACCCTGGATTTATCGGCCCGGCAAGATGAGGGCGAAATTGCCTTAGGCACCGGCTTTTATACCACCAACGAACGGCAAGGCGCCACAACCGAATATGAAGATTTTGCCGTCTGGTCGCTGGAACCAGCGTTTGGGCCGGCCGATGGTGAATTAGATCATGCGCTGGATGATTTGATTAAGCTGGAAGATTCCGGCGTCAGGCTGAGCAATTTGATTGCTGCCGCCACTTTCATCAACCCGTTTGCCGCCGCCACCAATGATTTCGACTTTGGCTTTTCCTTCCGTGACGACAACGATGGCACCAAATATTGGCTGGTCATCGCCTCCGAAGGAGAATGGGAGTTGGTTGGTCGCTACGGCGACGCCGACAGCGACACGACGCTGCAAAGCGGGCGGATTCGCAATTTGAATTTAGGTGCTGACGAGAGTAACGATCTGGCCTTGATTGTGTGGGGTGAAACCGGCTTCTTTTTTGTCAACGGTGAGTTCATCGAGCAGCTTGACCTGTACGACATTACCCATGCCGGCGATGTGGAAATCCTGACCGCTTTCTATTTTGACCACGAAATTGAAGGGGAAAGCACCGATTATACAAGCTTCACCGTGTGGCCGTTGCCCTGAAGATTATTCAGGTTGTTTGGATCTCAATTGATCTATAGTAACTTTTGATGAGGAGGTGCTGATAATGAACGAAGAAAATCCATTTGAGATGTGTACCAGAATGTTTTATGCCCAAAATCAGGAGCAATTAGAAGCGGCAATGTGGGGCCGCCCTTTAAGAAATCGAGAACATAGATTGTACGGGAAGCAAATGGCTTTAGAACAAATCGAACGGTTCAATAATGCAGATGAAATTGGATATAAAGTTGTAGCACATATTCAGTTAGGCATCATACAAATGGGGCTAGGAGAGGGGTGGGACGACGCTGGATATTCGATCCTAAATGGCATTGATTCAAGCCTATCCGGAGATGAATATGACATAATCAATGCAGCAATGATGGGAGGTTGTCTACTTGCCTATTGGACTAACAAAGCAGATAAAGAGGCGATTTTTAGATGCGGCCTCCAGTTAAGATTTTTTCAAAATAAAATAACTGCAATATCTGAGATAGCTAACGAATCTATTCTAGACGCCTTGGCCCTTACAAGAACTTGGTTGATGGTATTCTCATTAGTCTGGTTCCAAATTATGAACATGGATGGTAAAGGTAGTATATCAAGGCATTCAATAATATTTGAATCGGGGATAGATGCTGCAAGAACTATAGACAGATTCTCTCGGAATCAATTGTCAGTTTACAATTGGGTGATGAGTTGCATTAAGATTAGAGATTAAAGCACAAGGAGTGCAATGGACATGGGTCAAAGTTCATACGAAGACGTTCTTGATGTTGTCTTAGCTTTCTTGAACGCTAGTACTTGGACTGAAGCCAAGCAAATTGCTGTAAAACACCTTGACCAATTATGTTCGAAAACAACTCGCATGGTATTTGTTGACTTACTTCAACAGTATGCAGCCAACCAAGAAGCCGTTAACGACCTTAGCAGACATTGGGAAATAATCCAAGGATGCTGTGCCCAAGGGGTAGATGCAGCTTTTGCCAAATATTTGCACCCGAAAAATGATATTCCAGAATCTGTTATCAATGCAGTATTAGATTTCTTGAATGCCGAAACATGGACAGAACTAAAAGGAATTGTTGAGGCTACCTATCTTCTGTTATTTTCTGATAAGGCAGAAATAATATTTGAAGACCTGATTCGTCAAAATAAGGATAATGTACAAGCTGTCCAAGACCTAATAGAAAGACGGCATCTACTGGAACAGTGTAAGAGGAAAGGAATCGACCAGGCCTTTGTCTCTGCAAATCCTTTACTTGACCCCAATCTAGATCAGGCTCTTTCGGAGTTTTTATACTCATCTAATAGCTGGAGCGAAACTCGTAATGCACTTCTTAAATGGCAACCTCTACTTGTCAGCCAAGAAGCATTGAAAGCCATTGATGAAATCATATTACCGACAGAAACAGATAATGACTTTGCTGAGGTTATACAATTTCGCCGAGATTTGCTTGAAAAGACTCTTAAAAACGGGATGCAATTCACTCTTGAGCAAATTGAACTGCTCGAATTAGCAGATTCTTGGCCCCAGGATTTACATCAAAAAGTATTTGCGATAAGAACAAACGAAGATGCAGCCGCAATTGTTGACGAACACCCAGAAACATGGCCTTTTATTAAGAAAATGCTTTCTAAAAACGATCCGGAGTGGAGTAGACGAATAGATGAGGTAGAGGAAATTCAAGGTAAAATTCAGAACTTGCGATTACCATTCGAAATGCCTGCGCGAATTGAACTCTGTAAACAGGCGATTCATTTACTTGAAGACTATGGTAAATCAGAGTTGTGGGCCTTATTTCAAGGGGAACTCGCTAATAGCTATGCAAAAAGTTCATTGGGAAGTAGAAGAGAAAATATTGAGAAAGCAATTGATCACTATAAACGAGCTTTAGGAGTTCTTAATCCTGCCCATAATGCGTTCCTGTGGGCCATGACTCAATACAACCTGGGTAATACTTATCATCGCCGAATTGATGAAGATCGATTCGATAATATCGAATTGGCTATTTATCATCATTTGCAAGCACTAACCGAAATTACAAGTAAATCTAACCCAATAGAATGGGCAGATATTCAGCATGGTCTGGGAACATGCCACCTTGACCGATACAAAGAGTCAAAGACAAAAAACGTTGAAACCGCTATTGGATATCTTGAAGCTGCCTCTAAAATATACAAGCAGAAGTCTTCGGATGTTGACTTGGCTATGGTTAATAAATCGTTAGGTCAGGCTTACATGGAGAAAGCAGATCCAACAGAGTCAAGAAAAGCTATTACCTACTTCAACGAGGCGCTGAATTTCTATACAGTAGAATCCTACCCTCTTGAATTTGCTTATACCCACAATAGTATTGCCACAGCGTATAGGAGATCAGACAACATTGATGACATTAAACAAGCTAATATTCACTTGATTAAGGCGCTAAAGATTTTGACCATCGAAAATCACCCTCGAGAATATGCTGGCATTAATCATAATTTAGGACTCAGCTATTCACATTTGAGCAAAGAAAACACCTATTTCTATCCTAAAGCTGTTGAACATTTGCAGATCGCGCTGGACGTTCGTCAGGAACTTGATTTACCTCTTGATTTGCGGAACTCTGCGATCAGCCTTGGGAATTTACAGTTTAGGTTTAAAGAATGGGAAAAAGCTGAAGCTGCCTATGCTATTGGCATTGAAGCTGGTGAAATACTGTTGATAGATGCTTATACAATTATGGGCCGACGCCTTGAAATTAGCGATGTCTCCCGAATTTATGCTGCTGCTACATATTGCCTATTGAAAATGGGAAGGCATAACGATGCTTTGTACCTTTTTGAACAAGGCAAAGCACGCCTGATGGCACAAGCGTTATCTAGCGAGGAAACTTCTTTAAGTATTATTTCCTCAGACACACGCCGTGCGTTTGAAAAAGTCAATCAAAAGATCAAGAATTTGGAATATCACTCGCCTGTTGAAGATCCATTAAGGCTTTCCGACCGAGAGTTATCTGACCTTTTGAAACAGGCCCGTGATGAGCAAAAAAGGGTAGTCGAAAAGATTCATTCACAGCAGCCTGAATTTATAGCTACTGACCTGACAGTGCAGGAAATCTTGGAAACAATTCCTGAAAAAACCATCCTTGTAGCACCTCTGGTCACGCAGCATGGAACTGCCGTTTTTATCATCCCCTCTAAAACGTCTTCTATATCAGACAAGCACATACTGTGGCTAGATAATTTTACAACATATTATCTCACGTTTCTTCGTGAAAGATGGCAAAAAGCATATCAGGAGAAACCTATTGGAGAATCTTTAAGTTACATAAATCTCATCTCTGACATTACTAACGAACTATGGGATCTGTTAATTGGCCCTATTCATGATCAGCTTCAAAGCCAGTCTGTCAACTCTGTGATTTTTATGCCTCAGGGAGGGTTACAGATGTTTCCATTGCACGCAGCTTGGCATGAGATCAATGGCAAAAGACACTTCTTCATGGATGATTATTCAGTCTCGTATATTCCCTCAGTTTATTCAATGAAAACATCACTTCTCAGAGTCAATAAACAAAAACAAAAAAGTGCCTTGATCGCTGGGGTTGAAAAATACAGTTCTCTCAGGCCGCTTAAATTTTCAAGGCATGAAGTGGAAGTCGTGGCGCGAATACTCAAAACGAGCCCCTTGTTTGACGGGGATGTTACAAAGGCGTCAATAAAGGAAGTGACACCCGGTAAAGCTTTTCTGCATTTTTCCTGTCATGGAGAATTTGCCTGGCAAAGGGATGCTCTAGATTCGGCTATATTTTTGTACAATGATGAACCACTAACACTCGCTGAAATCATTGGTCATTTCGACTTAAAATCAACAAGATTAGCTACTCTTTCCTCTTGCGAAAGCGGGATTGTCGATCTCAGTGTCCCAGATGAAGCAATCGGATTACCGGCTGGTTTTCTTCAAGCAGGCGTCGCCGGTGTTGTGTCGACCCTTTGGCCAATAGACGACCTTAGCACATCTCTCTTAATGGAAATATTTTACGATCAGATGATCAATCATAATGAATCGCCTCAGCAAGCTTTGCAAACTGCGCAGATATGGCTTCGCAACGCTACTAATGGGGAAATTAGAGAGAAATTGAGAAGCAGCGGTTCTATATGGGCGACAAAAATCAATATTGAATTAGGTTTCACTGATCCCAAATACAAGCTTTATAAAAAACCATACTATTGGGCAGCATTTATTTTTACTGGCACGTAAAAAGGTGAATTGCATATGACAAGCAAGTCTGATCCCGACACCCTATTAGCGGCTTTTTTGGAAATTGAGGACGAGTTACCTGATTTAGTCGGTGAATCCAAATGGTCAACTATTTCCGGTGAGTTCAATAGGTCTTTGACTGATTTGCGAGACTCACAAGCGGAAACCATACGTCTAGAGTCGTGTGTAAAGATTATGGATATTCTCACTACTATTGAGCCAGCACGTACCAGATTGGCCGTTATTATTGATTCATTAGACATGAGAAGTAGTGTTTTAACAGGTATTGCTACCATTGCAGAGCAAATTAACTGTACACAAACAGAAATACAGGAATTCAATAAGGAAATCTCAAGAATCGCTTCTTCATCCAGGAACGTTACCATGAAGGAAGATTTTACTAAAGCGAAAACCGTCAAATTTGGGAACCTGGACTTTGATTTTGGTGATACTGTAGAAATCGCCGCAAATATTATTGCATTGGTAAATGCAACGTTTGTCGAGAAGAATTCTTTACTTGTTGCGGTTGGTATTTTGCTTGCTGCTAGCAGTTTGTATAAAAAAGCCACAATCGATATTTCTGAACAAGATGCCAGTGTCCTTTGGGGTTTAAGTGAATCGGGGAGCAAATCTAAAACAGCTAAAGAAGATGAGATTCTAACTTATGTTAACACCAGGCGTGAAAGAATTTCTCTTGCTCCTTTGTCAAAGGAGCAGGTTAAAAACTCTCTTCAAAAATTATATATCCTTGGTTGTGTCAAACCCACTGAGAGGCCAAAAGAGGGTTGGAAGATAATCGAAAAAGTTAAGATAGCTCACCGATAAGCCGCTGAATAAGCACAATTAACCCTTTTGAATTTATGCTCATATCCCTACTTCTATTTGAAGCCAGTAATGACGGCCGTCCGCAAATCCTCTATATTCTCCGCCACCGTCTTCGGCCCCCCAAATACCGCGCTGCCCACCACCAAAACAGTGGCTCCCGCCTGCACCACCTCGGCCGCATTGGCCGGGCTGATTCCGCCATCCACTTCCAACCAGGCGGTGGGATTAACCGCATCCAACATCTGCCGCAGCCGCCGAATTTTGTCGGTACTGCCCGGAATGTAACGCTGCCCACCAAAACCGGGATTCACGGACATAATCAATACCAGGTCTACCTCCGGCAAAATCTCTTCCAGCATCACCAACGGGGTGGCCGGGTTTAGCGTCACACCCGCTTTCAGCCCCAAATCCTGGATCGCCTGCACGGTGCGGTGCAAATGGCGCGTCGCTTCCACATGCACCGTCAGCCGATCTGCGCCCGCCTGGGCAAACTCCTCCAGGAAACGGTCAGGCTCCTCAATCATCAGGTGGACATCCAGCAGCGTGTTGGTTTCGTTGGCCAACGGCCGTAACGCCCGCACCGCCACCGGCCCAAAGGAGATGTTCGGCACAAAACGGCCGTCCATCACATCCACATGCAGCCAATCCGCCCCCGCCGCCACCGCTTCCCGCGCATGGCTCTCCAACCGGGCAAAATCGGCCGCCAGAATGGAGGGGGCTATCTTAATTTTTTGCAGTCTTGCCAAAGTCTCTCTGCACCACTACCAGATACGTCCCGGTTGACATTCTATTGTTAGCCCTCGGTCCAAATCAAGCGCCGGCATTTGCCCCAGTCGCAAGATCATCACCCCGGTTTGATCGGGTGTGGGAACCAAACCATGTTCGTCCCGGCCAGCCAGCGGGCCACGCCAGAGTTCCCAACCCAACCGGCTGTAAAATGCCGTTCGCTCCGTTTCTAAACAGGCAATCACATACTCATCAGCGATCTCACCTGCCAGCCGACGCATGAGGGCGCTCCCATACCCGTGTCCTTGAGAGGACGGTAATGTAGCGACAGCATCCACATAGGCTGTTTTCAAGATCGGGTGACCCTCCGGTTGCAGCCAACGGGTTGTCACCAGAGCATGACCCACCAATATCTCATCTCGATATGCAAGGAAATGCCAGCCACCCGAAGGGACATAAGAAAAAAGATGTTGGAAATCTTCTTCCTGATGGGCGGCGATACAAAGCTGGATAATCTCTGTTCGGGTAGCCGGGTCTAACTCTTCCGTCCGGGCGGAAGTTATTATGACCGATTCGGTACTCATACCTTACTGTATTACTGCCAGCGCCGCTTCAGCTACTGCCTCTGGCGTAAGGCCAAGTTTTTCATAGATTGTTTTATATGGCGCGGAGGCGCCGAAGCGATCCAGGCCCACGGCCGTGCCGCCATCTCCAATATACCGTTCCCAACCCAGGGTAACGCCGGCTTCAATGGAGACTCGCGCTTTGATGTGTGGCGGCAGTACCGTGTGCCGGTAAACGTCTGGCTGTTTGGCAAACAGTTCCCAGGAAGGCATGGACACCACCTGCGCCCCAATGCCCTTTTCCGCCAGCAGTTTTTCCGCTTCCAGAGCAATGGCGACTTCCGACCCTGTGCCGATAAGCAAAACCTGTGGCTGGCGGGTGGGCTGTTTGATGACGTATGCGCCGCGCGCCACGCTGCCGGTAATTTGTGACTGCACATGATTGAGCGTGGGCACACCCTGGCGTGTCAGGATGAGGGCGGTGGGGCCGCTTTTGTTTTCCAGGGCGATTTGCCAGGCTTCGGCAACTTCGACGGCGTCACACGGCCGTATCACCGTCAGCCCCGGTATCGCCCGCAAACTCATCAACTGCTCAATCGGCTGGTGCGTGGGGCCGTCTTCGCCCAGGCCAATGCTGTCATGCGTAAAGACGTAGATGACCGGCAGCCCCATCAGCGCCGCCAACCGAACCGAGCCGCGCATATAGTCGGAAAAAACGAGGAAGGTGCCGCCATACGGCCGTACCCCCCCATGCAACACCATCCCATTCATCATCCCGCCCATAGCATGTTCACGGATGCCAAAATGGATGTACCGCCCGGAGAAGTCGTTCCGCGACAGGGGCGTTTCCCCTTTGAGCGCCGTGTTGTTTGAGCCAGTCAGGTCGGCCGAGCCGCCCAGCAAATAGGGCACATGGGGTGCTATCGCGTTCAACACCATGCCGGACGAAGCCCGCGTCGCCAGCGCCTTGCCCACTTCAAAGCTGGGCATCATCGCGCCCCAATCGGCGGGCAGGTCGCCATTGAGCGCCTGCCGGAACGCCGCCGCCGGTTCCGGGTGCGCCTCCTGGTAACGTGCCCACAATGCTTCCCATTCTGCTTGCGCCGCGCCGCTGCCTGCCAGAAACGCGGGAACCTCATCGGGCACGTAAAACAGCGGTTCCAATGGCCAGCCTAACGCCTGTTTGGTCAGGCGGATTTCTTCTTCGCCCAGCGGTTCGCCATGTGCTTTGGATGTGTCCTGGCGGTTGGGGCTGCCATACCCAATGTGGGTGCGGCAGGCGATGATGCACGGCCGTGCCGACCCCTGTGCCTCTTGAATGGCGGCCATTACGGCCAACGGATCGTGCCCGTCTACGCGGCTGGTGTGCCAGCCATACGCCGTATAACGCGCCAGCACATCTTCAGAGAATGTGAGATCGGTACGGCCGTCAATCGTGATCCCATTATCGTCATACAGCACAATCAACTTGCTCAGTCCCAAATGCCCCGCCAGCGAAGACGCCTCGCCAGACACCCCTTCCATCAGGTCGCCATCGCTGGCGATCACGTAGGTGTAATGATCCACCAGGTCAAAACCAGGCCGGTTAAATCGCACCGCCAGCCACTTTTCCGCCAGCGCCATGCCTACGGCATTGGTAATGCCCTGCCCCAACGGGCCGGTGGTCGTTTCCACGCCCGGCGTGTGCCCATACTCCGGGTGGCCCGGCGTGGCGCTGCCCCACTGCCGGAACTGCATCAGTTCAGACATAGGCAGGTCATAGCCGCTCAGGTGCAGCAGGCTGTACAGCAGCATCGAGCCATGCCCGGCCGACAACACAAAACGGTCGCGGTCAAACCATTGCGGGTCTTGTGGATTGTGTTTCAAAAACTGCGTCCACAGGACGACGGCCACATCGGCCATGCCCATGGGCATCCCCGGATGGCCGATATTGGCCTTTTGTACGGCGTCCATTGTCAGCCCACGAATGGTGTTGGCCGCCAGACGATGTTTTTCCAAGTTGTATGTGGTCATGTTGTTTCCTCGTTGTTCGTAATCCGTAATCCGCAACCCATAATCCGATTTTAGACTTCGGTTTACGGATTACGTTTTACGGATCACGTCATTTCGGCGCCATGCGGATCGCGCCATCGAGCCGGATGACTTCGCCGTTGAGCATTTCGTTTTCAATGATGTGTTGGGCCAGGGCGGCGTATTCATCGGGGCGGCCCAGGCGAGAAGGGAAAGGCACCTGTTCGGCTAATGATTGGCGCGCTTTTTCCGGCAGCCCGGCCATCATCGGCGTTTCAAAAATGCCGGGGGCAATGGTCATCACCCGGATGCCGGAACGGGCCAGTTCGCGGGCCAGCGGCAGCGTCAGCGCCACCACGCCGCCTTTGCTGGCGGCGTAAGCTACCTGCCCAATTTGCCCATCAAAGGCGGCCACGGAAGCGGTGTTGATGATGACGCCCCGCTCACCGGCGGCGTTTGGTTCCCCTTTGCTCATCACCGCCGCCGCCAACCGGACGACGTTAAATGTGCCCACCAGGTTGATCTGGATGACTTTACTGAAAGCGTCAAAATCGTGCGGATTGC
The DNA here is from genome assembly GCA_014584575.1 of Chloroflexota bacterium. Classification (GTDB taxonomy): domain Bacteria; phylum Chloroflexota; class Anaerolineae; order Promineifilales; family Promineifilaceae; genus CAADGU01. Next base: position 44,090 of record JACTMP010000023.1, read on the forward strand.
CTTCGCGGTCAAGCAGTTTGGCAGCAATGGCAATACCGGCGCAGTTGATGACGCCGTGCAATGCGCCAAAAGTGGTGACGGCCGTGGTCACGGCCGTGTCCACATCCGCCGCACTGGTCACATCCACCCGCACAAAACGGACACTCTCGCCCAATTCGGCCGCCAGTTCCGCCCCCGCCGCCTCATTCAAATCGGCAATAATCACGTTCCCACCGGCCTGCGCCAGCCGCCGTACACAGGCCGCCCCCAGGCCGGAACTGCCCCCCGTTACCAAAAATGTATGCTTTTGAATCTGCATTGATTTTTACCTCTTTCCGTCCAGAGCTGACAGGTTTCCCAAAACCTGTCAGCTCTCTTGCCAAAAGTTGCCGGATTTTAACACAATTACGGCAACTTTAACGCGCCCATGTTTCCGCCTGCCATGTGTGGTAAAATCACGCCATAACCAATGACCATTGACAAAGGAACGCTATGTGTGGCCGATTTGCGCTCATTTCCTCAACCGAAGAAGTAGCCGATGCCTTAGGGGTTGATCCGGCGACTATTGCCGACATTCCCCCGGCTGTGCCCCGCTACAACATCGCCCCCACCCAACCGGTGCTGGCGGCCTATCTGGATGACGCCGGGCAGCGCCGCCTGACCTTTTTTCAGTGGGGTCTGGTGCCGTCCTGGTCAAAAGATGTGACCATTGGCTCCCGGCTGATCAATGCCCGGTCGGAAACGGTGACGGAAAAACCATCGTTCCGCAACGCCTTCAAACGCCGCCGCTGCCTGATTCCGGCCGACGGTTTTTATGAATGGCAGAAGCTGAATGGCGGTAAACAGCCCATGTATATTCACGGAGCCGACGGCCGTCCGCTGGCGCTGGCGGGACTGTGGGAAGTATGGCAAGAGCCAGAGGGCACACGGCTGCAAACCTGTACCATCCTTACCACCACGCCGAATGAATTGATGGCCCCCATTCATGACCGGATGCCGGTCATCCTGGAACCGGAAGATTACGCCATGTGGCTGGAACCGGGTGCGCACCCAGATGAGGCGCTGCACCTGCTACGGCCGTACCCCGCCGCCAACATGAAAGCGTATCCGGTGAGTACGGCCGTGAATAATCCCCGCAATGACGCGCCAGAGTGCATCCACAGAATTGGATAAGTGTCAGGTGTCAAGTATCACCAACTTGACACCTGACACCTGACACATGCCCCCTCTCTCCCCCGCCCTCTTCCTCGACCGTGATGGTGTAATTATTGAAAACCGGGCCGATTATGTGCGGCGGTGGGAGGATGTTCATTTTTTCCCGCAGGCGTTGGCGGCGCTGGCGCAGATCAAACATACACCCTACAAGGTCATTGTGGTCACCAACCAGTCGGCGGTGGGGCGGGGGTTGATGACGATGGAAACGGCCGTGGCCCTGAATGAACGGATTATGGCAGTGGTGCGGCAGCACGACGGCCGTGTGGATGCCAGCTATATTTGCCCCGACGCCCCTGACCAGGAAACCGGCTGCCGCAAACCCCTACCCGGCATGTTGCTCCAGGCAGCCCATGACCATCATCTGAATTTGAGCCAATCCATTATGATTGGCGATGCCCTGACAGACGTACAGGCTGGGCGCGCCGCCGGGGTACACCTGTCTGCCCTGGTGCTCACCGGGCGCGGCCAGGCCCAGGCCGCCAAACCGGAAGCCGCAGCGCTGGCGCCCCTACCGGTTTATGCTGATTTGCAAACGGCCGTGACCCAAATCATGCTTTTGGACACCCGATAGCTCTTTGCCACGGAAAGTTTCAAATGGATGGGCCAAAAGGTCGTCTGGTCTGAACAACAAACAATTGAGTTTTCGCACGCAGAGCAAATCTGCTAGAATAATCGGCGACTACAATTGATTCCCACATAATGCCCGGTAGTTTTTTCACCCCTTATTCCTATACGTTCCCGATACAGCCAGGGCTATACTTAGCAAGGTGCGAGTAGTGAGCGTCAAACACCATTGAGACAAGGTAGTTAAGAGATAAGAGAATGGCGACAATCAATCTCTCAATTCCCCATTGCCTCATTTCATCCGTTCAACAACAGACATTATTTTTAAGGAAGCCACAACCATGAGTACAGGCCGATTGATGAAACTGTTAGCGCCCCCCATGAAGTTGGAGGAAATGGGTGTACCCCAGGCTATTTTGGAGGACATGATTTTTCGCATGTTGTTCAACGAAGGGGATGTGAACATTGCCCGCTTTAGCCAGATCATGGGCGTTCATGCCCGCATTATTGATGACCTGCTCAGTCGCATGAAACAAGAACACCAGGTGGAAGTAACCAAAGCCGGTTCGCTGGGCAGCCTCAGCTTTACCTATGGCCTGACGGATAAAGGTACCAAACGCGCCCGTGATGCCTTTGAACGCAGCCAGTATATTGGCCGCGTCCCCATTTCCGTGGAGGCTTACAATGAAGCCATCTTACTGCAAACGCAAAGTACCAAGCGTGTGAAGCCTGACCAGGTGAAGAATGCGCTCAACCATCTGATCTTGCCGGATAATTTTCACCGGCGCATTGGCCCGGCGGTGAATGCCGGTAGCTCCCTCTTCCTGTATGGGCCGCCGGGTAACGGCAAGACCACTGTAGCCGAAGCCATCGCCAAACTGTTGGGTCAGGTGTCGGCCATTTATTTGCCGGATGCCATCACCGTAGGGGGGCAAATCATCCGCGTATATGACCCACACGTGCATATCCCCATCAAAGAGGGTGACATTCCCTTTCACACCAGCAGCCTGTTTAGTAGCAGTGACTCGGACAAGGTGCGCATTGACGGCCGTTGGCGTCTCTTCCAGCGCCCGGCGGTGATGGTCGGCGGTGAACTGACGATGGATGCGCTGGATTTGCGCTTCGAACCGGTCTCCAAAGTGTATGAGGCCCCCTTGCAGCTAAAAGCCAACGGCGGCATGTTTTTGATTGATGACTTTGGCCGCCAGCAAATCAGCCCTCAAGAACTGCTCAACCGCTGGATTGTGCCCCTGGAGAGTGAAATTGACTTTTTGCGGCTGCAATCGGGGCAGTCATTGGAAGTGCCCTTTAAGCAGTTGATCGTGTTCTCCACCAATCTGGACCCGGACCAACTGGTAGACGGCGCGTTTCTGCGGCGTATTCAAATGAAAGTAGAGGTGGGTGGCCCCGATGAAAAGCTGTTCTACCAGATATTTATGACCGTCTGCAAACAGTACAATGTGCCGTTTGACAAGAAAAGTTTTGTCCACTTGCTGCAAAAACATTATCGCAGCACGGGGCGGGTGATGCAGGCGGTGCATCCCCGCGACATTGTGAAGGTCATCATCGCCATCTGTGACTATGAAGGGATGCCGGTGCAGATTACGCCGGAACTGATTGACGAAGCATGTGAATGTTACTTTGTAGATAGCAATATGTCGGCTACGTTGGGCGATGTGAGACCAATAGCAACGCCGATGCCGGCGTTGGTGAACTGATCTGGTGATCGGTAATCGGTGATCGGTGTGAGAACCGATTACCGACAACGTACCCATTTATGGATTCAATCACGGAAGGGAGCCTTCTCTGGACGCCCACTGAGGCGGTGCATGAGGCGGCGAATTTGACCCGTTATATGCGCTGGTTGGAGCAGGAGCGGGGGCTGTTTTTTGCCGATTATCGAGCGTTATGGGAATGGTCAGTGACGGCCGTAGGCGAATTCTGGCAAAGTGTATGGGATTATTTTGAGGTGCAGGCATCGGCTACGGCCGTGGCCCCTCTCCCCTCCCTCTCCATGCCCGGAACGGATTGGTTCCCCGGCGCTCGCCTCAATTACGCCGAAAATATCTTCCACAAAATGGCTGCCGATCAACCGGCCATCTATTACAAAGCCGAAGATCGCCGCCTGATTTCCCTGACACGCCAACAAATTTATGCCCAAACAGCCGCCCTGGCCTACACCATGCAGCAGTTGGGCATTCGGCCAGGCGACCGGGTGGTGGCTTACCTGCCCAATATCCCGGAGACCATCATCGCTTTTCTGGCGGCGGCCAGCCTGGGTGCGGTCTGGTCTAGCTGTTCGCCAGACTTTGGCAGCCGCAGTGTACTCGACCGCTTCAGCCAGATTGAGCCAAAGCTGCTGCTGGCGGTGGATGGCTATGATTACGGTGGCAAAACCTTTGACCGCCGTGACGTTGTGGCCGAATTGCAGGCGGCTCTGCCTACGCTGGAACATACGATATTGGTTTCGCATTTGGCAGAGCCAACCACCTGGGCAAATACGATGATGTGGAGGGATGCAGTCGGTAACGGCCGTACCCAACGCTTCGTTGGCCCCATCCCTTTTGCTCAACTCCCCTTTGACCACCCACTCTGGATTCTCTACTCCTCCGGCACCACCGGCCTGCCCAAACCCATTGTGCAGGGGCATGGTGGCATCCTGCTAGAACATCTCAAGGCCACCACCTTCCACAATGACCTGAAACCGGGCGACCGCTTCTTCTGGTTCACCAGCACCGGCTGGATGATGTGGAACTACGTCGTTGGCAGCCTGCTCACCGGCAGCGCGGTGGTGCTGTATAACGGCAGCCCCGGCTACCCGGACATGAACGCCCTCTGGCAGTTGGCCGCAGAAAGTGGCATGACCTACTTTGGCACGTCGGCCGCCTTCATTAGCGCCTGCATCAAGGCCGAAATTCACCCCAACCGGCAGTTTGACCTGAGCCGGATTCGCGGCGTTGGTTCCACCGGCTCACCGCTGACGGTGGCCGGTTTCCAGTGGATTTATGAGAACGTGAACGCACATCTGGCGCTGGAATCATTGAGCGGCGGCACCGATTTGTGTACGGCGTTTGTGGGCGGGGCACGCATCTTGCCCATTTATGCCGGGGAGATTCAGGGGGCGTCGTTGGGGGCGAAGGTGCAGGCGTTTAACGAGGCGGGCGAACCGGTAATCAATGAGGTAGGTGAACTGGTCATTACCGCGCCCATGCCTTCCATGCCGCTCTATTTTTGGAATGACCCGGAGATGGCCCGCTACAAAGCCAGCTATTTTGATGTGTATCCGGGGGTGTGGCGGCATGGGGATTGGATCAAGTTTAATGAGCGCGGGGGGTGTGTCATTTACGGCCGTTCCGATTCCACCATTAATCGCCAGGGGGTGCGCATGGGCACCAGCGAGATTTACCAGGCAGTGGAAAGCCTGCCGGAGATTCAAGATTGCCTGATCATTGACCTGGAACTGTTGGGGCGGGAATCGTATATGCCCTTGTTTGTGGTTTTGCGGGAGGGGTATGTGTTGGATGATGACCTGCGGCAGCGCATCCGCCACAAGCTGCGCCAGGATGTCTCACCGCGCCACGTGCCGGATGACATTATCCAGGTGGAGGAAGTGCCCTATACCCTCAGCGGCAAAAAGATGGAAGTGCCCATCCGCAAAATCCTGTTGGGCATGGACATAAGCACAGCCGCCAACCCCGGCGCGATGCGCAATCCGACGGCGATTGAGTTTTTTCGCAGGTTTGCGGAGGAGTTGGGGGAGCGGTAAGTTCGATTGCTGGTCTGAACGGTTGCGTCAGCACTTCCCGTTAAACTTCGTATTTGAATCCCGCCCGTTCGGCAATCAACGTCAGCAGTTTGGAAGAGGAGCGTTTAGGTTCGTAGGCGCCGGTCTCCCATTCGCTGATGGTGGGTTGGCGCACACCCAATTCTTGGGCAAACTGGGCCTGGTTCATGTGCATGTGTTCCCGCAGCGCCTTGATCATAGCGCTGTTCCACATGACAATGTCACCTTCGCGGCGGATTTCCTGGGGGGGGATGACGCCCTCTTTGCGGAAGGTGACGCGGCCGTTTTCCAGGTCAAGTTTATCCACCAGATACCCCGCCTCCAGCCAGGCGGATGATTGGGCGTTGGCGGTGCGCCGGTTGCTCCACCAGGCGCGCTGCGTGCGGGCGCTGAGGGGCAGGCCGCCGCCCAAGATGCTTTGCACGTCGGCCACCGTCAACAAAATGACATCCTCGCCACTATTTCGGAAGAATTGGTACAGGGGGTAGTATTTGCTGCTTTCTCTCATACGTACTCGTCAGATGGTAGCATTTCTGCGTTTACCTGACAGCATTGTACCTTTGTGGCGCAATCGTTACAAACAATGATGACCTGAGGAGTGACGGCCGTCACGAGAGATATTTGCTCACCAGCGGCGCTAACCGGGTTTTGACCGCGGCCGGGATGCGGGCGGGGTCGGTGGAGATGGCCGTCGCCAGGGTGTGGTGGGTGGCAAAGTCGCCGGCCCATACATCGGCCGTATGCACCAGATGGGCGATGGCGGCCTGGGCCAGTTGGGTGTTCTGGTGTACAACGCGGAAGACGTGTGCGGCCGTGACCGGCGCTTCCGTTTCGTGCCACACGTCATAGTCGGTGACGTGAGCCATGCAGGCGTAGGCGATTTCTGCTTCGGCGGCCAGGAAGGCTTCGGGGGAGGTGGTCATGCCGATGACATCCATGCCCCACTGCCGGTAGGTCAGCGATTCGGCTTTGGTGCTGAAGCGGGGGCCTTCGATGGTGATGTATTGGCCCCCTTCGTGGACGATACCGTGTGCGGCACGCACGGCCGTAGCCAGCGCCGTGCTCAACTCTGGCGAAAACGGATGGGCCACGGGGATATGCGCCACCAGTCCGTTGCCAAAAAAGGTGTGGGCGCGGATGCCTTTAGTATTGTCATACAACTGGTCGGGGATGACGATGTGGCCGGGGGCAAACTCCTCGCGCAAGGAGCCACAGGCGCTGACGGCAATGATATATTTGACGCCCATTGTCTTGAGGGCGAAGATGTTGGCCCGGTAGGGCACTTCGCTGGGGCTGAGGGTGTGCCCACGGCCGTGACGGGGCAGGAAAGCGACGCGACGGCCGTGCAAAACCCCGGTCACAATCGCATCCGACGGATCACCAAACGGGGTGCTGACCCGCTTTTCTTCCACATTGGCCAGCCCAACCATGCCATACAACCCGCTGCCACCAATTACCGCAATTTCAATATCTGCCACAATAAACTCCTGTTATTGCTTTCCAAATTTCACGAGAAGAATCTTTCATAGTCGTCATGATTACCAATCCAAAACCATGTCACAATATCACCATCCAGGATACCAACAGCCCGATACCCTAACGTGACCCTGACTGCCCAGATATTTTCCTCACTATTGATACATTTGAAGTGCAAAGATGGATGAAATGGATTTTGCGCCCATAGGTAGTAGGCTTTTCTGGCTCTACGCTGGACGGATTTATCAAGTGAGTGATATGCCTCCCAAAAAGAGGGGAGGGTTGCCGATTTCATAATTGATCATAATCCATTACTCTGGCTTTGCCAGCTACTACTTCTTCTCTAGCCCGGCGTGCGGCCGCAATTAATTGCTTTTGTGTTTTTTTGAATTGAGCATCCCAATCCATTTCATCTTGCATTTCGGCAATAAAATCCCGTAAATGCTCCACTGCTTGCTCTTGTGCCGATTCAGGCAATGTTTCCATCATTTTTGTTATCGTAACAATCGCTGTCGAAGACATAGACGACCATCCTTATTTACATTTCATTGAGGATTGTAAACCTTTTTGAATTGTACTCATCTTCACTTATTAGCCCCTGTTTTTTGAGCTTCTGTAATTCACCCAGGCGTTCTTAAGCACTTTTTTCCTTTTCATCTGCTCGTTTTGAAGGTAATCCCCCCAGTTACAGCGTTAATGTCATTCATTAGAGCCATTTCATCAAAGATAGTTTCTTTACCACCTTCTATGGCTAATTGTAATCGTTCAGACCTGACAGGTTTTTACCAGTTCAAATCAAAACTTTACCGGCCAAAAACCTGTCAGGTCTCTTGAGGTACTGAACGCTTACATTACTCAATTACCGATTTCTTCAAACGTGCATTTTCAGTTTGTAGGGCGCGGATTTTTTCGGAGGCCATTTCTTTCATTTGTTTGATGGCCTGGTTTTGTTTTTCGATCATCTCCCGCGCCTGCTTGTACTGCCCACCAAGCTGTTTTAATTGTACCTCACGTTCCACCAACCGGGCATGGATTTCGGCCAATCGTTCGCCCTGGGCGCGGGTTTCTTGCAGGTAGCGGTTGACTTCGGCTTCGGTAGCTTGCAGTTGCATCTGGCTTTCGCGCAGGGTGGCCTGCATGTTTTTCTTGTCGGCTTTGAGCAGGGCGATGGTGTGTTGCAGCTCGTCGGTTTGCTGCCGCCAGGTGGTCTCTTTTTCGGCCACGGCCGTTTGCCACTTCACGCTCTCTTCGGACTGCATCTGCATCGTCGCAGCCTTGAGCCGGGTAATAGTGGCCTGCTGCTCGACGGCCGTTTCCTCCTGCTGCCTTAGTTTTTCCTGCCAGGTGGTGATTTCGGCCTGCTGCTGCGCCAGGGTGGTCTGCAATTCTTCCATTTCCGTTTGCAGCCGTTCGATCTGCGTGTTCTGCGTCGTGGCTGAGTCCCGTGCGGCTTCCAGTTCCGAGCGTGTACTTTCCAGGCTGGCCTTGTACCAGATCAGCTGTTCCAGGTATTCCTGCTCGGCGTCGGCCAGTTCCGTTTCCAGTTGGGTAATGCGGTTGGTCAGTTCGGCCAGGACGGCGGCGTCTACCAACGGCCGTGTCTTGCTCTCCTGCAATCCCCGCAATTCCGCCAGCGCCTTTTCCAATTCCTCGTCCAGATCATGCCGCTGTTCACGCAGCAAATTGATGGTGGTGGCGCTTTCTTCTAGCTGGAACTGCATTTTTTGTAGTTGGGTTTCCAGCTCCGCCGCCCGTTTTTCCTTCACCTCGGCCAGTTCTTGCCAGCGCATGAGCGAATCTTCCTGGTCGGCCTGATATTGCAGGTTATGGCGGTGAACGGTTTCCAGACTATCCAGCCGCTGCGCATAAGATTCGTTTTCCTTGTTAATTGCTTCCAGAGCGGCGTCTACTTCCGCTTTTTCGGCGGTCAAGACGGCATGTTTCTGGCGCAACTCATTGTACAAGTCGCGTAGTTCACTTAATTCCTGGTTCTGGTCGGTCATCAATTCGCGGGCAATGGTCAGTTCATTGCTCTGGCGATCAATCTGCGTTTTTTGCTGGCGGATGGTTTCCTGGGTTTCGTCCAGCCCCCGTTTTTGGCTGGTGAGTTCGCCGCGCACGGCCGTGAGTTGTTCTGTGAGCGCATTGATTTTGCCATACGCCTCCCCGGCCATCTCCGTCAGCCGCTTCTCAAAATCCTGCTCCATCTCATATCGGGAAGCGAGAGCGGTTGCCAGTTCCAGTTGCAGCAGATGGAGCGCCTCCATATCGGAGGGGTTGTGCGTCAGGAAACTGGTATCCAGTTTTTCGGCCAGTTTATCCGTCTCGGCCGTCAGGCGGGTTTCGTCAATCAGGGCACCCGTAGCGCGGTAGCGGGCCAGGTCAGTTTCGTCTATACTGCTCAGCCAGCCCTGTACTTTGCCACCGGGGTGAATCGTCAGTGAAACGGCGTACACATCACCTAGAATATGTCCGCTGGCAGCTACCTCAATGCTGTGACAATAGGCAGAACCGGTGATGGTGCCTCTGACGATGATTTTGGGAGCGACGATATGCCCCACTACCGTGCCGTCCGTATGGATAATAACCGGTTTGTCAGTGGTCAGCCCCTCCACCAGATAACCGGTGACGTCCAACCACTCCTCTTTTTCGCGCCGGAAACGGGAAACGAAGCCAGGTTTACGGCCGTTCACTCCCTGTTTTGTATGCTGATGGGCTGTTTCAAGAGGAGCAGGTGTGCTGTCAGCACTTTTTTTGTCCGGTACAGCGGTTTCTTTCAGGGCTGCCATCTGCGGGCATAACCTCCAACATCACGTACAAAGCGTCACAATATCCATGCCAGGGTACTACATCTGGGTGCAAAGTTAAATAGGATAGTTGGCGTGTAAACACCAGTTTAGGGGGGCATTATACCTGACAAAGTAAACGGGTGGCTAGTTGCAAGTGGCAGGTAGCAGGACAATTACATGTTCCGTAAAGCGGCAGATAAATCTGCACCAACAAAAGGCATAGTCGGCGAAGGCCGACTAACCCCCAGCCCACGAAGGTGGGCTTTGCCTTTTGTAGCCGAGATTTTAATCGCCGGGAATAAAGGAATAAAGTATGCGATTGCCCCATGTCAAGTGGTATGTGATTGTTTGCCCCCATCATATCACCCGACTCCGTATCTCCGAACTGGCGTAATCCAGCAAACTGACCACCAGGGCAATAGCCAGCATCATCACGCTGGCCTGTTGGTAGCGCAGTTGCTGTATGTTTTGCGAAAGCACAAAACCAATGCCGCCGCCGCCGACGAAGCCGATGACGGTGGACATACGCACATTGATGTCCCAGCGGTAGAAGGAGAAGGCGATATAGGGGGGGATAATCTGGGGAATGACCGCATAGGCGATCACTTGAATGCGGTTCGCGCCGGTGGCGGTGATCGCTTCCACCGGCCCATCGGAGATACTCTCCACCTGTTCGGAGAATAGTTTGCCCAGGGCGGCAATGGAGTGGAAAGTGAGGGCCATGAAACCGGCGAAGGGGCCAATGCCTACCCAAATGACAAAGACGATAGCCAAAATGAGAGATTCAATAGAGCGCAGAATGTTTAAGAGGGTCCGGCACACGCTGTAGATGATAAAACCGATGGGAAACGGCCGTTTGGGATCAAACCACGCCCCCGCCACAGCCCCAACTCCGGCGGCGATGATGGTCGGTATGGTTGTCCATAATTCTGGTCTGTCTGGGGTGTAAAGCCAGGCCAGCGCCGAGCCGATGGTGAAAACGAAGAGGGCCGCCCCTAAGGCTGTTAACACGGCCGTGACCAAGCGCGCCGCTGAGCGTGACCAGGAAAGCACAGCCTCTTGCCCATAATGGCTGCCCCAAGACATGGCCACCAGCCCCCCCAACAGCCACATCACTGCCGGTGTGGCCATGCGAATAAAAAAGGCTACTACAAAAACAAAATTGCCAATAAACCCCCACCCAGTGCCTAAGGCTGCTTCCAGCCATTGCCCGGCTACCAAACCCAATTCGGCAATAAGCCCCAGGGCAAAAAATGCCAGCAAAACAGCCGCGCTTAAACGCAAATTAAGCAAAACGGTTTCGCGGCGCGACGGCCGTGTGGCCGCCGACATTGGCCCGCCAATCCGCACCCGCAGCAGCAGCCACAGCAGGAAAACAACCACGATCAACGCGATCAATGCCGACCACGGTTCCGCGCTAACAACCGCCGCATAGCCAAATAATACCCGTGCTACCTGGCCGGCAACCCACCCCCCCACCGGAAACGCAATAATCGCCGCCATAATGGCCGCCAACGGCATTGTCACCGGTTCCATCAAGTTGCGGGCAGCCAGGAACGAGACCGGCACCGCCAGGATGGTGCCTACTGTCGAGGCCATCAAGGCCATGAGAATGGTTTCCGCCATACGCTCCAGCGTCACTTTGGTGGTTTCACTTAACCCTGTAATCTGGCCTGTTGCCGCGTCGGTCAGGAAAAAATCAGGGCGCGCCAGCGCCCGCAAAACGTTAAATAGTTGTTCCTGGCGTCGGGGTTGTGTGGGGGTTTCCAGGTTGACCTGCGTGATCTCTACCGCAAAAGCATAGACAACAAAGATGAACACAACCAGCAGAAAGGTGCGCAAAGCCCTTTTGGCAGGTGACAATGAGTTCGGTTTTTCGCTTAATGCAGTCATATTCTTATATCAGCCGTTTACGCAGCCGCGCACTGATGAAATCCAACAGGCTGACCATAATAGCAATGGCGATAATGGTAACGGCTACCTGCCGATATTGCAGCAAATTGGCATAGCGCAGCAGAATCACACCAATGCCACCGCCGCCCACAATGCCAATGATCGTTGACAGCCGCACATTGATGTCCCACCGATAAAATGCGAAAGCGATGAAGGGGGGGACGATTTGCGGCACGACGGCAAAAACAATGGTTTGCAGCCGATTGGCGCCGGTGGCAGTAATTGCTTCCAGTGGGCCTTGATTGATGTTTTCCACCTGTTCGGAGAACAGTTTGCCCAGGTCGGCAATCGAGTTGAGAGTTAGTGCCAGCACCCCGGCAAACGGCCCTAAACCAACCCAGGCAATAAAAATAATACCCAGGATAATGGGTTCGATGGCCCGCAGCAGGTTTAACGTGCCGCGTGTTACTGTGTAAATGAACATGCCGATGGGCAACGGCCGTCGCGGTGGAACTGTCAGGGCGGCTATCCCCAAAATGACACCACCTACCAGCGCCGGTATAGTGGTCCAATTTTGCGGGTTTTCAAAGGCGTAGAACCAGTTGAGCATAGAGCCGATACCGTAGATGAACACGGCCGTGCCCAACCCGGTGAGTACACCTGTCAGCAAACGCGCCGGGGTCTCTGGCAGCCGTGACATCACTGCTTCACCATACCGGTTGCCCCAGGAAATGCCCACAAATATCGCCACCAACGCCATAAATGTGGGAAACAGCACCCTGAGCAGATCCGATGTCACCACCAAAAAGTTAGCCAAAAAGCTCAGGCTGCCGGCCCGCGGCGCTAACCGCTGACCAAGCAACAGCCCCATCTGTGTCAGCAGCATCAAACTCAACAACAGCAGCAGAATCGCTAACACAATGCGCGCTCCGGCAAAAATGCGGCTGCTCAGAGATTTGTTGTTATCTGTGTGTACAGTTGGCCCCAGGCGCAAAACCGGCCACGCCAGTACCGCTGCTAAAAGCATGGTTCCCAGGGCCATCATAGTAGACCAATCGGTAATGGCAAGCGTCAGGCGGATCAGTGGTTGGGCCACCAGCCGGGCCAGGAAGATGCCGATGGGCACGGCCGTGATCGCAGCCATGACGGCGGCTAATGGCGCTTTGGCCCCTGCCATGAGGTTGCGCGCAGCCAGAAAAGAAACGGGCACCGCCACAATGGTCGCCAGTGTGGAAGCCATCAGGGCTATCAAAACGGTTTCCAGAATACGTTCCCAGGTGGACAAAGCTGCCTCACTCAGGCCGGCGATCTGGCTGCTTAATATCTCTTCGATCTCAATGCGCTGCGGCTCATCCGATTCCCGCACATCGGGCATGGTAAAACGAACCGCAAAGGCGCCCTGTGCGTCTGCCCGGAAGTTTGCTAATGGGCGCGGCGGCGCTCCCTCACCAGGGGGATGCCAACGCAATACACCGCGCGCAAAGGGGGGAAACCCTTCGCCGCTAAAAGTCAGCGCATCTTGGGTTGTATTGGCGCAGTTAGGGGATAGGGTGATGGTACGGCCGTTATAGGTAATCTGTGAACCTCGCACTTGTTCCGGGCAGGGGGACTGAAAAGAAAGGCTACGCTGTTGCGTTTCATAGGTATAGGCAAAAATATCCGGGCGGGCCATCTGCCGCAACAGATTGACCAGATTCTGCTGCCGGGTGGGTTCCTGAGGCACGCGCAGGTCTATTTTAACAACCTGTACGGCATAGGCATACACCAGGAACAGGATCGCAACCAGAAGGATATTTCGCAGTAGCCGCCAGCGCGGCGAGCGATTTTCACTTTTCATCAGCCAATGCGCTCGGCTTCCTGGCCGTAAATTTCCTTGAATCGATCATCATCAATTTCGCTGGGCAGGCCATCAAAAACCAGGCGACCACGATTAAGGGCAATGGCGCGTGTGCCATATTGCTGCACCAGGTCCAGAAAGTGCAGACTGCACAGCACCGTAATGTTGTCTTCCTGGTTGATTTGCTGGAGATAACGCATGATGCTGTGCGCCAGGGAAGGGTCCAGGCTGGCGACCGGCTCGTCGGCCAGCATCATCTCTGGCTCTTGCATCAGGGCGCGGGCAATGCCCACCCGCTGCCGCTGCCCCCCGCTCAACTCATCGGCCCGGTTGTTGGCCTTGTCCGGGATCCCAACCCGTTCCAGATTGGCATAAGCCCGTTGCAGGTCTGATTTGGGGAAGCGGCCCAAAATGCTGGCCAGCGAGTTTACATAACCAAGCCGCCCGCTTAACACATTGGTCAACACCGAGGAGCGATCTACCAGGTTAAAATGCTGAAAGATCATGCCAATGCGGCGGCGGGCGCGGCGCAGTTCTTCACCCGTAATGTGCGATAGCTGCACATCGTTCCACCAGATTTCCCCCGACGTTGGTTCAATGAGCCGGTTAATGCAGCGCAGCAGCGTACTCTTACCCGACCCACTCAGGCCGATAATGGCCAGAAATTGTCCCGGCGGCACTTCAAAGCTGACATCATTCAGAGCGACAGTGCCGTCGTCGTAGACTTTGGTGAGATTGATGACTCGTAGCACGAGAACTCCGCATAAGTCAAGAAGCCGGGAGACTGTTTCATCTCCCGGCTTCTTTTTAATTATCGCATTATTTAACCGGGGCCGAGGACATCATCCTCGGTGATACCGAGTGCATCCATAGCGGCACGTACCGGGTCATAGAAGCTGTCGCGGACAGGATCAATACCCGTCCAGGAATAAAAGTCTTGGGCACAGATGGATTGGGCACAGGCTTCGCTGGCGGTAAAGGCTACCAGCGCATCCACAATGTCTTGGGCCAGGGACAAGGGGAATTGGGGGCCAAAGGATACCGTATCATTGGGAATTTGTGGCGTCAGCGCCAGAATGCGCGTTTGGTCGAAGATGTCTGGGGCAGTGCTGGCCGCGGAAGCGCGGGCATCCAGAATACGGAAACCACCTTCGGCCGGACCGCCGGCTATCAGGGAATGGCCGCTGTCGTTGAAGGTGAGTTCGCCAGCGTCACGCCAGATTTCGGGGTCGTCTACACCATAGGTCCAGGTACGGCCGGCCATCAGCGGCGGGCTGAAGAAGGCGGTGCCAAAATCTACGTCTTCACTATAGACGGCCAGCATGGCCGCGGGATGGCCGGGGACTTCGGTGATTTCACCCGGTTCAACACCCAACTCAGTTAGCATGGCAAGGGGGTAGAGGTAACCGGAGGTGGAGGTAAAGCTGGGGATGGCCCAGGTACGGCCTTCCAGGTCTTCTAGTGTTTCAATATCACTGTCGGCGCGGACAACGAACATGGCTGTGTACCAGGGGAGACCCTGGCGCACGGCTGCGCCGCCTACAGTTACGCCACAGCGTTGATTGGCCAGGACATATCCCTGAGCGGGAATGAAGCCAATGGTATCGTCTGGGGAGGCGCACATTTCTTCAATGGTAGCGGCATAGCTGGTGGGAACAATGACTTCATAGTTCAGGCCAGTGGCCTCCTTCAGCGCATCGGCCATGACTTCACCGCCAGTGACAATCAAGGCTGCTTCTACCGAGGGGACGAAGAGGACTTTGATCGGCCGTTCTTCAGAACCGAGCGGTGCTAATTCCGCCATCACTTCTTCGACAACGGTCTCAACGACTGTTTCCACCACCGTTTCAGTGATGACACGCGTGACTTCCACGGGCACTTCCACTTCTACGGGCACTTCCACTTCTTCGGTCACGGTTTCGGTGATGACGCGGGTGACTTCCACTGTTTGCGGCGTACAGGCAATGACCAGTGTCGCCAGCATCAGGAACAGAACGGATAAGGTAAAAAATCGTTTGCTACTCATTTTCTCTCCTTGTATTGGGGATTTGCCGCCAACGGCAAGGATTGTTGGCGGTCTCATTATTTGTTAGCAGTGAGATTATAACCGAGATGAAGATGATGCCAAACGAAATCGGCAGGTTTTTTTGTCTGATACACAAAAGCTGTTTCTTGTTGATTATTGGAGGATAATGGGACGGAGACTACTTACTATGGCCTTTAGCAGTTCAGGAGAAGGGAAAATGAGCGGTGTGTCGGAAAATGATATTCAGGGGCGGGCAACGGCGCAGTCGTTTGCCAAAGGGCAGAGCTACTACCGGAATGGGTATGTGAGTGATGTGGTGCGGCGGGGTGATGTGGTCACGGCCGTTGTCGCGGGCAGCGAATACGAACCATACCAGGTGCAAATTACGCTGGATGAGACTGGCGTGGTGGATGCCAGTTGCACCTGCCCCTACGATTGGGGTGGGGATTGCAAACATATTGTGGCGGTCTTGTTGGCGCTGGTACATCACGCCGAAGTGGTGTCGGAGAAGCCCGCGTTGGAAACGTTGCTGGCCGGGCTGACGGAGGCGCAACTGCGGCAAGTGCTGCTGCACGTGGCCGCGGATCGGCCGGATGTAACGGCGGCGGTTGAGCGGGAAGTGGAATGGCTGCAAAAGCAGCCCACAACGGCCGTGCCCGAACAACTGGCAGTCACTGTAGATGTCACGGCCGTGCGCCGCGAAATTGGCAAAGATTTTCGGGTCGCAGGCCATTCCGACTCCCGCCGGTACGATTATTACGACAATTACGATGATGAGACGGGCATTGACCTGGAGGGAATTTTGCGGCCACACCTGGACAAGTTGGAAACGCTGTTGGATGATGGGCAGGCCGAAGCGGCGGCATCACTGCTGACGACGATCATAGACGCTTATGCCGAAGGGTTGAATGATCTGGATGAATGGGTGTATGACGAGAATGATTACCTGATTGAGGAAATGAGGGATGAACTGGCGGAGTGGCTGGCCGAGGTTTTGTTAAGCCTGGAGTTGTCCCCTGAAGAGCGAGAAGAGTGGCTGGCCCAAATTGAAAGCTGGGAAGGGTATTTTGGCGAGATGGAACTGGCGGTCACGGCCGTGAACCAGGGTTGGGAATATCCGCCGCTGGTGGCCGTGTTGCAAGGGCATGTCACCGACAAGGGCGTGTGGGAAGAGGAAGCGCCGGACTATGCCGACCAGTTAGCCGGCGCCCGGCTGCGCATCCTGCAAAGACAGGAACGTTTTCAGGAATACATCTATCTGGCGGAAGCGGAAGGGCAACATTATTTGTACGTGACGATGCTGGCGAGGATGGAGCAGATAGGGAAGGCACTGGCCGAAGCGCGAAAGCTTTTAACCGGCCCTAACGAATTTTTTGGAGTGGCCCAGGTGTTGGCCGGGCAGGGGGAGATGGCGGCGGCGTTGGAGATTGGGGAATTTGGGTTGGGAGTAGTGGAACCGGGTCATTCGGCCGTGACCATTGACCCGTCTGGTTTCCAGGTGGCGACAGGAGGCGGCAAACGGGATTTGGCGGTCTGGCTGCGTGACCAGGCCGAACAGGCGGGACGGCCGTCGCTGGCGCTGGAAGCCGCCAAAGTTGCTTTTCATCATGGCGGCACGCTGGCCAACTACCAGGCGGTGGAACGGCTGGCTGGCGATGACTGGTCGCTGATAAAGCTGGAATTGCTGCCCACGCTGGTCAAGGGTGGTTTTACGGTAGAAGCCATTGACATTTACCTGTATGAGGGGATGTTGGCCGAAGCGATGAAAAAGATAGACGCAGGTGGTTATTTTTATTACGGCCGTGACCTGGCGAAGGTGATTGCGGCCACGCGGGAGAAGTATCCTGATTGGGGGATTCAGAAATACCGGCAACTGGCGGAGCAAATTATGGATGGGGGCAAGGCGAAGGATTATGACACGGCCGTGTCCTATCTGCGCCAGGCACGTGACATCTATGCCCAACACAACCGGCTGGACGAGTGGCGCGCCTACCTGGACGGGCTGCTGACCACTCACCAGCGTAAATACAAACTGGTACCAATGCTACGGGAGATACGGTAACGCGATTTCCCAAATCGCGTTACACCACAATGTCATCTAACGTCAGGTTAAGGGCGCGGGCGATGGCTTGGAGCACGGCCGTTTTCCCTACTCGTTTCCCCGTTTCAATCTGCGACAAATAGGCCGTACTGATGCCCGCCGCCTGCGCCAGTTCCGCCTGCGACAGCCCCCGATATTCCCGCCACACCTTCACCGGGTTCTCCCCATCCAAAATGGCATACGGCACCCGCGCCGGAATCAATTCCTCTTCACCGCTGGCAATGCGCGCCACCACGTCATCATAATCCCGAATATCTTGCAACATTTCGGCGTCTTCAACCAGTTGCACGTACAGGTCATAAGGCAAAACAGCATACTCTGGTTGGCCTTCTTTGAGAATGAGTTGGATTTTACTCATGGTAAACATCTCCGCGTGGCCCTATTTTCAGAACCAGAATGAACATTTCTCCGTCGTGAATCTCGTAAATAACCCGCCAATCGCCAATGCGTAAACGATAACCAGGCCGTCCCTGAAGTCTAGTGTCGTTGTTGTGTTGGGCATAGGGATCAACTGCAATCTGGTCTAATTTTTCCCGAATCCGACTGGCCAAATGCCGGGGCAGTCTGAGCAATGCACGTTCAGCCTGCCGGGAATAGGTTACTTCATACATCGCACGATGTTAGCATATGGCAAATAATAACGCAACGGTTAATTTGCTGAATGCAAATAAATCGCGTTCAATCGTTGTAGACTTTGGCAATGCCGGAAATGAGGCGGAGGGCGTCGAAGAGTTCGGGGCAACTGCGGGTACGGCCGTAGCCCAACGCCATCTTCAATCCCTGCCCCACAATGTGAATGGTCAGGCCGTCCGGCCCTTCATACTCATCCGCCAGCCGCACCACATCCCGGCACGCCTTCTGCCAGTTGCCCGACGGCCGTATCTCTACAACAACAGTCAATGCCCGCTGGGGGATGATGTCCGATGTCCGATGTCCGACGTCCGACGTCCGATTACCGATCACCGATAACCGATTACCGCCCACCTCATCTTCCTCAAAATTCGGCGGCGGTGGGGGCGCGGCGTAAACCAGTTCAGCGGCAAAATCGGGCGGCGGTTCGGCGATAAAGTCGTCTTCGGGCGGGGGTGGTGGTGTGTAGGCGGTGGGAGTACGGCTGCCACCAATCTCACGACCGCTCCCGTTCTCACTGCTGCCACCGTTCTGACGGCCGTTATCGTTCTGACGGCCGTTATCGTTCTGACGGCCGTTACCGTTCTGACGGCCGTTACCGTTCTGACGGCCGTTACCGTTCTGACGGCCGTTACCGTTCTCATAGCCATGCCCATTCCCAAATCCACTACCATTGGCCAGCCCCAGATAAGAGGTCTCCTCTTCAGCCGCCAGCGCCACTTCGGCGTTGGCCGACACGCGGTCCACCAAAATACTCAATTCATCCCCTTTGGCCTGCACCTTACCCAGCACCAGCAGCACCTGATCCACCGCCACCAGTTCGCGGCATTCCTTCCAGGTGCGCGGGAAAAAGACCAGGTCAATTTTGCCGTCCAGGTCTTCCAGCGTGGCAAAGGCCATCGGTTCGCCCTTCTTAGTGGTCAGCGTGCGCAAATGGCTGATCATACCCGCCAACTTCACCGTTTTGGTGTGCCAGTTGGCGTCAATGTCGGGGATGGCGGCAGTGGTCAGAGTGGTGAGGGTGGCTAACGGCCGTTCCAATGGATGCTCCGACACATGCACCCCCAGCGCCTCTTTTTCCCACTCTAGCAGCACTTTGTGGTCTACTTTGGCTACCTGTTCCGGCGGATGCAGCAGGTCTACGCTCACCTTTAACGCCGGGTCGCCTGTGGCCCCACCAAACAGGCTCATCTGCCCCACGCTGGCGGCAGCGTGTTCCGTGCCGCTGTAGCTCACCAGGCGATCCAGCGCATCCATCAGCTGCGGCGGCTCCCCCCAACAGTCAAAAACACGCGCTTTAATCATGTATTCCAACGGCCGTTTGCCCACCCGCTTCAAATCTACCCGCTCACACAAATCGGCCACGCTCTGAAACGGCCCATTGGCCTCCCGTTCCGCCAAAATCTGGTTCAGCGCCGCCTCACCCGCATTTTTAATGGCCCCCAGCCCAAAACGGATGAGATGCCGCTCGCCGATGTCCTCAATCGTAAAATCAAGCGCCGACGTGTTAATGTCCGGCGGGGCTACATCAATACCCAGCGTCTTCGCCTCGGCAAAGTAACGCCGCACCTTGTCCGTGTTGTCCCGCTCCACCGAGAGCATGGCCGTCAGGTACTCCACCGGGTAATGCGCCTTCAAAAACGCCGTCTGGCAGGTCACTTTGGCATAGTCTGCCGCGTGTGATTTATTAAAACCATACCGGGCAAAAAACTCAATATCCCCCCAAATTGCGGCGCACACTTCCCGGCTCAACCCTCTGGCCATCGCCCCTTCCGTGAACTGAATACGGTGTTTCTCCATCAAATCTTTTTTCTTCTTGGACACCGCCTTGCGGATCATATCCGCTTCACCTGGCTCATAACCTGCCAATTCCGCGGCAATACGGATGATCTGCTCCTGATAGACCACGATGGCGTAGGTATCGCCTAAAATCGGTTCCAGCGCCGGGTGATGGTATCGTATTTCCCGTTCGCCGTGCATCCGTGCAATATATTCGGGGATATTTTCCATCGGGCCAGGGCGGTAAAGAGAAATAGCCGCGGTGATATGGTCAAACCGATGTGGTTTCATATCCATCATCAGCCGTTTCATCCCGGCCCCCTCCACCTGGAAAATCCCGGCTACGCGCCCCTGCGCCAGCATCTCAAACAGCTTTTCCGGCTGTTTCGTCGGGTCTGGCCCCACATGCCCCACATCATAGGGAATGTTGTCCATGGTGTACCGCACCCCATACCGCTCTTCAATCAGGCGGGCGGCGCGGCGCATCACCGTCAGCGTGCTCAGCCCCAAAAAGTCCACTTTCAGCAGGCCAATGGATTCCACAATCTCCATCGGCCACTGCGTCACCCGATCCAGGCCACCCAACCCTTCCTCGCCGCTGGTGGGGCGGTTGAGGGGAACGTATTCCTCCAACGGCCGATCGGAAATAATCACCCCGGCGGCATGGCTGGAAGCGTGGCGGGCCACCCCTTCCAGGTTACGCGCCGTGTCCAGCAGTTCTTTCACCGCCTTCTCCCCCTTGTACCGCTGCTCTAGTTCTGCCGAATAAAACTCGTGGTCCTTGTTCAGCACGTCGGCGATGTGCGCCGGTTTGCCGGGAATAGCCGGTACCAGGCGGGCAATGCTGTCCACCTCTGGCAAAGGCATATCCAGCGCCCGCCCCACATCCCGAATGGCCGCCCGCGCCCCCAATGTTCCAAAAGTGATGATCTGCGCTACCTTTTCTGCGCCGTAACGCCGTTTGGCATAAGCCACCATCCAATGGCGGGCATCGTCAGGGTAATCCAGGTCAATATCGGGCATAGACACGCGCCCCGGATTCAGGAAGCGTTCAAAGATGAGGCCGTTCGCCAGCGGGTCCAGGCTGGTGATGCCCAGTGTATAGGCGACCACAGACCCGGCGCCAGAGCCGCGTACATTCCACCAGATGTCGTTATCTTTCCACTCCTGATAACTGTCGTGGGGGAAAGGGTCTTGATGCTGCTGCCACCAGCGGTCAGAGCGGGCGGCCCATTCACACAAATCCCAAACGATGAGAAAGTAGGTTTCAAACCCCATGCCGTTGATGATGCGCAGTTCGTGATCCAGCCGGGCGCGTAGGTCGGCGTCATGTTGGGCGCGTTCACGGCCGTAGCGCCAGGCAAGTCCCTCTTCGCAGAGGGTGCGCAGGTAGGCGGGAGCATCCGTGCCGGCGGGCACGTCAAAATGGGGCAGGTGGTAATTTTTGTCGTCCAGGTCAACGGCACACTGCTCCACGATGAGCAGGCTGTTTTGCAGGCTGTTACGTACCACCGCCTCCGGGTAGCCCTGGAAAAGGCGCATCATCTCGTCGTAGGATTTCAGGTAGTATCCCTGGTCAGAGAAGCGCATTTTGGGGTTTTGCACGGTGGAACTGGTCTGGATGCACAGCAGCACTTCGTGGGGGGCGGCGTCGGCGGCGCGGACGTAATGCACATCGTTGGTGGCCAGGAAGTTGTGTTCCAGGCCAAAATGGGGGGCCATTTCGATCAGCTTTTTGTTGATGGCGCTGAGTTCGGGAATGGAATGTTCTTGCAGTTCCAGGAAAAGGCGCTCTTTACCGAAGATGTCCAGGTATTCACCCAGGAGTTGGTGCGCCAGTTTCATATTGCCGTCGCCAATGGCGCGGGGGATTTCGCCGGCCATGCAGCCGGTGGTGGCGATGAGTCCCTCGCTGTGGGCGGCCATGAAGGGGCGGTCTATGCGCGGTTTGTAGTAGTAGCCGTCCAGTTGGGCGGCGCTGGCGATGTGGAGTAAGTTGCGATAACCGGTCTGGTTTTGGGCCAGCAGCAGCATATGGAAGCGGGTTTTGTCCAGTTGCGGGTCTCTGTCGGCCATGCTGCGGCGGGCCAGGTAGGTCTCGATGCCGATGATGGGTTTGACGCCGGCCGCTTTGGCGGCGCGGTAAAACTCGATGGTGCCGTACATGGCGCCGTGGTCGGTGAGGGCCACGGCCGTTTGCCCCAATTCCGCCGCCCGCCCCACCAGATCGTTTACCCGGCTCAGACCATCCAGCAGGGAGTATTCGCTGTGGCAATGTAGGTGGACAAATTGGGGTTGTTCGTTTGACATGGCGTGGCCTTTTTCGGTAATCGGTGGACGGTAATCGGTCACAGTTCTTTACCGATTACCTCTCAATTGTTGTATTGTCCCGCATGGAGAGGAGTATACCACAAACGGCCGTGCCTGCCGGGATTTGGCAAAATTTTAAGGCGTGGTCACAAACCGATAAACAGAGAGGAGTTAAGCACCGATTTGGCTTCCATCGTCTTGTTCCCTCTACCAACACTGAGTTTGGGGATTAGAGATTGGTTCAATCCCCAATCTCTAATCCCCTGCAGGTTATTTACTCCGCGTTCCTGGTTGACTATTGGTCATTAACCATTGACCATTGTCTCCGGTTCTGGCGGCAGGAAGGTGATTTCCAGGATGCCATTTTGCAGCGCGCCGCCGCCGGCCCGCCGTTTGGCCAAGACGGTGGGCAAAATCATCTCGCGCTTGAAGTTGCCGATGGTGATAAACATCTCGTCGCCGCGTTTGCGCAGCTTCACGTCGCTGCCGGTGACAAAGGGCATGGAGAGGCGCATAATGCAGCTACCGTCGGGCAGTTCTTCAATTTCCTGTAACTTGCCGCGATAGAAAATCTGACAGGGGTCATTGTCGCCAAAACAGTCGGCGGCTAAGCGAGCCAGGGCGTCTGTGCCCACCACTTCGTGGTCATAATAAGGGGCGCGCCAGAGGGGGAGGGGAGCGAAGTTAGCTTCAATCATTTCCAGGTATTTGGCCTGGATTTCGCGCCGTTTCTGGTAAAAGGCGCCTTCGCCCAGGTTTTCAGGTAGGATGCGGTTGATGATGACGCTGTCTACGGGGTAGTTGAACAGCCCCAGGTAGCTAACGGCGCGTTCGGCTTCGCGCATGACCATTTTTTCGGGCTGCAAAACGACGCGGTAGCTGCTGATTTCGGGGTCACTGAGGGTGGTGCGCAGTTCGGCAGTGGCGGCGTCCAATTTTTCCAGCGCGTCCAGAATTTCCACGGGAGCATTGAGGAAACGGCCGGCAAACGGCCGTATCGCCTTCATCACCCCGGTGCGATAGCGCGCCAGATGGCCGGCATACCAGCGAAAGGTGTCCGGCATGGTCAGCAGACGAATCGTTTCGCCGGTGGGAGCGGCGTCTATGATGACGCGGTCGAAGTGGCGCTCTTTGGCCTGTTTGTTGATGTGCAGCAGGCTGACGATCTCGTCCATGCCGGGGAAGGCGGAGAGTTCATCGGCCACCACCTTGTTCAGTCTGTCTCCCTCCCGAATCATATTAGAGACGAAACCTTGCAATACGTCCCAATAGTTGACGATGTCGGCGACGACGCTGATTTCTTGCGCCCAGAGGTTGGGGGCGATTTCGATGGGTTTGGCGTCCAGGGGACGGTCGAAGGAGTCGGCCAGGCTGTGAGCAATGTCGGTGCTGGCGACCAGGGTTTTGTAACCGAGTTGGGCGGAGCGCACGGCCGTTGCCGCCGCCACTGTGGTCTTGCCTACCCCGCCTTTACCCAGATAAAGAATAATGCGCATAGTTTTCTCCGTAGTACATCAAGATGTTTGAAATACGTGATACGGACTACTGTGGTTGTGGTGTAAAGGATTTTAGGGCAACTTTGCTCATGAGCAAAGTTGCCCTAAAATCCCGAAAATATGAACCAACCGAAAAAACGCAAAATCAGTGACGAAGCAGTGGTAGAGACCATTATTCAGTTGTGTACGGCCGTCGGGCCAGAAGACAAGGTACGTCCCGAAGATGTAGCCATAGAACTGTACCCCGAAGATTGGCAGTCGCTCAGCAAGCGTATCCGGCTGATAGCCCGGCAGTTGGCCGAAGCCGGCCATATTGACATCCTGCGCAAAGGGGAACCGGCCAACCCGGCTGACTTCAAGGGGGTATACCGGCTGCGGATTAGCCGGGAGTTTTGGGATGCAACTGCGTAATTGGGTAATTACGCAATTACCCAATTACGCAATTACTTCTTCTCAGACCCATTGAAGGACGCCCCAACGACCGCTGGTGACCCAATCGGCGTCTTGTTCATTCAGGGTGGTTAGCTGGTCGGGGGTTAAACCCGCCAGCACGTTTGATTTGCAAACGCGCAAGAAGAGGGTGGGGGCGGGCAAATAGCTGACCACGTCGGCAAACGGGGTGGTGAAGGGCCAATGGGCGTCGCCCAGGGCGCGGCGGTAATTGGCGTCTCCTTTGCTGATAACCAGGTGGGCCTGGGCCAATTCCCGGCGGAACTCATCGGGCATCTGCCAGAGTGAGTGCGGCGAAATCATAAACGGGGGGGTATGGGTCTGCAAACGGCCGTCTGCCTGCGCCTTTAGCAATCGTTCCCCCCACAACCGCACCGGTTCTAGCGCCACCTGACACAAATTCTCCACCGTATGCGCCACATCTTGCGGCGTGGCGTCAGAGACAAAGGTGGGGTACAGCTTCAGGTGCAAATGCACCTGCCCGGCTTTACCACAACTCAGCAGATAATCGGCCAGCATCAGGTCAGCCAGTAGTTCCGGGCCAGCGTTGTCTACCAGAATATCCAACCGAATTTGCTCCAGGGGGTAGAGGTGGTCGGTCACGGCCGTGCGGTCATCCACCAGCAGATGGGCCAGCCTGGCTTTGTCATCCGTATGGTCGGGTTTTTCGGCCGCATCCGTCCCCCACAGGCTCAAATCTACCTGGTTGCCCCACAGCGCCGCCAGCAACAAACGGCGGAATACATCCCCCTGCCAACCGGCGTTTTGGCCGAGTACCAGTGTACGCGCCAGGGTGTGTACGGCCGTTAACCCCTGCCGCAACGCCTCTTCTTTTTGGACGCGATACGGGTCCAGGCCTGTATGAAAATAATCTATCGCCTCGATGATACGGCGGAAAAAGTACGTTTCGGCAAAAAACCAGGGGATTTCCAGCCAGTTCTGGCTGCGGTAACGGTCAATGGCGGGCTGCCAGACGGCCGTGTCGGGGGCGTGGGTGTCGGTCAACGGCCGTACCAACGCATACGGCATTTCGTCAATGAGAGATTCAATGGCGGCTTTAGCCTGCCCTGAGCCTGTCGAAGGGGCCGTGTCTGGTAAATCATTCTCCCGTAACACTCGCCGTGCAATCTCCGGCAGCCGTCGTTTAATTGTATCCTCGGCAAACGAGCCACGATCAGCCCCACGCAACGGCGGTGGTACAGGCAGTTTTGGTCTGGTTAGCATACTACAAATTGAGATTGGGAGATTAGGAGATGGGGAGATTAGTTTCTCAGTCTCCTAATCTCCCCATCTCCCCTTTACACTTTATAAGCCACAATCAACCCATCACGAATGGGAATCAACGATGTGATCCAGTTGGGGCTGGTGGTAATGCGGTGGGTAAATTCGCGCACGCCGAGTGTGGCGGCGTCATTGTTCGTGGCATCCCACACGCGCTCATGCCAGATCATGTTGTCTATGATCAACACCCCACCGGGGCGTAGTTTGGCTTCAATCACCGGCAGCGAATCGGGGTAACCCGGTTTGTCAATATCGTTAAAAATGAGGTCAAATGGCCCCTCTGTCTGGCGCAAAACGCCAACTGCTTCGCCGGTGTGGTATTGAATCAGGCCATCATAACCCAAAGCGGACAGGTGCCCCTGGGCCATCTGCGTGAGCTTCTGATCCCAGACCACATGATGCACCACGCCGCCGCCATTTTCCTGCACGGCGCGGGCGAACCAGGCGGTGGAGTAGCCGTAACCCGACCCCAACTCAAACACGCGCCGCGCCCCGATCATGCGGGCAATCTGGTAGCACAACTGCCCGGATGCCGGCCCCACAATGGGAAAACCGTGCTCCTGGGCATACGCCTCCATCCGCTGCAATTCCGACGGCCGTGCCGGAACCAACCCATCCCCATACACCTCCACCTGTGTCTTATAATCGTATTTCTGTCCCATTCTGCACCTCAGAAATAATCAAAAATCTTCGCGTTTCTTCGTGCCCTTCGAGGATCATTCTCCCCTCTGCTGAAAACCATCTCCATCCTGCATCAACTCAATCCGGTTGCCAAAGGGGTCAAACAGATGGCCGCGCTGCCGTCCCGGCACCATCGTGTCCAGTTTGAAATTGAAACCGGCGGCATTCAACTTTGCGGACAGATCCGCCAGATCACGTACCAGAAAAGCCGGGTGCGCTTTGGTGGCGGGCACAAAGTTGGCTTCAATACCCAGGTGGAGTTGCACACGGCCGTTGCCAAACCAACACCCACCCCGCCCCTGCAAAGCTGCCGGTTTTATAATCTCCGGCAGTCCCAACAGGCCACCATAAAAGCGTCGCGCCGCCTCTTCCCCACCCGGCGGCATCGCTATCTGCACGTGATCTAATCCCACAATTTCCATCTTTATCGAAGTAAGCGGTGAGCAGTAAGCAGTCCAGGCAGAACTGTTTACTGCTTACCGCTCACCGCTCACTGCTTACTGCTTACTGCTTACCTGGTTAACTTCCGATACGTAATCCGATGCGGTCGGTCGGCGGCGTCGCCCAGCCGTTGCCGCCGGTCTTGTTCATACTCGCTGTAACTGCCATTAAACCAGCGTACTTCGCTATCCCCTTCAAATGCCAGAATATGGGTGGCAATTCGGTCTAAAAACCAGCGGTCATGGGAAATAATCAGCGCACAGCCGGCAAAATTCGCCAGCGCCTCTTCCAACGCCCGCAGCGTGTTCACATCCAGGTCGTTGGTTGGTTCGTCCAGCAGCAGCAGGTTCGCGCCCGATTTGAGCAGCTTTGCCAGATGCACCCGGTTGCGCTCGCCGCCGGAGAGGTCGCCCACCCGTTTTTGCTGGTCGCTGCCGCCAAAGTTAAAGCGCCCCACATACGCCCGCGAATTCATGCGCCGGTCGCCCAACACCAGATTATCCTGCCCGTCCGAAATCTCTTCCCACACCGTTTTGTCCGCGTTTAGGTCGTCTCGGCTCTGGTCTACGTAAGCCAACTGCACCGTGTCACCCACGCGCAAACTGCCGCCGTCGGGCTGCTCCTGGCCCACGATCATGCGGAAGAGGGTGGTCTTGCCCGCCCCGTTGGGGCCAATGATGCCCACAATGGCCCCCGGCGGCACGTCCAGGCTCAGGTTTTCATAGAGCAGCCGGTCACCGTACCCTTTACGCACATCCTCGGCGCGGACGACAATATCACCCAGGCGGGGGCCGGGCGGAATGTAGATTTCGCGCTCTTCGTTGGCATGTTCAAAGTTCTCATTGAGCAGGTCGTTATAACGGTTAATGCGTGCCTGGGATTTGGCGTGGCGACCTTTGGGAGACGTGCCAATCCATTCCAGTTCACGCTGCAATGTTTTGATGCGGGCGCTTTCTTTCTTTTCTTCCCGCGCCAGCCGGTCTTGTTTTTGTTGTAGCCAGGAGGAATAGTTGCCTTTCCAGGGGATGCCCCGACCGCGATCCAATTCCAAAATCCAACCGGCCACATTGTCCAGAAAGTAACGGTCGTGGGTGACGGCGATGATGGTGCCGGGGTATTCTTGCAGATGGCGTTCCAGCCAGGCGACTGATTCGGCGTCCAGGTGGTTGGTGGGTTCGTCCAGCAGCAGGATGTCTGGCTGTTGCAGCAGCAGGCGGCAGAGGGCCACCCGCCGCCGTTCGCCGCCAGAGAGGATGGCGATGGGGGTGTCGCCAGGTGGGGTGCGCAGGGCGTCCATGGCCAATTCCAGGCGGCTATCTAAATCCCAGGCGTTCAGGTGGTCAAGTTTATCTTGCAGCTTGCCCTGCTCTTCGATGAGGTCGTTCATCTCCTCATCGCTCATCGGTTCGCCGAATTTTAGATTGATGGCGTCGTAGGCTTTCAGGGCGTCTACGATTTCCTGCGCCCCTTCTTCCACCACTTCGCGCACGGTGCGGCTTTCGTTGAGCAGTGGTTCTTGCTCCAGAAAGCCGATGGTGTAACCAGGCGAGAGAACGGTTTCGCCAATGTACTCCTGGTCTACACCGGCCATAATGCGCAGCAGGCTGGATTTACCGGCCCCGTTCAAACCGAGGACGCCAATTTTGGCGCCGTAGAAGTAGGAGAGGGAGATGTCTTCTAAGATTTTTTTGTTGGGCGGGACAACTTTGCCCACGCCGATCATGGAATAAATGATTTTTTTATCGTCAGTAGTCATACGTTCTCGGCTTTACAAGGCAGATAGCGCCTGAGCAAATTGCTCCACATTGTCTACCGTTGCCGCACGGCGCACCAGTAGTCGCAGATCGTCCAGGTTATCTATCTGCTTAAGCTGCTCCTGGAATGTCGTTTCGGGCACTTGCAGGCGTATTTGCAGCAGTTCCACGATATTCTGGCGCATGGCTTCTTCCATGCCCTGCTGCATTCCCTGTTGCATTCCTTCTTGAAATATCTCTTGTGTTATCGTATTCATCAGCTTTTTGCCTTGCTCCCCTTGTTGTAATAAAGCTCGTTGTAAATCGTGCCTTTTGATTTTTCCGGTTGCACTGCTCAAATAATACAAAATTGTGCGCATATATTCCAACCCGGTACGCTGTTCGCGTAACTGAAAGATCAGGGTGATCAGGTTATCAAGTTCGTCTCGCAGGTGCGGGTTGAAAATGGCTCGTAATACGGACAGGCTGACGCGCAGCCAGATTTGCCCTTTGATCTCTTCGTCGGATAGGTGAGAGAAGTCGCTGAGATGGTATTGGAAGTCGGGTTGATGCGGCCGTAACCCCTCCGGTGCGTTTAACAAGCTAAAAAAATCGGTTGGTGTCTGCCATGCTCGCTCTCCATGATAAATGACCAGGGGGATAATGGCAGATAGTGTCTGGCCCTCTTTCAATTGGCGTTCCCAAAAGCGCACCAGATAACGGAGCAGTTGGAAGATTACCAATGGATCCGGGTAGCTTTTGTGTTCAAAGAGAAAGTAAATGTAGGCGGTTTGTCCATCGTGCAACCGTACTTGGTAGATGATGTCACTCTGGTGTGCCTGCATCTCCTCATCCACAAATGACCCATCTTGCAGGTTCATCTCTGACAGATCAAGAAGTTGACGCAGGTCGTCTGGCAGATATTCTTCCAGGTAGTTGCGGGCAATCTCAATCCGGCCGAAACTTTCGCGGAAGAAACGATCGTGGGGGTTTTGAACAGTCACAGGTTTAAACTACTTTAGCGTGTAACCAGGCGATGGCTTCAGATTCGTTGATGAAGAGTTTGAAGTTACCGCCCCCTTGCACGGCCAGGGCGGCGCGTACCAGGGCGGCGACGGTGGAGTTGTTGGTGAGCACGGCCGTATACACCAGATACGCTTTGGGGTGGCGGCGCACTTTCACGGCCGTGCGCACCGCCTCGATAGAAACTGTGTTCAAATCGCGCATATCATACAGCCGTTTCACCGGCCCACTATAGGCATCCATCTCCGCCAGAGAAGACAGGTACCAATCCTCTACCGTTTCCGGGGAAGTGTCGGCCACATGGACAACCAGAATGTTGCCTGGCATTGGGTACCGGGTGAGGGTGCTTTGTCCCATAAAAAGGCGGAGATTGAGAGATTGAGAGATTCATTGCCTCTCAGTTTCTCAATCTCCTGTCCCTAACCGTTGCAATTCTTCCTGAGCAACCGTTGGCTCTAGTTTCTTAAAGAGGGGCTGCGGTTTGGGCAGTAAACGCCCCACCGGAATATCGGCGCGTGACCATTGGCCGACGGCCGTGTCCGCTACATACGTCAACCCCACATGGCTGCGCGTCTTTTCCTGGTACGTTTGCACCACCTGTTCGCCAAATAGCTGTCCCTCTTCGCCCAACAACGTATGAATTTGCTGGCTGGTGAAGGGCAAGATGGGCGACCATAACATTTTCAGCCCACTGATGGCTTGCAGCGCCGTATACAGCGCCCGACCAGCCGCCGCCAGATCGGTTTTGGCCGTTGTCCAGGGGCTGGTTTCTTCCAGGTATTGGTTCACCAGGGAGGAGAGGCGCAGATTTTCTTGCACGGCGGCACGGAATTTGCAGGCGTCATACAGAGCGGCCACGGTGTCAAATCCGGCGTCTACGGCCGTCAGCAACCCTCTGTCCTGTTCCGTCAATTCACCGGGATCGGGCACCTGCCCCTGAAAGTAACGCTGGATCATGTTCAATACCCGATTGACCAGGTTGCCCCAGTTGCCCACCAGTTCGGTATTGTTGCGTTCCACGTACCCTTCCCAACTCCAATCACTGTCACGGGTTTCGGGCATCACGGCCGTGAGATAATAACGCAGCGGGTCAGGGTCATGCCGTTCCAGTGCATCCAGCATCCAGACGCCCCAATTCATGCTGCCGCTGATTTTGCGCCCTTCCATGTTCATAAACTCGTTGGCGGGCACATCGTAGGGCAGGTTGAGAGGTTGGGCACGGCCATCGTCATACAGCCCCGTGGACCCCCATAACTGGGCGGGCCAGAAAACGGAATGAAAAGGGATGTTATCCTTGCCAATGAAATAGACAGTGCGCGCTTCTGGATTCTGCCACCAGTTGCGCCACGCTTCCGGCTGGCCGTTGTTATGTGCCCATTCAATCGTGGCCGAGAGATAGCCAATGACCGCCTCAAACCAGACGTACAGCACCTTGCCCTCAAAGTCGGGCACGGGCACAGGAATGCCCCAGTCCATATCACGGGTGACGGCCCGGCCAATGAGGCCCTGGGCCACAAAGTTGCGGGCAAAATTGATCACCTGCGGCCGCCAGAACTCTTTGCCATCATTGAGCCATGCTTCCAGCCCATCGGCCGCCAGTTTAGGCAAGTCCAGGAAATAATGCTCGGTGTCGCGCAGTTCCAGGGCGCTGTCATCCACCCGGCTGCGCGGGTTTTTTAGCTGGCTGGCGCTTTCAAAGAGGGTATTGCAATTGTCGCACTGGTCGCCGCGGGCACGGCCGTAGCCACAATTCGGGCACTCCCCTTCCACATAGCGGTCGGGCAGGAAGCGGCCGGTTTTGGGTGAATACATCTGCGGCGTGGTGTGGCGGTAGAGATAACCATTTTCGCCGAGCGTCTTGAACATATCTTGGGAGACACGGTGATGATTTTCCGTGTCCGTATGCGTGAACAGGTCGTAGGTGAGGCCGAGTTGTTGGAAGAGGGTCAGGAAACGGCCGTGATAATACTCAAACACCTCCTGTACAGGTTTGCCCAGTTCGTCAGCCTTCACCGTCACCGGTGTGCCGTGGCTGTCTGTGCCGGAAACCATCAGCACGTGATTGCCCAGCAACCGATGAAAACGGGCATAAATATCGGCCGGTAAATAAGAACCGGTCACATTTCCCTGATGAATATCGGCGTTGGCATAAGGCCAGGCCACGCAAACCAGAATGTACTCTTTTGTCATACTATTCGTGGCATGATGCGTGATGCGTGATACGTGAGGGGTCACGCATCACGCATCACGTATCACGGCTTACTCTTCTTCCTCTTCTTCAAATTCCTCTTCCACCTCTTCTTCATCCACATCTTCCTCTTCGGTCACTTCTGTCAGCGCTTCGGCCAGCAGTTCAAAATCATCTTCGCTGATGGGCAAATACGCTTCCGATTCCAGGCGCAGTCGTCGGAAGCGGGGCTGGCTTTCCAGTTCCACCGCATCTACTTCCACGCCGTTATCGGGCCGGGCCACGGTAGCGTCAATATCAATGGGGAAGAAATCTACCTGGTCCATGTTGACGGTGAAGAAATAATCTTTGGGGTTGGCCGATTTGGAATCGCCGGTGATGGTGATAACGGCAAAAAAGGTGCGGCTTTCCAGACCGTAGATGATCAGCCGGTCGCCGGCCTTCACCGTAACTGTGCTGCCGGGCATGGGGGCCATCACCATACGTTCGGCCCAACCGGGGAACGCCAGCTCATCTACCGACGGGGTGCTGACCACTTTGATGAAGTGGTTGGTTCCCTGGGCTGATTTACGTCGCGCCGATTTGCTGGCGGCGCGCGTTTCATACTCGGTGGCGATGTTTTGCCAGATGCGTTCCTGCACCGAAATTTTTAGTTCCGCTTCTTCGCCATCGGTGTAGCGCACCAGCATGATAGGGGGTGTGATTTCCAATACAGTGTATTCACCTTTGCGGTTGGCATAGGTGCCGTTAACCTCAAACATGCTCCTTCACTCCATATAAAAATGATGGGATAGGCTTTGTTCAAACCTGTCAGGTCTCAATCGGCGTGCATAGTACCGTTTTCCCCTGCTCTTGGCAAGGGGTTTTCAATTGACAATTGGCAATTGACAATTGCCAATTGCCGATCTGCTCGGTTTTCAGGGGAGATTGTAGAAGGATTGGCCGTTCCAAAGGGTGTAAACACGGTCGTCACGTTCACACCCATCCCGCACAATGTCCTTGTGGCCATCGTTGTCTACGTCAAACACGGCCAGGCTGCCAAAGCAGAGGTCGGTCACGGCCGTCAGTGTGGGGCGGTTAAACACGGCCGTGAGCACAAACAACTGTCCCGTATCCGCCGATACCAACAGCACATCATCAATATCATCCTGGTTCACGTCGCCGGTATGGGCAAATTCGGCGCCGGGCGTCAATTGTTGGCGGCTGGAAAGTGGGTGGTCGAGTAGCAATTCCCATTGCCCATCGGTGTCAGGCGTTAACACGATCAATTGTGCCAGCGTGGGGTAGCGGCTGGTGCTATGGCGCAGCAAAATCAACTCCGCCAGACCATCGCCGGTAATGTCGGTACGCTGCCACACGGCCGTTAGCGGCGGCGTTTGGGCCATCCATTGGCGGTGTAAATCAGGTAACGCCTGTTCACCACGTAAGTTTAGCTGGTGCAGCAGGGTGGCGGCGGCCCCCTTCACCGCCGGCAGACCCGGTTCGGCGGCCATGCCTGGCATGACCTGCGGCCCGGTTAAACCCACATCCCCATTCGGCTGCTCTGGATGGGTGAAACGAATCTGGCCGGCATCAGCCACCATCGCCAGATTACAGCCCAATTGCAGCGCCAGACTTTGTAGTTCGCTTTGTATGCCGATGGTGGCGCTACGGCCGTTGCCCTCAAACCCCTGTGCCACATCCTGATATAAAAACACGATGTCGTTGCTGCCCTCAAATAACTGCACTTCAAACGTCAGCGGGTCGCCGGTATCATAACGGGGTATAGCATCCCATTCCACTACAAAGATGCGGTTCGGCGCTTCCCCCACCACTTCTGTTTCCAGATACCCCTCAAAACGCAAATCGAGATCATCCCAATAAGGTGCAACCATGTCCCCCATACCGGCGGCCGGTTTTGTATCCAGGCAGCTATTCCGGTATTCCGGGTTAGCATTGCCAAACTGGATATTGCCATTGCTGCTGGCAAACAATTCTGTGTAGGTTGTGCCATAAAAAGTGAAAGAAAAGGGCAGGTCAAGTTTGATCGTGCCATCAAGGACATAGAGGCCGGTATCATTGGTGGCGTCAATATAGGCGTAGGCGGCGTTGTTTTCGCAGGTGTAGCCGTACAAATCGGGGCCGGGGCACAAGGCAACCGGTGGGCCATAATCGGCCGCGCCTGACCGCTGCCAGAAAAACAACAGCGCCGCCACAATGACAACAACAAAAATCAGGAGAATACCCACCACACGCCACTTCATGGGCGAAGTTTAGCGTATGGGGCAGGGGGTGGCAAGGTGAGGGGGTGAAGGGGTGACAAGGTGAGCAGGTGAGCTGATAAGAGAGTCGCGGGGCAATCTTCTGATCTCCAATCTCCCAATCTCCCAATCTCCCCGATATACTTCTCCACCATGGAAAACACAAAAACACACACAAATTGGCCGGTGGAGATTGTGCGCAGCGACCGGCGGCGGCGCACGGTGAGCGCAGAGTTGAAGGGGGGTGTGCTGCTGGTGCGGGCGCCGCAGGCGATGACGGACGCGGAACTGGAGCCGATTATCGCCAACCTGCAAGAGCGGCTGGCGAAGAAGATGGCGAAGCGCAATTTGCCGCACACGGACGCGGATTTGGAGGAGACGGCACGGCAGTTGAATAAGAAGCATTTCAACGGCCGTCTCCGCTGGCACTCCATCCGCTATGTGACGAATCAAAACGGACGTTTTGGCAGTTGCACCCCTTCTCAAGGTACCATTCGCATCAGCCACCGGCTGGCGACCATGCCCACCTGGGTGCGTGACTACGTGATCATGCACGAATTGGCCCACCTGGAAGAAGCCAACCACGGCCCCCGCTTCTGGAAGCTGGTCAATCGCTACCCGCTCACTGAACGGGCGCGGGGCTACCTCATGGCCGTTGGGCTGGAGGAAGATGATGGGGTGAGCAGGTGATGGGCTGAGCAGATGATGGGGTGATTGTGGCTGGGAGATTTAGGATTACCATAACCGGCAGTAATTATTCAGACCTGACAGTTTTTTTTACCAGTTCAATCGGGAATTTTGTGGCGCAAAATCCTGCCAAATCTCCAGTGAGACCGAACGTCTACACCCTGTCACTTTTTTTTGCGCTGGATATTGACAAATAATAATACATAGTATAAAATGCTCTACGTTGGCGGATAAAATGTTGTGACAATGATAACAACGGCCAGCCAATTTCGTCAAGGGGTCAACCAATACAAAGTGAAGAGGAAGTAGTTTTTATGGCCGCATATAGCTTGGAAACCGTGCTGTTGAAGTGGGAAAAAGGGGAATTGTCGCCCGATCAGGCAATTGGGCAGACGTTGTTGTTGGTGCAGGAGTTGGCGGAGCGGGTGGGGAGTGTGGAGAAGCGATTGATGGGGTCACGGCCGTTGGCGGAGCAACGGCCGTCGCCCGAACCACGCCCCCCATCCCCCAAAGACACGCTGTAGGGAAGAGCGGAGGAAAAAAGAAGGCTCACCAATTTGGTGAGCCTTCTGCTTTTACGGATCACGTTTTACGTTTTACGGATTACGAAAACTACAGCCCCAAATCATCCGCCACCCAGGCCAGCCCCACGTCTTCCAACGTGGCGCGGGTGGGAACGCCGGTGACCACATCCCAACCGGCCTGCTCAAAATACATATCCAGGCCCGCCTGCAATTCTGCCTCGTCCAGCACAATGCCATCGGAACGACCGCCGCTCAGCGCCTTTTGGAACATCTTTTTCGGCAATGAATCCTGTTCACGGCCCAGCCCCTCGCGGGCATTGTAAGCCCGCATCAGGTTCAGGCGGCGACGGCCGATTTCCTGAATGTCATCCACCGTCACGTCCCAGCCGGTGGCGGCAGCGTACAGATCGGTGATGTCCTGCGGGCCGTAAAGCTGCCATCCGGGGCCATAGACAAACTGGCAAATGGAAATGGTGTCCATGGCGCTGTAGTTGTATTGGGATTTCAGGGCGAACTCCACTTTTTCAGTGTTTAGCACTTTGGAGGGCTGCGGCTTGTCCAGCCCAATCTGGCTCAGGAAGCGATGGTAGGTGCTTTCATACGCCTTGGGTGAATAGAGCGGGTCATGTTCGGAGGATTGGTGATCCGCGCCAAAGGGATTGACGGCGTAGATGAGGGCCAGGCTGCGTTTGACCTGGGGCATGTGCGCCGGGAGTTCCTGCCCTTTTACCGTCAGCAGGTATTCGTGGCCGCGCCCCAGCCGGTCGGCCGCTTTGCGCGAACCTTCGGCCAGGATGTCGCCAAACCCTTCTCGCTTGAGCGTCTTTTCCAGCATGGCGATCATGGCTTCGGCATTGCCGTAACGCAGTTCAATGCCTTCGGTGTCTTCGATGTTGATCACCTCATTTTCAAAACATTCCATCGCCCAGGAGAGAGTGGCGCCGCAGGAGATGGTGTCTACGCCGTATTCATTGCACAACTGGTTGGCATAGGTGACGGCGTGCAGGTCGCTAATGCCGCAGTAAGAGCCAAAGGTGGCAATCGTTTCGTATTCTGGGCCGCCGTATTCGGGGATGAGTTTGTTGTTACGCCATTCAGACTCGACCACCCGTTTGCAGCGGATGATGCAGGCGTAACAGGTGTCACGGCCGTCTTTATCCTGCCGCCCCGCCTCCGCGCCCCGCAGCAGCTCGTCATACAACCGCTCGCCGCTGATCGCTTCGGCGCTCTCAAAAAAACCGGCGTCCCAGTTGCGAGTGGGCAGGCCGCCGCCGCCCTGGTTGGCCATGACGGTATCGGCCGTACCATATTTGCCAAATGCTTCCATGTCGCTGCCGGGTAGTTCTTTGGCCCCTTGTTTGTGCAAAGCCGTAATGCCCTTTTTGTTGGCCGGATTCACTTTGCCGGTGCCGCGCACGGCAATCGCTTTCAGATTTTTGCTGCCCATAACCGCGCCCACGCCGGTGCGCCCCCAGGCGCGGTTGCTCATGTTCATTACGGCAGCAAAGTTTGCCAGCTTCTCCCCGGCCAGGCCGATCTGGGCAATTTCAATCTTTTTGTCACCCAATTCTGCTTTGATCGTTTCGTCCACATCCAGGGTTGCTTTGCCCCACAGATGAGCGGCGTCGCGCAGTTCCGCCTGCCCGTCTTTGATCCAGAGATAGACCGGCTTATCAGACGCGCCTTTGATGACGATGGCGTCAAAACCGGCGTATTTGAGTTCGGCCGGCCAGAAGCCGCCCGCCTGGCTGTCGGCGGCGCCGCCGCTGCTGGGGGATTTGCAGGTGGCGGTGCAGCGGCTCTGGCCGCTGACGGGCAGGCCGGTGGGGGCGCTGGTGGCAAAAGTGAGGGTATTTTCTGGGCTAAGGGGATCTGCGCCAGGTGGGGTGTTTTTCCAGAGGTAATACAGCCCCATCAGGCTGCCGCCCGCATAGTGGCGATAGAAATCTTCGGTGGGTTCTTCAATTTCTAGCTTGTGCTGAGATAGGTCTACGTGTAAGACTTTGCCGGTAAATCCGTGTAACATGGGAAATGTTCCTTTTTTACGCAAGGCGCAAACTTGTGCTGAGCGAAGCCGCGAAGCCGAAGTAGGCGCAGAGGATAAGGTTGCTCCTATTCTACTTTGTGAGGAGGGAGAAGCAAAGCAGAAAATAGAGAGATTCAGTAGATCGAAGCGGAGTTCGCATCCTCAGATGCGAACCGGTGGGCATCTGAGGATGCCCACCCCTCTCATTTCGAATTACTGAGATTGGAAGATTTAATCTCCTAATCTCCCAATCTCCTGATCACCTTGCCGCCACGCCGGGGTGGGGGGGCGTTGGGGGATTCGATGGGGGTGACGGTACCGTAGGGCGCCCAGGTGGGGTGGCTGTCGTAGGTGTCATCCTGGGTGACGCGGGTGGCGCTGCCATCGGCCAGATTGAGGACAAAGAGGTCATCTTCAAAGATGAAGGCGATGTGCTGCCCGTCTGGCGCCCAGGCCATGAAGGATTGGTCACGGGAGAAGCGGCTGTTTTCGCCGGGTGGGGGGTAGAGCTGACGGCCGTTGCTGCCATCCACATCCATCACCCACAGCGTGTAATTGCTGCGCAGGCTGTCCAGGGGATCGGTGGTGCGCAGGTAAGCGATCTGTTCGTTGTCCGGCGACCAGTGCATATGCGCCCACATACCGGCCTGCTCTACAAAGGGGGCGGCGACGGGTATGCTGATGCCCACCACCTGGTTATCAAACTGCATCGTTTGTTCATCGGCGCCGTTGTGTTGGGTGAAGGCCAGGAAACGGCCGTCCGGCGACCAGGTGAGCGAAGGCACCCAGACCCAATCGGCGCGGGTGTTGTACGGGGTGAAGCGCTGTAATACCAGTCGGTCGTCGTTGGGATTGGGGGAACGGGTGTCAATCAGCCCCACTTCATTGGCGTAGCTGTAGGCCAGGGTACGGCCGTTGGGCGACCAGGCATAATTTCCACCCCACCAGCCATTGAGCGCCGGGTAGGCATCAATGATCTGGGTGGTGGTGAAGGCGGCCGTGTCGGTCAGGGGCATGGTTAGCAGCCAGAGATCGTTGTTCGCTTCCCAACCGGGCGGTTGGGCGCTGGCGGCGGCGGTGGTGTAGGCGATTTGCCAGGTATTGGTGATGACCGGATTCCAACCGGCCCACAACACATTGTCCACGCCCAAATCAACGGGCACAGCGCCCGGCTGCACACCCACGAGCCACAGGCTGTTGCTAAAACTGCCGGTGAGGGTTTCAACCTGGGTATAAAGTAACTGGCTGGCGTCTGGGGAAAGGGCAAAGACACGGCCGTCCAGTTGGCCATCCAGCGCCAGTTGCTCGGGCACGGCCGTACTGCCACGCATGAGTACGGGCGCGCCGCCGCTGATGTAGGCCAGCAGGCCAGGAAAATAGGCAATGCCCCGGTTGGCGCCAATGCCGATCAAGACCACTTCGTCTTGGGGTTCGACGATCACGGTTTCGTTGGTGCGAATGCGGGAGGCTTCCACCCCATCGCGGAAGAGCAGGCGAATGGTCACTTCGCGCTGACCGGGGCTGCCGGGCTGCACAATTTGGGGGGCATCGTCGGCCGTCATGGTGTCGGTACGCACGTAGCGGCGCTCATAAGGGATGGTTTCGGTGATGACCTGAATTTCTTCGGCGACACGGACAACGGTTACGGCCGTGTCCGCCCCCAATGGCGTAAACAAGGGTGGCGTTACCTCATCCAGTTCTCCCAATTCCAGGCCCGCTTCCGCCAGCAGTTCCCGCACGGTAGCCGCGTTGGTTGTTAAGTTGTAGGTCTGGCCATCGGCCGTCAGTTGTACGGGGATTGGTTGCTGGCTTTGGGTGACAGCCGGGGGCTGGCTGCAACTGATCAATAAAGTGGCAAGTAGCAAGTGGCAAGTGGCAAGTAATACCTGCCACCTGCCACTTGCTACCCGCCACCTGCCACCCCTCATGCCTGCTGCCACAGTTCGCGCACGTCGGGGGCCAGTGATTTGGCGACGGCCTGGTTGGTGTCGTTGTCAATCAACGTTTTGACGCCGTGGAAGACGGCCGTGATGGGGATTTTGGTAAATTGCCAGTCGCTGTTGCCGCTGCGTTTGGAAACTTCAAACTGAAAATCATACTGGCTCATGTTTTTGTTGCGGAAGTGTACCAGCCAGAACAGCCGGGTCAGGTCGTGGCTCAGTTCTTCGGGCAACGCTTTGGCCAGCTTCTTCTTTGTTTTGCGGTCTAAGTTGACGCCAAGGGTTTTGAGTACGGCCGTGCTCCAGCGCCGGGCATGGTCGGGGGTGCGCAAACTGCCCAGCGTTTGCACGGTTTGGTAATAGTTGTTGACATGGTCGTTCATGGTTCGGTTATCTGCCTCCAGGTCTTGTTTTACCCCGCAAGGAACAGAGCGTCAAGGCGTTCACAGCAATTCGAAATATGGCAAAACCTGGCGATTAAAAAAATCGCAGCTACAAGCAGCAAAGCCGACCTTCGTCGGCCCAGACCAGTCGGCGAAGGCTGACTTCGCCTTTTGTTGGTGCAGATTTATCTGCCGCCGCCGGGCAAATTGAGAATTGCTGGCATTTAACCGGACGTTGACGATTTGGGACAAACTGGTATACTTCCGCCGCTTGTTTGCCCGGCTGCAAACAAGTTTTTCGTTTAATACTAACCGCAGACCCTAAGGGTTTTCCTAATCCTTAGGGTCTTTAATTGAGGATTTGGAAGATGTCTGAGAAATTAACGATTGCCGCCGAACCACGTTCTGTTGTCGGCAAACAGGTGAAACAACTGCGACAGGCGGGCATAATCCCCGCCGTGATTTATGGGCAACGTGAGCCGGTGACCATTCAATTGGACAACAAAACACTGCGCCGGGTGCTGCGGCAAGCCAGCACTACTCAACTCATTGATATTGAATTGCAAGGTGGCGCCCGCACCGTTCTGGCACGGGAGATTCAGCAGCACCCCACGCGGGGCGATTTGATTCATGTGGACTTTTTTGAAGTGAACATGGCCGAATCTATTACCTCCGAAGCAGAATTGGTGTTGGTGGGGGAAATGGAGTCGGCGCTGGATGGGTTGGGCACGATTGTGCTACTGACTCATTCGGTGGAGATCGAATGTTTACCCGGCGACCTGGTGTCCGAAATTGAAGTGGATATGGCCGGAATTGCCGGCCCCGACGATGTGATTTATATCAGCGACCTGCGGCTGCCGAAGGGCGTCAAGGTGTTGGATGACCCGGAAACGGCCGTCGCCCATTTTGAATACAACCAAACCGCCGAACAGGCTGAAGCCGAAGAGTCCGCTATGACTTCTGTGGAAAGCGTAGGAGTCGTGGAAAAAGGCAAACGAGAAGACGAGGACTAATCTTCCTCCCCATTTTGGCAATAGATAACAAAGGCTGGACAATAGCTCCAGCCTTTTTTGTTTGCGAAGCGATTGGAGATTAGAGATAGGAGATTGACCAATCTCTAATCTCTAATCTCCAATCTCCAATCCTGGTATGCAACTCTGGCAAGAAAGAGTATTGTTGGTTCTCATTTTGTTCACGGCCGTGTCCTTACGGCTGACGGGCATTGATTGGGACGCTTACCAGCATTACCACCCGGACGAACGGTATATCACCTGGGTTGCCACCACCATCGAATTCCCCACCAACTGGCGCACGGCGCTCAATCCTGAGAAATCTGCTTTTAACCCGTTTTACTGGCCGCCAGACGCCGCCAGCGAGGGCATTGTGGTGCTGCAAGACGAACACCGGGACTTCGCCTACGGCCATCTGCCGCTCTATCTAGGGGTGGCCGCCACGCGGCTGGTGGAGCGGATTGGCCCGGCGCTGGTCGGCTTTTTCCCGGCGGAGTGGCTGTTGACCCGCGACCTGTTGAATGGGGTGGGAGCGATAGAGTTCCGGCATATCACGGCCGTTTCCCGCGCCCTCACTGCCCTTTTTGATACGGCCACCGTTTTCCTCGTCTACCTGTTGGGCAAACGGCTGTACAGCGCCCCGGTGGGCCTGCTCGCCGCCGCCTTCCTGGCCGTTAACGTCATGCACATCCAACTGGCCCACTTTTTCATCTCCGACCCTTTTCTGACCTTCTTTGTCGTCGCCGCGCTGTTGTGTATGGTGTCAAGTGTCAGGTGTCAGGTGCCAGGTGGGCAGGTGGCGGATGATGAATCACGCATCACGCATCATGCATCATACCGATTACCGATTACCGATTACCGATTACCACTTTACCTCTCACTCGCCGCCATCGCTGTCGGTCTGGCCATCGGCTCAAAGTTTACGGCCGTACTCCTCCTGCTGCCTCTCGCCTTGACAATTTATGTGACGGGTGGGGAGCGGTGGGTGCGGTGGCTGGTCACGGCCGTGTTCATTTCGGGCATTACATTCTTTATAACTAACCCCTTCGCCGTGTTGGATTTGACGTGTGAGGTCGTGACGCCAGCAACGGCCGTTGGCCCCCTCACTATTCCTGCACTCGATTGGCGCTCCTGTTACCTGCAAGACATTGTGACCCAGGGCGCAATGGTGCGCGGACGCAGCGATGTGACCTTTGCGCGGCAATACACCGACACCTGGCCCTATCTCTATTTTGTAGAAATGCAACTGCGCTGGGGCATGGGCCTGCTCCTGGGGCTGGCGGCCTGTGCCGGACTGGTCTGGGAAATCTGGCGGGTCGGTAAGTGGGTAATTAGTAATTGGGTAATTAAACGCCCTCAATTACCCAATTACCCAATTACCCAATTACCCAATCTCCTCTTACTTTCCTGGATCATCCCCTTCTTCCTGCTCACCGGCGCGTTCCAGGTCAAATTTATGCGCTATTTGCAGCCGATTACCCCATTTTTAATGATTTATGCGGCGGCGCTGCTGTTGAGTATTCGTTGGCGGTGGGCGAGATGGGGGGCGGTCACGGCCGTACTCCTCACTACCTTCCTTTACGCCCTCAGCTTTGTCAACCTGTACAGTCAGCCCCACCCCTGGCTGGCCGGGTCAGCCTGGGTGTATGAAAACGTGTTGCCGGGGGCGCTCATCCTCAGCGAACAGTGGGATGACGCCCTACCCTCGACCATGCTGGTGGATGGCGCACCCCGTTTCCGCAGCGAATATCGCAGCGAAGAACTCACCTGGCTCACCGGCGCCGACGAAGCCGACAACGCAGCCAAGCTGGAACGAAACCTGGCGCGGCTGGCGGCGGGCGATTACCTGACCATCATGTCCAATCGGGTGTATGGCGTCGCTCCCCGGCTCAATGAACGTTACCCCCTCTCCGGCCAATACCACCAACTGCTGTTTGATGGTTCGTTGGGCTACGAACCGGTCTATGTCACCACGCGCATGCCCACTCTGTTGGGCATCCGTCTCTATGCGGATCGATTTGGTTGGCCGGGTCTGACTCCCCCCGATGAAGTCGAAACCTTGCTGGCTGCCCAACCCACCCTCAATTTAGGTCGCGCCGACGAGAGCTTCACCGTCTACGACCAACCCCTGCTCATCATCTTCCAAAATACCGGCCACCTGAGTGTGGAAGAGATGCGAGCGTTGTTTGAGCCGTGACGGGTGACGGGTGACGGGTGACGAGTGACCAAATAATTCTCACGCATCACGTATCACGCCTTCTCCGCCACAATCGCCTCTACCTTTGCCGTTTGCTGTTGGCCGGGGGCACGGCCGTACAATTCCGTAAGCTCGCGCAGGCGGTAAACCAGGTGGTCGCTCAGGGCGTCGGTGCGGAAACGCCAGCGCCAATAGCCGCCCACCTTGCCGGGGAAATTCATGCGCGCTTCAT
Organism: Chloroflexota bacterium; assembly: GCA_014584575.1. Lineage (GTDB taxonomy): Bacteria > Chloroflexota > Anaerolineae > Promineifilales > Promineifilaceae > CAADGU01. Next base: position 87,005 of record JACTMP010000023.1, read on the forward strand.
TGCCCAAACTGAGCAGGTCTTGCATGGGGATCACGGCCGTGTTCGCCACCGAACTATGCGCCAGCCGGATCATATCCCAGGCAATATCGTGCCCGTTCACGGCCATATAGCGCCGCGCATGGTCTTGTTCATGTTGGCTGGCATTCAGGTACCAGCCCACCGTTGTTTCATTGTCATGTGTGCCCGTGTAAACGACGCAGTTACGGCCGAAACTATGCGGTAAAAAGCTGCTGTTGCGCTCGCCGCCAAAACCGAACTGCAAAATTTTCATGCCGGGGAAGTTAAACTCATCCCGCAGAGCTTCCACCTCCGGCGTGATCACCCCTAAATCCTCGGCAATCAGTGGTAGTTCTCCCAATTTTTCCTGCAAGGTACGGAAGAACGGCGCGCCTGGTCCCCGCACCCAACGGCCGACAACGGCCGTAGGTTCAGTCGCCGGAATTTCCCAATAGGCATCAAAGCCGCGGAAATGGTCAATGCGCACAATGTCTGCCTGCACAAAGCTCATATCCAGCCGCTTTTCCCACCAGGCGTACCCGTCCGCCTCCATCCTGTCCCAGCGGTACAGCGGATTGCCCCAACGCTGCCCCGTCTCGCTGAAGTAATCCGGCGGCACCCCGGCGATCACCGTTGGCTGCCCTGCCTCGTCCAGAAAAAAAAGGTCAGGGTTGGCCCACACGTCGGCGCTGTCATAGGCCACAAAAATGGGCAGGTCGCCGACAATCTGAATGCCGCGAATGTTGGCATACGCTTTCAGTTCCAGCCATTGTTTGAAAAAGAGGAATTGCAGGAATTTGTGCAGCGCCACCTCGTTGGCCAGCTTATTGCCCCACTCCTTCATCGCTTTTGGTTTACGCAGGGCAATTTCTTGGGGCCAGGTGTTCCAGACGCCGCCATCCTGGTGGGCAAACTGGGTTTTCAAGGCCATAAACAGAGCAAAATCGTCCAGCCAGTATGCCTGTTCCTGGCTGAATTCGGCCAGGGCTGCCTGCTGCACGGCCGTGCCGTTACTCTGAAAATGGGTGAACGCCTGCCGCAGCAAATTCATCTTGTAGGTGATGACGGGGCCGTAATCTACCTGATGGTTGGGGAAAGGGGGGACGGTGGTCACGGCCGTAGCCGGTAAATACCCCTCCTCCACCAGCTTATCCGGGCTGATCAGCAGTGGATTCCCGGCAAACGCCGAAAAACATTGATACGGCGAATCGCCATACCCCGTTGGCCCCAACGGTAGCGTTTGCCAGAGCGCCTGTTTACTTTCAATCAGAAAATCTACAAACCGGTACGCCGACTGCCCAAAATCGCCAATCCCATATCGGCTGGGCAAAGAAGTGGGATGTAACAATACACCTGCGGCACGTTTGAATCGCATGTTTCCTCGTCATGCGTGATGCGTGATGCGTGATGCGTGATTTTTCACGCATCACGCATCACGCATCACGAAAAAGTTCGGGCAATCGCCCATTCATAAAGCTGCTGGTAACTCAGCGCCGAGCGCCGCCAGGAAAAGTCGGCCACCATGCCGTTGTGCTGAATTTGCTGCCAGCGGCGGCGGTCCACGTTGTACACATAAATCGCCCGCTGCATCGCCTGCCAGAACGCTTCGGTGCTGTAACCCTGAAAAGTAAAACCGGTGTGCCCTTCAATCACCGTATCCACCAGCCCACCGGTGGCCCGCACAACGGGCACGCTGCCATAGCGCATGGCAATGAGCTGCCCCAGGCCACACGGCTCAAATCGGGAAGGCATGATGAACATATCGCTGCCTGCATAAATCAGGGGGGCAAAACCGGCGCTGTAATCCAAAATGGCCGTCATCTTCCCGGCATGATAGTGCGCCAGTTGGGCAAACATCCCTTCATATTCCGCCGCTCCCGTGCCCAGGACGATAAACTGAGCGTCACCGGCAAAACCATTCATCAACAGGTGAATGACGTGCCCGGTGATGTCTAGCCCCTTTTGCCAGTCCAGGCGGGAGACCATGGCCACCAGGGGGATGTTGTCACGCTGCGGCAGATTGGCGCGGGCTTGCAGGGCGCGGCGGTTATGGATGCGGGCTTCGATGTGGTCGGCGTTGTAATGGGCGGCAATACGGCCGTCACTGCCCGGATCCCACTCTTCATAATCCAGCCCATTCAAAATGCCATGCACATCATAATGGCGGTGGCGCAGCAGGTTGTGCAGCCCCGCGCCGCCTTCCGGCGTCATCATCTCGCGGGCATAGGTGGGGCTGACGGTGTTGACCATGGTGGCGTGGTAGATGCCGCGCGCCATGAAGTTCACTTCGCCGTACCCTTCTTCTGCCAGCGAATGGGTCTGGATGCCCAGGTAATCGAAGATGTGCCAGTTGGTGCGCCCCTGATGGGCCAGGTTGTGGATGGTGAAGATGGTGGAGATGCCCCGGAAACGGCCGTCGCCTTGCCCTGCGGTAGCCAACCAGGTGATGGCCGGGGCCGTGTGCCAGTCATGAGCGTGGACGATGTCCGGTTTCCACTCCAGCGCCAGCGTCAGTTCCAGCGCCGCCCGGCTGAAAAAGGCAAAACGGTACGGGTCATCGCTGTAACCATACACATTGGGCCGGTTAAACAAATTTTGCTCGGCAATAAAATAGACAGGCACTTCGCTGTTGGGCAGCTTCCCGGTGAATACGCCCACCGGCAAATAACCGGCCCCGGTGGGCACATGCAGCAAGCCCGGCAGGGGCGACACGCCAGGGTAGCCATCCTCAATCTTTTTGTAGGCAGGCATTACCACCCGCACATCATGGCCCAGGGCGTGTAATGCTTTGGGCAGCGAACCACCCACATCGCCCAGGCCGCCGGTTTTGGCAAAAGGAGCTACTTCGGCGCTAAGAAAAAGTATTTTGCGTTGCTCGGCCATACTGGTTGCCTCTATTGGTGAAGTCCCCCTATTTTCCACAATTTATGGTAGTTTCCAAATAACAACCAGACCTGACGGGTTTGTGAAACCTCATGGGGAGTGGGGGGCACGGCCGTTAAGCAAATGCTTATGCGCCAGACTTGACATATTGACGCCTGCCGATATAATCGCGCCCACTTATGGCATAAAGGATTCGCAAAATAGCAAGAGCGTTGGCCTGAAAAGGTCAAACGCTCTTTTTCCGTGTTTACCCCCTTTGCAAACCTGGCTGCCAGAATGTGGGAAGCGGGAGCACAAATTCATTTCAAGGAAGTGTTTTGTCCCTGAAGACCTGCCAGGTTTTTAGGGTATCTGAACAGGTAATTTTGCTGGCAAAACCTGTCAGGTCTGGGCACTTACATTTTACAGAGGGTAAGAGTACATTATTTTTTGGGAGGTCACCTGGTGGAGACGACAGAATTCCGCTCTTTACGTATCAGTTTAGCATCACCTGACCATATGCGTTCCTGGTCATATGGGGAAGTAACCAAACCAGAAACCATAAACTACCGCCGCTTACGGCCGGAAAAAGATGGCCTGTTTTGTGAGGCAATTTTTGGCCCCACACGTGACTGGCAATGCTACTGTGGCAAATACAAAAATGTGCGCTACAAGGGCATTGTTTGTGACAAATGTGGCGTTGAAGTGACCCGCTCTTCAGTGCGGCGGGAACGGATGGGGCATATTGAACTGGCAGCCCCGGTTGCCCACGTCTGGTACACCCGTCGTGTACCCAGCCACATGGGTCTGTTATTAAATGTTTCCCGGCGTAACCTGGACCGCGTCCTATATTTTGCCCAATACGTCATCACCCACGTAGATGAAGAAGCGCGGCAGCGGGCGCTCAAGCGTTTGCAGGAAGAATTGGAAGAAGCCGAACTGCGTTTTGAAGAGGATTTGCAGAGCAATATCGGCCAGGCCACCTCGGATGCACAGGTGCGGCTGTTGGAGTTGGAAGCGGCGCTGCTGGAACTCAATGAAACCTTTGATGATCGCCTCTCGGCAATTACAGACGAGGTGGTGCGCGAGGCCAAAGCGGTAGAGCAGCGGCTGAAGAATGCCAAAGACAAACCATCTGGTGAAGACATTGTGCTGGCGGGCAATTTGGTCGTCAGCGCCGGCGAAAAGGTGGGCCGTGAACACAGTGTCCTGGTGCAAGAAATTACCACCGAGCGCCTGAATGAGGTGCAGCGGGAGTACGAAGAGGATCATCAGAGTCAGAAAGCGGCTTTGCAGAAAGAGCTAGACGAACTGCGCGGTGAGACACAGGCGGTGGGCGATGATATGCGTGGCGACTTGTCCGTGAAGTTGTCGCGTCTGCGTCAGCAGGCCCAGGCCAACCGGGAACAGTTGGAAAGCCTGGAGCCGATGGTTTTCCTGAACGAGAATGATTACCGGGAATTGAAGAGCAAATTTGGCAATGTGTTCCGGGCCGATATGGGCGCGGAGGCGTTGTATGACATTTTACGGCGCATGGATTTGGAAAAACTTTCCCGCGAACTGTGGCGGGAGGTGCGTACCACTCGTTCCAAGCAGGCGGCCAAGCGGGCCACCAAGCGGTTGCAGGTGGTGGAGGCGCTGCGTAAAAGCGGCAACCGTCCCGAATGGATGATCCTGACGGTGCTGCCGGTGATCCCGCCCGATTTGCGACCGATGGTGCAGTTGGATGGCGGCCGTTTTGCCACCTCTGACCTGAACGATTTATACCGCCGGGTGATTAACCGCAATAACCGGTTGAAGCGACTGCTGGAACTGGGCGCGCCGGATGTGATTGTGCGCAACGAAAAGCGTATGCTGCAAGAGGCGGTGGACAGCCTGATTGACAACAGCCAGCGCGGTAAGGCATTGAGCCGCCGCGGCCGCCGTGAACTGAAATCCCTGTCGGACATGCTGAAGGGGAAGAAGGGGCGTTTCCGCCGTAATCTGTTGGGTAAACGTGTGGACTACTCTGGCCGTTCGGTCATTGTGGTGGGGCCAAACCTGAAGCTGGGCCAATGTGGTTTGCCCAAGACGATGGCGTTGGAACTGTTTCGTCCGTTTGTGATTAGCAAACTGGTGGAATATGGTTATGCCAGCAATGTAAAAGGCGCGCGCCGGGTGATCGAACGGCAGCAGCCAGAGGTGTGGCAGGTGTTGGAAGAGGTTATTGACGGCCGTCCCATTCTCCTGAACCGTGCCCCCACCCTGCACCGTCTCGGTATCCAGGCGTTTATGCCCATGCTGGTGGAGGGCAAGGCTATTCAGTTGCACCCATTGGTTTGCTCTGCCTTTAATGCGGACTTTGACGGCGACCAGATGGCGGTGCATGTGCCCTTGTCGCAGCGGGCAGTGGATGAAGCCATGGAGTTGATGATGGCCACCCGGAACCTGCTCAAACCGGCCAACGGCGAACCCATTGTGGGGCCGTCCAAAGATATGGTGTTGGGGGTGTATTACCTGACGTTGATGCGTGACGGCCGTAAGGGAGAAGGGCAAACCTTTGGCAGCCTGGAAGAAGTGGAGACTGCCTATGAACTGGGCTACCTGGATATTCATGCCAAGATCAAGGTGCGCACCAACACCGTTAATAAAGAGGACCACAGCCGTTACAAGGACGGCCGTCCGCGCCAGAAAATGATTGAAACCTCACCCGGTCGTGTTCTTTTTAATCTGGCACTGCCGGAAGAGTTCCGTTTTGTAAACCAGGTGTTGGACAAGGGCGGCGTCACCCGTCTGATCAACCGAGTCTACCGGCATTTGGGCGACGAAGCGACCATTAACCTGGTGGATGCTATTAAGGCGATTGGTTTCCGTTACGCGACAGTCTCCGGCACGACCATTGCCGTCTCTGACCTGACCATCCCCGAAGAGCGGCAAGGGATTTTGGATGCGGCCTTAAAGCGGGTTAACGAAATTGACCGCCAGTACCGGCGTGGGCTGCTCACCGAGGAAGAACAATACATGCGCACCATTGATACCTGGAACGACGCCAAAGATAAGGTCGAAAAGGCGGTGCGTGATGTGATGGACCCGGCCAGCCCGATTGCGGTAATGGCGCTCTCCGGCGCGGGCAAGGGTGGTTTTGGCCCCATTACCCAGTTGGCCGGGATGCGTGGCCTGATGGCCGACCCGCAAGGGCGCATCATCCCCGTACCCATTCAATCCAACTTCCGGCAGGGGTTGGACACGCTGGAATACTTCATCTCCACGCATGGGGCGCGCAAGGGTCTGGCGGATACGGCGCTGCGCACGGCCGACGCCGGCTATCTGACCCGCCGTCTGGTGGATATTGCTCAGGACATGATTGTCATGGGCGCGGATTGTGGCACGGACAAGGGCATTTATGTGCGCCGTTCTGATAACTTTGGCAAACAAACTCTGGCCGAGCGTGTTCTGGGTCGGGTTTCGGCTGAAGAGATTATGGACCCGGAGACAAATGAGCCGGTGGTGCGCATTGGCGACTACTTCACCGATACGGCCGCCGACCGGGTGGAAGAGTTGGGTGTGGAAGAGGTCTATGTCTTTTCACCGATGACGTGTGAACTGCGGCGCGGGATTTGCACCAAATGTTATGGGCTGGACCTGGCGCGAGGGAAACCGGTGGAACGGGGCACGGCCGTAGGCATTGTGGCTGCACAGTCTATCGGCGAACCCGGCACCCAATTGACGCTGCGTACCTTCCACACCGGTGGTACGGCTTCTGCCAGTGGTGACATCACCCAGGGTCTCCCCCGCGTGGAAGAGCTGTTTGAGGCCCGCCAGAAGCCTAAAGGTGAGGCGGTGATCACCGAAATTGGTGGTCGCGCCGAGGTGCGCATGGTGGATGGCGTGCGCCACGTGTTTGTGACCGATGCCAAACTGGTGGATGACGTTTACGAAGTCCCCGAAGGCTGGGCAATCAGAATCGGTGACAATGATGCCGTTGAACCTGGTGGCATTCTGGCCGAAAAAGAGGACGAAGTGATCTCTGCCCGTCATGGTGGCCGTGTCTCACGTAATGGCGACCGGGTGACAGTTACCTGGGAAAGCCGGGATGAGCGAGATTACGAGATCCCCGCTGGTATGCGGCTGCTGGTTTCTGATGGTGAAGAGGTGCAGGCGGGCGCGCAGTTGACCGAGGGGTCGAAGAACCCGCACCGTATCCTGGATATTTTGGGCCGTGATGCCGTGACCCAATACCTGTTACAGGAGATGCAGCAGGTTTACCGGCCACAAGGTCAGAACATCCACGACAAACATTTTGAGGTCATCATCCGCAAGATGTTGAGCAAGGTCGTCATCACCGATTCTGGTGATACCGAAATGCTGCCCGGTGAACTGGTGGAGCAGGCTATCTTCCTGGAAACCAATGAAGAAATTATGGAAGAAGGTGGTGAACCGGCCCAGGCGGAACCGGTGTTGCTCGGCATTACCAAAGCAGCGTTGAACACAGACAGTTTCCTGTCGGCAAGTTCCTTCCAACACACCATTAAGGTGTTGGCCAGCGCGGCCATTGCCGGCGCCGAAGACCAATTGATGGGGCTGAAGGAAAATGTCATCATCGGCAAGCTGATCCCGGCTGGGACAGGTTTTGATCTGCACAACCGGCCGGCGCCGGAACCGGCAGATCTGCTGGAAGAGGATGAAGAGGAGGAAACGCCCGCGTTTGACTTCTCCATTCCGCTGATGATTGATGACAATACCGACCCGGCTATCCTGGAAGCGCTGGCGGCGGCCAAAGAGAAACAATTGGCGGCGCTGCCGGCGGAAGAAGAGTACGAAATGGAGTACGAGTACGTGATTGACGAGGATGACCTGGAAGGGTTTGGGGATGAAGAGTAGACGGTAATCGGTTATTGGTGAACGGTAATCGGCGATACGGCCGTCTGGAATTCCAGACGGCCGTTTTTTGTTAATAATCTCTCTTGAGCAGCATATCGGTTAACTGGTTGAGGGCGATGTAGGCAGGGCCGGTGGGGTGGGCGGCTTCCAGATTGCCCAGGGCGCTTTGGGTGTAAGCGGTGGCTTTGGCAGTGGCAAAGTCACGGGCGCCGGTCTGGTTTAGAAGTGCAACCGCCTGGTTCACAAAATGATTGTCCGTTTCTTGTTGTGTGAACAAATTTTGCAGCTCAGCGCTCTGTTCCAAACCATAAAGGATAGGCAGCGTTTTCTTTTTGGTGCTGATGTCGGTGGAGGCGGATTTGCCGATGAGTAGTTCATCCCCCCAAATGCCCAGAATGTCGTCAATGACCTGGAAGGCCAGCCCGGCGTCCAGGCCATATTGGGCGTAGTGGGCGATGGTGGTGTCATCCTGCCCGGCGACGAGCGCGCCTAATTCGGCACAGAGGGAGAGGAGCACGGCCGTTTTCCCGGTAATCATCTCAATATAGTCGGCCACACTGACCCGGTCTCGCTTTTCAAAGCCCATATCGGCGTGTTGGCCTTGTGTCAGCCGCACACACGTCTCGTCAAAACGGCGCAGGGCACGCACCACCCGCTCCGCCGGGACGCCCCGGTCATATAGCCGATTGAGCGCCAGATGGGCCAGGGCAAACATGGCATCACCGGCATTGATCGCCTGCTCGATACCCCAAAGCTGCCACAGCGTTTCCCGGCCACGCCGGGTGGGGCTGGCGTCTTCGATGTCATCGTGGATGAGCGAGAAGTTGTGCAGCAGTTCGACGGCGGCGGCGGCGGGCACAGCCTGCTGCCAGTCACCGCCGGCCGCCTGGCAGACCAACAGCATCAGCACCGGCCGAATTTGTTTACCGGCGTTGACGTCAGCCGGGGCCAATTCCCGGTCACGCCAGCCCATGTGGTAGTGCATCATGCCGTAGTACAGGTCTGGAGTACGGTCGTTGGCCAATAATACCGCCTTCATTTCCTCATTGAGGGCGGCACGCATTTCAGTGCTTAACGTTTCCAGTTCTTTCATCACAAAATATCCTGATTGTCTAAAAGTGCGTGTGGAGCGGTGTTTGTGTTAGGGTGGGCAGATCAATGGCCCCAGAGCAGAACATGGCCACGCGCAGTTCGGTGGTGATTGTTTCGGCCATTTCGATGACGCCGTCTACCCCCCCTTTGTCGGCGGCGCGCAGGAAATCACCGGCAAAACCGACCAGGTTTGCGCCCAGGGCAATACACTTGGCGACATCTATGCCGTTGCGGATGCCGCCGCTGGCGAAGACGGGCAAGTGGGGGGCGGCGCGGCGGCAGTATTGGATGGACACGGCCGTAGGAATCCCCCAATCAATAAACGCGCCGGCCACCCGCGCATGGCGGCTGGTAGGGGCGCGGTACATCTCTACCTGGCTCCAACTGGTGCCGCCCGCCCCGGCCACGTCAATGGCGGCTATGCCTGCTTCCGCTAACCGCCGCGCCGTTTCTTCGGCAAACCCCCAGCCAACCTCTTTGGCAATCACCGGCACCGGCAGATGGCGGCAAATCTGTTCGATTTTGGGCAGCAGATTGGCAAAGTTGCCGTCCCCTTCTGGCTGCACAGCTTCTTGCAAGGCGTTGAAGTGCAGGATGAGGGCGTCGGCTTGAATCATCTCTACCAGCAGCAAACATTCATCTAACCCATACCCATAGTTGAACTGCACGGCCCCCAGGTTGGCAAAAAGCAAAATGTCGGGGGCCACATCACGCACGCGGTAGGTGTCGGCCAGCGATTCATCTTCGACGGCCGCGCGCATGGAGCCAAGACCCATGGCGATGCCGGCCGCCTGTGCGCCAGCAGCCAACGTGCGGTTGATGGCGCGGGCTTCGGCCGTGCCGCCGGTCATGGAGGAGATGAGCAAGGGGGTTTTGAGCGTTTTGCCGAAGAGGGTGGTGGTGGTGCTCACGTCGGCCAGGTCAATTTCTGGCAAGGCCTGGTGCATAAAGAAGTATTTTTCCAGGCCGGTGGTCACTTTTTTGAAGGTTACATCTTCTTCCAGGTTGATGCGAATATGGTCAGCTTTGCGCCGTTCGGTGATGTCTGGGTTGGGGGGAGCGGTCATAGGGTTCTCCGTCGGTTAAAATTTAGCCGGGGAAGTATACCTGACCGCTCATGGTAACACCACAATATCATAAGGCAGGGTGGGCACGATTTCCCGGTTGCTGCGGAATTCTTGCACGACGCCCGTCACGCGCACACGTGTGCCGGGTGTGCCCAATGCAGTGTTGTTTTGGACGCGATCCAGGATGTTGTGCCAGACGAAGATGAGGATTTCGCCGGTATCATCGGTGACGAATAGTTTTGCGCCAGAGTTTGTGCCTTCAATTCGGCTAATCTGGCCGGTGATGGTGACCCGTTGGCCCATATGGTTGCCTAAGTCACCGATGTTGGCAGTGGGGGCGGTGCTGGGGGCAACGGCCGTAACCCGTACATCCCCACCAAAATCAGGCACAATTTGTAATTCGCCCTCGAACTCGCCAATTTCGCCCGTGGCCCGGACGGTTGCGCCCAGATTCAGCTCCGGCGCGGCCCAGCTTTCGTCATAGACATTATGCCACATGAGCAATGTCACCTGTCCGGTACCGTCATCGAGGACAAATTTGAAACCGTGAGAAAAGCTGTCGGCGCTGATGACCACTCCGCTCACCGAGACTTCCTGGCCTATCACTTGGCCCATCACCTGGCGCAAATCACCGATAGGTAAATGGAGAATCGTTGGTGTTGGCGTTTGGGTTGGTGGTACGGGGGTGTTGGTGGGCAGCACGGCCGTGCTGGTGGGCGTGAACGAAGGAGTGCTGGTGGGCGGCACGGCCGTGCTGGTGTTGGTGTTTGTGGCTGGGGGCGTTTGGCTGGGGGCAGGCGTGTGTGTGGGCACGGCCGTTGGCGTGGCGGGGGGGGTGGGATTAATAAGGGAGAGAGCGGGGGGTGTGGGCACGGCCGTATGTATTGCTGATGGTGTGGCGGTTGTTACCGTCTCAGACGCAGCACAGGCGCTCAGACAAAAACATACCACCATGATGAGACAGCAATGGCGAAGAAACCCACGCCGGGCGACTGGAATTCTGCATTTCATGATTGTTACCACACCTGATTGTTATAGTTGGCTATTTTAGACTTGTGGTCATTATATCCGGTGGGTGGGTCGCGTCAAACTGGGTGCATGGCGGTGGTTAGCCGACGTGTAAGCTGTGGGTGGTATACGATTGGGGGTAGCACGGCCGTATCCGTTCGCCACTCACTTTTACCCACGTTACAATATCATCACTATTTTCTAAATTGGAGGCAATAATGCGTGTATTAATTACAGGGGCCGCCGGGTTTCTGGGTTCCCACCTGTCTGACCGGTTTATCGCCGAAGGCCACGCGGTCATCGGCATGGATAATCTGATCACAGGCAATATGGATAATATCGCCCACCTGATGGGGCATGAACGGTTTCGTTTCTTGAAGCAAGATGTGAGCAATTACATCTATGTGCCGGGGCCATTGGATGCAGTATTGCACTTTGCCTCGCCCGCCAGCCCAAATGATTACCTGGAACACCCTATCCCCACGCTCAAAGTGGGTTCACTGGGCACACACAATACGCTGGGGCTGGCCAAGGCCAAAGGGGCGCGTTATCTGCTGGCTTCTACGTCGGAGGTGTATGGTGACCCCCAGATTAACCCGCAGCCGGAGACGTATTGGGGGCATGTGAACCCTATTGGGCCACGTGGGGTGTATGACGAAGCCAAACGTTTTGCGGAAGCGATGACATTGGCTTACCAACGGTATCATGGGCTGGAAACGCGCATTGTGCGCATCTTTAACACTTATGGGCCACGAATGCGGCTGCACGACGGCCGTGTGGTGCCCAACTTTATCTACCAGGCGCTCACCAATCAACCCATCACCGTGTATGGAGATGGCAGCCGCACCCGCTCCTTCCAGTATTACAGCGATCTGGTTGAGGGCATCTACCGGCTGCTGCACTCCGATGAAAAGCTACCGGTGAACATTGGCAATCCGGCGGAGATGACGATTTTGCAATTTGCCGAAGCGGTCAAGGAAATATCGCGTAGTGACTCGGAGATCGTCTTCATTCAGCCCAAAGATGACCGTATCACCGACGATCCCAAAGTGCGCCGACCGGATATTACGAAGGCGCGGCAGGTATTGGGCTGGGAACCAAAAGTCAATCTGACTGATGGGCTGACGGAAACGGTCGCCTATTTTCGAGGGAGAGTTTGAACGTATTTAACGCAGAGTTTTTGAGGCGCAGAGAGGTAAACGGCCGTGTCTGGACAGGATTTGTTGTACTGTTAGCGATTCTGTGTGGGCTGCTTATCGCCCGCTTGCCGTTGCTGTGGGCGGTGGGGCTGGTGGGGGGTACGGCCGTTGCCTTACTCACCCTGATCAATCCCCTGGTTGGCCTCTTTGTGACGCTGCTGGTTGCTCCCTGGGGGGCGCTGGAGAACATCGTGCGTGGCCCGGCGGCGCTGGATAGCGGCCAGCTTTTATTACTCTTCACGCTGGCTGTCTGGTTGGGGCGCGGATTGGCTTACCGCCGGATTTTCCTGCCGCGCACGTTTTTGAATGTGCCGCTGGCGCTGTTTATCTTTGTGGCGGCGTTGTCTCTGTTGAATGCGCCCTCTTTTTCTTACGGTTTCAGGGAGTTGATTAAGTGGTTGCAGATCACGGCCGTGATGCTGCTGGTCGTTGATTTATCCGTCAACCGATCACCGATCACCGATCACCGATCACGCTTCATGTTTTACGTCTTAACCATCCTTCTCCTCGCCGGCCTCTCCCAGGCCATTATCGGTATCTGGCAATTTGGTCTGCGCGGCGACGGGCCAGAGCATTTTCTGGTGCTCGGCCGTTTTTATCGCGCCTATGGCACCTTTGAGCAGCCCAACCCCTACGCCGGTTACATGAACCTGACGGCGCTGTTGGCTGTAGGCGCGTTTTTAGGCTTGATAGCTACGCTTTGGCAGCAGGTGGCAAGTGGCAGGTGGCAGGTTGCAGGTGCTCACCCCGTCACCTTGTCACCCCCTCACCTCCTCACCCTGTCACTCTTCACCGGCATCACGGCCGTGCTCTGCACCCTGGCTGTCCTTTTTTCCTGGAGCCGGGGCGCGTGGCTGAGTCTGGCGGTGGGTGGGGCGGTGATGGTGCTTTTCTGGCCGAAAAAGTTGTGGCAGGGTGTCACATTATTACTGTTGGCGGGTTTACTATTTTGGGGTGGGGTGCGAATTGGCGTGGTACCCGCTTCCATCACAGAGCGCATCACAAGCTTTAGCGAAGATTTGCGTTTTGGTGATGTGCGCGGCGTGGATATTAACGACGCCAATTATGCGGTTTTAGAGCGGCTGGCACATTGGCAGGCGGCGTTGGATATGGCACGGGAGCATATCTGGCTCGGTGTTGGTTTTGGCAATTATGAGCCGGCGTATGCCGACTATGCGCTCATTAACTGGCCTTACCCGTTGGGCCATGCTCACAACTATTACCTGAATATCCTGGCAGAGACGGGGGTGTTGGGGCTGCTAGCGTATGGTGTGTTGTGGACGGCCGTGTTCTTTCAGACCATCCGCCAGTTACGCCAGCTAGATTGGCCGCTGCGGGGGATTGCCCTGGGATTATTAGGGGCATGGACGGCCGTGACCGTTCATCATTTAGTGGATAAACTATACGTCAACAACGTCTATATTCATCTGGGTGTGATGTTGGGATTGTTGCAACTATTGGAATATGAGCGCCGGGCAAACAGCACTAAAGAGGGATTGAACAGGATGCCCGTTATCCGCTAAAATGCGGCGGTTTGGAACGAGGATAAGTGGCGCGGTTGGAGGATCGCGCCGCAGCAGACAAAATTTCAACAATTGGGAGATATTTGATTTTATGGTAGCAATGTTTGCAAATGCAGCCGGGCGCATGGGCGTCAACACCAAAGAAGCCGAACGGTTTATCAAATTTCTGTTTGTGGGCGCCTTTGGTTTTGTGGTGGATTTTGGCATTTACAATTTGCTCTTAGGCCCTTTCGGCGCCCTGATAGCGCCGGGTACACCCCTTGACGAATTTCTTCTCTCGTTGGGATTGAGTCAGGCGTGGATTGAGGCAACGTTACCGGCGTTGTTTGCCGGTACAATTTCTTTCGTCTGTGCCATTTGCAGCAACTTTACCTGGAATCGCTACTGGACCTATCCCGATTCCCGTTCCAAGCCCGTCGTGCGCCAGTTTGCCCAATTCTTCGTGGTCAGCGTCACCGGCATTGTGCTGCGTTTGCCCATCATGGCGCTGACGCATTTGCCCTTCACGCGGCTGGCGGCGGAACTGTTCAGCGGCTTCGGCCCAGATATTGCCCAGCGCATTGGCGACAATATGGCGCTGGCGCTATCCGTGTTGGTCATTCTGTTCTGGAACTTCTTTATCAATCGCTATTGGACGTATGGCGATGTGGACAAATAGAGACTGAGAGATGGGGAGATGGAGAGGTTACCAATCTCCCAATCTCGTAATCTCTCACTCTCGATGAAAATTGGCATTGATGTCACCGCAGCCATTACCCAGGGCGGGGGGATTGGTCGGTATACACGGGAGTTGATTTTTGCGCTTACGGCCGTAGACCAACACAACGAATTTCACTTTTTTTCTGCTAAAACCCCCACTGCTTCACCTGTTCCCAACCCGATTCCGCGGACAAAAAACGTACAACTGCATACCGCGCCGCTGGATGAGCGCTGGCTTTACCGCTTATGGTACCGGCTGCGGCTGCCGCTGCCGGTGCAAACGTTTACCGGCGGGCTGGATTTATTTCATTCGCCGGATTTTGTGCTGCCGCCGGTACACGGCCGTATCCCCACCCTGCTCACCGTGCATGACCTCTCCTTTGTTCATTACCCGGAAACGTTTCCCGAACGATTGGTAAGTTATTTGAATCGGGTGGTGCCCTGGTCGGTTGGCCGGGCCACCCACATTCTGGCCGATTCCCAGGCGACCAAAGATGATCTGACGGCCGTGTGGCGTGTACCGCCCGAAAAAGTGACCGTCCTGTACAGTGGCGTCCACGGCCGTTTCCAGCCGGTAACAGATGAACAGAAGCTCACGGCCGTACGCCAACGCTACCAATTGGGAGACGCGCCCTACATCCTGGCGGTGGGCACCGTGCAGCCGCGCAAAAATTACCAGATGTTGATCCGTGCCTTTCAACCAATTGCCCGAACCCACCCCCACAATCTGGTGATTACCGGCGGCAAAGGGTGGCTGATGGAGGAGATGATGGCGGAGGTGGCGCGGCAAGGGTTACACGGCCGTGTCCATTTCCCCGGTTTTGTGGCCGATGAGGATTTACCCGCATTGTACAGCGGGGCGGCCCTCTTTGTTTTACCCAGCCTGTATGAAGGGTTTGGCTTGCCACTGTTGGAAGCTATGGGCTGTGGCGTCCCGGTCATTAGCTCGAACGCCTCCTCCTTGCCGGAAGTAGCCGGTGATGCGGCCATCCAACTCTCGCCGCACGACCAGAAAGGTTGGACGGAAGCCATCCATCACCTGTTGGCCGACCCGGTGGCACGCACTCGCCTGGTAGCCGCCGGTTTTCGTCAGGCCCGCCGCTTCACCTGGGAACAATCCGCCCGGCAGTTGTGCACTCTCTACCAGCAGCTATGCGGCCTTGACCGAAGCCCGTAAACCGAAGTCCGCTGCGACCACTTTCCTGACGTTCTGGCGGCAGGCAGCCTCCGGCGATTATCGGATTGAGGGGCGGGCCACCACCATCACCAGCACAGTGGGCGGCCTCATTTCGGTGACGCATCAAACCACCAGTGTCGCCGCCCCGGCCCTGGCTGCTGTTTCCAGTGAACGCTACCTGGCAACCTGGCAAGACGGCCGTAACGGCAACGAAGATATTTACACCAGAGCCATCCAGCTCGCGCTCTTACAGACGACTGTTATCTCCTACGCCTACGATCCACTTTATCGTTTAAACCAGGCTACATACAGCAGCCTTCTTTCCGGCACATACACTTATGAATACGACCCTGTGGGTAATCGCCTGGCCTACAATACCAACATCACCGTCGCGCAAAGCACTACCTATACCTACGATGCCGCCAACCAACTGGTGGAAAGTGTGGAAGGGGGCAGTGACACGACGACCTACGAATGGGATAATGCGGGCAGGTTGATCACCACCACCGTCGGCACAAATGTCAGCCGTATTTATACCTACAGCCAGGATGGGGATTTGACGGCCGCGCTGGTAGACGGCCTGCTGACGACTTTTGTCTATGACGGGGATGGACACCGCTTGCAAACGGCCGTCGCTGGCGAAGTGGTCACCTACACATTGGATTACGCCGGTGGTTCCCGCGTCTTGTTGGAAGAAGGTGGAGTATTTGCGGACACGAAGCATTATCTGTATGGTTTAGAATGTATCGCCGAACTTGTAGACGCGGGCGAACCGGAAAGCGAAGGGCGCTACTACCATCAGGACGGCAACCACCTGGTACGCCAGACTACAAACATTCAAGCCACTGTCACCCTGGCCTGGACGTATTCGCCCGAAGGAGCCATTCTCCTGGGCGAAGAAGGCCCCGTCACCCACCTGGGCTGCGAAGGGAACACGACCTATGATTTCAGCACGGGGTTGATTTACAAAAATGGAAGATACTTCGACCCTTATATTAACCGGTTCCTGTCGGCGGATTCAATTGTACCAGACCCGGCCAATCCGCAAAGTTTCAACAGGTACACCTATTCCCTGAACAACCCTATC
>JACTMP010000044.1 GCA_014584575.1 Chloroflexota bacterium
AATGATAGGCCATCTTGCTCTCCTTGTTGTAAAATGACCCCTATTCTACGGCATACCCATATCTGGGTGTACCCCCTGTATTCCCATTGAACCGAAAGGGATTATTCGCCGCTGCCACTTGCCACCTGCCACTTGCCTGTTATGATGTGGCGCAGCTATGAAGGTGCTTGAGGAAACGGACACGCGGCTTGCGCTGCGCCAGCGCCCGACGGCGCTTTATCTGTTGGGCGTGTTTTTGCTGGCTGCCAGTGGGTGGGCATTGTGGACGCAGGTGATCGCGGTGGGGGTGTGGCACGGCCGTCTCCTGGGTGTGATCCTGTTCCTGGCGGGGTTGGGCACGGCCGTGCTGCTGCTGGCAGGTTCCACGACGGCGATATTTGACAAGACGGCGGGCACGGTGACGGTGCGTCGCCACAGTGCCCTGCGGCAAACGGAGCAGGTGTACCCCCTGAGCGCCATCCAGCAGGTAACGGTGGGCCTGGGGCGGGCCTATGACCCCAGCGACCGGCTGGTCAGCCGCACCCATCATTTGCTGCTGGTGCTGGATAAAAAGCGGATGGTGCAGTTAGCCGGTGGGGGCAAGATTCAGATTTCGCGGCTGGTGGGCACGGCCGACCGGATTCGAGAGTTTCTGAAGTGAAGTTACGGCCGTCTGATACGCAAACCACGAGATGTGGCTACTGTGACTGTGCCAGACAATGTTTCCAGGTCAACTTGTTCCAATACAATTTCTAGTAGTTTTAGGATCGGGCGAATGCCATCCTCATCTGGGCGCAGTAATAAAATTCCTGCATGTGATCCCGGTGGATGAACGCGCAGATCGGCAAAACCCTTATCGGCCGTCAACAAAAAATGCTGTGCCGTCTGTATCACCTGCCACAGGGCATTATCCGTCCAGCCACTCATTCCTTGCTCCACAACGGTGCTGGCCTCGTAACCTTTTTCCCGCAGCCATTCAGCCGCAAGAGGTGGCAAATCTTCATCCACTTTGATGTGCATGATGGGGTGGCTTTTCAGGCCACGAAGGGGACAAGAACTTCTTGTCGCAATACATCGGCAGCATAAGCCAGAGCGGCTTGAATATCAGGTTCAGTTAGTTGTGGGTAAGCTGCCAGTATCTCTGACGGCGTCATCCCATCTGCCAGGCTGCCTATGATAATTGCTACCGGAATACGGGTACCTTTGATACAGGGATCGCCATGATGGATGTTGGTATCAATCACAATATGGTCTTGCCAATGAATTCTATTCATATGTTTCATCTGCTTTTGTACCCTTTGCGGAATTATAACATCCTTTCTGAATTGACTGCGGTTTTTTTTGGTATGGCTGGTGAGCGTGACCGTCCCCCTCGCACATTCATTGCAACATGGGCAGCATCAGGTAGTTATCGGGGACAAAGAGGCTGCCTTCGGTGGTGTTTTGCGGGGCCAGCCGGTGCAGGTGGCGGGTGAGTTCGGGCATGGCGATCTGCCCGGCCAGGGCTTGTTGGAAGGTCTGGGTGATGGTTTGCACCTGGTCGGCCGTTTCGTGAGCGAATTCCAGGCGCAAATGGTGGATGCCGGCCCGCCGCCAGGCGGTCAGGTGGCGGCTGGCTTCCTGCGCTTCCGCGCCAAAGACGGTGTTGCGGCAGCCCACATCGGCTAAAACGGGATGGACACGGCCGTTGCCATCCCGCAACCCCACTTTATGTTTCTCACACGGCGTCCCACAATCCTTATAGCTTGTGCCCGTAGATAGAAAGCGGCAGAAAACACAATGTTCGGTGTGGAAAACGGGCAGGTGTTGGTAGACCACCGCCTCGATTTTGTCCGCGCCAATTTGCCGCGCCAGTGCGCTGATTTGGGCGGCGTTCAGGTCATGGGTGGGCGTCAGGCGCAGCAGACCCATTTGCAAAAAAGTGTGGGCGGTGAGGACGTTGGCCGCGTTCAGGCTGAAATCGCCGATCAGGGGCGGGTGCGCGCCTTCTTGCAGCAGCGCCAACAGCCCATTGGCGCGTACCAGAATGGGGCACTCTAACCGGCGCAGGAAGTTGACGATGCCTTCTTCGCCGGGTTTCAAGATGCGCGGGCTGGCGACGCGGGCGGTGATGCCCGCCGCCTGCACCTGTTCCACCGCCGGGCGCAGCCCGTACAAATCGAGATAGTCCAGGGTGATGCTGGCGGGGCGCAGCGAAATGGCTGCGTCTAGTTGTTCAGGGGTGCGGACGAGGAGGTGGAGGTAATCCGTAATCGGTAATCCGTAGTCGGTAATCGGTTGTTGGTGGGCGGAGAGGGTGGTGTGGAGCACGGCCGTCGCATCGTGAATGGTCATCTGCGGCGGCTGGCTTTGTTGGGCGGTTAGTTGTTCCACGGCCTGGCGGCGCAGGGTGTTGAGCAGGGAGGTAGGGGCAAAGGCTATCCCATCGCCCGTGAGGGTCAGGTCGGTCAGTTCGTAAGGGGTGTGGCCCAGGCGGCCCAGTTGTTCGCGCAGACGCGCTTCGTTGATGGCCTGGTTTTGGGCGGCGGTAAGTGGTTCGGCGGAGTGGACGGTTATCTGGATGTGGGGCTGGTTAATGAGCGTCCACACGGCCGTTAGCCGCTCCCCCACTTTGGCCGAAACCTGCACCTGCACGGGCTGTTTGTGGACGGGGGCGGCGGGTTGGGTATACGGCCGTACTGCCTTGTCCAGCGCCGGGTCATGGGTGCGCCACAACCGGTCGCCGGGGCGAATGCGGTTGAAGTTCACCGCGCCGTTGCCAAAACGGAGCGTTAATTGGCCGTTCGCGGCGGGGAGCGCCTGGTAAATATGGCCGCCTTCTTCCGGCTCTTCCGGGCTGCGCCAGTCGGCGGCGTCGAAGACCACGCCGTCGCCGGCTTTCAGCGGGGTGGCGGTAATCGCCGGTTCAATTTGCACACTGGCGGCGGAAACCCGTGTGACCTGGCCCATGAACAGACCACGATGGCGGGGGGCACGGCCGTTGACCACTGCCTGATGGTTTGTGCCCGTCAGGAACCAGGGGCCGAGGCCACGGGAATAAACCTGCGTCAGCTGCTCTTCGGCGGCGGGGGTGATGGCGGCGGGACGGCCGTCCCAGGCCGCGTCCACCGCCTGCCGGTAGGCGCGGGTGGTCAGGGCCACATAATCCGCATCTTTGTAGCGCCCCTCAATTTTGAGGGCAGTGATGCCCATTTGCACAATTTCGGGAATCTGGTGCAGGGCATAGAGGTCGCCGGGGGAGAGCAGATAGCGGGCGTCGCCGAGCGGGCGCAGCCGGTCATCCACCATCAATTCATAGGGCAGGCGGCACGCCTGGGCGCATTGGCCGCGATTGGCGCTGCGCCCGCCCCATGCTTCCGACGAAAAACATTGCCCGGAGTAAGAGACGCACAGCGCGCCATGCACAAACAGTTCCAGTTCACAATCCGTTTGGGCGCGAATCTGGCGCACTTCGTCCAGCGACAGTTCCCGCGCCAGCACCACGCGGCGCACGCCAAACTGCTGCGCCAGGCGAATCCCGGCCACGTCGGTGATGCTCATTTGGGTGCTGCCGTACAGGGGCAAATCGGGCGCGATCTGGTGCGCCAGTTGGGTGATGCCTACGTCTTGCACAATGATGGCGTCCGTTCCGGCGGCGGCGATAGCGGCGATGGTTTGCGCTGCTTCGCCCAGTTCGTGGTCGAAAATGAGGGTGTTGAAGGTGACGTAACCGCGCACGCCACGCCGATGCAGGGTTTGCATCACATCGGGCAGTTCAGACAGGGCAAAACCCACTTTGGCGCGGGCGGTGAAATGTTTGAGGCCGAAGTAGACGGCATCGGCGCCTGCTTCAATGGCGGCCTGCAATTGCGGCCAATGACCTACCGGACTCATCACTTCCGGCTTAGGCCGGGGGGGCGGTTCATTCATAACCGGGGAGTGTAGCAGATATGTGGTGGATAGACCCTAAGGGTTTCCAAAACCCTTAGTACAGGATTGCATAAATATGTTCCGAGAATAAAAATTTGAGATAATGGCAGGCTTGGAGGATAGACACAAGATGCGAGGACCCAAACC
>JACTMP010000052.1 GCA_014584575.1 Chloroflexota bacterium
GCCCCGGTTGCCAGCTTTGAGCACAACAGCCCGGTGACGTTAGGTGATACGGCCGTGTTCACCAACACCACCACCGGTACTGAGCCAATCACCTATCTCTGGGACTTCGGCGACGGCAACACCAGCACAGAGACCGATCCGATGCACGTGTACACAGCTACCGGTACGTACACCGTCGTGTTAACAGCCACCAATGTGGAGGGCAGCGATGTGTATACGGATACGTTTGAAGTGTTACCGGTGGCCCCGGTTGCCAGCTTTGAGCACAACAGCCCGGTGACGTTAGGTGATACGGCCGTGTTCACTAACACCACCACCGGTACTGAGCCAATCACCTATCTCTGGGACTTTGGCGACAGCAACACCAGCACGGCCGTCCATCCAACCCATACGTACACGGCCACCGGCACGTATACCGTCACCTTGACGGCTACTAATGCGGCTGGCAGCAGTACGGCGACGGCCGTGTTTGTAGTCAATCCGGTGGTCATGCCTGACTACTTCATCTACCTGCCGGTGATTTTGAAACCGTAATGTTGGATAGTTTTGTGGCTGAATTGTGACCTGTGAATGAAAGAAGGCCGGTGAGCACCGGCCTTCTTTTTTTGGACATAGATTGATGGGATTAGCGGATTTACTGCTGTTTGCCGTAATCAAGGATGCGGGCGGCGAGAGAGCGGGTATCTTCTTTTTTGCCGATGCCGCGCGCTTCCTGCCATTTCTGGCGGGCCACTTCCAGGTCGCGGCTGAGTTTCATCCAGTCATCCACCACCAGCAGTAAGCCGGGGCGCTGCGGGCTGAATAGAAAGCGGGAGAAGTGGCGGCGGTTCTTTTTAAGAGCAGGTGGGACGGTGATAAACTCAATAAATCCACAGGTGTATTCATAGAGGGGATCAACCCGGAAATGGTCGCCCATTTTCAAGGATTGGGGGTCATGGTGTTGCGCCATGTGGGTGGAGGTGATGGAGGAAATACGGCCGTAGCTGATTTTCACGGCCGTTACCGGCCCTTGCAGCAGCACATAATTCGGCGTCACAACCAATGCCGACCGCCGCACCAGATAGGCATAATACACCCACACCATGATCAACGCCGGAATAAGCAGCCACAACACAAACCAAAAATCCCCCATAACCGGCGTGAGCAACCGGTCATATAGTGCCAGCGCCAGCAGCAACAGCCAGAGCAGCAGCAGCTTGCCGCGCACACGGCGGCTGGCAAATTCATACAGAAGCAGGCGGTGTTTTTTCATGGATTGGGAGGGGCGAGGCAGTTGGTGAAAACCTTGTCTGGCGCAACCAGTTTCTCCCCAACTGCCTCGCCCCTACAATTGAAAAATCCCCCGATACGGCACCACCTTATAACTGAAATCGGTGACGTAAGGGGCTAACTGATCATTGAGCGTCTCCCAGGTTTCGCTTCCCAGCAGGCCATCCAGGGTGTTGCGATCTCGGCAGACAAAGCCGATGAGCCGGTTAGGGGCGTCGCCATACGCCGTGTGCCACGCTTCGCTAATCTGGAAGCCCATGTTTTGCATCTCCGGGATATACCGCTGCAAGACAAATTGGCGGTATTCGTTGGCGCTTTCGGGCCGTACATCATAACTGAGTAATAATTTCAAACCAGGATAATCTTCGTTCATAATGGCGTCTTGCCTCCGTCTTTGTCGGTAATCGGTTATCGGTAAACGGTAATCAGCGAACTTCTTCCGATAACCGATTACCGTTTACCAATTACGCTTCTTTTGCGAGGGGAATCGTGAAGGTAAACGTGCTGCCTTTACCCAATTCACTTTCAAAGCGGATTTGCCCACCCTGGGCTTCCACCATTTTACGCACGATGGAAAGGCCCAGCCCCCAACCGGGCTGCTCGCGCACGGCGTGGTCTTCGGCGCGGAAGAATTGGGTGAAGAGCTTTTTCTGGTTTTCCTCGGAAATGCCGATGCCGGTATCTTGGACGGAAACGGTAGCAAAGCCCGTCTCCCGCACCACGCGCACAAAAATCTGGCCGCCATCCGGGGTGTATTTGTTGGCATTGCTGACCAGGTTCGTCAATACCTGGGCAATGCGCACCGGGTCGGCGTAGACATCGGGTACGTCATCCTCTATGTCAATGTCTAACGTCTGCTGCCGGGCATCTATGCGCTCATGCAAACTGCCGGTGACATCAGCTACCGTTTCCCGAATATCGAATGCTTTGTTGTTAAACGTCATCTTGCCGCTTTCGATGCGGTTAATGTCAGATAGGTCGGTAATGAGCGTACTCATGCGCTGTAAGTTGCGGCGGATCACGTCCAGGAACTGCTTCTGCTGGTCATTCAGCGGCCCGGCGACGCCGCTGACGATGAGGTCGGCGTATCCTTTGATGGAGGTCATGGGCACACGCAGTTCGTGGGCTACCAGGCTGACAAACTCGCTTTTGGCCGTATTGGCGGCGTTGATTTGTTCATACAGCTGCGCATTGTTAATGGCAACGGCCGCACGGTCGGCCAATCGCTCCACAAAAGCAATATCTTCAGGGTTGATTTCGCGGGCGTGTTGTGTTTCCAACGTTATGAGGCCGGTAACATGGCCGGCTTGTTGGATGGGCACGGCCAACTGCACCGTAGCCGGTGTGCCATCAATAGATTCTGCCTCATTCACGTTGTGGCTGAGGATGGCCCGATTTTCCACCAATACCTGGCGCACAATGGGGTGGTCTACGGGCACATCGCGGGTTTCATCCACCTCCTCCGCGCCACGGAAGACCATCAGGTGCAGGTAGGGTGGCGCCTCCTCTGGCTGCTCAAACAGGCCAATCGAGCCACCATCGGCGTTGATGAGGGCGATGGCCCAATTCAGCGCCAGGCTGAGGACGCGGTTGAGTTCCAACGACTTGTTGAGTTGTTGGTCAATGCGTTGGAAGATGGAGAGTTCCTCGACGCGGCGGGAGAGGGCGGCGTCGGTTTGGGTGAAGAGGCGGGCGTTTTCAATGGCGACCGACGCCTGGTTGGCAAAGGTCATGAGCAAGTCGAGGTCGGCCGTTTCAAAAACGCCGCTGAAGAGGCGGTTGTCTACGTAGACGGCGCCGAGGGTGAAGCCGCGCGCCTGCAAGGGGGCGCACATGATGGAGCGCAACTGGTAGCCGACGACGCTTTGCTGCCCGGCAAAACGGGCATCTTCCTGAGCGTTGCTGGTGAGGATGCCTTCACCGCTGGCGACGGCGCGTTCAATGACGGTGCGGCTGATGTTCATGGCGTCGCCGTCTATCGTTTTCTGGTCTACGTTGCGGGCGGCGCGGGTGGCAAGCTGCCCAGTGGTTTCGTCGTAAAGCATGAGGAAGCCACGTTCAGCGCCGGTGAGCTGTATGATGCTGTCCATAACCTGGTTCAGCACTTCGTCCAGGTCAAGGCTTTTCCCCAGTTGGGAACTGACTTCATAGAGGGCCGAAAGACGGGCTTGCTGGCGTTCAAGGGTTGGTTGGGTCATAGTGTTAAGAAGAGATTGGGAGATTGGAGATTGGGAGATTACGTAACATTCCAATCTCCTAATCTCTTAATCTCTGCATTTGATATGCATCACATAATTGCTTCAAGACGCATATTTCACATTTTGGATCGCGCGCCCGGCATATGGTACGGCCGTGCCGGATGAGGTTGATGTGCATGGGATAGAAAGTTACGGCGTCCCCTCTATTTTGCAGGATATTGTGCGCTTTGTCAGCCGTGACTTTCTGGTCAATCAGTCCTAACCGGCGGCTGAGGCGGTAAACATGGGTGTCTACGGGGAAACACGGCCGTCCAAACGAAAAAAGCAGGATAATGGCGGCCGTTTTGGGGCCGATGCCGTTGATTTGCGTCAGCCAGCGTTGGGCGTCGTCGAGTGGTAAATCGTTGAGAAAATCCAGGTCTATCGCGCCCCGTTCCTGGACAATGAACCGCAGCGCCGCCTGGATGCGTGGCCCTTTCTGGTTGGCTAAACCGGCGGAGTAGATGGTTTGAATCACTTCTTCTTCGGGGGCAGTCATCACGCTTTCCCAGTCCGGGTAGCGGCTTTTGAGGGCATTGAATCCTTTGTCGCGATTGGTGTCTGAGGTGGCCTGGGAGAGGATGGTGCAGACCAGTTCGTCTACCGGAGGGAGGGATGGCTGCCATTCCGGTTCGCCGTAGAGATGGGACAGGGATTGGTAGACGGCCGTGTACTTCTCCTTGAACGCATCATTCGTTGTCTGGTTCATTACTGTTCCCAATAGCCTCAATCTGCACGAGCAGGTCAGGGATTTTGTTTTTTACCACATCCCAAATGATGTTGTCATCAAGCCCAAAATAAGCATGAATGACAATATCTCGCAACCCCACGATTTTACGCCACTCAATGGTAGAGAACTGAGAACGAATTGAATCTGGGATGTGTTTGGCCGCTTCCCCAATTATTTCATTGTTGCGTAGGGTGTCATCGTAAACCAGAGCATTGCTAAAAAACTCTTTTCGTGACATTCCTTGGGTGTAACTGATGATCTTGCGGCAGCTATCACGCATATCATCTAAAAACATCTGGCGATCACGTGACATAGACACCCTCTCTCATAATTGAAGGTTTGATTTGTTCTCTGACAGCGTCAGCCGTTACCAGGTCAACCGGACGTTCAAGCAAATCTTCCAGGAAAAACTTTAAACCCATGTACATGTCGAAGGTGGGGGGCGATTTGAATTTCACCAGAAAATCCAGATCGCTTGATTCGTTAGCTTCTGAGCGGGCAACCGAACCAAAAAGCATCAAGGACTCAACTTCAAGAGCGTCAAGGTCAGTTTGATGTTGCTTAAGCAATTTGAGAGCATTTTCCTTATCCATGCGCCCAATTTTATCACAGACTAGCCAGACCCGAAGAAAACAATGCATTGTTGCTTGCCACTTGCAACCTGCCACCTGCTACCTGCAACCAATTGTCGTTTTGGTGCAGATGGGGAAAATGAAGGGTATGGAGACGCTTTCGCACCGTCAATTTATTGCCACGCTGCCGCCTGTGGTTGTGCCGCACCTGCCAGCTCATTTGCAGGGGGTTCAGGTCAAGCAGCCCTGGCAATGGCTGGTGCAATTCCATTTTGGCGAGCCGCGTTTGCACTACGAGGTGTCCCGCGTGGCGCGGCGGCAAGGGTGGGAGTTGGGCTTTCACTGCGAAGCCACCGACCCACGCCTGAACCGGTATTTGCTGGATGGCTTTCGCCGCCACCTGTTTGAGATTAAGGATGTGTTGGGCGAAAGTGTGGAAGCAGAGATGTGGGATAAAGGATGGACGAAGATTTATGAAGTGTACCCGGATGCACCGCTGACCCGGAGTTACCAGACGGCCGTTGCCCAACGCCTGGCCACCATCATCATCTGTTTGCACCCTATTTTTGTAGAATTACGCGGCGCGGTTGCGGCTGTATATCGGTAATTGCGAACGCCGCGAAAAACTGAGCTTCACTCCTCACGCATCACACATCACTTCTTACGATATTGGGCAATGGCTTCTTCGGCATACGGCCGTCCACTATCCCGGTAAGCCATCAACAGCGCCGGTACATCAAAGGGAACGCGGCGAAATTCCAGGCGGACACGGCCGTCACTCACCGTCAACATGGCATACTCCGCCCAGGGATCGGTGCGGAAACCATCTTCTTCTTGTTGATGGTTATAGGCCAGCCCCACACTGCCCGGATTGAAGAAGAAGTTGTCGCCGATGCGCCGGATGTGCGGCAAATGGGTATGCCCCCCGGTAAGGATGTGGTGCGCGAAGGGGCCAAGCAGCCGCTGGAACTCTTCTTCCGGTGTGTAGGGGAAAATGAGGTCATCGAACGAGGTGGGTGAGCCATGAAAACAGAGCAGGCTGCGCGTGGGCGTCAGCGGAATTTCAACCGTCGGCCGGAAGGCGGCGATAAACGTCTGGTCGTCGGCGGACAGTTGAGCCAGCGACCATTGCCGCACCACTTCCAATTTGCGCCGCCGCTCCTCAGAAATGTCCTCCTCGCCGCTCTCTTCGTCGCTGAGCAGCCAGGCGTCGGCATTGCCCATCACTACCGGGCAGCCTAGCTGGCGCAGCCGCTGCACAACGGCTACCGGCTGTGGCCCGCCTTGAATGGCGTCACCCAGGCACACTATCTGGTCAATGGATTCCTGTTGAATGTCGGCCAACACCGCGTCCAGAGCGACGCAGTTCCCGTGAATGTCCGAAATGATAATGAGTTTCATGTGACCTCTTTTAGGGGGAGATTGAGAGATTGAGAGATTAGAAGATTGGAAGACCCAATCTCTTAATCTCTATTATTCTTATCTTTACTATATGGCAGGCAGGGGCAGCACGGCCGTAACCACCACCCCCTGCCCCGGTTTACTTGCCAATGAAAAGTGCCCGCCCAGCCGTTCCACCCGCTCTTGCATCGAGGTCAGCCCCAGGTGTCCGGGAAAAGAGGCGGTGGGGTCAAAGCCACGGCCGTTGTCGCGGATTCCCAGGGTAAGCGTCCCATTTTCCATTTGCAGGCGCAGGTCTACCCGACTGGCTCTGGCATGTTTGACCACGTTGTGCAGCGCCTCCTGCGTCACGCGGTAGAGCGCCTCCTTGATTTCCAGGCTGACGTCCGGCTCCGGGCAAAAATCGGTAATAACCGCCATCTGATGGCGGGTGCGCAATGCCGCCGCCTGTTTTTCCAGCGCCGCCGCCAGCCCTTCCGTTGCCAGCGATTCCGGGCGCAGTTCAAAGATCAAGGCGCGCATCTCCGCCAGCCCCGCCTCGGCCAGCGAGAGAACGTACTCCACCGGTTCGGCCGCCTGCGCTGGGTCGCGTTCCAACTGCACGCGGGCGGTGCGCGCGCCCAGGGCAATGCCGTACAACGCCTGGGAAACGGAATCGTGCAGTTCCCGTGCCAGCTTTTGCCGCTCTTGCAGCGCCGCCAACTGCTGCGCCTGCTCGTAAAGGCGGGCATTTTCGATGGCGGTGGCGATCTGGTTAGCCAGCAATTGCAGCACGATCAAATCGTCGGCGTCAAAAGCGTTGATGCGTTCGCTTTCCACGTCCAACACGCCGATCACCTCTCCTTTAACCTTGAGTGGCAGCACCACATTGGAGCCAGACTGGTCGGGGGCGACGGGCAGGTAACGGCCGTCTTTCTGCACATCCGGCACTAAAATCGGTTCGCCGCTGGCGGCTACCCGGCCGGAAATCCCTTCCTCGCCCACCTTCACCCGAAAATCACAGCAGTGGCAAAATGGGTTGCTCCACCATACCCCGGCGGACTCTTTGAAGGTCAGGTATCCCTCTGCGATCAGCCCGATGTGAATGTGATAATAGCCAAACGCTTCTTGGATCAGGCGCACGGTTTGGCTGAGCAGTTCGTCCAGCGCCAGGATGGAGGTGATGCGCTGCCCCACTTCGCTGATGATGCGGAACTGCTCGGCGCGGCGCTGCCGGGCCTCGTACAGGCGGGCGTTTTCAAGGGCAATGGCCGCCTGTTCGGCGATGGCCATCACCAGCCGGGCGTCACTTTCCGTGAAACGGTAAGGCTCCATGTGATCGAGCCGCAAAATGCCGATGACGTTGCCTTTGATCATCAGAGGGACACCAAGCCAGGAACGGAATAGGGCATGGGGATTTTCAGCCATTTCCTGGGGGCTGGCGGCCTGGCGCACGGCCCAGGCCAACGGCTCCGCTTCCGGGACATCGGTCCAATAGTCGCCGATGATAACCGGTTTGCGCTGGCGCTCTACTTCGGCGATGGTAGAGATGCGGCTGCGCGGGAAACGCAGTTTCAGCACCCCGTCCACCTGGCCCAACCCCTGGTATTCGGGGATGTAATAGTCGTCGCCATCTACCAGGAAGATACCGGCGCTTTGGAATTCTACCAGGATGCGAATCTGGTCAATGATGAGCCGGAGCAGCGGCTTGATTTCCAGGGTGGCGGCCACATTGCGCGACACTTCCAGCAGCACCGACAATTGGCGCGTCTGGTCGGCGACGCGCCGGTCAAGTAGCTGCCACGCGGCCGTTTCCTGGCTGATGTCGCGGATGATGGATAAGGCGTGTGGTTGCTCGTTGTACCAGAAAGGGATGCCCCGTACATCGGCCGTAAAAGCTGTGCCATCTTTGTGTACCAACGTGGCTTTTGTCCGAAACTCACGCCCGGCGCTGATGGTTTCGCCAAAATGGTCAAAGAGATGCCGTGAATCAGGATGGATGAGCCGGTCGGTTGGTATCTGCTGGAACTCGTCGCCGGTGTAGCCAAACAGCCGGGAGGCAGCCGGATTGAACGCTACGGGTCGCCCTGTTAACTCATACAGCAGTAGCGCGTCGTTGACTGCTTCAAAAATGCGGCGATAGGTTTCGTCAGACATGGTTGGGGTTGGCAATGTCCATGTTTACCAGGCCAATGCGCACGGCGTAGAGGGCGGCCTGGGTGCGGCTGGGCACATTGAGCTTGGACAGGATATTGCTGACGTGTGTTTTGACTGTTTTTTCGCCGATGGTCAGCGTTTGGGCGATCTCTTTGTTGGACATGCCTTGTGCCAGCAGGCGCAGCACCTCGGTTTCGCGGTCGGTGAGGGGTTCGGGGCTTTCCGGGGCGCGCACTTCGCGCATGAGTCGGGCGGCGGCTTGGGGCGAAAGTTGTACCTGCCCGGCGGCGGCAGCTTTGATGGCCCGGCACAATTCGTCGGCCTGGGTGTCTTTGAGCAGGTAGCCAATGGCCCCGGCCCTGATGGCGCCGATGACCTTTTCGTCTTCCAGGACGCTGGTGAGGGCGATGACTTCGGTGTCGGGCAGTTCACGGCGGATCACGGCCGTTGCCGCAATCCCATCCATACGCGGCATCAACAAATCCATCAACACCACGTCTGGTTGCAGCCGGTGCGCCTGTTCTATGGCTTCCAGGCCATCGGCCGCCTCGCCGATGACCTCTAGTTCGGCGTCCAGGCTCAAAAACATGCGTAAGCCCTGGCGAACAACGGTGTGATCATCTACTAACAAGATTTGTATGGACATTTGGTTGCCCTTGTGATGCGTGAAACGTGAGGTCTCTCTGGTCACGTTTCACGTATCACGCATCACTAAATTCCTAACCAGATAAAAGACATTCTAACAGAGCCTCGGCCTTTCGTCCTCCGCCTAAAGTCGGAGTTCGGCCTCCCCCAAAAACCGCAAACAGAATCGGCCAGACGCCGCATGTGTCTGGCGCTGGCCTGCCGTATGCTGTGCTCAGTAACAAAACGTAGGCCGCGAACCGGACAGGATGCGGCAAGGAGGTCGTCATGTACAACCATTATGAGTGGCAATACTATCGGGAACGGCACCAACAAATGCTGAAAATCGCCGAAGAAGCACGGCTGGCTAATTCAATCATTTCCATGACGGTGGCCGGCCCATCTCTCTGGCAACGGCTGATCAATCGGCTGCGCTGCCAACCAACGCAGGTGTGCCATGATTACGCTGTTATTGGTAGATGATCAACCGGCGGTGCGGGCAGGCTTAAAGCTGCGGCTGGCGTTGGAAACGGATATGCAGGTGGTAGGTGAAGCGGGTAACGGCCGTGACGCCATCACCCTGGCGCAGCAACTCCAACCTGACGTGATCCTCATGGATTTGCACATGCCGACCCTGGATGGTCTGACCGCCGCTGTTGCCCTGCGCGCCCAAAGCAGCCGCAGCGCCATCATCGTCCTGACCATGCAAGACACGGCCACCTGCCGCGTGCAGGCCAAAGCAGCCGGGGCAGCGGCATTTGTGCCCAAACAGGGCAACCCGGAAATGCTCATCACCGCCATTCGCGTGGCGGCTATGTCAGGCGTGACGCACTTGTGAAAGTGCGTCGCACCTCAAAAAAAGGAGAGTAAAAATGTTTAAGTTTCGTATGATTTTGCTGTATATCTTGCTGGCCTTTGGCTTATTGCTGACTGCCTGTTCAGGCATCGCCGTCGCCGTCTTTGGCCCCCAGGTTGCTGACGACCAGCCGGCAACGGCCGTAATCGAACCGAATGCCGCCAACGATGCCAGCGACGTCCTCATCGCCGCATTGAAATCCACCGGCGCGACGGTGGAACAGGTAGGCGATGTGGCGCAGCCCTTCTTTAGCGTGCCCGGTCAGGTGGTCAGCCTGAACGGCCATGACGTGCAGCTCTTCGTCTACGCCGACGCCGTCAGCGCCCAAAAAGAGGCGGCGCAGGTCTCGCCAGAGGGTACGGCCGTTGGCGGCAGCAGCATGATGTGGCTGGCAACACCGCACTTCTACAGCGACGGCCGTGCCATCGCTCTCTACATCGGCGACGATGCGGCCACGTTGGCCCTGCTAGAAACAGTCTTCGGCCCGCAGTTTGCCGGTGGCCAACCGGCAGTCAGCAGTGATGAAATCGGCGCGGCGGCCCTGGCCGGTCTGGAAGCAATTGGTTGGGATGTGGCGGGCGGCGGTTTCACGGCCGAGGTTGAGGCGGTGGATGGCGATTACGCTCGTGTGACGGTTCATTCCACCAATCCACCCGGCGGCTTCACCGTCTTTATGACGCGGCAGGATGGCGCATGGACGGTAGCCGCTCACGGTTCGGCGTATAACCCGGAACACATTAAAGAGATGGGTTTCCCAGACAGCGTGATGCCTTAAAACGGGCTATGCCAGGTATATGAAGACCTTCTGCAAGCGTCAGGCGCCCCTCAAACGCCTGACGCTTTTCGCTTTATGTATCAAAAAAGTGTTATCCCCAACACCCACACCTGCCTGCACCGTTTACCGATTTTCAGATACCAACCTCTCCAGTTCAACGACCGTCAAAAACCCCTCTGCCGCTCCCACTGCCCCGATTTTGTAGGAGGCGAAGGTGATGGCATGTTGGATAGCGATAGAGGGGCTGCCGGTTTGCAAGTAGCTGTGAATGAAGGCTGAAAACAGGGCATCGCCGGCGCCGATGGTGTTGACGATGGGGCGGGTATAAACGGCCGGGAACCGTGCCATGAATTGTTCGTCTCTGACAGCCAATAATGCCCCTGCTGCGCCCAGGCCAATCACCAGCACGGCCGTGCCGTACCTGTCTTGCACCTTTCTGGCCCATCTTTCAGGAGAGTCGGGCAGCCGTTCGTGGCTCATAAAGAGGATGTCGGCGGCAGCCATGTAGTCGCGGTTGTACTCGTCATCCAGGTCGCTGATAGCGTGAACGTCGGTGGCGATGGGTTTGCCGGCCTGCCGGGCCAGCGCCAGAAACGGCCGTGAATAGTTGATATTGCACAACACCGCCAGGTCACACCAGGGCAGGGATTGTTGGAAGATGTCGAGGGGGTACGGCCGTGACTGCACATCTTTCAGGTCGGTGTGAATCTGGCGACGGCCGTCGTCATCGTACAAAATAACTGACTGACACGTTTCCGGCATGGCGGCTAATACACCTTCGGCGTGGATGCCATCGGCCGCCAAACTGTGCTGCACCAGTTGCCCCACTGCATCCTGCCCAATGAGGGAAAACAGGCGTGCCTGGCGACCCAGAGTGGTTAAAGCCTTTGTAATGTTGTATCCTACCCCGGAAACGGTGCTGCGTATACCAAAAAAAGGATAACACACCGGGAAATAGTCCAGCGGAAAACGGTCAACCCGCAACGTCGTTTCCAGATTGATATGCCCACAGACGAGGATATTGTGCATGGGTATGACTGTAACGCAATCGGGCAAAGGAGCAAAATAGCGCATGATAGGGTTTGACAATGCGGATGCCCTGGCCCTGTGGTTGGCGTCTTGGGGCACGGATTTCTCTCAATGGGGCCGGGATGGTAACAAAACGGCCGTAGACCTCTGGTTAGAATTGCAGCAAGGGGATTGCATCTTGCAGGGGCCGCCGCCGCTGCGTATTGTGCGTGTGGTGCAGGTTGTTATTCAGCAAGAAGGCAAAGTTTTGATCGAGGGGGCGCAGGAAATGGGCGACGGCCGTTTGCGCACCCGCCGCTTCTTCCCCTCGGAAAAGATGAAGCCGGGCGAACCGCCTGCGGCGGCCGCGTTGCGCTGCCTGCGGGAAGAGTTGGGTGTGGCTCTGGAACAGGTGGTTATTCTTTCGGAAGGGGGAACGCAGACGGAAGTAGGCGATTCTCCCTCCTATCCGGGCTTGCAGACGGAGTACCATTTTGTGGAAGTGGCGGCGCGTATACGGGGGTTATCCGGCCAGGATTTCTGGCACGAAAATCTGGCGCACACCCTGAATGACCCCGTGAAGCGGCACCATTGGACGTGGATAACGCCGGAGGGTAATCGGTAATCGGTTAACGGTAATCCGTTATCGGTAGTCGAACTTCGGCTTACGCATCACGCATCACGCATCACTGTTTGCGCATCACGGCCGTCACCGACACTCCCGTCCGCCACAGCCCCACGATTGCCAGCAACACAATCCAAAACATTTCGATGATGTGCAAGAGGATGGCATAGGCGGTGAGGAGGTTGCGGTCAAAGCCGACGGCCGTGAGTGGAATGATCACCGACCCATGAAACAAGCCTGGCTGGGTGGCGGCAGAGGGGGGCGAAAGGGCCAGCGCGCCAATGGAGATGGGTAGCCGGTCATCTGCCGCGACCCGGTCGCCCAACGCCAGCAGCACCACATAAAAAAATGCCCAGAAACAGAGCCAACTCAACAGCGACCAACTGATGGTCTGGGCAGTGTGGGACAGTGAGGAGATATATTGCAGATTGTCCAGCAGGTCGTTGAGCCAGCGGTCGGCTTTTTCGGGGGTGACACGTGGCAGTTTGCTCAGCACGGCCGTGCCCTTCCGATGCGTTATCTCCCGGTTGCGTACCAGCCAGAAAATAAGACTGAACATGCTCGCCAAAAGTAGGAGAGAGACGCCAACTGTGCCGGGTGTGATGGTGATGCCGCTGCCCAGGGTCACGGCCGTAGCCACTGCCAGCAGCCGCATCATCTGCTCAAACAACCGCTCCACCACAAAACTGGAAGTGGCTTCGGTGTAGGAAACCGAGCCATCCTGCCCCATCACCACAATGCGCGCCGGTTCACCCACCCGCCCCGGCAGCAGCATATTCCCGGCATGGCCGATGTTGGCGGCGTGAAAGGTATGCCAGAACCCCGGCTGATTGCGCAGCAGAAAGCGCCAGCGCAGGGCAAAACAGGCCAGCCCGGCCAGCAAAAACAAGGAAGCTGCCAGCATGTAAACCGGTTGGGCGCGGCGTAATTCCTGGTACACGGCAGCCATATCTACAAACAAAATGAGCAACACGGCCGTTGCCCCCAAAATGATAAACAACATCACCAATTGCCACATGTGCCGCTTTGTCTGCCCGTTTGCCATTTTTCATCCGTTGAAATGTGCCACCAAAATGCCTATAATGCCTGCATCAACTCGCACATTCACCTTCCTCTGTATCAGGTAGCTGCGTTGAACGGCCGTATTGTAAGGCAGTATCGGTAACTGACAAAGCACTGCACACGGCGATCCTTCTCTCAATCAATCCCTTAGGCTATGTGCCGCCACTCCTTCTGGTATGGTTGGCGCTGGCGCCATATGGAGGTCAGATGAAACCCCTGATTACCCATCCCTTTCACTTTTTGTTAGTTGTTTTCAGTACCGTTGCCGTCGGCATTACCTTCTTTCTGTTCAACTGGCCGGAACAGGCCGCGTCTGGCGGGGTGGAAAACATTCCCTACAGCCAGACAATCCCCATCATAGATGGTCAATGCGCCGGCGATGAATATGGCAACGCCAACCGCCTCTTTTATAACTATGGCGCGGGTGGCCCGCAGGGCCTTATTCGGATGCAGCATGATGGCAGTCAGTTGTACGTCTGTGTGGCCGGTATTGCCGGGAGTTACAATGAACGCTTCTTCCGCGTGTACATTGACAGTGACAACGGCAAGGAGCAGTACGCCGAGCGCGACGATTATGCCTTTCAGGCCGACGTGCTGACCGGGGACAACAGCAGTTATGCCGGTACCGGTGTGCCCGATGGCTACGTGCCTGTCCCCTTTGTCGGCTGGCTGGCGGATACAAACATTGTCCAGGGCCAGCAGGAGTCGGCCGAGTTTAGCATCCCCGTGGAGATGCTGACGCGCCATTGTGGGCAGCGTTTTGGCATTGCCGTGTACCATCACTGGCTCACGGATGTGGGCGACGATTATGGCTGGCCTTCCAACATGTACTTTGATCAACCACACACCTGGGCGGAGGCGTATCTGGAAGACCCCGGTTGCGCTACGCCCACGCCCACGCGCACGCCCCTGCCCACCTGGACGCCCATCCCCACCAATACACCTCCGCCTGGGCCAACGGCTACGGCAATATCTCCCATTTACGCCGTGCCCTATTTTCCCGTCCAACCCCTGCCCATTATTCCCCCGGTCATACCATTTGATCTTTCCATACACGGCATTGAACTCACCCAGGGCATTCAATGTTTTGACACCAGCAAAGGGTTGGCCGGCTGCCCGGATAACTCCCTGCGGATGGTGACGCGCAAGAACAGCACCGCCCGCATCTATCTCAAGATCAGCGGCCTCAGCAGCATGAACAACGTGCCGGTGCGCCTCTATATCCGCGCTAACAACGTCTGGTACACCGCCAACGTTACCGGCAAAGCGACCACCGCCATAGACCAGTCCAAAACAGACAGCGCCAACGTCTTCTTCATCCCCAACTTCTCCAATGACGTGGTCATTGATTTCTACGCTGTCATAGACCCGAATAACACCATCCCTGAACTGAATGAAACAAACAACCGCTTCCCGGCAGTCGGTTATATCACCCGCACGTTTGAACGGGGCCGCTCGCTGGATATTGTCGGCCAACGGCTGCGTTACCACCCCTCCGGCTACAGCGGCACACAATATGCCGGTGGCTGGGCCGTCAATGGCGGCGCGGCCGACTGGTTTGAACAAATGCTGCCCATCCGCAACAACGGCATCAAATACACGGTCAAAAGCGGCTACCTGAACTGGACAACCACCCTCTCGACCGGCGATGGGCAGCACGCCCTGATCCAAAATTTGAACGCTCGCTGGATCATGGAAAATGCGTTCGCCTGGCTGTTTGGCAGCGGCGCATTCACCGGCGCTGACCATGTGTATGGCTGGGCACCCAACGATGGCTACAGCGGCGGCCATGCGGACATGCCTGTTTATCCCCATGCCGGTGGTCTGGGGGTAGTGGGCATTGGCACCGACCGCCCCGGCACCAGCACCGACAGCCCCGGCGGCGGCGCGCTCATCTTCGGCCACGAACTGGTGCATGATTACGACGTCAAACACACCAATGTGGCCGGTGATTGTGGCTCGAATGACAGCACCTCGCAGTTTCCCTATGCCAGCGCCAGCATCCAGGAGTTTGGTTTTAATACCATCACCGGCAAAATATACAACCCGTCCAACACCCATGATCTGATGAGTTACTGCCCGGCGGGTGGTTCACGGGAGGGGTGGATTTCACCGTATACCTGGAACTATATGTTTGGCGAATTGACGCTGCTGGCGCAGCGGAAGACAGGGGAGATAGACACAAACATCAAGGTCTGGCGCACCACCGAGAGCCTGGAATCCCTGGTCGTCAACGCCACCGTCTACAATCCAGACTCGCCTGACTACAATCCCGGCCAGCCGGGCGAATTAGGCGAACTGTACCGCATCACCGGCGGCATCTCTTATCTGCTGCCCGCCGGGGAGTACCACGTGGAATTGCGTGACGCGGCCGGTAACGCCCTGTATAGCCAGAGTTTCTTTGTTGATTTTGAAAGCGAATATGATCCCCATGCAGCCAGCTATCATCCCGGCCCCACGAGTCCGCAAGATGGCGACCCGCCCTTCCCACCGGAACCGGCGCCGCGTGCGGATGTTTCGTTTGTGATGCCCTGGGTGGCGGGCACAACGCAGGTGGTATTGCTGCACAACACAACGGTGCTGGATTCACAGGCTGTCAGCAATAACGCCCCCACCGTCACCATCACCAGCCCTTCGGCGCAAACCACCTGGCCGACAGGCAGCACGCAAACCCTGAGCTGGACATTCAACGACGCCGATGGCGACATGGCCACTTTCTCTGTTTTCTATAGCCACGATGGCGGTGTCAATTGGGATTTATTGGCGGCGGAACTGGTGGCAACCTCGTTTGAGGTGTTGGTGGATAGTCTGGCGGGGACGAGCGACGGCCGTTTCCGTGTGGTAGCGACCGATGGCGTTAACATCGGCTACGACGAAACCGACCACGCCATCACCATCCCCAACAAAGCGCCGCTGGTCTACGTCATGGAGCCGGAAAACAACCGGATTTCCCCGCCCGGTGCGCTGGTGGTGCTGCAAGGCGGCGCCACCGACCTGGAAGACGGCGATCTAAACGAGGCGTCGCTGGAATGGTCAAGCAATGTGCAAGGTGAACTGGGCATTGGCTCCTCCTTGCCGATCACCACCTTGGTGCCCGGCCCCCACGTCATCACCCTCACCGCCCGCGACAGCTACGGCGTCACCGGTACCGCCACCGTCAACATCTTCATCGGCTACGGCATCTACTTGCCGGCGATATTGAAGCCATAGAGATTGAGAGATTGGAGATTGGGAGATTACTAATCTCCAATCTCCAATCTCCTTATCTCTAATCTCTTCTTTACGGATTCATCCGGTTCAACGTGCGCGGGAAGGGGCTGGTCTGGCGGATATGCTCAATGCCACAAATCCAGGCCACCGTGCGTTCCAACCCCAGCCCAAAACCGCTGTGGGGCACGCTGCCGTACTTGCGCAAATCCACGTACCAGCGGTAATGCTCCAATGGCAGTTCGTGCCGTTCAATGGCCGCCACCAGTAGTTCCGGGCTGCTCATGCGCTCACTGCCGCCGATGATCTCGCCGTACCCTTCCGGGGCCAGCAAGTCTACGCTTTTGCACACTTCCGGCCGGCCGGGCCACGGTTCCATGTAAAATGCCTTTACCTGCGTGGGATAGCCATAAACAAACACAGGCCGGTCAAACTGTTTCGTCAACTCCGTCTCGTGCGGCGAGCCAAAATCGTCGCCCCATTCAATTTGTAGCAGTTCCTTCAATTCTGGGTCGTCGGTGGCAGCGCGGATGGCGTGGATGCGTTCGATGGCTTCGTCATAGCTGATGCGCGGGAAGGGTGCTCTGATGTTTGCCAGGGCGGTGGTGTCCCGTTCCAGCAGTTCCAGTTCCGGGGCGCGTTTGGCCAGGGTGGTTTGCACAATGTATTCCACGAAGCGTTCTTCAAAGGCCATCAAATCATCCAGGTCACAGAAGGCGATCTCCGGCTCGACCATCCAGAATTCGGCCAGGTGGCGGCGGGTTTTGGACTTTTCGGCGCGGAAGGTGGGGCCAAAACAGTAGACGCGGCCAAAGGCGCCGATGTTGGCCTCGTTGTAAAGCTGCCCGGTCTGGGCCAGATACGCCTGTTCCTCGAAGTAGTCCACTTCAAACAAGGTGCTGGTGCCTTCGGCGGCGGAGGGGGTGATGATGGGGGTATCTATGTTCAGGAAGCCTTCGTTATCCAGGAAGTCAATGATGGCCCGTTTGATGGTGGTGCGGATGCGCATGATGGCCCACTGTTGGCTGGAACGTAGCCACAGGTGGCGGTTGTCCATTAAAAATTCGACGCCATGTTCTTTGGGGGTGATGGGGTAGTCGTGGGTTTCTTGCAGGACGGTGACTTGCTCGATGCCGATTTCGTACCCTTTGGGCACGCCGGGGGCGCGTTCGTTTTCGCGCACCAGGCCGGTGACGATGAGGGAGCTTTCCTGCCCCAGTTGTTTGAGCGTCTCAAACAAGTCGTCGCCGACTTCGGGGCGGAAGGCGACGCCCTGGGTCATGCCGCTGCCGTCGCGCAGGCGCAGGAAGATGAGCTTGCCTTTGTGGGTGCTGTTATACAGCCAACCTTGAATGGTGACGTGCTGCCCAATGTGTTGGGCGATGTTTTCGATGCGAATGATGGGGATCATAACGTACTCCTTCACAAATTTGGCGGATTTTAGCACAGGAGTGGGGGTTAGGGCACGGCCGTACCTTCTTGCAATGGGTGAGCGGGTGAGGGGGTCACGGCCGTACCCCATCCGTTTATCCGCTTCCCTCCCATGATGAGGTGAACAGGTGAGCAGGTGGACGGCCGTACCCGCTTCCTAATTCATCCTTCCTAATTCATAATTACTCGGCCGTACCCCATCCGTTTATCCGCTTTCCCATCCGCTGCCCTGGGGTGGTATGCCAGGAAATGATGATGAACGAATGCGGGGGTACGGCCGTTGGCATTCAGGCTGGTGACTGGCAAGCACACGTGGCACGGTGTGGAACACCCATAGGCATGAAGCTAAGGGTTAAAATATGTTAAAAGGCATGGTAATCTTCTGTGATCTACAACAACCAGGAGGATTATCATGCCTAAGACAAATTATAAGCAGAGACAAAATGAATTGAGAGATTTACTCGAAAATTGGGCGACGGAGATTGGCTCAGCAACCAGGTTTGTGCAAAGGAAATCGAAAATGAGTGCATCCTGTTTTTGCCAAACCCTCATCTTAGGGAGCTTGGAAGAAGGGAATAAATCGCTCAATGATTTTGCCCAGATCAGTCAGGAACTCGGCGTAGAAATCAGCCCATCTGGACTCAACCAACGTTTCAATGAATCGGCTGTGGAGTTGCTCAAGCAGATGTTAGGCAAAAGCATCGCTCTCAACTTAAAAATCATCCATGAAGCCCCCTTTCTCTCCCAATTTAGTGACGTTCAGTTGGTAGACAGTAGCTACATGGGATTACCTGAAGGATTAAAAGAGCTATATCCGGGGATTGGTCGGTCAACGACGGCCGGGTTGAAGCTTTTCCTCAATTACAGTTACCGCTTTGGGCAAATCAAAGCACTCGAAGTTGCCAGTGGACGCACCATGGACCAAAGCCATCGGATACACATTGAACATGCCGGTGAAAATAGCCTGACAATGTTTGACTTAGGCTTTTTCAATCAGACCCTTTTTCAACAGTTTGAGGACAAAAACGCCTACTTCATTGTGCGTTATCAGAACCAAACGGCGTTATATGAGGCGGGTCTCGACCGGATTGACCTCGTTACCCATTTGAAAAAGAGTAAGAGCAACGAGGTAGACCTTTGTGTGCGCATTGGCTCAAAGGCCAAAACGCCCGTTCGCCTCATTGCTTTGCGCTTACCCCAGGAAGTGGCCGCCCAGCGGCGGCGCCAGGCCAAAGAGAAGGCCAGGGCGGATGGGCGACGGCCAACGCCACCCGCTCATCGCCTGGCGTTGCTGGATTGGGCTATTTTCGTGACTAATGTGCCTCCCGACTTGCTTTCTGTCGAGCAGGTCACATTGATTTATCGTCTGAGATGGCAAATTGAGTTGATTTTTAAGGTTTGGAAATCGTCTGCCCGGTTGAAAGAGATTGGCTTGTTCCGAATGGAGCGCATCCTGGGCCAATTATATGCCCGCCTAACTGCCCTGGTACTCTTTCATTTTCTGATTGCACCCACCCTAGCCCTGCACAAAGAGATTAGTTTGACCAAAGCGTTCTCTCTGCTAAAACGGCAGGTGTTGCGCTTGATTGATGCCCTGGCTGGAGACGAGAACCAATTGGTCACTGCCTTAAAAAGGATCGACAGAGATTTGCTTCGTTTGGGTCGAATGGAGAAACGAAAAAAGAAACCCAGTACCTACCAATTGTTATTGGAGGCTGGTCTTTAGACCCGTTTTTAATGAGTGCATGCCTTAGCTTCATGCCTATGGGTCTGGAAGACCGGCCCCAGCAGAGGGGTGTGGGTGTAGTCGTTGGTTGCACCACCCGCCGTATCGCAGAAAGTCATAAGACCACCACACCGGGAAAACCACCACAAGCCAGGCCGGAACCAGCGGCAAACAGGCTGGTGACCGGCAGGCACATGTGGCGCGGTGTGGGACAACGGCCACACCAAACCTGGAAGACCACGCCCCAACTGGGCATCGCCAGCTATATTTGCGTCGGTATAAACTTCGATTTCATGACGACCATCTCTTCTAAGGAATGTTTCGCCCCAGCACCTACTTGCACACTGTGTCCCTGTTTTAATGAAATTCACAGATCTGCCGTACACAAGTAAGAAAGCCTGGCTTGCCGAGAGATTCCAACCGTGAGCCACATTGAGTGTTTCTGCCAGTCTGGTCCCTGTTAGGGTTGCTGATTCTTGAAGCGCAGCGATTTCTGCGTCAGTAAAGGCGGTGCATGTCTCGCAACCAGCATTGAAAGTGACCATGTCTCCAGTCGGAATAACGGGCAAAGGATCGGGTGGTGGCGGAAATGTTGGTGGAGTTGCCAGACACGCCAGTTGATCGCTGCCGGGGAGGTTGGAGTCGGTGCAGCTGATGTGGCCCGTGGGGTCTTTTAGGAGGAGCGGCCGATTCAAGACGTAGGAGTAGCGATTATAGGATTGGGGGTTGGCGGGGTTGGGGATGATGGTATCCGCGCTGGCGAATCTGCCCAAACCGGACCACTTATATTAACCAGCAATTCGTAAACTCGCGGGTGGACGACGGCCTCCTAAGAGTAGAATGGTTCGTGTCAGCTTACCAAATCTACTCACTAGG
>JACTMP010000031.1 GCA_014584575.1 Chloroflexota bacterium
AAATTCTCGTTATACAGTTGTTAATGATGCGAATTCCAAGTTTGCCGAATCAGCTACTTTGGAACTGAAGAATGTTTAGATTATTTATGTTACACAGCAGTGACGTTGGATGGTTACGGCCGTATCACCTTTTTCAGCCAGGGGGCGGAGGCGCTCACCGGCTGGCTGGCGGCGGAAGCGGTGGGGGCAATGGCCAATGAAGTGTTCCGGCTGGCGGAGCCGGAAAGCCGCCGCTTTTTGGAAGTGGCGCCGCCCGCGGGCAGCAAACGGCAAATTGTAATTCGCACCCGCAGCGGCAAAAACAGCGTGTTGGCCGTGACCGGGGCGCGGCTGCATCCGCTGCAACCAGATGCGGCGCAGCCGGCGGCGCGGGTGGTGCTGGTCTTGCGCGACGTGACCCAGGAGGAGGCGGTGCGGCGGCTACGTTCCTACTTCCTGGCGAACATTTCCCACGAATTCCGCACCCCGCTCAGCACCTTGCAGGCTTCGATGGAACTGCTGCTAGATGAAGAAGAAGCACTCTCCGCCGCCGAGATGCGGGAACTGCTCAAACCCTCGTACCTGAGCCTGTCCAGCCTGCAAACGTTGATTGACAATTTGCTGGAAAGCAGCAGCATTGAAGCGGGTGAATTTGCCGTGCGGCTACGGCCGTGCCACATTCAGGATGCCATTACCGACGCGCTGCACATTGTACGGCCGTTGTTGGAACGACGGCAGCAGGCAATTGCCCTCAACCAACCGGCCAATTTGCCACAAGTAGAAGCTGACTCTGCCCGGCTGACACAGGTAATGGTAAACTTGCTCACCAATGCCAGCAAAT
Source organism: Chloroflexota bacterium (assembly GCA_014584575.1). Taxonomy (GTDB): domain Bacteria; phylum Chloroflexota; class Anaerolineae; order Promineifilales; family Promineifilaceae; genus CAADGU01. The sequence goes on from JACTMP010000031.1 coordinate 821, forward strand.
ACAGCCCGCATGGCAACACCATCACCGTGTCCTCACTCATTTTTGCTGACTGGCTGCGGGTGATGGTGGCCGACCAGGGGCCGGGCATTCCACCGGCGGAACGGGCCAACCTGTTTCACCGCTTTGTGCGCCTGGATTCGGTAGACCGGGAGCAGTATGGCATTGGCCTGGGGTTGTATGTGGTCAAGACGGTCATTGAAGCGCATCACGGCCGTGTGGGTGTGGATGATGGGCCAGATGGTGGGTCGGTGTTTTGGTTTGAATTACCAATTTTGAAGCAGACCTGACAGGTTTCAAAAAACCTGTCAGGTCTAAACCTGGTATGAAAATTCTTATTGTTGAAGATGATCTCGCTCTTTCCGATGTGCTGGCATTTACGCTGCGGCGCGCCGGGTTTGAGGCGCTGGTGGTGCATGATGGGCTGGCGGGCATTGCCGCCTGGGAGAAGGAGTCACCCGACCTGCTGGTGCTGGATTTGAACCTGCCGAAGTTGGATGGCCTGGGGGTGTGCCGCCACATCCGGGCGCATGACAAAACGCCGATCATCATCCTCAGTGTGCGCGGCAGCGATGAAGCAGTGGTGACCGGCCTGGAACAGGGGGCGGATGATTACATCGTCAAGCCGTTTAGTCCGGGACAGTTGGTGGCCCGTATCCGGGCGGTGCTGCGCCGGGCGGGCATGGCGGCCACGCCGGGCGTGTTAACCGTCGCCGACCTGACGTTGGACCGCGCCCGCAACGAAGTGCAGCGGCCCAATCAGTTGCCCATTCGCCTGACACCGTTGGAGACCAAATTGCTGGAAACGCTGTTGATCAATGTGGGGCAGGTGTTGACGAGTGAGGGGATGATCACGGCCGTGTGGGGCAGCGACGGCGGCGACAAAACGATGCTCAAGCAGTTGGTCTACCGCCTGCGGGCTAAACTGGAAGAGACGGGTACGGCCGTGCAAATTGAAACGATTCCTGGTGTAGGATACAGTCTACGCCAGGAGTAGAGTTCAGGTCATCATCATTCATGTTCGAGGCGTTTTCCCAGGGCATCGTCGGCGGGAAGGGTTGGCCGTCTGGCTTGACGCCGCTGCGCAACATGGCCGTAAACTGTTCCAGGGTGAGCGTGCTGACAAACGGCCGTGGGTCAGGCACAGCCAGACTAACCGACGTGGCCGGCGAGCCGGTCATATTTGGTCCATGGCAGCCGCGACATTCGCCAAAAGTAGCCACATACTTGCCGTACTCGGCCGTTATACCTGGTGGCGGGGCGGTGATGACGGCCGGCGCGGGCGGGGGCGGTTCGCCGAACAGGCAGACGTTCAGCATGAGACGTTATTTTGAGGCACTGGCCGGCCGGGTGTAATCCCTTCGTTAGAAAACAGGGGGAGCCAATTCGCCGGGGCAGGCAAGTGACATTCATCAATGATGCAGGTCGTTTTGTCAGGGGAATGGTGGGGGGCACGGCCGTTGGCACGGAACATTAATCCCATTTATAGGTTGTAGGTTGAGCGGCTACCTTTTATACTAGGGAACGTCAGAGCTAACCAGCACAAGCAAAAAAGATGTTTATCATGCACGTTTGCCGGATAAAACCCCCATTATCATGTTATACCGCAGGTTTTGCCGGGTATGTACCTGGATATGGGGGTTCACCCCGCAAAACACGCAGTATAAGACGAATTTCAGCGGTTTAACCCGCATTCGTGCAGTTGAATAAGGGTTAGCAGACCCTACTCAATTGTTGGTATACCCAAACAAGAGTACGAACATAATAAAGGAGTAAAATTTTGAATAACTTCATTACCCAACTCGATACAGCCAACAGGCAATTGGAAGCGACGCACATCAATAATGAGATCAAAGCGGCCAAGCGAAAATTCTTGTCTCTTGTTCAACCAAATCAGTACGTTGGGGAAGTTTATTCGCTGAGTTATGAAACGGCGTTGGTGATGATTCATGATCATCATCGCCGTGAAGTTGGTGGCATTCCTAGTTTGAGCTTCCTTATAGCTACTCGAATCCCCATTTCATGGATTGAGACGCAGTCAAATGCAAACTTGGAGAATTTTGATCACAGGCGGGAAGATGCTTCTATTATATTGCTACGGGTTATGGATGCGGCACGTCTTCCCTCTGATGATGAAGCATTAAGAATACGGGTGCAATCTGCACAAAATATAAGTGGAGAGCCGGACTTGCATTGGGATAGTTCTCAAGCAATGGATAGCAAAACGCACCACGTTTTAAGTTTTGCAGGTGTTCAGTGTAGAGTGATTGGGACTTTCTTTCTTGACGCTGATGAAGCTAACACCATTCCCCAACTGAAGTTTGGTAGTGACATCTCCAATTATTATCCCAATCAAGGATTGAAGGTATATAAGCCTAACGAAGCGGCGCTTGAAGCTATTGTCAATTACAGAACCATTGAAACCAGCGAACCTTCGAGACCAGTGAATATCGGTCAGATACGGTATGCTTCGACTAACCGTAATTTCCAAGGGGTTGCTGATGTCCCATTTGCGATTAATCCTGCCGATTTGCTCGACCAGAAGACAGCTTTATTTGGGATGACTCGCACAGGCAAATCCAATACAACAAAGGTTATGCTTGCATCTGTTTTTGATCTTCGCTATTCGGATGCAGAACAAACGGAGAGCGAGGATCAATCAGTTAAGAGAATTGGACAAGTCGTGTTTGATCCCAATGGAGAATATGCCAATGAAAACGATCAGAATGTGGCATTAACAAATCTATGGAAATTGCGCTCAACATTTGGAGATCAAAACGATGTAGTTGTCTATGGTGCAACAAGACCTGCGCACGATCCAAATCGCGCCTTGATTCGTATGAACTTTCTGGAAGACGAGAATTTGCAGATTGGCAAGGAAATCATTGATTTTTCAACTGAACACAACACCTCTCAATACATGAGGGCTTTTCGTCAAGTCGTGTTCATACCTCCTGATCAAAACGATCAAAGTGCAACCACTCGGTATCGCCGTCGTGTACTGGTTTATCGCACACTATTAGTCAGAGGAGGTTTCGATCCACCACGAAATGATGCATCTCTTCGTAGTACACGAAGATTATTTAACCAAGGGTTGCTGAATGCAATGTCATCGAGTACAGGTGATAACGCTACAGAGTATCAATCTGCTGCACGCATATTGGCAAATCCCAATCCTGCCTGGGGACAATTATTTACCGCTTTTGAAGCGTTGAATCGCTTTATCAAGGATCGTTCAAGTGGATATGCAGCATTTGATCAAGCATATATTAATCGCCCTGACGGTTCAGGTGAACAGTGGGCAGACGCAGACCTATTGAGATTACTGGAAATGTATGCTTGGCCAAATGGTATGCGACAGATTGGCGCAGCCAGTGAACAACATTCAAACGAAACCAGCGGTGATTATGCTGACCAGATATATGAACATCTGTGCAATGGCAAGTTAGTGATTGTTGATCAATCCATTGGTAACCCTCAAGTTAATAAGAGCGCCGCTGATCGAATAATGTGGGCGATTTTTCGAGGACAACAAGCAAAATTCCGTGAAGGAATAACTGGCGAGAATTTTCCTCGGATTCTCGTTTATGTGGAAGAAGCGCACAACATCCTTCCCGCTGGCACTGATATGAATTTGCAGGATGTTTGGGTCAGAGCAGCGAAAGAGGGCGCGAAATACCACATTGGTATGGTGTATATTACTCAAGAAGTTAGTAGCATCCAGCGAAATATACTCAAAAACACGGCAAACTGGTTTATTGGTCATCTCAACAATTCAGACGAAACAAAAGAGTTACGGAAGTTTTATGATTTTGCCGATTTTGAGGGATCAATACTTCGTGCCCAAGATAAAGGGTTTCTGCGAGTAAAAACCATGAGCAACCCTTTTGTCGTTCCTGTACAGGTAAATCGGTTTGTAATAGATGCTTCAAACGAGGGATAACAGGAGGTCAGCATATATGCCATATCAAGGTGAACTTGCCCAGTATGATCCCCTTCGGCGTGTCGTTAATGACCAAAGAGTTAATTCGCTTCTCGAAAGAAGCAGAATACGCCCAGAAACTTCAACGGGAAACTTGCCCAGAATCAACTTTGCTGAGGTAGCTCCAAGCCAATTTCGTCCAACCCATGTGATTGCTATTGACGGGAGTAATATACCTGTATCTGTTCGAGATGGCTATCCAGGTGCTGAACTTGGTTATGTAACGGTAGCTTCTGTTATCCTGAATCTCGAATTACTTGACGAATTGGACAGAAATCGGCCAGTTAGCCCGGTTGCTTATCGTAGAACAGAGGATGCAGAATCAATTGATAGCGTATTTCCTGGTTGTAACATAGTGCTGGACCAAGACCGGTCGGCAAAGGATTCTTTGCGTAAGGTAATATTTGAATTGTTGAGCGAAAAGAAACTGTTCGACGATGGGGAAACTTTACTAGATACTTACGAATCTTTGTTGCAGTATAAGCCTGATGACGATCAAAGATGTCCGTACGCTGATGTTTACGAGAACAACTGTCTCTCAACACAACCCACTTTCATAAAGAAAAGGGGGCAATATCAATGCAATTGCGTTGCTTGCTATCCCTTGTACTCGACTGATGCGCTGCGATTACATGAAAGGTTTCACTCGGACAGCACAAATGCCGCAATTTACACGGAAATAATGCAAGTCCTCGAGAGGCTTTGGCTAGTCCACATTCTGCGAGGATTTGAAGCAAAGGGGTATTTGCGTTTATTACGCAATTTCGCTTTTGTGATTGATGGTCCTTTAGCTGTGTTTGGGCAACCGGCCTGGTTAAGTCAGGCAATCAAGCAAGAGCTAAAACGGCTAAATCAAGCTGCAAAGCCATTTACGGACGGGCTTGATATGCTAGTTTTGGGGATTGAGAAAAGCGGCTCGTTTGTTACCCATTTTGAACAACTTGTGCTAACAAAACGCAGTGATTCGGATATTGCTCTTCAGGAAATACCATTCAATCAGTTAGCAACACATCATATGAACAACTCTTTGATACCACCGCAAACAGCATGTTTGTTGACTGATGAATACATCAAACGAAACATAATCTACTCAGAAAGCACAAGACCTTATGGCAGGCAAACCTATTTTGGACGCAAATTCTTCTATAGGACAAAATCAGGCGCTCAAATTGTAGCCTCTTTGCCTTTTCTGGATGACTACCACGAAGATATTCAACAGGCCAACCCCGATCAATATCCTAGATTAGCTGATGCACTTGCCTTGTTTGATCAATTGGTCTCATCAAGACATCCTAATTCTTTGGCTCCAGTTGTCTCAGCACATGCAGAAGCGGCTATACCCCTCAATTTAGGGAAAAAGGTTCTCGAGCGCATGGCTCACGAATTAATGCAGAAACGGTAATGATACAAAAAGACGGTCATTGGCAACACACATATGAGAATGCAGTTGGTAGATGGGCTGGAATCGGCCCCTACTACGCTATGTTTCCCAATGAATTTGCTTTTAGTGTGATTTCTCAGTTTACAGCGAAGGGAGATTGGGTTCTTGATCCATTTGCGGGACGGTTTTCTAGCATTTATGCGGCTACTTCGCAAGAAAGGAACGGTGTAGGCATCGAAATCAATCCAGTAGGTTGGGTATACGGACAATCAAAACTACATCCTGCTCCAAGAGAGTTAGTTGAAGAGCGCTTAAAACAAATCTGTTATCGCGCTCGATATTTTGGTACACGTTCGTTCAAAACCCTGCCTGATTTTTTCCTGCATTGTTACACACCTAGAGTTTTGTCATTTTTGCTGGCAGCAAAAAATGATCTAGATTGGAAGAACAACACTGTAGACACAACTCTAATGGGGTTAATCTTAGTTTTCCTTCATGCGAAACAGGGCAGCGGTTTATCTAATCAAATGCGGCAATCAAAAGCAATGGCCCCAGATTATTCTGTACGATGGTGGCATTACCACGATATGAAGCCTCCGGACTTAGACCCTCTTGGATTTTTGCAGTCTAAAATTGATTGGAGGTATAAGAAAGGAATACCAGCAGAGGTTGGGGATGGGACAGCAAGTTTGGCTGATAGCACGATTGAAATGGTGCATATTGCGAGCGAAATCGAAGCTGGTAAATTATCGAAATTCCGGCTCCTTCTTACATCCCCACCCTATTACGACATTACTCATTACCACTATGATCAATGGTTGCGGTATTGGATGCTGGGGGGTCCAAGTTGGCCGAGCAAAGCTGAGGATAAACATCGGGGTCGGTTTAGTTCACAAACGGCTTATCGGGAATTGTTGGATACAGTGTTTATGCAAGCATCTCAAGTTATGGCTGATGATGCTATTGTTTATGTCCGAACGGATAAACGACAATTCACCCTTGATTCAACTCGTGAATCGCTCCAGCGCCACTTTCCAAATTGGGAACTAAAGGAGACAGATCGCCCTATTACTGGGCAAACCCAAACTGTTTTGTTCGGTGATTATAGTCGTAAACCAGGAGAGGTTGACCTCGTATTGAGAAGTAGACCTTAAAAAGATGTAGCAGGCTAACATTCCCCCCACTTGACGCTGGCGCGATGCCTCGGACGGCTGGCTATTTGGTGAATGGCAAAGATATTGGTCAGCCACGCCAGCGCTGCTGAACCTGGCGTTGGGCTGTGCGGTGCGAGAATGCAGGGCGGTTGGTTGACGGAAGGTGGTGGGGAATGGGCCGGGGATGCGGCCGCTTCGGCAGGTTCAGTGCAAGCGTTTTGACAGGTTCGGTAGAGAGTTTGATGTGGTGGAGATATTGAAATGATACTTGATATCCCGGCCTGGGCACGGCAAAGTGTGTCCCCCGATGTTCATGATTTTTCGACGTGCGCCAGATGCATCGTGACGGCCGTACACAGATTCAACTGCCCGACCTTAAGGAGTTAAAAGGCTGGGCTAAGTCTCATGGTACGTCGTCTTGTGGAAGCGGGCGTTAAGGCGAAAATTGAAGGAACGGAGACGATTCTGACCACCTGGCAGAGTTTTTATGATTGGGCGCACGGCCGTTACCATATGCTTGAAGACGGCTATGACAGTTGGATAGGTGATAGAAAAACCAAATAGACATGGGACAATGAGGAGTCTGGCATCCTCAGATGCCAGACAGGTCGCATCTGAGGATGCGACACTCCGCTACCCAATTGAAACCATTGCCCGATTGCCGCCGGATGGAATCCGGCGTCTGCTACAAAAAACCTGCTAAAGCAGGTTAGAAACCCGACCTTAACGCGCTTTAGCGCGTTTTTTGTAACAGCCTGGGGATTCATCCCCAGGAGAGAGCGAGCCATCATTCGAATTGCTGAAACAACCCGGCAAAATGTCAGCTTGTAATCCGGTTGCGGTTATAATCCCACCACCACTGAAATTGGCAGCGGAAAGGAGAAAACAAGATGGCCCGAAAAAAAGTAACCATCTTAGACATTCAAAAGCGCAAAGATCAAAAAGTTCCCCTTACCATGCTCACCGCCTATGACTATTCCGGCGGTGTGCTGGTAGACCAGGCCGAAATTGACATCATCCTGGTGGGCGACTCGCTGGCCATGGTCATGTTAGGCCACGAAAACACCGTCGCCGTAACGATGGACGAGATGCTGCACCACTGCCGCGCCGTCGCCCGCGGCGCAAAATACCCCTTCCTGGTGGGCGACATGCCCTTCATGTCTTACCAGATTGACCTGGCGGAAACGGTGCGCAACGCCGGCCGTTTCCTCAAAGAAGCAGGTATGGATGCGGTTAAACTGGAAGGGGGGCGGGATGTGGCGACGGCCGTGCAAGCCATCGTGCGGGCGGGCATTCCCGTCATGGGGCACATTGGCCTGACGCCCCAAACCATCTCGCAGTTGGGAGGGTTCAAAGCGCAGGGCAAAACGGCCGTAGCCGCCCACCACCTGCTGCAAGACGCCCTCATCCTGGAAGAAGCGGGCTGTTTTGCCATCGTCCTGGAAGCTGTGCCTGCCCCCGTCGCCGCCGCCATCAGCCAGCGCCTGCGCATCCCCACCATCGGCATTGGCGCGGGTGCGGGCTGCGACGGGCAGGTGTTGGTCTACCATGACCTGCTGGGCCTATTTGACCGTTTCACGCCTAAATTTGTCAAGCAGTATGCCCGCCTCAATGAAGTCATTGTCAGTGCCCTGAACGCCTACCGGGAAGATGTGGTCAACGGCCGTTTCCCCACTGACGAACACACCTATCCCATGCCGGAAGCGGAAGTGGCCGCGTTCCAGCAAATGCTGGAATGAAAATCGCCATCATCGGCATCGGCGCAATGGGTAGTTTGTTTGGGGCACATTTGCACCCGTTGGCAGATGTGACCCTGCTCGGCGAATGGCCGGAACAACTCGCCGCCCTGCGCGAAAATGGGTTGCTGGTAGAAATGGCCGACGGCCGTAGCCGCCGCACCCCCCTCCGCGCCACCAACATCATCGCCGAGGTTGCCCCCGCCGACCTGGCCCTCATCCTGGTGAAAAGCCACAAAACGGCAGCCGCCGCCAACGTCGCCCGGCAGTTATTGGCCGATGACGGTCTGACACTGACGCTGCAAAACGGCCTGGGCAATCTGGAAACGCTGGCCGAAGAAATCACCCCCCATCCGGCCGCCTTAGGTGTGACTTCGGCCGGGGCAGCCATGGCCGGGCCGGGGCATGTGCGCGTGGCCGGGATGGGGCACACCTACCTGGCCCCACCCACCGGGCCGGGTGCGCGTATCACATTGGCCGAAGTCGCCGCCCTGTTCCAACAGGCCGGTTTCCCCACCGACCTGACGGACAATCCTATCAGCCTGGTGTGGGGCAAACTGGCGATCAACGCGGGGATCAATCCGCTGACGGCGCTGCTGCGTGTGCCCAATGGCTTCCTGGCCGAAGACCCGGCGGCGCGGGCGATTATGGCTCAGGCGGCCAATGAAGCTGCGGCCGTCGCCCAGGCGCAGGGCATCACCCTGCCCTACCCGGACGCCGCCCAACGCGCCCTGGAAGTGGCCCAGGGCACGGCCACCAACCAATCCTCCATGCTGCAAGATGTGTTGCGCGGGGCACGGACGGAGATTGAGGCGATATGTGGGGCGGTGGTGGGCTACGGCCGTGCATACCACGTGCCCACACCAGCCAATGACGTGTTGTTGAGAGAGATTAAGAGATTGGAGATTGGAGATTGGGGATTAGAGATTGATGTGCCTGCCATAATCTCTCATCTGCAATCGCAAATCGCCAACCTATCTAACCAGGAGGGGAGGCTTTAGCCGAAACAATCGGCTAAAGCCTCCCCTCCGTAAAGGGGTCGTTATGATAGTCACCGGAGATATTGCCGAAATACGCCAGATTCGGGAGAAGGAAATGTGGTCTACGTGGGGGCTGGTGCCGACGATGGGCTATTTGCATGAGGGTCACCTGTCGTTGGTACGGCGGGCAAATGAGGAAAATGGGTTCACGGCCGTGACCATCTTCGTCAACCCCACCCAATTTGCCCCCACCGAAGACCTGAGCAGCTACCCACGCAATCTGGAACGCGACCTGGCGCTGCTGGCGGCCGAAGGGGTAGACCTGGTATTTACGCCGACCGATGCCACGATGTACCCACCGGATTTCCAGACGGCCGTGACTGTCGGCGCGGTCTCTAAACCACTGGAAGGCGCATCTCGCCCTACCCATTTTCAAGGGGTGGCCACGGTGGTTGCTAAATTGTTCAACATCATGCAGCCCACTCGCGCCTACTTTGGGCAAAAGGACGCCCAACAAACGGTGGTGCTGCGCCAGATGGTGCGTGACCTCAATTTCAATGTGGAAATGATCATTTGCCCCACCGTGCGTGAGGCCGATGGGCTGGCAATGAGTTCCCGCAACGCCTACCTCACCCCCGAACAGCGGCAGGCGGCTACGGTGCTGTATCGGGCGCTCACGGCCGTGCAACATGCCTACACTCAGGGCGAACGGGACGCCAACCGCCTGCGCCAGATCATGACCAGCACGGTCGCCGCCGAGCCGCTGGCCCGGCTGGATTACGCCAGCGCCGCCCACCCCCTGACGCTGCAAGAGTTGGAGCAGGTAGAGTCCAGTGTCTTGTTTTCCCTGGCTGTCTTTTTTGGCAAAACCCGCCTGATTGACAATATGCTGATGGTGTAATGGAGTGTCAAGTGTCATGTTTCAAGTATCAAGTTTCCTGACACCTGACACTTGACACCTGACACCTGACACCTGATACTTGACACCTGACACCCCTCACCCTACCATCTGGCGAATACCTTCTTCGAGAGTCACGGCCGTACCCCACCCGATACGCTCCCGTGTATAAACCGCATTGGCGACCTGTATCTCTACTTCGCCGGGACGAGAAGGGAGGGTGTTGGGCAACGGCCGTCCGCCCCGCCCGGTTAACTGGTAAATCAACTGCACCACGTCCAGCAGGCTGATGGCCTGCCCGCTGCCCAGTTCAATTGTTTCTCCTGAGGTGAGTGGAGCGCCCAACATGGCGGTTAAACCGGCGGCGACGTCGGTCACGTAAATCCAGTCACGCTGCTGTGTACCGGCGGTCATGGGGAAATCTTGCCCGGCGCGGGCAGCGGTGATGGCGGCGGGAATCAGGTTGCGCGGTGACTGTCCCGGCCCGTAGGCCTGGAAAATCATCGCCCCGTGAATGGGCCAGTTTTGGGTACGGCCGTACATCTCACAAAAGTTCCAGGCCGCCGCTTTACTGGCCGCATAGACGTTCATGCTTGCCCATTCACCCGGTGTGCGGGCGATGATCAGTTGCCGGGTGGTAAACGTTTTCTCAAAACAGGCGCGCAGCAGATTGAGCGTACCGGTGAGGTTGTGGCGCACGGCCGTGTCCACCGGCAAAAAGGGATCGGCCACCCCGGCCGCCGCCAGATGAATGACCACATCCGGCGCGGCCTCACGGACAGCCCGCACCGTCAGTTGAAAGTTACGCAAATCGGCATAGACGACATCTAGTCGGGGGCGCACGGCCGTGATTTCCGGCGGCCACACCGGCCTGGCAGCTTGTTCACGGGCCAGGGCCGTCACCGCCAAACCGTGCTGCACCAGATGGGGAACCAACGCCCGCCCAATAAACCCGGTTGCCCCGGTAACAAGAATTCGCAATTGTGTCAAGCGATCTCCTGGTTTGTAGTGGGCGATTCATCGCCGTAAGAAGGCGATAAATCGCCTACTACAAACATTGCGCGGTTCCTGTCAGATCATTGTCAGGTATCTGGCAGAAAAATGCGCGTGTATAGAAAGTTTAGCCGCCTATAATGCCACACAGTTCCAGCAAGACAAGGCTAAGGCCCCAAGGGTTTTGTGAAACCCTTTGGGTCTGGCCCAACTTATCGCAAATGGGAATCCCTCCCGGATGCAAAATGGAGAAGGTCGTATGTGCCTGACAGATTCTTTGGTGTGGCGGCAGCGCTATGATGCGCTGTCACAAAATTTAACGGCGCTGTCCGCTCAGTATGAAGCAGCGGCAGCCTGTGACCCCTGGATGCAAAATGCCCATGCACTGACGGAATGTTTGCTTGCCTTTGCTCAGGGGCAGTTTCATTTTTTCTTTGATGGCTTTAACGGCGGCAAACTGCTCCCCAGCATGATTTACCCTGAAGAGCACGTCATCCGGCGGACGTTGGATCAGGTGGGGCATGACACGGCCGTGATCCAGACTGCCGCCACACAACGACAGATAGCCGCCTACCGGCCCGTCCTGGAAAAGGCGGACATTCTGGCCCAGTTGGCGTTGGATGTGGCCTTTCAGGGTGGGCTGTTGACGGAACGGTGTACGGCCGTGACCTACTTCCACAAATCGCCGCACATCCGCGTCATTCCCTACGCGCCGGTCGCCCTCATCGGTATCCCTGCCACCTGCCTGACTACACCGCGTGACTTTCTGGCAATTCCACATGAAGTCGGCCATTACATTTACCACCACGCGCCCGGTCTGGCGGCGGCGTTGCACGCTTTTGTCCCCATTGACCCACCCTGGATTGGCCGCTGGCTGGAAGAGCTGTTTGCCGATGTATTTGGCTGCCTGGTTGCCGGGCCGGTCATGGGCCTCAGTTGCCAGGACATGATCTATGACAATGCCTATGACGACCTGATAGCCGATGATGGCGAGCACCCGGTAGACGCCATACGGCCGTTTGGCTACAGCACCGCCCTGGCCGAACTCAACTATGATGATGCGGCGGCCGCGTTGACGGCGCGCTGGAAAATCCGGCTGCGCGCCCGGCACAACCCCACCAGCTTTGTGCCCGCCGGCAGCGCCACCCCGGTCAGTTTGCAAGAGGCGCGGACGGCCGTAGACGAAATCACCGACCGCATTGTCAACTACCTGGAAAACAGCCGCCACGTCAGCCAGCCGGCCCCCTGGTCAGGCGACACCGCCAACCTGGCGGAATTGTATGTGCAGTTTGAAAAGTGGCTGGCGGCATTGCCGGACACGGCCGTTTACATCCTGCGCAATCTGGACGAGCACCAGGTTGGGCTGACGCACAATGGCAGTGTCCCCATCAGCATACGCAGCAAGGGCGAGACCCGAAGCTGGCACGACTGGTTCAAAAAGGAGACGCTGGCGCATGAGCATCGGGTAGACAGCGCCGCCTGGCTGCCTGTTGTCGCCTTTAACGGCTGGGCCGTCAAAGGGCCGGACGACGGCGGCGGCAGCAGCGGCGGCGGGGGTGGTGGCTAGACCGTCTGCGAGGCCCTAAGGGTTTCAGAAAACCCTCAGGGTCTTGATTCCCGATCCACCTTTTGCCGCCAGACGCTCTGCCCCGTCAGGCACTCATCAGCCAGCTTCGCCAGTTCCTCATGATGCAGTTCGCTGGCAATGGACAGAGCCTTTTGCCAATGAACCAGCGCCTCCTCCCGCCGCCCCAGCCCATACAGGAATTGACCGACCAGGAAGGTACACCAGCCGACAGCAAACTGATCGCCTGCTGCTGTATTGAGTTGCAGACACTCACTGGCTACGCGCAATCCCGATTCATACGCCTTTTGGCTGCGATAGATCAGGCTGAGCAAGTAGAGAACTGTGGCCTGGCTGTGACTGTCGCCAATCTTTTGCAGCAACGCCAGGCTTTCGTTGGCCATGTTGGTCGCTTTTCCCAACTCTTCCAGACGCCAATACAGGCGGCCCATCGCCAGATAAGCCAATGCCAATTCGCCCTTGTCGTCGCCAGCTTGAGCCAGGGCAAAGGCGCGCTGGCTGCATTCAGCGGCCAGCGCCATTTGCTGCAATTCCAGCGCCAGAAAGGCGGCGAAACGCAATAATCGAATCAACCCCGACGTGTCGTTTACCTGTTCATACAGTGGCTGTGCTTCCAGACACAGCGCCAACGCCTTTTGGGGATGACCCATCCGGTTTTCTACCACTGCCTGCCGGTATAAAACATCAGCGACCCCGCCCTGATCATTCAGCTGCTGGCGAATGGTCATGCTCTCCGCCAGCCGGGCAGCCGCGGCCTGCAAATCGGCTGCGTCTCTGGCCCGGTTCGCCGCAATGCGTCCCAGATAGGTTTGAGCAGTGGCTACCTGGGCCAGATTTGCCTGGCGGCGGTATTCATCCAGGCTCTTTTGCAGCCAGTTCCAGGCTTCGTCAAAGTCGCCTTGCTCCAGACAGGCCACCCCCCAGTGCAACCAGGTATCAGCGATGGCCTGTTCATCTTCCAGCGCCAGGGCCGCTTCCTGGGCCTGGGCGAACGCTTGCCGCGCCTGGGTATACCGCCCGCGCGTAAACCATGCCTGGCGCAGCACGGCCGTATACGCCAACACCAGGGGCCACATGTGCTGCCGGTAGGCTGCCGTCAGGCCGGCATCCAGGTTCTCCCATTCCGGGCGGAGGGCAGTGTAGTCCCGTTGGTGGTCGGTGGCAAAGGCGAGGAAATAGGCAGCCAGTCGGCCGTTGGCCTCCTGGCGCGCCGGGCTGTTTTCTGCGCCCAATTGCTCACGGGCAAAATCGGCTAACAGGGTGTGCTGCCGGTAGCGCAACGGCTGCGCCGCCGCTGGCGCCGCCAGGGGCGTTAGCAGGGAAAGGCGCACCAGTTCATCCAGCCGATCCAGCGTGGGGAACAGTTCCATTTCGGCAATGGCGGCGGCGGCTTCGGGGGGGAAGGTACGGCCGTTGAAAACCCCTAACTGGCGAAATACATGGCGCTGTGTTACGTCTAATCCTTGCCAGCTAATGGACAGCGTGGCCCGCACCTCTCGATTTTCATGATCGAGGCTGAGGCGGCTGGTTTCCTGTCGTAGCTGGGCCACAAAAGTAGCCAGGGGCCGGTTTGGGCGGTAATTGAGATACCCGCCCGCCAGGGCAATAGCCAGGGGCAGGTTCTGCAGCAGGTCGCAAATGTCGGCGACGGCCGTGGCGTCGGCAGCGGCGCGGTCTTCACTAATGTATTGGGACAACAAGCGACGGCCGTTATCAGAGGAAAGTTCGGCCAACCATATGGGGGCGGCATCCAGATTACGCACGGCGTCGGCGCGGCGGCTGGTGCACAAGACCGCACATTGGCCCGATTCCGGCAGCAGCGGCTTGATCGGGGAAGCCAACGTCACATCATCAAACACCAGCAGCGCTTTTTTCTCGGCCAGCACAGCGCGCAAGGCAGCGCTGCGTTCGGCCAATGTGCCCAACCCGGCAAAATCGTAACCCAGGGCGGCGGCCCATGTTTCGGCAATGTGCATGGGGTCATTGTTAACGGCCGTGGCCCACAATACACCATCGGGGAAATGATCATACAGCCGGTGAGCCAGATGTGAGGCCAGCGTTGTTTTGCCCACCCCGCCCATGCCCACAATCCCCCAGCGCGGCGGCACGCCACTGGCCGTCAGCGCCGCCTCCAGCTCGGCTAATGGCTGGCTGCGGCCCACAAAATGGGGGGTGAGCGGCGGCGCTTGCAAAGGGGGTTTGCCGGTGGCCGTGGGAATGAGCACAGGTGGGGAGCGTAACGGCCGTGTGCTGGTGTGGGGTGCGGCTTTGATGGCTTCGTAAACGGCCGTTGTCTCTTCTTCCGGCTCTTCACCCAATTGCAGCAGCAACCATTCCCGGCACTTTTCATACTGTTCCAGCGCCGCCGACCGCTGCCCGTTAGCTGCCAGCAGCCGCATGAGTTGACGGTGCGTTGGCTCCCGCAAGGGGTCAATGGTCAACTGACGGCTGGCATAGGTAATGCCTTCGGCATATTGTGCCATAGTCAGCAGTCGATCCACCAGATCATCCAGCGCCGTCAGGGCCAGTTCCCGCCAATGTTCACGCTGGACGACAACCCAGTCATCAAATTCTGGCGTGTCACCCAGGGTGAAGCCATCCAAAAATTCGCCGCGATACAGGTCTGCCGCCTGCCGCAGCAAGTTCACATCGCCGGCGCTTTCTCCCCAGCGGTAGCGCGCCAACAGACGGGTAAAGGCTTCAGCATCACACCAGTAAGCGGAGGTCAGGTCAAAGGCGATGGTGTTATTGGTGATGGTGAGATAGGGTTCTAGCCCCGCTTCCTTGAGGTTTCTAATGGCTACGCGCAGGCTGCCATGCGCCAGGTTTTCCGCTTTGTCGCCCCAAAATTTTCCCGCCAACTCCCGCCGGAAATGGGTATGGGTATTCAGCGCCAGGTAACAGAGGATAGCCTGAGCTTTTTTGGATTTGGCGAGATCGGCCGTTAGATCACGCTGACGGCCGTCCCAGATTTGCAAACCACCCAGAAAACAAAGTTTTAATTCGCCGCCTGTCACGCTTTTACCTTTCCAACTTAACGATCCCTTAACGCTGGCAGGCTATCTTGTGTGCTGTCACGATTATATTGCACCTGAAACTCCTGTCCAGATGGGGGAATTGATGGCGAATGAGTATATGACCTATGTGGTAAGGATATGGCCGGGCAACCAGGAACGGCCACTACCCAAAATCGTGGTGGAAAATCCACACACGGGCAGCAAACTACGTTTTAACAATTGGGATGGCCTGATCCTGTTTTTGCAGAATACGGGTGACAGTTTTAGGGGAGGGACGAACGAGATTGAGTTCCCGAATCCGGCCAGGGAATCGGGAACCTGGTGAGGTGTGCGGCACTGCTGGGCCGGCGACAACCAGAGGAGAAACGGGTAGAGATCGTTTGCTCTGGTAGTATGTGTTGTCGCAAATTAGCGGCTGTTGGTCGCGTGTTTGGAAAACGGCCGTTCTGAGGTATCAGACGGTCGTTTTCCCCTTTTAGCGAAGGAATGGCGTCATTCGGGAATTGAATTGGCCCCAATTACGCAATTACCAACTCAAAGTTTGCCCCGGCTAATGTCTGCCCATTCACCTGAATCTCCACCCGATGGGCGCCGGGGTAATAGCGGCGGGTGGTGATAGGTTTGAAGGCGTGTTGTTTGCGGATAGGGAGGGATTGACGGCCGTACAACGACACATGACGCAATTTGAACACTTTGGGGGCGGTACGGCCGTTGGCCTTCACAAAATGTATCACATAATCCACCACTAACTCCTGCCGCTCATCTATTTCACTTTGCAGCGTGAAACTGATTTCCAGCGTATTGCCAAAGTGCAGCACCGATGGTGAAACGGCAAGCTGGAGAACGCTGGCTTGCGCAGCGCCATAACCCAACAATTGCAGCGCCGCCGGATCGCCCGCTTTCACCAGCGAACGCAGGGCATGGCGGATAATCCATTTCCGCTCCGGCGTGGCGTCTTCCTGCCAGCGCGCCAGGGTAGCCAGCGCCAGGAGGGGATTGTCTTTGGTGATGTCGTTCAGGTGATTGGCGACCGAGCGGCGCACATATTCGGCGGGGTCATCTTTCAGTTTTTCCAGCAAGGCCAGCGTGGGTGTAGGGTCGGCGATGAACTGGTGCAGGCGCATGCCCCAGGGCAGGCGGGGGCGGGTGCCTTCGCTCACCAGGCGGCGCACATGGGGGTTCTCGTCCTGTGTCCATTCGTGCAGCACGGCCAGGGTGCGCTCTGGATAACGGATGAGGTACGGCCGTATCGCAAATTCGGCTGTGTGGCGTTTGGTAATTTCGTGCATGGCAGTTACGGCCGTGTCGAAATGCGCCAACCCATATAGTTCAATGAACTGGGCTATCGGCCAATAATGCCAGCCATCATTGAAGACCCCGTCGGTTGTCACTAATTCGGCATCCAACGTGGCTTGCAACACCGCCCAGGCCGCCGGGAAATCAGGCGGCAAATGGTCGTGTAGGGCGTGGGTAAAGATGAGTGTGCGTGCTTTCATCTCTTGCCCGTCTAGCTGCGGCGCGATCTGGGCCACAAAGGCAGCAGCAGCAAATGCAGGATAGACGGCCGTAATCTGCGCTGCCATCCGCTCGGCCAGTTCCGCGTTGTAGTAATCCTTGAACAGGGTAGATTCACTCATAAAAATCCTCGATGAATGGAGTTCAAGAATTATAGGGCAGGGATGGTGAGATTCAAATTCACCCCATCACCCCATCACCCCATCACCCCATCATGGTATGCGCCGCTTCCCAGCCGATGAGTGCCTTTTTGCGGGTAAGACCCCAATGGTAGCCGCCCAGGTTGCCGCTTTTTTGGATGACACGGTGGCAGGGGATGAGATAGGCAATGGGGTTATGGCCGACGGCCGTGCCCACCGCCCGCGCTGCCTTTTCCTGCCCCGTCGCCCGCGCCAATGTGCTATAGGTCACCAGTGCGCCGGGCGGCACCCGCAGCAGCGCCATCCACACCTGAATTTGAAAGTTGGTGCCCTTTAGATACACAGGCAGCGGCGCTGGCCGGTCGGCCGGGGAGAAGATTTGGTTTACGGCCGTAGCCATACCCGCTTCGTCTTCCACCAACGTGGCCTGGGGCCAGGCGTGGGCCAGATCAGCATAAGCAGCGGCACGGCCGTTGCCGGTGATAAACGACAGACCACAAATACCCCGTTCCGTTTCCGCCAGCAGCGCCTCGCCAAAAGGGGTGGCCTGAAACCCATAACGAATCGTCAGCCCCGCGCCCCTGGTTTTATATTCACCCGGCGTCACCGCTTCATGGGTGACAAACAGGTCATGCAAACGGCCCGGCCCGGAAAGCCCGGCGGCATAGGCCGCTTCCAACACGTTTTCCGATTCCGCTAACACCTGTTTGGCGTGCTGCATGGTCAGGTATTGCCCAAAACGTTTGGGGCTAATGCCCGCCCACCGGCTGAACAGTCGCTGAAAATGAAATTCGCTCAACCCCACATGGGCGGCCACATCGGCCAGCGCCGGCTGATTTTGATAATTTTCTTCCAGGTAATGAATCGCCTTTTCCACCAGGTCATAATCGGTGGATGCTTGTAAGAACATGGCTAAATCCTCCAAAGAGTTTATCAAAATTGGAGATTGGAGATTAGAGATTGAACTTCACAATCTCCAATCTCTAATCTCTAATCTCTAATTCCCCATAACTGTAACAAACCGGTCCCCACTTCTCCACCCGATTCTTGCGCCAGGATGGGGTTCGGACGGCTTTCGGACGGCCGTGCCATACACTACCCCCGATTCACAAGCAAAGACCGGTTTGTAGCGGCCGCTTCAGCGGGAAATACAGCTAAAGCTGTTCCTACAGGCTAAAATTTATACAAACAAGTGATTCCATTTTCTAATTCATTGACAACCGACCTGTTACGGCGGTACGATTCCGCCTGTGATTTACAACATCGCTGTCTGAAAAAATGGTTCCTGGTGGCAAACAGCTAATACCAGCCACCGACCACTTTTGCAAAGGAGAGACCCAAATGCAAGCCCTTAAATGCCCATCCTGTAATGCCTCGCTGGATTACGACGGCCGTTCCGAAACCATTCGCTGCGAATTTTGCGGCACCACCATCATTGTGCCCGAAAACATGCGCGCCGGCGCCTACCAGGCCGGCTACATGGGCGGCGAATCCCCGGAAAAGGCTGATAGTATCCACCGAATTTTAGAACTGGTGCATCACGGGCAAAAGATTGAAGCCATCAAACTATACCGGGAAACATTTGGCGTGGGCTTAAAAGAAGCCAAAGATATTGTAGACCATCTGGAGAAGGGGCAGCCAACGGCCGTGACCTACACCACCGTTACCACCACCTCCGGCAACAACAGTTGTGGCTGCCTGGTAGCCATTGTGATCATCCTGTTTACGCTGGGCATTGTGGTAGCGGCCATGGTACCTTTTGCCACCATCACCCGGGTCATCGAAGACCCCCAGACGTTTATCCAACAGGTATCCGAAGGTGACGTGCAAACTTTTGTCCAGGAAGTGAGTCAGGTAGCCACCATTAACCGAACCATCCAGAATAATCCCCTGGTTGTCACCAGCGGCGGCGATGGCCTGGGGGCTGATTTGATCATTGAGAACTGGCAGTATAACAACAATGCCAATGACATTTACCTGAGCTATACCGAAGAAAAAGAAGGCAACCGCCTGGTGCGTTGGGAAACAAAAGTAGGCGATTCGAGCAACAACCTCAGCTTCAATGTCGGTTTTGATAACCAACAGGTCTACCACACCAGCGGCAGTACCCTGTATGCCCTCAACCGGGTCAGTGGGGAACAGGCATGGCAAACCAATCTGAGCGACATTGTAGACCAGCGCTGTTATGGCTGCCTGCGCTCCGACCAGGGTGTGGTGGTGGCGCTGACAGCCGACAACACCTTGTTCGGCGTCAATTCCAAAACAGGCCAGACCTTATGGCAGGCGCGCCTGGAAAATGATAGCCCGGTTTACATGGAGGAAGGCTTTGTGGCGCTGGCAATCTTAAAGGATAAGGTGGCCGTGTTGGACGAATCAGCAAACGCCGGAGCTTTTGGCTTTGCCTTGAAACTCTTTGATCTGAACAGCGGCGAACTGACGCAAGAAATGGTGCCCATGTGCCCGGATGTTGATAATTTCTTTGACCCGGCTCCATTTGGTTACTACGACCAGGTCTTTATTGATGAGACGCAAGATCGCCTCTTCTTCCTGTGGGGCACATCCATCAATGGCGCAGAATGTCTGGAAGAGTGGAGTCCGGAAACCGGGCAACCCATCTGGCAAACGCGCCTGCCAGGGGAGGCCAGTATCTCTTCATCTATCGGTCGTGGCATTGTCACCGAGTGGAATTTTTCGCCTTATTTCGCCTTCGACGGCGACACTTTAATGCTACCGGCTTATGACTCGTCCATTCAAGGAACAGTCCTGGCTGACTTAAGCAGCGGGGAGATCGTTTTCTCGCTGATGGACAATGATTATGAGATGTGGCCGATTGGTGTGCAGGGGGACACGGCCGTGGTCTGGGTGGAACGGCAGCGCGGCAGCAAACAGGTGGAAGTGTGGGGGTTGGACAGGACCAGCGGGGAGCGGCGCTGGCAGCACCCCCTTAATGCCCAATATCTGTTTGAAATGGACCCCTTTAACGATCAATGGACGTATGAACTGACGGATACAGGCTTATATATCGTGCAACTATTCGCTACCCCCAACCCGCCGGAACTACTGGTACAGTCACTTAATACGGCTACCGGCGCGCTCAATTATGAAGTGAAAAATACACTGGCGGACGATTTCTGGCGTGGCCTTGCTCGCTCACCCGGCCATCTTTACCTGACTATCCGGGCGCTAATCGGTGTAGACCTGCAAAGTGGGCAGGCGGGAAAGGAATGGCCGTGATGTGTGATGCGTGATGCGTGACTCGTTTCGCATCACGCATCATGAGTCACGCATCACGTATGCTGACACTGGCAACACGGCCGTCCTTCCATACCTTACTTGATGCTCTGGCGCTGACGGCCGTAGACCCCACCCCACCCGCCATCATCTACCTGCAAACGGACAGCCCGCCGCAAACCATCTCACGCGAGATGTTTCGGCGGGCTGTTACTGGTTATGCGAGCGGGCTGAGGGGGTTGGGGATTCAGCCGGGCGAGTTGGTCATCATCGCCCACACCCAAAACCTGGAAAGCATCTACGCCTTTTGGGGGGCGCTGCTCATCGGCGCCGTTCCCTCTATGTTCCCCACCCTCACCGAAAAGCTAGACGCCGATGTGTACATGCAGCACATGGCCGAACTGGTGCGCCTCTCAGCCGTTAAAGCGGTGCTGACGACGGACGAATTTGCGCCGCAGTTACAAACGGCCGTAACCTGCCTGGTGTATGGTTCAAAGGAGATTGGGAGATTAGAGATTAGAGATTCAATCTCCAATCTCCAATCTCTAGTCTCCCAATCCCCTGATCCCCAATCCATTGCCTTTTTGCAACACTCCTCCGGCACCACCGGGATGCAAAAAGGGGTGGCGCTGACGCACACGGCCGTACTTAACCAGTTGGCCGCCTACAGCGACGCCCTGCATTTGCATGCGCAAGATGTCATTGTCAGTTGGCTGCCGCTGTATCACGACATGGGGCTGATTGCCGGCTTTTTGCTGCCGCTGGTGCAGGGCATTCCCCTGGTGCTGATGTCTCCCTTTGATTGGGTCAGCCATCCCGCGCTGCTGCTGCGGGCCATTCACGACTACCAGGGCACGCTCTGCTGGCTGCCCAACTTTGCCTACAACCACTGCGCCCGCCGCATCCGCGCCCGCGACAAAGAGGGGCTGTCGCTGGCTTCCATGCGTCTGTTCATCAACTGCTCTGAACCGGTGCGGTATGACAGCCACCAGTTATTCCTGGCGGCTTTTGCCGAAAACGGCATCCGCCCGGAAATACTCGGCGTCAGTTATGCCATGGCCGAAAACACGTTTGCCGTCACCCAGACTGTGCCGGGGCGCACGGCCGTGCTGGACACCATAGACGAACAATCCCTCACCCACAAGCAATATGCACAGCCGGTAGCGGCCGACCATCCCCAGGCAGCCGTCAAAGTGTCCTGCGGGCCGGTGATTGCGGGGACGGAGGTGGCTGTGTGGGATGCGGACGGCCGTACCCTGCCCGACCGCTGCGTGGGCGAAATTGCCATCCGCAGCAATTGTATGCTCACCGAATACTACCGGCGGCCTGATTTACGGCCGTTCGTGAACGGCTGGTACAAAACCGGCGACAAAGGGTACATGGTAGGTGACCAGGTTTTTGTCATCGGCCGCGCCAAAGACCTGATCATCAACGCCGGTAAAAATGTCTATCCACAGGATATTGAGGCCATCGTCAACGACGTGCCCGGCGTTCATGCCGGGCGGGCGGTCTGTTTTGGTGTGCCGGATGAAAAAGAGGGCACGGAACTCATTGCCGTCGTCGCCGAAGTGAAAACGGATGACCCCGCCGAACGCAAGGAGATCAACAAAGTGATCCGCCAGGAAGTGGCCCGGCAAAGCGGCGTCAGCGTCAGCTTCGTGCATCTGGTTGGCCCCCACTGGCTGTTGAAAACCTCCAGCGGCAAAATCGCCCGCGCCGCCAACCGGGAGAAGTGGCAGGCAGAAATTGGCAATTGATAATTGCCAATTTGTTAGCCAATCAATACCGGCTCCTCAGGATAATGCAGCAGGCTGCTTTCCCGGCTGCGGCTGAGAAGCACCAGCACGATGGTTAAGGCCCCCAGGCGGCCCCAAAACATCATAAAAATGATGATCAACTGCCCCACAGGATTTAGCTGGCCGGTGACGTTTAACGTCAGGCCGCAGGTCGAAAAGGCGGAGACGACCTCAAACAGCGCCGGGCCAAGTTCCAGGGGATGCGTCAGGAGCAGCAGCCAGGTAGCCAGACCGCATACAAAGAGGCTGACGATGAGTACGGCCGTCGCCCGTTTCACAATGCGCGTGGGGATCGAACGCTTGAAAGCGTTCACTCCGGACGTCCCGCGCAAGAAACTCCACATCACCGCCAACAGCACCACCAGGGTGCCGGTGGTAATGCCGCCACCCATCGAAGCCGGGCCGCTGCCCACAAACATCAGCCCCACCAACACCAACTGGCTTTCCGGCTGCACCAGCGCAAAATTTTCCAGCCCCGGAAAGCCGGCCGTGCGCGCCGATACCGACTGAAACCAGGTCTGCACCAGTTTCTCGTCTAAAGACAGGTCAGCCGCCACCCCCCTGGTGGCCTCCGGCAAATACAAAGCCACCCAACCCACCAGGATGAGCGCCAGTGTGACCAGCAGCGTCAGCCGGGTATGCAGCGATAGCCGCCGCTGCCGCCGGTACATCAACAGACTATGAAAGACCGGCAGCCCCAGGCCACCCAATATCACCAACACACCTAAAATAATGAGGGTGGGGTTATCGTTGGGGATGCCGTTTGGATAGGCAGGCGTCCCCCAGAACAGATCAAACCCGGCATTACAAAAGGCGGCGACGGCATGAAAGATGGCATAAAACAAAACCCGGTCAGAAGGCACAATATCGGTCTACCGCCAGTACACAAAGAGAACGGCCGCGCCAACCGCCTCTATCACAAACATGCCCGTCAGGATACGCCCCAGGTAATGGGAAATGAGCGAAGGGTTTTGCAGGCCCAATGAATCGGCCAGCAGCAGGCGATTGGGCAAGGAGACACGGCGGCCAGAAGCGCGCAGCAGCAGGGCGACCAAAGCCATATAACCCAGGCCACCCATTTGAATGAGCACCAGGAGAATGATTTGCCCGGGAAAGGTGAAGTCGGTGCTTGTGGTTAGCAGCGCCATACCGGTGACGGTGACGGCCGAAGTGGCCGTAAACAAGGCTTGCGTGAAAGTGATGGGCCGGGTGGTGACACCCGGCAGCAGCCAGAGCAGCAGCGTGCCCACCAGGATGAGGGTGAGCAGACCCCCAATCGGCCGTAGCGGCGAGGGGATATGGTGAATGGGGTGCTGGAAAACGGCCGTGCCCGGCAACCGAATCACCCGTTGGCGTTTGCGCCCGAAGGTGAGGCGACCTTTCATCGTTGCTCGCTGAATCGGGTCAGGCTTTGATGTGTGCCCAGGAGGATCAGGGTGTCCGCCGGCTGCAAGATTACATCATCGGCCGGGGAGACAATCATCTCCTCCTGGCGCTTCAACAGCAGCAGCGTCAATTCATACACGCTGTTAAACGGCACATCGCCCACCCGTTTACCCACCAACGGCGGCGGCAGCAGCGTTTCCATGATGCTGTAATCATTTTGCAGGGGCAGCCGGTTGATGATGGCCGGGTAGGCCAGCTCGTCGGCCAGCCAGACGCCGCTGTCACGCACCGGCGTCACCACCCGGTTAGCGCCCAATCGCTGCAAAATTTCACGCTGGCGATTGGTGTCGGCCCGGCAGACCACATTTTTCACCCCCAACTGTTTCAATAAATCATGCACCAGAATGGTCGCTTCAAAATCATCACCAATGGCGACAACGGCCGTGTCAAATGAAGAAATATCCGCCTCTTGCAGCGCGGCCTCATTGGTGGCATCCAGCATGACGGCCTGGGTGATGTGGGGGGCAATCTCCTGTACCGGCCCCATTTGCCCATCAATGCCCAACACCTCATACCCCAGCTCTTCCAGCCGCCGCGCCAGCGCCGTGCCAAACCGCCCCAGGCCAATAACCACAAACTCTTACTGCGATTTCTGACGTTTCATAATCCCTCCGGTAGATGCTGCCGAAGTATAATCACGCCACCGCAAACCTTCAAAACGCAACAAAAAAGCCCCGGTATGAAAAGCACCAGAGCAGAAACACCTCATAGGGAGGATTAAAAAAGCGCCGCGCCCCGGGGACGAACCCTTGGGGCGCGGCAGTTGTTATTTGCCTGGCCGGTTTGATGCCGGACGCAGCCAGGAACGGGCCGTGCTTCCTCTTGAACCTCGGCCGAGAAGGGTCGAAAGCGGTTGCTTCAACCGCCGTTCCCCGCCCGGCAATTCCGGTGGAGCCAACCTCCTGAAGGGGAATGAGCCGACCACCCCACACGAAAACCGTTGTTGTCGTTCCTGTTGTCGTGGTTGTGGTTGCGGTACGCCGCCCGCGCGGTTTCGGCCGTCCCTGCCACAGGTATTATCCCGCAGCAACGGGATTATAACGCATGGTTGCCAGGGGGACACCCCCTGGCAACCCCCGCAGAGGATCAGAGGGCGGCAGAAGACTGCCGCCAGAGATCAGAGGGTTCAGAGATCAGAGGGTTCAGAGGTCAGAGGAAAGAGGAAGGAGCCGACCACCCCACACGAAAACCGTCGAGGACGAACCTGAGGTCGAGGAGGCGGACGCGGCACGCCGCCCGCGCGTATTGAGGGTCAGTCCACCAACTGCCACCACGCCAGACGCGCAAACCAATGGCGTCCATATCTTCACGGCCGTCGTCGGCCACGTAAGGGTATGGTCGGTACAGGCTGCTGGTGGCCTCCCACACATTGCCCACCATGTCATACGCCCCATACGGGCTGACGCCGCTGCGATAACTGTCTACCGGCGTGGTATCCTTAATCCGGTTTTCAGCATTGCAATAGTCGGTGCGCCACTGGTTGCCCCAGGGGTAGCGGTACCCTTTATCGCCGCGTGCCCCCTTTTCCCATTCTGCTTCTGTCAGCAAGCGCACCGGTGTGCCGGACATCTTTGCCGCCCAACGGCAAAAAGCAACGGAGTCTGACCGGTAAACATATGTCACCGGGTGGTTTTCCTTGCCGGAAGGGATACGGCCGTTCGTCCAGTGATAAGGCTTGTTATGCCCTGTCGCCTGCACAAAGACCTGGTACTGCCGGTTGGTGATGGGGTATTTGCCCAGGTAATAGGCGGGCAGGTAGAGGCGGTGGCGCGGCTTTTCATCATCTGGTGCCTCGCGGTCAGTGGCGTCGCTGCCCATCCAGAAATAGCCAGCACGCACAAAACACCATTCCAGCTTCAAAGCTGAGGTCACGTAGGTGTGGCCGGTTTTGCCCATTTCCGGGCGTGTCACCCCCAAATGACGGGCGGCCGGGGCGTCTACCTGCGTCAGCAAGTCATAGGCTGCGCTGCCAATCACCTCCGGCAAAATGGCCTCCTTCACCAGCCAGGCCAGCACCGTCACGGCAATGGTGACAAGCGCTTTGTCTTTGAGCCGGGTGGGGGTAGCCGGGTCGTTATACCATTCTTCGATGAGTTGACGGCCGTAAGGCGTGCAGCGCAGCAATCGTTCCGACGGCAAAAGGGGGTACAAAGCGGCCTCGTCCGCCTGAATGAGCCGGGTGATCAGTTCCTCTTTGCGCCCGGAGACGGGCAAATGGCGCTGCCGCAGCAGTTCTTTCAACTGGTCGGCGGTAAAGGCACGCTCCAGACGTTCCGGCAAACTGGCTTCGGCCAGAACGCCCTGCACCTGAAAGCGCGTGATGGCTGCCTCTGGCGACTCTTGCAGCGCCATTTCCCAGGACAGACCATCCAGCAAGGGTGGGTGGAGTTCCACCGGGCGCAGTTCCAGAAAGGTCTGCAAAAAGAGCATGTGGGCGTTTGAGGCACGCCAGTTCCAGCTAAAAGGGCGTTGGGTCACGGCCGTGTTATCCTTGAAACTTCAATCTGGATTTTAACCCCCTATCCACATAACTCCAACCCTCATAATAATGAACATGACCACTGGAATTTTACGGCCGTACACCACCCCATCATACAAAAATGCACGGCCGTATCTCCCCGATACGGCCGTTCTTTTTTATAGCGTGGTGGGTGGGGGTACGGCCGTGCTGCGGCAGCCACAAAAAGCCATTGGCGAAATCTCCAACATTGGCTCTGATAAGGAAATCACCACCCGCGAAGGGATCGCCATCGTGGAATCAATCATGGGTAAAAAGGCGCGATTTAAGGTGCGGCCACACCACCCTGGCGACCAACTACACACCCACGCCAACATCGGCAAAGCCCGCGCCATCTTGGACTACGACCCACAAATACCCCTGGCCGACATCCTCCAGGCACAAGTCGCCTGGTACACCGAAAGAATTTTAAGGTATTGTGTTAGAAGCTCAAATGTAAGCCTGTTGTAAGAATTGGTTAACTTCTTCGTAAGAGCCTGACGAAATAGTAGAACTGGACAAGGGAAGTCATCTTAATCCGCAAAAGGAGGTTTCCATGTTCAAATATCTGCTTATGCCACTGGCTCTGAGCGGGCTTTTTGTTACTTTATTCCACCTTCTTGTCTCTGCTACCTCAATAGCGTCACCACCTCCCATTGATGAAAGTTTGTGGGTTGCCAATGACCGTGTAGCCACGGCCGTTGTCACCGGAGACACGCTGTACATCGGCGGCAACTTTAGCTACGTTGGCCCACCAACGGGTTTTGGGGCGGCCGTGGACATCAGTACGGCCGCGGTGGATTTAGAAATGCCACGTGTGAATGGCCCCGTGACGGCCGTCGTTCCCGATGGAACGGGGGGATGGTATATCGGTGGAGAGTTTACGGCCGTTGGCGGCATCCCCCGCACCAATCTGGTACACATCCTGGCAAACAAAACGGTTAATCCAAACTGGAATCCTGCCCCCAATCAGGCCGTAAGTTTCCTGACCGTTTCCGGACCAACAATTTATGTAGGTGGACATTTCACTACCATTGCCGGGCAGAGCCGGAACTATATCGCCGCCCTTGACGCAACCACGGGAAATGCAACCGCCTGGAATCCCAATGCCAATAGCAGTGTTCTGAACATCCTCATTGCCGATTCCGTCGTTTATGTCGGTGGGTTCTTCACCAGCATCGGCGGGCAAACCCGCAACAGACTCGCTGCCCTGGATGTCACCACCGGGCAGGCAACTGCCTGGGACCCAAACGTCAATTCAACCGTGTATGCTCTGGCTGCCTCTGCTGACACCCTCTACGTGGGTGGGTTCTTTGATCAGATAGCCGGGCAGCCTCGCAACCGTATCGCCGCTTTCGATCTGACGAGCGGCGTACTCAAGGCCTGGAATCCCAATGCCAACGGCGTCGTGTATACCCTCGTCTTTACCGGTGACAAGTTATACGCCGGCGGGGCTTTTTCCCAAATTGGCGGGCAAACCCGCACCGGTCTGGCGGAAATTGATGCGGTTAGCGGCGCGGCCACACCCTGGAACGCCAGCTTGAATGGTTCCGTGCGCCGGCTTGCCAGCAACGATGCCACGCTGTACATGGGAGGATGGTTCACACTGGTCGGCGGACAACCACGTCGCCATCTGGCGGCTATTGATCTGGTGACGGCACAGCCCACTGCCTGGCGGGCTGATGCCGGGGGGCACCCGGTAGTGATAGCCTTGAGCGAGGAGGCACTGTACGCTGGTGGACATTTCACCAGTGTTGGCGGGGTCTCCAGAACCTACCTGGCGGCACTGGACCTGCAAACCGGGCAGGCAACAGAGTGGAATCCAAACCTGAACGGCAGCGTCACAGCGATGGCGATAGAGGGACAATCTCTCTTCATCGGCGGCGGCTTTCTGCATATTGACG
Organism: Chloroflexota bacterium; assembly: GCA_014584575.1. Lineage (GTDB taxonomy): Bacteria > Chloroflexota > Anaerolineae > Promineifilales > Promineifilaceae > CAADGU01. Next base: position 29,073 of record JACTMP010000031.1, read on the forward strand.
GTGTACAACGCGATTATGTGGCCGAGTTTGACCTGCAAACCGGTCAACTCACATCCTGGCAGCCGCCGGAGATATTCCCTCCCCTGGTACGGGCCATTGTACTCACGCCCGACAGTGTGTTTATTGGTGGAGAGTTTACCAGGGCCGGAGATGTTTTTCGTTTCCGTATTGCTGAGCTAGATAGAGCTACCGGTCAGGTTACCGATTGGGATCCTATTGCTAATTATCAGGTCTATGATCTGGAACTTGCCAACGGCATCTTGTATGCCGGCGGGGGATTCACGAACATCGGCGGCCAACCGCGCAGAGGATTGGCAGCCCTTGACCTGCAAACCGGCCAGGCGCTCTCATGGAATCCTGATCCAAGCGAGACGGTGCGTGATCTGGAAATAGATGGCAATACCGTCTACTTTGGCGGCAACTTCCTCTTTGTCGCCGGTCAACCGCGAAATCGCATTGCCGCTGTAGAGTTGGCGACCGGATTGCTTACCGATTGGAATCCTCACGCCAACGCCGCTGTTCGCGCCATTGACGTCCAGGGGGAAACCGTCTATTTGGGGGGTGAATTTGTCAGTGTTGGTGGCATCCCCCGCTTTTATGCTGCGGCCGTAGACAAAACCTCTGGCCTGGTTACTGATTGGGACCCGCACGCTCTGGGTAGTCTGACTGCTTCGGGATTTATTTATGATATTGAGGCTGGTGACCAAATTTTTCTGGCGGGAGAATATATTGACATTGCCAATAGCGGCCATTCCTACATTTCCGGCTTCGCCCCATTTGACTCCCCATCGGAGTCGCCAACGCCGTCGCCAACCAATACACCAACGGCCACACCAACCAATACGCCGACGGCAACAAACACACCTACACTGACAGTGACAGCCACACCCACATTCACCAGCACGTCAAGCCCTACACCAATAGCCACGCATACACCAACACCCCCTCCGACGGAAACGGCAACATGGACGCCGACAGCTACCGCCCCCGTCATCACCCCAACTTATGACGTATGGCTGCCCATTGTGCTGCAAAACTAGCTGGCAGACACGGCCGTGACGTAGTGTATAAACAGGTTTCGGCGGGCAACGTTGGGGGGGCACGGTTTTGAAGATCGGCCACAGCGAGGGGCTTTTTAAGCTATGACATCTGAACGCTTACGATTTGTATGTGATTTAAGGCAGAACGGCCGTATCTTCCCCCTACGACCGTTCTTTTTTGTAACGTGGTGGGTAGGGGCACGGCCGTGCGTGTTACGGCCGTACCCACCACCGCTCACTGCTCACTTTTCACTGCTCACTGCCCACTTCTCACAACCTTGGCCCGGCCGCCTTAATCTCCTCCGTCACACCGGCCTCAAACTGCTTGAAGTTCTCGATGAACATGCCCACCAGTTTACGCGCCTGGGCGTCGTAGGCGTCCTTGTCCGCCCAGGTGTTACGCGGGTTGAGCGCCTCTTCGGGCACACCGGGCACATGCGTGGGAATTTGCAGGCCAAAGTACGGTTCGGTTGTGAACGTTACGTCGTCGAGTTGGTTTTCGACAACGGCCGTGACCATCGCCCGTGTATACGCCAGTTTCATGCGGCTGCCCACGCCATACGGCCCACCCGTCCAGCCGGTGTTCACCAGCCATACCTTCACCCCATGCTGTGCAATCTTCTCGCCCAGCAGCTTACCATACACCCCCGGATGCAGCGGCATGAAGGGCGCGCCAAAACAGGTGCTAAAGTTCGGCTGCGGTTCCGTCACGCCGCGTTCCGTGCCTGCCACCTTCGCCGTATAACCGCTCAGGAAGTGGTACATCGCCTGCGCTTCCGTCAGCCGGGAGATAGGCGGCAATACACCAAAGGCATCGGCCGTGAGGAAGAGGATGTTTTTGGGGTGCCCGCCCACGCCGCGTGGGTCGGCGCGGGGGATGTGGGTAATGGGATAGCTGGAACGGGTATTTTCCGTGCGCGTATCATCATTCAGATCAATGCGGTGCGTGGCTGAATCAAACACCACATTTTCCAGCACCGTGCCAAACATGCGCGTCGTCTGGTAAATTTCCGGCTCACCGTCCGGGTCCAGGCGGATCACTTTGGCATAACAGCCGCCTTCAAAATTGAAGACGCCATCATCACTCCAGCCATGTTCATCATCGCCAATAAGGGTACGGCGGGGATCGCTGCTCAGCGTCGTTTTGCCTGTACCACTCAGCCCAAAAAATAGAGCCACGTCATCTAAATCCTGACCGTAGTTGGCGCTGCAATGCATACTCATCACGCCACGCTTCGGCAGGTAATAATTCATGGCGGAGAAGATGCTTTTCTTGATTTCACCGCCATACTCCGTGCCGCCAATAATTACCAGCCGTCGGCCAAAATCCACCAGGATAAAGGTCTGGCTGCGGGTGCCGTCAAATTCCGGCTCGGCATGGAAACGGGGCATATCAATCACGGTAAATTCGGGCACATGGTTAGCCAATTTTTCCGGGTCACGTTCGCGGATAAACATGTTACGCGAGAACAGATTGTGCCAGGCATATTCAGTAATAATGCGCACCGGCATCTGGTAACGCGGGTCTGCCCCCACATAACCATCAAAGACAAAAATGTCCCGGTTCTGGATGTAGGCAATGATACGCCGGTATAGATTATCAAACTTTTCCTGGGAGATGGGGCGGTTCACTTTGCCCCACCAGATGTCTTTTTCGCTGGTCGGTTCTTCCACAATAAATTTGTCGTTGGGGGAACGACCGGTATGGTCGCCCGTGGCCACAATCAGGGGACCTAAATGCCCCACCACCCCTTCGCGGCGGCGAATTACTTGCTCATAAAGCATGGGCGTGGGCAAATTCCAATACACTGTACCGGCATTGCGCACGCCGTGGTTTTCCACACCATACTTGCTAACATTTGCGCCAAAGTTTTGCATAGCTCACCTTTCCTTATATCTAAATTCAGTGGGAAATTGTAATGGCCTAAGTGTAATACAATGTGAGGATTTTCACAAAGGTTGTGGGGGTGGCAAGTGGCAGGTGGCAAGTGGCAGGTGGCAAGTGGCAGGTGGCAGGTAGCAAGTGGCTTTTACCTGCGACATGCCACTTGCAACTTGCAACCCAAAAGTTAACGATCTAATGTGCCCAGGGGCAGGCCGGGCGGCAACGGCCGTGGCTGTTCACAGCTGCTCTCCACCCGCACATGCTGCTCCTGGTTGGATGAATCATAAAATGTGTGCATCACATCCAGCACGTGATAAGCCAGTTCACCGGAGGCGCAATGGGCACGGCCGTAGCGCAACCCATACGCCATATCCGCCACCCCAATACCCCGCCGCACCTCATCACTATGCGTCAGTTGAATTTCTTCCCACTCATTACTGGCCGACCGGCGCAGCCGCACCGGGCCGCCAAAGATGTTCGGGTCGGGCACACTCAGCGAACCGGCCGACCCATAAATCTCAATGCGCGGCAAATGATGTCCCCAGCTATCAAAGCTGGTGATCATGGTGGCAATCGCCCCGGTGTGCATCTGCATCGTCCCGGCCACGTGCGTGGGCACATCCACGCTGATGCGCTCGCCGTTGGCGGCCACCCGCTCCGGGAAAGAGGCGCGGGCCATGGCCGCTACCTGGCGCACCGGCCCCAGCAAATGCACCAGGGCGGTGATGTAATATGGCCCCATGTCAAACATGGGGCCGGCGCCCACTTTATAGAAAAAGGTAGGATTAGGATGCCACCCTTCCGGCCCGTGACTGAGCATGAAGGCGGTAGCCGCCACCGGCTCGCCAATTACACCATCATCAATTAGTTTGCGGCAGGTTTGCAGGCCGCCCCCCAGGAAGGTATCCGGGGCGCAGCCGACGCGCACGCCCTTTTCCTGGGCAGCTTGCAGGATGGCACGGCCGTCATCCCGTGTAATTGCCAGTGGTTTTTCGCTGTGAATGTGTTTGCCGGCAGCAATGGCCGCCAGGCTAACCTCAGCATGGGCGGCGGGGATGGTCAGGTTGATGACGATCTCGATTTCGGGGTCGGCCAGTAGTTCGGCCGGGCTGTTGTAGATACGGGGGATGTTGTGTTCGGCCGCTTTGGCCTGGGCGACGGCGGGCAACACATCGGCTACGGCCGTGACTTCCAACATATCAAACAACCGGCAGCCATTGATATACGCGCTGCTGATATTGCCGCAGCCGATAATTCCAACTTTAACGGGTTCCATGGGCTAATCCTTTTTGGGTGAGATAGGTATAACTTTGCTGCACGGCCGTGAGCATATCCGTCGCGCAGCGGTCTAATTCCACCACCATCCATTCGGCGTAGGCGGCAGCGGGGATGATGGCTTCGTAATTCATCTTGCCCTGGCCGACGGCCGTCATGCTGGACTGGGTATTATCGGCCGGGCCATCCTTGACGTGCAGCAAGGTGAGGCGCGATCCCAGGTCGGCTACGGCCGTGAGCGGCTCCACGCCGCCCACCTGCACCCAGTACGCATCCAGTTCAAATTCAACAGCCGGACGCAGGTGTTCCAGCCAGATGTGGTACGGCAATTTCCCTTCCACCGGCTCAAATTCAAACCAGTGGTTGTGCATGAGCAGCGTCAGGCCATGCGCGGCAGCCACGTCGGCGGCCTCATTCACCCGGTCGCAGAGGCGGCGGATGCTGTCCACGCTTTTGTATTCGTCGGGTGGCAGCCAGGCACAGACCAGCCGGGAACAGCCCAGGGCCGCCAGCCGTTCCAGCGTTTCGTCCTTTTGGTCGCCAAGCGGCAGCGGGGCATGAGCGGCGCACACGGCCAACCCCAGTTCATCAAACAGGGCTTTGGCCTGGGCAGTGGTGACGCCTTCGGGAAAACCGGCCGTTTCCACACCTACATAGCCCATGTCGGCAATGCGGCGCATGACGCCGGTAAAATCCTGCGCCAATTGTTCGCGCACGGTGTACAGTTGTAAAGCAATCGGTTTGGTCATCAGAAACTCCAGTTGAAGGTAATATAGCACATCGTCAAATCACTCTTCTTTACTTTTATACTTCGCCTGTCATTCCGAGCGGAGTCTTCACAGCGAGGAATCCCGCACCTGTACAAGTGATAGAGATTCCTCGTCGAAGACTCCTCGGAATGACACGGCTCAATTACCGCCTTCCAGCCAACGAATTTCGTCGGGTGTCAGGGTGCAGGTTACGGCCGTCAAATTCATCGCAAACTCTTCCGGGGTGCGGCTGCCGATGATGGCAAAGATATGGGGCGAACTGTTCAGGACGTAGGCGACGGCAATTTGCATGGGCGTCAGGCCGCGTTCGGCGGCCAGTTGTTGCGCCCGCTCCAGGCGGGCGAAGTTGTCCGGGGTGCAGTAGGAATCCACGCACACTCTGTCCAGCCAGAAGTCGAAGCTGTCCAGATTATCCGGGGTGAAACGGCCGGAGAAAAAACCGGCGGCGACGCTTGACCAGGTGAACAGGGGGATGTGTTGGCTGGCATACCATTCCCGTTCCGCCTGCCCCGCCGCGCCGCTGACGGAGATGCAGCCGGGCCAGGGTGGTGTGGCGGGCACGGCCAGACTGAATTGGGGGCTGACGGCCGTCAGTCCCACCAATCCATTCGCCGCTGCATAGGCATTCGCTTCCTGTACCCGCACGGCCGTCCAGTTAGAGCCGCCATAAGCACGAATTTTGCCTGCTTGCAGGTGTTCGTTGAAGGTGTCTACGATAACCTGAACGGGCACGGCCGTGTCATCCCGGTGCAGCAGGTAGAGATCAATATAATCCGTTTTCAGCCGCGCCAATGAATCATGCAGATCGGCGGTAATGTCGTAGGGAGTCACGCGGTTTCGATCCTGGCTCGGATGGCCACATTTGCTCAGGATGAAAAGCTGCTCGCGGTTGCCACGCGCGGCCATCCATTCCCCTAGGGCGCGTTCGCTGTAGCCGCCGCTGTAGGAGTGGGCGGTGTCAAAGGCGGTACAGCCCATCTCAAAGACAGCATCAAATAAGGCTTTTGCCTCGGCGACGGCAGCGGCGGTGATAAAGGCCGAGCCTTGCACCAGGCGGGAAACGGGTTTGGCAAAGGGGTGGTCTGGTTGGGTGGGGAAACGGCCGTATAACATCTGCGTCATCATCAATAGCCTCCACCACGAATTGTAGCCAGAACGGATACCGCCCGCCAGCCATTCGCGGGGCAATAGGGCAGATATTTACAACAAAGCCTGGGCCTGTGTTAGAGTGCGCACACGGCCGTGCGCCAGCCACTTCTCGCCCGCCATTCCCGTTAATTCCCGAATCTCTGCTAAAAACTTCTCCAGACGCTCGTGATCATACCCATCGGTAGCTGACTGCGCCTGCACAAACCCAATGAGATTGAGCGCCACGTCATATTGCTGCTGGCGAATGAAGAGCGGCACGGCGCTGGTCAGCACGGTCATCACCAGCGGCATGGTCTGGATGGAAAGGCTGACCACCAACGCCTCCCGGTACAACATCCGTGCCACCTCATACCGCCCCAGTTCCGTCTCCACATCTCCCAGATTGCTCAGGCAAAGCGCCACACCATACTGGTCGCCAATTTCGCGGCAAATGTCCAGCGCTTCCCGCATATAGGTCGCCGACCCCTGAAAATCGCCGGTGGCAAAAGCAATCACGCCTAAATTGGTGAGTGAAATGCTGATCCCGGCGCGGTCGCCAATCTCCCGCTTCAGGCGCAGACTCTCCTGGTGATACTGCCGCGCCGTCTCATAATCCTCCTGCCGCTCGGCAATGAGCGCCAGGTTGTTCAGCGCCATGCTGATGCCACGCCGGTTGTTGAGCACCTTGCCTAATTCCAGGGCCGCCTGGTAACACGGGGCCGCCTGTTCATAATCACCAAGCTGGTAATAGACATTACCCAAACTGTTCAGGCAACGAGCCATCAGCCAGTTATCATCCAGTTGGGCGGCCATTTCCAGGCTTTGCCGGTGGTGGCGCAGCGCCTCGTCATTTTCGCCCAGGCGGTATTCGGCCGCGCCCAGGCTGGTGAGGGCGCGGGCAATACCGGGTTGGTCATCAATCTGGCGCGCCAGGGTAAGGCTGTGACGGCCGTACTCCTTCGCCCGCCCATAGTCGCCCAAAGCATGGGCCACGCTGCTGAGATGGAATAGGGCGCGTGCCATGCCGGTGACATCGGCCAGGGCTTCATACTGCGCCAAACTGTGCTGCAAATGGTCTTCGGCGGTATGGAATTCGCCCAAGCCAAAATAGCTGCGCCCCAATTTTCGCTGGATGAGGGCGCTCTCGTGGGCATCAGGGGCAAGCTGTACGGCGCGCTCATAATGGGCCACCGCTTCCTGGAAGGCACTGCTGACCAATGCCTGCTCGCCGGCCAACAGAGTATACGGCCGTTCCAAATCCGGTTCTTCCGCCAGTCGCCAGTGATAGGCCAGCGCCGTCGCTCGTTGACTGTCGGCCAGATAGACGGCTTCGATGGCCTGGGCTGCCTGCCGGTGCAAACGCCGCCGTTCAGCGTCCGCCAGATCGGCCAGCAGGCCGTCGCGCAGCTTATCATGGGCAAAACGCCAGCGGTCATCCTGCACATCGAGCACGGCCGTTTCCGCACACCGGTTCAGCCAGCCCATAATATCGGCCGAGGGGAAAAGCGCCCGTAGCAGGTGGGCATCAATCTCCCGGCCTAGCACCGCCGCCTGCCGCAGCAGGGAGCGGTCGGCCCGGCTGAGACGGCCGAGCCGCTGCTGCACAATCTGGCGCGCCCCACCCGGCAGCAAACCGGGCGTCAATTTGGCGTGGTCAATCTGATCCAACTGTCCGGCAGCCTCGGCCAGCGCCCGCACCAATTCCACCAGGAAAAAGGCGTTGCCTTCGCTCTCTTTTTGCAGATAGGCCAGCAGCGCCGGGCTGTAACCGGCCTCGCCCAACATCGCCAGGCAAAGCTGGCTGATCTCTGTGTCTATCAAACGGCCGATTTTCAGCACCGGCAGCCCACCCAGACGGGCGGGCAGGTCTGGCGTCTCATCATCCCGGTAAGCACCCAGGATGAGCAGGGGCAAATGGGGGGCGGCGGCAGACAGTTCGGCCAGCAGCGCCAGGCTTTCCGGGCGCGCCCAGTGCAAATCTTCCAGCAGCAGCAGCACCGGCTGGCGCTGGCGGCGGAAGAGGGCGGAGAAGATGATGGGCAACTGCTTTTGAAATGTTTGTGGATCAAGAGCGGCGGTCGTTACCGGGCGGTCGAGCAGGCGATCCAGGTCGGGCACAACGGCCGTGAGCAAACCCGCTTCCAGGTCATCCAGTTGAGCGGCCAAAACCAGGCGGCGCACGGCCGTTTGCCACAGCGTGTAGGGCGCACCGCCTTCGCGCAAACTCTGGCCGCGCAGCACCAACATGCCCTGCACCAGCGCCGCCCCCACCAGCTCGTTGAGCAGGCGAGATTTGCCCACGCCGCTCTCGCCGCCTATCAGCCAAACCGCACCCTGTCCCTCGATGGCGGCGCTCATCAGGCCGGTCAGATGCGCCATTTCGGCCTGGCGGCCGGTGAATTGGGCGGCCTGCAAGAAACTTTCGCGGATGGCCTGGGATTCGGGCGGCAGGGTGCGCCCGGTGGCCTGGCACAGGGCATAGATGACGTCGGGGGCGCTGGCAAAACGGCGCTCCGGCTCGGCGACCAGCAGCCGGGCAAAGACGGCGCGCAGCGCTTCATTGTCGGGCAGGGCAGCCAGGTCTGGTTCACGGGTGAGGACAGCGGCAATGGTGGGAAACGGCCGTTGCCCCACCACCATCTCATACGCCATCACCCCCACCGCAAACAGGTCACTGGCACGGCTGGACGGATTGCGCCCGGTAGCTGCGCCGCGCATCACTTCCGGGGCCATGTAGGCCCAGGTGCCCGCGCCGCCGGAACTTTGCCCCGCCGCCGCCGAGAGGCCAAAGTCCAGCAGCTTCACCTGCCCATCCACCACCAGCACATTGGCCGGTTTCAGGTCGTTGTGCAGCACCCCGCGCCGGTGCAGGTAGGTAAGCGCCTGCAACATCTGGATAATCAGGGTGATCTGCTCAGACAGGGGTAGGTGGCGGCCCGCCTCAACAACCGTTTGGGCGGCAGGCAGCAAATCCATCGTGAAAAATGGCATCCGTTCGGCATCAAAACCATAGTCCAGCACACTGATGATGTGCGGGTGGCGCAGGCCGGCGAGAAGCCGGAACTCCTGCGCCAACGCCAGGCGGCGGGTGAAACCACCGGCCTCGGCCATTTCCTCTCGTTCAATGACCCGCTTCAAGGCCACTTCCTGCCCCCCAAGCCGATCCAGAGCACGGTAAACCACACCCATGCCGCCATGGCCAATGGGTTCAACAAGCTGGTAACGGTTTTGCAGCAGCGCGGACATAGGGGGCAATTATACCTGATGTTGTGTTTGTTACGGCCTGGGCAAATGCGTACAATTCCGCTTCGTTCACGCATTCACGCAGTGGCTCAACTCAGTAGCTTGCGCCATCGTGGTGTGATCAATTTACTGGCAAAGGCGGTACCATGACCACAACATTACTTTTGATTCGCCACGGTCTGACCGATTGGAACATGGCCCAAAGATGGCAGGGTCATGCCGATATTCCCCTCAATGAGACTGGCCGACAGCAAGCGGCTTCGTTGGCATCTCGTCTGGCAGGCTGGCCTATTGAGGCCATCATCAGCAGTGATTTGCAACGGTGCGCGCAAACGGCCGTTGCCCTGGCAGCCCCTCATCATTTACAGCCCATTTTCACACCCCATTGGCGCGAACGGCACGTGGGTGACTTTGAAGGGCTGACGACGGATGAAGTTCAGACCCGTTTTCCCGAACTGTGGGCAAACTCGTCGCGTGGTTTTGTTGACCCACCGAACGGTGAGGCGTTCCCCGCCTTGCGCCAGCGGGTGTTGGCGGCGTATGACACGGTGCTGGCCGACTTTAACAACCGGATGGTGGCGATTGTGTCACATGGCGGAACGTTGCACACCGTGATTCGGGAGGTCATTGGGCTAAATGGGGAGGTATACGGCCGTTTCTCGCTGCGTGGCAACACCGGCCTGAGTGTTATTGAAGTCACCAGCCGCGGGGCCTATTTGACGCGATTGAATGATACAAGCCATTTGGAGAATGGGAGGGCAGGAGATTGAGCACACGCTATCATCAATCTCCCGAACTCCACCAACGAGGAATTATGAGCAACGATGTATTACAAAAAATAGAGGCGCATATTGAGCAAAATCTGGACTACTGGAAGGGGCAGCTGGCGCGGTTGTGCGCCCAGCCCAGTGTTTCGGCGCAAAATTGGGGTATTGATGCCTGCGCCGAACTGGTAGCCACGATGCTGCGCGAACAAGGGTATACCGCCCAGGTACTGCCATCCGATGGCTACCCGGTGGTGGTGGGCGAAGGGGCCGGCGCCAGCGACAAGACCTTATTGTTTTACCTGCATTACGATGTGCAGCCGCCGGATCCGTTGGAGTTGTGGGAATCGGAACCGTTTACGCTGACGGAACGGGAGGGCGTCTTGTATGCCCGCGGCGTCAGCGATGACAAGGGGCACATTATCTGTCGGTTGGCTGCGCTGGCTGCGGTGAAGGAGGTGTTGGGCGAACTGCCCTGCCGCGTCAAATTCATCATTGAGGGGGAAGAGGAGATTGGCAGCCCGAATATGCCCGCGTTTGTGGAGAAACAGCAGGAGTTGCTGGCGGCCGATGCCTGTATCTGGGAGTTTGGTGGCGTGGATTACGACGGCCGTCCCCGGCAGGCACTGGGGATGCGGGGCATTTGTTACGTGGAACTGTCGGTGCAATCGCTCAGCCGCGATGCACATTCCGGGCTGGGCGGCTCCATCTTTCCCAACGCTGCCTGGCGGCTAACCTGGGCGCTGGGCACGCTGAAGGACCGGTTTGAGCGCATCCTTATCCCCGGCTTTTATGAAAATGTGCTGCCACCCAGTCCCCGCGACCTGGAATTGCTGGCGCGGCTGCCAGAGGAAGCGGCGGAATTAAAAGAGATGTATGGCGTAGAGCAATTTCTGTTGGGGCTTGAAGGCGGTTTACCTTTGCAGCGCACGGCCGTGTTTGAACCCACCTGCACGATTTGTGGCCTCACCTCAGGCTATCAAGGTGTTGGTTCTAAAACGGTGCTGCCCGCTGGCGCCAGCGCTAAAGTGGATTTCCGCCTGGTGCCAAACCAGACGCCCCAGGAAGTGTTGGGCAAATTGCGGGCGCATCTGGATGAACAAGGGTTCCAGGATGTGCAGATTCAATTTCTGGGCGGCGGCCGACCGGCCAAAGTAGACCCAGATGATCCATTCGTGCAGATTGCCAATGAAACGGCCGTCGAAGTGTACGGCCGTGACCCCATCATTGAACCGATCATTGGTGGCAGCGGCCCCAATTATCCTTTTATCCATACACTGGGACTGCCTCTGGTATCGGCCGGTGTGGGTTACCCCGGCAGTAACGTCCACGCACCCAACGAAAACATGAGCATCGCCAATTTCTTGTTGGGCACCAAACACACCGCTCGGATTATTGAACGTTTTGGACGGCAAGGGTGATGGATGAAATGAAGAGGTTATGGCGGGTTAATATGTTGAATAATATCGTTGAGGTAGGCAGACGCAAATGAATCGTCTAAACCAGAGTTATGGCAGTAATTCAGGTAGAGAACATAGGGACACTTATATCAACGGCTTCCAGGCAACAAGGCAAAGCAACCATTACTGGTACAGGGGTAACTGTGAACCGGGTTATTCGATGGTACAAACTTGGGCGTAACCATGAAGAGATCGTGGAGATATTCGGGCATCTGAATCTGGCGCAAGTCTACGCAGCTTTGGCTTACTACTATGCCAACCAGCTTGAGATTGATGCTCAAATTCAAGAAGAAGAAGAAGAAGAACGGATCGAACAAAGTTGGCTACAAGAGCAACATGCACAAGCAAAATAAAAACCGGCTCAATAAGCCGGTTTTTTGTTTCAGTAGCCTGTAGCCGCCAGGGTGAGGAGCAAAAGCTGGCCCAGGCCGTTGGGCAGGTGCTGGGGGTCAAGGTATTCGTCCAGGCGGTGGGCGTGGTGGGATTCGGCCAGGCCAATGCACACGGCCGTATACCCTTCACTCAGCGGTACATTGGCGTCGGTGCTGCTGGCAATCAGGCGGGGGTCGGCACAGCCAACGGCTTGCAGCGCCGCTATTGCCCATTGCACCAGGGGCACGTTGACCGCCAATTGCCCGGCCGGCCGGTTGCCGATCAATTCCATGCGTACCCGGACATCCTTGCGTTTGTTGGCCTGCTCTACGATCTGACTGACGGCCGTGACCAACCCCTCCAACTCTACCAGCGACTCTGAGCGCAAATCCAGCAGCCCACTGGCCGACTGGGCAATGGTGTTGATCGAGGTGCCACCTTCAATGATACCCACATTGAAGGTGGTCTTCGGCGTTTTGGGCACAGCCAGCCGGTCAACTGCCACGATAATCCGCGCCAGTTCATGCACGGCGCTGCGTGCGCCAAAGTTGCCCCAGGAGTGTCCGCCCGGCGTTTGCACTGTCAATTTAAAGCGGCGCACACCAATGCCCTGGTGGGAAATTTGCCCATACAACCCGCCTTCCACCACCAGGTAGGTGGCCTCGCCGCCAAATCGTTTCACCACTGCCCGCATCCCACGTAAATCACCCAGCCCCTCCTCGCCTACATTGGCCACAAACCAGATGTCGGCGGGCAATGGCAGCGCCGCCTCCCGCAGCACACGCGCCAGGGTGACAATACCGGCGACGCCGGTGGAGTTGTCGGCAATACCAGGGCCGTAGATGTAACGGCCGTCGCGCCGCACGGTCAGGTCGGTTTCCAGTGGGAACACTGTGTCGCTATGCGCAGAAATGATGACAGGGGGATGGGTGGGGCTGGAAGAAGGCAAACGGCCGTACACATTATGCAATTCATCCTGAGCCACATCTTGCAGGTGTACGGCCGTGAACCGCTGCTCAATAAAGGCCGCCCGCGCCGCCTCCGCAAAGGTCGGCGCCGGGATTTGCTGTACGGCAATCGCCAGGTCAATCACCTGGTCACTCATCTGATGAAAGGCGGCCAAAATTGCCTGTATAGACGGGTGGGACACCAATGTGGGTATGGAACTCATGCCGGGCGGGGAGTATGTAGGGGCGTGGCCTTCTACCCGCCCCTACCCAAGCGGGCGAATCATCAAAATACCGATCAGACTGATAATCAGACCCAGATGCAAGAACAAATTACTTTCCACAATCCAATAACCCTGAAAAAATTGCAGTAGCAGGTTCAAAATGATCAATCCCAGGCCAATCAGTGGCAGCAAGCCCGGATACTTCGCCATAAATTCGCTCAATGTGTCCAGCAATTTGTTCATCAGTCACCAACTTTGCCCAGAAGTTCAACTTCTTCAAAGAAGTTGAACTTCTGCTACTCAACTTGATACGGTTCAAAATATGGTATCAGGCGATGGGGCAAACGTCCATAAACTCGTACCCCGTCCTGCCCATGCTCCTCGCTGTCTACCTGCCCGCGCTCGTACAATAGGGACAGCAAGTCACCGCGCTGATACGGCAGCAACACCGAGATAGGCGCTAACAGGCTCACCATCACTGCTTCAATAGCCAACAGCAGTTGCTCAATTCCCTGACCAGTAAGGGCAGATATGCGCACGGTGGGCACAGTCAAATCCAAGACTGTCTCTATATCGCTATCGGTGGGTAATTGGTCTACTTTGTTCAAAGCGACCACCATCGGCAGGTGATCAACTTCCAGTTCCGCCAGGGTATCTTCGACGGACTCGACCTGGGCAACGACATGCGGATGGGTCACATCCACCACATGCAGCAGTAAGTCGGCGTCCCGTATCTCTTCCAGGGTAGCACGGAAAGCGGCCACGATCTGGGTGGGCAGCTTTTGGATGAAACCCACGGTGTCGGTGAAGAGGACTTCACGGCCGTTGGGCATGATCACCTTGCGCGTCGTTGGGTCGAGTGTGGCAAAGAGCATGTCGGCGGACAACACATCGGCGTTGCTGAGTTTGTTTAGCAGCGTAGATTTCCCGGCATTGGTATAGCCCACAATGGCGACGACGGTCAACTCCGTCTGCTGCCGTTTGGTGCGGGCGGATTCGCGCCGGGCGCGCACCGTTTCCAAATCTTCTTTGATGGCGCTGATGCGGCGGCGAATTTCGCGCCGGTCAACTTCTAGCTGTGTTTCACCAGGGCCACGCACCCCTACGCCGCCGCTAACGCCACCACCGGCCCGCCCACCCGCCTGCCGCGCGAGGTGCGTCCACATGCGCGTCAGGCGAGGGGCGCGGTACTCCAACTGCGCCAGTTCCACTTGCAGCTTACCTTCGCGGGTCTGGGCGTGTTGGGCAAAGATGTCCAGAATGAGAGCCGTGCGGTCTATGACCTTTACTTCTTCGCCGAAAATCTCTTCCAGTTCGCGCTGGTGGCGTGGTTCCAATTCATCATCAAAAATAACAACGTTGGCGTCCAACTCGCCCACCAGCGTTTTGACTTCTTCTACTTTGCCGGGGCCAATATAGGTGGCGGAGTTGGGCTGGTCTAGCTGTTGGGTGGTCTGGCCGACCACATCCAACCCGGCGGTGTCCGTCAGCCGCGCCAATTCTTCCAGGCTGTCATGCACGGTCAGCAACGGCCGTCCGCGCTTGAACTCCACGCCGACTAAAAAAGCCCGCTCACGCGGTTCGTTGGTGGGGTATGTTTTGTGGGTAATAGTTACCTCCGTAATTCGTAATTCGTAATCCGTAATCCGACTACGGTTCACGGATTACGGCTCACGGATTACGGGCTAAGATCATTCAGAAAGCCCCGTGATCCGCAAAGCCGGGGGGTGTTCAACGACAAATTCGTAGGCGACGGTTTGTTTGGCCCCGGCGGGTAGGGTTAGATGCCATTCCAATTCGTTTAAGTCAGATTGCTCGGTGGGTGTGGGGCGGGGGCTTTCCAGCCGCACTTTGATCTGCTCGTTGCGGGAGACGGGGATGTGGTCGTGCAGTTCAACAGTCACGGCCGTGCCCAATAAATTCTGCAACGCCATCTCATACCCAAAACGGGTGCGGCGCACATCACGCAGCATCTTTTTGTCCACCTCCCGTTTCTTCAATTCCCGCTCGACGGTGATGCGCTCTTCTACGCCCAGCAGCAGTTCCAGTTCGCCGCCGGTGGGTGTGTATGCCAGATTGGTACGGCCGATAAACTCATTCTCCACAAACAGACTGGCGGAACCGGGTAGCAATGGGCCGCTGCTGTTGTTGGTGATGGTTGCCCGGCGATAAACCGCATCTGTATGTTTGGGTACACAGAGATAGTCTAGTTTGGGGTCAAGCAGTAGCTGCTGCAACGTTGTTTTGTGTGGCGAACCGTCGCTGGGGATGTCGGCGGGATTGGGCACCTGAAAAGTCACGGCCGTGCCCTCGCTGCTGACAGTGGCCGTGCTGATTTCGGCATCAAGGGACAGAAATTCTGCCTGGATTGCCATTTCTTCGGCTGCCGGAGCAGCCGCAGCCATGGGGGCCGCAACGGCCATGCGGACGCGAGCCTGCGGCGGCGGCATCGGTGGTGGAGGGGTATACACGTCCAGGTACCAGGGGTAGAGTTCCGGCAACTGCTGGTTGAGAGCAGGGCGGGCCGTGGAGACGTTGAGTTGCACGGCCGTCCAATCCTGCCCCGTCTGCTGCGTAATCTGGGCAATGTAGCTCAGTTCCACCGTCTGCCCCGCATCCGTCTGCCGCAGCCGGGCGTCATACAACGGCTGCCAGCCGGCGTTGTGTACCACATAGGTCACTTCAGGCCGGAACGCACCTGCCGCCAATACCTCGATCTCTACCACCGCCCGGTACCGTTCACGCGGACGCGCCGAACGCTGTTGGTTCAGTTCATTTTGTAACTTTTGCAGGCGGCGTTTCAGGTCGCGTTCCTGTTTTTTCAGGTCGCGCACGGCCGTGCGCATCTGCACATCCTGGTCACGTAAAAAGTCCAGCAAATTGGCCTGGTCTGTCACCGTCGTCCGGCCACGAGACAGCCCTTTGGCAAACTCTACCGTCGCCGCCCGCAGCCCATCCAGATATTTGCCATGCTCTTGCCAGCGGGCCATGTCGTCGGCCAATACCTGCATTTCGTCCTGCGTTTGCTCGATTTGCAATTCCAGGTCACGCGCCTGGGCAGCAGGGGTTTCTGTGTAAAAGTGGCGGTTCACATCCACACTTTGAATGCGCACCCGCGCCGTGCCCTGCCCGGCCACGCGCACCGATTCCGGTTCCAGCACCAGGGGCAGTTCGTCCACCAGCAGCCGGTGTGTGCCTGCTTCGAGTTCACAGTCGGCTACGGCCGTGACCCGCGCCCGATCTGGATATACCACCACTCGTTCTACTGCCGCTTGTACAATAACGTCCATCGTGTCCCTTCCTTTGCAAAAGTAAGCAGTGAGCGGTAGGCGGTGAGCAGTAGCCCCACACTGCTCACTGCCTACCGCTCACCGCTAACCACTCACTTACATTCCCCACATTGGCTCTTTCAACCAGAGCGGCAATTCAATATGAAAAGTGCTGCCGGGGCAGGTTTCTTCATCGTAGCCAACGCTTTGCGCCCAAATCTGGCCGCCGTGCGCCTCAATAATCCCTCTGGCAATGGGCAGCCCCAGACCAGGGCCGCCGCCTTTGAACTTCGTTTTGCTGGACGAGTGCAGGCTGGCGTCGGCGGCCGTGCCAAATTTGTTGAAAATCAGCTCCAGGTCAGTGTGGGCAATGCCAATGCCGGTATCCGTCACCTGAATATCCAGAAAGCCGCCCATCTCATCAGACGATTCATCCTGGCGGGTGGGCACGGCCGTGATCGTCACCTTTCCCCCATCGGGTGTATATTTCAAGGCATTCATCACCACTTTGCTCAACGCCTTCTTCAACTTTTCCTCGTCGCCAAAGGTTGTGGAAGGGACGCCAAAGGGCAAAATGACCAGTTCCACCTGCCGTTCGCCAAAATGCTTGTTCAGGCTATCGGCCAACATCAGCACCAGGCGTTCCAGGTTGATTTCCCGGTACTTAATCTCAAACGACTTCAAATCCAGCAACGAGACATCAATCAGGTCGCCAATCACCTCGCGCATCCGGCGGAAGCCGTTATTAAAACCGTCCAGATACACCGTCAGGCGCGGTTCATTTTTCAATTCCGCCCGCAAAATGTTGGCATACCCTTCAATAATGGTTAGTGGCGTTTTCAGTTCGTGGGCGGCTACGGCGATGAATTTTGTCTTGGTCTCTTCCAGCCGGTCTTCCTGTTGGCGTAGTTGCACCATGTGTTCAATCACGTCGGCGCGTTGAATATCGGTAGCCAGTTGCGAAGCTTCGATGATGGCATAGGTGAGAATGTCGTCTAACTGACGCATGGCCCGCAATGTTTCTTGCGGCGGGAACTGCCGTTCCAGGCGGGCGATGATCTCCTGCTTCAGCACCCGCAGCACCACCAGCCAATCATACGCTCCCCGCGCATCATGCCCAATGCTGGTCAGCGCCCAGGATTGCACATTGGCAAGCTGCAATTCTGGCAGCGCCGTCACGCTGTCTGCCAGCAGCGCCAGGAACTCAAAGAGGTCGTCCTCGTCCACCAGCATGTTCGGAGCGCGGCGCAACGTACCGCTGCACAGCAGAGCCGCATTCTGGCGCAACCACAGATTCAATCCTTCAGCCACAGAGGCGTCTCCTTGAAGAGTGTCATGTGTCGAGTGTCAAGTGTCCCGTGGGACTTGACACCTGACACTTGATACCATTTGCGCGGGCAAAGCGGCGCAGGGCGGTCAGGGCGCGTTCGCTGTACCACTGATACCGTTCAGATTTGGGTAAATCATGCTGCGGCGCAGGAAGCAAGCCAAAGTTAGCCTTCATGGGCTGGAAATGGCGGGCTTCGGCATGGGTCACATAATGGCACAGCGCACCCAGCATGGTGGTAGGCGGCAGGATGACGGGCAGTTGCCCTTTTAGCAGCCGGGCGGCATTGATGCCTGCCAGCAGCCCGGTAGCCGCGTTACCCATATAGCCCTCCACGCCGGTGATTTGCCCGGCAAAAAAGAGGTCGGCGCGGCCACGATATTGCAGCGAGGGGTGCAACAACTGCGGCGCGTTGATGTAGGTATTGCGGTGCATCATGCCGTAGCGCATAAATTCGGCGTTTTGCAGGCCGGGGATCAGGCGCAAGACGCGCTTTTGTTCACCCCACCGCAGGTTAGTCTGGAAACCGACGATGTTGTACAGGGAGCCGATGAGGTTGTCCTGGCGCAGTTGCACAACGGCATACGGCCGTGTCCCCGACCGCGGATCCTCCAACCCTACCGGGCGCATGGGGCCAAAGGCCAGCGCCTTGTCGCCGCGCCGGGCAATTTGCTCGATGGGCATGCAGCCTTCAAAAAAGTGGGGGTCTTCTTGCTCAAACTGCTTCAAAGTGATCGTATCGGCCGCTAACAACGCTTCCTGAAATTGAAAATACTCCTCTTTGTTCAGCGGACAGTTGATGTAGTCGCCTTCTTCCTGTTCACCACGATCATAGCGGGAGTCGCGGAAGGCGATGGACATATCAATGCTGTCGGCCTGCACAATGGGGGAGAGGGCGTCATAAAAGTAGAGGTGCTGCTGCCCGGTGAGCTCACTGATGCTGGCTGCCAAAGCAGAGGAGGTGAGCGGGCCGCTGGCGATGATGGTGGGGGTGGGCGGCACGGCCGTGACCTCCTCCCGTATCAGTTCAATCAACGGGTGGCTCTCTATTTTTTCCGTCACCCGCTGCGCAAACAGGTCCCGGTCTACGGCCAGAGAAGAACCGGCGGGCACGGCCGTCTCCTGGGCGCAGGCCAATATCAATGACCCCAGACCGCGTAGTTCCGCCTTGAGCAGGCCGGGCGCTTTGTCCGGCAAAAAGGAGCCAAGCGAATTGCTGCAAACAAGTTCGGCCAGCCAGGGGGTTGCATGGGCTGGCGTGGCCTGCTGCGGTCGCATCTCGTACAAACGAACGGGTATGCCCAATTCTGCCGCTTGCCAGGCTGCTTCGGCTCCCGCCAGACCGCCACCAATAACAATCAACGCTGTATGCATGAGCGGGATTTTATCACACACGGGCAGGCAATAAAAAACGGCCGTTGGGGGCAACGGCCGTTGAAAATTTTGAGATTTTGAGATTGAGAGAGTGGGAGATTGTTCAATCTCTCAATCTCTCAATCTCCCCCTCTTTCAATTCCACACGCCCAGCACTTCCGGCCCCCGATCCAGTTCCCAGGGATAGATGATGTAGGCGTCGGTGACGGCGGCGTAATAGGTGGGCGTCACACCAGGATAAAGTGAGGTGGACGGTTTATAGTGCAAGACGCAGGTGTCGGGCATACCACCGGCCGCATCAATACGGTTAGCCACTGTGACCATATTGCGCCCTTTCGTCCAGACATCATCCACCACCAACACCCGCCGCCCGGCTATGGCTGCATCAGCCGGGAATTGGATAAATTCGGGGATAGCATATTTCTCCGGGCCAGGAATTTGCAGGCCGGGAAAGTCGGCTGGGAAACGGACGGAGGCGGTCAGCACATAGGTGATATTGAGTGCTTCGGCCAGCAAGCCGCCGGGAATAATGCCGCCGCGCGTAATGATGACCATACTGTCATAACGGCCGTGTATCTGCGGCGTTAAATAATCAATCAATTTGTCTACATCAGACCACGTGAGAACTTCACGACGCATGGGGTTCTCCTGGAAAAATTATGAATTATGAATTATGAAGGATGAGTTTTCATCCGTCACAGCGAGTCCCAAATGGGGGAACGCTTTCCTTGATAAAAAATGCAGGCATACCCGGTTGGGGATATGCCCGACGTGTTATGCTACCCGTTTGGGGGAAGACTGTCAACTTTCCCTAAATCGTGATCCGTATGCCGTAATCCGTTTACCGTTCACCGATTACGGGTCACAGATCACGGCTGCACAACCGGCAACACCACATGGAAATGGCTGCCGGGCAGGCTCTTTTCGTCATACCCGGCGCTTTCGGCCCATACTTTGCCGTTGTGGGCTTCTACAATGCCGCGCACAATAGCCAGCCCCAGGCCAGACCCGCCGCCTTTGAACTTTGTCTTACCGCTGGAGTGCAAGGCGATCTGCCCGGTCTGGTAAAACTTGGAAAAGATCAGTTCGCGGGCATCAGGTGGGATGCCAATGCCGGTATCACTGATGATGATTTCGACGTAACCGGGCACGGCCGTATCCCCATCATTTCCCGGTATCAGCACATGAGTAATGGCGATGCGACCGCCATCTGGCGTGTACTTGATGGCGTTTAGCAGCAGGTTATAGAATACAGAGCGCAATCCTTCCAGGTCGCCTTCAATATCGGGCACGGCCGTCATCGGTTCCATCACCAGCAGCAAATTCCGTTGCGCCAGCGCCTCTGCCAGCGACAAATGCACCCGCTCCAACAACTGCGCCAGCGACAACGGCTGGAAGTGGAGTTCGAGTGCCTGGTTGTCTATTTTTGCCACATTCAGCATGTTGTTAACTACTTCATGCAGCCGAATCGCCCCCTGAAAAATACCCGTGACCAGTTCATGGTGATACTGGTTTTCCACAATGGTCGCTTCTTGTAACAACATCTGGCTGTAGCCCCGGATGGTGGTCAGCGGCGTGCGCAGTTCGTGGGCGGCCACATTGATAAAGTCGGTTTTGGCCTGATCCAGCCGCGCCAGTTGAATGACGGCTTCGGTGCGTTTTTCTACCTCATAGGCCAGTTGGCGGTTGAACTGGTCAATGCGGTTGTAGAGTTCCGCATTGTGCAGGGCCACCGCCGCCTGCACGGCAAACGTGGTGGCGGGGGCGGTATCTTCCTGACTATAGGCTTCGTCCCGCTCCCGCACCAATGACAACATGCCAATGACCTCTTTTTCGTGAATGAGCGGCACGCCCAGCCAGGATTTGGCCGTAGGCAGCCCGGAGACATGCGTCCAGTTTGGCTGTTTGGATACATCAGGCACAACGAGGGGTTTCTGCGTGCGGTGGATGGTGAGGTAAATGTCGTCCTCGTTGGTTGTATCTAACGAAATGCGGATTTGTAATGGCTGGCTATGCGTGGGAAAACCACGCGCCGCCACAATTTCCAGTTCGTTATTATCGTGCAGCAGCAGCGCCGCCCGTTCATAGGGAACAACAGAGGCTAACTGCTCCAGGATGTTGCCCAAAACTTCTTCACGGTCGAGGGTGCCGGAGAGAGCCAGGCCAATTTCATACAGTGTTTCAGCCATGTGCCGCCGGCCGGATTCACGTTGGTAGAGAACGGCGTTACGGATGGCTACGGCCGATTGCGCCGCCAACGACTGCAACGCCAGAATGTGGTCAGCTTCAAAAGCGATGGCATCCCGGCTTTGAATGTCCAGTACACCCATCAACTTTTGCCCGGCGACCAGGGGCAGCGCCAGCTCTGAACGCATACGCGGCAGCAAATGGGGCGTAATGCCGGGCAAATCACAAATGCCATTATTAGCGCAGACTGTTTCCTGCTGCCAGGCTGCGGCGCCTAACGCCTGACGGCCGTCCAGAAATGCGCCGATGGTATAAGCGTGAGGCACCTCACCTACCTGGGCAAACCGGGAGATAGAATGATCTTTCTCTAATAGAAACAGCCCCACGTAATCAAACTGGAACTGCGTCTGCAACAGATGCACAATGTCTGCCAGCAAACTCTCAAAATCAGGGTTGGCGGTGATTTCCTGGCCCAGCGCACCGCTGGCTTCGGCCTGGCGGCGCAGTATGCCGAGGCGCTGGAAGGTGCGGTAACGGGAAACTTCGATGATGAGGGTTAGGACAACGGCCGTGACTACCAACCACACCACCAAGACGCCACCGCTAAAACGGGTCGCCAGCCAGGCAACCACGCTCACCCCGGCCAATGCCGCCATAAACACCAGCAAAATTTCCAGCCAATGACCGGTGACAATTTTTGCCAGCCGCCGCCACCAGAGCTTCATTATTTATTCCGCAACCGGATTTCCGTAAGAAATCCGGCTGCCACACACTCAACGAATCGTAATAGGTATCTCGTTGGATAACGTATGGAATGTGCCCTGCCCATTCATGCAGGTTTGAAAGCCGTCAAAACAGACAACGGTACGCAAAGTATAATTTCCCGGCTCCGGCAAAGAAAGCCAGGAAGCCCAGGTTAAGCCTTCGGGTGGCATCACATCATTATTGCCACCCCAATTATTCTGATACCACTGCGGCCGATCCATGCCATCCTTGCGCGGCAAAACGCCAATGGTGGAATAGGGCACACCGCCGCCGGAGGTATTGGCAATGGTCCACTCATACCATATCTGGCCGTTCACCGTGGGATTGGTACGCCAATCTTGCAATACAAAACTGGTAGCGGTCAGCCCTCGGTGGTTGCCCGCCTGGGGGCCGGGCGGCGGGGCCGGTGTGTTGGTGGGTGGCACCGGCGTTGGCGTAGACGTAGGCAAAATGACCGGGACGGGGGTATTGGTGGGGGGCACGGCCGTTGGCGTGTCGGTCGGCGCCGGTGTATCGGTTGGTATCGGCGTATCAGTGGCAGCTATAGTAGGCAGCGGCGTCACCGTAGGCGGAATGTCAATGGTCGCCGTAGCCAACGCAGCCGGCGGCTGTTCCCCTGTCGGCGATGGCGGTACGGCAGACGCCGTAGAAATAGCGGCCACCGTTTCGGCCACTGCTGTTTCGATATTTTGGGTCGGCGCAGCGGCTACGGCCGTGCCATCCGATTCTGCCACTGCTGGCTGATCTTCTTGCAACCCCAAATACAACAAAACTCCCCCCGCCACAAAGAGCAAGAGGGCCAACAAAAAAATGCCAATAAGTAAAGCACGTGAATTATTCATAGCGCCAGATTGTACCAATCCTTGCCGGGCAAGGCACAACCTGGCAAACATCTGTTATGTCAATTGACTTTTCGCCCTAAAAGAAGCACAATAATCATGTCATCACTGGCTAATTTTTGCTTCATAATTCATACTTCCCATAGGAGGGATTCAGATGGAATCTGCAAACGAGACCAGCCGACCGGCCATATTGGAAAAGGCGTGGATGCACCATGCCGAACTGGACACCAACGCCGACAGGTTAAGCAAGCGCCACCTCAATCTGCGCAAATGGGTACTCATCTTGGGCATCTTCGCCACGTTCCTGGCCATCGTTACCAACCTTCTTAACGCCCGGTGCCAGGAAGGTGATGCCTGTTCTTCTATTCGCGCTATATTCACAGTGCTGCTCATTCTGACGCCGCTGATCGGTTCCATGATTGCTGCTTTTACCAGCCGGGAGTTGGGCGACGGCCGTTGGCTTGCCATGCGCGCTGGCGCTGAAGAGATTAAGAAGGAAATTTACATCTACCGCACCGTTTTGCAGCACCACCCGAACCGCAACAAATGGCTGAGCAACCGGCTGGCTTACATCCAGCGCCAGATATTCAAAGCCAGCGGTCGCCGGCTGGATACTGTGCCTTATAAAGGTAATGTGCCGCTCTATTTTTCACCAGACAATCCGAACAGCGACTCCGGTTTTACTGACCTGGCGCCAGAGGATTACATCAAACACCGGTTGCAGGAACAGCTTTCCTGGCATGAAGGGCGCATTGTGCGGCTAAGTAAGGCTAGACGCAATCTGACCATTGCCATTTTGCTGGCCGGTGTTGCCGGATCACTGCTTGCGGCGTTGGGTACCACCATTACCCCCCTTGCCGTCTGGGTAGCGTTGACAGCAGCCATTACTGCCTCCCTCACCGGTTGGGAAGAGCTGCGCAATCGGGACAAAACCATTCTCAATTACAGCAAGGTTAAATTGGAACTAACCATCATTCGGGATTACTGGTACAGCCTTTCCCCTGAGGAGCAAACCGATTCGGAATTCTATAAGATGGTGTTGGCCGCCGAAAATGTGATGTTTGCCCAGAACGGGGAGTGGCTACGCTCGATGCAAGAAACGTTGGCCGGTGTTGATGATGAAGATAAAAAACTGGTAGAGGAAATGGTGGCCCAATCCGCCACCTCTCATGCCGAATTACAAAGAAAGCTTCTGATAGAATCACAAAAAGTGATGGGGCAGGCCACCGAACAGTTAGCAGCAGTAGTCGGTGATGCCGCTGCGACGGTTTCGGGCATGGTCACGGCCGTGTCCAGCGAAGCAATGGCGCTCAACCAGGCAATGGCCGAATCGGTAGACGCCGCTGCCGCTGAAGCTGCGGCGGCCCGGTTGGCTCTGGAAACAAGCCGGGATGCAGCGCTGGATGAAGCTGCCGCCTGGCGAGAAACGGCCCAAGAAAGCGCCACTACCGCCGTCGCCCAATCCACTGCTGCCCGCGAAGCCGCCCGCGCTGCTACCACTGCTGAAGCCATCGCCTGGGGGCAAACGGCGCAGGAGGCAGCGACAATGGCTGCCGCACAATCGGCAGCAGCCCGCGAAAGTATGGCCGAAACAGCCGAAGCGATGGCTGCGGAAGCGGATGCCACCCGCCTGGCTCTGGAAACCAGCCGCGATGAAGCGCTGGCGGAGTCAGCCGCCTGGCGCGAAACGGCGCAGGAGAGCGCCACCGATGCCATTGCGCAAGCGGCTGCCGTGCGCGAGGATACCGCTGCCGCTGTCGTCGCCGAAACAACGGCCTGGTCAGAAACGGCCCAAGACGCCGTAGACGCGGCCGTAACCCAATCCACCGCCGCCCGTGACGCAGCGGAAACGGCCGTCACCGCCGAGACTGCCGCCTGGTCGGAAGCAGCCCAGGACGCTGTGGACACGGCCGTAACCCAATCTGCCGCTGCTCGTGACGCGGCTACAGCAGAGGCCGCCGCCTGGGGTGAAATGGCGCAGGAAGTGGTAGATACGGCCGTCAGCGAAGCAGCCTTGCTCCGTGAAAAAGCGGGAGAACAGGTGAAATATGCCGTCACCTTTGCTCCCATCACCGCCACCATTGAGGAATTTGGTACGGCCGTGACGGAACAGTGGGCCAACGTCACCTATGAAGCTGTACCCGACATCAAATATCCGGTTCAGTTCACGCCGCCCGCTGCCGAAAACGGCGAACCAGCGCCGCCGCCGGACCCATCTGTAGACGCCGCCGTGGATCGTCTATTGGAGGCTGGTGTGCAGGTAGCCGATGATGCTATCAAGCAGGCGTTGGCCAAGGCGGCGCAGGAAGAGAATGGCTAGATAGGAAGCGCCTCTATTGTCATACAAAAAGGCCCGGCTTACTGCCGGGCCTTTTTATTCTTATCGCCTTTGGAACAGCGGATTATTCCAAAGAATCAGCCAGGATCAGGCTGGTTTCAACTTTATCTTTGGGGTAAGGCCAGATTTCACCCTGGATACCCCGTGCCAGGTAGAAGTCACCGGCGCGAACGGTGACACGCCCTTCCAATGTATAGATGACCACCTGCTGATTGGGGTCGCCAGTCACTTCGGCCAGTGGCGTCAGGTAGGTCAACGGCCGTTTCACAAAACTGCCTGGCGACACCTCCAGGTAACTGGCTTCAAAAATCTCTCGGGCCACAGGCCAGCGATCTTTAGGCGCATTCACCTCACTCACAATGAAATCGCCGTATTTGCACAGCAAGGTTTCTCCCCAGGGGGTCTGGATATTGGTCGTTTGCGGCTCATCTGGCCCCGGCAGAAACTGCATGGCCCGCCGCTCGATTGAGTTTCGATATGGTTTGAAGGGAAGACGTTGGACTAACTCATCTCCCGCTCTAATTTCCAATGTTGCTGTCATAAACATAAAAACCTCTTTATTGATCAGAATTGAGATCAGAGGGGGATAATAAGGAAGCCGCCTCTTTTTGTCAATAAGAATTACGTGAAGAGATTAACCATTTGTATTGGACTGATCACCGGCCGATGGACGCGCGGGTTGGCTCCACTTGAATTTGACAGAAATCTGGCAAAAGGTTATATTGTTACTATGTTATAACATTTAGTCGGAGAAACCTGCCCCTTGAGCAAAATTCGCGCCGCCGCCGTCCAATTTGGCGTTACCGAAGACATCCCCACTAACCTGCAAACCTGTTTGCGCCTGATTGATCGCGCCGCCGAACAAGCCCCAGACCTCATCGTTTTGCCGGAATTTGTCAACCACATCGCCTGGTATGAAAACGACGACCACTGCTACCGCGTCGCCCTCAGCCTGGAAGATGACTTCATCCGGCAAATTGCCGGCCGCGCCGCCGCCCACCGCTGTTATATCAAAATCAACGTCACTCTGAAACGCGACCAGGGCAAAGTGACAGGAACGAACATCCTCTTCAATCCCACCGGAGCTATCGCCGGGCTGAACGATAAGCAAATTTTGATGGGCAACGAGAACAACTTTCTGGAACCGGCCACCGAAATTGCCCCTGTTTTAGATACGGCCGTTGGCCGGGTAGGTATGTACGCCTGCATGGATGGCGTCATTCCCGAAGTCGCCCGCGCCCTGGCTGTGCGTGGCGCTCAGATTTTGCTCAACAGCCTCAACTCCTTCGCCCACGACGAGGCCGCACTGCACATCCCGGTGCGGGCCGCCGAAAACAAGGTTTTTGTGGTCGCGGCCAACAAGGTAGGTTCGCTGGTGCCGGAAAAGCTGCGCCCGGCCGTGGCCGCCCGCCTGCAAATTGACCCCAGTTTCCTGGAAGGGGCCGGTGAAAGCCAGATTGTGACCCCGGACGGCACGGTTTTGGCAAAAGCGCCCCGCCAGGGTGAGGCGGTTGTCTGGGCAGATATTGACCCCCGCCTGGCCAACGACAAAAAACGGCCGGACGGAACCGATCTATTGGCTGCGCGACGGCCGTCCCTCTACCACCCCATTGCTGAACGGCCGCAACCCCGCCCCACTCCTTCGGGCGCTGAAAGCGTGCTGGTTGGCGTTCTCCGGCTCCAGACAACCGGCCGTCAGGCAGTTGCCCAGGCCGCCGCATGGCTGGCCCAGGCGGAAGCACAAGATGTCCGACTGGTCGTCTTGCCGGAACTATTTCACGTGACCAGCCCAGCGGACGCGGCTGCGGAATCAGCGGCAATGGTGCGCGTTCTACAAGGGACGCTAAACCATTGTCTGGTTGCCACGTCAATTGTTGAAGATGGGGCGCATGTAGGCATCCTGTTGGGTAAAGATGGCGTTTTGCTGAAACAGCCCCAACTGCACCCTTGCGGCCGTCACCCCTGGGCCATGTTGGGGGACAGTTTGCGGGTCATTGACCTGGAGTGGGGGCGGTTGGCCCTGATCGTGGGCGACGACGCCCTTTACCCGGAAACGCTCCGGCTGGCGGCTTTGCAAGGGGCGGAAGTGATTGCCGCGCCGACGCTGGTTTTGGAGGCGTGGGAGGGCGATCTGGCTTTCAAGGAGCGGGCGGCCGAAAATCGCATCAATCTGGTTGTTGCCGGGAAAAATGGCGGTGGCATTTACGCCATCACCGAAGATTTTACGCTGTGGACGAAATGGAAGAACCGGCCGTTTGACGGCAATATCAACTATCCGGTGGTCACAACGGCCGTGCCCCATGGATTAACCACTGCCCTGGTACACCCGGCTGCCGCGGCTAACAAAATGGTCTCTCACCGCACCGATGTGCTGGACGGCCGTCCGTGGCGATTGGCGGGGCCGATTATTACCTGACGACGGCCGTCTGCCGTCCACAAAGGAGAACAACATGAGCGACACCACCCAACATCTGGCCGACGTACTCGATTCCCGTGCGCCGGTTAACAACAGCGACACGTTTAACTACCTGTTGCACGTCCGCGAACAAGCCTGGGAAATGATTCGCGCCGGCCTCAACCTGCGCGAAGATTTAACCTGCCAGGACATTCGGGACATTCCCGACCTGGCGGGCAACATCGTGGGCAACATGCGCACCTACACCGGCGACAAGATAGATTGGATTGTGCGCTCCTGGATTGGCAAACCAGAGACCGGCTTTACCAACATCCATCTCACCTGTTGGGTGAACGAGGAAATTGACGTGCCCCATCTGGGTTTTGCGTTAGGCACTGCGCCGGACGTATTCTGCTATGTGGATTACCTGCCGCGTTACGAAGCGGTTTCCCACCCGGATCATCTCGACCAATACCACGAAGCGCTCAATGAAAAATGGGTGGCGCTGCGGCGAAATCCGGCCTACAAAACCTTCACCCCCGTCCACCTGTATACGCGCTCCACGCTGTCACCCATCGCCATTTGTGGTTTGCTGCCCTTTGCCGATTTCCAAACGGCCGTTGAACCCCTCATGCTCGCATATGTCCGCCACTGGGTGGAACTGGTCAACAACGCCGCACCCGTCGCCTCGGAAAAGCGGGCTGCCCTCAAAACACGTGATGAACTCGTCCGGCGCACGATTGTGGAGAAAGACCCGGCCAATATCCTGGCCGACCGTATGTTGGGCGTCCCCATGCGCGAGCGGCTGGTACGCATTTTACACGCCGGGGAGCGAGAGACATGATGGCGGATGAGGCACGGCCGTCAGCAGCCCCCATCCTCATCATCGGCGCCGGCCCCGTTGGCCTCTCGCTGGGGCTGGCGTTGGCGCGGGCCGGGCTGCCGGTGGAGCTATTTGAAGCCGACGCCGAACTGAACAACCAGATTCGCGCCAGCACCTTCCATCCTAAAACATTGGAACTGTTTCAGGCGTGGGGCGTCGTCGAGGCCATTCTGGCGCAAGGCCACAAAGTGGATCGCCTGCAATACTGGGAACGCGAACCCCGGCAACTGGTAGCCGAGTTTAACTACGCAGTGATTGCCTCAGACACCCCCTACCCCTTCCGCCTGCAATGCCCGCAACATATCGCCACCCGCGTCCTCAAGCCCGCTCTCGAAGCCACCGCTACCGCCAGAGTCCACATGGGGCACAAACTACTCGATTTCACCGATCATGGCGATGGCGTCACCGCCCGTTTTGAGACGGCCGACGGCATTGTCACCCGCGCAGGCTCCTACCTTTGCGGCGCGGACGGCTCTCATAGTACCGTCCGCAAACAGTTGGGGATTGGGTTTCAAGGCAAAACCTATGCCGACCGCTTCCTGCTCATTGGCAGCGACCTGAACACCGGCGATCTGCTGCCCGGTGCGGGGCCGGTTTGTTACGTTTTTGACCCGCAGGAATGGGTGATTATCCTGAATTTGCCTGACATTGTGCGCGTTGTTTTCCGCATGACAGACGACGAGGATCAGGAATTTGCTTTGCGCGAGGAGAATTTGCGGGCGCGGATTCATAACTTTTTTGGCGAAACGCCGCCCTATCGCATCAAAACAACCCAGTTATATCGCGTCCATCAGCGGGTGGCAGACAGCTTTCGCATGGGGCGGGCCATTTTGCTCGGCGACGCGGCGCACAACAACAATCCCTCTGGCGGTATGGGGATGAACAGCGGCATTCACGATGCGGCCAATCTGGCCGAAAAGTTGCGGCGTATCTGGCAAGGTGAGGCTGACGATCTGTTGGATGAATACACCCATGAGCGGCGGTGCTACGCGGTGGAATCGGTGCAGCTTTACAGCGACCAGCAGTACAACCATATGGTTATGGCGACAGAAGAGGCGCGGCTTCAGCGCAACAAAACATTGGCGGAAACGGCCGTCAATCCAGCCCAGGCCCGCGCCTATTTGCTGCGGGCCAGTATGCTGGAAGAGAGGATATGACAGGTAGCCGGTAATCGGTGATCGGTCGGCGGTTAATCAAAAAGGGATCAACTATGGCAAATAATACATCCGGCATCGTCTTTGGCGGTGTGGCCTTATACAACGGGGTGACACGGAAAAATCTAATCACCTTCTATTTCTCCGCCTTTGCCACCATCTGCTTGCTCAGTTTTGTCAACGTGGTGCAGCCCTATTTGCTGACCGAAATTCTGCATGTGCCGCTGGCCGAGCAAGGCAGCGTCACCGGCACGGTGTTGTTCTGGCATGAGGTTGTGATTATCTTTGCCATCGGTCTAGCGGGTAGCCTATCCGACAAGGTGGGGCGGCGGCTCATTTTCGCCGGGAGCTTTCTCATTGTCTCCGTCGGCTACTTTTTGATGGCGCAATCTGGTAGCGTCTGGCAGCTTGTCTTCTTCCGTATGATTTTTGCGGTGGGCGCGGCCGGAGCAACCAGTATGCTCTCCGTGGTTATTGCCGATTATGTGGTAGACCGGGATCGGGGCAAGGCAAATGGTATTCAAGGGGTGATGAATGGGCTGGGGGCGATGACGGCCGTGTTCCTCCTGCTCCGTCTGCCCAACTGGTTCACCCAAAACGGCATGAACCCGGTAGAGGCGGGCCAGGCCACCTATTACGTCGCCGCCGGATTGGCCGTGTTGGTCGCGCTACTCCTCTGGCTGGGGCTGCGAGGGCGAGGTATCCGCCACCGTAATCAGCCGGAACGGTTCTTCGAGTTGTTAAGCGAAGGGGTGAAGGCAGCCCGCGATCCGGGTGTGCTGTTGGGGTATGGCGCCGGTTTTGTCTCGCGGGGGGATTTGGCGATTGTGGGTACGTTTCTGGCCTTGTGGATCAACAAATATGGCGTCACCAGCGGCATGGATACGGCCGTTGCCCTGGCGCGGGCCAGCATTATTGTGGGCATCTCCCAGGCGGCTGCATTTCTGGCGGCCCCTCTTTTTGGCATTCTCGTTGACCGCATGAACCGGGCTACGGCCGTTGCCCTCACCAATCTCATTTCCGGCCTCGGCTACTGCTCACTTTTTTTTGTGGACGATCCCTTTAGCGGGGCGATGCTGGCGGCCGTGATTGTGGCCGGGGCGGGCAACATCGGCACGGTCATCTCCACCCAGGTGTTGATCCAACAGCAAGCCCCGGCCCATATTCGCGGCTCGGTTATCGGCTTTTTCGGCTTATGTGGGGCCATCGGGATTCTGGTCGCCAGCAAAATAGGCGGGTGGCTGTTTGACAATTGGACGGAAGCCGGGCCATTTGTCCTCTTCGGCCTGCTCAGTTTCGTTCTGGCTGCCTGGGCCTTTGCCGTTCGGGGACGGGTGCGGCCGGCGGTGGAAAGCGCGGAATAATCCACAGATGGCGCAGATTTTTCCAAACTGCGCCATCTGTGGTCAAAACTCTCTTAAAAGCCGCCCTGCCCCATACACCTTCTCATGGACGCCAATGTC
The DNA here is from genome assembly GCA_014584575.1 of Chloroflexota bacterium. Classification (GTDB taxonomy): domain Bacteria; phylum Chloroflexota; class Anaerolineae; order Promineifilales; family Promineifilaceae; genus CAADGU01. The sequence goes on from JACTMP010000031.1 coordinate 60,178, forward strand.
GCGCAGGGCCATCCACCAGGTGGCGGCGTTGATGGCAATGACCGGCTTACCCAGCCAGCGCTCCGCTTCGTCCGCCAGGCCAACCATGCTCAGGTTAGTGCCAACCTGCACCAGAGCGTCGGCGTCCTTATTGACCTCAATCAGGGATTGGCGCAGTTCGCTCTCGGAAACGTGGGCAATGGCGACGGCCGTCGGGCAGCGCAGCCCCTTGATCGCCGTTACCTCAAAGCCAATGTCGTTGAAAAAACGAACGACGTTTTTGTCGCCGACCGGCTGATAAGGCGTTACCACACCAATACGCTTGACGCCAAACATCTTTAGCGCTCGTTCACATGCTTCCGCGCCGGTGGCCACGCGCAGGCCACCCGCCCAATCGGAGATCATTTTGGTGAATTGGCGGTTGCCCTCCACCCCGTCCCAAAAGGTTTCGGCACTCATGCCCATCACCATATAGTCGGGTTCGGCCGTCATCACCCGCTCAACGGCGTATTGAATTTCCACGCGAATCTGTTTGAGCAAATTCTCAAAGGCTTCATCGCTGCTCAGGTTTTGGTCGCGGATGTGGATGCGGGAAATGTGCGCGGTTACGCCCGGCACAGTCATGCGGTAAAAATCAGGTTCGACGATGGTATTGGTGCTGGGAACAATGACTCCAAATTTGTGGCGATAGCCCAGGGCGTCGGACATGTCAGCTTCCTTATATAGTTACAATCTGACCGCCAACGGCCGTTACCGATGGCGATTCTCCATAGTTACAGGTGATTTGACTTGCAAGAGCAAATGTTATAACATTGTAACATTACATCAGAACCATGTCAATTTGCCTGGCGGTCAGCCGTCAACGGTCAATCTTGAGAGGGAACACATGTTAACCGTGCTCTATATCGTTTTCGTGGCCTTGTTTGCCTGGTTGACCTGGCAATCGTGGGAGGTATACAAGAGTAAGCGGATCTCCTACGCCCTGCTGCTGCTGATTGTGCTGGCCGGTCTGACCTATGATGTGCTGGTTATTTTGCTTGGCCGGTTTTTAGGAGAAGGGGATCTGCTCAAGGCGCTGAACGCGGGTCGTTTTGTCATTCACGGCCTGGCTACACCCTTTATGATCATCTTTGGCTTTGGCGTTTTGCGCCACGCGGGGGTGGGCTGGGCACAAAGCCGGACAAACCACATCCTCGTCTGCATCTTTGCCACCCTGCTCATTGGGCTGGGGGTGTATGAAGATATTCTAACTATTGACCTGCAACTGCGCCCCATGATGGACACGCTGCGCTATGTGAACGAAGGGGGCGTGCCGGGGCCGCCCATCCCTGCCTTACTCACCATTTTCTTCCTGATTGGCGCCGGTATTTCCCTCTGGCGGCATACCGGCTGGAAATGGCTGGCGTTGGGATCGATCCTCATGTTTATTTTTGCCGGCGCTGGCATTGGCGACCGGTTTTATGTGGGTAACATTGGCGAAATAATTTTTAGCGCGGCCAATGTGTGGACTGCGCGAAAGTTTTTGACATGAAGGCCGACCGCTGACGGCCGACCGCTGACGGCCGACCGCTAACGGCCGACCGCTAACGGCCGTCGGCGATCAATAATAAGGAGGTGTTATGACCGAGTACACCATCGCCCTGGCTTTGGAAGATTTCATCCCCGTTATTTTTTCCTCGATTGGCTTGTATTTTGTCAGTCGCATGGTGGCCGGGGTAGACGGCCGTTTAGGACAAATGGCGACGATTGGCTGGCTGCTCATCACCATCGGCGGCCTGCTCAAGGCAAGCTGGAAGTTGCTGATGGCCCTGAGTAATGCCGAAACGAACATTGTCTGGATGGACAAGGGGATGTTTCTCTGGATGGCCGCCGGTTTTACGTTGGTCGCTTTTGCCGTCTGGTTTATGAGCGAAACGCTGGGGGGCCGACGGCCGCGGCGCATCTGGCTGGGGCCGGGCGTGGTGTTGGGGCTGAGCCTGGCTGCCATTTTATTCACCGGTTTTCCCGATTTCACCGTGAACACCTGGCGGTTTATTTTGCTGGGGGTGATGACCATTGGCAATGTGGTTCTGGTGGTGCTGCTGATTCAGCAGGCGCGCCGCCTGGGTCTTAACCTGTTGGCGCTGCTTTTCCTGGTAAATATCGTCATTGTTTTTGTCCTCAGCGGCCTGGCGCGTATGCCGAACCAGACGATTCCCTTGCAATGGACGGAGCAGTTGTTGAATACGGTTGCCCAGGGGGCGTTTGCTTATGCGGCCTGGCAGTTGGCGGCAGCGGTGCAAGGGGATGCCCAACCACAGCCCGCTGCTAACCGACCATTGACCGCAGACAGTTGACCGCAGACGGTTGACCGCAGACGGTTAAACATAGCCTATGAACGATTTGCACACCAACTACCAGGGCGTCTTCGACGGCCGTATCGGTTTCGGCCACAAACCAGCCCTGCTAATTGTGGACTTCATCAACGCCTACACCACGCCGGGTTCGCCTTTGTATGCGCCGGATGTGGTCACGGCCGTAGCTGAAACAACCGACCTTCTCCTCCTGGCGCGGCGAGCAGATGTGCCCGTCATCTTCACCCGCGTCATCTACAGCCGCAGCGGGCGGGACGGCGGCATTTTTGTGCAGAAAGTGCCGCTGCTGCGCCGCATGGTAGAGGGGGAGCCGCTGGCCGACATCGTGCCGGAGTTAACCCCCGCGCCGGACGACGTGATTATCAACAAACAGTACGCCAGCGCCTTTTTTGGCACCCCATTGGCGGCGATGCTCACCAGTCTGGGGGTGGATACGCTGATTGTGACCGGCTGCTCGACCAGCGGCTGTGTACGGGCAACGGCCGTAGACGGAATGCAGCACGGTTTTCGCGTCATCGTCCCCCGCCAATGTGTCGGCGACCGCCACCCCGATCCCCACAACGCCAACCTGTTCGACATCCACAGCAAGTATGGCGACGTGGTGGATAAGGCGGAGGTGGTGACGTATTTACAAAATTTGACGGCTGGCGCTCCAGCCCAAGAGGTTTGATGAAAGCATTGCAAGGAATCCGCATCCTCGACCTCACCCACATGCTCAGCGGCCCCTACGCGGGCATGATGCTGGCCGACCTGGGCGCGGAAACAATCAAAGTAGAACCGCCGGGCAAGGGGGAAGGCACGCGCCGCCTGTTGGAAAATGACCCGCAGAACAGCCTCAACGGCTTTGGCGCTTATTTTATGACCCTCAACCGCAACAAAAAGAGCGTGACGCTAGACCTGAAATCGGAAAAGGGACTGGCTATTTTCTACGACCTGGTGCAGATGGCCGATGTTGTCCTGAGCAACTTCAGCGCCGGCGTCACCGAACGCCTCAAGATTGACTATGCCCATCTTGCCGCCATCAACCCGCGCATCATTACCTGTAGCGTAACCGGCTTTGGCGAAACCGGCCCCGCCAAAAATTACACCGCCTTTGATATGGTAGCGCAGGCAATGGGCGGCGGCATGAGCATTACCGGGCAGCCCGGCAACCCACCCACCCGTTCCGGCATTCCCATTGGTGATCTGGCAGGGGGGCTGACGGCCGTGATTGGCATTCTGGCAGCTCTGCAAGCGCGTTATCAAACCGGGCGCGGGCAGCATGTAGACATCTCCATGCTGGACGCCCAAATCAGCCTGCTCAACTACATGGCTACCATGCACTTCCTCTCCGGCATTGTCCCCGACAAGCTGGGTAACGGCCATTTTGTCCACGTCCCCTACGATACATTTGCCTGTGCCGATGGCTACATCATTATTGCCATTATCGCCGACAACTTTTGGGAGGTGCTGATGACGCTTCTGCCCGCCAACGACCTGGACACCGAAGAACACAAATACCAGCCGGGCCGGTTGCGGAACAAGGCGTTGATTAACGGCCGTCTCAATGAAATCCTCTCCACCAACACCCAGGCCTATTGGCTGGAGAAATTACGCGCCGCCCGCGTCCCCTGCGCCCCGGTACACAATCTGCAACAAGCTCTCAACGATGAACAGGTGCTTGCCCGCAACATGATCGTCGAAGTAGCCCACCCCCTCGGCGGTTCGGTGTGCATGCCCGGCAACCCGATCAAACTCTCCGACACCCATGAAGACACTTTTTCACCGCCGCCCATCCTGGGGCAGCATAACGACGAGATTTACAGAGGGTTGTTGGGGTTAACCGAGGCACAATTAGCAGAGTTGAAATCGGCCGGAGTAATCTAGTGAGGTGAGGAGTGAGCATCCTCAGATGCGAACGTGAGGCATCTGAGGATGCCTCCCTCCTCACGTTACGATGTTGTTAGCATGTTCATCCAGGAAAACCGCCTGAAAACCAAACTAAAAGCCGGTCAACCCGCATTTGGCGTCATCGCCACTTCGGATGATCCCCAACTGGCCGAACTGTTTGGCCTGGCCGGCTACGATTATTACCTGCTCGATGCCGAACATGGGTTGCTCGACCCGGCCCAGGTTGTCAATGTCGTCCGCGCCTGCGAACGCACCCAGATGACCCCTCTCATCCGCATTGGCCCCAAAGACCCCAAACTTGTGCTGCCCTATCTGGACGCGGGCATGATGGGGGTGATGATGCCCGATTTAAGGGATACGGCCGAAGTGCAGATGTTGGTGGATGCCGTCAAATACCCGCCCATTGGCAAACGGGGTGTCGGCGTCTCCCGCGCCGCCAGCTATATGGCCTACAGCGGCGCGGCGGCGGATTACATCACCTTTGCCAACGAGCAAACAATGGTCATCCCCCAATTTGAAGACCCCGCCTTGTTGCCGAAGTTCCCCGAGATGATCGCCCAACCCCATGTGGACGCGGTGATGATTGGCCCGCGTGACCTTTCGCTCAATATGGGTTTTGCCGATGGCCCCAACCACCCGGAGGTTCAGGCAATGATTGACCAGGTGATTGCCATTTGCCAGCAGGCGGGGGTCGCCGCCGGTATGACTGCGGGCACGCACACCGACGCCGAAAAGCAGATTGCGCGCGGCGCAACCATGATTTTGGGCATTGCCCAGCTTTTAATTTTGCAGGGGGCCAGCCGTTTTTTGGGGGGGTAGCTATGGCAGTTTCGCTGGTTCAGGTGAACACGCAGGCCACCCGTGTTTTTATGGGCACTCTGACGAATGGCACGGCCGTTCACGATGACTTTGCCCAAATTGCCGCCGCCGAACATATCCAGGCGGCCACATTTGAGATGATGGGCGGGCTGACCGAGGTGACATTGAGCGCCTATGATTTTGTCCGTCAAATTCGCCAGGAGCCGCTGGTTTTCAGACGGCCGTTAGAAATCCTCTCCGGTCACGGCGCCATCTCCCGGCTGGACGGCCGTCCCCACATTCATACCCATCTCGTCCTCTCCTTCCGCGACGAAACCGCACCCCATGGGATGGCGATCATTGGCGGTCACGCCGTCCGTGCTATCGCGTTTGCTGTTGAATTCACCCTCACCGCCTATGATGGCGTGCCTGTCAATCGGGCCATGGACGCCAGGACGGGGCTGTCATTGTGGGATTTCAGCAGCTCGAAATAGCGGAGTGGGCATCCTCAGATGCCCACCGGTTCGCATCTGAGGATGCCCACTCCGCTACTGGATTTGACAAAACAGGGTAAAAAGGTATTATTGTTATAATGTTATAACATTTACCCGTAGGACAATGACCATGTTAAGCATAGACCGCACTTCACCTTTACCCTTACACCATCAACTCAAACAACGTTTGCTGGAAAATATCGAATCCGGCGCCTGGAAACCGGACGATCTCATCCCCTCAGAGCAAGAGCTTCAGGATCAATTTGGCTTAAGCCGGACAACCGTGCGTCAGGCGTTGAGCGACCTGGTGCATGAGGGTTTGCTCGTCCGCGAGCGGGGGCGGGGGACATTCGTCACGCCGCCCAAAATGACGCACAGTCCCGACGCCCACAAAGGGCTGACCGAGTTCATGCAGGAACAAGGGATCACCCCTGGCTGGCGGGTGCTGGAAAAAGGGTTTGTCGTCGCCAATCGAGAAACGGCCGTCAACCTTAACCTGCCCCCCCAAAGCCGCGTGTACCGCCTCAGCCGTTTGCGCCTGGCCGAAGAAAGGCCCATTGGCGTCCACACCGCCTGGTTGCCGGAGGCCATTGCCACGCAGATCAACGAAGACGCTCTGTTGGAGGGTGGCTCGCTGCAATACATCAGCCATATTCCGCAGATGATGACCAGCCGCGCCAGCCGCACCATTGAGGCCGTACCCGCATCCGAGCCAGAGGTAAGCCTGCTGCAAATGGCCCCCGGCAGCCCCATCTTGCAAATCACCCGCGTCGTGCGCAGCTCCAGCGGCGAACCGCTGGAATACCTGCAAGCATGTTACCGTGGCGACCGGTTCAAGTATCAGATTGGTGATTAAGATGTAGAGACGTTGCAATGCAACGTCTCTACATCTGGCGGGACAGGAGAAAACCATGACCAACAAAAACTACGGCGATCCCCATTCCACCATCCCTTACCAATGTTTCATGGGGCGGTGGGAAGGGCTGTGCAAAACATTTAGCCCCAAAGGCGAGTTCCTGGAAGCGGCGGCGGTGCATATGGACGTGTATTGGAATGAAGTCGGCCGTTCCTGGCACTTGATGGAAGATTTCGAGAATCTGTATGGCGTGGGCAAAACCGTTTTTCATTCCGACATCGCCACCGACGGCAAATTTTGCTGGGCGACCAGTGAGCAGCTTTCGCTCCACGGCACGGAACTGACCCCCTACAACTACGTCTTTACCATTGACAGCAAAATCTCCCACACCATCGTCCACAACAATCATTATTTCCTGGACCCGGACAACCGGCGCATCATCACCCACAAGCTGCGCGATGGGCAGACGCATATTTTTCAGATTCAGGATTTTGTGCGCATTCAACGGCCGTAACCAACCGCCCATGATCATCCAGACCACTACCCCAGACGAACCCCATTTCGTCATCGAACAGACGGACCATGCCCGCTCCTGCGGCCAACTGGCGCGGGCGTTTGGCAACGGCCGTTTCAGCCCGCCTATCCCCAGGGAGTTAGCCATCTTCGTCATTGAACATCACGACGAAGGGTGGTCGCCGGTAGACGGCCGTCACGAACAATCTCCCCTTACCGGCCTGCCCCACCACCTGACACAAACGCCGCTTCCCTACCTGCTGCAAACCAGCCAGGGGTCGCCCGATTTCAACGAAAAGCGGCACCCTTACTGCGGCCTGCTTTCCTCCATGCACACTTATGGGTTGTTCAACGGCCGTTACGGACTTTCCGACTTCATTTTCATTGACAAAATCCCGGCTGAACACAAAGCCGCCGCCGACCAGATGCTGGCCGATGAACTGGCGCGGCAGACACGGCTTAAAGCAGCCCTCGCCGCCGACCCTACCACGCAGCCCTGGATAGAAGAAGAAGCGTTGTTTGCCAATTACAAACTGCTGCAATTCTGTGACACCCTGGGCCTCTATTTTCACACCACCTGCGCCGCCGAACGCGCCCCCGCCCTCTTCCGCAACGTGCCCGACGGCCGGGGCCACGACCATACCGTCACCATCACGCCCCAATCGGACGGCTCATATCAATTAACCCCCTGGGTTTTTGTCGGTGATGCGCTTGAATTTTCTGTGGCCGGACGTTACCTGACCCCGCAACCACCCGGCGCCGATTTCCAACCGATTTTTGCCGCGACGCCCAAAACAATGCAGACGTACCGATTGACCGCCGGTGATCACCAGGTGAACGCATGAACCAATTCACGCAGGGCGTCGGCCGTTGGGCTGGCAGCGCGGAGGTGTTTGACAGCGACGGCCGTTTCCTGGGCAACGGCGCCGATTACCGGCAGGTGCAACCATTGGCCGACGGCCGTATCCGCATAGATGTCTCCTTCGTGGGGCCATTCAAACACAGCGGCCACTACTTCATTCAACCGCAGGCCGACGGCCGTCTCTACGAAGGCCCGGCCAACATCGGCTACGCCGAAACCCTCAGCGACAGCCTGGTAGACGCCAACGCCTATTGGCCTGCCCTCGGCCTGAGCCAGCGCTTCTTCCTGATGAATGTAGATGACAATTTGCAGCTCTCCCTGGCCCACATGGCGCGGGGGGAACATCTGCTGTACGTCGTTGTCGGCCAGAACGACCGTGTCCCGGACGGCGATGCCCCGGCCCAGCCCACCGTCATTAGCGGCACTCATTACGATTTGCAAGCCGATCCCGCCGCCGGCCGCCCAACAATCTGGCTGCATCGTCCCGGCCAATGGCACGGCATATTAACCGCGCTGGATGGGAACGGCCGTTCCCTGGGCCAATTCCCCTACAACCAGACCATCACCCCCGCCACACCCCGCCAATTGGAGTTAACGGTGTCCGGCGGCGCGTTCGACCCCCCCGCTCGCCGGGCAACATGCACCACAAACGATTGGCAGGCCTGGGCCACGGCCGATTCCGACGTTGTGGGCAGCTACAGTCTCAGCGGTGGCCGCGCTCTCAGCGGCCACTTTTACCACCGGGAAAGCCATATCCGCTGCTGGCAGCGCGAGGTTGCCACATTGACCGGCGACCGCAAAGCCATCGTGCAGCATTGGTACCGCGGCGGCCAACGCATTGGCGCCCAGTTTGGCGTGTTGGAGTTTGGCGCATGACGACCACTTTTCTCGGTGACTGGCTGGTTAGCGAAGCCATTTACACCCCGGCGGGTGAATACGTGGGCGTGGTGCGGCAGCGCCGTTGTTTGCAGCCACTCGCCGCGCAGAAAATCCGGGTGATTCAGATATGCGAACCGGTGGAAACGGCCGTCAACCTTTCCCCACAAGCCACCCAGACAGCCGCCATCATGAACCGGCGCGTCGGCGAATTTGTCTTTGATTTACAACTGGCGGGGCGGGCGCGCCGTTACCTGGGGCCAGACGTCATCGGCGGTGGCTTTTCCTGGCTGGAGGGCGCATTGACCGCGCGCGGGTTATGGCCCCGTTTTGGCTGCAACTTCACCTCCTTTTCTATTTTGCTGAACCCGGAGCAGCAAGTGACCGGCGGCAAATTTTTCATCGCCAATGAGGAGATCGCCACGATTGTGGGCACGGCCGTGCCCGATGCGCAGGGGTACCCAGAACTGGAATTGACCACCGACGGCCGACCGCCGACCGCGTTGAATCCGGCGGATTATCGCGGACATCACTATTTTATTGCCCCGGACGGTGAGCTACAGGAAATGGTGTACATTCACGATTACGGCCGTATCGCCCAGGAAATCAACGACACGCCGGGCCGGGAAAAATGGTACGGCCCGCTGCGCGAAGTGGAAGCCGTGACCGGTCCCGGTGAAACATTCTCCCTGCTGGAAATCCACGACCAGAGCGGCGAGGCCATCGCCGGACTGGGCAAACACTTCCGGGATGAGAAGTTGAGCGGAGTGGAATTGTATATCTTGACCGCAGGCGGCGTTGTCGGCGGTCAAAGGGCAAACTTATGATTCGCGCCCTCTTCCACGCCACCACAATCCCTGGTGCTAACCCGCCTTATAACGCCTTGCACCTGAAAATCTACTATCCTGCCACGCCCACTAACAGCGAAACAGAGCGGATGACAGGGGTGATGCCGGTGGACACAACGGCCGTACCCCTCCCCATCGTCATTTTTTGCAACGGCATCAACGTAGGCATCGAAAGTTACCATTGGCTGGCCGTCCGGCTGGCCGAGGCCAACATCGTCACCGTTCTCTACACCCATATTGCCGAGACGCTGCCCCACGTCATTGGTCTGACGCCGGGCATTGACCTGGCACGAGTGCGGCCAGACAGCTACGGCCGTGGCCCCACCTGTCCAGCCGTTCAGCCCATTCTGGATGCCCTGGCACAGCTAAACGGCGACGCCGCCAGCCCGCTGTCCGGCGCGCTCGACTTGAACCGGGTGATTTTGGGCGGCCATTCGGCGGGTGGCACGGTGGCGCTGCAAAATGGGCAATTTTTTGAGCAAGTCACGGCCGTTTTCGCCTATGCCGGGCACACCATGGCCAGCACCATGTTGGGTTTTGCGCCGGGGACAATTTTGCCCATCGGCCACAAATCGGTTCTGCTGCTGCGCGGCGACCGGGACGGGGTGATTGCCGCCAGCCGCATCCGGTACCAGACCGAGGCGGGCAGCCCAGACCCGGTGGCCCTCACCTTCGACCAGGCGTGCCATCCGGCAGCCGGGCACAAAGCGTATGACGTCCTCATCCCCGGCGCCAACCATTTCAGCATCGCCCACCCGTTGGATGAGACCACCGGTCGCTTTTTCCTCGATAGCCCCACGACCAGACCGGCGGCCGAAATCCGCGAGCAGATTGCCGGGCTGATCCTGGCTTTTATTGACAGGCAACAGTTAAACCCGGAGCAGGTTGTAATTCGGGAGAAGTAGGAATTGACCGCAGACGACCGACGGCCGACCGCGGACAGTGGTCGGCGGTCGGCGGTCAAATTGGAGGAATCAATCATGTTGAAAAATTTCTGGTGGCCTTTGGAATTTGCCCACAACGTGAAGCAAGAAAAGCCGATCCGGGTGACGGCGCTGGAGCAGGAGTTTGTTCTCTACCGCACACCTGACGGCCGACCTCACGTCTTGAGCGACCTCTGCATCCATCGCGGCGGGGCGCTGTCCGACGGCTGGATGGCCGGAGACTGCATCGTCTGCCCCTATCACGGCTGGGAATACAAGGCCGATGGCGCCTGTGTCAAAATCCCCGCCCACCCGGAGATACCCGTGCCCAAGAAAGCCCGCGTAGACGCCTACCCCACCGTTGAGAAGTACGGCTACGTCTGGGCGTTTTTGGGGGACTTGCCGGAGGCGGAACGGCCGTCGCTGCCCGACCTGCCCCATTTTGACAATCCCGATTTCAAAGTCATTCGCGGCGTATTTGAGTGGCCTGTCTACTACGAACGCGCTCTGGAAAACAGCCTGGACGCCGCCCACGCCCCCTTTGTGCATGGCGGCGCGTTTGGCAATCGGGACGAACCGGAAATCCCCGACTACGAGACCACCCATCACCCCCTGGGCGCGGAAATGGTGGTCACGCTCAAACCAAAACGCAAGAACATCCCTGGCCTGTGGAAACGGCTCTATAAGGTAGATGAAGAGCCAAAAGGGGTGCAAACCCGCGCCGCCTTTTGGATGCCCTGCATGACGCTGCTGGAAGTGACGCTGCCTATGGGCCTGATGGTGCTGTTCAATTTCCATCTGCCGGTGGACGAATATAAAACCATCACCAAATGGACGCAGTTACGCACCTTTTTCAAGGGGAACTGGGCTGATGGCGACGCCCTGAAGCGGGTGCTGAAAATCTTCAACCAGGATTACCCCATTGTGCTGGCGCAGCGGCCGGAACTGCTGCCATATGACATCGGCGCGGAACTGTCGGTGAAATCGGATGGTATTCAGATCGCCTACCGCAAGATGCGCCAGAAGTACATTGACATGGGCTGGCAGATTGATATCCACCGCATCAAGCAGGAGTACGGCCGTCAACATGCCGTCGTCATCCCCTCACCCGCCCGCCGCGAAATCCCCGAACTGGCCAAAGCGTGGGTGCTGGATGAGGTGCCGACGGTGGAAGTGAAAAAGAAGGAGTGACAATATGTCCCTACCCCAACAACTCGCTCTCGACACCCTCGACAAAATCGCCGCCCGCTTTGGCATGGCGGAAACTGGCTCGCCTTATCTCAGCCTCACCTCGCCGATGAGTCCTGCGCCGGTGGGATCGTTGCGGCTGTTTCAGGGGAACAGAGTCGGCAAGATGGTTTACATTGGCCTGGTTGTGCCCCCCATCGGGCTGGATTCGCACATGATTTTCGCCTTCACCCCGCCACACAGCCACATCCCCCACTTCACGCTGGATTCGGTGATGGCCGGGCCGCACTTTGCCTTTCACCTCGACCTGATTCCCCGCGCCGACCTGGGGGCCAACCTGGCCTACCTGAACGCTGTTTATGATGCGCTCACACCCATTTTCGAGGCAGCAAAGAAGATCGATGGTCTCACGCCTGCCCAGCTTGGCCCCAAACAGTACGCCCTGATGTCCCCCTGGATGCTGGCCTACCGGGCCAACGAGTCTGCCTTTGCCCAGATTCAGACGCCGGTCTCCGGTTATTTGAACCATTGGTTTGACCTGGTGGAGAATGGGCTGCCAGACACGGCCGTGCCCACCGGCGACATGGCCTCCCGCGACCAACTGAACCGGGACGCCATCTTCAACCCCGACGTAGACAAAGTTTGGGCGCAGGTGGAGCGGCTCGTCGGCGCGGAAACGGCCGAACGGATGCGGCAGATTTTACGCGAGCAATGATGACCGCTGACGGCGGTCAGCGGTCGGCGGTCGGCGGTCGGCGGTCGGCGGCCGGCCGTCAATTTACAGGAACCAACCATGAGCAACCAACCATCCAACTGGCAGCAAAAAATCGAGGGAGAGTGGCACGGGCTGCCTTCTATCTTTGACGCCGCAGGCAACCATTGCGGCTACAACAAAGTGTACCGCTCCTCTGTGTTCGCGGACGGCCGTACCACCTACCGCATGAATACCAAAATCCAGGACGGCCTGGGGCCGCTGCTGCCCCGGCTGGAAGTATCGGACATCTTCTCCTTTGGCGTCATTGACAGCGACCAGGACCGCATCTACCTGGGTCCCGACTTCGTGGGCGCTGGCCATCCGTATGGTACGCTGGTAGACGCCCATTATTATTCCCCCGGCTGGACGGGCGATTTGCGCACAATGGTGCATATTTTGCCAGACGGCGAGACGCAGGTGTACTCCTCGCTCATTTACGACGGGCCAACGTTGTTTACGGTGTTCAACGGCATTTACAAAGTCGCCTTCGACTACCACACCAACCCGGACACCAAAGCCAGGATTGACGCCCACTGTGAAGCGGAACGGGTCAACGGCCGTACCCCCCACATCCTCCCCTCCAAAAAAAGCGGCTTCTGGCAGGGGGAAATGCTCGTCTACGACGCCAACCAGCAGCCGGTCGGCGCTAACCAGGTACGCATGGATTACCGGCCACTCGACCTGCTCCGCGCCGAGACCACCATCTCCATCAACGGCGTATTCGACCGGCAATACACCTTTAAGCGCTACCGCCACCACAACAAACATTATTTTGAAGGGCCGGATTTGTACGGTAACAGCATGGGCTACGGCCGTGCCCTTTACACCTCCCAACATTTCTACGGCGAAGCCCTCAAAATCAAGGGGCGCGAATTCCTGATTGACGACAACTTTACCCTCAGCGTCGTCTGGCAGTTCTACCGGTCAGATAAGATGTTGTACACCACCTTTGGCGTCCTGCATTGGCAAGGAGCGTCATCTGATTGACCGCCGACAGCAGACGGCCGACCGCGCATAAAGAGCGTCCGTCGGCCGTCAACGGTCAGCGGTCGGCGGTCCAAAACTATGACCTTCAACGCAAACGACTTCAAACGGGCTATGGGCCAATTCGCTTCTGGTGTGACGGTGGTGACGACGCTGCACGGCCAGACCCCCATCGGCGTGACGGCCAGCTCCTTCACCAGCCTCAGCCTGGAACCGCCGCTGGTGTTGGTTTCCCTGAGCAAAAAGCTGTTCACGCATAACGTCATCGCCGACAGCGGCGTTTTTGCCGTCAATGTCCTGGCTGCCCACCAGCTAGAGTTGGGAATGCGTTTTGCCGGCATGAAGCCGGAGATCGCCGACCGATTTGCCGGGTTAGAGACAGTCACGGCTGTGACCGGCAGCCCCCTCCTCCCCGATTCATTAGCCTGGGTAGATTGCACCGTCTGGGCCATGTACGACGGCGGCGACCACACCATTTTTGTCGGCGAGGTGCGCGACCTTTCCGTCTCCGATCTCGATATGCCCCTGCTCTACCACAACCGCCTCTGGCGGCGCAGCGAAGCCCTGGAAATCCCCACTGTACCCCTGGAAGCCACCCTGGTAGAAGTCGGCCTGCGCGACGGCATCCAGCGCGAAGAGAAGTTCATCCCCACGGAGATGAAGCTGGAATATGCCCAAAAGCTGGCCGATGCCGGTCTGCGCCAGATTCAAGTCACTTCCTTTGTCAACCCCAAAATTGTGCCCCAAATGGCCGACGCGGAAGAACTATTCGCCCGCCTGGCCCGGCATGAAGGGGTCATCTACAGCGCCCTGGTCTTGAACAGGCGTGGCCTGGAGCGGGCCATCGCCGCCGGCGTGCAGCAGGTGGAAATGGGCGTGCCCGCCAGCGAAACCCTGGCCCGCAAAAACGCCAACACCACCATTGCCGACGGCATGGCGGAGATGGCAGCCATGGTCGAAAGAGCCAGGTCACATGGCCTGCGCGTTCGCGCTGGCGTCCAGGCCGCCTTTGGCTGCGCCTTCGAGGGCCACATTGAACAGGGCAAAGCCATCGGCATGGCCCGTCAATTCCTGGCGATGGGCATTGATGAACTTTCCCTGGCCGATTCGGCCGGGTTGGGCAACCCCCAGGCCATTCGGCGGATGGCGCAGGAGTTGCTGCCGCTGGCGGGCAGTGTCCCTGTCGTTTTTCATTTACACGACACACGCGGGCAAGGGCTGGCTAATCTGCTTTCCGCGCTCAAATCCGGCGTAACCATGTTCGACGCCTCCTTTGGCGGGCTGGGCGGCTGCCCCTTCATTCCCACCGCCAAAGGCAACGTCGCCACCGAAGATACCGCCTATATGCTGCATGAAATGGGCGTCCAGACCGGCATAGATTTGCCCCAGGTGGCCGCCCTCTCCCGCCGCATGGAGGAGTTTTTGGGCCAGGAATTGCCCGCGAGGATGCACAAACTGATTTGACCAAGACCTGACAGGTTTTGCAAACCTGTCAGGTCTGAGTGAATTCTATGGGCCAAACCATCTCCGAAAAAATCATCTCCCGCCACGCGGGTCAGGTCGTTCAGGCCGGGGATATTGCCATTGTCCGTGTGGATGGGGTGATGGCCACCGACGCCACCGCGCCGCTGGCGATACGTGCTTTCCGGGCCATGAACGGCCGTACCCCCTGGGACAATCAGCGCGTCTCCCTGGTCATTGACCACGCCGCCCCTGCCCCCAACGAGACCGTCGCCAATTTGCACAAATTGATGCGCGACTTTGCCGCCGAAATGGGCTGCCGCCTGTACGACATCGGCGAAGGCATCTGCCACCAGTTAATGGTCGAGAACGGGCACGTCAGACCGGGCGACCTGTTCCTGGGGGCCGATTCCCACACGCCCACCTATGGCGCGTTAAACGCCTTTGGCGTTGGCGTCGGCTCCACCGATCTGGCCGCTGCCATGCTCACCGGCCAGACCTGGCTCAAGGTGCCGCAGACAATCAAGATCGCGCTGCACGGCCGTTTACCCGCCCACACCACCGCCAAAGACCTTATCCTCTTCCTGCTCAGACAGGTGGGCGCTGATGGGGCCAATTACCGGGCAGTCGAATTCAGCGGCGCAGCGGTGACCCACATGAGCCTGGCCAGCCGCATGGTACTGGCCAATATGAGCGCCGAAATGGGGGCCAAGGCGGGCCTGGTGGACCCCACCGGCCTCGACCTCTGGTACCCCTTCACTCCTACCTTCCCCGATTCGGACGCAGCCTATGAGCGCGAACTAACCTTCGATGTTTCCAACCTGCGACCGCAAATCGCCCGCCCGCACGCCCCGGACAATGTGGTGGACATTGACGAAATGGCGGGAACCAAAATTCAATACGCCTTCATCGGCTCCTGCACCAACACCCGCCTGGAAGATTTGCAGGCGGCGGCGCAGGTATTGAAAGGCAAGAAATTGGGTAACGGCGCCCGCCTGATCATCGCCCCCGCCTCCAAACGGGTTTTCAACGAAGCGCTGCACGACGGCACCGTCGCCACCCTTTCCGAAGCGGGCGCGACCTTCATCACCTCTGGCTGCGGCCCCTGCGTTGGCTCCCATCTGGGCGTGCCCGGCGACGGCGAAGTGGTGATCTCGTCGGCCAACCGCAACTTCCCCGGACGAATGGGCAACCCCAAAGCGAACATCTACCTCGCCTCCCCGGCCGTAGTGGCCGCTTCCGCCCTGGCGGGCGAGATTACGGAGCCGGAACTATGACTATCGCCCGTGTCTACAACGTGGACGACATTGACACCGACCGGATCATCCCCGGCAAATACACCAAGACGCTGGATTTGGCGGCTCTGGCGGCGCATGTGCTGGAAGACCTGGACCCCGCCTTTGCGGCGACGGTTCAGCCCGGCGATATTTTGGTAGCCGGGCACAATTTTGGTTGCGGTTCTTCCCGCGAGCAGGCGCCGCTGGCCCTCAAAGCGGCGGGGGTTTCAGCGGTAATTGCCCGCAGTTTTGCCCGCATTTTTTACCGCAACGCCATCAACATCGGCCTGCCGGTCATTGAAGTGGAGTGGCACTCTATCGAATCGGGCGACACCCTCTCCGTGGATTTGGTCAACGGGCTGGTCACCAACCACAGTCGCCACGAATCATTCCCGGCCGGCCGTATGCCGCAGCAGATGATTGAGATTCTTAACGCGGGTGGGCTGGTGAACTACCTGAAGGAGCGGGGTGGTTATGCTTAACACCCTTTCCTCCCTGCGCGTCCTGGAGTTTAGCCACGCCGTGCTTGGCCCGGCTTGTGGCCTGACGCTGGCTGATCTGGGCGCGGAAGTGATTCGCGTTGAGCCACCCGGCGGCGACCCCACCCGCAGCCTTAAAGGGTTCGGCACAGGGTATTACCCGTTCTTTAACCGCAACAAAAAAAGCATGGTTGTGGACATCAAATCGGCGGCGGGGTGGGAGATTGTGCAGCAACTACTGGCAACGACGGATGTGCTGATCGAAAATTTTGGCCCTGGCACGATGGCGCGCCTCGGCCTGGGATACGACGACCTGGTGGCTGCCTACCCGCGCCTGATCTACTGCTCCTTAAAAGGGTTCCTGCCCGGCCCATACGCCAACCGGCTGGCGCTGGATGAAGTGGTGCAGATGATGAGTGGATTGGCTTACATGACCGGCCCGGCCGGACGGCCGTTGCGCGCCGGCGCCTCGATCATTGACATCATGGGCGGCACGTATGGCGCCATTGCCATCCTGGCCGCCCTGCGCGAGCGGGATATTACTGGCAAAGGGCAGTTCGTCAACAGCGCCCTGTTTGAAACGGCCGCCTTCATCATGGGGCACCACATGGCTTACGCGGCCGTGACCCAGGAGCCGGTGCCGCCCATGCCAGAACGGGTGAGCGCCTGGGCCATTTACCGCACCTTTACCACCGCCAACGGCGATCTGATTTTTATTGGCGTCACCAGCGACAAGCAGTGGGCGCGGTTCTGTGAGCTTTTCGAGCGGCCGGACTGGCTGGCGGATGAACGGCTGGCAAGTAACAACGGCCGTATTGACCACCGCGACTGGCTGATCCCCCAAATTGCTGACCTGATTGCCCGCCACAGCACTGCCGACGCGCTGCGCCGCTGCGAACAGGCGGAACTCCCCTTTTCCCCCATCGCCCAACCGGAAGATTTGTTCGACAACGAACAGTTGCTGGCCGGTGGCAGTTTATTGGAAACAGTCTTGCCGGACGGCCGTCAGACCCATCTGCCCCGTCTGCCCCTGCTGCTCAATGGGCAAGGCGCGGCCATCACCCAACACCCACCCCAAATTGGTGAACACACACGGCCGTTGCTATTGGAAATGGGGTTGACAGATGGTGAGATTGAGCGGTTGCTTGTGGCCGGCGTGGTGGCCGCCAACGAGAAAACATAACCACAGAAAAAATGATCCACAGCTTGCACAGGTTTTACAGATTCAGTAGATCGAAGCGGAGTTCGCATCCTCAGATGCGAATCCGTTGTAGTCTCAAGAGGTATCCATGACAGACAAACTAACCGGCGCGCTGCTGGTGGAGCGCATGAGCGCCAAAGAAAAGGCCATCGCCCGGCGGGTGGAAAGTGTGCTGCCCGACTTGCGGGCCAACGCCGTCGCCGCCGACCAGGCGGGCGAATTCCCGCTGGACAATATCCCCCTTCTACGCGACGCCGGGCTGTTTGGGCTGATTATCCCGGAGCAATATGGTGGGCTGGGCGGCGGGCTGCGCGATCTGGCGGCGGCCGCTTTTGCCCTGGGCACAGCCTGCCCCTCCACCGGCCTCTCCTTCTTCTTCCATTGCAGCAGCGCCTCGCGCGGCTTGCTGGCGCTGGAGGCTCTGGAAGCGGGGTTGTTCCCTGACGAGAATGAGGCCACGGCCGTGCGCCAATTCGCCGAAAAATTGTTGCACAAAATGGGGCGGGACGGCCGTTTTCTGGCGAACTTTGCCAGCGAAGCGGCCAAGTCGGCCAACAGCGCCGTCTTCATTTCCACCGAAGCCACCCCCACAGACGGCGGCTGGCTGTTGAACGGGGTCAAATCGTTTGGCTGCTCCACCGGCGTCGCCGACGACTATCTGGTGCAGGCCAAAATCAAGGACGCCGCCGACCTGAACGGCATGGCCATCTTCTTCGTCCCCCGCGCCGCGCCGGGTGTGTCGGAGCGAGCGCGTTGGGATTCGCTGGGGATGCGGGCCACGGCCACACACGGCATTGTGCTGCAAGATGTCTTCGTCCCGGCCGAAGAAGCCTTAACCGTGCCGGGCGCTTTCCTCAAGATGATGCAGATGAGCCGGGGCAGCTATGTGGGCAATCAATTGGCTGTCGTCGCCCTCTACCTGGGCATTGCCCAGGCGGTCTACGATTACGCCATTGGCTTTTTGAGCCGCCTCAAGTTCCAGGATACCGGCCAGCTTATTGCCGCCGAAAGCGCCTTTCACCAGGAGTTGATTGGGCGCATGGCCGTTGACCTGGAGACCGGTTTTTTGTGGACGCGCCGCCAATTGGAACTGGAAACGGCCGATCCCCCCATTCTGCCTAAAGGAGATGTGGTCAAGCAATGGCGGCTGTGCAAAGGGGTAGTCTGCGAGGCGGCGCATCAGGTGGCCGTGAACGCGCTCAAGGCGTGCGGCACCAGCAACACCGGCAACCAGGGCATCATCGCCCGCGGCCTGCGCGACCTGACGATGGGGCTGGTGCAGGCGTTCCCGGCCGAGCGGGGGCGCATTGAAGCGGCGAAGGCGATTATCACCGATTCGGCGCAGGCGCAGTTTGGTGTGGTGGGTGGTTAGAAGCCAGGCTTTTGCCAAAAGCCTGGCTTCTACTGAGGAATCCTATGACAAACACACGCTCCTTCTCTCCCGGCACAGTCGGTCACGCGCTGACGTTGATGCGCGGCGTGTGGCATGACCACATTGAGACGTTTCACCTGGACGGCGCGCCGCTGGCGCATGATCCCTGGAGCGGCGCACCGGGCGACTCTCCGTTTGATAACCTGGTGTACATTGATTTTGACGGCGAGAATTATTGCCAGACCAATGTGACGTTTGCCGGACGGCCGTTTCACGCCCGCTCTTTCACTGCCAGACTGCAAAACGGCGTGCTTTATTTCGATAGGTTGGGGCCGGAAGCGCCACAGCATATCGGCGTTTCCGGCGGCGTGGGTGTACTCTGGTTTCTGGCCGAAAACAACACCGATGCACCGCTGGCCCGCTACAGCGAACCGGATTGCATCACCCTGGATGGTTTTGACCGGCGTGTGCGTATGACGGTGCTGTATCGCAATGGTACGGCCGTGCGCACCCTGACAGCGCGCGGCGTGAAGCTCTCTCCCTCGGCCGCCGCCCGCCACCCCCTCGACCCACGCGGGGCGGACGGGCCGGTGCATGAGGTTCGTAGTGTGACGTATGTTTACCAAAAAGAATGACCGCCAAAAGGAGTTATCATGGAACTACCCCCTTTAACCATCCCGCCGCTGGCAGAGGTAAAGAGCCGCTTTCAACTGTTTGATTATATTGACGGGGAGCGGATTCGGCCGTCCGTGGAGATGGGCGGTTGGGTGCGTAACCCGAACACGGGTGAGGCCATCACCCCCCAACTGGCAACCAGCCCGGAGCAGGTGGAACGCGCCCTGGCGACGGCGCAGCGCGTTCACGAAGCAGGCGATTGGGCGCGTTTACCGGCCAACGAACGGGCCGACCGGCTGGACGCGGCCGCCGACGCACTCATGCCCCTGACGCCGCTGATTGCGGCCGTTGAGTCCTACCACACCGGCATGGTGATCAGCCTGACCAACTTTGTGAACGCCATTGTCTGGCTGGCGTTCAAAGGGGCGGCGGGTGTGCTGCGCAGCGGCCACGCCCAAAGCGTCGCCCCCGGCCCATTGGGTGAGGTGGAAATCTGGCGCAAACCGTTGGGCACGGCCGTCGCCATCGTGCCCTGGAATTCCCCGGCGGCGTTGGCGGCCCACAAAGTGGCAAATGCGCTGGCTGCCGGTGCGCCTGTGATCCTCAAGCCTTCGGAATGGGCGCCCTATTCCTGCCTGTTTCTGGCCGAGGGTTTGGAACAGGTGGGGTTGCCACGGGGGCTGTTCCAGATTGTGAATGGGGGCACGGCCGTCGGCCAACAGCTTGTGACCGACCGGCGGGTGCGGGCGGTTTCCTTCACCGGCGGCTTGCAAGGTGGCCGGGCTGTGGCCGCCGCCTGCGCCCACGATTTCAAAGCGATGCAGCTTGAGTTGGGCGGGAACAACGCCATGATTGTGTTAGAGGACGCCGACGTGGAGAAAACGGCCGCAGGCATTGTCGCCGGTCTGACCACGCTGAACGGCCAATGGTGCCGCGCTCTGGGGCGGCTGCTGGTACATGAATCTATCGCCGGAGAAGTTTTAGAGGCGGCGCTGGCCCGCCTGCAACATGTGCGCCTGGGGGATTCGCTGTCGCCGGAGAGCGAGATGGGGCCGTTGGCGAATGAAGAACATCGACGGCGGATTGAAACGGCCGTGTCCCATCTGGAAGCGTGCGGCGGTCAAAAACACGCGCCTACGCCGCTGCCCGACCTGCCGGGCCATTTCTTCCCGCCAACCCTGATTACGGGCGTTGCCCCAGAGGAAACGCTGGAAGAGATTTTTGGCCCGGTGGCCACGCTGCACACCTTCCGCGATGAAGCGGAAGCGGTTCGGCTGGCAAACCAGACGCCTTACGGACTGGGCGGCTACGTTTTCAGCCGAGATGAGGCGCGGGCGCTGGCCGTTGCCCGGCAGATGAACACCGGCGGCGTGAAAATCAACGGCGTCAGCCTGCTGGAATTAAACGTAGACGCCCCGCGCCCCGCCTGGGGGTTGAGCGGCTTTGGCGAAGAAGGGACACTGGAGACGTTCAATGTCTTTTGTGGCCGCAGCGTGGTGGGGGTGGCGGGGAGATGACCGCAGACGGCAGACGGCGGACAGCCTTTGGCAAACAACGATTCACGGTCGGCGGTCAACTAAGGAGACTTCACGGGTGGCAGCCCACCCACATGAATGAAAATAGAACGTCTGTTTACAACATTCTATCCGCGTCATCCGCGTGAATCTGCGTCCTATTTACACAGGAGACAACACGGGCGGCAGCCCACAACGATAAATGAAAACAGGACGCCTATTCACAACATTCTATCCGCGTCATCCGCGTGAATCTGCGTCCTATTTACGAAGGGGAAACCATGACAAAACCATTCGATTTACTCATCAAAAACGTGCGGCTGGTACGGCCGAATCAGGACGACATTCAAACAACCGATATTGGCGTGAAGGATGGCAAATTTGCCCGGATTGGCCCGGCGTTAGCCACCGAAATGGCGGAAACGGTCTACGATGGCCGGGGGCTGCTGGCCTTTCCGGGGGCGGTGGACGCGCACATGCACGTGGGCATCTACCGCGACCTGGCCGAAGATGCCCGCAGCGAGAGCCAGGCGGCGGCCCAGGGTGGGGTGACAACGGCCATGACTTACATCCGCACCGGCAGCTATTACCTGAACATGGGCGGTAGCTGGCGCGACTTCTGGCCGGAGGTGCTGCGCCGTTCGGAAGGCAATTATTATGTGGATTACGCTTATCATGTCTCGCCTATTGAGAGCGGCCAATTGGCGGAAATGGAGTACCTGGCGACGGAAGCGGGCGCGCCCAATTTTGGCGAAGTGTTTATGTTTTACGGGTCGCATGGCTTACACGGCCGTTCCGACAACCAGCGGCAATGGCTGATGCTGCCCGACGACGACGAGTACGATCTGGCCCATTTTGACCAGATTTGCCGCCGCGCCGCCGAATTGCAGCGACGCTACCCCGATTTAGCTCCTTACATCCAGGTGAGCTTCCACTGCGAGACGCCGGAACTGCTGCGGGCTTACGAAAAGCACGTCTGCGACGCGGGGGTTCTGACGGGGCTGGCGGCCTGGCACACGGCCCGTCCCCCCCACAGCGAGGCGTTAGCCATCGCCATAGTGGGGGCCATGGCCCATGCTGCCGGGCTGCGGCAGGTCAACATTTTGCACATCACCTCGCGGGCGGCGATGGAAGCGGCGCTGACCGCCCGCGCTGCCTGGCCGGCGGTGCAATTTGGCCTGGAAGTAGCCGCCGCCCACTTGCTGCTGGATACGACAAGCGACTGCGGTGTCTGGGGCAAGGTCAACCCACCCATTCGCACACCGGAAGACCGGGAATATCTCTGGCAGAAAGTGCTGGACGGCACGGTGGAATGGATCATCACCGACCATGCCGCCTGCCCGCAGGGGATGAAGGCGGCAGCCGATGACCCGGACAATATCTGGCTGGCGCGGGCCGGTTTTGGCGGCACGGAGTATTTGTTGCCGGCCATTTTCAGCGAAGGGACACGACGTGGTCTCTCGCCAAACCGGGTGGCGGAACTGCTCTGCTGGAATCCGGCGCAGCGGTTTGGCCTGCACCACAAAGGGGACGTGGCCCCTGGCTATGACGCCGACCTGGTTTTGCTCGACCCGGAGGCGCAGTGGACAATTGATCCGGCCGATTCGCTTTCGGCGCAGGAGTACACGCCGTTTGCCGGTTTGTCGGGGAGGGGGCAGGTGAAGCAGACGTTTGTGCGCGGGCATCTGGTGTATGACAACGGCCGTATCGTGGGACGGCCGTTGGGTGTGTATCAGAGTAGGCCGGGTTGACGAAGGACGGCGAGCAAAAAAGGAGACAACGATGCAAGGCAAAGAAATTCTACACGACCTGTTGGAAACACAGCACAAGGCGATCAACAGCGAATTTGGGGAGCTAAACAAGGAAGCGCTGAACTGGCGGCCCGATGCCGAAGCTAACAGCATCGGCATTACCCTGTGGCACTTGGGGCGGGTGGCTGATTATGTGCTGACTCACCGGCTGGAGGGGCGGCCAGCAGAAGAGCAGCGCTGGTTTAGCGGCGGATGGGCAGAGAAAACGGGTTATGATCCACGCGGCATTGGCGCAGGGGGCATGGGGATTCTGACCGGCTACACCCAGGAAGAGGTGGCTGTGCTGCCGGCCATAAGCGGTGATGATCTGTTGGCATACCACAACGCGGTCTATAGCGCCTTACTGGAACATCTGAAAGCGCTGCCGGAAGAAAGGTTGAGTGAGCCGGTGCCGGGCGAGGGCAACCAGCGCCCATATTACTTCTGGTTCCGCGTCATTTTGCTGGACGCCACGCGCCATCTGGGGGAGATGCAGGCGCTCAAGGCGATGTGGGTGCGGATATAACGGCCGTATCATTTGCCAGCAGCATACATCCGGCCAAAAAGCATTGACACCATGCTGCGGTAGTGGATTTTTTCATTCCTATTCCAGCCGCAGCAAATACCCTTCGCCCCGCGCCGAAAGCAGAAAGCGGGGGCGCTTGGGGTCGGCCTCCACTTTGAGACGCAGCCGGTTAATCGCTTTTTCGACCACCGAGCGTGTTTTGCCATCTCCCCACACATGCGCCAGCAGTTCATCTACCTGGCACACCTGGTTTTTGTGCGTCAACAGATATGCCAGTAAACGCCCTTCCAAAGAAGTCAGGGATACTTCCCGGTCATCTACATACAACAATCGTTTCTCCGGCAAATAGGTAAACTCCCCGTTTTTGGCTGCGGACACGGCCGTGCTTGCCACATCCGGCCCCGTTTCACGCTGCACCCACCAGGCAAAAACATCGGCAAACAGAGTGACACGGCCGTCGCGCTCCTCCACCAGCCCCAACTGTTTCTTCAACCGGTTCAACAAGATGGTATCAGGTTCACCCTCCCCCTGGCACAATGCCTTTAATACCTGCTGTTCTTCGGTCGTGCGGCGCTGCCACAACTGGCGGCACAGCCATTCCACCTGCCTATCCAACCGCATGTCGCCGGCAACCGTCGCCAGCACGTTTGCCGGTTGCTCATACTGCCGCGCCTCAAACAGGTAGCCCAACGCAATTTTGAGCAGCGCCGGATGCCGCCCGGCGTCTCCTAATAGAAAGTTCAAGTCGGCATCGGAAAGAGGGGATTGGCGCTCGGCAACGGCCGTTTCCTGGCACAATTGCGCCGCCTCCACGGCCGTCAACAGGGACAGCGCCCGGTCGTGGAAGGTATTGGCAAATGAAGAGACTTGCATCTCAATTTCGTCGCGGTGCAGCAATTTGTCTGTCAGCCTGACCAGGGAATCGCTGCTGGCAATGACAAAAGCGACCGAATCGGCATAGCTGGTGGCAATAGCACGCAGCCAATCCAGGTCGCGGCTGGTGAATCTATCAGACGGCGAATCGAGAGCACTTTTGGGATAACCGCTACCCAATAAATCAAAATCATCAATCAGGAAAAAAATGCGTTGGCCGGTCGCCTCCGTTAACAGCAGGTCAATACCTTCGTCCAGAGCGTCAAAAAGGGCGCGATCGTCATCACCGCCGCCGGAGAGCACGCTTGCACTGAGCACAGCCGAAGTGGCCGTGTCCAGCCCCAGCCCTGCCGCCTGCCGCGCCTGATCCAGCCGCAGCGCCATCTCGCGCCAAAACGTGGCGGGGCGATGATCCGGCAGTTCCGCCAGCCGCAGCGTGACATACAGCGCCGCCTGTCCCGGCAGCGTGCCCAACTGCCGCGCCGCCACTTGCAACAGCAGCGAGCTTTTGCCGCTGCGCGGTTCGCCCACCAGGTTGCAGTTTTGCGGCGACGGCCGTCCTAACAAATCGGCCAGCCACGCCAGTTCCACCTGCCGCCCCACAAAACCTGCCGTCTGTGCCACCGGTTCCCTGCTTAAATATCCACTCATCGTCTTTTCTCTTCGTTTGTAGTAGGCGATTTATCGCCTTCAAACGGCGATAAATCGCCTACTACGAACCCCTTGTTCGTTCTTTCAACACGCGGTCAATGGTATAGTTCGCTTGCAACCAGCGCCGGAAGAGCGGCATTTTGATGGCGTATTGTTCACCAATGGCCCTTACCGTATCCATCTGCGCCAGGTCTTGCAGCACGTACCACAGGCGCGGCGTATCCACCAGGATACCGCGTAGACGATCTTCCATATCCGCCAACGGCATGGTTTCGGCCGCATCTTCAGCCATTGTCACCAGCGCCAGTTTGCTCAAGAACTGCTGCTGCCGTGTCAGCCCCGCCGAACTACCCCATAAATGGTTAAAGAACTGTTCCCCCTGGTCTGGCAGCCAGGTAGCCAATAACTGCTCCACATGCTCATCGGCAATCACCGCCCGCTCGTCCCGGTCGGCGCGGGCCATCAATTCGCCGCACAGCCATTGCAGGTAATAGGGGTGGCGGTCGGTGAGGGTGAGCAAGTTGTCTACGGCCGTGGGTGTATACGCCATCCGCTGCGCCGGTTCCACAATCAGCTGCCGCGCCGCCGGTTCATCCAGACAATCCACCTTCTGGTAGCGGGCCACTTCCAGCATAAACGAGGCATCCGGCTGGCTCAGCAGCGAATCTAACACGCCGCCGCCGCTGAAAATAATGCTCAACCCGCCACGATGTTGGATCAGGCTGCGAAAAGCGAGATTGATGTCCGCCAGGCTCACCTCTTCCTCGGTAAGATGGGGCAACAGTTGGAATTCATCAATGATCAGCACAATTTGTTTGTCACGCAGGTAGGGGTTATTGTCTAAAAAGCTGCGGAAATACCCCAGCGGGTCGCGCCGCAGGCGGTTGATGCGCGGCGTCACTTCCGGGTGGCCGACGGCCTGGGCTACCGCCCGCAAAATGTCGCGGATGAAGATGGTGGTGGAACGGCCGCTCAGCCGCTGCATATCCAGGAAAACCAGCACATAATCCTGGCTGGCCATCACCCGCTGCTGAAATTCCAGCAGCAAGGAGGTCTTGCCGATGCGGCGCGGCCCCCAAAGCAGCACTGCTTCGCCGGGGCGCACGTCACGCAGATTGTTGATCAGCTCCCGCAGTTCGCGGCGACGGCCGTAAAACCCGGCCCCACTCACCGGACGCAGCGTGTACGGGTTGTCAAAATGGCGCGCCAGCACCGAATCGTGCAGCAGTTGGCCGGAGAGGGTGGGGGCGCGCCGCTCCACCTGGCGCACCTGGGAGATGCCCTCCAACTGCGCCACCAGCCGGTCCAGCCGCCAGCGGGGAATTTCGCCCAGCCCCAGCACAATCCGCGCCGAGCCGTCGGCCAGCCGGTCGGCGTGAAAACTGGTCATGTTGATGTCGGCGTCGGTCATCACCTGGCTCACATCCCGCACCAGCCCAGGGCGGTCCAGCGCCAGCAGTTGAATTTCGGCTCTGGGCTGGCTGTCAATCAGCGGCCATTCGGCTTGAATGAGCGGCCCCAGGTGGCGCACTTTGTAGCAGTTGGCGCGGTGAATGGTGAGCACACCGCCTTTGGTGACGTAACCGACAATGGCGTCTGGCGGGGCGGGGCGGCAGCAGCCGGCCAACCGTTGCGACATATCGGCTTCGGTGAGGGAGACGATGGTGGCGTGCAGGGGGGTAGGGTCGTCGCCGCTTTCGGCCGTTTCCTGCATCAGCCGCACCAGGCGACCCAGGTCTACCTGGTTCAAACCGGCGGCCAGCAGCAGGGCATCACGAGACTCAAAACCAAGTTGGCGGGCTACGGCCGTGAGCCGGTTCATCACCAGCGGCGCGGAGAGCGTCAGCCCGGCAGGACGCAGCGCCTCATCCACGCGCTGCCAACCGCTTTCGGCGGCGTGCTGCGGCTTTTGCGCCTTGAGCCAGCGGCGGATGGCGCTGCGGGCGCGCGCCGTTTTGGCAAAATTGAGCCATTCCGGGGCCGGGCCAACATTGGCCGCGCCGGTGAGAATGCGCACCACGTCCCCATTTTCCAACCGCTGATCCAGGGTTGCCTGTTTGCCGTTGATCAGGGCGGCGGTGCATTGATGCCCCAACCCCATGTGGATGGCGTAGGCAAAATCTACGGGCGTGGCCCCGGCCGGCAGCGAGATAAAGTCGCCAATGGGGGTGAGCACGCCAATTTTCCCGGCGGGCGGCTCTTGCCAGGTGGGGAAAGGGGATTGCAATTGGATGGGCACGCCGCGCCACACGGCCGTGACGCCATATTCGGCCGCCACATCCATCTGCCCATCCCGGATGACAACGGAGAGCCATTCACCCTCGCCCAAATGCACACGGCTGTGCAGCCCGCGATAGCCATTGGGCCGGGGGGCGGCGATGTAGTCCCAAATTTGCCCTGGCGCCGGCGGCCACAACGCATGAACCACGCCGAGCGCCTGGTAACAGGCAGCGCCATCCGGGCAGATGATGATGATGGGGTCTGCCAGGTGCGGCGGAATCTCTTTCTGGGCGGTTGCTTCCAGGCGGTGCATGTCAAACAGGCTGCGATGGCGGCTAAACAACTGCGCCGGGAGAGATTGGGCGGCAAAGGCCATTTGCAGTTGGCTGATGATGGGCTGCACGGCCGTTTGGCGTGTCGCCTCCGGGTAACGGCGCAGCAAGTCACCAAACAGGGCTGGCTGCAAAACGGCGAAGGCGTGGTCTTCCAACCGGCGCTTGGCAATGCGCATCCCCAGCCGCTCGGCAAAAGGGGCAAAGATGGACATGACGCCGTTGGCAAAATCGGCCTGCCGCGTTTCCGGCAAGACGGTCAATGATTCAAAATTGTGTAGTTTGTCGGCGATTTTGATGACGACGGCCAGGGGGGCGCGTTGTAGCATGAGGGCGACCCAGGGCAGTTGATCGGCGATCTGGGCCATGCGGTCTTGGGAAGAATCGGGATAGTCGGCCGCATAGGGCGCCCCCAGGCGGCCCAGGCGAGAGATGTTTTCCACAAGCTGGGCAACTTCAGCGCCCAACAACTGGTTGATTTCCGCCAGGCCAACCCCCACCGCATACTTTTCCTTGCGAACATCGTGCAGCAGTGCCGCCGCTAAGACGGCTGCCGGGGCCTGCCAGTGGGCTAGTTGGGTTGCTACGGCCGTGACATGCTCAATATATGGGCTGCCATCCTGCCGGAAAAAACCGGCGTGCGCCCGCGCCGCCAGGTCATACGCCTGGTCTACTATTTGCCAGTCGCCCGGCGACAGGTAAGAGTAAATGAGGGGGGTGAAGGAGGGGGGGAGGGAGACGGCCGTATCTTGCGTTGCCATGCCGCCAGTATACGCCGTCCCCGTCGTATTGTCCACATAACGACGTTTTTAGGCCGGCAATTTGTCGGTTTTAACCTTCAGGCCATCGTCCAATAACCGACAACCGATCACCAATTACCGGACATACAACCGCCCATCATGCCCCGTCTCCGCCCAGGCGCACGGGTTTTCCAGATGACCGCATTGATAACCGGCGGAACATTTGCGCATGAGTACCCGGTATGATTCCCCCGCCCCATCCTGGAAACCGGTGGGGTACACACGCTTTTCCATCAATTCCACTTCCCGGCCCACAATCTCACAATTTTTGTTACCTAATTTAACCCACTTTTCTACGGACATTGGTCACTTCCTCAGAGGTAGAAAGCGCATCAGCGCTATCCGATCTATTCTATGGCACACATCATAGAGCGGGGGTACAGCGCACAACAGTGAAGAATGCCACGCAAAGAAACAACGAACGTCATAGACGGCCGTCATAGACTTGATTTGTCTTCCATGAAGTCAAGAATATGCGCGGCAATTTCTTCGCCCTTGTCTTCTTGCAAAAAGTGCCCTGCCTGGGTGATGATGGTTCGCGGCCGGTCAGCCTGACGTATGTGCATCAACCGGCGGAACCAGAGGTCGCCGCCGGCCGTGATCGGGTCGCTGTCCGAAAAGAGGATGAGCGCCGGTTTCTGCCATTCAGCCAGGGTTTTGCGGGCAACGCGCATGTCGGCCGCGCCGGGGTCATCGGGGCGCAAGGGCACCAGCAGCGGCCAGGAAGCTACCCCAGCCTTGTATGATTCATCGGGGAATGGAGCTTCATAGGCAGCCAGGACATCGTCGGGCAGTTCACTAACCGTACCGCCCTGGATGACGCGCCCGACCGGGATACGGGCGCCAAATTTCTCACAAAAGCCGCGCCAACGCAGGAACGCTTCCGGCATCGGTTCACCAGCAGGCAGGCCGGTATTCATAATGACCAGGCGGGAAAACAAGTGGGGGTGGCGGGAGACGGCCGTTAAGCCCAACATTCCTCCCCAATCCTGGCAGACCAACGTTACATCCGATAAATTCAGCTTTTCCATAAAACTTTCCAACGTCTCTAAAAACATTTGGAAGGAGTAAGCGGCTGCATCGGCGTATTTGTCGGAACGGCCAAAACCGGGAAAATCAGGGGCGATAACCCGATAATGTTGCGCCAGCGGGGGAATCATTTTGCGGTAAAGGTAGCTCCAGCTGGGTTGCCCATGCAGGCATAGGATGGTTTCACCCATGCCCTCATCCACATAATGCAGGCGCAGATCCTTTACTGCCAGGTAATGTGGCGCAAATGGAAAGTCAGGCAGGTTCTCAAAATAATGGTCAGGGGTACGTAAGATGATCATAGAAGAAATTATAACCGGTGACAGATTATCTGCCCTTTTAAGTGGTCGTGGTATACTACCGGGCAATTATTGCCAGCTTCAAGGCAGAAGTATAGCGTCATTTCCAACAGGCATAGATAATTTTTGGCAGCTAAAGGTGATCTGCCTACTGATAGTTGATAAGCTGTGGCTGGTAAATTTTTCTGGCGCATGATGACTTCCACACCAGATGATCCCTATTTAGGCGAGATCATTTCTACCGAAGAACTACTACAGGCCGGGCTGGAGTTGTTGGCTGAACTCGACCTGAACCGGCTGTTGCAAAAAATTATGCGACTGGTGGCGGCCATCATGGAGACGGATATTGGCGGACTCTATTTGTGCGAGCCTGATGCGGAGCGGCTGAAAATTGCGGCGACGATTCGACCCCGTCCATCTAACCCCAACATCGAACTGGCGCGTGGGGAGGGTTTGGTGGGCAAGGTTTGGGAGCGGGGGGAAACGTTGATTGTGGAGGACTATGCCAATTGGCACGGCCGTGCCCCCCATCTCGCGCCCATTGTCCAACATCGCGCCCTGGCCGGTTTCCCCGTTCAACGCGGTGGCGACATGTTGGGCATCTTGTTGGTAGCAGCCCCACCGGGCCTCCAATTTGCATCCACCCAAATACAACTACTCAAAATCCTGGCCGCTCAGGCCGCTGTCGCTATTCAAAATGCCCATTTGCACGAACAGGCACAACAGGTTGCAGTTGCCCTGGAACAAGAAATCGCCCAAAGAGAGCAGGTTGAAGAGACATTACGAGAACATGATCGCCATTTTCAGGCGCTCTTTAATCAGACAAATGACGCCATTTTTATCATTGGGCCAGACCAGACCATCGGTACAGGAGAGATGGTTCATCATGTGGTGAATCAACAGGCAGCCGACTTGTTGGGATACACAACAGCTGAGCTGGTTGGTATGCCTATCAAACAAGTTGTCGCCCCGGAAACGTGGCCGGAAACTGTCCAGGTTACTAACCAACTGCTTACCGACCAATCGGTGCCTGTTTATGAACGTGTCATGCTCAGGAAGGATGGCCGGCGCATTTGGGTGGAAATCAATCCCTTCCAGGTATTAGACGAAGCGGGCAAACCCCAATATGTGTTGAGCATCGTGCGGGATATTACCGGGCGCAAACAGACAGAAGCAGCTTTGCGGCAGGCAAACCAGGCATTACAGCAAAGTCTGGCCGAAAACGCCCGCCTCCTGGCCGAACAGCAGGCCGCAAAAGAGTTGGCCGAAAGTTTGCAGGAAGTGGCGCTCATCCTGAACAGCGGCCTGGAAATGCGCCCTTTGTTGATACGGATTTTACAGCAGTTGCGCCGGGTAATTTGGTATGACAGCGCCGGCATTTTCCTACGCGAAGGGCATGATCTGGTACATTATGGCAGCTCTATTTTGGGCGAACCAGAGGAGGGCAACTTCATTCACCAGCCATATGATGACCCCACCTACTACCCACTATACACACGACGGCCGTATGTGATACCGGACACACGTCTGGACCCCAACTGGCACACAACATGGAATTGGGAGCATGTGTCACAAATTCGTAGCTGGATGGCAGTGCCTTTGCTGGCCGACGAGGATGTGATAGGCATAATTACCACCGATAGTTTTTCCCCTCATGCGTATGATGAAAAATCGGCACAGATTGCCCAGTCATTTGTGAGCCAGGCCGTAGTGGCTATACGCAACGCCCGGTTGTATAAGGAAATGGAGCAGGCCAGAGAAGCAGCAGAAACGGCCAGCCAGGCTAAAAGTCGCTTTTTAGCCACGTTAAGCCACGAACTGCGGACGCCTCTCAGTGGCGTGTTAGGCTACGCTCAACTGCTTAAAAAGGATAAGGCGCTAACAGAGCGCCAGAAGCGTCAGGCCGCTATCATTGAACAGAGTGGACAACATTTGCTGACGCTCATTAACGATTTGCTGGACCTGGCAAAAATTGAGGCCGGCCGCTTTGAACTGTCATTGGCGTCATTTGAACTGACGCCATTTTTGCAGGGCATTGGGGAAATGGTGCGGGTGCGGGTAGAAGAAAAAGGGGTATTGTTTGTGCTGGAAGGGAATCGGCTGCCAACGGCCGTGGTGGGTGATGAAAAACGGCTGCGACAGGTTCTGCTGAATTTGCTGGGGAATGCCGTCAAATTTACGCCGCAAGGCCGGGTAACGCTGCGCGTAGAACTCCTTGAAGCGCCCCAATCGGGTGCACCAGACTGGCTTCAATTTATGGTTGAGGATACAGGCATTGGCATCGAACCTTCCCAATTGCGCCGGATTCTTGAGCCGTTTCACCAGTTGGGCAGCCGCCAGCAACGCGCCGAAGGCGCCGGGTTGGGGCTGGCCATCAGCCACAGCCTGATTGAGGCCATGGGTGGTCAGTTGGTGGTGAGTAGTGAAGTGGGTGTGGGCAGCAAATTTACCTTTACCTTGCCTTTGTCAATGGCGGAGAAGGAGCACACGGGCACGGCCGTACATCAATTCAGCGCCGCCATAGAACGAAAAATCGCCGCCCTGCCATCAACTGCCATTCCCTCCCAGGCGGATTTGACCAAATTGTATGCCCAAACGCTGCAAGGAGATGTAGCTGCCATTCGCCAGATCGCCTACGAGCGATCCCAAACCGAATCACCCTACCAACCATTTTGGCAAGAGATCAAATATCTGGTTTACACTTTTCAATTGAACGAGATGCAGAAGCTGTTGCTGGCCTGTCTGCCAACAGCAAGCGAATGGGAGCCTGACAAAGAAGATAGGATAACTGCGCCATGAACCGGGCTTCTGTACTCATCATTGACGATAACACCACCAATTTGTCCGTCCTGTTTGAAACGTTGCAAGCGGCCAATTATCATGTCATTGTCGCCCAGGACGGCGCCAGCGCCCTGGAGCGGCTGCAATATACACGCCCGGACATTATCCTGCTAGACATTATGATGCCAGGTATGGATGGCTATGAAACATTGCGCCGCATTAAGATGCACCCGGCGCACCAGGATACACCGGTGATTTTTATGACGGCCGTTCACGATGCCCAATTTGAGGTGCGAGGACTCAAAATGGGTGCAGTGGATTACATCACGAAACCGCTGCAAATGGACCTGCTGCTGACCCGTTTGCAGACCCATCTGACCATCCGCCGCCTGCAAAAAAGCCTGCAAGAACAAAATGCTGACCTGGAAGCCTATGCCCACACCGTTGCCCACGACCTGAAAGGGCCACTGGCCGTTATTGTCGGCCATACGGAACTTATCGCCGATGAGTTGGCGGCGCACGGGTTGACCCATCTGAGCGAACAATTTGCCCTGGTGCAGAGCAACGTGCAGAAACAAGTGAACATTATCAATGAACTATTGCTGCTGGCCTCCCTGCGCAAGGAAGCAGTGCAGCCAACGCCGCTTCACATGTCCGATATTGTCCTGCAAGCACAGCGCCAACTGGCGCACATGATAGCCGAACATCGGGCAGAGATTCATCTGCCCACCGTCTGGCCAAAAGCAATAGGATATGCGCCGTGGATCGAAGAAGTATGGGTGAATTATTTGAGTAATGGCATCAAATACGGCGGCCAACCACCACGTTTAATTGTCGGCGGGGCGCAGCAAGCAGATGGTATGGTACGCTACTGGGTTCAGGATAACGGCCGTGGCCTCACACCCACCGAGCAAACAACTCTCTTTAATGAATTTACGCGCCTGGATCAAACCCGCGCCCAGGGTTTTGGCCTGGGGCTGTCTATTGTCAGACGGATTATTCACAAGTTGGGGGGTGATGTGGGCGTAGAAAGTAAACCGGGGCAGGGAAGCACATTTTTCTTCACCTTACCGGGGGCAGAGGAAATGTAACCGGGTAATTGAGTAAGTGGGCATCAATGCCCACTTACCCAATTACGCATTTACACCATTGTCACTTACGGCTTGATGATAATCGGCAGGTAGATGGTGAAACCGGGCGTCGATGGTATTTCGGCCGTGGTGGTCAGTTCCACCTCGGCCGTCACAGAAACATCCATGTCGGACACGGCCGTGACCGT
>JACTMP010000081.1 GCA_014584575.1 Chloroflexota bacterium
CGTCCAGTCCAGGTTGTCTTCACCCGTGTTGCTGATGGTTAGCGTATAACTGACCGTACTGGTTGCCAACTGGGTGGCGACAATCTCCACCGGGTCTACCTCAATCGCCGGCGGTAGTGCAATATTCGCGCATGTCAGGGAAACATCATCTACCTGGACATACCAGGCCCAATCATCGGTATTGGGGTCATAGTAATGCCAGCGCAGGAGTAGCCCACTTAACCCGGCATAAGCAGACATGTCCACAGATACAGTTTCACCAGGGGTGCTGCGGAATGCACCATGATCTTCATTCCAGCTCAACAGGTTAGTCCATACAGTTCCACCGTCAGTGCTAATGTCCAGATTAAGAAAGTCTAAACTGGCGAAGTTTTGATAATTGACCAGATAATTGAGCGTCGCAGAATTGAAGCCGGTGAGGTCAAAAGTTGAAGACCACAATTCGGTGTCAAATTCTGCGGTTCCAGCCAGATCACTGGAAGCGCAGGCTGCGTCACCGGCGCCGCCCGTATAGTTACCGGCTTCGCCGCACGTAGCCAGGTTTGACCAGAATACTGGGCTACCACCTTCGTTGTCCACAACCGTCCAGTCAGTGGGAATGCCACTTTCAAAAGCAACCGGGGTACCGTTGCAGATTAAAGGTTCTTCGACGCTAATGGCACAGTCGGGATAGGTGAAGGAGCCGATGTAGTTGCCCCAACGGGCGGAGCCGGTGATGTCTTTGCTATACTGCCCCAAATACCAGAATGTAAGGCCATCGGGGTCAATGGTCATACCGGTGTAGTCGCCCCAACGATGGGGGGCTGGATCAAAGGCGGTATAGGTGATTTCACCCGCTTTAAGCAGAGCCTCTGCCTGCAAAGTGCCGGCTGGATCGGTACTCTCACGTCCGGTATACCAGATAGAGGGGAAAGTGGAGCTGCTACCCTTGGTGTAACCAATCGCCATGTCGTCACAATGATTGACGGCCAGGTCAGGGAAGGTGCGATATTCACCATCGCTGGCAAATACCCCCGCCTGTACCAGAGCTGGCGTACCGGTCAAATCCACCTGATGCCAGCGCACACAGTCCACCGTGCCGGCGCCGGGGTTACAGGCAATGCTGTCGGCAATCCAGCCATAACCATTGCGATATTCAAATTCGCGCATACGCCAGTCGTTGGCCTGAATATTGCTGCCACCCGACTGCGGGAAGTCTACCGGGAAACCACCAGGAACGCCGGTAGCTGTACACAAATCATAGGTGGAAACAATGGTTGGGGCAGCAGGGATATCCCACTGCCAGATGTCCACTGTGCAGCCATCATAGAAATCAGTGGCAAAGTAATGCGTTGATCCCAGGCTCGGCCACGTCCCTTGGGGAAATCCGTGCAGGTGCAACGGCTGTGGGGTGCCACCATCATATCCTGTGCTGAAAGTAACCGGGGTCAGGGCGCCGCCTGCATACATAACGGCTTTGTCCATAGCCCAGACACGCCCTTCAAAGCCATTAGGGATGTTGCCGCCGAACTGATTAGCGCCGGCCACGATGTAGCTGTCACCTACACCGGTGTGCGGGTAATCATGAAATTCCCCACCTACCGGTTGTGCAGGAATGGAATAGATATTGTAAGCGCCAAGCGGGTCGTCGGTCTGGCTGACGGCAATACAGTAATGGGTACCGTTGCCATCAGCAGCGATAATCCAGCGATCCGCTTCTTCATCGTAAAGAACATTGGGGTCGAAGGGGCCGGCCGCACAACCAGTACCGACAGAGGCAAAGAAACTGGCCATCGTTGTCGGCCCGGCCAGCGAGACGCCGGTTTTATCATAGATTTCAAAGGCCAGGTTGACGATGGCGACCAGATGGTTGGGACCGGCAGCCATGATCGGGTCTGGCGGCACCACGCTGCCACCGCCGCAACATTCGCTGCGGTCGAGAGAGTCGAAACTGATGCCCAAGACCGGAGCATCGAGTCCCGGCCCGCTTTCGATGGTTTGCACGGCCGTGCTGGGAGGTAACGCTAAAGCAGCTTGCTGAAGAACCGCCACTTCCTGAGGGCTAACCCGGTACTCGTTTTCATCCAGATCAGCCTCACCGCGTAACCAGCGATCATACAGGTTATTGGGATCATATACATTGGCGGGAATATCTCCCAGATTGACGACAACCGGCGTGATGGCTTCCAAGCTAACAGGCTGACCAGCCGTGTTCGACATGGGCGCCCCAGCAGCCGCCATCGCACGCACGGCCGTGAACCGGGCCTGTGTTTCTGATTGCAATCGGGTCGGATTAGCGATTAACCAGACGCCTAAAGCCAGCAGCAACAACAAACCTACAAACGGAAATAATCTATTGCGTTTCATGTGAACCTCCTTTGGGGGTGAAAATTAAACAAACCCGATAAGCAAAGCGTACTAACGACCTAGATTAGCCAATCTTAGATTAGTCAATCTCTTGTATTCAGACGACCCCACAGGTTTCTAGCAGAGGAGTTTGCTTCACCAGTGGCAATAAATCCTGCCAAGTCTTGAGAGGCTGTCTCATTACAATCTCTTTGTGTTTACATCCTTATACCCTGAACAATAGGCTTATTGATGAAACAAATGATGAAAGATAAGGGAATCTCAACTATGAAGGTTATATGCAGTCATTCAACAACACACGGATGGGGTACCATTTAACTTCGAATCACTTCACACTTTACTCCAATTGGCTTTTTTTTTCAACCACAAAATGCAATCAAATTGAATGATCTTTTGCCCCGGTGTAAGCCGTTGTTATACTATGCCCGTCAAGATTATTTTTAGTATATAACCCATTGAGATTGGAGCATGCAACTGACCATTCTCCAAAATCCTGAAGGAAGGTATAACGTGGCGGAAAAGTATCCTGTTAATCTACAAAAAGACGAAAAGGTGGTCAGGTTGCTGCGGCGGCATCCGGCGCGCCTGATTTTGGACATTTTGCTAACTGTGATCATCGAGATACTGGTATTGGTTGTTTTGTTCTGGCTGCGTGATACGGTCGAGTTTTTAGGGCTGCTGTGGAATATCCTGATTGGTATTGCCCTCGTCGGTGGGCTACTCTTCATCGGTATTGAGTTTTACCGGTACCGTAACGATGTCTGGCTGCTCACCAACCAGCGAATTGTAGACTCCACCCGCACCTCGCCGTTTAATCAGACCGTTTCTTCAGCAGATCTGGTGAATGTGCAGGATATGAATTTCCACAAACGGGGCGTGCTGGCAACACTTTTCAACTTTGGCGATGTCACCTGCCAGACAGCCAGCCACACCCAGCATTTTACGTTTCGGGGTGTATCGCGCCCGGAAGAGGTGCTGCACCTGGTGGACACACACCGTGACCAGGCGCGCAATCGGTTGCACAATCCCGAAAGCAGTGGATCAGAAGTTGTGGCGTAAACTGTCTGGCGTTTTGGGGTGTGGGGTTGGTTTAACGCAGCTTGGGCTGTAAAGTCTGAACCCAGGCCAACGGCCGTTCCAAATGCACCGTATGCCCCGCCCCCGGCACAATCTCCAGGTGGGTCTTGGGTAATAATGCGGCCATTTGCCGGTTGATCGCAATGAATTTGGTGTCTAGTTCACCCGCCAGCAGCAGTGTGGGTATTGTCAAGGTTGGTAGCTGCTCCCACAACGAAGGTTGTGCCCCGGTTCCCATGCCCCGCAAACTGTTTGCCAGCCCCGCCGGGTTATTTTGCAGCCGCTGTTGATGTAGCTGCTGGCGCGTTTCTGGTGATAGCTGTTGTTGGCTGTGCCACAGTGGCAATTTCTCCCACCGTTTGACAAATGCTTCCATGCCGTTAGCCTCAATCCAGTCGGCCAGTTCCCGGTCTTGGGCTACCCGCGCCTGCCGTTCGACGGCC
The DNA here is from genome assembly GCA_014584575.1 of Chloroflexota bacterium. Lineage (GTDB taxonomy): Bacteria > Chloroflexota > Anaerolineae > Promineifilales > Promineifilaceae > CAADGU01. The sequence goes on from JACTMP010000081.1 coordinate 3,867, forward strand.
GTCGCCAGCCCCGGCGATGCGCTTTCCAAAATGAGATGGCTGATGCGTTGCGGATGCGTCACGGCCGTGAACAATGCCAGCCGCCCCCCCATCGAATACCCCAATACCCCAATTTCTGAATATCCCAACTCATCCACAAGGGCGATCAGGTCGGCCGCCACCCGGTCCATGGTATAGCGGCTTTCATCGGGCGGGGAAGCAGTACGGCCGTGACCCAACACATCCACCAGGATCACCTGACAATGGGCCGTCAACGCTGGCAGTATGGGCTGCCAATTTTGGGAACTACCGGTAAAACCATGCAGCAGCAGCAACGGCCGTCCCCCCCCGCGCACTTCAAAATAATAAGCGATGCCGTCAACAAATAGCTCTGGCATCCATCACCTTTTCACGATGTCACCTTGTCACCAAGTCACCATTTCACCTTGTGACCTGCCCCGTCCAATACCGCTCGGCCAGTTCATACGCCTGCGCGCCGATAGGCGTCCCCATACGCCGGGCAAACAGGTCAGCATCCTGAAAGTGAATGCCCCCAAAACGGCGCGACATGCCCGCTTCATCGGCCGCATCCTGGAAGGTAGGCCATTGTAACGTCACCACCTCCGCCGGACTGTTCTCAAACATGTTCCCGCCAATGGGTACAATGTGCTGCCCCAACATATCGGGAATGCCATCCCGGTTGAAATCCTCATCATAGACCATTGTCACACCGTCGTAAAAGCGGTCACCACCTGTAAAACGGGTCAACACCTCGGCGGCGGCGGCGCTAAAGGTGCTGTGACCGGACACATACTCCGCAAACGGCGGCGTCACAAAGGTCAGGCTTTGATACGGCCGCCACGTTTCCCCTGCAATCACCTGCGTCCCCTGATTCGGCCCCCCCCATGCCGCCACCATCTGCCCGGCATACTTATGCTGAATGGCGGACGCCGGCCGAATGTAATCATACACGCGCTTCGCATCCCAGGCGGCAATGCTGGCATCAAACAACGCCCCATTCAAAACAAAATACAACTTCACATCCTCATCAATCCCATGCCCATCCCGAAAAGAAATGCCATGCGCCAGCGCATTCCAATGGCCGGGTGGCGTTTCTGAGCGCGGCCCGTCGGCCCAATATTCGGCAATCACTTTCTGTTCATCCGTCAGGGTGGCGCTGAGGTGCAAAATCTCGTCTACCTGCTGGTGGTACGCCTGGTCATGGGTCATGGTCTGGCCCAGAGCGTCGGTGTACGGCTCATTGGAACCGGCCTGGGGTGGCATTTGCGGGCGAAACTGTGCGCCGCTGCTGAGGGCAAACGGCCGTACTGCCCCCCAATGCGGCGTCAAAAAAACCTGATCCTGATATGTAGCCGGGTTGGTCTGATCAACGACAGGCCAGCCCGCCCCATTTCGCTGCACCCCCGTTGGCACCCGCAGCGGCTGCCACCGGTTTACGTTAAACCTGGCGTGCCCGACCGCGTTCTCGGCATTCGGATCGGCGCTGTTCACGGCCGTATACAGTTCAGGATAAACAGCCGACACCACATCCGCATAATTATTGGCCACATTCGCCCCATCCTCAGCCCGGTCGGCCAACACCGCCTGCGCCGCCATAAAACCAATCCCCCCCGGCGTGGTCGCATCAGTCTCCATCACCATTGAGTAGCCTAACGCATTCAGCAAATTGCTAAAGGCATAGGTGCGTTTTTCATGATCGGGATACAGGGTGATGAGCATGTGGTAAGCTGCCTGACTAACGGCCGCCCCCTTGTGCGCCTCGGTGTGCTCCGCCGCCGGGCGTCTCAAGGTGGCATCGAGGACGGTGGGCACGGCCGTGTCGTCATACAGCGCCCAGGCATCATACATGGCGGCATGAACCATATACAACGCCCGCGCCGTCACCGTGGGCCGGGGTGCCCCATTGCGCACAGCCGCCAGCAGCACCTCATTCCACAATACCACCAGGTTATCCGGCGGCGCCGGCAAGCCATCGGCACGTGGCGCAGGCGGTGCGTTCATCTCCGCCACCGAAAGTAAGGGCGACAAGGCTGGCTGCTCTACGGCCGTGCCCCCACCCTGGCAGGCCGCTAACATCACCAACACAGTCAACCACCCCCATCTACCAAGACCAATGCGTCCTATCGTCAATAATTTCATGGGCTATTTCCTTACACGAGTCTCTCTGCAATTGTATACAGGTGCGACGCACTTGGGAAGTGCGTCGCACCTGTATACAATTGGCGGTCTATGGCTGTTCACCATGCGCCCACAACCCACGATGGTCGGTTCGCTCTGTATGCAGGCCAGTTCACTCTCTTTTTTCTGGCATTTGTGGCCGGGTTAGCCCTCAGCCGGTTGCTGTATGAGGGCTTCTTTCCGCGGCTATTGTGGCTGGCACGGCCGTTTGTCGCCCTCCCCGTTGCCACCCTCACCGCCTATGCCGTCTGGCTGGTCTGGCTCAAATGGGCCAGGCCACTACCCCCCCTCGCCTTCAGCCCGCTGCTGCTCAACCTGCTCTGGCTGTTTGACCCCGCCGTAGACCTGGCAGGTAGCCGGTTGATTTTTGCGGCCAGTGTGTGGTTGACGGCCGTGTTGGTGTGGACGCAGATAAACGCGGATAAACACAGATTGAATAAATGGGGCGGCTGGTTATTAGTCATGGCAGCGCTGCTGCCAATCTATTTGCTCACCATGTCCACCAGCGTCGGCGCGGCCGATACCTTTGAATTCCAGGTCGTCACCCCCCAACTAGGCATTGCCCACCCCACCGGCTACCCGCTCTATTTGCTGTTGGGCAAATTGTTTACCCTGCTGCCGGTGGGCACACTCGCCTGGCGGCTCAATCTGGCGTCGGCCATCTACGCCCTGGCCGCCATGAGTATGCTCTATTTGCTGCTAAACCGGCTGCTGCGCCACCCCCTGCCCGCCATCCTGGGCGCGACTATCACCGGCCTCGGCCTTACCTTCTGGAGCCAGGCCATCATCGCCGAAGTCTACGCCCTGCACGCGCTGATTGTGATGGTGGCGTTGTATTTGATGGCTGTGATTGGAGATTGGAGATTGGAGATTGGAGATTGGTCATTGGTCACTGGTCATTGGTCATCGCCTTCCCCCTCACCCCCTCACCCCCTCACCTTGTCACCCTGTCACCTTGTCTACCTCCTCGCCTTCACCCTCGGCCTGGGCATGACTAACCACATCACCACCCTCTTCCTGCTCCCCCCCGCCCTGCTCACCATCCTCTTCACCCTCCGCCCCTCCCTTCACGCATCGCCGACTACCGACTACCGATTACCGATCACCAATTACCGCTTCTGGCTCAAAACGGCCGTCATCTTCCTCCTGCCTCTCCTCCTCTATGCCTACCTGCCCCTGCGCTGGCAGGCCGTCACCGGCGAAGCGATGGGGCTGACCCGTTTTGTAGATTGGGTCATCGGCGGTCGTTTTCAAGGGGCGCTGCAACTGCGCGCCTGGCTGGATGACCCTGTGCGTTACCAGATTGTGGGCCGCCTGTTTTTGGAAAATTGGGGCTGGTGGGGTCTGGCATTGGCCGTGCTGGGGCTGGTGGTGATGATGTGGCGACAATGGCAAACGGCCGTCGTCCTGCTGCTCACCTGGTTCGGTTACACCTTCTACGCCCTCAACTACTACGTGCCCGACCTGGCCGTTTTTGTCCTCCCGGCGCAACTGGTCGTGGGTATCTGGTGGGCGGTGGGGTTATGGGTCGGGCTGGCGCTGGTGCAACATCTGGCAGATCGTTTACATTGGCCAGACATACGGCCGTTAGCCCTCACCTTTGCCCTCATCCCGGCGTTAACGATGGCCATAGACCATTGGACGAGCAATGACCAATCCAACCCCAACCCGTTGGAACAGTGGGGGCGGGCCGTGTTGGCGCTGCCCCTGGCTGAAGGTGCGGCCATCCTGGCGGACAGCGAAAAAATTGCCCCCCTGCTCTATTTGCAGGTGGCCGAAGGGCTGCGCCCCGACCTGGACATCTCCGTCTGGCCGGATGAAGCTGCCTACCGTGCCCAGGTAGACGGCCGTCTGGCTCAAAACCAACCCGTCTACCTGGCCCGTTACCTGCCCGGTCTGCAAGGCAGCTACCACCTGCGCTCCCTCGGCCCCCTCACCGAAGTCGCCAATCACCCAATCACCCAATTACCTAATTACCCAATTACCCAATTACCCAATCTCGCGGTGTCCCCACCGCCAATCTCCCAATCTCGCGGTGTCCCCACCGTCAATCTCCCAATCTCCCTCCTCGCCTACTCCCTGGAACCAATCGCCGCCGTAGATACGGGCAGCACGGCCGTGACCCTTTACTGGCAGGCGACTGAACCGATAGACGAGGTGCTGCATGTTTACGTGCGGGTGGTCGGCGGTGAAGGGGACGGCCGTGCCCCCCACAGCCAACATCCCGCCAACAACTTCTACCCCACCAACGCCTGGCGTCCCGGCGAAATTGTGCCCGACTATCACCTGCTGCCCCGCCCTATCGTCACACAAGATACCATCTTCACCTATCAAGTCGCCATCGCCCCCCCCTTTACCCCGGTCGGCGACCTGCTCTGGCAGGATGTCGCCACCGTGTCGGCTGCCGCCGCGGATAACTATCCACCCGCACCTGACCGGCAACTGCGCGCCCAGATTGGCGCGTACCTCCTGGACGGTGCGTCCTTCCCGGCCAAAGTTCGGCCCCAGACCAGGCTGCCGCTGCTGCTGACGGGCTTTGGCGCGGATAATCCGGGTCTGCAATTCCGCCTACAACCCGCCGGTCAGCCTGTCGGGCAAATGGCCGAATTTACCGCGCCACCGCCCGTTCCGCCCGCCCACCTCTGGCATGAGAATCTGGATTCCGACCTGCCGCCCGGTTTGTATGACATTGTGGCCCGTTATGAGGCGGCGAATGAACCAGATTGCGCCAACGGCCGTTGCCCCTCCCCCGCCGCTTATTGTGGTTGGATGTCCCCGGCCCGCACCGGCTGTGTGTTGGGGCAGGTGGAGATTAGCGGCGTGGCCTTGCCGGAAACGGCCGTGAACTACGCCGACCAGATCGCCCTGTTGGCTGTGACCACCGGCGGCCCCAACCTGTCTCCGGGCGGCACATTGGATGTGCAGTTTAACTGGCTGGCGCTGGCAAACATGACAAACGATTACACCCTGTTCCTGCAAGTGGTGGATGCGCAAGACCGGATTGTAGGGCAGGTGGATAGCTGGCCGGTGCAGGGCACCCGCCCCACTAGCGGCTGGCAGCCCGGCGAAACCATCCGCGATTCCTACACCATCCCCCTCAGCGGCGACATGCCCTCCGGTGATTATCGGCTGCTGGTGGGCTGGTACTTGCTGGCCGACGGCCGTCGCCTGCCGGTGCTGGATGTGAATGGCACGGCCGTAGAGGACAAACTGGTCTTACCTGGCCTCCTGGTACCGTGATTGAGATCCGGCGAATAAATTCGCGGCTACACAAGGCAAAGACCACCTGCGCGGTCTGGTCTGGCAAATAGTCGGCGCAGGCCGACTTTGCCTCTTGTGGGTGCAGATTTATCTGCCCTGTTGGTAACGATTATGAACAAGAAGTGGAATTGGTCGGCATACGCCCGCCCGGCGCAGGAAGTGGCGCGGGCATTATTAGGGCAAAAGCTGGTACGGGTGGTAGACGGCCGTACCGTCAGCGGCCTCATCGTGGAAACGGAAGCGTATTGCGATGGCGACGCCCCCGACCTGGCCTGTCATGGCGACCGCGCCAACAAAGGCCGACCCACGCCGCGCACTGCCGTGATGTTTGGCCCCGCCGGTCATGCCTATGTCTATTTCACCTATGGGATGCACTGGATGTTCAACGTCGTCACCGGGCAGACCGGGCAGGCGAACGCGGTGCTGATTCGCGCCTTACAGCCGGTGGATGGGGTAGAATGGATGCAGCAGCAGCGGGGCGCACGGCGAACCCGAAGCGGCTTCGGGCCGTTAACCGACCTGACCAACGGCCCCGCCAAACTGGCCCAGGCCCTGGCCATTGACCAATCCCTCAACGGGGCAAACCTGTGTGATCCGGATGGGGTTATATGGATTGAAGTGGACACGGCCGTAGACCCCACCGACATCTGCACCGGCCCCCGCATCGGCCTGGGCCAGACGCCCGAACCCTGGTTGTCCATGCCCTGGCGATATTGGATCAAGGGCAATGTTTATGTATCTAAAAAATGAACATATGTGATTGGAGATCGGAGATTGGAGATAGAAAAATCTCCCAATCTCTAATCTCCAATCTCTCCCGGAGAAAACATGAAACTACTCGAAGGCAAAAAAGCACTCATTTTTGGCATTGCCAACAAAAACTCCATCGCCTGGGGCATTGCCCAGGCGCTGCATGAACATGGGGCGCAGTTGGCGTTTAGTTATGGGTTTGAGCAGTTAGAGAAACGGGTACGGCCGTTGGCCGAACAACTCGGCGTCGAATTTGTGGAAGAATGTAATATCGAAGACGACGCCCAGATTGAAAGCACCTTTCAAAAAGTGGGCGACCATTTTGGCAGCCTGGACATCCTGGTACACGCCATTGCCCACGCCAAACGAGAGGATTTGGACGGCCGTTTTGTAGACACCAGCCGCGACGGTTTCCGCCTGGCCATGGACGTCAGCGTCTACAGTCTGGTCTCTCTCACCCGTGCCGCCGCGCCGCTGATGACCAATGGCGGCAGCGTCCTTTGCCTCACCTACTACGGCGCGGAAAAGGTCATCCCCCACTACAACGTCATGGGTGTGGCCAAAGCGGCGCTGGAAGCCAGCACCCGCTACCTGGCCGCCGACCTCGGCCCACAGAACATCCGCGTCAACGCCATCTCCGCCGGGCCGATCAAAACCCTCTCCGCCTCCGGCATTGCCGGATTCCGCAAAATGTTGCGGTACACCGAAGAGCGCGCCCCCCTGCGCCGCAACGTAGACCAGATTGAAGTCGGCCAGACCGCCCTCTGGTTATGCAGCGACCTCAGCAGCGGTGTCACCGGTGAAATCATCTACGTAGACGCCGGCTACCACATTCTGGGCATGCACGAACCACCGGAAAAATGGGAATAATGTGAGTGGCGCCGGGCACAGGGCAATCGCATACTCAATTCCCGGCGATTAAAATCGCGGCTACAAAAGGCAAAGCCCACCTTCGTGGGCTGGGTTTCAGTCGGCGAAGGCCGACTTTGCCCTCTGTTGGTGCAGATTTATCTGGCGCATTGAGGAATATGCGATTGCCCTGGGTTACGCTGATTTCTGTTTGACAAACCGGCGTCATCCGCTATACTCGCCACAGCTTTTTGACACTTGTTTGTCAATTTCACAATCTTATCCAGAGCAGTGGAGGGACCGGCCCGATGAAACTGCAGCAACCCCCGAACCAGGGAAAGGTGCTAATTCCGGCAGCCATGGCTGAACGATAAGCGGAAACTGGAAAGTCAGTAAAAGCCTCTTGTGCAGCCAGGAGGCTTTTTTATTGGTAAATGGAGGTTAGAGATTGGAGAGTCACAACTACCGATCTCCAATCTCTAATCTCCAACCACATATTCACTTTGGAGGTATAAACCAAATGCTCAATTTTATGACAGCACCCAGTTTGCTGTTTACGTCCGAATCGGTGACAGAAGGGCACCCGGACAAAATGTGTGACCAGATTAGCGACGCCGTATTGGACGCCATTCTGGCCCAGGACCCCTATGCGCGGGTGGCTTGCGAAACGGCCGTCAAAACCGGCTTTGTCCTGCTCCTCGGCGAAATTACGACCTCGGCCAATGTCAACTTTGACAAACTGGTGCGTCAGGTTGTCAATGACATCGGCTTCGACAGCAGCGACAAAGGGTTCGACGGTAACACCTGCGCCGTGCAAGTCGCCATCGCCGCCCAAAGCGCCGACATCGCCCAGGGCGTAGACAAAGCCCTGGAATATCGCTACCAAAATGGCAACCAGGACGCCGAAATTGAAGCGTTGGGCGCCGGCGACCAGGGCATGATGTTTGGCTTCGCCTGCAATGAAACCGAAGCCCTGATGCCCCTGCCCATTCATCTGGCCCACAACCTGACCCGCCGCTTGAGCGAGGTACGCCGCGATGGCACGCTGCCCTGGGTGCGTCCCGATGGCAAAGCGCAGGTGACGGTGGAATACAGCTACGGCAAACCGCGCCGCGTCACCACCGTGCTCGTCAGCACGCAACACGCCCCCGACGTTGATAATGAGACCATTCGTCAGGGCATCATCCAGCACGTCATCCTGCCCGTCATCCCCGCCGACCTGATAGACGATAACCTGCGCATTTTTGTGAACCCCACCGGCCGTTTTGTGGTCGGCGGGCCAATGGGCGACGCCGGTTTGACCGGGCGCAAAATCATTGTGGACACCTATGGCGGCATGGGGCGGCACGGCGGCGGCGCGTTCAGCGGAAAGGACTGCACCAAAGTAGACCGCAGCGCCGCTTACGCCGCGCGTTGGGTAGCCAAAAATCTGGTCGCCGCCGGCCTGGCCGAGCGCTGTGAAGTGCAGGTGGCCTACGCCATCGGCGTGGCTCGCCCGTTGAGCATCAACGTGGAAACCTTCGGCACCAGCCAGTTCACTTCCGAACAACTGGTGCAAATCATCGAAGAGAATTTCGATTTGCGCCCTGGCGCCATTATTCGTGACCTGGACTTGCGCCGCCCCATTTACCAGGCGACGGCCGCATACGGCCACTTTGGTCGCCACGATATTGACGCCCCCTGGGAAAATACAGACCGCGCCGAAGCACTGCGGGCTTCCGCTGCCCGGTTTGAGCCGGTTTATGCTTGAGTTTGCTGCGGGCATCGCGCCGCGCAGCGCAATGCCCACAGCAAGAGTTATTTCCTACTGTCCTTCACGCTTTCTTTATGCCATAATAGCGACCATTGAATCATTCTTATTAGTTGGTAAAGCCTGGCAGTTTAAGTGCTATTCGCCAAACGAGGAGCAAAAAGTGACATTCACGATTTTGGTGGTAGATGATGAACCGGCGCTGCGTGACCTGATCCGGCAGATGTTGGAGATTGGCGGCTATGCCGTGCAGGAAGCCAGAGATGGCGAAGAAGCGTTAGATATGATTGATGAAGAGCCGCCGGATGCGGTGATTCTGGATGTGATGATGCCGGAGATGGATGGCATTACGGTGTGTAAGACGCTGCGAGCGAATCCGGCAACGGCCGTACTCCCCATTGTCATGCTCAGTGGCAAAACGCAACGCGAGGCGGTCGCCGAAGGGCTGGCCGCCGGGGCCAACAAGTATTTGTGCAAACCGGCCTCGTTTGAAGAGTTAATCGGCAGTCTGGAAGAAGTGTTGACGGCTACGGCCGTGTCCTGACCCGGCTGCATGAGATTGAGAGATTGGGAGATTAAGAGACTGATAATCTCGCAATCTCCCAATCTCGCGGTGTCCCCACCGCCAATCCCCCATTTCCCTCCCCCCACAGCAACGGCTACAATTGCATATCTCTGACAAAGGATGATAATGCACACATGATCAGCGGCGTGGAGTTTATCCTGATAGCGTTAGCGGCGGTGGCCGCCGGGGCAGTGAATGCCCTGGCCGGTGGCGGCACACTCATCACCTTTCCCGTGCTGGTAGCGGTGGGCGTGCCGCCCATCAGCGCCAACATCACCAATACGGTGGCGCTGTCGCCCGGTTATCTGGGGGCGACCATGGGGCAGGCCAAAGATTTGCGCGGGCAGCGGCGGCGGCTGTGGCTGACGCTGCCGGCTGGCGTGGTGGGCGGTATTGTGGGGGCGATTTTGCTGCTGCGGACGGAGGAGCGGGTATTCCAGGAATTGGTGCCATTTCTGATTTTGCTGGCTTCGGGGCTGCTGGCAGTGCAGGAACGGCTGCGCGCCTGGCTGGTGCGACGCCGCGAGCAAAAGGGCATGGCCGCTGCCAGCGAAACGGCCGTCATCTTACCGGTGGGTCTGGCAGCTATATACGGCGGTTATTTTGGCGCAGGGGTGAGCGTGATGGTGCTGGCGGTATTGGGGCTTTTTCTGGACGATAACCTGACCCGTTTGAACGCGCTGAAACAGGCCATTTCCTTTGCCATCAACATCACGGCCGCGCTCTTTTTTCTGTTTTCGGGGCAGGTGGTGTGGGCGGCGGCGGCGGTAATGGCGGTGGGGGCCTTGTTCGGCGGTGTGTTGGGCGGCCGGTTAGCCAGCCGCATTCAACCGGCCAGTTTGCGCCGGGTGGTAGTGATTATTGGCGTGGTGGTAGCGATTTACTATTTAATGCGTTAGTGACGCGGTGGTAACGCTGATGAACGGCATTAAGAATCATTGGAGATTGGAGATTAGAGATTGGTATTGAGCCAATCTCCAGTCTCTAATCTCCAATCTCCTTTTTATGAAGTATGACCTGGTAATCAAGAATGGGGAGGTGGTCACGGCCGTGACCTCTTTCCCCGCCGACGTTGCCATAAACGGCGACACGATTGTGGCTGTGGGGCGGGGGCTGCACGGGCGGCGGGAGATTGACGCGGCGGGCAAACTGGTGCTGCCCGGCGCGGTGGACATGCACGTACACCTGCAAATGCCCATCGGCCGTTTTGTTTCCACCGATGATTTTTCCAGTGGTACAGTGGCGGCGGCGTTTGGGGGAACCACCAGCATCATTGACTTTGTAGAGACCGCACCAGAGCAGACAATGGTGGACGCCATTGCTGCCCGCCGGTCGCTGGCCGACCCACAGGTGGTGGTAGATTATGGGCTGCACATGACGATAACGCCGGATGATATTGCCAAATTGGATCAAATTCCGGCGGCATTTGCGGCGGGCTGCACGTCGTTCAAGCTGTATATGGCGTATGGGCATCGGCTGAATGATGGGCAGTTGCTAAAGGCGCTCACGGCCGTACACGCCGTCAACGGTTTCCCGGTGGTTCATGCCGAAAATTGGGACGTGATTCAGGCGTTGGTGGCGGAGAATGTGGCCAACGGCCGTACCACCCCCCATTGGCATCCGCGCAGCCGCCCGGCCCTGTTTGAAGCGGAAGCGACGGGGCGTGTCATTGACATTGCCGCGTTTGTGGGCACGCCGCTGCACATTTTCCACGTCTCGTGTGGGGCAGCGGCGGCGCGCATTGCCGCAGCGCGGGCGCGCGGGCTGCCGGTGACAGGCGAGACGTGCCCACACTATCTGTTTCTGACGCAGGCGGTGTATGACCGGCCAGGGGTAGCGGGGGCGCTGCCGGTGTGCGCGCCGCCGATTCGGGAGGAATTTGAGCAGGTGGCATTGTGGACGGCCGTGCAGCGCGGCGAGTTGCAGGTGATCACCACCGACCACTGTCCCTTTACGGCGGCGGAGAAAACAACAGGGCTGGCCGATTTCCGCCAGATTCCGGGCGGTGTGCCTTCCATTGAAATGCGGCTGGCGGCTTTGTATGGTGGCGGCGTGGCGCGGGGGTTGCTGACGCTGCCGCAGTGGGTGGATGTATGCTGCACCACCCCGGCGCGGCTGATGGGACTGGCAACGAAGGGACACATCGCGCCAGGGTATGATGCTGATGTGGTGATTTTTGACCCGGATGCGCCCTGGACGGTGACGGCCGAATCACTGCACGAGACAGCCGGGTGGACGCCGTATGAGGGGCTGGCGCTGCCGGGGCGGGTACAGACGACTATTATTCGGGGGCAGGTAGTGGTTGCGGATGGGGAATTACAGGTGGCGGCGGGTTACGGCCGTTACCTGCACCGTCGTTGATAACCTCACGAAAAGCTTCACGTATTATCAGTATATCGAAGCAGAGTTCGCATCCTCAGATGCGAACCGGTGGGCATCTGAGGATGCCCACTCCCCTCTTTTCGATCTACTGATTATTCGGACGACGACTCGTAGTATAGGCGCACCAATTTATCGAGGACGTAGATGGCTTGCGACGGCCGTACCCGTTCTTCCGCCATTCCCATTTTGCTCAACGTGCGTTTGAGAATCTGGTTAGCCAGGGTAGTGGGGTCGCCAATACTTTTCTGACGCTCCAGAAATTCCATAATCAGTTGCACATCTTCACTACTCAGCCGGTCTACGGGCCATTGTTCGGCCAGGCTTTCCACTTCACCAGAGGCGCGCAGCGACGGCCGTGATTGCACCATCCGGCTGCTTTTGTCCAGCGCCGCCAGTGTAACCTCCACCTGCTCCCGCACCACCAGTGTACCCGCCGCCAGGTCGCCCAACCGCCGTGCCTGCCCATCTGCAAACATGGTGATGACGCCCAGGCCATAGGCAAACGGCAAAAAATCCACCAGCCGCACCAGATTGCGAATGATGGATTCGCTGAGGGTAATCGGCGTGCCGTCGCGCCGGATGACGCGCAGTTTCACGGCCCGTTTGCCGGGGCTGCTGCCATTCCAGCGCATCTCAAACAAAGTGTAATACCCACCCAGAATGGCAAACGCCAGCAAGAGATAGATGGCGAGAAAAACATTTCCGATCTCTTCGGAAAGAATTCTGAATAAAAGTTGCATTCCAAACAAAGCCACCAATTCCAGGATGATGATGAGCAGTGAATCAATCAACGCCGCCATAAAACGGGAGCCGATACCCACCACCTCGTAGCCAAACATCACGTTTTCCGGTGTATCAATGTGGAGAAATTCGTCAGGTAAACTACTCATGCGGCAATTGTACAACCTATCGTTGTCGGTTGCAGGTTGTAAGTTGCAGGTTGCGAGCAATCACCTGCCATCTGCAACCTGTGTATAATTGCCCCATGAATGCCGAACAATTCTACCAATCCCGCCGCGCCGATTGGCAGCGGTTGTCCAGCTTGCTCGACCGCAGCCAGGCCAATATCGGCCAGTTGTCCCCGGACGAAGTAAAACAGATGGGGCAATTGTACCGGGCGGTAACGTCTGATCTGGCGCTGGCGCAGCGGGAATTCCCGCGCCATCAGGTGACAACATATTTGAATCAATTGGTGGCGCGGGGCCATGCCATCATTTACCGCAGTGAACCGCTGGCGCTGCACAAAATCACCCGCTTTGTGCGGGTGACGTTCCCACGCATGTTCCGGGAGACATGGCCGTTTCAACTCACGGCCGTCCTCCTCTTGCTCGTCCCCGCTTTACTGGCCGGGCTGTGGTTGAACTGGCGTGTGGAGTCGGCAAACTGGCTGCTGCCAACGGCCGTGCAAGCCCTCATTCCCATGATTGAAGAGCAAGAGTTGTGGGTGGATATTCCGGTGGGCGAACGGCCGTATACCTCTACCTTCATTATGACCAACAACATCCGCGTCGCCGTGCTCGCTTTTGCCGGGGGGCTGACGGCCGGGCTGCTCACCATTTACGTGCTGCTGTTTAACGGGCTGCTGCTGGGGGCCATCACCGGCGTCACCGCTCATTACGACGTGGGTTTTGAACTGTGGACCTTTGTCATCGGGCATGGCGTCATTGAACTGACCACCATCTACATCGCCGGGGCTTCCGGGCTGATGATGGGTTGGGCCATCATGCACCCCGGCCTGCACCGCCGCCGCGACGCCCTGACCCAGGCCGCCCGCCGCGCCGTCGTCCTGATTGGCGGCTGCATTCCCTTGCTGGTCATCGCCGGGATCATCGAGGGGTTCATCTCCCCCAACGAAAACATCCCCGTTGCCGTCAAGTGGGCGGTAGGCATTGGCACGGGCATTGTGTTGTATGCTTATCTGCTGCTGGCGGGTCGTAATGAGCCTGGCGAATAAATTCGCGGCTGCACAAAGCAAAGACCGCCTTCGCGGTCTGGCAACAGTCGGCGCAGGCCGACTTTGCTTTCTGTAGCCGCGGTTTCAACCGCCGGGATTATTAAAATGGTCATGCACCTTGTTTAAGAATTCCCCCCACGTGCGGGCGGCGCTGCAAGCGCTGTTTGTCACCTTTCTCTGGTCAACGTCCTGGGTGCTGATCAAGTTTGGGCTGGAAGAGATTCCGCCGCTGACCTTTGCCGGGCTGCGCTATATGCTGGCTTTCCTGGTACTGCTGCCATTTTTGTGGCGGCAGCCGGTGGGGCCGGTGGAGGGACAACGGCCGTCCCCTCTCCCCCCAGCCCTCACCACCCTCACCAAAACGGATTGGCTGCGCCTGATCTTGTTGGGCGTCGTCTTTTACGCCATCACCCAGGGAGCGCAGTTTGTGGCCCTGGATTACGCTCCGGCGGTAAGCGTGACCTTGATCTGGAGCTTCACGGCCGTTGCCGTGGCCGTCCTCGGTATTGTCACCTTAGGCGAACGGCCGAATGGGGCGCAGTGGGCGGGTATGCTGCTGGCGCTGGCCGGGGCGGTGCTTTATTTTTACCCCTTTGGCCTGGCCGAAGCGCAGTTCATCGGCCTGTTGGCCGCGCTGGTGGGCATGTTGTCCAATTCGGTAGCGGCAGTGTTGGGGCGGCATGTGAACCGGGGCGGGGCGTTACGGCCGTTAACCGTCACCGTCATCAGCATGGGCGTGGGGGCGCTGATTTTGCTGGCGGCGGGTTTTGCCAGTCACGGCATCCCGGTGCTGCGGTGGCAAAGCTGGGCCATCATCATCTGGCTGGCGGTGGTGAACACGGCCGTGGCCTTCACCCTGTGGAACCACACCCTGCGCACCCTTTCGGCGATGGAATCCACCGTCATCAACAACACCATGACGGTGCAGATTGCGCTGTTGGCGGTGCTATTTTTGGGGGAGACGCTGGACGGCCGTGAACTGTTGGGGCTGACGGCCGTCGTCGCCGGCACCTTAATCGTGCAGGTGCGGCGCAATAAATAGGTAGAGACCTGACAGGTTTTTTGAAACCTGTCAGGTCTGATCTACCTACAGCATTGTTTTGGCTTTGAGTTCCAGATAGCGGTTGATGACGGCGATGGAAAGCTGGTTGGCGGGCACATCCAGCGTCAACACGCCGCGATGGCGCAAGGTGTCCAACGCCACTTTGCGTTCGTCCAGCAGTTGGGCGGCGGCGGCGCGTTGGTAGACGGTTTGGGAGTCAAACGGCCGTTGCCGGGCCGCCTGCACCACATCCGGGTCACTAATCGTCACCACCAGCGGCAGGCTGCGCCGCGCCAGCACCGACACATGGGAGACGAGCGCGTCCATGCTCACCCCGCCGCTCAAATCGGTGAAGATGACAATCAGCGAACGCTTGCGTTGTTTGGTTGCCAGGTAGCTGAGGGCACGGCCGTAATCCGGCTCCACCGGCTCTGCTTCCACGGCGTAGAGCAGTTCCAACATGCGGTAAAACTGGCCGCGCCCCTGCCGGGGGGTCAGGTAATGGCGCACATCCTGGGCAAAACTCATCATGCCCACTTTGTCCCCCTTGCCGCTGGCAACGTAACCGAGCAGCAAGACGGCGTTGATGACGTAATCCAGCTTGGCCATGTGGGCCACGGGGCTTTGCATCAGACGGCCCACATCCAACAGGGCGATGACGTTTTGGCTGCGTTCGGTCTGGTATTCGACGGTGACGGGGCGGTGGCGGCGGGCGGTGGCTTTCCAATCAATACGACGGTATTCATCGTCGGGCAGATATTCGCGCAGGCGTTCAAATTCGGTGCCTTCGCCGAACTGGCGGGTGCTGCGCAGGCCGAGTTCTTGCAGCCGGTTGCGCCGCAGCAGCAGGTCATAGCGGCGCACGTCGAGCAGGTTGGGGTAGACCTTGACGGCTTCGTCCAGGTCGGCGCGGCCCTGGCGCATGACGAGGCCCAGCGGGCCGGGCCAGCGCAGGTTCAGCTTGCCAAAGGTGTAATCGCCGCGCCGCAGGGGATGGACATGGTAGGTGGTTTGCCATTGCTGACGGGAGGGGACACGGCCGTAGACCACCCGCACATCCACGCCAAATTCATCCGGCGGCTCATCCCGTGCAGCAATGTCCACCGGGCGCGGGCTGCGGTTGCGCACCGTCAGCGTGATGGGGTTCTCTGCGCCCAGGCTCAGTTTGTCATCATGGTCGCGGCGCAGTTCAAAACGGTGTGTGAGCGGCTGCGCCAGCCGCCAATCCAGCGCCAGCAGCAGCAGCAGCAGGACGATGTAGGCCAGCCCGACCCATTGCAGCAGCGGCGCCCACGTTCCCGCCGCGATGATGGGCGCAGCCAGGAGAAGCATGAGGAGGCCACGATTGGTGATGTGCATAGTGGTAATGCTGTGGCCGGTCTCTGACCGCGCCACCCGGCTCGGTCAGAGACCGGCCAGAGCCAGGGGCCTACCGCGGCACCTCCACCTGCCTTAACAGGCGGCGCACGACGGCGTCGGGATTTAGCCCTTCGATTTCCGCTTCCGGTTTGAGCAGGATGCGGTGGCGGTAGACGGGGATGGTGACGTATTTCACATCATCGGGGGTGACGTAATCGCGCCCTTGTAGGGCGGCGTAGGTCTTGGCGGCCAGCAGTACGTGGGTGGCGGCGCGGGTGCTGGCCCCCAACGTCAGGTCGGGCGACTGGCGGGAGGCGGCGGCGACCTGGGCGATGTAGGCCAGGATGCCCTCTTCCACCACCACCTGGTTAATGGCCTGGCGGGCGGTGACAATATCGGCGGCAGGCAGGGTCACTTGCAACCCGGCGGCGGCCAGGTCGTGGGCGTCAAAGCCGTGATGATAGCGGCGCAGCACTTCAATGTCGTTGTCCAGCGTGCCGTAGGGGGTGAGGATTTTGAAGAGGAAGCGGTCTAGCTGCGCTTCGGGCAGGGGGTAGGTGCCTTCGTATTCGATGGGGTTTTGGGTGGCGATGACCATGAAGGGGGGCGGCAGCAGGTGGCGTTCGCCTTCCAGGTTGATTTGCCGCTCTTCCATGGCTTCCAGCAAGGCGGATTGGGTTTTGGCGGGGGCACGGTTGATTTCGTCGGCGAGCAGGATTTGGGTGAAGATGGGGCCTTTTTTAAGGAAGAATTGGCCGCTGGTGATGTCGAAGACGCTGGTGCCCAGGATGTCTGAGGGCATGAGGTCGGGGGTAAATTGGATGCGGGTGAATTGGGCCTGCACCAGATGGGCCAGCGTTTTGGCCATGAGCGTTTTGGCCGTGCCGGGGACGCCTTCCAGCAGGACGTGGCCGCCGGTGAGCAGGGCAATGGTGAGCAGTTCGAAGGGTTCTTCCAGGCCAACCAGGACTTTGTCCGCTTCCTGGCGCAATCTTTGGGCGATGGGTTGGAGGGCTGTTGGGTTCATATGCGGGGGAGTATAGCTGAGGGGGAGAGGGGAGCAAGTGGAAAAGGTAATCGGTGAACGGTAATCGGTCATGGGTGAACGGTTTACCGATTACCGGTTACGGGTCACGCATCACGCATCACACATCACGGATTGCGGTAGAATACGGGAAACAACTCACCCTGGTAGATAAGGAACAGCACCATGACACAATTGGACAACCTGAGCGGCCGTGAACGGGAGGTAGTTAACCTCCTGCTGGAAGGGAAAAGTAACAAACAAATGGCGGCGGCCCTGCATATTTCGGAGCGCACCGTTGAATTTCACCTGAAGAACGTTTACGACAAGTTTGAAGTAGGTTCCCGCGTGGAACTGGTGCTAAAACTGGGGAATTCCACAGTTGTGGGCAACGGGGAAATGGCTAAAAATGAAGACGGACCCGCTTCACAAAACTGGGTTACATCATTTCGAGAAGCCGTCTCATTATTCGGCAAGGAGTTAAACACAAAAATGACAGACACGTTCAAATCCGATGTCCACGACGAAGACAGCGGCCTGGAAGGCGACAGCATGACGTTCTTTCAGGCAATACGCACCTGCCTCATTAAATCTGGCACGTTTCACGGCCGTGCTTCCCGCGCCGAGTTCTGGTGGTTCACCCTGTTCCTCCTGCTGCTCGTCTCCGCGTTCAGCTATTTGAGTGAGGCGCTGGGCGGGGCGGTGCTGATTGTGCTGCTGCTGCCCTGGCTGGCGGCGGGCACACGCCGCCTAAACGATGCCGGCTACAGCGGTTGGTGGCAGTTGTTCCTGCTGGTTCCGGTGGGGGGCATCGTGATCGTGGGGAGTTTGTGGGCCATGCCATCCAACGAAAAGTCACCCGACGATATTCTCTAAAAAGTATAGCCAAACCTCCCGGAGCTTCTAAAGCTCCGGGAGGTTAAAGCTGGCCGCCGCGGCCGCCGCCTGCACCATCTCATGCTCGCTGCGGGCGGTTTGCAGTTGGTGCAGCAAGGTGAGCAGTTCTTGGGGGTCAACGGCCGTGTCCAATTCCACCAACCGGGCCACAAACTCCGCATCCGGCAGCGTGGGATTCAGCCGGTAGCGGAAACCCAATTCCCGCTTGAGGCGCAAATGATAATCTTGCAGCACGGCCGTGCGGTGCCCGGCGCGGCGGCTGAGATTGGCAATGCCGGAAATGTATTCCAGCGGGGCACGGCGCGTCAGCGTTTGCGGCATGGGCAGCGGGCGGCCAAAGATGCGCCCTTGCAGCAGCAAACCCACAAACAACACCAGCGCCACATAGAGCAGCGCCCGCCCGCCCGGTGTGCGCTGCAACCAGTTACCGGCCGTCACCGCCGCCGTTGCCCCCCGCACGCCATGATGCCATTCATCAAAAAAGATAACGTGAGGATCGCCGGCTGCGTTCAGCAGCGCCAACACCCAGGCGGCGTTGGCCGGCTCTTGCAAGCCCACGTTGCTAAACGGGGTCGGGTTGGCGCTGAGCAGGATACGGCCGTCGCCCTGCGGCCAGGAAACAACAACGGGACGGCCGTCTGCGGTGGCAAAATGGGTGACCACATCATCCCGGCCCGATTGCAAGGTGTAGATGGTGGTCAGGGCGGCGTCGGCGGGCAGCGCCGGGTCGGTCAGCAGCGGCGTCTGCAAAACAACCGGCGTGGCCTCGTCGCCGCTGTAGCTGAGGCGAAAACCAAAATGGTCGAACGCCTGATTAGTGAAAAAGTCATCACCTGTCAGGATGAGTGTGCCCCCCTGCTCCACCCACCCTTCAATGACGCGCCATTCTGGGGGGGTGACGGCCGTTTGTGGGGCCAGCATCAACAGCACATCATAGTCAGAAGCGATGGCAAAATTGTCCTGCGTGGGGTTGCGCGTTTCAAAACCCATGCGCTCCAGATAGAGCCACAGCGCCCGCGCCCCATTCGGCTGGCTGGAAAAGCTGGCTAATGGCGGCGCTTGCTGCGCGGCCAATGTTTCTTGCAAGATAGCCAGAGCGGTCACGGCCGTGAACAACACAATCAACAGCAGCGCCAGCCAGGAATCACGGGAGAGGCGTCTCATTCGTCCACTCCCTTCTGCTGTTTCAAACTATCAACCTGCCGCGCATAGACCTCGTAACTCTCTTTGCTGATGGGTTGGAAGCCGTACCAGACGCGGTCAAACACATCAATCACCTGGCGCAGCACGGCCGCCAGACGCGGCTGGTGGGCGAGGGTGCGCAGATATTCGCGGTTGGTCAGCGAGCGATCATACCGCAGCAGCCCCCGTTCTTCCAGCAGCAGCAGGGAGGAGAGGTAGAGGTAGCGCACGGCCGTGCGGTAATCGCCGCCTGTGGAGAGTTCTTCGGCCCGTTTCAGCGCCAGGTCGGCCGTCAACAACTCCCCGTGCAACCCATCCTCATCCAACTGCGAACTGGCGCTAAAGTCGGCAATCAGCCCGCGCAGGGCGTAGTAGATGACAAACGCCAGCGCCACCGCGCCAAACACATTGAGGAAGGTGGGCAGCACCCCACCCAGGCCGGTTGCTTCCAGAAAACGGGCCAGCAGTTCTTGAAGCTGGCGATTAAAGTCACGCCACATGCGCTGCAAAACGTTTTCCGCCTCTGGCGCATAGTTGAATTCGTCACGAGAGAGGATGGCGGTTAACACGGCCGTGTCATATGGCACGCCCGGTTCCGGCCAGGCGGCCTGTTCGTCCAGCAACACATCGAGCAGTTGGAGAATCCGCGCCGGGTCTGGCTCGGCGACGGTCAATTCGTGGATGAGGAGGGTGGATTGGATGGGTTGGGTACGGCCGTTGGGCAGGGTAACGGCCGTGATCTGCTCCAATTCGGCCGCCGCCCCGGTCAATATCTGGCGGTCAATCTGCTCACCATCGGCCAGATCCCCCACCAGCGCCCGCAAATCGGCCAACCGCTGCCAGTAATCGGCCACGGGAATCGGCCCGCCCTGGGCATGAAGAGAGATCGGCCAGGCAAGGCAAACCACACTCCAGCCCAATAAAAACCACCATCTCTTTAGCATACACGCCTACAATGAACTGAATAAGACGCCTATCATCACACCCACCATCACCAATGCAAAATAGATGCCCAGCACAGCCAGCGTAAACAAAAAGTATTGGCTCAAATCCGTGCGGCGGGGGAACATGCCGATATTGGGATACGGCGCATCGGCCACAATCGCCAGCGGCGATGGCGTTTTATCGGGGTTCGCCTCATCCACCGCCGCCTTCAGCGCCAGGTCAAGCCCCTCGCTGCGCACCCGCACATCCAGATAAATCAGCAGCACACAGGTCAGTTGAATCGGCAAATAGATCAACCGCAGCAGCAGATTGATTGTCTGAAAAATAATGGCCGATGTCATCGGGCTAACCGTCTCCCCCGTCAACGCCGATACACCACCCGCCAGCAGCAAAGCCGGGCCGGTCACAATCACCTGCGAAAATAGACCCAGCAGCAACATAAACCCAATAAACCACCAGAAACGGCGCTGCGCCAGTTCCAGCGCGCGGGGCAACCCATCGGACGCCTTTTTGCGCTCCACCACCACCACCGGCGTAATAAACGGCACTACCACCAGGGCGTAAAAAAAGATCAAACCAGGCCCGGTAAACCAGCCAACCAACGGTACAAACATCCACAAACCCAACAACATGCTGACGACAATCGCCAGAAAGACCGCACCCAACAATGAACGCCACCCGCCACCCAGGCGGCGATAACCATCGAGGATGCCACCGGGATTGCCAAAATAGGCGTCCACCGCCAACCGGGTCAACGCCGCTGCGCCAATCAAACTCAATGCCCAACTCAGGATGCTCACTACCAGCGAGCCAAAGGTGGAACTGGTGCCGGCCGCCTGCGTCATTTGCAAAAACCCAACCCACGCTGAATCCCCAAACACTTCCCTGGTCATCGCCGAAGTATCAGGCGCGGGCGCAAGCACCGATAACAGGACATTGGCAACGGTAATGGGAATCTGGGAAATGGCAATGATGCCGATGAAAGTCAAGAAATGGTTACGATAGAGGCGAATGGCTCTATCGAATAATTGCCCGGCGCTCAACGGCCGTAACACCACCCCACTGTTTGCACTATTTGTCTCGAACATGAGTACCCCCTAAAACATGTAATGCCTATGCCCTTGCTGATAATATGGGCAACATTCTAACCATACGCCTCCTGAATGACAACACCTATGCGGCGCAGCCGGGCATCCGGCGCTTGCCGCAGCAGCCCCCCCGCCTCTTGTAAACAGAGCATTTTGTCATGATGCCGCGCCCGCTCAGACACGGCCGTTACACACCCTTCCAGATACTCCCAATGCCGGGCGTCGTCCGGGGGCGCCAGTTGACCCAGCCGCAGCAGCAGCAAAGGCAACTCGTCCGGGCAACCACCGTGCCTGACGGCCGTCACCCCCGTCAGATACCACTGCACCGCCGCCGCCCCATCGCCCAACCCTGCCTGCACCTGCCCCTGCCAATAGGCCAGCGCCGGCTGCTGCCAGGTCAGGCCATGCGCCGTTGCTTCGCTTGCAGCCGCCACCAGCAACGTGTGGGCCTGCGGCCACTGTTTCGTCTGGCAGGCAATTCGCGCCAGCCCCAACCGTAATGCCACCGACTCCGGCACGGCCGTGCCGCCCGTTTTTTGCAGCGCCGCCAGTTGCGCCCGCGCCTTCTCCAGCCAGCCAAACGCCGCCGCCCAATCGCCCAGCCCTGAAAAGTAGTCGCCGCCCCACAAGAGAAACAGCCGTAGCCGCGCCAGATCATCATCCATCACTACCAGCAAATCACCGGCCGATTGCAGGTCAGCCTGTGCTTCCGGGTAACGGCCGTCATACAACAACCCCTCGGCATGGGCCAGCAGCAAATGTACCAGCAGGCGTGGCGAGGCAGCCAGGGCCAGTTCTGCTCCTTCTGCCGCCGCTTTCACCGCCTCCGCCGCCCGCCCCTGCCACAGCCGTACCTGCGCCAGCGCCAGCAGCGCCAACGCCGTTGGCAGCGGCTGCGCCAACTGCTGCGCCACATCTACCGCATGTTGGCACAATTCGGCGGCGCGGCGCAAACCCCCTTGCTGGCCGCGCACCAGCCCCAACGCCGCCAGAAGTTCCGGCAGCGGTCGGGCCAGCCGATTTTCTTTCAGGATGGTCCGGGCCGAATGCAAATGTGTTTCGGCCAGCGCCCATTGCTGCCAGGCGGCCGCAGCCTGCCCGGCAAGCTGATGGGCGCGCGCCCGTGTGTCTGGCGTCACCTGTGGCTGAACCATGACCTGGGCAACCAATGCTGCCGCCTCCGGGTAGCGCGCCTGTGCCAGGCCAATTTCCGCCAGCAGGTTGAGTAATTCCGGCCATAACTCTGGCTGGCCGGTCATGTTGAGCGCCGTCGCCGCAGCTCTGGCCGCTTCTTCCAATTCACCCAACCGGAGATGGGCTTCGGCCTGCGCGGTGAGAATGGAAACGGCCGTTTCCACCCGCCCCTCAATGCCCAACGCCCAGATGTGGTGAATGGCCTGCCGGTAAAAGCCGGCAGCGGCCCGATTGGCATATAACAAGGCGGCGTTCTGGGCCGCTGCCAGGGCATAATGCAGCCCCGCCTCGTGTGCTTCTGCCTGCCCATAGTGATGGGCCAGCAGCGGGTAGGTAGCGTGGGCGGCCACCGTTGGCGCAGCAGCGGCCACCGCTGGTGCAGCGGCAGCCATTTTCGGCGTGGCAGCGGCCAATCGTTCGGCAATGCTCAGGTGCAGCGCCTGCCGCCGGGCATAAGGCAAATTGCGGTACACCACTTCCTGTAACAGCGCGTGCTGGAACATAAAAACAGGATGTTCTCCACCCATCACCGTTTGCACCAGGTCGGCGGCCACCAGTTCGTTTAAGAAACCGAGCGCTTCTGGCTGGCTCAGGCCGGGCGTCACGGCCGTCAACAGTTCCAGTTCAAATTCGTACCCAATGACGGCGGCAACTTGCAGCAGGCTGTATGCGCCGGCCGACAGGGCATCCAGCCGGGTTTGCAGCAAGGCGGCGATGGTGGTAGGGATCGGTAGTTCGGCCAGCCGGGCCTCATCTACCCGCACACGGCCGTCGTCGCTGAATTGCAGCACATCGGCCGCCAGGATCAATTTCAGGGACTCTTCCAAAAAGAGGGGGTCAACCTGGTCAGCGTCACGGCCGTATTGATCCCGCAACCCCAGGCGCATCTCCAGCAGCAGGGGCAAGTCGTGGACGCCCAGCCGCCGCTGCACCAGCGCCCGCGCCTGCGCCACCGACCAGGCAGACAGCGCAATGTGGGTCGTGTCTGGATGGTGCAGCGCCGGGAAGTGAAAAGGCGGCGTTGGCCGAAAAGTGATGACCAGCAGCAGTGGTAGTTCGGCTGCGTGGGCAGCCACCGCCGCTGCCAGTTCCCGGCTGGCTTCGTCCACCCACTGCACATCTTCCAGCAAAATGAGTAATGGCTGCTGCCGGGCCACGTGTGCCAGGCAGCGCTGGACGAGGGTAAAGAGCCACAACTGCCGCACACCGGGGGCAACGGCCGTGTCGCTGGCTGTTTCATGGCTGGCAGTGGGCAGGCCCATGGCGGCCAGCCAGAGCGGGGCCTCGTCGGCCCAACCGGGTAACCAGGCGCGGATTTGTTGCCGCACCCGAGTCGCCTGCGCCGCCGGTGACATTTCGGCCGTCAGTTGGAAAAGGCCTCGCCAGACGGCCTGCCAGGGGGCAAACGGGGCGTCGGTCAGATGGGGCTGGCCGACACCCGAAAGGCCCCGCCCCCCGGCATCTAACCAGCGGCGGACGGCTGCCGCCAGCAAAGGCTGGACGCCGCCGCCCACAGGGCCGGAAAGCGCCAGCAAACCGCCATGACCATGCAACGCCGCATCAAGCCGCTGCTGTAGTTGCTTCAGTTCAGCTTCGCGGCCAGGCGGCGGTTGCTGCCAGCGGGCAAAACGGGCCGCAACGTGGGTGGGCGCTGCCTGTTCTTGCCTGACCTGGTAGGTGGTAATGGTGGTCGTCTGCCCTTTCAGGGTAGCCGGTGCATAGGCGGCAAATTGAAATTGATCCCAGACGCGGTTGGCCGTATTTTCATCCACCAATATGCCACCGGGTGGGCAGTGGAGGGTCAGTTGGGTGGAGAGGTTGACGACCGGGCCTATGGCTGTGTATTCGCGCCGGTTTTGCGAGCCGACGGCCGTAGCAAACACCGGCCCGGCCGCCAGCCCAATCCGTTGACCGGTGATGAAGGCTGGTTTTTCCCGTTGCAGGGTTAAAGCGCAGCGGATGGCCTGTTCGGGCGCGTCGGGGGCGGTGGGCGCGCCAAAGAGGATGTGCAACTGGCATCCTTTATCGCCGGTGAGCAGTCGGTTGACACGGCCGTTGCGCGGCCCAAAACGAGCCACTACCTGCCGCGCCCATTCGTAGTAGGCTTGTAATTTCTGCCCGGCGTCGGCGGCGTTCAGGTCAATGCCTTCAAACTGGACAAAGCATGAGGTGACGGCGCGGTGTTCGGCCACAAAGCGGGTGGTTTGCTGCTGCAAACGTTCCACCAGGGTGGCGGGGATGAAGGCAGGGGCGATGTGGAGCAGCCGGTGTAACGCGGCGGCATCGTAGGCGTGCCAGTGCAGTTCTTCGCGGGCGTTGGGCACGGGGGCGGTTTCTGCCAGGGTGCGGAACGGGGCGGTGACGGGCAGCCCGGCCTGAGCCAGAACGGACTGGCTGGCGATCACGTCGCCGCTATGGGCTTGTTGTTGGGCGATGGCGGCTTCGTCTACGGCCGTGCCGCCCAACACAAATTCCAGGCTCTCCTCTGGCTGGCCGACGATGGTTTGCAGGCAACGGCCGTAACCGACGCCAATTTTGATGTTGAGGGCAAAGGTTTCCGTTTCCTGGCCCGGTTGTTGGATGGCTACCTGGGACAGGTTGGTGCGCATCAATCGCTGCATGAAGGCGGCGCAGGCCAGGGCGCGGGCGGCGGCACGGCCGTCGTCGTCGGCAAAGTAGACGAGCATGGCGTCGCCGTGAAAATGGGCGACCGCGCCGCCGGCATCGTGGATGGCGTTGATCAGGCTGGTGAAGGTCATCAGCAAGGCGCGGTTGAGTTCCTCTGCGCCGCGTGGCCCTGTCTGCCCCAGGCTTTCGGCCATGCGCGTAAAACCGGACAGGTCGGAAAAGAGGGTGGCGGCATTCAGCCAGACGGCCGTGCCCGGCGGCGGCAGTTCATCTTCCAAAATTTGGCGGGTGATGGTCATGGGCAGGTAAGCGGCCAATCGCCGCGCCTGGGCGTGCAAAGCCTGGGTGCTATCCCCTGCGCCGTGTGGGCTTAACCAATCACTGCTGTTCATATCGTTACTGCCTGTGTTTTTGCCCCCGATGGAAGAAGTAATTGGGTAATTGCTCAATTACCCAATCACTCAATTACCTAATAATCGCGCCAGGAACTTGCCCATCGCTCTCTGGGGCCGGTCGCCGTGGACACGGCCGTTTTGCCCATTCACCACCACGTCATACACCGGCCCCTCCGTTTTGTAGTGCGCCACCCACATCGGCAGCAGGATGTGTTTGAAGGATTCGATGACCAGACCTTGCGAGTTGAGGCGCAGGTCTCGCACTACCTCCCCCTTTGTCAGACGGTGGGCGTTCTGGCGCAGCGATTTGAGCGCCTTTTTGCGGGCCACCAGCGAGGCGTCGGACAATGGTAGCTGGTATCGCTCGGCAGGCCAGTCGGCCAGATAGCGGGCGTCGTAGGCCACCAGCGTGCTCAGGTCAAATTCGGCGAACCCTTTGGTGAGGGTGTCTGGAGTTTTGCGTGTGGCCGGTACCAGCATGTCATCAAAGAAGGGCAGGTGGTTGCCATTGACCGGCACCCAATCATCTCCTTTTTTCACCAGGCCGCTCCATTTGATCTCGCCGCCCAGGTCAAACGTCCACAGCGGCAGGTATATGCCGATGATGGGCGAGAGGCGCGGCCGTTCGATGTTGTGCTGCTTAAACCAGCGGTGCAGCGCCAGTTGGGCGTCGTTTTGGGAGACGGCAAAGGGGATGAGGGCGTGGGGGGGGATGATTTCGTGTGATTCGGCCGTTTCGGTGACGTAGACAGCGTCGCAATAGGGGCAGGTGAGGGAGATGGTTTGAGGGGCCAGCACAAATTCGACGGCACAGCTATGGCAGAGAAAGGCGCGCATCTGGATGGGCTGCACATGCCCTCTGGCGGTGGCCATGGCGGCCGTAAATTCTTGCTCAAAGGCGCCCTGCCCAAAACGGCTTTCGTGTTGCGGACGGCCGTCTGCCCCCACTTCTTGCCGGTAATTGCAGAATTCGCAGATCAGGGCCCTGCCCGAAGCCGCTCCGGGTTCGCCGTCGGGGGTGTAGTTCATGTGCCCGGCGCAGCGGGGGCAGGTGAACTGCTCGGCTTCTGCTTCCAACGGCACGTCGCTCACCTCTCGTTCCAGTTGGTCAGGATTGATGATGTCGTCGGGGTTGATACGGCCGTCTAACACCGCCAACCCACGCCGGGCCGCGCCATGTGTAGGGTCTAACACCAACACCTGCTCCAGGCAGTAGCGCTGGTCGGTCGGGTCATCGAGGGTCTGGCTGAGCCAGAGCCACGCTCTGGCTTTGTCGACGTCTTCTGCCGGAGTGCGCAGCACCCGCCCCAGGTAATAATAGGCTTCGTCCAGGTCGCCTTCTTTGGCGGCGGCGATGCCCTGCGCGAGTAACATGCGCACGCCGGCACGGCCAAACTCATCTACTCGTTCACTATCGAAGCGGTAGGAGGCCAACTCCTGCAGCTCGTTTACCGAACGGCGTGGGGATTCCAGGGGGATACGATGACCGCAGCGTTCACATTCACGGGCACGGCCGTCGCCAGAAAAATAAAGCTGTCCTTTGCCACAGTGGGGGCAGAGGTTAGGGTTGCTCATTCAATTACCACTAAATACACGCCGCCACAGGTTGGTTTCCAGAATGCCGTCCGGGTCGCAGCGTTGTTTGAGTTCGCGGAAACGGGTGATGGTGGCCTCGCCCAGGTAGGCGCAGGCCACTTCGGGGCGGAGAACGCTATCTTTGGCCAGGTAGAAACGGCCGTTGTTCGCCAGCACAATCTCATCCATTTCTCGTGTCAACTGCACCAGCCGCTCCCGATTGCCCTTTGTCACCTTCCAATCCATGGCCAGCGAATAGCCATCTACCCCATAGCTGATCAGGAAGGGGTCGGGCTTGTGCCGTTTCATCACCGTCAGGAAGTTGGGCAGGTCGTGTTTTTGCCCCAATTGCAAAATCTCGGTGAACGCTTTTTCGGCGTTTTGCGCGGGGATGAAGGGCTGGTATTGAATCAGGCCGCCCTTGCCAAACGGCTTTTTCCAGTCGAGGGAATCGAGCAAAAAGTGGTAAACGCCGTGTGCCTCGCGGTATTTGAGATGCCCTTTGCGGCGAGCGGCGTAATACTTGACCGTGTTCACAAAACGCATCCCGAAATTATTCCAAAACGGTACCTGGAACCGCCACAACGCCGAGCGCGGAAAAAAACCCATGATCTCCGGCGGCACGTGCTGTTGGTCCAGGCGCAGCGTTTGCGCCGGGTGCGGGTCGGCGCCGGGGCGCAGGTAGTGGGCGCGATGGAGTTCGCTGCGCCCCAGGGCTTTGCCTTTGCTGAAAGCGTCCAGCCAGGCGACCAGGTAGTCGGAGTTGTGCAGGTGGTCGTCAAAATAGGCCATGGTCTCGTGCAAATTGGGGCGGGTGAAACCTTCTACTTCCAGCAGGCCGGAGTAAACGCGCTTGAGTTGTAGGGTGAGGCTGGTAAAGATGCCCAACATGCCAAAACCACCAATGGCGGCGTGGAAGAGGTCGCTGTTTTGCTCGCGGCTGCACGTCAGGATTTCGCCGGAGGGCAGCATCAGGTCAAATTCGGCGATGTGTTCACCAAAGGTGCCGATTTTCCAGGCGTTTTTGCCATGCACGTTCATGGCCGCGCCGCCGCCGACGGTGATTTTCATGGTGCCGGTGGCTACGGGAAGCCACCAGCCATCTTCGACGGTGTATTCCCAGACGCGCTGCAGGGTGACGCCGGGTTCAACGGTGAGACGGCCGTTGCCCGGTTCCCAGGCCAATATCCGGTTCATGCGGCGCATGTCCAGGACGATGTTTTCATCGTTCAGGGCGGCATCACCGTAACTGTTGCCACCGCCACGTAAGCCGACGGTACGGCCGTGATCCTTCGCCATCTGGAATACCTGCCGCAACTGGGCAATGTTAACGGGCCGGTACACATACGCCAGCCCTTTGTACGCCTCACCCCAGCCGGGCACCACCTCCAAATGAGCGGGCGACAGGGCCGATGACGGCGCGTTTTGTTCCCACTCTGCCATCATCATCGTTTCCAACTCTTCGTAAACCATCTTTTATCCATTCCAGGTTGCCGAGAGACAATACTCAAACAACTCTTTTTTGCTATTCCGTTTGCGCACCACGTGGTGCGCAATCTGAGTGTAGCCAAGTTGTGCCAGGGAGCGCGCTAAAAGTTGTTCTGTGGGCGCCTGGACGCCATAAAAAGAAGAATTGCCCACCACATACTTTAGCCGCGCGCCAGGCGCTAATGCCACCCGTAAACTGCGAAAGTGTTGGTGCATGTCATGAAAATACTTATGCACATAGCGGCTCATCAGCAACGCATTCTTTTGATTTGATTCTTCAATTTCGGCGCATAGTTCATACAGACTTGCTGGCAAGTCATCCAATTCAGGGCGCCAATCTTTTAACCGGCTGGTAGCTACACCCCAGGTGCCGCCGATAGAGTCCCAATCCAACGAGCCTGCTTCTACAGCCTGATTTAGGAAGCCTGTCCAGTACATATACGGCCGTAGCTCACGAATATAGCTCATACGGTTTGGGTAAGGCGGCGAGGTGATAACATGGGTATAGCGTACTCCCATATCTGGAGGTGCCAGGCGGGAATCTGCCGGGAATACTCTGGCGTAGCCCGGCATCTGGTAACGGGCGCTGTGTAAAATGTGGGTGGCAATTTCACTAAAAAAAAGATCAATCGTCTGTGTCGTGTGATTGGTAGTCTCCTGCTGGAAAGACATGGAGACATGGTTAAAAGCCGCTGCTGAGGTATCCATCATCACCCGACAAAAGGCGATCCACAACAAATCACCTGTGTGATCTGTGCCTGGTTGACCCACGTGTTGAACAAGTACATGGTGAATGGCTGCCAGAATTTGCAAAGTAGACTCAGACCACCATCGTTCTATTTGGTGAATGGACGGCAGCCACAAACTATGACCTACAAACCGTTTATATGTTTGCACAATGACGGGAATAAGGCATTGTAATTCCGCTAACTCATCCGGAGTGTAATCGGTACATTTGGTATTGCCAAACCAGACGAGGAAGGGATTAATGTCCAACAGGTGAGCTGTCAGCCCGATCTGGGTTGCCACTAAGCCAGTTGTAGCTGTGCCGGAGAAAGGGTCAAGAATCACGCTTCTATCGCCAACATCCAGTTCGATTTGTTGTCCTATTTCTTCAACCAGTTTCACAGAATAGGCAGGGGTCAGTCGCAGCCAGCCGTGGCGGTTCTGGCGTTGATTATACTGGAAGGTGTAATCCCCTCTTCTGGAAACGGTGGTCATGATGCACTCAACAATGTTTGTACAACATCCTGTACCTGTGACCGGATGGTTTGGCTATTCCGCATAAAAAAAGCAGCCAGATCATACCCCAACATCTCCTTCATAAAGGCATACAGTGAAATGGTAGGATCATCGGCCATGCTGCCAATCAAAATGCCGCTGCGGTTATTGCGATAACGAAGCACGATGTCGGTATCAATCTGGGCGGAGAAGATGGCAAATATGGGTAGATAACCTTTTGACCAGGCTACGGCCGTGTTATCAATGTCTGCATTTTGTCGTTTACTATCTTTACTTTTGTAACCCTGCCGCACTTCAAACACAGCGCCGTTTGTTGGGGTGTTGGCATCAAGTAAACGACAGACTTTGGCTATCCACTGCCGAACATTGTTAGCAACGTGTACATTGTGAATCTGTTCAATTTCTAGCCGGGCATCGAGCTTCAACGTTTTAGGTTTGCCGGCTGATGTGGTGGCCGCATAAGACCAGGAAGCAAACGCGGGGTCACTGTAGGCTGTTTGATCACAAATGATCTGGCGAAACAGCATTTCACAGCCAACTCCTAATTGCCTGTATAGGGAAGTCATGCCTCCAGCCGCTCGATGAGCCGCATACATCAGATCAGAATTGAGGCCAATCCAGGCATAAAAGGGATCAGTCCCATAAAGCGACAAAAATTCATCACGGGAAACGCCCCCTTCTTTGCTGCCGACACCAAACCTGGGCCGATATGTTTTGCTTTTGAGTACCGGCTCAAGGAATAACCGCAGATAAAGGGAATCCGACATGATTTTTACCAAAATAGACAGCTAAGGGCCTGCCTACCCACCGGTCACAAACCAGGCCATGATGTTGGTGAGCAAGGTTTCCTGGATGCTTTCTGGCAGCAGCACCAATGGCAGCAGGACAATGACCACCCGCTGGCTGGTAAAGTCGTCAATGACAGCAATGCCCGCCACTTCTTCACTGCCGGCGCTGCCGGGGCCGCGCAGTAGAAACGGGGTCGAGCCTTCCTCAGCATTTGCCGCCAGCAGGTCAGATAACACCGTCTGATAGCTGCCATCGAGTTGAATGACGTCGCCGCTGTTCAGGCCAGCCAGCAAAGTGGGGTCTTCGCCGGTGATTTCCAGGTCAACCAGCGACGCCAATTCCGCGTCAGCCAGAATGGTGGGCGAGGAGCCGGTGATAAAAAGCCGGCCGCCGTTATCCAGATAGTCAAAAATGGTGATGGTGTCATCATCAAGCAAGCCCGCTTCATTGCGATAATCGCCGGAGTCCCAGATAAGTAAATCGGCGTCGGCGAGGGCGTCGTCCGGCAGAGGGCCGTCTTCAGAAGCGACCCAAACAGCGACTTCGTAACTGCCGTTGAGCAAGGCGAGGAGGACATCGGCGCTGATGATGCCATCGCCGAGTGGTTCGCCATCATCATCCACAAAGAGAAAGATGTTTTCGATACTGCCTGTTTCACCTGACCCTGACTCACCGGACAGGGTGACGGTGAGGGAATAACCGCCGCCATCATCAAAGTAGTCACGGACGACGATGGTGTAGTCGCCATCATCCTCAATCTCCACACCCAGAATTTCTTCAGGATCGCCGGAGAAGGTGCTGTCAGCGGAGGTAATCAGGTTGTTGTCGGGGTCGTACAGTTCCAGAACGGCGTCTAAATCATCGTCACCCTGTACTACGATGTCTACAAAAGTGGGGCCGCCTTTGAATGTCCAGGCATGGCTTTCGCCTTCACCCAAGATGCCTTCTACCGTTTCGTCCAGTTCGATGGTTCCCTGGTTGATGGCGTCAATTTCGGGCGCTGGTTCCTCCGGTTCCTCCGGTTCTTCTGGTTCTTCTGGCTCTGCCGGTTCAGGGCCGTCTGGCTGGCCGCCGGTGAGCAGTTCGACTTCGACTTCCTCACTGGCGATGCCGGTGGGGCAGAGGGCCAGGTTGCCCTGCACCAGGCAGCCGGCCGCTTCGTAGCTGGCTTCAAGGGGAATGAGGTTGAGCAGCAGGTCTACGGTGTTATCCAGCCCTTCTTTGCTGGCAGCCAGGACGATGACTTGATGACGGCCGTTGCCATTTTCCAACAATACCAGCGCCGTGCCGGACATTTGCACATTACCCAACGGCGTGTTGATGAGCCGGATAGGGGCGGGTTCGGCCGTTTTTTCTGGCCCGGCTTCCGCCTCCTCATCTTCTTCCTCTTCGTCCTCTTCGCCTTCTGGGGTTGGCGTAGCCGTCGGGGTGGGTGTGGCGGCGGCCGCCAGCGCCTCCTCCTCGGCGGCGGTGAGGATGGGCGGTTCGATGGTGAAAGTGATGCCATTGCTGTCCAGAATTTCCAGCACATCCTCGTCTGCCTGGTTATACAGGCCGAGGACGAGGCTATCCTGGTCGGGGTCGGCTACGGCCGTCATGTGAATCTCTTGCCCAATTTCCCGGAACGCCTCCTGCAAGGCGATCACCTGGCTAAACGCCTGCGCGCCCAGGTCGGGCTGCCCGGTATAAACCAGGTTGATGGGTTGGCGATAGAAGTAGGGGAAGTCGGCCAGCGTTGTGGTCCGCTCAGTTTGGGTGGTGAGCCAGTCGGCAATGTGGGCCAGGAAACGGCCGTTGTCATACGCCGTGTAGTATGGTTCCATCATAAAATGCAGGTCGGTGAGGGCCAGCACACGGCCGTCGGCGCTGCTGGCCGCCAACGTCAGGCCGCCGGGCCGGTCGGTGGCTGAGGACCAGGTATTGTCATCGCCAGAGAGCACGGCCGTTGCCGAAGGCCCAACATCCAACGAATGAGCGCCATAGAAGACCACCTGCTGCACTTCGGCCGTCAGGTCATTTTCCGCCGCCAGGCTGTTGCCGCGCAGCAAGATATTGCGGAAGTTGCCTTCATTCTCCGTCAGGTTGTAGAGGTAGTCACCATTGAAGTTTAGATCAAAGGGTGAGGCCAGGCCGTTTAGGGGGATTTTGCTATCTTCAATAATCACCGTGAAGTCAAATAATGTTTCCTCTACGATGACGTTATAGCGGGTGGGGTCGCCCACCAGCAGCAAACGGCCACCATTAGCCACAAATGCTTTGACGGCCAGAATTTCGGCAGTGGTAAACGGCCGTAGTGGGGCCATCACCACATACGCATTTACCGCCCGCAGCGCCGCCGCCAGATTACCGCCAGTATGAGGCACAACCGCATACCCCCGCGCCGAAAGTCGCCCTAGAAAATGAGCCATTTCGGATTCGGTAAACGCATTTTCATGGGCCATGTCCAGCAGCACCCGGCCGCGAATGATGTCATCGGCGGCTGGAGCGGGCAGATCGGCAAAGCTGCCGCTGGCAGGGGTGGGCACGGGCTGGACCACATCAGCGGGATCGTAAACGGGAATGTCCCCCCGCGCAGCGGCCCCACCCAGGTCATAATAGTTTAGATAACGGTAGACAAACGGCGCTGCCAGCAGCGCCACAAAGATCACAAGTAAGAGAATGGCACGTTTCATTGATTATGTTCCCTGGAGATTGGCGATGAAAAATTAGAGATGCGATCCATCTCCAATTTCTACCGGTTTGGCAACTCGATATAGCGATAATAGATACCCGGCGGCAGGTTGGTGGGCATCGCCCACAGCCGGTCCAGGTCAATTTGTGGCGGACGGTATGCCAGTGCGTTGGCATTGTTGTCATCATTGAAAGTCAGCGGGTAAAGTTCCACCACTTCATAATTGCGCAAACCGGCCAGTTCACCCGCTCTGGCAATGGCTTCCTGAGTGGAGATCATGCCATCAATCATTCCCAACTGCTGCGCCGTGACGCCATCAAAAATCTCGGCGCGGGTCAGCGTTTCAAAGTCGGCCACCAGGCGCTCACCACGCCCAACGGCGACAGCATTGACAAACACTTCTTTCAACGTTTCCGCGCGGCGCGAAAAGCCATCGCGGGTACCGCCAAACGCCTTGTATGGGCCGGTGGTCAGCCAGTCCTCCTCAATAAAAACGGAGTCTGGCAGTTGGGTGATGACGCCGATACTGCCAATGGCCGAACCGGGCTTGGCATAGATTTCATCGGCGGCGGCAGCCACATAATAGGCGCCACTGGCGGCCAGAAAATCTACGGAAGCGATGATGGGCATTTCCTGGCGTGTTCTTAACACATCCAGGTACATCTCTTCACTGTCATTGGCGGTGCCGCCAGGGCTGTTGATGACAATGACCACTGCTTTGATCGCGGGGTCGTTGCGGGCATAATCTAGTTGCGCTTTGAACTCCGCAGCAGTGAGGCCATAGATCTCATAATACAAGCGAATGACACCCACTTTGGGTTCTGGCACGGCGCGGGGAGCGGCATAAATGCCGATAGCCAGGGGGACGATGATCACCAGAATGAAGACCAGGATCAGGCGCAGAGGGGAGCGGGTTAGATTGTTGGCTGGGGCCATGGGAATCTCCTTGCAATGTTTCTTTCCAAGATGGGTCATAGAATATCATGCCGGTGGGTGGGTAGCAACCGGGGAAAGATCGGTGGCAGGTGGCAAGTGGCAGGTAATGATTTGCCACCTGCCACCTGCCACTTGCCTGCCATTACTCAATCAGATACTATGCTCTCATTGTCTGGTGTTGGTTGAGTCTTGTTCATGTATATATCGCACCTATCGCTCACGAATTTTCGCAACTACGGCCGTCTGGAACTTGATCTCTCCTCTGGCGCTACCCTGCTTTACGGCCACAATGCCCAGGGCAAAACAAATCTACTGGAAGCGATCTATTATCTGGCGACAACCCGTTCCCCTCATGCGGACTATGACAATCAGTTATTGAATTGGGATGCGGCCGAGGCGGATGAGCCGGTGGTGGTGGGGCGGCTGGTGGTGCAAGTGCAAACGGCCGTGGAGACCAAACGGCTGGAGATGCGCCTGATTCTGGAGCGCAACGGCCGTGCCCGCACCAACAGTTTCCGCCGCGAAGTGCTGGTAGACCGGCGCAAAGTGCGGCTGATGGATTTGCTGGGCCATTTGCGGGTGGTCTTGTTCCTGCCGGAAGATGTGCAGTTGATCACCGGCTCGCCGGGGGAACGGCGGCGCTACATGGACATTACCCTGTGCCAGATTGACGCCGCTTACTGCCGCGCCCTATCGCAATATAATAAGGTACTGGAGCAGCGCAACGCGCTGTTGCGCCAGATAGCCGAAGGCAGCGGCAGCCTGGATGTGCTGCCCATATTTACTGACAAGCTGGTTAACCTGGGCAGCCAGATTTTGCGGCGGCGGGCGCAGTTTCTGGCCGAACTGGCGCGGGAGACGCAGCGGGTGCATTACGAATCGTTGACCGACGGCCGTGAAACCATCCGCTTGCAATACATTCCCCGGTTGGCCGGTAATGGCATCACGGAGGAGGAAAGTGTGGCGCTGGGCGACTGGCTGGCGGCAGCGGAAACAACACCAGCGACTGTCAAGAGTCGGCTGGCGGAGGCCATGCAGCAGACGCAGGCGATGGATATTGCCCGCGGCGCGACCAACGTGGGGCCACACCGGGATGACTGGCGGTTTCTGCTCAACGGCCGTGCCCTCAGCAGTTACGGGTCGCGTGGGCAGCAGCGCACGGCCATATTGGCGCTGAAGATGGCGGAGATAAACTGGATGACGGCCGTGACCGGCGAACAGCCGATTCTGCTGCTGGATGAAGTGGTGGCCGAACTGGATGCCCAGCGGCGGGCAGCCTTGTTGCAAACGGTACAATCGGCGCAGCAAGCCATCCTCACCGCCACTGACCCGGCCATGTTTACTGCCGAATTCTTAGCCAGGGCAGCCAGTTTGAAGGTGGAGAACGGCCGTATCACCCCTGCCAAAAGTACCGGTACAACCATCTTGTGATGCGAGATTGTTTGTCAGAAAAGCTACCTACCATGGTCTCAATCCACCTGAATGGCAGCACATTCGTTTTCATTTCAGCCGACGTTCAGAGATAAACTGGTAAGAGATAGTATCGTGATTGATTCGCAAAAAACAAAGGCAGCCCCACCGCTGGTCCTCATTGTAGATGATGTGCGTGAGAATCGCCTTCTGTTGGCATCACAGTTAAGGCTAGAGGGGTTTGAGTTTATCGAGGCCGCAGGCGGGCGGGAAGGTATTGAAAAAGCCAGAAGTTATAACCCCGATGTCATTCTGTTGGATGTGATGATGCCTGACCTGGATGGCTTTGACGTGTGCCGGACGTTGAAGGCTGATACCGCTACCCAGCAAATTCCCATCATCATGATCACCGCTCTGGACAGGGTGGAGTCCCGCATTGAAGGCAAACGGGTTGGCGCCGACGAGTTTTTGTCTCGCCCCCATGTGCGCGAAGAATTGCTGGTGCGTGTGCGCACTTATACAGAAGTCAAGCGAACCAGGTTGCGGTTGGATGAAGAGCGGAACCGGTTACAGTTGCTCTATAACGTGAGCCGGGCCATTAGCAGCCAGCTAGACCTGGACACGATCATGGCGGACACGCTGGCCCAAACGCAGGCAGCTGTGGGGGCCACAAAGGGCAACATCATCCTGGTGAATGAGATGGGCCGGGTCTATCATCGTTTTATGCTGCGGGCTGGTTCGCCGGTGGAAATCAGCGACCACGTTGCCCAGGCGGTGATGACGCAAGGGTTAGGCGGCTGGCTGTTAGAACACCGCCAGAGCGAGATTATTAATGATATTTCTGGTGATACCCGCTGGATTATGCTGCCGGATGATCGAGGTGAGGGAGGGTCGGCTATCGGTATTCCCCTCACAGGGCCGGATCGGGTTGAGGGGATTTTGATCCTGAACCACACCCAGGCAGGTTATTTTTCTGCCGAACATCGAGAGTTGTTAGAGGCAATAGCCAGCACGGTGACGGCGGCGATTGTCAATGCCCGGCTATTTGCTGAGGTGCGTGAAGAACAACGCAAGCTGGAAACGATCCTGACCTCATCCACCGATGCGATCATCATTGCCGATGAAGCCTGGCACATTTCCCTCTTTAACTTTACGGCGGCGCGGTTGTTTCGGGTGGAGATGCAGGAAGTAATTGGACGGCCGTTGATGCAGATTCCCCAATTGACCCCCCTCCAGGTTTTGCTGCCAGAACACAATATAAATGGCGAAGTAAAGGAAGTGGTGTTGGCTGACGGCCGTGTGCTGCACCCCAGCATTTCCCCAATTGACGGGGTTGGCTATGCCCTGATTTTGCAGGATATTACCGAACTAAAGCGCATTGAAGAGCTAAAATTAGTAGCCGAACGGCGCGAAAAAGAACGAGTGCAAGAGACATTTGCCCGGTACATGGGGCCACGCCTGGTGAACCACGTGCTGGCCAATGCGCCAGAACTGATGGCGCGGCGCGAACGGCGGCTGGCGGTGGTCATGTTTGTGGATTTGCGCAATTGGACCGGTGGCATGATCACCCGCGTAGCCCCGGATGAGGCGATCCGGCAACTCAATGAGTTTTTTACGCGCATGATGGATATTGCCATTGAATTTGATGGTACAGTTTTTGAATTGACGGGGGATGAGATTCTGGTGGGGTTTAATGCCCCGTTTGACCAGCCCGATGCCACCAGCCGGGCTGTGCAAACGGCCGTGACCATGCAGCGTGAATTTAACCAACTGCGCCAGCGCTGGTTTGAACAGGCCGGCACCGAATTGGGTCTGGGCATCGGCATTGATATGGGCGAAGTGGTGATGGGGAACGTGGGCGCTGAATCTCGCATGAGTTTCCGCATGGTAGGGCAGCCCATGAACACCGCTTCGCGGCTGGTAGACCTGGCCGGGGATGGGCAAATTGTGGTGTCTACGGCCGTGTACCATGACCTGTCCCTAAAAAACAGCGCCCTCTTGCAAGGTACCATGTTTGATAAAATGGAACCGGTGCATTTGCAGGGGATTGCTGAACCACAAGTGTTGTACCGCACCACCATACCCCGTGCCCCCTTCTTGAAATGAGTGAGATTGGCCGGATTTACAGATTTTCCCCGGCATGTTTACTCATAACCATTCAGACCTGACAGATTTTTCACCCGTGCCATAGCGAATTTTAGAAAGCCTTTTTGCTCATTTACCATCACCGCGCGGCTGGCATGATTGGTATAATATAAAACTTACGCAACGGGGCTACCCTTTACCCGATTTGTGGTTAAACTCAGACAATTCTGTTGCAAAGCTGAGACTGGAGATCAAAGATTGGAGATTGTACAAATCTCCAATATCCAATCTCCCATCTCCAATCTCCCACAAGCTACTTGATCGGCTATTCTTTCTTGGGAAGTTAACAATGTTCAAAAAACTTATCTCTAAAGTTGTGGGCGACCCCAACAAAAAAATCATTGGCAATTTACAACCGCTGGTCACGGCCGTGAACAATCTGGAACCGCAAATGCAGGCGCTCAACGATGAGCAACTGCGCGAAAAAACAGAGGAACTACGGCGGCGGCACCTGGAAGAGGGCGAATCGCTGGACGAACTGATGCCCGAAGCCTTTGCTCTGGTGCGCGAAGCCTCTGTGCGCACTACCGGCCTGCGCCACTACGACGTGCAAATCATGGGCGGCGCGCTGCTGCATCGTGGCGAAGTGGTGGAAATGCGCACCGGCGAAGGCAAGACACTGGTGGGCACGCTGCCCCTCTTTCTCAATGCCCTCACCGGGCGCGGTGTGCACCTGGTGACGGTGAATGATTACCTGGCACGGCGTGACGGCGGCTGGATGGGCAAAATCTTCTATACCCTGGGCCTTACCGTAGGCTGTATTGGCCCACAGCAATTTTCGGCGCTGTATGACCCCGACTATGTGAACCCTGGCGCGGAATTGGAAGATGAACGGCTGGTACACTGGCGGCCCTGCACCCGCAAACAGGCTTATCTGGCCGACATCACCTATGGCATCAGCAGCGAATTTGGCTTTGATTACCTGCGCGACAATATGGTCACAGTCAGAGACAGGCTGGTGCAGCGCGACCTGGTCTACGCCATCATTGACGAAGTGGACAATGTGCTCATTGACGAAGCGCGCACGCCGCTCATCATCTCCGGCCCTGCCGACCGTTCCGGGCAGGATTACGCCCGTTTTGCCCAATATGTGCGTGGGCTAAAGCGGAACACGGCTGACGAAGATGCTGAAGCAAACGGCCATTATGACCTGGACGAAAAGAGCCGCACCGTCAGCCTGACGGAAATGGGTATTGCTGAAATTGAAAAACGCATCCCAGAACTGGACACCGAGGCAGGCGATAGTCTCTATGACCCCCGTTTTTTCCATCTGACCTATTACCTGGACAATGCACTCAAGGCACAATATCTGTTCAAGCGGGATGTGGAATATGTGGTCAATGATGGGCAGGTAATTATTGTGGATGACTTTACCGGCCGTTTGATGCCGGGGCGACGTTATTCCGAAGGTCTGCATGAGGCGATTGAGGCCAAAGAAGGGGTACAGATCATGCGGGAAACGGTGACGGTCGCCACCATTACCCTGCAAAATTACTTCCGCCTGTATGAAAAACTGGCGGGCATGACCGGTACCGCGCTGACGGATGCAGAGGAGTTTGACAAAATTTATGAATTGGGGGTGACGCCGCTGCCCACCAACGTGCAATACATCGTAGATTTGGGCGCGATGGGGCTGATAGAACAAAGGGAAAAGGTAGAAAGTGGGGAACGTATTGCTTATCTGGACCCACAATCGAAACAGCCAAAGTTTTTCAAACGCCTCGATTTCCCCGACCAGATTTACGGCAATGAGACGGCCAAAGATAGGGCCATCATCAATGAAGTCAAGCGCTACCGGGAGGTGGGCCGGCCGATCCTGGTGGGCACGACCTCGGTTGAACATTCGGAAACGATCCACAAGATGCTGGAACGGGAGCGCATTCCACACGCTGTCTTGAACGCCAAGATGCACCAATCGGAGGCGCTGGTTGTGGCGCAGGCGGGGCGTAAGGGGGCCGTGACCATTTCCACCAACATGGCCGGGCGTGGTACGGACATTTTGTTGGGCGGCAACCCGGAAGGGCTATCGGCGGAGATGATGGAAGATGAGTTGTTTTCACGGCCGTTGCTCAACCAGCTCGCCTTCAAATTGATGGAAGACGGTGAAGAAGCAGCCCGTGAGATGGCGCGCAAACACAGCAAGCTCTCCGAAAATCTGGTGGATTGGCTGCTGGAAGTGAAACAAGAGATGGATGCGGCGCTGGCCGAGATTGAGCGCGTCCAATTGATTGGTTTCCTCTCTCAACAACTGCGCAAAACATACCCCATTGAGTATGATGACCTGATGAAAACACTGCGGCTGGTAAACAGCGGCTTTCTGGGCGAGGCGCGGGAATATCTGGAAACGCTCGGCGTGGATGTGGCTTTGGTGGAAGACGCCACCCGCCAGGCAGATATGTACGGCCGTTACCAACGCGCCCATGCCGACAATGGCTTAACCGCCCAATTCCTGGCCGAACTTGTGTTTGACAAACATTACAACGCCCGCGCCGCCATCATCCGGGCGGTAATGGCCGGTGACCGCACCGAAGCAGAAAAAATCGTGTCTGAAATTCCCGGTATGCCTGCCAATCTGGTGGCGCGAATTGAAGAATTACAGCACCAGACCGAACGAGAACGGGACGAAGTATGGCAACTGGGCGGCCTGCACGTGATCGGTTCCGAACGGCACGAATCGCGGCGCATTGATAACCAGTTGCGTGGCCGCGCCGCCCGCCAGGGTGACCCCGGTTCTTCCCGCTTCTTCCTCTCGCTGGAAGATGAACTCATGCGCCGCTTTGGTGGGGAACGGCTGAAAAGTTGGATGAGCAAAGGGCTGCTGGCGAACCTGCCGGAAGATATGCCGCTGGAGTTTGGGGTTCTCGACCGGATGATTGAAAATGCCCAGGAGCGTGTGGAAGGGTACAACTTCGACATGCGCAAGAACATCGTGGAATATGACGATGTGATGAACCGGCAGCGCCAGGCGATTTATAACGAGCGGCGGGGGATTTTGCTGTCAGACGGGGTAGATTATGATGACAAGATCAATGACGCCTTTGCCAAATCCATTGCCGAACTGGTGGAAAATTACGTCACCAATTATGAGCAGTATTGCCGGGGCGAAATTGAGCGCGTCATCACCGATTTCAGTACAGACGCTACAGATCAGGTGCATCTGACGGCCGTGATCGCCCGCCTGCGTAGTTTGCTGCCCGGTATTGTGAACCTGGATCGCAATGAATTAGCCGACCTCAACCCGGCCAAACTAAAAACCCGCCTGATGGAACTGGTCTATGACAATGCCGAAACCGGGCACAACCTGTACCAGCTTTTTCAGGCGATGAACCGCTTTTTGCCCTTGTTCCCGCCGGTACCCAATCTGGGGGCGCTGGCGCTGCGCAAGACAGGGCAGCAGGCGGCGCGGGAAAACACCCGCCGCGCCTATCTGGAGATGGTGGAAACTTTCTTCAATGAATTTGTGACCGAGCAGGTGGAATTGGAACCGGCAGATAGGGAGCGGATATGGAACACGGCCGTGGCCGATCTCACCGACGCCTTTAACCATTTCAATATCGAAAATCTCAACGCCAACAATGCCGCCAACCGGCAGCAGCGCTTCAAACAAAACGCCGACAAAGCGTTACACAAGCTGCTGCTGGAAACCATCGCCGCCATGGACGCCGAACAGTTAGAAATTGCCCTGGGCGACTATGTACACCGGCAGCAAGACAAATGGCGCCAGCACATTGGCGAAGAAGAATACAGCAATTACCAGCGCACCCTGCTGCTAAGCGCCATTGACCGCGAATGGCGCGATTACCTGACCGCCGCCGACGACTTGCGCCGCGAAATTGGGCTGGAGGCGCTGGGCCAACGTGACCCCAAAGTGATCTACAAAATCCGCTCCGCCGAAATGTTCCAGGATATGCGCCACAATATCGAAAAGGATATTGCCGACCGCTTCTTTCGGGATATTGCCCAACACCAGGCATTTATTCAGCAGCAAGAAGCAGCACAGCGCTACCAGGAACAGGCGCGTGACGCCGGGTATGCGGTGGTAAAACGCGAAGGCGGCAAAGGGGTGGAACTGCGCCGCGACGTACCTAAGGTTGGGCGTAACGACCTTTGTCCCTGCGGCAGTGGCAAGAAGTATAAAAATTGCCATATGCGCCAGGAGCAGCATGGTGGCACGGCCGTTGTCGGCCAAAAACAACCGGCAAAATCAGGGGCGGGCGGCAAAGCGCGCCGATAGTGTGTTACAATCGGGCCATGTTATCTTTGCGCACCCGATTCATAGTGGCATAAAATTTAGAGCAGCACGACTGATGTGTGCTGCTCTTTTTCTTTTCGGCCTCACTATCTTTTTACGGCACTTTCACCAGGCCAGATTGACGGTACTGCGAAAACATGGAATGATTCGCCCAAAATCTGTAATACGCAATACCTATTTAAACCATGCTGACTTCCCTTCATAATACGGACTTACTTATGCCGGATTTAACCACTCACTTCACTGCCCTCAAGGAGCTGCGCTACGATTTGCAGCGCGTCCAGACGGTTACGGCATTGTTGGATGTAGCCGCCTCTTTTGCCCGCAAATATCTGGATGTAGAACAGGTGGAGGTTTTGGAAACGGCCGTGCCCGCCGCCGACACCGCCTTTCCCATTGGCCAATCTGGCTATCGGCTGGTTGTGCCCGGCCATGCGCTGGATGACAACACCAGGGAACTGGCCGCCATCGCTGCCATGATGATGGCCAGCGCCCCCTGTTTCCGCTCCCAGACACAAATTGAAACGATTTACCGCATCACCGAGGGGGCACGGCCGTTGCAACCCCTCACCCAGGCATTGGCCGACATTCACCAGCGGTTGATTCACATTTACCAGCCAGACGCCAGCTTTATTGCCCTGGTGGAACCACAAACAGATACGATTGAATTTGCCGCCGCCATGGAGAATGGGCAAAAATTGAGCCTCAATCCCTTTTCTCTGCTCGACCAATCCCACCTGACGGCCTGGGTTATCGAAAACAATATCCCCTTTCTCACGGCTGACTGGCAAAGCGCCACCCAACCGGCGCCCATCCTGCCGGGACATCCCCACCCCCGTTCGGTGCTCTGTTTGCCACTGCGCCAGGGAGGTGAGGCCGTGGGTGCGTTGTGTCT
The DNA here is from genome assembly GCA_014584575.1 of Chloroflexota bacterium. Classification (GTDB taxonomy): domain Bacteria; phylum Chloroflexota; class Anaerolineae; order Promineifilales; family Promineifilaceae; genus CAADGU01. The sequence goes on from JACTMP010000081.1 coordinate 46,713, forward strand.
GCAAAGCGCCACCGCCGGGCGGTACACGGCCGATGATATGCCGGTACTCACGGCCGTTGCCGCCGACATTGCCACCATCGTGCAAAACATTCGCCAATATGCCCTCACCCAGGAATTGGTGGATAAAGGCACCCAGGATTACCAGACGGCCGTCGCCCTACGCCAGGCCATCGCCATCATCAGCACCTCGCTGGAAAAAGATGTGGTCGTGGAACGGCTGCTGCTGGCCCTGGGCAATGTTGTCACCTATAACAACGCCTTCGTCTTCCTCTGGCAAGACAACACACTCAAATATGCCGCCAGCCGCGACTTTTATGACCGCCCCATCCGCCTGACGCCGGCCCAAATTGAGGCCATCTGGCGAGACGCCTTACTCATTAAAGAAATTCATACCCACCGGGAAATCATCCGCATAGATGATGTGCGCGAAGATGAACGCTGGCAGCCCTATCCCGAAGGCAGCAAAATTCGCTCCTGGATGGCTACCCCTCTGCTCTCCGGCGGCCAACTGCAAGGCATCCTCATTTTTGACAGCCATGAGGTGAATGTGTTTAACGGCCGTGCCGAATGGCTCACCTCCACCCTGGCCTCCCATGCCGCCGTCGCCATCCAAAACGCCAGCCTTTACCAGCAAACCCAACAACAGCTAACCGAGTTAGGCACTCTCTACCAGGCCAGCGCCACCATGACCGCCAACCTGGATCAGGATTTCGTGCTGCAAACCGTCGTCTCCGAAATGGTGCGCGCCCTCCAGGTAGATAGCTGCACCATCTTCGTTTGGGACAAAGACAAGCAAAGCCTACATCCCGCTGCCCACAAAAACCAGTTTTACTTTGATGACCAGCCCGACAACCCGCAACATCTGGGGCTAAGCCAGATAAACAACCTGGCCGCTTATACCATTGTGCAACGGGTACTGGACACCCAGGAACTTAGCAGCATACGCATTGATGAAGCCTGGACAGATGAAGATATTTCCCTGCTTCGTGAGGCCAGGCTGCGGTCGCTGCTGTTGGTGCCGTTGGTCAGGCGCAATCACATCTTTGGCCTGCTGGCTCTGGGCGAAATGACCAAACCGCGCAGCTACAGTCCGGCCGAGTTACGTCTGGCGCAAAATCTGGCCGGCCAGGCGGCCGTGGCCATTGAACATGCCCACCTGTTCGGCCAGGCCAACCGGCGTATTGCCGAACTCTCCACTTTCCACCGCATTGTCTTGCAGCTCAACTCCCCCTTGCGGCTAAACGCTGTGTTGGATGCTATTAGCGAAGCCGCCCTCCGATTGATTGAAGCCAACAATCTGCACATTTATCTCTACGACGCCGACACACAAGAATTTTCACTTTCTTCCGCGTTGTGGCGCGATGGCAGCCGCAAACCGGCCGTTGCCAAACCACGCGCCTCCGGGGAAGGCTTGACGGCCACCGTCGTCCGCGAAGGGCGACCCATCGTCATTAACGATGCCTCCAGTCACCCATTTTTCCAGTCGCCACAGGCCAAATCCTGGGGCATCAGCGCTATAGCCGGTTTCCCCTTGAAGTTTGGCGATGAAGTGATTGGCGCATTTACCACCACCTATAAAGAGCCGCATGTTTTCAGCGAAGAGGAGCTGCTGCTGTTGAATCTGCTGGCCGAACATGCGGCCGTTGCCGTGCGCAACGCCGGCCTGTATGCGGAATCACAACGCCGTCTGCGGGATATGTCGGCGCTGGTGGATATGGCTAAACACGTCACCGGCAATCTACACCTGGAATCGGTATTGCAAACAACGGTACAAAGTCTGCGCCGCCTGCTCAATGCCCGCGCCAGCACCATTACCATGCTGACGGAAGATAGAGAGGAGCTGATAGTGAAAGCGGCGGATGGCGTGGAGCCTGAATTTATACACGCCCACATGAAGTTGGAAGGCAGCGTCAGCGGCAAAGTCATCAAAGAAGGCAGATTGGTATATACTCGTGATGCGCACAAGGACCCGGAATTTCTCTTTTTTGACCTGGTGGTGCGCAGTTTGCTGGCAGTGCCGCTGGTAATTCGAGATGAGCCGGTGGGTACGCTGACGGTGGATAGTGACCAGGCCAACGCCTTCTCAGAATCAGATAAGCAGTTGATGACCATTGCCGCCGCCCAGGTGAGTGTGGCTATTGCCAATGCCCGGCTGTTTGAAGAGTTGGAAAAGAGGGCGCAAGAACTGGCAGTGGCGTATGAGGAGTTGAAGGAGAGCGACCGGCTGAAGGATGAGTTGGTTCAGAACGTGTCCCATGAATTGCGCACACCGCTGACCTTTGTAAAGGGGTATGTGGATTTGTTGATGGACGGCGACCGGGGATTGTTGACGCCGGAGCAGCAAGAGTATTTGCAGATTGTGTCTGACAAAACGGACGACATCACGCGCATTATTGAAGATATTATTACCTTGCAGCGCATTGATGCCGGCAATTTGCAATTGGAACCGGTGGCGATGATGGATTTGTTGCAAACGGCCGTTGCCGGGCATCGGATGGTCGCCGATAAGAAAGGTCTCACCGTGCGCATGGCGCCTACCCAGGTTGACGGTGTGGTCAACATTGACAAAGGGCGCATTAACCAGGTGATTGACAATCTGATCGGTAATGCGATTAAATTTAGCCCGGATGGTGGCGTTATAACTGTTAGCCTGATGGAACAAGACGATGTAGTTTGTGTTTCCGTTACCGACCAGGGTATTGGTATGGCGTCTGACAAACATCAACGGATTTTTGAACGATTCTACCAGATAGACGGCTCGTCTCGGCGGCGATTTGGCGGCACCGGCATTGGGCTGGCCATTGTCAAGCGCATTATAGACGCCCATCGCGGCAAGATATGGGTAGAAAGCGAACTCAATAAAGGTAGTTCTTTCCTTTTTACATTACCTAAAGCACAAGCAGATGTAGCCGAGCCATAACAGGCGATGGGCTAGAGCCATTGCCTGTTACTGCTCCCCTTAGCCTATCTGCCGTATTGGGATAGGAAACCAGTGTCAGATAATCATTTTCAAGTCGGCTTTACGACGATTCAGGATTTGCCCAAGATTGACTTGCACCGCCACCTGGAGGGTTCATTGCGCTTGCAAACGCTGTATGAGATTGCGTTGGAATATGACCTGGGGCTGCCGGTGAAGAGCCTGGATCAGTTACGGCCGTATGTGCAAGTGACCAACGACCCCGCCCACCACGAAGCATTCTTACAAAAATTCGAGGTGCTGCGCCATTTCTACCGCTCGCCGGAAACCATCTACCGGCTGGCGTATGAAGCCGTCGCTGATGCCGCCGCCGACAATATCAAATATCTGGAACTGCGCTTCAGCCCCCAGGCGCTCTCCCGCGTGCGCGGTTTTAACCTGGGGGATGTGACCGATTGGGTAATCACGGCCGTGCAGCAAGCCAGCCATGATTATGATATTGACGTGGGTCTCATCATCACCCTGGTGCGCCATGACCCCATTTCCCAGGCGCGTGAAGTAGCTGATGTAGCCTTTGACAGATTTGGCAAGGGCATTGTGGGGCTAGATTTAGCCGGTAATGAAGTCAAATTTCCTTCCACCCCCTTCACGCCCTTGTTCAAAGAAGCCAAAGAAGTTGGCCTGGGCATCACCATCCACGCGGGCGAATGGGCCAGCGCCTACGGTGTGCGCGAAGCGATTGAAGAGTTATACGCCGACCGCATCGGGCACGGCATTCGCGCCATCGAAAATTCGCGCATTTTGCGCCTGGTGCGCGAGCGTCAGATCGCTCTGGAAGTGTGCCTGACCAGCAATCTGCAAACCGGCGTTGTCCACAGTCTGGCCCATCACCCACTCGCCGATATGTTAGACCTGGGCGTCAAAGCCACCCTCAATACCGATGACCCCGCCGTCAGCAACGTCACCCTGACCGACGAATATGAAATTGCCTTGCAAACATTACAGGTGAGCTACCCCCTGTTGCGCCGAATGGTCCTAAATGCCGCCCACTCTGCCTTTTTGGCCGAAGAGGAACGAGAATCTCTCATCGCCCGCTTTGAACAATGGCTCCCCCCAGCCTTTAGCGACAACGGCCACGCGCCCTTTCCGTAAGTCGTGGTCCGAAGTCCGATCACCGATTACCGATCACCGATTACCCCTCTTATCCTGCTTCCCATTCCTTGATTGCTTTTTTGATCAATATCTGAACCCGTTGGTCTTCAATTTCGGCGGGGCGCTGGTAACGTTTCCCATCGACATCAATTTGCAGCCCGCCGGCCGGGTGTTGCACCAGGTGAATCGAGCGGTTGGATAATTCCGGATCAGCCTCCACGTAACGCTGCAAGATGTTATCTATCTGTTCCACCGGATTCAGGGCGGGCGAGGGGGCGCTACTAACCCGGTTTATACCCGGCAGCATCATGCTCGGCCTTTTCTTTTCGGCCTTTAGCGCATCACGGGATGCTTCCAGACTGGCCAGGAATTTGGCTTGCTGCTCGGATAGAGATTCGGCGTCTGATGCCTGGCCTTCTTTGGGGACAACAGGCGGCGCCAGCCCTTCATCCACTAACGTCTGGTATCCACCGCTAAAAACCATCAGTTCGCCAACGGCCGTCAGCAAAAACCGCCGCACATTTTCCTCACTTACTTCATTGATATTCTGATACCGTTTGCCCCGGAATTCCACTACCAGTTTGCCCAACGGCGGCACTCGCAATACCCGCATCACTTCCACTTCTTTTTTCATGGCATCTCCTCAGTTCAAATCTGACAGTTTGGACAAAAATGTGTGCTACGCCCACCCAGCACGATGCGCCGCACCGGTGTACCACATTGCACACAGGGTTGCCCGGTGCGCCGAAAAACGGCTACCGCATTTTGCATATCTCCCTTACTGCCATCTGGCTTCACATACAGATCAATACTCGCGCCTTCCCGTTCAATGCCCAGGTTCAACGATTGTTGGATGGCGGCGTGCAGCGCAGATACCTCTGGCTCCTTCAAGGTATCGGCCGTTCGCTGCGGATGCAGGCGGGCATAAAACAGGGATTCATCGGCATAGATATTGCCAATACCGGCGACAAAGGACTGGTCTAACAAGAGGGGTTTCAAGATGCGCCGACGGCCGTGCAGCCGTTCCGCCAACCGTGCTGCCGTAAAATCCGCCGCCAACGGCTCTGGCCCCAGGCCACCCAACACCTGTTCCGGGTCCCGCACCAGATAAACCCGGCCAAATTTGCGCTGATCCCAAAACCGCAGTTCCTGCCCATTGTCCAGACTAAAGATCGTATGCACGTGTTTGTCTGCCGGTTCATCTCGCCCCACCACCAACAATCGGCCGGACATTTTCAGGTGAATGAGCAACGTCTCATCATCATCCAGCGAAAAAACCAGATATTTGGCGCGGCGGTTGATGGCGGTGATGGTACGGCCGTGCAGTCGCAGCCGCATCTCTGGCAACGACGGCATCACCACATGTTTCGGCCAGTTATTTTGCACATCCACCACCGTGCGGCCTAAGAGGTACGGCCGTAGCGCCCGCACTGTTGTTTCTACTTCTGGTAATTCCGGCATCTCTCACCCATAAAATCCAATTAATTGCTGTGCTTGATTATAGCGCAATCTAACCATGCAGACCTGACAGCTTTTATGAACATTGACTTCCTTTGACATCCCTCCCCGTTCTAGTCTACAATCTCCACATTAGTAAGAGCCTGCTACCATACCTCTTCATGGCAGTGTTTATAACATGGTGAGAGATGTATCCTGAAGATCGCGTTTTGGTCGCCTATTTGCCCAAACCATCTGATTTTACCGTTCTACAAGAGCAGGGTTGGTACCGCATTCCCCAAGACCATGCGCCCAAAGGTCTATTTGCCGAGTATTACGCCTTTTATTTTGGGCGGCGCTTCGGCGACAATAAATGGTCTATCCGTTACTACGCCCCCCGGCTAGGGCATGAACTGGTAACACGACGCGCCCTATTCCCGGCTGATGCCGATCACCCGCAGGCCGACGCCTGGTATTACAAAGTACAGCTTGGCCCCCTGCAATTATTAGAGCGGCCTATCATCAGCCTGCAATGGCGGCGCATCACCTTCATCCACACCACCTGGGATCGTTTCATGGACGCTACGGAAATCAACGACTTGTTTGTGGAGGGCGGCCATTACGTGGATCGCTTGTATGCTACCTTGCGTGACGGGCAGGTGGCTACCGGCCCGGACTATCAAACAGATGCGTCATGAACTGGTGAGGATGGGATGACGGCCGTAAACAAACATCATGCAGCATGACCATTTTCCTATGCCTCTCGCCACCATTGACCAACAAAGAGGCGAAAAGTAATCCTATTCTTAACCAAGCCTATGTAAAAATGCACCGACACCAAAGCAACAGGGTGCTAAACAAAACGGCGATTCACAACGATTAGATGTATGCAGAATCCTTGTTATTGCCCGTCACTGGGAAGTTATACATGTACTTGCATAGTATCGTTAGTGACATTGACGACTACTTGCCCTCCGCGCCTTATGTTCGGGAAGGGGGCAGCCTCCTGATGATGGTAGGCTTGCCCGGCACAGGCAAATCATCAGTTGTCGAAAAACTTCAAAAAAGAGTCTCTTGCGTGGTTGTCAGCACCGATAACATTCGCCTGCTCATGCGCAACAAACCTACCTACACCGCCGCCGAAATGATGCTGGTGTATGAAGTCTGTTACTCCATCATTGAAGCCCGCCTGAAACAGGGTCAACGAGTCGTTTTTGACGCTTCCAATTACCTGTCAGCGCGCCGGGAATACTTGAAAAAAGTGGCCCAGCGCGCCGGCGCGCCAGTGGCCGTCTGTTATGTCCAGGCCGGGCAAGATGTCATTCGGGAACGGTTGCAGCAGCGCAACAGCGGCAATCGCCGCGAAACTGACTTGTCAGATGCCGACTGGTCTGTGTATAAATGGATGGTCGAGGCACAAGAACCCGTTGTCGGCGAACACCTGATTATTGATACCAGCAGCACACCGGCCGAGCTATTGGCCGATGAACTGTATCGTTACTGGATAAGCTGTGAAGCAACCGCTGCAAGCGACCCTGATTTACAATCCTCTAGCTGGGCCCGCCAATTTAGCCGCGCCGATAGCCTCAGTGGTTGACCTGTGGCAGGCACATGGCTGGCAAGTCACCTCGCAAGCGACCCAGGCGCCCGGTCATGCCACCATTTTAGCGCAACAAGCCGTGCAAGACGGCCGTCAGCTTGTCCTGGCTGCCGGTGGTGATGGCACCTTAGGCGAAGTGGCCAACGGCCTGGCCGGTACCGACACCATCCTGGCGCCCCTGCCCATCGGCACCGCCAACTCCTTCGCCCGCGAACTGCATATGCCCCTGCCCAACCGGCTGGAAAAACACAAACTGCTGGCCGCCGCCGAAACGTTGTTAGCCGGCCGCGTCCAATATATGGACATTGGTTGGATGGAGGATGAGGTGGGGCACGGCCGTAACTGGCTGCTGTGGGCGGGCACCGGCGTAGACGGCTATCTGGTTGACCGGGTGGAACCCCGCCCCCGCTGGTCAAAACGCCTCGGCCGCCTGGGTTATTACATCCAAAGTCTGGCTGCCGCCCCCTATGTGCCTACCATGAACGGCGTCGTTGAAGTAGATGGCGTGCAGTATACGGACCACTTTGTATTGGTCTTGATCAGCAACTGCCGTCTATACGCCGGGGGTCAAATCGTCCTCAGCCCGGACGCCCGGCTGGACGATGGGCAGGTGGAAGTCTGGTTATTCCGGGGCGAAGGGCTGGCCGATACCATCCAGTTTCTATACGAAGCCAAATTTGAGCGGCATCATCACCACCCGAACATCACGCGGGTCAACGGCCGTACCGTCACCATTCACGCCACCCCCCCCGCTGCCTGCCAGACCGACGGCGACAAAGCCGGTTACACGCCGCTCCACTTTTCCCTCAAAACCCGCGCCCTCCGCCTCCTGGCCCCCGCCACTGCCCCGGCTGACCTTTTCTCGTTGCCCGGTGAGCCGCTGGCCGGTGATCGGTAATCGGTTATCGGTAGTCGGTTATCGGTTATGGGACTTCGGGCCACGCCTCATCATCACCACCACAAAACTGGCAACTGTTTCCATGACTGCCGTTTGCGCAATTTCCTCTTGCTGCTCCGGCGTCAGGTGGCGCGCGCCGGGTATCATCTGGATAAGCCACTGTAAGGTCTCATTTTCCAGGCACAGGGGAAAGGTGACGGCCTGGGCCGGCTGTATGGCAAATAAATCGGTAAATTGGGTGGCCACGTGCGCCAGTTTCTCCGGCTGAATACCGATAAGGCCAAACCGGTCACGCAGCGATTGCAGGTGGTCGGGGGCAGGCATGGCAAGGAGCAGCAGACCGCCAGATGTTACCAGCCGGGCAAATTCGGCCGGGTGGCGCGGCGCAAACAGATTCAGCAGCACGTGGACGGAGTTGTCAGCAAAGGGGAGTTGCGCATTCACGTCAGCCACCAGGTAACGGCCGTGTCCATCCCCCCGTTTCGCCGCCAGGCGCACGGCCGTCTTGGCAATATCCACGCCAAACAAAGCCGTCGGTTGCCCCGCTAACCGCTGCACCAGCCGCCGCAGGTAATACCCTTCGCCGCAGCCCACGTCTACGATCACCGGGTCTGGCTGGCTGGCTACGGCCGTGACCACCCGTTCATTGATCACATCAGACAACGGCTCATAAAAGCCCCGCGCCAAAAACTCCCGCCGCGCCCACAGCATCTCCGGGCTGTCGCCCACCGTCTCCGGCAATTTCTTGTGGCGGCGCAGCAAGTTGGTGTACCCCTCACGGGCCACGTCAAACGAATGACCCGCCGGGCACCGCCAGGTTTGCCCATAATCGGCCAACGGCTGCGCACAAATCGGACAAATTAACGGCCGTATCCATTCTCCAGTCATAAAACTGATTCGTGGTTTTGGAGATTTGAGATTAGGAGATTGGAGATTGTTCAATCTCTAATCTCCAATCGCCTAATCTCCGCCAAATCATTTAATGATGCCGGCTCACCGATTCCCGAATGACCAGTTCTGTCTGGAAGAGCGGCAGATCGGGGGGAGTACCTTTGATCAGTTGCAATACGGCCGTAGCCGCCATTCGCCCCATCTCCTCCGCCGGTTGGCGCATGGTGGTCAGCGGTGGCGTCATAAAGGCCGAATCCGGCTGGTCATCAAAACCCACCAGCGACACATCATCCGGCACCCGGATGCCCCGCCGGTACAACGCCAGCCGCGCCCCAAACGCCATCTGATCGTTGGCGCAAAAAATGGCCGAAAACGGCCGTCCGCGCAGCAGCAGCATCTCCGTGGACATCATGCCCGATTGGCGGCGGAAATTGCCTTCAATCACCAGGTCAGGATGCGGCTCAATACCCACATCTAGCAGCGCCTGCCGGTAGCCCTGCAACCGCTGCGACGCATCTTCATGCGCCAAAATGCCGGTGATATGCACAATATCGCGGTGCCCCAAATCAATGAGATAGCGGGTAACGGCATAGGCCGCCTGCACATTGTCCACGTTCAGGCAATGATTATGCAGCGCCGGGACCTCGCGCCCCACGATAATCAACGGCGTGCGCCGCGCCGTTTCTGCCAACACTTCCTCTGGACAGTAGCCGCCAATGAGGATCAGCCCATCCACCCGCCTGTCCAGGAAGGTTTCAATCGCGCGCTGCTCCGTTTCCGGCTGCCAACGGCCGTCGGCAAACAACGGCGAATAGGGCGTCTCCTCCAACCCCAACAACACGCCGCGCATGATCACGTCATACACCGGCGAACCAAAATTTTGCGTCAGCACACCAATACTCAATGACTGCCCACTGGCCAGACTTTGGGCGAACACATTCGGTTTGTAGTTCAGAGCGGACATGGCCGCCAGCACCGCTTCCCGCTTCTCCGCCGCCACCGGGGTCGTTTCATTCAGCACCCGCGACACAGTGCTTTTGGAGACCTGCGCGTGAGCGGCAATATCAGCAATGGTTATTTTCTCGTTTGGGGGCATACCATACCTCGCCGGGGATTATATCCCACCAGTAGTCATTTCGTTGACACGAAAATGGAAATATGTTACGATTTCTGAAATCGGTTTCAGAATATAGGCCAAATATCTACATAAAAATGAAATCGGTTTCAGAAAATGTAACAAAGTTCACCCCTTTCGTCAATTAGAAGGAGAAACCCCATGAGAATGCGCAGATTGTTTACCATGTTATGCCTGACGGCCGTCACCTTTCTGTCGGCCGTTTTGTTATTTACCGGCCTGACGCTGGCCGCGCCAGCGGAAAGGTCAACTGGCGAGGGTAGTACGGCCGTCGCCCACGCTCCCCTTGCCCCCACCGGTATCATCGCCGACTTTGAAGGCGGCGCGCCACCCGATTGGTTCCAATACAATGGCCCCGGCTCCAGCGTCACGCCATCGTTTATCACCATCAGCGGCACCGGCGTCTTGTCCGTTGTTTTCAATATCACCGACTGGGGTGGCTTTGGCGCGCTGCTGCCCGCCGTTGACTGGAGCGATTACCAGGCCGTCACCTTTGAATTTTATGGGCAGAATTCTGGCCTTACCTACGCCTTTGAATTGCAAGACGGATCTGACCCGGTAGTGGAACGGTTCCAGGCCTTTTTCAGCGATGACTTCATCGGCAAACGGCAGATTACGCTGCCCTTTGCCACCTTTGTGCGCGGCGGTTTTCAGGACCCCGGCGCACCGGACAATGGCTTCCAACTCACAGACATCGCTGCCTGGGTCTTCCCCCTACCGGCGGGTAACGCCGGTTTCATGCTGGATAATCTGGCAGTTGTGGAAATACTCCCCTTTGCCGACTTCACCGGCGGCGCGCCCGCCGGTTGGTTCCAATACAACGGCCCTGGCTCCACCGTCGCTCCCGGTTTTATTACCGTCAGTGTCAGCCACCCCTATTCCTTGCCCGGCCAGATTGAGGATAATGGCATCCTCTCCGGCACATACAACGTCACCGATTGGGGTGGTTTTGGCGCGCTGCTAAGCCCAGCCCAAAATTGGAGCGCCCTGGATGGCGTGGCATTGTGGGTATACGGCCAAAACAACGGCGCTGTTTATACCGTCGAAATCCAGGATGGCACGCCGGGGAACCCGGTCGTGGAACGCTTCCAGGCAGTTGTTACCGATGATTTCAGCGGCTGGCGACTGATCTCGCTGCCTTTCACTGCCTTTTTCCGCAGCGCTTTCCAAGATGACGGCGCGCCGAATGATGGGCTGAACCTGGTGGAGATGCGCGCCTGGGCTTTCCCGCTTCCCGCGGCTGATGCGGCCATTGTGCTGGATGAACTGGCGGTTTATGGCGACCCCAGCCAGGCAGAACTGGCGGTGGCTTTTGTGCAAACCGGTTTTCAAGTAACGGAGGGGAACACGGCCGTGATCACCGTGACCCTGAACATGACCAGCAGCGAACCGGCGACGGTAGCCTATGAGACGGTGGATGGTACGGCCGTAGCCGGGACCGACTACACCGCCGCCAGCGGCACACTCACCTTCCCACCAGACACCCTGGCGCAAACCTTCACCGTCACCACGCTGGACAATGGCAGCGCCGACGGCAGCCGTCAGCTAAGTCTGCTCCTCTCCGACCCCGTCAGCGTCACCCTGGGTTACCCACACCAGGCTACCCTGACCATTCTGGACGATGAAGAACCGAATCCAGCCAACACCAAACTGGTGGTGATTGATGACTTTGAACTGACGGAACTGGTGACAGGCACCGATGGCACGGCTCCTATTGGTTGGCTGACCTGGAACGCGACCAACGCTAGTTCAGCCATCACCCTGACACAGGTGGTAACCAACGGCACGCCGGAACCAGTGCCTGGGCTAGGACTGCCGAACACCGTGTTACAGTTGGACACTGATGTAGAGGGCGGCGAATGGGCCGGCTTCACCCACGCCTTTGAAGACGAGACTGCCAGCCAATGGGTGACGCAGGATTGGAGCCGCTATGTGGGCGTCTCCTTCTGGCTCTATGGCAACAACACCGGCGGCACCCTGTTCATGGACATCCTGGACAACCGCAACCCCGGCTCCACCAGCGACGACGCCGAACGATATAGCATTGATATTCCCGATAACTTCAGTGGTTGGCGCTACTTTGAAATCCCCTTTTCCCAGTTCAGCCGCAAAGACATTGGCAACGGCGCGCCCAATGATGGCTTCACGCTGACAGAGGTGCATGGGTATGCCTTTGGCGTTTACGGTTCTGTACCCATGGGGGCGCAAACCAATTTTGTGGATCAGGTGGCGGTCATTGTGCGCACCACCATCATTGATGATTACGAACTGACGGAATTGGTCAGCGGCATGGATGGCACGACCGAAATTGGCTTTGTTACCTGGAGCGCGACCGGGGCCAGTTCGGCCATCACCCTGACGCAGGTTGTGACCAATGGCACACCAGAACCCGTTCCTGGTCTAGGTACGCCGAATACCGTTTTGCAACTAGACACCACCGTCGGCAGCGGCCAATGGGCCGGCTTCACCCACGCCTTTGAAGATGAAACGGTGACGCAGTGGACGCCCCAGGATTGGAGTACCTACGAAGGGGTCTGTTTCTGGCTCTATGGCAACAATACCGGCGGCACCCTGTTCATGGACATCCTGGACAACCGCAACCCCGGTTCAACCAGCGACGACGCCGAACGGTACAGCATGGACATCCCTGATAACTTCAGTGGCTGGCGCTTCTTCGCCATCCCCTTCAGCGATTTCAACCGCAAGGACATCGGCAACGGTGCGCCCAATGACGGCTTCACGCTGACCGAGGTACACGGTTATGCCTTTGGCGTTTACGGCTCGGTACCTATGGGGACGCAAACGAATTATGTGGATCAGGTGGCCATTTACGGCAATACCGGCGACGATAGTCAACCCCGCGTGACCTTTGCGGCGGCCAATTTTGCGGTGGCGGAGGGAGACACGGCCGTGATCACCGTCAGCCTCAACATGACCCACACTGAACCGATCACCGTACCCTACCGCACCGCCGAAAGCCATGCTTCTCCGGTGCATGACTACACACCCACCAGCGGCGTGCTGGTCTTCGCCCCTGGCGAAACCAGCCACACCTTTACCGTAGAAACGCTGCATAACGGCAAAGCCAAAGGCGACCAACTGGTAATGCTGATCCTGGACGAGCCGGATAACGCCACGCGCAGCTACCCCTACCGGGCCACGCTCAACATCGTGGAAGCGGACACGGCCGATCCCCATTTGCTGGATGACTTTGAAGGTTTCCATCGCTTCTACGACAATGCGGGCGTAGAACTGACCTTCACCGAAATCCTGGCTGGCGATGATATGGCGCTGCCCAACCAGGGACCGTATGAAACGGTGCTAACCATCAACGCCGCCGCCAATCGTGGTGGGGCAACCTATCTCAGCCAGAGTTATGCCGAGGCGCAGGATTGGTCGGCTTATGAAGGGATGAGCGTGTGGGTCTACGGCCGTAACAGCGGTGAAACCATCACCCTGGAACTGCAAGATAACCGGTCTAATAGCACCGCCACTACCCCGGCAGACGAATGGGTGCTGGTCTGGAGCGACGAGTTTGACGGCGCAGCCGGCCACGTGCCCGACCGCAACGTCTGGCGCCCCGAACTGGGCGACGGCACGCTCAACGGCATCCCCGGCTGGGGCAATGGCGAACTGGAATTCTACACCGACAGCCCGGACAACGCGGCGACAGATGGCGCGGGCAACCTGGTCATCACCGCCAGCGAGGTAAATACCGCTACCAGCAATTTGGAATGTTATTATGGCCCCTGCGAGTACACGTCGGCGCGGTTGATTACCTCACAGCGGTTTGAAGTACAGTACGGCCGTGTCGAAGCACGCCTGCAAGTTCCCTATGGCCAGGGTCTCTGGCCCGCCTTCTGGATGTTGGGCAACGATATTGGCACGGTCGGCTGGCCGCAATCCGGCGAACTGGACATCATGGAAAACATCGGCCGGGAACCGGCGACAGTGCATGGCACCATTCACGGCCCCGGCTACTCTGGCGGCGACAGCGTGGGCGGCCAACACGATCTGACCAGCGGCAACCTGTCTGACGATTTCCACATCTTCGCTGTTGAGTGGGAACCGGAGGTCATTCGCTGGTACATTGATGACACCAACTACTTCACCGCCACCATCAATGACATCCCGTCCGGCGCAGATTGGGTCTTCGACCACCCCTTCTTCTTGCTGCTGAACGTCGCCGTGGGCGGTACCTGGCCTGGCTACCCGGATGACACCACCGACTTTCCGCAGACAATGACGGTAGATTATGTGCGCGTCTACCAGGCAGCGGACACAGCCGAACGGTTTGAGGCCTCCTTTGTGGACAACTTCAGCGGCTGGCAGCAAATCTTCCTGCCCTTCAGCGACTTCCAGCGCAGCGCCAGCCAACCCGCCGGCGCGCCTAATGACGGTTTGACTTTGACGGAAATATGGGGTTACGGCTTTAATCTACCTGATACGTTAAGTCAGCCTCTCCATCTAGATCAGGTGCGGCTGGAAACCTCTATCATCCCCCCCGATGAGGGTGTGATCCTTTACCTACCCATCATTCATAAACCATAAGCCACACGTTAGTGTCGGGATGAGATGTGGGGGCATTGGCTGGCGCCAATGCCCCCATTTAGTTCCCGGTTTGCCCGCCGCCAGAATCTCTGTCAGTTTTCCCACTACACTAATGGAACTGAGTTTTACCATAAAATACCCATAAAAAACGGGGTTTTATAGTACCAAAGTACCATAATATGTGGGAGACAGTTTGGTGGCAATAGGTTAAACAATGCTATTATGTAAACAATTGACTTGCCGGATTGCGGCTTAGTCCATATAATGGCAACGATTTTTATGGGAAGAGGATTTTGGTAGTTTGATTCCGAATATTGCAGGCACCATTACGCCGTGGATTCTGGGCACATTACTCGTGCTCATGTTTCTGGCATTAGCCATCGTTGTAAAATCGTGGCGCGAGGTGAAAAGTTCACCGTATTTCTTTATGCGCCGCCAGGCTGAAAAGAGATTGCAGACTTACTCTTTTGCCAGCCTGTGCCTGGTATTGGCTACTGTTATCACCGCTGCTGTTACTTTACAGAAACCTCAAGACCAGGTTGTACGGGTAGCCATTCTCACAAACACTAAACCAGCCAGTAGTGAAGTGAAAGCACTATTAGAAGCTGCGCCAGTGGTAACGGCCGTGACCAGCGAGGAGTTGTCATCCCAATCCATTGCCACTACCGTACAGCTTTTTGATCCCACCAGTGCTTCTCTGTTGCAATCGGTGCTTACTCTACCTGAACAATATGACCAGGTGCAGCCAACAGTTGAACTAAACGAAAACACCGCTTTAACCCCTCTTATTTTTTCCACCCAGATTGACAAAGACTACCAGGCGATTAACCCCACCAACATCTTTTCGGTGGGTCGCTACACATTGTTTGCCACCTTTGATTATGATGGAATGGCCAATGGGATGACCTGGTCGTGGGTCTGGCGGCATGAGGGTGAAGTTGTGGAAGGCGGGAATGAACTGTGGAACTATGGCAAGGATGGCCCAGGTTATATCTATCTAAACCCCGAAGAAGGGTTCCGGGCCGGTAAATACTCGCTAGAAGTATGGGTGAACGGCGAACTTTTCACCCGCGCCGACATTACCATGACCGGCTCGGCGCTGTCAGCCGGCAATTAAGCCAGTAATCGGTAAACAGTGAGCGGTAAGCGGTGGCCCGGCGCAAGCCGGGTTTTTTGTTTCCCGATTACCGATTACCGATTACCGATTACCGATCCGCCCACGGCCGTACTCCAGGCCGTACTCCACAAACTGCCGCATCTCCTTCAATCGCAAAAACCAACAGGCCAGCAGATAAACCACGCCACCCACCAGACCGCCCACAATAGCCTGCCACCAGAGAGACGTGTCCATCATTGGCCGCAAAGTCGCCCACATCGCCAGCGCCATCAATAGCGCTGCCGCCGTCATCCGCCAGAGACCATCAAGCAGGACACGGCCGTGAATCCCCCCCAACCGCCGCCGCAGCAGCCACAGCAGCAGGCAGACTTCCAAAATGTTGGACAGGCTGAAGCCCAGCGTCAGCCCACCCAACGGTTCCCATCCCCGGCCAGGGAATACCGTAAACGCCAGCCACCAACTGAGCAGCCACATGACCACAATTTGCAGCCCACCGGCCAAAACTGGCGTCAATGTGTCACTGAGAGCATAAAAGGCGCGGGCAACCACTTCCAACGCCGTCAGCGCCACCAGCCCAATGCCAAAAAAGAGCAGCGCCCACATCACCAGATTGCTACCCTCCGGCGTGACCGCGCCGCGTTCAAACAGCAGCACCACCAGCGGTTCCCGCAGCAGCATCACCAACACGGACGCGGGCAGACCCAAAAACAGCACAATGCGCAGCGAATCGGCCAGAATCTGGCGCAGTTCGGCCAAAGCCTGGCGCGCTGCCAGCGCGGCCATAGTGGGAAAGGCGGCGATGCCCAACGCCTGGCCAATGATGCCCTGTGGCAGCAAAATGATGCGCGAGGCGGTGATGAGCGCCGGATAACTGCCGAGGGTCATCAGGTCGGTCAGGTAGACAAAGAGGAATTTGTTGATCTCGCTAAAGGAGAGGCCGAGGACACGGGGGGCCATCAGTTTGAGTACCTGGAGGACGCCGGGATCACGCAGGGTAAACACGGCCGTGTACCCCCCACCCTTCTGCCGCAACCCCGGCAACTGCACCAGCAGATGCCCCACCGCCCCGACCACTGTACCCAGGGCCAGGCCAATTGCCGGGGTCGTCTCGCTGACCAACGGCCAGACCAGCCCCCCGGCAATAATGCCCACGTTGTAAACGGTGGGCGCTAAAGCGGGCAAAAGAAAATGCTGCCGGGCATTGAGCGCGCCCATGATAACGCCGCTGACGCCAAAGATGATGGGCGACAGCAGCATGATGCGCATGAGCAGCACCGTCAGCGGCAAAATTTCCGGGTATTGCTGGATTTGCTCCCCGGCAAAAAAGCGGACGACCTGGGGGGCAAAGAGGGCCATGAGCAGACACACGGCCGTCATCACCACCAGCACCAGATTGATAATGGCCGAAAAGAGCCGCCAGCCGCCGGGCGTGTCATCCCGCTCAAAGTAAGCGGTGAAGGTGGGGATGAAGGCCGCGCCGATGGCCCCGCCCGCCAGAATGAGGAAGATAGCTTCGGGGAAACGGTTGGCGATTTCAAAGGCAGTGGCTTCGGGGGTGTCAATGCCCAGCAGGGCACGGACGACCACTTCACGCAGCAACCCCACCACCCGCGCCAGCAGCACCAACGCCCCCACCAATCCGGCGGCGCGTAAGACCTGGGCACGGCCGTTGACCACTTTTTCATCGCCAGTTGCAGACATGGGCGGGAATTATACGCGATGGTAGCGAATGGGAGTAAGGAGTGAATGGGGTGGGACGGCCGTGAAACAGACAGCAGCGCCTTGTTTTGGGACGGCCGTAAACCAGACATACAATTAGTGGAGAGAGATGTGTGGTGACGGCCGTGACACGGTGACACGGTGAAACGGACAGGTTCCGGCGGGCCAGGGTGGGGCGGCACGGTCGGGAGACCGGCCGCCGCACAACCACAACAACCAGAAAACCACGCCGCAGCCGGGAAGCACCGGATAATTTAACTATTCCAGGTGATTATAATATTGTAATTCCGGTGCAACCATTCAACAGTCGTCAATGATTCGCAGCCTTCGGATTCAACACTTTTGTATGATCAACAAAGGGCCCATATGGATATTACATTAATTGTTGAGCCAGTGGAGGATTTGCAACAATTTCAGTTAGTTCAATCTGGGTCAAACAAAAAACGGTCACTTCATATATAATAACGCCATCATTTTCTGGCGAGAGGTGACCGATGAGTGCAAATGCAATTTTGGAGGCCGTTCAATTTGTGGTAGACAGGCAAGGGCAGCAAACGGCCGTGTTGTTAGACCTTCAGACCTGGGACAGTCTGCGTTATCTTCTGGAAGAGATGGCTGAGGATGAACGTCTGGGACAGTTGATGCTGGCTGTGGAAGCCGACGAAAAGTTTGTGCGGGAAACGACCCAACAACTGTACCAGACATACCTGACTGACGCAGAAGCATGACCTGGCATTCAATACAGTCACACATTTCTCAAAGAAATGGCTCGTTTACCTGCGCCAGTTCGGGGACGAGTAGAAGCGATTGCTTTTGGCGAGGCTATTCAGGAAGACCCATTTTTAGCCGGAAAGGCACAAAAGTTAGTCGGTTACAAGACCTTTTATAAAATTCGTGTTGGTGATTATAGAATCGGTGTGCATATTGATATCGAGAATGAAATAGTAGAGTTTCAACGTGTTTTACACCGACGCGAAATATACCGCAACACCCCGTAAAAAAAACGTTACGCCACTTTTGCTGAGGTCTTCTCCTGGCGGCGTCGGACTCTTCTCCGGTCGTTGCGGCCGGTTCTTGCTTGAGTGCGTCACACGGCCGTTAGCAGTTGTCTCAGTATGGTGGTTTTATGCCTTTCCGCGATACCCTTCGCTGGGGCCGGTCTCCCGACCGTGACATATCTGCTTGCCAGTCACCAGCCTGTTTGCCAACGGCCGTACCCTTGCATTTCGTCCGTCATCATTTCCTGGCGTACCAGCCCAGAGCAGCGGATGGGGAAAGAGGAAAAACGGATGGGGTTACAGCTTACGAGCGAGCACGTTGAGCAAGGGCGAGTGCTTCTTCGCGGGTGTGGAGTTCACCGGCGGCCTGTGCTTCCTGGATGAGGCGCAGCAGGCGGCCAATTTCGGGGCCAGGGGTAAGGCTGAGTTCGGTGATGAGGTCACGGCCGTTTACCAGCGGCGGCGGCGCTACCGTTTCTTCATACCGGGTAAAGTAGTGGTCTAATAATTGGGCCACCACACTCAGGAGTTGTTCCCATTCGGCGGCGGCGCCGGGGCCGTTGTGGGCTGCCAGGTGGTCGGCCAGAGATAGGATGGTTATGTCCAACCCGGCGGAACCGACGGCACGAAAATAGCGATAGACGGCGCGGCGGGAAAGTGTACGCCCACTTTGGGCGAGCAGAAAGGGGCGCATGTGCCCGGCGACAATACGCCGTACGTGGCTGACGGCCTCGTTGCTGAGGGTCAGGCGGTGCAGTTGGCGGGCGGCGATGGCTGCGCCATGTTGATCGTGGTCGAAAAAGCGAATACGGCCCGAAGCGGCTTCCGGTTCGCCGTCCGCGTCTACCGTTCGCGTTTCCGGCTTGCCCACGTCATGGTAGAGCGCGCCTAAACGGAGCAAGGTACGGCCGTCTACCCCCCCATCTACTGCTCGCTGCCAATGCGCCTGCAAACCGGGCGCGTATACGGCCAGCCGATTGCTTATATCGCCGAGGGTGACAGGCAAAGGCTCACCGTCACCCCCCAGCGCCCGCTCGACCAACACCAACCAGCGTAAAACAGAAATGGTGTGCGCCAGCACATCCTCATGGTGCGGCGGCGATTGGGTGACGCCGGCTGCGGCGGCAATCTCCGGCAAGACGGCCGTGAGTAAGCCCAGTTCCCCCATCTGGTATATGGCCTCATCCGGCCGGTTGGTTTGCAGCAGTTTGAGCAGTTCGTCGCGGATGCGTTCGGTAGACACGACCGTGAGATGGGGCGCGGCGGCGGTGATGGCTACGGCCGTTTCCGGGGCCAGCGTAAACCCCAATCGCAAAGCCAGCCGCAATCCCCGCAGGGTGCGCACCGGATCATCGAGCAGGGAGTGGTCGTGGATGTGGCGGATGACTCTGGCCTGTAAATCGGCACGGCCGTTGGTGGGGTCTATCAGGCTGGCATCCGTTTGGGCGGCGGCGGGCAGGGCGATGGCGTTGATGGTGAAGTCACGGCCGACCAAATCCGCTTCCAGGTCAGCGCCGCGAAAACAGGAAAAATCCAGATAGGTACGGCCGTCCGGCAAAATGACGCGCCCGGTGTCGCGCTCTTTGTCCAGCACATAAGCGGGCACACCTAAAACATCGGCCACGCGAAAGCTGAGTTTGACGGCGCCGGTGGGTTGGACAAAATCGAGATCGTGATTGACCTGCCCCAGCAGCGCGTCACGCACCACGCCACCCACCAGGTAGATGGGCTGGCTCTCTTCGGCAAACAACGGCCGTAACTGTTCCATGATCGCGGGCAACGGCAACGGCCGTCCACCGGGCGGCTCCACAAATTGCAGCGTAAACCGGTCACGGGGGCGGCTGCGGCGAGCGGCATGGGCAGCGGCGACGGCCGTGGTGCCAATCCCCGCTACCTCCTCACCCACCAGCGCCACCCAGCGGCCGACGTATGGTTGCAAATCGGTCATTGGTCATTGGTCATTGGTCATTTGCCCGCACAATGACGAAGGACAAATGACCAATGACAACAGATCACGCCATTAAATGGGCAAATATCTCTGGTTTAAGGACGGCAATAAAGGGTAAATTGCGGTATAGCTCGTCAAAATCGAGGCCGTAGCCAACCACAAATTCATCAGGAATATCAAAGCCGATGTAATCTACGGGCACATCCACTTCGCGGCGGGATGGTTTGTTGAGCAGGGTGCAAATTTTCAGCGAAGCAGGCTGGCGGGCCAGCAAATTCTGGCGCAGGTAGCTCAGGGTACGGCCGCTGTCAATAATATCCTCGATGATGAGCACGTGACGGCCGTCAATAGGCTGTTTCAAATCCATGATGATCTGCACCGCGCCGCTGCTGCGCGTGCCACTACCATAACTGGAAACGCCCATAAAGTCCAGCGCGTGCGGCCGTTGCAGCGCCCGGCTCAAATCACCCAAAAAGACATAGCCACCCTTCAATACACAGATGAGCAGCAAGTCATCCAATTCGGCATAATCCGCCTCAATTTGCCGGGCTATTTCTTCAATGCGCGCCTGAAGCTGCGCCTGGTCAATAAATACTCGTTCGATATGGTCGTACAGGTTGGGGATCATAGGGAGAGATTGGGAGATTAGGAGATTGGGAGATTGATTAGTCTCTTAATCAGTCTTCCAATCTCTTAATCTCTTTACATACCGTTCTTCGCCGGCGTTACCTGGTGGCAGTGGCGGCAGCGGGCTTCATACACTTCGGCCGCGCCCACCAGCACGACAGGATCATCGTAGGCGGCAGGGCGGCCGTCAATCAAACGTTGTGTGCGGCTGGCTTCCTGGCCACAAACAACACAGATGGCGTGCAGTTTGTCTACCATCTCCGCCCGTACAACAAGGCCGGGCATGGGGCCAAACGGCTCGCCACGGAAGTCGGTATCCAGCCCGGCACAGATGACCCGTTTGCCCTGGTTGGCTAAGGTTTCACAGAGAGGGATAACGGCCGTGTCGAAAAACTGGACCTCATCAATCGCCACCACCGTCGTATCCGGCTCCAGCCGCGCCAAAATCTCTTGGGCATCCTGCACCGGCAGCGCCTCAAACGCCAGTCCATTATGCGAGGTGACGCGCTCCACATGGTAGCGGTCATCAATGGCCGGTTTAAACACCTGCACCTTTTGCCGGGCAATGCCGGCGCGGCGCAGACGGCGGATCAACTCCTCCGTTTTGCCGCTAAACATACTGCCGCAAATGATTTCCAGACGGCCGTGAGTGTGTGTCGTCATATGCTTCTCCGAAGAAAGTGCTTATGTGTTTATGTGTTTATGTGTTTATGTGCCGACGTGAACACGTGAACACAAAAAAAGCAGACACGTCGCCGTATCTGCCTTTTTATGAATAATCTTCGCGCCCTTCGCGTCTTCGCGCCCTTCGCGGATCTTCTTACTCGATCAGCCCTTCGGCGCGCAGGAAACGCTTAATGTCAATGAGCGCCTTCTGGCCAATGCCGGGCAGCGCCAGCAGCGCATCCTCACCCTGCCGTAACAGGTTCAACACGTCGCCCACCGTGGAGATGCCAGCTTCCTGCAACGCTTTTTCAGCGCGTGTGCCCAGAGACATCGAATCTACACTCAAATTCACCGGTTTGGCTTTTTCTTCGCGTACTTCGATCTGTTTGACCATCGAGTCCCGCTTCTGCAAACGACGCATAAAGCGGTCCACCTGCCCT
Organism: Chloroflexota bacterium; assembly: GCA_014584575.1. GTDB lineage: Bacteria > Chloroflexota > Anaerolineae > Promineifilales > Promineifilaceae > CAADGU01. The sequence continues at coordinate 68,809 of JACTMP010000081.1, forward strand.
TCGGTGTCCACCAGGCGTTGCTGCCCGGTGTAAAAAGGATGGGTACCTGACCAGATTTCCAGCCGGATTTCCGGAACGGTAGAACCAACAGTCATGACAACTTCCCCTTCCACCAATACTTTGGCGTCCGGGTACCATTTGGGATGAATATCACTTTTCATGGCGGCGCCCCCTTAACTTTCCACCGGATAGACGCTGATGTATTTACGGCCGTGCCGCTCTTCAAACGTCACCTGCCCTGCTACGGTCGCGTAAATGGTGAAATCTCTACCAATGCCCACATTGTGGCCCGGCTTAAACTGGGTGCCACGCTGCCGCACGATGATATTACCGGAAATGACGTGCTCGCCGCCAAAGCGCTTCACGCCTAACCGTTTGGATTGACTGTCACGGCCGTTCTTACTTGAACCGGCCCCTTTCTTATGAGCCATAATACACTCTCCTGAAAAGATGGGAGACCAGCGATCAGAGATTGACACAAAATCTCTAATCTCCCAATCTCAAATCTCTTATCCCGTCACAATCTCATCTACCCGCACACGGGTATATTGCTGCCGGTGCCCACGACGGCGACGATACCGCTTCTTGGGCTTGTATTTCCAGACAAAAATCTTTTCACCGCGAAACTGCTCCACAATGGTTGCTTTGACAGTTACGCCCTCAACTGTGGGCTGGCCGATTGTTATCGCATCACCGTTTGCCAGGAGCAGGACATTATTCATTTCAATCTGCTCACCGACTTCGTAGGGCAGCTTTTCAGTTACAAAGCTGTTACCCGCTTCGGCGCGGTATTGCCGGCCACCACTTTCTACAATTGCGTACATGGGTTGCCTCCAAAAAATAACCAGCATCCGGGATGCTGGTTGTGGTTTTAATTTTGTGTGGGGAGTGGTGTTAACCCACACAGCGAAGCGGGATTATAGCGATCAGTCCGGTTCCTGTCAAAACCCTCACGCGCTGTGGGCCATTTCTTCACCGAAGTTAAGCAAGGCACGCACACGGCCGTCATCCGGCGCTTCGGCATACACCCGCAAGACCGGCTCGGTGCCCGACGGCCGTATCAGCAACCAACTGCCATCACGCAAATAATACTTCACCCCATCCACCGTCTGCACGTCATCCACCACCACCCCTGCAATTTCCGGCGGGGCGCTGTTGAGCAAAAAATCCACCATCTGCTTCTTTTCCACCGGGCGCGTCAACTTCATATCGGTGCGGGCATATTGCGCCGGGCCAAACTGCGCCAGCAGTTCCTCCACCAGTTTGTGCAGTGGCAGCCGCGCCGCCGCCATCACTTCCAGCAGCAGCAGCCCCAGCAAGATACCATCCCCTTCAGGAATGTGCCCCTTAATGCTCATGCCGCCAGACTCTTCACCGCCCATCACCACACCATTGGCAATCATCAAGTCAGCAATGTGGTTAAACCCGACCGGCGTCTCGACCAGTTCCAGGCCATGTTGCGCGGCAATACGGTCAATCATGCGCGTGGTGGAAACAGTGCGCACCACTTTGCCCCGCCAGCCACGATTCTCCAGCAAGTAGCGCAGCACCAGGGCAAAGATGCGGTGGGGATCCACAAAATTGCCATGTGTGTCTACCGCGCCAATACGGTCAGCGTCGCCATCCGTCGCCAGCCCCACATCCCAATGGCCGGCCTGAATGGTGGACATGAGCAGCCCTAAATGGCGGGCAATCGGTTCCGGGTGGATGCCGCCAAAGCCGGGGTTCATCTCGTGGCGGATGTTTTGCACATGGGTACGGCCGCGCGCCAGCACCTCGCCAATTACCCCCCGCCCCGCGCCATACATGCCATCAGCCACCACACGCAGTTCACCGCCTGAGACGATGTCCAGGTCTACCAACGTACTGAGATGTTCGTAATAGGCCCAGGCCGGGTCAAACTTTTGCACGCGGTCGGTACGAATCGCTTCCTGCAAATCCATCAGATTGGGGCCACGTGCTTCGGCCAGGGCATTTTCCAATAACTGCTCCACCCGCTTGTGCACGGTGGGGCTGGCGGCGCCGCCATAACTGGCTTTGAGCTTGACGCCGTTGTAACGCGGTGGATTGTGGCTGGCGGTGATCATCACCCCGGCGGTCGCCTTTTTGTTTAGGACAGCGTAGCTGATGGCCGGTGTGGGTGTATCGGCGCGAGCCAGCCAGGTATCAATGCGGTTGGCAGCCATCACACGGGCCACTTCAGCCGCATACCGGTCAGACAAAAAACGGGTATCAAAACCGATAACGACGCTGGGCGTATGCCCATTTTCTTCCAAAATATAGTCGGCGATGGCCTGGGCCACCAGCCGCAAATTGCCAAAGGTAAAGGTTTCGCTAATGACGGCGCGCCAGCCGTCGGTGCCAAATTTGATCGTCATATTGCTCCTCAATGATGAAATATAAAGATAAGGTCATTCACGTTTGTGCCGGTAGGCCCGGTGGTTATCAGGTGGGGGGCGTAACCGGCGGCGTCAATCTGTTGGAAATAGGTAAGGCTGTCGTTATTGTCCAGATAGCGGCGGGCATCCAGATGAAGGGCACGGCCGTATCCCACTGTCTGGCCCGTCACCACCGCCCCGGCCACCCCGGATTGTCCATCTTCACCATCCGTAGCCACACTGGCCAGCGTGACATTCGCCGCGCCACCCAGGGCAATGGCAGCCGCGAGCGCCACCTCCAGGTTGCGTCCGCCCCTGCCATTGCCGCGCACCGTTACCGTCGTCTCTCCGCCCAGAATGGCGCAGTGGCCGGGCGGCAGGTCCCTGGCAATGGCGGCGGCAAATTTGCCCGCTTCCCGCGCCTCTCCTTCTAAATGTGCCGTGAGTATCTTAGCCGTATAACCTGAATCTTCGGCTGACTGCCGGGCGGCGGCAGCGGCTTCACGAACACTGCCGATCAGGAGATTAACAGGCGACAGGGATGCCCAGGGGTTGTGTTCCACAGTCAAATGGGGGAATGCGGGTTTCGGATCGCTGGTAAGGAGTTCCAGAGTATGGTCGTAAACGGCCGTTCCCCCTTCATAGTTTCTGATGCCTGATTCATAATTCCTCAATACCGCCAGCGCATCTTGCGGCGTTTCATCTACCAGCACGGTGGGGCCGCTGCCGATAGCGGCCAGATCATTCCCGACCACATCGCTGAGGATAAGGCTGATCACCTGGGCCGGGGCCGCTCGTTGCGCCAGCCCACCACCTTTTACGGCGTCTAATTGGCGGCGCACGGTGTTGAATTCTTGAATGGTGCAGCCGGAAGCGAGCAAGGCGCGGTTCAAGATTTGCCATTTGGCCAGAGGGATGAGGGGTTGGGTGAGCAAGGCAGATGTGCCACCGGAAATGAGGCAGAGAACCAGATCGCCGGGGCGGGTTTGGGCCAGAAAATGGATGACGGCCGTTGTCGCCCGCACACTACGCTCTCCCGCCACCGGATGATCGCCAATGAACCATTGAAAATTGTCCATTGCCCCTGGCCCATTGCCCATTGTTTTGGTAATGCCGATACCGGCAAACAGGGCGTCGCCCAAAATGGCAGCGGCAGCCTGCGCCATAGGCACGGCCGCTTTGCCCACGCTGACGAGAAAGAGACGGCCGTGACGCAAATCATGGCCGACGGGGCCAATGGTGAGCAGATGGGCCTGGCGATGTAAATGGGGCGGCAACAGTTGGGCAGGATGTACGGCCGTTAATGCGTGCTGGATAAGGGGGAAATTTTTCATCTATAATGCGAAAGGCCATAGCGCCTACGGGTTAAGGGAAGCAATGGCTTCTTCGGCCGCCAGTTGCGGCGATTTGGCCAGGGAAATGACATCAAACACAGCCCCGCCCAGAGCAGCCATAACTGGGTGGCCGGATGGGAAAGGGTGGGCGTCGGCCAGAAGAAGCTGGTCGCTGATAAAGGGCACATACGCATCCGTGGTCGGCCAATAAAAAAACGCTCCCTGGCGCGCCGGTAAAAAGCCGCTGCTTTGACTCCATTCACCCAGATTTTCATTGTCAATCAGAAAGGTAAGCAGGTCGGCGGCTAACGGCCGTTTGGCGGCGTCCTGGGCGCTAACGGCCCAGGCCCAGCCATTTACCAGGGGAATTAACGGCCGTTCCCGGCCGGGAATAGCCGCCGCGCCGAACGATTGACCCGTTTGTTGCTGGCGCAGAAATTGGGTGGCCGACGTCTGGACAAATGAGCTTTGCCCCGACTGAAACACCTGCCAGGACTCTTCCAACGTTTGTATATTACTGCTCTGGGGCAAAATGAAGCCAACAGCACGGCCGTCGCGTAATTCCTGAAGCGCCGCTGCCAACGGCTCTACCTGCAATTCCACCTGTCCGGCCTCATTCAACAACTGGCCGCCGTTATCCAGGTACATCTGCAACAGCAGCGTCGCACCTGCCGTCCCATCGGCCGGGAAGACCAGGGACTGGTTGGGCAGGGCGATAAATTGTGTCCAGGTCAGGGGCACGGTGGCTGTAAATACGGCGCCGTTATAAGCCAGGTGGGGCATTTGCGTGAGAATAAATGGATATGCCATCAACTTCCCCCCTACTGTCACCAGTTTCAACCCGGCCGGGTAGAGGTCTTCCAGGTATGTCGGGGGAATGGCATCATCCAGCGCAAAAATCAACGAGTCGGTGGTGGCCCCCGGTAACTGATCGGCCGGTAATGCGACCAGGTCGGGCAAAATATCGGGGGCAATGGTACGTCCGGTGAGCAGATAGCTGAGAATACCACCCTGCCCGGTGGCGCTTTTGGTTTCGACACGAATGTCCAGTTCCGGATGGCTGGCGCGATAGGCATTCAACTGCGCGTTCAGGGTGGCCTGCCCGGATTCGGAGGCGGCCCAAATTTCTGGCGGCGCCCAGATGGTGAGGGTCGTTTTGGTCTGGGTGATGGGCGTAGCAACGGCCGTATCGGGCGTCAGTACCGGGGCGGGTGTGTTGGTGGGCGTGGCAGCCGGTGGCGGCGTAGGACTCGCGGTCGTTTCCGGTTCCCCTGGCTCAAGCAGCGAACAGGCGACCAACATGGCCAGCCCGGCGCCCACGAGCAGACAAAGAATGAAGGTACGCATAAGGCCAAGTATAGTGGAATTGGCACGGCCGTCGAATCACGGCCGTGCCCAAACTCAGCGCCGGGCATTAGCCTGGTCAAAGTATTCCTGTGTCATAGCCGCCGCTGCTTCTGCTGCCGTTGCCACCGTGGCCTGACCATAATAAGCGCGCTCAATCTCTTTACTGGCAGTCTCTTCAATGGCAACCCAGGTCGTCATAATCGGCACTTCGCCCAACATGGGGATGGTGTCCAGAAATACCTGGCTGCTCGCCGGCGCTTTGGTCGGGTCTAAAAACGCCTCGGACAAAGCCACCGCTTTCAACGAAGGCACCGTCCGGCCCGTCTGGGCGATGATCTCTTGACCAACTGCGCTGTTGGCAAACTCAATAAACGTCCAGGCAGCCTCTTTATCTTTGGTCAGCGCCGCCATGCAATAAGCGTCACTGTGCAGAATGCCGCTCTCCCGGTCGCCACGCGGCAGGGGGGCCACATCCCAGGTAAAGTTGGTGATGGTACGGAACGTGGGAGTGACGCGGCGACTATCAAAAAGCATGGCGAGACGGCCGTTCATAAACCGGGTTTCGCTATCTTCGGCCGATTCCGCGACGGCATCCGGCGTCACCCCTTCCTTCAGCCGCAAATCCACCAGCCATTGGAACGCCGCCAGCGCCTCCGGGCTATCCAACGTCAACCGCGTCGGCCGTTCCCGATCATCTACCAGATCGCCGCCATTTTGCCAGACAAAAGGGGCCAGCCGAAAGATATTGGGCGCAATGCTGGCGCCATACTGCTCAATCATGCCATCACCATCCACATCCCTGGTCAGCGCCCGTGCGGCCGCCAGAAAATCGTCTCGTGTCCAGCCCGGCGCGGGATAAGGCACATTGGCCGCGTCAAATAAATCCTGGTTGTAATACACCACCAGGCTGGAAATGTTTTGGGGAATACACCAGAGTTGGCCGTCCAGTTGAAAAGCGGTAATTGTCTGCTCATAAAAATCGGAAGCCTGGATAATCTCGCTTTTATCCAAATATGGCCCCAGCGGTTCCAGGCCACCCTGAGCGGCAAACGAGGCAAACCGGCGATAGTTGATCAACATCACGTCAGGCGGTTGGCCGCCGGAAAAGTCAGTGGCCAACCGCTGCCGATATTCGCCCTGGCTGGGGATATGGCCCAATTGCACATCAATGTTTGGGTGTTCCGCCTCAAACGCGGCTACCAACTCCTCATAGGCCGCATACTCCTCCGGGTCGCCAAAGACCAGGAAAGTTACGGTGTGGCTGCCGGAATCGGTGCGGCAGGCAGACACGAATAATAAAACAAGAATCGCTAAACCAATAACTTTGTGCACTGTATTACTCCTGAATGGTTTTGTTTGTGGACAGCCGATTGGCAATGATAAAACGCAGGTCGGTTTGAATGATTTCGGGGGGGCGATTGGCATCTATGATGCGCCAGCGGTCGGGTTCGGCGGCGGCTAACTGGTGATACCCTTGCCGTACGCGCCGGTGAAAGGCCACCGTTTCCAGATCGAGCCGGTTCATTTCCACGCCACCGCCGGTGCGCCGCGCCAGTCCAATTTCCACATCCAGGTCCAGCAGAAAGGTCAGGTCGGGTGTGAGGCCGCCGGTGGCAAAGTCTGTGATCTGGCGCAGGGCGGTCAGGTTCAGGCCACGGCCGTACCCCTGGTAGGCTAACGTGCTGTCATAAAACCGGTCGCATAACACCACCATGCCGACGGCGAGCGACGGCCGTATCACTTCCCGCACCAACTGCGCCCGCGACGCCGAATAGAGCAGCAGTTCCGCTTCCGGGCACATGGCCGTATTCTGCACATTGTGAACGCAGGCGCGGATTTCGTCGCCAATGGGTGTACCGCCCGGCTCACGGGTCAGCCGCACGGCCACACCTTGTGCCTGCAAATAATCATACAACAGCCGAATCTGGCTCGATTTACCGCTGCCTTCCGGGCCTTCGAGGGTGATGAGCATGGGCGTGATGCGTGATACGTGATGCGTGACATGATTTTTCACGAGTCACGCATCACGCATCACGTCAATTCTCTAAACGTGGCGTGTTGAAGATACGCACGTACCGATTGGGTTCTTTGCCGTAGCTATGGGAGACCAGGTTGGCCTGGCGAACCAACTGGTGCTGGTAGGCGCGGATGGCGCGACTGACGGGGCGCAGGTCTACGCTTGGCTGCCCGGCGTGAATCATCTGAATGCCTCGTTCCACGTCGGCGATGCCCGTTTCAAACGGGTCTTCGCCCTCCTGCTCATCCAATTTGAGCGCCTGCACCAGGAAACTTTCCATTTGGGTGATGGTATTGGCGCGCAAGACGTAGACGGGCGTGCGTCGTCGTTCGGCGTCGCGGATCAGCTGGCTGCGTTTGCGGTAATAGCTCTTGAGCGTCACCAGCACGTCGGCGTCGGTCAGGGTATTGACCAGGTTGATGCGCGCCCGCAGTCGCCGCGCCGCTTGCAGCAGCCGATTGCGGGCCACGCCGTAGGCGTAGACGTTTAACATGCCTGGTTCCGCTGCCGCAGCCAGCGGCGCTTCTGCCTCGGAGACAAAGCTGCCGTTCGCCGGTTTGGCCGACGGCCGTTCATCCGTAAAGATGCGCGCCTGTCCATTCCCGTCGCGGCGGCTGCGCCCATCCCGACCGTCACGACTATCACGCCGTCCGGTCACGGCCGTAGAGGAGACCACCATGCTCTTATCTTCCACCTGGATGCCCTGATGGTCGTCCCGCGCCCGCAACTGCACGTGCAGCGGTTCACCGCGCAACATGGCATCCACCGAAGAAGTCACATCGGGGTGTACCAACAATTTTTCGCGGTCCTGAATCTCGATCAGCACGTCAAAAGTGGGCGGGGCGCGCCGCTCCAGCACCGTCTTTTGCGTGCCGCGCCGCCGTGCCTCCTCGTCTGAGAGGGTGACGCTTTCAATGCCCCCCACCAGGTCAGACAGGGTAGGGTTGAGCAGCAAATTTTCCAGTGTCTTGCCGTGTGCGGTGCCAATGAGCTGCACACCCCGTTCGTTGATGGTGCGCGCCGCCGCCGCTTCCTGCTCCCGGCCAATTTCGTCAATGATGATCACTTCCGGGTTGTGGTTTTCCACGGCTTCAATCATCGTTTCGTGCTGGCGAGACGGCCGTGCCACCTGCATCCGCCGCGCCCGCCCCACCGCCGGGTGGGGAATGTCGCCATCGCCGCCAATTTCATTGGAGGTGTCCACGATGACCACACGCCGCTTTTCGGCCAGCACCCGCGCCATCTCGCGCAGCATGGTCGTTTTGCCCACGCCAGGCCGGCCCAGCAGCAAGACGCTGTGCCCTTCTTCGATAATGTCGGCGACAATATCAATGGTGCCATACACGGCGCGCCCCACACGGCAGGTCAGCCCCACCACATCACCGCGCCGGTTGCGAATACCGGAAATACGGTGCAGGGTACGGGTGATGCCGGCGCGGTTGTCATCGTCAAAGTCGCCAATACCGTCTATTACCTGGGCGATTTCGGCGGCGGTTACTTCACTCTGGCGCAGGATGATTTCGCCATCCACGTAACGGGCGGTGGGTTGGCGACCCAAATCCATCACCACTTCCAACAGGTCGGCCTCACGGCCGTGTTGTTCAATTGGTTCTCGAATGGTCTCCGGCAAAATAGCCAACAGGAGTTGTAAATCTTCTCTAGTTTGTTGTTCCGACAATGTGCTCATAATTGATGAGATGGGCGAGGCAGGTGGGAATGATGTTGATTGTCCTGAACAATTTGTTACCCACCTGTCTCGCCCCTACTTTTTCTCTTTTACTGGCGAGGTTCGCCAGTTACGCATCATGGGCGTTGTGGGGGAAACGGGCTGCGCTTCCAGCAACGCCGAGAGGTCAGGCGCCGACTTTTGCACGTGGTGAACGGTGTGTTTCACCATCACCGCCTGGCTGCCCCAGAGCGCAAAGCTGGTGCGCGCCAGGGCGTTCTGAATCCAGCTCTGGTAGCGGCGCACACAACAGTAAACGGGGTGTGTCAGCCGGGGTGGTGTGATGTGCAATACGGCCGTGACTATCTCTTCGACCCTGGCTTCCGCATTTGGATGCACAAACAGGCGCATCCAGGTCGCCGCCGGGCCATCATGGACATGAACATAAGCAGCTAATTCACCATCTTCACGTAACACCCATCCTGTGCCATCTCCGGGCGGCGGCAGGGGTTCAACCATTTGCACCAGCCGTGGCACCGTATTGGCATACAATAAATGTATATCCCAGTCATCCGATTCCTGGCGCGGCCGTAACAACTCCGCGCCATTGTGGGGCACAAATTCGGAAATGGCCCAAATATCCTGGCGGGTATAGACCACAAAACCCGCCCGCCGCAGAATGGGCAGTTCCGGCCCCAGTTCATCCACTTCCGCCACCAGGCTGACGATGCCGCGCCGGCCCGCTTCAATCACCGCCTGATCCAGCAGCGGCAGCCAGACCTGTTCGTTGACAGTGGGCGATGTGGTGTGGGGCGATACGGCCGTGCCATCATTGGTTACGGCTTCAGGCACGGCCTCTGGTACGGCCGTGTCATTCGTCGCCCCCACGAACAAAATCTGCGCCAGCGGGCTGCCTTCCACCAGACCAAGCTGGATGAAACCCGCCGTCGTCCGATTCTCCGATTTCCATACATACGTGGGGAAATCCCCGCCCACAATGCCAAATAACGCCCCCCGCACCGGGTTCACATTCCGGGTCAGGGCGCTCTCCGTATGGAGCGAAACACCATGCTCACTCAGCCGGTGTACCAGAGCCACATCGCGCAAATGGAAAGGGCGTATCATGTCATTCGAGAGTGTAACAAGCGCCAGATACCGGCGCAACTTCACGCCGCCATTATACACCAAAAATTAACCGCCCTGCCTTACGCCCAAAACCTACCCCAGGGCAATTGCATATTCCTCAATGCGGCAGATAAATCTGCACCAACAGAAGGCAAAGTCGGCCTTCGTCGACTGGAACCCAGCCCACGAAGAGCCTGCCCTGAATCAGGTGAAGGGTGGGCTTTGCCCTCTGTAGCCGCGATTTTAATCGCCGGGAATTGAGTATGCGATTGCCCTAAAACCTACCCACCCCTGAGAAGATTGTTATAATCAAGCAAAAGCAATCAAGTAATTGAGTTAATAGGTAATTTTCAGATTTAATACTCAATTACCCAATTACTCAATTACCCACTTTACCCAATTAGCACTTACTATTCTGGAGGAAGGAGAACAATGTCCACACTTGTACTCACCATACGCGAAAGCATTCGCTATCGCGGGCGCAGCGGCCATATCAGTTGGATGGCCCATCGCATTTCCGGCCTGGCCATCCTCGCCTTTCTGGTCATGCACGTCTGGGATACGGCCAATGCGAACTTTTATCCCGCCCTGTATGAATGGTCAATTGAGCTTTTTAAGCATCCATTCTTTGCTTTAGGCGAAATTGCGCTGATGGCCGCTGTACTGTACCACGCCTTCAACGGCATCCGCATCAGCATCCTGGACTTCAAGCCCGAATTGTGGAAACACCAGGCCCGCAGCGCCACCATTGTTTGGGCGCTGTTTTTTGTTGTGTTCATCCCCATCGCCATCCTGATGTTTACCGAACTCATGCATGGCTGCGCGGCACGGGGGGCAGCCTGCTGGCAAATCCCCAGCCTGTCTGATTATTTGAACTAAACACACCGTTCGTAGCAGGCGATTTATCGCTGTCAAATGGCGATAAATCGCCTACTACGAACAAATTAGAGAGATAGACATGACTACACCAACCGGTATTACCTATCGCAAAGTGGCCGTGCCCTCCAACCTGGAACGGCGTGCATTTTTGTTCATGCGGCTTTCCGGGGTCGCCCTGCTGCTGTTAGCCGTCGGCCACATGATGATCCAGCACGTCCTCAACAGCAGCCAAAACCTGACGTTGCAATTTGTGGCCGACCAGTGGAGTTCCTGGGGCTGGCGTGCCTATGACATGCTGCTGCTCTTTTTTGCCATCACACACGGCTTCAACGGCCTGCGCAATGTGCTGGAAGATTACATTCACAACCGCACGGCCGTGACCTGGATCAATCGCTTTTTATTTGTCTTTGGCATCCTGACCATCATTTGGGCGGGCATTGCCATTGCCACATTTTAGAAATGAAGAAGTTCAACTTCTTTTGAGAAGTTGAACTTCTTGACGAAGAGGCAATAAACATGGCAGAAGTAAAAACACACACATTTGACGCCGTCATCGTGGGCGCAGGTGGGGCCGGTTTGATGGCCGCCCTGTACGCCAGCAAAAGCGCAAATGTGGCCGTTATTTCAAAGTTGTACCCTACCCGCTCGCACACAGGTGCGGCTCAAGGAGGCGTGGGCGCGGCGTTAGGGAATGCCGAAGAAGACCGGTGGGAGTGGCACGCCTATGATACCGTGAAGGGGTCTGATTATCTGGCAGACCAGGATGCGGTGGACGTCATGTGCAAAGATGCCATTGACACCATCATTGAATTGGAACACATGGGGCTGCCATTTGATCGTTTCCCCAGTGGCAAAATTTCGCAGCGTCGTTTTGGCGGCCATACCAACAATGAAACGGGGAAACCGGTGCAGCGGGCCTGCCATGCGGCCGACCGCACCGGGCATATGATTTTGCAGACCCTTTATCAGCAGTGCATCAAAAACAATGTGAATTTCTTTGATGAATTTCACGTGGTGGATTTGATTCGTGTGGATGATACGGTGCGCGGTGTGGTAGCTATAGAAATTGCTACCGGTGATTATCACGTGTTCCATGCCAAAGCGGTGTTGTTTGCTACCGGCGGCTGGGGACGCTGCTGGGAAGTGACTTCGAATGCGCATTCGCTGACGGGGGATGGCACGGCCGTGTGCCTGCGTCGTGGTGTGCCGTTGGAAGATATGGAGTTTTTCCAGTTTCACCCCACCGGCATCTTCCGGCTGGGCATTCTCATTACCGAGGGGGTGCGCGGTGAAGGGGGCGTGCTGCTAAATAACGAGGGGGAGCGTTTTATGGAACGGTATGCGCCTTCCATTAAAGACCTGGCCAGCCGTGACGTGGTTAGCCGGGCCATTTACCTGGAAATTCAAGCCGGGCGTGGCATTAACGGCAAGAATTACGTTCACCTGGACGTGCGCCCGGAAACGGTGAATTATTACCTGGAACAGGCCGGTGAAAGTCGCCGGATTGACCGGGAATATATCGAAAGCAAACTACCGGATATTGCCGACTTCACGCGCACGTATCTGGGGGTTGACCCGGTCAGTGAACCCATGCCCATCCAACCAACGGCGCATTATGCGATGGGGGGAATTCCGACGGATGCGGACGGCCGTGTCCGCGCCAACGAAGCAGATGGCATTGTGCATGGTCTCTATGCCGCCGGTGAAGCCGCCTGTGTCTCCGTGCATGGCGCGAACCGCCTGGGCACGAATTCACTGTTAGACCTGGTGGTATTTGGCAAACGTTCCGGGATGCACATGGCTGCCTATTGCCAAAAGGCCGAGCTGCTGCCTCTGCCAGAGAACCCGGCAGCCGAGGTGATGGCGGAGTTTGAGCGCATTCGGAATGGCAGCGGTGGCATCAAACCGACCGACCTGCGCACCCGTATGCAAAAGTCCATGACCAAAAATGTAGGCGTCTTCCGTACCGCCGACTTGATCCAGGAAGCGGTGAATGACCTGAAAGAGCTGCGCGAACAATATGACCGCAACATTCAGATAGATGATAAAGGCAATCAGTTCAACACCGACCTGCTGGAAGCGTGGGAACTGGGCTGTTTGTTGGAACTGGCTGAAGTCACGGCCGTGTCCGCTCTGGCCCGCACCGAAAGCCGCGGCGGCCATGCCCGCGAGGATTTTCCTAAACGAGACGACGTTAACTGGCTCAAACATACCTTCTGTTACCGTGAGGCCGACGGCCAATACCGCCTGGTTTACCGCCCGGTCACATTGGGCCGCTATGAACCTAAGGAACGGGTTTATTAGTCCGTAATCGGTAATCCGTCATCCGTCATCGGAAGAGGGAAGGCAGCCGATTACTAGAACGAGGAAAGATCATGCAAGTACAACTACGCATTCGCCGTTTTAACCCGGAAACAGACAACAAACCCCGTTGGGGGGAATACACCGTCAATGATGTGAATCCGACCGATTCGGTATTGGATGTGCTGCACCGCGTAAAGTGGGAACATGATGGCACGCTGACCCTGCGCCGTTCCTGCGGGCACGGCGTCTGTGGCTCGGATGCCATGCGCATTAACGGCGCCAATATGCTGGCCTGCAAAACGTTGGTTTCACGCATTGCCAAACCGGGCAGCGATCAGGCCAAAATTCAGGTGGAACCGATTTTAGGGCTGCGGGTAATTAAGGACCTGGTGGTGGACATGGAGCCGTTTTTCGATCACTACCGCTCCGTACTGCCTTATTTTGTGAACGATAATGTGCCGGCCGACGGCCGTGAATTCCTGCAATCCCCCGAAGACCGCGCCCGCTTTGACGACACCACCAAATGTATCCTCTGCGCCGCCTGCACCACCTCCTGCCCCAGCTTCTGGGCAAATGAGAAGTACGTGGGGCCGGCAGCCATTGTGCAGGCACACCGCTTCATCTTCGACAGCCGCGATCAGGCCGCCGAAGAGCGGCTGAAGGTGGTAGGAGATTCGTTTGGCGTCTGGCGCTGCCGCACCAACTTTAACTGTAGCAACGCCTGCCCCCGCGAAATTGAAGTTACCAGGGCCATTGCCGAAGTGAAAGGGGTGTTGGCGAGAGGGGAGATATAGAGAGATTAAGAGATTGGGAGATTAAATCTCCCAATCTCCCAATCTCCCAATCTCCTCTTATTGCCCGGACGTAATTTCCACGACCTCGATTTCAAAGATCAGGTTGGCGTTGGGGGGGATGATGCCGCCGCCGGTTTCGCCGTAGCCGAGTTCGGGGGGAACAATGAATTGGGCCTTGCCACCCTCTGGGGTCAGCATTACGCCTTCTTCAAAGCCGGGGATGGTGCCGCCAGAACCAAGCGTCACCTCTAACGGCCGTCCCCGCTGCGCCGAAGAATCAAGCAACGTGCCATCTTCCAGCCACAACGTGTAGTTCAGCGATACGGTGTCACCCGCCTGGGGCATGGTACCTGTGCCTTCACTGATGGTAAAGTATTTCAGACCGCTGTCGGTCACGGTGAAATCGGCGTCGTCTACGGCCGTCGGCGTTGGCGGCGCTTCCGTTTCCAGCAATGTGACCTCAAACACATAGGTTGCCCCACTGCCATCAGCCAACTGCGGCGGCAGCGTCAACTGGGCGCGCCCCCCTTCTTGCAGGAGAACCATCCCCTCATCCAGGCCGGGCAGTGAACTGGCGCTGCCCAGGAGGAAGGTATAGGGTGTGCCGCGATCAATCGTTGAATCAAGGAATGTGCCATCTTCCAGCCACAGTTCAAAATCCACTGTCACCAGGTCGCCCATCTGCGGCGTAGCGCCGCTGCCCTGCTCAAAAATGTAATACTTCAACCCACTTTCGGTGATGGTGTAATCCTCTTCAGCAATATCGGTTGGTTTAGGCGTGGCGCGCACTTCCAACAGTTCCACCTCAAAAATCAAGGTGGCATCTGGCGGAATAGGCCCGCTGCCGGATGGCCCATACCCTAGCTCTGAGGGGATAATCAGCCGGGCCTTACCGCCTTCGTTCATCAGAGCAATGCCTTCATCCCAACCGGGAATGACCTGCCCCTGCCCTAACGTGAAGCTGAACGGTTCGCGGCCGATGGAGCTATCAAACTCTGTGCCATCCTCTAGTGTGCCGGTGTAATGCACCGATACCATGTCACCGGGTTGGGGCATGGGGCCGGTTCCGGCTTCCAGTTCCACATACTCCAGACCGCTGGCTGTCACCGTAGAACCTCCGCCGGAACTGCCGGAGGGTGCGGTATCGCCGGCAGCGCCAGCCGCCGCTTCTTCACCTTCGCTTTCCACACCGGGCAGGTTTGGCTGGGCATCCCCGCTGTGAGTGGCCGGGCCACAGGCTGCCAGGATCAGACTGACTAACAACAGCAGTCCAATCCACCAGTTTTTTCTCTTCAAATTCATCTATTTTTACTCCTTTCAATGGACAAAATAAAAGCCGGATCGGGCACGGCCGTTCCGGCTACCTTTGCTTTCCACAAACCTGACAGGTCTTTCAGACCTGTCAGGTTTTCATATGTTAATACACAAAGGGATTGTACGGGGCAGCCACGATTCAGGCGAGAAAATGGTATAGGGATTAACTCTTTCTCATGCTCATTTGTGCCAGGTCTGGTCAGGGTAGCGCGGGCGGATAGGCGCATAATGCGCCTTGATCCGCGACAGGTCAGCTTCATAGTCGCCGCTTGGCGTCAGCACCGGCCCCAGGTCAACCACTTTATTGCCATAATCGAAGGCAGCCAGCAACACCGGCACGTTAGCTTGCACGGCAATCTGGTAAAAACCGGACTTCCACTCACGAACTTGCTGCCGGGTGCCCTCTGGGGTGATACACAAGATGAGTTTTTCCATTTTCTGGAACGCCTGCACATTTTCGCCCACTACACCATGTGTGGCCCGCCGGTCAACAGGGATGCCCCCCATCCAGCGAAACACAGGCCCCATCGGCCCGCGAAAGAGAGAATGTTTGCCCATCCAGGAGATACGCACGCCCAGCGCTGTGGCGGTGGCAATTACCAGAATAAAGTCCCAATTGGATGTATGCGGCGCGCCCACAATGATGAATTTATGCAGGTCGGGCAGTGTGCCGCCAATACGCCAGCCAATGGCAAGCATAAATAAAATAGCCAGCGCCCGTGTGACCCGGTTGCCGCGCCGGGGAATATGTGTCCCCACTTCTTCGGTTTTGATTACTCGTTGTTTCAAGCTGTTTGTTGTCATTACTATACCTCAGTTTATAGCCTTTCACAGTTTATCAAACTGTGACTTAATCATATCCCGTTCTACTTCTTTGCGGGCAATTTTGCGTTGGGCCTCGGTGGCCATTTCGGCCAGCAAATCGCGCCCCTGCTGGCGGGCAAACCGTACATCTAACGCCAATTCAACCAGGGGGCGATTATGGAAGTTGCGCAGGGCATCTTGTACGCGGAAGAGTTGGCGGCGGCGATTGTCCAATTCCTGGTTAAGGGCGTGAATCATGTCGGCGTCGGTTTGGGGTGGGGTCACGGCCGTGTCCCCCTCTATCTTTTGCCCCGTCTCCACCCGTGCCACCATTTCCTTCTCCTCCGCCAGGGCCATCATCTCCGCCAGGCTGCCCGCTTTGTAGGCATCGTTAATCGCCGTCATTTTAGCGGTGCGGTAGGCGCGGTCGGTCTCATCTACCGCCAGGTCAGGATGATAACGCCGCGCCAGATCGCGGTACAGCTTTTTCAGTTTGGCGGCCGTCAACGGTGGCGGTTTGGGTGGCTGTTTTTTGCCCTCATCTTTGCGGGGGATGTTCCAGGTGGCATTATACTGATCTTCGACGGTGCGATACCCCTCCCCAAATGTTTGCTCGGTGCGCCTCACCTTGATCTGCTGCAAATAATCGTTGACTTCCTCTTCCAGGCGCGTCAATTGTTCCAACAAGTAACCGACGGTGGCCTCAAATTCATACTCAAAGGTGCGCAAATCCTCTTCCAGGCGCACCAATTCCCCGGCGGCGCCGTCAATTTCGGCCTGCACCTGGTTGATCTGGCGGCGCAGATGGTTGATTTGTTGTTGGGGAGATTCCTGGTTGGACATGCCGCCCTGTTTACGAGAACAAGAGATTGGGAGATTGGGAGATTAAGTCTCTCAGTCTCCCAATCTCTTAATCTCCAATCTCCCACATATGCAGTCACATTTCTATAACTCTTAAGTTTACTGCACTGCCTGGGCGGCGGCTACCTCCAAAATGGCTTGAATACGGGGCAACATATCGGCCGGATTGGGGTGCAGCCCCTCCTGCACCAGGGCGCTGGCGTACAACTGCTCGATGCTCATGTTGAGCAGGGGCGCATCCGGCTGTTGGGTAGCCAGTTGGGATAGATTGGCAATGAGGGGATGACGGCCGTTCACCTCCAAAATTTTGCGCGGCACCTCATACTCCTTGTCCAGCAGCCGTTGGATGCGGTGCATCTCCTTGTTTTGGGCGTCTTTGGGCGAGACCAGGCGCACCGGGCTGTCTTTTAAAACTTTGGAAACGCGCACTTCCGTCACCCGATCACCCAGGGTGGTGACACAGGCGCCAATGAAACGGTTCAAGTCCGGTTCGGCGATGGCGGTGGCTTCGTCGGCTTCCGGTTCGCTCACGGCCGTGTCCGGCAGTTCCATATCCGCTTCATCCACATTCTGAAACGGCTTGCCCTTGTATTCACTCAACATCGGGCTGATGAGTGCGTCCAACGGGTCTACCCAGTAGAGTACTTCCAGATCACGGGATTTGAACGGGTCTAAGTGGGGACTATGGGCGGCGGCAACGGCCGTGTCCGCCAGCACAAAATAGATCGCCTCCTGCCCCTCCGCCATCCGCGCCACATACTCATCCAACGAAATCAACTTGCCATCAGATTTGGTGGATTGGTAGCGATACAGCGGCAGCACTTCCTCTTTCGCGGTGGGGTCAATGGCCACCGCTTCCTTGAAGGCGCGGCCAAATTCGCCCCAGAACTTTTCGTATTTTTCGGCATCGTCCTGCCCCAATTTTTTCAGCTCACGCAGCAGCCGCCCACGAATCGTCTTGCCCAACTGGGCCATGAGACGGTTGTTTTGCACCGTTTCCCGGCTCACGTTTAGCGGCAAATCTTCGGAATCCACCACCCCGTCCACAAATTGCAACCAGGCGGGCAGCAAATCGGTGCAGTATTCCTGAATCAGCACATTGTGGGAATAGAGCATGACGCCCGGTTCTTTACGCGCCGCCAGAATGCCCGGCTCCCGTTTGCCCGGCACAAAGAGTAAGGAATGAACGTTCACGGGCACATCGGTGGCAAAATGCACCGTTAGCAGCGGCTCTTCAAACTCCATCGTCATCTGGCGGTAAAAGTCACGGTAGGCATCAGGTTGAATGTCCGACGGCCGTTGCCGCCACAACGACGTTTGCTGGTTCGCCTGCCCCTCGCCCACGTAAATCGGATAACGCACAAAGTCCGAATGCTTCTTCACAATCTGCTTCAGCTTCCACTCGTTGGCAAATTCGGCCGCATCCGGGCGCAGCGTAATGTGAATTTCCGTGCCCCGGTTTTCTTTTTCGGCCGCTTCCACCCGGAACGTATCGCTGCCATCACACACCCATGCCGCCGCTTTGGCCCGCTTTTTGTAGCTGCGCGACACCACCCGCACCTCGTCCGCTACCATAAACACGGAGTAGAAACCCACGCCAAACTGCCCAATCAAATCATTGGCGTCAAACGAGACCCCTTCGGCCATCTTCGCCAGAAATTCGCGCGCCCCGGATTGGGCAATGGTGCCCAGATTTTGCACCAATTCCTCTTTAGTCATGCCAATGCCGCTATCCCGAATGATGATCTGCTTCGGCTCACCGTCGGCGACTTCGGGCACGTCAATATGCACCGCCAGTTCCACGTCCGGGTCCAGCACATCATGGTTCGTGAGCATTTCAAACTGCATCCGGGTCATGGCGTCGGAGGCGTTAGAAATCAGTTCGCGCAGGAAAATCTCCCGATCCTGATACAACGAATGCACCAGGATATGCAGCACTTGTTTGATCTCCGCTTTGAAATGATATGAATCAGTTGTGGTTCGTTCTTCTGTTGACATTTGTATTCCCTCTTGTCATCCCTCTTTGAATGGTAGTCACTGGTACCAACTACCAGCCTACCTATTGTATTGAAAATTACGGCCGTGATCATATCCACCTCGTGTTAGCATTTTGTTAGCGTTTCAGATATAAAGTTCGCCGCCTTATCAACAACACGTGCTGGCGGCTGGGGGTCGAGACTTGGAGGGTCTTGTAGTATGGACAATCAGTATGATGTAATCATTATCGGCGGCCGGATTGCCGGGGCCAGTCTGGCCATGCGCCTGTTCCAACAAAACTTGAGGGTGCTGCTGATAGACCGGGCCACCTTTCCCAGTTGGCCGGCCGTGCCCAGCAGCCCCATTATTTATCCCAGCGCTATGCGGCTGCTGGAGGAGTTAGGTTTTGCCGAAGAGGAGTATGCCTGTCCCGAAGCCAAAGTGACCCATGTGGTGATGGACATGATGGGTAAATTCCAGGCCACTTTTTCCACCGAATTGATGCAGCTTGATCGGAGCTACATCTATGGCATTGATCGCCACAAGTTTGATACGGTTTTGTGGGAACGCGCCGCCTCTCTGCCCCTGGTGACAGCGCGTGACAACTTTGGCATGACCGATGTATTGAAAGATGACAACGGCCGTGTCACCGGCATCGTCGGGCGCACAGAATCGCGGACAGAAGAACGGTTCCAGGCCAGACTGGTGGTGGGGGCCGATGGCCGGTTTAGTCAGGCGGCGCGCAAGTTTGGGTCACGGCCGTTTGAAGAACTCAACGACTACCCCAGCGCCTCCTTCCACGCCGAATGGGAAAATGTGGGCCGCTACTCCGAAACCATGCAATACCCGGCCGCTCTCTTTCAAATGGGTAACGGCTACTCCCTGCTTTGCATCCCTCTGGGCAATGGCAAATACATTATCGCCAACTACCTGCGCACCGCTGACGTTAACGCCGGTGGTAAAAAAGCCGAAGAGACATACCTGGACAACTTACAAAAAGTGCCGCGCCTGCGCGAGCAGCTCAAAAATGCGCGCCGCGTCACCCCCGTTGTCGGCGTGCGCCGCATTGACAACGGCTACCGTCAGGCGTATGGCGATGGCTGGGCGCTGGTTGGTGACGCCTTCCATTACGAATCCCCGCTTGATGGACAGGGCATCTACAATGCCCTGCTGGCCTCCCAATTCCTGGCCGATGCTATCGCCGAATGGCAGGCGGGCAAACCGTGGCTTCAGGCGGGCGCAACTTATCAGCAACGTTTTTACGGCAGCAGCATAGCCATGCTCAAACAAACGGTGAAGCGCGTCCAGCAAGAGTTATACACCAGTCCACCCCCTGATTTTGTGGTTAACACACTCCTGCGCTGGATGCTGACCGACCCGGCGTACCAGCAGCAATTTCTGCGGTATCTTGCCCGGGCCATTGACCCCACCACCTTTTCATTTAGCCCTACGCCGGGGCCGATTATGCGCGGCTTGTGGCGAGATATTACGGGTAAACGCCGTTGAACCTTGTACCTGCGTGATCGGCCTTACATGGAAAACGATACATCAGGGACAGCCCATATACGAGCCGGTTGGCTTATTGCCATTGTGTCTACGGCCTGTTTCAGCGTGGCCCCACCCATTGCGCGCGGGGCTATTCTGGCAGGGCTGCCACCAACGGCCGTGCTCGTGGGCCGTATGGTTATTGCCCTGGCGCTGTTGCTGGGTTTCATCATCGTCCTTTCCCCTGACCGCCTGACCATTGATCGCCGGTTGGGGCTGATCGCTTTGCTCTCCGGTGTCATCAACGGCATTGGCTTTCTGACCTTTTTTGCCGCTCTCTCCCGGCTGGA
This sequence comes from Chloroflexota bacterium, assembly GCA_014584575.1. Classification (GTDB taxonomy): domain Bacteria; phylum Chloroflexota; class Anaerolineae; order Promineifilales; family Promineifilaceae; genus CAADGU01. The sequence continues at coordinate 89,444 of JACTMP010000081.1, forward strand.
TGCTTCCATTGCCTCCATGATTTTTAGCCTTAGCCCGCTGGTGGTATTGGGTCTGCTGGCGCTGCGAGGGGAGCGCATGACCCGGCGCCATCTGGTGCGGTTGGCGCTGGGGGTTGGCGGCGTCTACCTGCTCATTGGGCCAGGCGGCGATGTGGATATGGTGGGGGTGGCGCTGGTTATGGTCACTGTCATAACGGTTTCGCTGCATCTGGTGATGGTGCAATGGTATTTGCCCGGCGTCCCGGCGCGGACGGTGACGCTGTATGTGAATGTGGGTGTTACGGCCGTGTGCGTCATCGCCTGGCAATGGGCCGGACGGCCGTGGCAAGACCCCGGCCCCACCGGCTGGGCCGCCATCCTGGCGCTGGCGATAATCTCCACATTTCTGGCGCGGTTGTTGCTTTTTATCGGCGTGCGTCGCCTGGGCAGCGGGCAGATTGCCCTGCTGGCGCCGTTGGAAACTCTGCTCACCGTCATCTGGTCATTCCTGTTTTTAGGGGAGCGGCTCACGGCCGTGCAGTGGCTCGGTGGTCTGCTTATCCTGCTGAGTATGGCGCTGGCCCGCCGCTGGCGGCCTTTGCCCCGGTTGTAAATTTCATCTCATGCTTCCGGTAGCATTGTTGCGCCAGCCGTTCAGCAACCCTTCCATTGCATTTACATACATCATTGACATTTTGGCCTTAATCTCATATGCTTGATGCGTCAATTATTGATGCGTCAACTAATTTGGACATCCACTTTGTTGGAAAATTACGAATTGATCAAAACTGTATACCTGCTGCTAGATGATGGCGATCAGCAATTCCTCGGCCGCCACAATCTGACCCAGGCTCAATTTTATGCCCTGCTCTGGCTGGCAGATGGCCCCAAAACGATGAGCGAGTTGAGTCAAGACATGCTCTGCGACCCCAGCAATATCACCCGCGTGGCCGGCATTTTGGAGCGCAAAGGGTTGATCACCCGGCAGCGTGACGAAGATGATCGGCGGGTGATACGGTTGCAGATCACGGCCGTTGGCCAATCCCTCATCACCCAACTCCACCAGGCGCACGAAACCTACACCCACAACCGGCTGGCGCTCTTGACCGAGCAAGAACAGGCTGATTTACAGGCGCTGCTGCAAAAATTGGGCGACGGCCTGCGCCAGCAACTGTTGCAGCCCACCCTTCCCACCCCGTAATCCCAGGAGCGTGTTTTGCACACGCTCCTTTTTTATTTCTTTCCTTTCTGAAGTTTGCATAAGGAGTAAGACATGAAAACAAGAACCCGCATTTTGTTATTGTTGGTGTTGTTGGCAGCGCTGTTGGCCCCCATGGCCATGGCTGCCCCCCGCACCGAGGCCGGGCCGGTAACAAGCGACGCCTCGTATAAAAGTGATGTCTGTTACCAGATCATCACCGACCGCTTTCACGACGGCAATACCAGCAATAATAACCCGGCGCAAAGTCCCGGCCTGTATGACGCCAGCAAAACAAACTGGAAATTGTATTGGGGCGGCGACTGGGCCGGTATCCAGGCGAAGATGAGTTATTTGAAGGATATGGGGGTCACGGCCGTGTGGATTTCCCCACCGGTAGACAATATCAACGTTGCGGCCGTTTATGGCGGTGTGCCCAACGCTGGCTATCATGGCTACTGGGCGCGGGACTTCAAAACGCCAGAAGAGCATTTTGGCACCTGGACGGAGTTCCAGAATATGGTCAATGCCGCCCACGCCAACGGCATCAAGGTGGTGGTGGACTGGGCGCCCAACCACACCAGCCCGGCCGATGTGAACAATCCCAGTTTTGCCGAAAATGGGGCGCTGTACAACGCGGGCACGTTTGTCGCCAGTTATGCCAATGACCCCAACGGCTATTTCCACCACAACGGCGGCATTACCAATTGGGATGACCGCTACGAAGCGCAATATCTGAATCTGGCCGACCTGGCCGACTTTGAGCAGACCAACCCCTTTGTCCACCAGTACATGCAAGATGCGCTGGCGCTGTGGCTGGCCAGGGATATTGATGGCCTGCGGATTGACGCCGTAAAACACATGACCTCTGGGTGGCAACGAGCCTATAACGACGACATTTTGCATGACAAAGACCTGTATATCTTTGGCGAATGGTATCTGGGCAGCACCAGCGACCCGTTGTACCGGGACAATGTGCGTTTTAGTGATGACAGCGGCACGGCCGTGCTCGACTTTTACCTCAACCACGCCATCCGCAACACCTTTGGCTACGGCCAACCGATGAGCGCATTGGACAGCGCCATCAGCCAGACCAACGCCGACTACAAATACAAAGAAAATCTGGTCACATTCATAGACAACCACGACATGTCCCGCTTCCTCAGCATCAATAACAACAATACCCAGCTCCACCTGGCGCTGGCCTTCCTGCTGACGGTGCGCGGCACCCCCTGCATCTACTACGGCACCGAGCAATACCTGTTCAACAACACCAACGGCGGCGGCGACCCGTACAACCGACCCATGATGAACAGTTGGAACCAATCCACCACCGCCTACCAGGTCATCAACAAACTGTCCACGCTCAAACAAACGCAGCCCGCGCTGCAATTTGGCAGTCACCAACAGCGCTGGATTAACAATGATGTCTACATCTACGAACGCAAGTTTTACGACGACGTAGTGCTGGTAGCCATCAACAAGGGCAATAGCTGGCAAACCATCAGCGGCCTCTTTACTTCCCTACCGGCAGGCACATACAGCGACCAACTGAATGGGGCATTAGGCGGCCACAACATCACCGTCAACAGCGGCAGTGGCGGCAATAACCCCATTGGCACCTGGTCATTGGGGCCAGGGCGGGCGATGGTCTGGTCGTATAATGCCGCCGATCCGGGCACACCACAGTTGGGCGCGGTTTCCCCCGTCCTCACCCGCGCCGGGCACAAAATCACGCTGGAAGGGCAGGGTTTTGGCGCGCCCCATACCAACAACAAGATCTTTTTTGTCAACGGCGGCAACCAGTATCAGGCCAGCATCATCTCCTGGACGACCAATCGCATTGTGGCGACCGTGCCGTCCGGTGTACCTGCCGGGCTGCGCCAGGTGAAGGTAGTGCGCGGGGCCAGCAGTAGCAATTTGTATGATGTGCAGGTTCTCACCAACCAGCAGGTGCCGGTGACGTTTCAGGTGAACAACGCCACCACCAACTGGGGCGACCAGGTGTACCTGACGGGCAGCGTCTACGAGCTATCCAACTGGTCTACAACGACGGTGACGGGCACGAATCTGCCCAAGTTTGGCGGGCCGGTAGGGCCGGCGGTGACGACCACCGGCTTTTACCCCAGTTGGAAAGTGACGGCGAGTGTGCCCTGCGGCACGGCCGTGCAGTTCAAGTTCCTGAAAATTAACGGCAGCGGCGGCGTCACCTGGGAGGGTGGCAGCAACCACAGCTACACCACCCCCGCTTGCGGTTCGCCCGCGCCGGGAAGTGTGACGGTGAATTGGCAGAACTGAGTGGAGATTGGGAGATTGGGAGAGTAAGAGATTGACCAATCTCCCAATCTCTCAGTCTCCTAATCTCCAATAGACGGGCTGATTGTGGGGGCGGCAACCGTCGTCAATGCCATTGGCGATGTGGTCAATGAAGATGGCTCGGTGCTGGCGGGGGCGCGCCGGGCCGGGGG
>JACTMP010000053.1 GCA_014584575.1 Chloroflexota bacterium
GATGGGACGAGTGGTGAAGCTGAAGGTGCTGGACATTGCCCCCGTGCCACAAGCATTGCTGGCCGTTACCCGCCAGTAATAGGTGGTGAGCGGGTCAAGCGACGTATTCGGCTGGTGCGATGTGCCGTCTGTGGTTGTGGTATAGACGATGTTACTGAAGCCATTGTCCTCGGCCACTTCCAGGTAGTAGCTGCCCACCTGGCTGGCGGCCGTCCATTGGTACATAGGCCGCAGGTCTACGTGAGTAGCACCATCGGCCGGTGATACCAGCGTTGGTGCGCCGGGCAGGGCGTCAAACAAGGTCAACTGCAAGGTGGCCGTATGTGTCGGCGTTGGTGTGCCCACACCGACGATATTGACGCTATAAGCCCCTGGGGTGACAGCGCCAACATTGGATAAGGTAAGTTGGCTTGTGACCGTAGGTGTAACCACCGGATTGACACTGAAATTGGCTGAGTACCCCGCAGGCACACCAACAGCGCTCAAAGTGACAGGTGAAGCATATCCTTCCTGCCAGCTAAAGTTGACGTCACTCACGGCCGTACTAGGCGAGCAAATTGTCAACGCATTTGGGGTAAGGCTCATGGTGAAATCCGGGCCAAGAGAACCTGTACACTCTGGCACCCGGAATATCCCCACACGGGTATTCCAGTTGAAACCACCATCATTCGTGTCATGATACTCTGTGGTATACCAGAAAGTACAATTATCCACCGGGTCTACAGCCATGGCTGAATAATCACCCCATCGCTCAATACTGGTCTGGACGCCACTGCCCACCCACATGGAGGCTTCTGTATTCAGAGTTCCCAGGGGATCACCCAACCGTCTCGTTGCGTACCGGATAGAAGGAATCGTGGTGTTGCTGGAAACGCTATAGCCCAGCGCGATATTCCCGCTACCATCCATAGCAATGCTACCCATCCAACGGGTGTCTGTATCTGGGAAGTGTGTGCCCTCCTGATGAAGGGTATAGGTGCTACCGGTCTTGCGCACTTCAAACCAGCGAATGCCACCGTTATTTGCGCCATCGGCATCTACCGTAAAGTTGCCAACCATGGCCTCATAATCACCAAAATTGCGGTATTGCATACGGTGCATCGGCCACCAGGCAATATCATCCAGCAATTGAGACGTACCGGGTTGACGCACACATTCCACAAAGAAGCCGCAAAGTGTGTAGTTGAAGGAGGCAATGGGCAGTTCCTCCACCAGGGTATAAGTTGAGTTAGCCGGTGTGTTCCAGTCCACATCAAACTCATAGAAGGCTAACCGCTCAGGGCCGGGCGGATGGCCGGTGGCACTGGGATGGAAAAATGTGTAGAAGATGCCCGGATCCCCGACCGGTGGCGCCAGTGGACCATCTACATCGGCCGGTAACATCAGGTTAGGATTGCCGCCAAAGGATTGGCGGGTAGCCGGAAGGCCAGCTAACATGGCCGCCCGGTCAAACGCATGTGCCCAATACTGATTGGGGAAACCACTGTTTGTGGTAGCAAAGTAGGCGTCAGGCCATATGCCGTATTTGGGATAATCTGGGAAGGCCGGCATGGGGAACTCGTACAGATAATACGTACCGGTTGGGTCAGGCGTGGTAGAAATGGCAATACAGAGTGATGTGCCACCAGTCAGCCCCATTTGTGACATAAACCAGCGGTCGGCCATGTCGTCATACATGACGATGGGATCGCCACTGTTGCTATTTTGGCAAACACCGCCAAAGCCGGCAAACAATGTATTAAACAGGGTATCGGGCTGCACGATGCCGGGCGGAATACCGTTGGCCGGGTCACCTTTGTCCCAGATTTGGAAGGAAACGTTCACCATTTGGATATAGTGATTGGGGCCAACATCGCCCACGGTATCGGGTGGTGTGAAACCATCGGTGCCCAACCCTTCAAAGGTGAGATATGGATCAGGCGAAGCGATGCTGTTCTGGCTAAAAGGAACAAGTGGGTCTAAGGATAACAGGTTGCTGGACTCACCCAGTCCCTCTCCAAGCCACAGTTGGTCAATCTGACGATTCAGCAGTGGCGGTTGAGTTACGGTGGGCAAGTCACGTACGGGCAGGCTTAGATTGGGATAAATCGGCTCGCTAACGTCAAAAATTGCTTCGCTTTTTGTCGTTGACGCTGAGTCGGCATTTGTTGTGGCGCTGAGTACAAAAAAAACACCAAAAACAAATATCACCAAAATAAGCCAGATTTTCCAGGAAAGTTTCATAATAATTCTTCCTCCAGTAGAGTCTTATCGTTGATGCGATCAGGCAATGTGGCGGTATGTCACCCCATAATGCTTTTGATCAGGGTTGTGAACTCCGCAGATCTAATTCAGGTAGTGCATTTTTGCACATCTATATTCTCCCCATAGAACCTCCTTTCTTTTGGATAGGGTGATATGAAAAATCACCCGCCATTTGACCCCCGATCTCAACTACACTGGCTATGGGCCAGCGGTAACACGGTCAAGAACCGGTCACGGGCGGTAAGTATAACACAGCGTCCGGCATCTGCCCTGACCATTTTTCCTTATATGGCCGGCCACAAACTGATATTTTCGTTTTACTGCCGCATCAGGAAGCTGACCAACATCTGTTTGATATTTTCCATTTCTGACAGGTCATCCAGCAGTTGCAATTCTATATCCAATTCATCGGCCAATGGCTGCAAGTATGCCGCCACTCGTTCCGAAGTGGTGCGGATAAAACCGGGCCGCAATCGCAGCCGGGCTAACGTTTGCCCCACCTTCATGGGCATCATGGCCCACATCTCATCCAAAGATTGTTCGGCAATCATGGTGTCGTTGCCGACGATCATGCCGCTGGCCGGTTCGACGATGAGGAGCATATAGGGATGATACGGCCGTGCCCCCTCCCCCAATACCGGCGTTGGCATCCAGAAAAACTCCACGTCAATGCGGCCCAGGGTCGCCGGCAATTGCTTGAGCGCCGCCATCACCTGTCGATCATAATAAACAGAAAACGAACGGGATTCAGGCAATTTGACAGGCCGCCGCTCATCATGCCATACCCACTTCCCCTCTTGTTTGGTGGGCGTCCGCACCAGATATTCCCCCTCATCCGTTTCCAACAACGCCGGATCATCTCGCAGGCGGGCCGCCACGTCTAACGTCTGCTCCAACACATGGGCGAGGAAACGGGCTTCAACGGCCGTGACATACCAGGGCGCCATGCCCGGCGCATAACTTTGAAACTGCGGCCACGCCTGTTTGCCCCGATACTTCAACCCCAATTGTTTGATGACATCCCGATCTTTCTGATGCAGGGTATTCCGGTCTTCAAAGGAAGCCTGCAACTGGGGTACGTTAAGTACCATATCAGGCGTCAGATATGGGCCGGCATATTGTATTCGCAAAAAACCGGCTAACCCTTCCTCACCCAAATAGGCCGCCACCGCCAAATGTTCACCCAGGCTGCCCATGACGCTAACAAAACCGAGATCGCCCGTTTCCGGGTTTTGTACAGCAAAAATGTCGGTCTCCTCCATCCATTGCCAGGGTGCTTCTTCTTTCACCCGATCCATCAGCGCGTAGAGTTGACGCCATTCTGCCTGGGTAGGGCTTTTTTGTTTCATCTTATCCTCCGTTTGTAGTGGGCGATTTATCGCCACTCATTAAACACGCCATTTTTGCAGCCGCCGGGCGGCTTCTTCCAGGGTGGGCTGCGATTTGCAGAAGGCAAAACGGGCCAGCCGCGCCCCATCAGCCGGGTTGTGGTAAAAGGCGCTGGGGGGAATGGCGGCCACCCCAACCTCCGTCGTCAGGTAGCGGCAGAAGGCGACATCATCGGCAAACCCCATCCCGCCAATATCCACCATCACAAAGTAAGCGCCGGCCGGGGGGATGGGGGGCAATCCGGCTGCGGCCAATACCTGCATCAGATAATCTCGTTTCGCCTGGTAATCATGGGTTAACTGCACGTAAAAGTCATCACCCGCAGCCAGGGCCACTACGGCGGCCTCTTGCAAGGGGGCAGCGCCACAAAACGTCATAAACTGGTGGGTGCGGAAAGCCGCCCGTAGCAAATCGGGATGGCCAATGACCCAGCCGATTTTCCAGCCGGTGACGCTGAAGGTTTTACCCAGGCTGGAAATGGTGAGGGTACGGCCGTCCATGCCGGGTAGTTGGGCCAGCAGGTGGTGGCTACGGCCGTCGAACACAATATGCTCATACACCTCATCCGTCAGCGCCAATACGTCATGCTCCTGGCACAGGTCGGCAATAATGCCCAACTCTTCGCGGCCAAACACTTTGCCGGTGGGGTTGTGCGGCGTGTTCACCACAATTAGCTTTGTTTTGGGGGTGAACAGCGCCGCCAGTTCTTCGCGGTCAAAGCGCCACTCTGGCTGGCGCAACGTGTAGAAACGAGGGATGCCACCGGCCATCAGCACGTCGGGCACATAGGAGTCATAAAAAGGCTCGAACAGGATGACTTCATCGCCAGGATTCACCAACCCTAAAATGGCGGCGCACAATGCTTCGGTTGCCCCGTGTGTGATCAAAATTTCGTGGTCGGGGTCGGCTTCCAGCCCGTAATGGCGCTTCATTTTGGCGGCAATGGCCTGTTTGAGGGAGGCACGGCCGTAGCTGGGCGCATACTGGTTCACGTCGGCGGCAATCGCTTGCCTGGCGGCCTCTTTTAGAAAATCGGGAGCAGCAAAATCGGGAAAGCCCTGACCCAGATTCACGGCCTGGTGCTGCATGGCCAGCGCCGTCATTTCGGCAAAAATGGTGACGCCAAAGTTTTGAATACGGTTTGCCAGGTAAGACATCGGGTGTGTTCAGGTGTTCAGGTGTTCAGGTGTTTACGTGAACACCTGAACACGTAAACACATCAGCACGTGAATTGTGGCTGAGTTACGGCCGTTTGGCAACCCATTGTTTAGTAGTGCCCGCACAACCTTGCCTGATACGGTCAATTCATCTTTAATAGTGTCCCTATGCTCAAACTACTCTTGATTACCATTGGCATCTGGCTGACAACCGTCATTTTTATCCTGTTTGCGATTGGCGTGACGGCTGCTTTGACAGCCGATGTGTCCGCAGCGGGCATGAACATCCCGCTATTGTGCCTGGGCACGGTGGCCGTCTTCACGGTGGCGGCCGATACGTTCTTGTTGGCGCGTATGGCGCAGCGGGTGGAGGATGATGGGCTGCGGCGGTTGTGGATTGGCGCGTTTTTGGTGCTGCAATTGGGCACGGTTTCGTTTTTGATGCTCTTGGCGCTGGTTGTGCTAAACCGGTAATCCGTTGTCGGATTTCGGGCTTGTTTCCCTTTGTCCCTCCTGGGGTATTTTGGATACAATCCCCCATCTCGAAATTTTAGACCCGAAGGGTTTTTGAAACCCTTCGGGTCTTCATTCAAAAAGGAAGAAGAGTTTTTATGAGCAAGAGTAAAACACGCAAACGCCCGGCGCACCAACCACACGGGCAATCCGGCAATCATCAGAAACCAACGGCCGTCGCCCCCCCTGCCCGCCAACGCACACCGCTGATCACGGCCGTGATCGTCCTCATTTTTCTGCATGGGATCTTATTCACGCTGCTGGCCTGGAGCGACCTGCGCACCAATAATATCGAGGTTCGTTCGTTATATATGCCCCTGTTGTTTATCACCTCAGCGGCCGATATAGTTGCCGCCGTTGCCCTATGGTATTGGAAGCGCTGGGGCTTCCAGCTTTACGTCGCTTCTACGCTGGTGATGGCTACCGCCGGCCTGATGAACACCGGCTACATCCTGGTGCTGTTTGCCAGCCTCCTACCCGCCATCATCGCCGCCTACATTTTCCTGCCCAAACAACATTTGTTTGATTGAGCAGACCAGACAGGTTTCAAGAAACCTGTCTGGTCTGCCCACTTCCACCTTGAATCCCGTCCGCATTGAATTACCCACACCGTTTGATGTTGGTTCGGTGAATGCCTATCTTTTCACCGGGCCGGAACCCGTGCTGGTGGATACCGGCGTGGATTCGGACGAAAGTTGGGCCGCATTGCAGGCCGGGTTGGCCGCGCACGGGCTGACAGTGGCCGATTTGCAGCATGTCATCATTACCCATGCCCACGTTGATCATTTTGGCGCGGCGGCGCGGCTGACGGCAAACGGCCGTGCCCACATCCATATTGCCGACCTGGGGTATGAATGGCTGGCTGCGCCCAAAGACAAATGGGAGCAGCGCATTGCCTTTTACCGCGATTATTTTCTGGCTCCCTGTGGCCTTTCACCTCAGGCGCAGCAAATGGTCATCACCTACATGACCTATGCCGCCGCAAGTTCTACGGCCGTAGCTCCGGAACGCATCACCACTTTCCAGGTGGGCGGGCAACTGGCGATGGGTGGGCTGGATTGGCAAGTTTTACACATGCCCGGCCACGCCAGCCACCAGACATGCTTCTACCAGCCAGCCACCCGCCAGTTCATTTCGGCCGATATGCTGCTGCACAAAGCGCCCACGCCCATCGTGGAAGAGCCGCCGAATGGGAAGACGCGACGGCCGTCGCTCCCCCTCCTCCTCGATTCATTCACCGTCCTCGAAGGGCTGGACATCGCCATCGCCTACCCCGGCCATGGCCCACTCATCCACAACCCCCACGAACTCATCCGGCAACAGCGGCAGCGCATTCAGGCGCGCAAACAAGAAGCCCTCAACCACATCCGGCAAGGCTGCCAGACCGTTATCGAATTGGTTAATACTATGTACGCCCACTACCCCGAAAACGCCCGCATCGCCGGTCTGTGGATGGTCGTCGGCTACCTGGACTTACTCAAGACGGAACACGCTGTGGCCGAACAACTGGTGGATGGCATCTGGCGGTACTCTATAAACTGATAGTGAGATATTGACAGAGGCAATATCTCAATCCAGTCTAAATTCCCTTTGCCAGGTGATAGTACAAATCATTCCAACGCAGCTCCTTCTGAAAGTCCGCCAGTGTACTCTTCTCATCAATCAGCAGCATTTCCAGCCCGGCCATGGCCGCAAAATCTTCCAGATGCTCCACCGTGAGCGCCTGGCTGAAGCCGGTGTGGTGCGCCCCGCCCGCATACGCCCAGGCCGCCACCGCCACCTTGAGATCAGGCTGGGGCACCCAAACAGCGCGGGCGACGGGCAGTTTGGGCAAGGGTGCGTCTGGCGGCACCACATCCACCGTATTCACCACCAACCGAAAGCGGTTGCCCATATCTATCAACGTCGCATTCAAGCCGGGGCCAGGCGGGGTATCAAAGACCAGGCGCACCGGGTCCGCCTTGCCACCAATGCCCAGGGGATGGATTTCCAGCGATGGTTTGCCCGCCGCAATGGAAGGGCAAATTTCCAGCATGTGCGCCCCTAACACCTTCATGTTGCCCGGTTCAAAATGGTAGGTGTAATCTTCCATGAAGGAAGTACCGCCCGGCAGCCCCTTCGCCATTACCTTCATGGCGCGGAGCAGGGCGGCCGTTTTCCAATCTCCTTCCGCGCCAAAACCGTAGCCGTCGGCCATGAGCCGCTGCACCGCCAGACCGGGCAACTGCGCCAGACCGTGCAAATCTTCAAACGTCGTCGTGAACCCTTTGAAACCACCGGCTTCTAAGAACTGGCGCAATCCCTGTTCAATACGGGCCGCTTCCCGCAACGATTGGCGCTGCGCCCCGTCCCAACGCAGGGCAGGCGCAACCGCGTATTCCGTTTCATACTGGTCAATCAGGTGGTCAATTGCGGCGTCGGTCACGGCCGTGACCACCTGCACCAGATCACCCACCCCATACCCGTTGACGCTGGTGCCAAATTGCATCTGCGCGGCCACTTTGTCCCCCTCGGTGACGGCCACCTGGCGCATGTTGTCGCCAAAACGGGCGATTTTGGCCGTTTGCCAGTCCGCCCACGCCGCCGCCGCCCGCATCCAGACATTGATGCGGGCCAGTGCCTCCTCATCCTGCCAGTAACCGATGACGATTTTGCACGGCCGTCTCATCCGCGCATTGATAAACCCAAACTCACGGCCGCCATGCGCCGTCTGGTTCAGGTTCATAAAATCCATATCAATGGTGTCCCAGGGGATGTCCCGATTGAACTGGGTGTGGAAATCGAGCAGCGGCTTGCGCAGCACATTCAGCCCGGCAATCCACATTTTGGCCGGGGAAAAGGTGTGCATCCAGGCGATCAGGCCGATGCAGGCAGGGGCGCTGTTGGCTTCCAGGCAGAGGTTATAAATGGCGTCGGGGGTGGTCAGCACCGGCTTGAAGACGAGCCGGACGGGTAGTTTGCCAGAGGCATTCATGCCTTCAACCACCACCTGGGCGTTGGCTGCTACCTGTTCCAACGCTTCCGGCCCATACAAATGCTGGCTGCCGGTGATAAACCACACTTCCTGGCCTTGATAAATTTCCATGTCACATTCTCCTTCGAAAATAGGACGCAGATTCACGCGGATGACGCGGATAAAATGTTGTAAACAGGCGTCCTGTTTTCATTCATGGTGGTCGGCGACAGCCGGTGAAGTCTCCTGTGAAAATAGGACGCGGATTCACGCGGATGACGCGGATAAATTGTTGTAAAAAGGCGTTCTATTTTCATTCATGTGGGTGGGCTATCGCCCGTGAAGTCTCCTTAAAAGTTGTAGTGCGATTTGGAAAATCGCATTACAACCTTCTTGCCGTTAACGATAACATTTTAGCATTGAGAGGCAGCGTGTCAATGGAATTATTGATTGTTTGCGTACAATTTTTCCCGTTTACAGGGCAAAATTTGGTTGTCAATCGGTGTATCTGCCTAGAATTGACGCCGAATTCTATCTATGTTACACTAATTCTCGTTATCGTTAACAGTAGCGATGACACGGAGAGAGGCGTGAGGGAAAACGGCCAAAAAGGCAGCCATAAACGGGTCACTATTAAAGAGGTAGCGGAAGCCGCCGGGGTATCTACGCAGACGATTTCGCGGGTGGCGAACGGCCGTGCCGATGTCGCCCCCCACACCCGCCAGCATGTGCAGCAGGTGATTGATTCGCTGGGCTACCAGCCGAGCAAAATTGCCCGCAGCCTGATTCGGGGACAGAGCCATTCCCTGGGGATTGTGACCTTTGGCATTGGCTATTATGGCCCCTCGCACGTGCTCCAGGGGATTCAGGAAACGGCCGTTGCCCAGGGCTATTCCCTCATGCTCAACATTTTACCGGACGCGGAGATATACGACGCCAAACCGTTGTTGCAGGAGATGTTGGCCTATCACGTGGACGGCATTTTGTGGGCGGCGCCGGAAATTGGGCAGAACCGGGACGGGATTCAACAGGAGCTAGCCAGTTTATCTGTGCCCATTGTTTTTTTGAGCGCGCAGCCCCGGCCGAACCAGATGACGGCCGTGATAGACAACCGCGCGGGCGGGCGGCTGGCAACGCGACACCTGATTGAACAGGGGCGGCAGCACATCGGCCTGATTACAGGGCCGATTAGCTGGTGGGAGGCGCGGCAGCGGGAGTTGGGCTGGCGCGAGGAGTTGGCAGCGCACGGCCGTGAGGTAGACGAAAGCCTGATTGCCTATGGCGACTGGAGCGCAGGCAGCGGCGAGCGCTCTTTGCGGCGGCTGCTGGAATGGCGACCGGAAATGGACGCGGTGTTTGTGAGCAATGACCAGATGGCGCTGGGTGCGTTGAAGGCGGCGCGGCAGGTGGGGCGGCGCGTGCCAGAAGAACTGGCGGTTGCTGGTTTTGATGACATCCCCGAAGCGGCCTATTTCTATCCGGCGCTGACGACGATTCGCCAGAATACGGCCGAACTGGGGCGCGAAGGGGTGCGGCGGCTGCTGGCGATGATCAGCGAGCCGGAGACGGTCAGTTATGAGCCAATCCGGTTGCTGCCGGAGTTGGTGGTGCGGGAAAGTACATTGTGATGCGGAGATTAGGAGATTAGGAGATTGAGAGATTGATTATAGGCAATCTCCTAATCTCCCAATCTCTCAATCTCCTCTTTTCGGAGTAAAGACGATGGCGAAATATGCAATTGGTGTGGATTATGGCACGGAGTCGGGGCGGGCGGTGCTGGTGAATGTGCAGACAGGGGAGGAGGTGGCGACGGCCGTACATCCCTATGCGGATGGTGTAATTGATGAACAGTTGCCGGGTGGCAGCCGTCCCTTACCCCACGATTTTGCCCTGCAAAATCCGCAAGATTACATTGAAGTGTTGAAAGTGACCGTGCCCCAGGTGTTGCGTGAGAGTGGCATCAGCGCCGACGATGTGATCGGCATTGGCACCGATTTTACGGCCTGTACCATGCTGCCGGTCAAGGCGGACGGCACGCCGCTTTGTTTCCTGCCGGAGTGGCGCAATAACCCGTATGCCTGGGTGAAACTGTGGAAACACCACGCTGCCCAGCCGCAGGCCAACCAGTTGAACGAGACGGCGCGGCAGATGGGCGAGGAGTGGCTGAAATGGTATGGCGGCAAAATCTCCTCGGAGTGGCTTATCCCCAAGATTTGGGAAACGGCCGAAAAAGCGCCAGAAGTGTATGCGGCGGCTGACAAGTTTGTGGAGGCGGCCGACTGGATTGTGTGGCAGATGACGGGGCAGGAAAAGCGGAATGCCTGTACGGCCGGGTATAAGGCGATTTGGAATAAACAAAAGGGGTACCCACGAAACGAGTTTTTTGCCGCGCTGCACCCCGTATTGGCGAATGTGGTGGAGGAGAAGTTGTCGCGGGAGATTTACCCTTTGGGGCAGAAGGCGGGTGGGCTGACGGCGGAGATGGCCCGGTTGACGGGGTTGCGTCCGGGCACGGCCGTGCCCATTGGCAATGTGGACGCGCATGTTTCCGCCCCGGCTACGGCCGTGACCCAGCCGGGACAGATGGTGATGATCATGGGCACCAGCACCTGCCACATCCTCATCGGCGACCAGGAGCGGGTGGTGGAGGGCATGTGTGGCGTGGTCGAAGATGGCGTCGTGCCTGGCCTGTTTGGCTACGAGGCGGGGCAATCCTGCGTAGGCGACCATTTTGCCTGGTTTGTGGATAACGGCGTGCCGCTGGCCTATTACGAAGAGGCGCAGGCACGTGGCCTGACCGTCCATCAACTGCTGGAAGAAAAGGCGGCGGCGCAAAAACCGGGCGCACATGGCCTGGTGGCGTTGGACTGGTGGAATGGCAACCGCTCCATTTTGGTGGATGTGGATTTGACCGGCCTGATCATTGGCATGACGCTGGCGACGAAGCCGGAAGATATTTATCGCGCCCTGATTGAGGCCACCGCTTACGGTACGCGCATCATCATTGAGTCGTTTGAGCGCAGCGGGGTGCCGGTGACGGAACTGGTGGCCGCCGGTGGGCTGCCCGGCCGGAACAAGCTGCTGATGCAGATTTATGCAGACGTGACCGGGCGAACGATAAAGGTGGCGGGTACGGAACAGGCAGGCGCGTTCGGCTCGGCGATGTTTGCGGCCGTGGCCGCGGGAGCGGCGGCCGGTGGTTATGACTCGATTGTGGATGCGGCGGCGCATATGGCCCGGCTGCAAGATGTGGTCTACGCGCCCATCCCGGCACATCAGGCCGTCTATGACCGGCTGTTCGCCGAATACCAGTTGTTGCACGACTATTTTGGCCGGGGGGCGAATGATGTGATGAAACGGTTGAAGGCGTTGAAGGCGGAAGTGGCCTGAAAGAGAGTGGGAGATTAAGAGATTAAGAGATTGGAAAGTCTCCTAATCTCCTAATCTCCCAATCTCCCAATCTCTAATCTCATGCTAGAACAACTTAAAAAACAGCTTTTTGCTTTGCATCTGGAACTACCAAAGAATAACCTGGTGAAGTGGACGGGGGGGAATGTGAGTGCGCGGGACCCGGAAACAGGGCTGGTGGTGATTAAGCCCAGTGGGGTGCTGTATGAGGATTTACGGCCGCAAGACCATGTGGTGGTCACGCTGGACGGGGAGATTGTGGAAGGGGAGTTGAAGCCGTCGTCGGATACGGCCAGCCATTGTTACATTTACCGCCACCGACCGGATGTGAACGGCATTGTGCATACCCATTCCCCCTATGCGACGGCGTTTGCGGCCGTCGGCAAACCGATTCCTTGCTGCCTGACGGCGATTGCCGACGAATTTGGCGGCCCCATTCCGATGGCCGGTTTTGCCCTGATTGGCAGCGAGGCGATTGGGCAGCAGGTAGTGGCGCATATCGGCCGTTCCCCGGCGGTGCTGTTGCAACAGCATGGGGTGTTTACGGTGGGCAGGGATGCGACGACGGCCGTGAAAGCGGCCGTGATGGTGGAAGATATTGCCCGCACCGTCTGGCTGGCGATGCAAATTGGCACGGTACAGGAGATTGACCCGGCCGATATTGCCAGTTTGCATCATCGGTATACGCATGTGTATGGGCAGTGAGGAAGATTGAGATTAAGAGACTGGGAGATTGGGAGATTAGCAGTCGCTCAATCTCCTAATCTCTCAATCTCTTAATCTCCAAAGAAGGAAGGTGCAACGTGGCGTACAAGGTTTTTCTGGTGGAGGACGAGATTGTAGCCAGGGAGGGGATTCGGGATAAGGTGAATTGGGGGGCGGCGGGTTTTGAATTTGTGGGGGAAGCGCCGGATGGTGAGGTGGCGCTGCCGCTCATTGAGAATTTGCAACCTGACCTGCTCATCACCGACATTAAGATGCCCTTCATGGATGGCTTGCAGTTGAGCAAGATTGTGCGGGAGCGGATGCCCTGGGTGAAGATTGTGATTTTGAGTGGGCATGATGAGTTTAATTATGCGCAGTCGGCCGTGAAGTTGGGGGTGTCGGAGTATTTGTTGAAGCCGATCACGGCTGTAGAAATTCACCAAGTCCTGCAACGCATTGCCACTCTGTTGGATGAGGAGCAGGCGGAGCGCGAGAAGCTGAAGCAGTTGCAAAGCCAGCTTCAAGACAATGTGACCTTGCAGCGGGAGCGGCTGCTGTTCCAACTGGTGGTGGGCGGCGTTTCATCCTGCGAGGCGGTGGAACAATGCCAGCAGTTGGGCTTGAACATCATCGCTCCGTATTATCTGGTGGCGCTGCTGAAGGTGAAGGTGGACACGGCCGTGCCCCCTCTGGAGTACCGCGATTACCAGCAAATCCGCGCCCTGGTCGCTGACCTCACCTATGCCCATCCGGGCACATTTTTGACACAAAAGAGCGCGGAGGAACTGCTGCTGATTTTGACCGGCGATGACCCGGAGCAGTTGCGGCAGGATGGCGCGTTTCTGGCGAAACTGATTGCCCAGGAGGTGGCCGGGGTTTTGCCCTGTACGGTCGTTGCCGGCATGGGGTCGCCGCAGCAGCGGTTGACGGAGATTTCACAATCCTTTGCCGAGGCATTGGCCCAGGTGAGCAGCGATAAAGATGCGAAGGGAACAAACAACGGCCGTGCGCCCATCGAAAAGTTGAAGCTGGATCAGACGGCCGTGGAACATTTCCTCAAATGTGGCCTGATGAGCGAGTGGGACGCTTTTTTTGCCACCCATTTGCTGTCGCTCAGCCAGGCGGCCGAGCAGTCTGACCTGGTGAAGCATTATTTGTTTGTGGATGTGGTGGTCACGGCCGTGCAGTTTATTCGTGATCTGGGCGGCGAAGCCGTAGATGTTATTCCCGAAGCACAGGACATTGAACGGCTGTTGGCCGCTTTGCACACGGCGGAACAAATGCGGGCGACGCTCGGCCAGCTTTTTGCCCAGGCCATCACCTACAGAACCAGCCAGGCCACGTGTGAACGCACACGCATGGTACATCAGGTGAAAGCCTTTATTGACGCCCATTACGCTAACCCGGATTTGTTGCTGAACGAGGTGGCCGCCAGAGTGAATTTGAGTCCCAGCCATTTCAGCGTGGTGTTTAGCCAGGAAATGGGCGAATCGTTCAAAGATTATCTCACCCGCATCCGCATGGAGCGGGCCAAAGAATTGCTGCGTACCACGAACTTGAAATGCGCCGAAATCGCCTATCAGAGCGGGTACAATGACCCCCACTATTTCAGCCACGTTTTCCACAAGCGCATCGGTCTGCCGCCGCAGCAGTTCCGGCAGCAACCATGATTTTCCCGGAAACTTTGAGTTTCCGGGAAAATGGGAGCAACTATGAACGCCGAACTGATTGCCAGTGAACCCGTATTTATTCCCCGGCACATGGGCAAGTTTGTTACCCTTTTTGCCAGCGTGCGGCTGTCATTGCGGGCCAAAATTTTGCTGGCGTTTTTCACGGTGATATTGCTGCTCACGGCCGTGAACGTCATGCTCATCTGGGAAGTGCTGCGTTTTAACCGGCAGTATGATGTCCTGATGACCAATATCACCACCGCCAACAATCTCAATGGATACATCAAACCGGCCATTGACGCCGAAATGTGGAACATCGTCTCCGGTAAGACCGAGTTTGCCGAGGGCAGCCAGTATCAGATCATTGAGCAGGTCAACACCCAGCTAGATTTTCTGGCGATTAACGCCAACTCTGACCGCTCGCGCATTAAATTGGAAGTGATTCGCCGCACAATGGGCACGTTGACCCATTACGTGGATGTGATGGGCCAGCAGATTGCGCAGGGCAGCCGGGTGGCGGACAATGAGGCGGTGCTGGATAACATTCGCGGGGTCACGGCCGTTGTCGAAGACAGCGTACAGGATTACATGCTCTTTGAGGTGAACGAAGCCGAAATCCAGTACAAAGCCAACCAGGCCCGCTTCACCCGCCTTTCTCTGCTTTACATGATTTTGCTGCCCGGCGTCATCGCCTTCTCTGTAATGGCCGCCTGGATCATCTCGGCCAGCATCTACCTGCCTATCAAAAAGCTGCACGACGTGACCACCACCATCACCGGCGCGGATTTGCAGGCGCTTGTGACTACCAACAACGTGGACGAAATCACGGAACTGGGCATCAGCTTCAACATCATGATCGGCAAAATCCGCGAACTGCTGCACGCCAAAATTGAGGAACATGACAACCTGAAAAAAGCGGAATTGAAGGCGCTGCAAGCGCAAATTAACCCGCACTTTCTCTACAACACGCTGGACACCATTGTCTGGATGGCCGAAGCGAACAAGAGCGACCAGGTGATAGAGATCGTCTGCGCCCTTTCCAGCTTTTTCCGCATCGCCTTGAGCAAAGGCAAGGAGTGGATTCCGCTGCAACAGGAAATTGAGCATGTGCGCAGTTACCTGGCAATCCAAAAATTGCGTTACCGGGACATTCTCGATTACCGGATTGAGGTGGATGAGGCGCTGCTCAACAACACCATCTTGAAACTGACCTTGCAGCCGTTGGTAGAAAACGCCCTCTATCACGGCATCAAGACGAAACGAAACGGCGGATTGATTGTGGTGCGTGTCCAACGTACTGACGACGACATGGTGTTGTTGCAGGTGGAGGATGATGGCGTAGGGTTTACGCCGTACAAACTGGCGCAAATTCAGGCAGCATTGTCTGATGAAGGCGGCGGGGAGGTTTCGATGAAGGATAGTGGCTTTGGGCTGGAAAATGTGAACAAGCGTATCCAGTTGTATTACGGCCGTCAATACGGCCTCTCCATTCAGAGCCAGTATCGCGGCGGGACGCAGGTAACGGTGACGATCCCCCGCCAATCGGAACCGGTGGTGTTGGATGGGGAGGGGGTACGGCCGTGAACCATCCCTTCCCCACCGCTCTGACCAGGTTTTGTTGGCAACTTTGTTGGCGGCCCCTGGGAATGAATTCCCAGGCTGGCACAAAAAGTGCGCTAAAGCGCACTGAAGAAGAACATAGTCAGTGGAAACGAGAAACCTTGTTTTCACCAGAGCGGAGCAGGCATCCTCAGATGCCAACAGGCGCATTCTCAAATGCGCCCTCCTCGAATGGGCCCATTAGGAAGTTGCACATGGTGTTAACTGCACTCCTCTTCAACCTTCTGTTGATAGGTTGCACGACCACCTCCCCATCACCACCAGCCACCAATACCCCCGAACCGGACGATGATGTAAAAACGTATGACGAAATCGTCGTCGGCTACTCGCAAATCGGCGCGGAAAGCAACTGGCGCACCGGCAATACCGCCTCCATCATGGAAACGGCCGAGAGCCTGGGCGTCGAATTGATCTTCGCCGACGGCCAACAGCGGCAGGAAAACCAGATTCGGGCTATTCGCACCTTCATCGCCCAACAGGTAGACGTGATTGGCGTCTCCCCTGTCGTCGAAGATGGTTGGGAATCCGTCTTTCAGGAAGCGAAAGACGCGGGCATCCCCATCATCCTGGTTGACCGCCGCGCCAACGTCCCCGAAGACCTCTACACTGCTTACCTAGGGTCTGATTTTATGGAAGAAGGGCGAAACGCCGCACGGGTGATGGTAGATTTACTGGAAGGCCAGGGCAAAATCGTGGAACTGGTGGGCACCGTTGGTTCCGCGCCCGCCATTGACCGCGCCGCCGGTTTCCGCGAAATCATCCAGGAGCACCCGGACATGCAAATCATCGCTTCTCAATCAGGCGACTTCACCAGGGCCAGGGGGGAGGAAGTGATGGCCGACCTGCTACAAATATACGGCGACCAGATTGATGCCGTCTATGCCCACAACGACGACATGGCCATTGGCGCGATCAAGGCGATTGAGGATTATGGCATACGGCCGGGGCAGGACATCAAAATTGTCTCCATTGACGCTATCCGCGACGCCTTCCAGGCGATGATTGACGGCAAGTTGAACGCCACCATTGAATGTAATCCGCTGCTCGGCCCCCAGTTTTTCGATTTAGCCCTGAAAGTAGTCAACGGCGAGCCGGTGCCCAAGTGGATTCCCTCTGAAGAAGGCATCTTCTTCCCCGAAAACGCCGCCGAAATCATGCCTTCGCGCCGGTATTAGAATATTTTTTAACGCAAAGGCGCAAAGAGGCAAAGGGGGAAAGAGAAGAGGAGGAAGACTCCTTGATTACGGAGTGGGGGCTTTAGCCGGAACTCATTTGAAATGTGCCTAACCGGGATACCAGATGATGCGGAGGTCGTTAATGTCCCGGTGGTATTCCCAGGCGGCGTCTGTCATTTTAGGCAGGGTGTAGACGGGCCGCCAGTCGAGCAGGAATTTGGCTTTGGTATTGTCCAGCCAGGTGGAGTGGTACGGGGTTTGAATTTCTACGGTGGGCAGCCCCCTGGTCTGGGCCAGGTAGATAGCCAACTCCCCATAATCTACCGGCTCATCCATGCAGATGTTGAACGTCTGCCCGGATGACTTGGGGTTATCAATTGCCAACATGATGGCGCTGACCAGGTCATGTACGTGAACAAAGTTGCGCTTCACGGCCGTGCCATCCGCCCCCATCATCACCGGCACCGCCCCCAGACGAGAATACTCGTCCGCCTTTTCCGCCCCCACCAGATCACGCCAGCGGGGGCCGCCAAAAACATCCTCGCCAAAAGAAAGCTGGTACTTGAAGTCATCCTTCTCCATGATCCAGGGGGCGCGCAGGCAGCAGCCGTTCAGGTCATACTGAATGATGTATTGTTCCAGCATCACCTCTTCCAGCACTTTGGAGAGGGCGTAACAGCCGGGGTAGGCGCTGTGTTTCTGCGTTTCTGTCACCGGGATGGGGTGTGGGTAGTAAAAATGGCCGACGGCCGCATCACCACCAATCAGAATAAATTGCTGGAATGTGGGATTGTCACGGCAGCCCTCCAACAGCCAGAATAGCCCTTTCACAGCCACATCCATGATCGTCTGGGGACTTTCTTTGCTGGTAGCCAGATGCAAGACGTGGGTGACGCCATCCAGGGCGGCGGCCACCACGGACTGATGTTCAATGGAACCGCGCATGAGTTCCAGACGGCCGTGTTCCTCCAGCAGCCGGTTGTGGCACAGGGCGCGCACCGTAAAGTGGTCAAATGACGGCTCGGCCAGAAAACGTTCAATGAATACCCGGCCCACTTTGCCCGTGGCGCCGGTGACTAAGATGCGTTTTGTTTCTATCACTGGCTACCTCAAAATTTAGGTTGAGGAGTAAGGCATCCTCAGATGCCTTACGTTCGCATCTGAGGATGCTCACTCCTCGATTTTATGGTGGTGGGATATTAACCTCTGCGGCGGCGACGGCCGTAATCAAACGTAATCGCCAGCAGCAGCACAAAGCCGATTACAATCCGGTGCCAGAACGGGTTGATGTTCAACATCACCATCTCATTTTGCAGAACGCCAATGAGCAGCGCCCCCACCAGAATGCCCAGCACCGAGCCTTGCCCACCCATCAAACTCAGGCCACCCAAAATACAGGCGGTAATGGCCAGCAATTCAAAACCTTCACCCGCCGCCGGATGCCCCAGGCTCAATCGCCCGGCCTGGATCATCCCCACCAGGCTGGCACAGACCACCGAGATGACGTAACAAAGGATAATGCGCGCATCCACATTGACGCCGGAGAGGCGGGTGGCCTCTATGTTGCCCCCGGCCGCATAAATTTGCCGCCCAATATAGGTGTAACGCAGCAAATAATGGGCCAGCAGCGCCACCACCAGACAGATCACCACCGGCATGGGAATCAGGTCAAAGAGATAACCCTGCCCCAAAAACGCAAAGGAATTGGGTACGCCGGTTATGGGAAAACCGTTGGTCAGCACCAGGATGGCCCCCCGCGCTACCCCCAGCGTCACCAGCGTCACTAAAAAACCGTGCATCCGTAGTTTGGTCACGTACAGGCCATGAAATGTGCCAATCAGCACCGCCACCGAAAAGGTGAGAGGGATAGCCACCCACAACGGCAGCCCCATTCTCACCACGAAGTAAGCGGTAAGAACCCCACCCAGGCCAATAATCGAGCCAATGGAAAGGTCAATGCCGGCGGTGATAATGGTGAAACCGACGCCTATGGCGGCGATGGCCAGGATGGCCGTGTCACGGGTGAGGATTTTCAGATTTTCGACGCCGGCAAAGCGGGGATTAACCACCGCGCCAATAATAAACAGGATGATGACAACGAGAAAAATAAGGAACTCTGGGGCGGCAAACAGGCGTGTCCAGCCTGCAAAAGTACGGCCGTCTGACTTCGATTTAGTGAGGGTGTTAGCCATTTTCATCTTCTCCAATGTACTCCTTTGTTAACAATGGTTCACCATCTACGGTCAGGAATTGGGTGGCGCAGGTCATGATCTCTTCCTGATCGAAACGGCCGTCCGCAAACTCCCCGGTAATCCGCCCCTGGCACATCACAACCACCCGGTCACTCATGCCAATAATCTCCGGCATCTCCGAAGAAATCATCAGGATACCCATGCCTTGCTGCGCCAGTCGGCTCATCAGCGCGTGAAATTCGGCTTTAGCGCCAATGTCAATGCCGCGCGTCGGCTCGTCCATGATCAATAGCTTCGGCCCCATGCTCAGCCATTTGGCCAGCACCACTTTTTGCTGGTTGCCGCCGCTGAGATGGCGCACCGTTTGCCCCAGGCTGGGGGTGGCAATGGAGAGGGTTTGCACATATTCGGCCGCGATTCTTTTCGCTTCCTTGTTTTTTACCGCGCCCAGCAAATTGGAAATGCGCTGCAAAATCGTCATGGTGGTGTTGTCTTGCACGTCCATGCCCAGTACCAGACCATGTTGTTTGCGGTCTTCCGGTACCCAGCCAATGCCCTGGCGCACGGCGTCTTTGGGCGATTTGATGTGCACGGCACGGCCGTCTACCAGCACTTCCCCCTGCACCATTTTATCTACACCGCAAATGAGGCGCGCCAGTTCGGTGCGGCCGGCGCCGATCAATCCGGCCAGCCCTACAATCTCCCCTTTGCGCACCGTCAGGTTCACGTTGGCCACGCCGTTCTCACCGCTCACATGGCGCAGTTCCAACACCGGTTCGCCGATGTCCGCTTGTTCTTTAGGGAAAAGGCCCACGTCACGACCGACCATCAGCCGGATGATTTTTTCTTCGCTGGCTTCAGCAATGGGGAGTGTGCCCACGCGACGGCCGTCGCGCATGATCACCACCCGCTCCACGATCTGCCGCACTTCGTCCAGCCGGTGGCTGACAAACACCACCGCCACCCCCCGCCCCTGCAAGCGGCGTATCAGGGTAAACAGGGCGTCCGCTTCTTTGCCGGAGAGGGCCGAGGTGGGTTCATCCATCAGGATCAGCCGTGCGTTTTGGGAAACAGCTTTGGCGATTTCCACCATTTGCTGCCCGGCCACGTTCAATTCCCGCACCATTTTCCGGCCAGGGATGTCGGCGCCCAGGTCATGCAGTAGCGCTTCGGCTTCCTGGTTCATGCGCCGGAAATCCACCATGCCAAACACCCAACGTGGCTCCCGGTTGAGGAAGATATTTTCGGCGACGGAGAGGTAAGGAATAAGGGCTAACTCCTGGTGAATGGTGCTGATGCCCAGGCTTTGCGCTTCTTGTGGGGATTGGGGGGAGATGTTACGGCCGTTGAACCAAATCGTACCGGCATCCTTCACGTACACACCGGACAAAATCTTGATCAGCGTGGATTTACCTGCCCCGTTTTCGCCCAAAAAGCCAATAATCTCACCGGGATACACCTCAAAATCCACGTCATCCAACGCCTGCACCCCAGGGAAACCTTTGGAAATGTGTTTCATTTCCAATAACGGTTGTTGTTCCATGACCCCTGCTCTTAGACCTGACAGGTTGTCGTTGCCAACCTGTCAGGGCCAATTACGCCAACATTTTAGAGGAGTGGGCATCCTCAGATGCCCATCGTTCGCATCTGAGGATGCGAACTCCACCAAATGCTTTACTGCGAAGCTATACCGACGGAATCGAGATATTGTTTGTACAGGTCGAGCGATTCAGCTTTGATGACATCCACACCAGTGTTCAGGCGGATTTTACCTTCGTCACCGAGATCGTCGAGGTAAGGCGCCAGGATTTCCATTGTCCTCTCCACACCTAAAACAGACATGGCGTGCATAACATACCCGGCCAGATAGCCATAGAAATAAACGCGCTGCCCAATCATCGCCTGCACAACGCCTTCTTCCATGCAAGTCTGTGTTTCTGGCTCAGCGTCAAAGGCAATGATCTTGACATCACCAGTCAGCCCTGCCTGTTTCACCGCCTGACAAGCGGCCGGGCCGTCATAGGAGTAGAAGGTAATGAAACCGGCCAGGTCGTCGCCATATTTCTGGATGGAGGTCTGGGCATTGCTCAGCGCCACTTCTGGTTTGATGTCGTCAATCAGCACTTCCACCAGTTCCATGTTGGTGCCCTCAAAAACATCATTCACACCGGCGATGCGGTCCTGGGCATTTTGGGCGGTGGCAAAACCAACCAGACCGACCACCTTGCCTTCGCCAATGATTTCCAGAGCAGCTTCGGCGGCGGCACGGCCGGCGTCGTAGTCGGACATGCCAATGTACATGGCGCGGTCGCTGCCGGTGGCGTCTGAGTCCATGGTGAGCATGATGGTGCCCTGGTTTACGGCTCGTTCAATGATAGACGCGGGCGCTTGCCGGTCAATGGCCGAGAAAGTGACGCCGGTGTAACCATCATTCACAAAGGTTTCCAGCATAGAAAGCTGTTGGCTGAGCAGGTCAGAGGCGGTGGGGGCCTGGAAGGCGATGGGCACGCCTAGCTCTGACGAGGCGCGGCCAACGCCAATTTGGGCAGCGGTCCAGAAGGGGGATAGATTGTTGGCCAGGAACGCATACTTGGCTCCGGCGGGCGTGTTTTGCCCGGCGGTGGCTGCCCTCAAATCTTCCACGGCCGCAAACAGTTCATTGGGCCGGTACGGGTTGTCTGTGGCGGCGGGCGCGGCGGCGGCCGTGGCTACTACCGTCTGCACGACGGTGACGGTTTCTACAACTGTTTCCGGGACCGTTGCCAACGGGGCTGTGGAACCAGAACAGGCAGCCAGACCGAGCAGGGCAACGGCCGTGAGCAATAACAAAACAATTCGCAAACTAATTCTTGTTTTCATGGGGATCCTCCTCGCTTTCATCGTGGCGCACAAAAACAAATCTGATCACTTTGCACGCCCGGTAAATAGAGCAAATCTTGAAATCGGTTGATGGTATACAAAAGGGCAAAAATGGTTATTTCTTCTCTATTCTTTTCCTTCGCACCTCCTCGTAACGCGATTTGCTAAATTGCGTCACAACACGTCTATACCTTGTGAATCATCTACAAAGGTGATAAAACTACCTCGCGGATCAACAACAATGGTTTGCCCGTTTCCCGGCCAGAAAAACCTTCATGGCCGGGCAAACAGAAGCCCATTCAGGATTGATCTGGCGTCTCCAGAGAGGCTCGTCGTGCTTGCCGGCTGGGCGAGCCTCTCTTTTACCGGTGAGGAGCGCAGTACGCCCTCGTTTTGCTCGTTCGCACGTGGGCGTGCAAACACCTCAAGTTTATCCGCCGGATTATCCGCCGGCGTGGTTCACCTTTTTACATGACGCTCTTTCTAGCAGCGTGGTACTCAACAAATACGTTCTTGGCTTATTTTCCCTGGATGCTGACGAAATTCGGCGCAGTAACAGATCAACCGATAGGCGGGCCATTTCTTCGGTGGCTATATCTACGGTGGTAATGGGGGGATTCCACATGCTTAACCATTCGGTATCATTAAAAGCAGCCACCGACATATCATCGGGTATGTGCAAATTTTGCTCGTTGAGAACCTTGAGCAGCCCCAACAGAATGCGGTTACTACCGGCCAGAATGGCCGACGGCCGTGCGTCGAGCTGCAACAAATCCCTGGTACCCGCCTCGCCATGTTCCTGGGTAAAGGACCCCACCCGAATCAACGCCGGGTCTATGGGAATACTGGCCTCATGGAGGGCGTGACGATACCCCGCCAGCCGATTCTGGCCCGTTGTCAATTCGGTCTGCCCCATGATCAGGCCAATGCGGCAATGACCCAGGCCGATCAAATAGTTGGTAATCTGATAGGCGCCCTGCACATTATCGGCCAAGACGCCATCCAGCAAGTCTTCTTCGCGGCGGCGGTTTAGCTCAATAATGGGAATGCCCTGCCTGGCCAAATCGCGGACGAATGCCGAATTGCTGCCGCTCAAAGGATGCACGTAGATGATGCCGTCCACATGCTTTTCCTTTAGCGCCTGCAAATACCACAGGTCAACTTCGGCATCCTCGTTGTTGATGCACAACATCATGCCGTAATTGTTTTGGTGGAGCATGGTGGAGACCGATTGGATGATCAGGTTATCATACAGGCTGGAAACCTCCGGGACGATCAGCCCAACCAGACGGGAAGGCTGGCCCTTCAGCCCTCTGGCTAACCAGTTTGGCTGGTAACCCAGTTCGGCAACGGCCTCATCCACGCGGCGTTGGGTTTCCGCACTCACATACCCGCTCTGGTTCAACGCCCGCGAGACGGTGGATTGGGAAAGCCCGGTATGTCTGGCGACATCCTTAATGGTTACGGTCATGGTCGTATCAGTCTGCAAAATAGTGAAATAGATGTGGAATTGTTGCCACACCAATTGGGGGCTTTCCACAATTTATTCTGCTATTTCAGTGAAAAAGGTCGAAATATCGTTCTTAAATCGGGTCTGAATGTGGAATAGTGTGAGAAATATATGGAAACGTTTCCACATTTTGTGGAGATTATAGGGCTGTTGTTTTGATTTGTCAAAAACTTGGGATGGAAACTTGACACAAGATGGCGAGTAAAACAGTCTTGGCGGTAGATCTGGGGGCAGAATCGGGGCGGGTGATGGCGGTGCAGTTCAACGGCCGTACCCTCCACCTCACCCCCCTGCACCGCTTCCCCAACAGAACCATTCCCCAGGGCGGCGCCCTCTATTGGAGTGTGTTGGACATCTGGCGGGAAATCCAGCTAGGGATCGAAAAAGCCAGACCGCTGCATCCGGCCAGCGTGGGCGTGGATGCCTGGGGCGTGGATTTTGGCCTGCTTGACCGGCAGGGAAATCTGATCGGCAATGTGGTGCAATACCGCGACGGCCGTACCCAGGGCATGATGGAATATGCCCTTGCGCATATCGGCCGGGAGATGATCTATTCCCAGACAGGGATTCAGTTTGCCCGCGTTAATACCCTTTACCAGCTACTGAGTATGGTGCAGAGCCAATCCCCGCAACTGGAAATTGCGCACACCTTTTTGACGGTTCCCGATTTGATTCATTACTGGCTTTCAGGCACGGCCGTGTGCGAGTTCACCATTGCCACCACTACCCAACTGCTCAACCCGCGCACCCAGGCATGGGCCACCAACCTCATGGCGGTGGCGAGTATTCCCCCCCACATCTTCCCCGCTGTCGTCCCCCCTGGAACGGAATTGGGGCAGTATCAGGGCATACCGGTCATTACCCCAGGCAGCCATGACACAGCCAGTGCGGTGGCAGCGGTGCCCGCCGCCAACCCCCAATTTGCCTACATCAGCAGCGGCACCTGGAGCCTGGTAGGTTTAGAACTAAAGCAGCCCATCATTACCGAAGCCGCCTTACAAGCCAACGTCACCAACGAGGGCGGCGTGTATGGTAGTATCCGATTACTCAAAAATGTGATGGGTTTATGGCTGGTGCAGCAGTGCCGGGACAGTTGGGCGAAAACGGGCAATCTGTACACCTATGATGACCTGGAAGCGCTGGCCGCCGCCGCGCCGCCGCTGGGTTCCCTGGTAAACCCGGATGATCCCGTTTTTCTACCTCCCGGCGATCATCTGACGCTCATTCGCCACTTTTGCCAGCAAACAAAACAACCCGAACCGCCATCCGTGGGGGCTGTTGTTCGCTGCATTTTTGAAAGCCTGGCGCTGGCCTACCGCGACGCTTTGACGAAATTAACGGCCGTTTCTGGCCGCCAGCCACAGGTCATCCATATTGTCGGCGGTGGCAGCAAGAATGCCTTGTTGAATCAGATGACGGCCAATGCCACAGGCATTCCGGTTATCGCCGGGCCTGTGGAAGCCAGCGCCATTGGCAATGCCATTGTGCAATTGATTACCCTGGGGGAATTACGCGACCTGGCCGAAGCGCGCCAGCTTCTGGCGGAAATGCCGGATTTACAACGCTATGAACCGCAGGACACGGCCGTGTGGTCAGAAGCCCATCATCGTTATCAAAAGTTGTTAACACGTATCCCCTATTAAAAAAGGCTAAAGCCTTTTTACTCCCCACAAAATTTTTCAACTTCTATCTAAAAAAATTACACCCGCTAACAGGTGGGTGCTTTTGTGCCCCAAAACTCCAAATTTTTCTCCAAGAACCTCCTGAAAAAGTGGATTGAGTGGTGTGCCGGTTAAGCCCTATCATTTTGTTCAATAAATCGTTTCGTGGGTTTTCTGGGATTTCGTGGGAGTGGTAAACCATAACGTTTAGGTTTTACCACTCTCGGATTTCCCAAAGACCCGTTTTATTGAGACCTGTATAAGGAAAGGAGAACGAATAAAATGAAAAAGCTCAGTTTACTTATTATTTTTCTGCTGCTGTCAGTGGTGATAGTGGGCTGTTCCTCAACCGGAGGGGAAGAAGCGGCGGATGAAGCAACCGCCAAGACAATGGAAGACCTGGTCGTTGGGTATGCCCAGATTGGCGCGGAAAGTGAATGGCGCACGGCCAATACTGCCTCCATCAAGGAAACGGCCGAACAGTTAGGTGTTGACCTGCGTTTCTCTGATGCCCAACAGAAACAGGAAAACCAGATCGCCGCCATTCGCTCCTACATCGCTGAAGGCGTGGACGTGATCGGCTTCTCGCCCGTTGTGGAGACCGGTTGGGAAACCGTTTTGCAAGAAGCCAAAGATGCCGGTATCCCCGTCATCATGGTAGACCGCCGCGCCGATGTGCCCCGTGACCTTTACGCCACCTATTTGGGGTCTGATTTTGTGGAAGAAGGGCGCAAAGCGGGCAACGAAATGAACACTTTATTGCCCGAAGGCGGCAAAATCGTGGAACTGGTGGGCACGGTTGGTTCCGCCCCCGCCAATGATCGTTACGCCGGCTTCCGGGAAACCGTCAATGACAATATCGAAATCGTTGCCTCGCAGTCTGGCGACTTCACCCGCGCCAAAGGCAAAGAGGTGATGGAAGCGTTCTTGAAGAACTATGGCAGTGACATTGTGGGGCTTTATGCACACAACGATGACATGGCCATTGGCGCCATTCAGGCGATTGAAGAATACGGCCTGAAACCGGGCGTAGACATCAAGATCGTCTCCATTGACGCGGTACGCGGCGCGTTTGAAGCGATGATCGCCGGTAAGCTGAACGTGACGGTGGAATGTAACCCACTGCTCGGCCCGCAGTTTTATGACCTGGCGCTGCGTGCTGTGAACGGCGAGCAACTGCCGGATTGGGTACCTTCTGAAGAAAGCGTGTATTATCCCGACAACGCAGCCGAACTGCTGCCGGAGCGGAAGTATTAGAGTGTAATCGTTTCCAGTTGTCATTCCGAGCGGAGTCTTCGGAGCGAGGAATCTTTAGAGCAATTGAGTGACAAAGATTCCTCCTCGAAGACTCGTCGGAATGACAGTTTTAGGTGAACTTCATGCCCACAGAACCAGCCGCCACCCTCCTGACAATGCAAGGTATTTCCAAGACTTTTCCTGGCGTGCAGGCGTTGGAGAATGTGGATTTCGTCCTGAATGCGGGCGAAATTCATGCGGTGGTGGGTGAAAATGGGGCCGGGAAATCTACGCTGATCAAGGTTATTACCGGGGTGGAACGGCCGGATCACGGCCGTGTCACCCTCTTGGGCCAACCCGTGCAAGCCAGATCGCCGCAGCACGCGCAGGCGTTGGGCATCAGCACCGTCTACCAGGAGATCAACCTGTGTGACAATCTGTCGGTGGCCGAGAACATTATGATCGGCCGGGAACCGCGTAAATTTGGCCGCATTGACCGGCGGGGCATGAAAGAACGGGCGCGGCAAGTCCTGGCCCGTCTGGATGTGGATATTGATGTCAGCCGCGATTTGGGCGATTACTCCATCGCCGTAAAACAGATGGCGGCCATCGCCCGCGCTCTGGAAATCTCCTCCGCCAAAATCCTGATTCTGGACGAACCGACCTCCAGCCTGGACACACATGAAACAGAGAATCTTTTTGCCGTCTTGCGCAAATTGAAAGAGGATGGGCTGGGCATTATTTTCATCACCCATTTTATCAACCAGATTTATGAAGTGACCGACCGGGTGACAATTTTGCGCAATGGCACTCTGGTGGGGACATATGAAACGGCCGTCCTGCCCCGTCTGGAACTCATCGCCTTAATGCTCGGCCGTACCGTCGGCGACTTTAATGATATGGCCCAGACCAAATTGATGAGCGGCCAACATCGGCAAGAAAACCCGATATTGCGGGCGGAGGGTTACGGCCGTAAAGGTTCCATTCACCCCTTCGATTTAGAGCTGCATGCTGGTGAAGTGTTGGGCTTTGCCGGGCTGTTGGGTTCTGGGCGCACAGAAACGGCGCATCTGCTCTTTGGCGTGGACCGGCCAGATAGCGGTTCACTCACCTTTGCCGGGCAAGACGTACATAAAACCTCCCCGGCCGACTCTATCGCCAGAGGCATTGCCTTTTGCCCCGAAGACCGCAAAGCTGACGGCATCGTGGATGAATTGACCGTCAGAGAAAACATCGTCCTGGCAATACAATCCAATCGCGGCTGGTTCAAACGGCTGAGTCGGCAGCAACAGCAGCAATTGGCCGATAAATTTATCAAAATGCTCAACATCAGCACCCCTTCAGCCGAGCAGTTGGTAAAAAACCTCAGCGGCGGCAATCAGCAAAAGGTCATCCTGGCGCGCTGGCTGGCCACCAATCCACAGGTTCTCATACTGGATGAACCCACACGCGGCATTGACATTGGCGCCAAGGCGGAAATCCAAAAACTGGTGCTGGAACTGGCCGAAGAAGGGATGGCCTGTATCTTCATCTCCTCTGAACTTGAAGAGGTGCTGCGCACCAGCCATCGCATTGCCGTCTTACGTGACCAGCAAAAAGTGACCGAATTTTCCGGCGAAGTGGACGAGCAGACCATTATGCGGGTAATGGCCGGGAGCGGCGCAAGCAGCAGCGCCGGGAGTGGCGCAACATGAACCAATCACGATTTTCCTGGCACCGGCTGCGTGACAGCCAGTTATTTTGGCCCCTATTGGCCCTGGCGCTCATTATGCTCTTCAATCTGTTCTTTACGCCGGGTTTTTTTGACCTTGAAATCAAAAACGGCCGTCTCTCCGGCTTCCTGATTGACATTCTCAATCGTGGCTCTATTTTGATGCTGCTGGCGATTGGCATGACGATGGTCATTGCTACCGGCGGTGTAGACCTGTCGGTGGGGGCAGTGGTGGCAATCTCGGCAGCCACCGCCACCGTGCTCATCAATCCGGCGTTGGCGCGGCAGTTGATTAGCTCCGAAGAATTGATCAAGGATGTGACGTATACACCGTTGTGGCTGTGCATTCTGGCGGCGCTGGCGGTGTCTACCGCCTGTGGTTTTTGGAACGGTCTGCTTATATCCAGAGGCAAAATTCAGCCAATGGTGGCTACGCTGGTGTTGATGGTGGCCGGCCGGGGCATTGCCCAACTCATCACCAACGGCCAGATCATCACCGTGTATTACAGCCGCTACTTTTTTATTGGCAATGGGTATGTGTTGGGGCTGCCGTTTCCGCTTTTTATTGTGGTGTTGGTCTTTTTGCTCACCTGGCTGCTGGCGCGGCGGACGGCGTTTGGCATGTTTGTGGAGTCGGTGGGCATTAACGGCCGTTCCAGCTACCTCAGCGGCATCAGCGAGAAAAATATCAAGCTGATCGTGTACACCATTTGCGGCTTTTGCGCCGGTGTGGCCGGGTTGATTTATAGCTCCAATGTGAAGAGCGCCGACGCCAATAACGCCGGATTGAACCTGGAACTGGACGCGATCCTGGCGGTGGTGATTGGCGGCACATTGATGACCGGCGGCCGGTTTTCGCTGTTAGCCAGCATCATTGGTGCGCTGATCATCCAAAGCACCACCACCACCATGTACGCCCTGGGTGTGCCGGCTATGGCTGCCTCGGCCATCAAGGCGCTGGTAGTGCTCATCGTCATCCTGCTTTACTCCGACCAGACGAAGCTGGTGCTGGGGCGGGTATTCGAGCGCAAAGGGGTGCAGCCATGATGGAACGTTTGAAGATTGATCGCAAGTTTATGCCCCTGTTGGCTACCATTGGCGTCTTTGTAGTTTTGTATCTGTACGGTTATCTGCAATACAAGGGGATGCGCCAGCCACAGGCGTTTTTCAATCTGTTTATCAACAACGCCTTCCTGCTCATCACCTCCATTGGCATGACGTTTGTGATCCTGTCCAAAGGGATCGATCTCTCGGTGGGTGCGGTCATTGCCTTGACTTCGGTGGCCTCGGCGGCGCTGTTAGAGCAGGCGGGTCTCAGCCCGTTTGTGGTCATCCCGCTCATGCTGCTGATGGGTACGTTGTTGGGGGCGACGATGGGCACAATTATCCACGTGTTCAAGGTACAGCCGTTTATTGTGACGCTGGCGGGCATGTTTTTTGCCAGGGGGATGTGTTTTTTCATCAGCCTGGACGCTATCCCCATCCGGCATCCGATCTATCGGGCAATGGCGCTGTACCGGCTGTCGATTCCGGGCCTGGAGCGGGGGTTCATTAACCTGGGGGCCATCATCGCCTTGATTGTGTTGGTGGTGGGCATCTATGTGGCGCATTTTACGCGCTACGGCCGTTCCGTTTATGCGATTGGCGGCAGCGAACAGTCGGCTTTGTTGATGGGTCTGCCCGTCGGCCGCATCAAAATTTCTGTCTACGCGCTGAGCGGTTTTTGTTCGGCGCTGGCGGGCATCGTCTTTAGCATCTCGCTGCTCTCCGGGCATGGACTGTACGCCACCAACGTCGAATTGGACGCCATTGCCTCGGTGGTGATTGGCGGCACGCTGTTAACCGGCGGGCAGGGTTACGTCTTTGGCACCCTCTTTGGCGTGTTGGTCACGGGGCTGATTCAGATGCTCATCCAGTTCAACGGCAACCTGAGTTCCTGGTGGACGCGCATTGCCGTGGGCGCGCTGACGCTCATCTTCATTGGCGTGCAAAGCCTGTTTACCAGAGAGCGAAAACGCCAAACCATAGCCAAATCTGTTAACAAAGTGCAGCCAGACCCAATGGCGACGGCCGTGCCAGAGACCATAACAACTGACCTGGTTTAACAATTACCCCGCTCTACATCTGGCGCCAACCTCATGAAATCTTGAAGAACCCAAATTTCCCTTGCCTTTCTATCTCGCCATCCGCCCCAAAATGCCATAAAATCGTAACGACTAACGCTCTGGTCGGTCTCCAGACCGTGCCAGCCAAGGCGGCGCGGTCTGGAAACCGGCCGCAGCTTGAGAGAGTTAATCGTTACCTGAAATCCCGATAAACATTTGGGCCAAATATCTCAATATCCCTATCCCTATCTCATGCTCGCCACCCTCAAATCCCTCACCCTCCCCCAACTGGAACAACTACCGCTCACCCACCGCGCCACCGTCACGGACGGTCATCTGGACTTGATGGGGCATATGAATGTGCGCCATTACCTGGGCTTTTTTGACGACGCCACCTGGCATCTTTTTGCCGGTTTTGGCATGAATCATCACTACTACACCACCAGTGGCAACGGCTCGTTTGCCTTGCAGCAGTTCATCTTTTATCTGGCCGAAGTGCGCACGGATGAAACGATTGGGATACGGTCAAGGGTGTACGGCCGTAACGACAAACGCATCCACTTCTGCCACTTCATGGTCAACGAAAGCACCGGCCAACTGGCCGCTACCGTGGAAATGCTTGGCTCCCACGCCAACCTCGCGCTCCGCCGCACCTCCCCCTTCCCACCGCCCATCGCTGCCCGCATTGACGACCTCCTGGCGGAGCATACCCGTCTTGATTGGCCCACACCTTTGTGTGGCGCTATAAGTTTGTAGTAGGCGATTTATCGCCATGAAAGGGCAATAAATTGCCTACTACAAACAAGAGAGGAGAACTATGAACGGCCTGATGATGGATTACCAGTTGACGCTAGATCGCATCCTGGAACATGCCAGCCGCGTCAACCCGCATAAGCGTATCAGCACCTTGCAGCCGGACGGCTCGCTGCACCGCTACACCTATGCCGACCTGCACGGCCGTGTCCGACGGCTGGCAAAGGCGCTGGTCAATTTGGGCGTCCAGCCCGGCGACCGCGTGGCGACCTTTGCCTGGAACAACTTCCAACACCTGGAACTGTATTACGCCATTCCCGGCGCGGGCGCGGTCTGCCACACACTCAACATTCGCCTCTTCCCGGAGCAGTTGGCCTACATCGTCAACCACGCCGAAGACAAAATTGTGTTTGTGGAGGGGTCGCTGCTACCGTTGTACGAACGGGTGGCCCACGAAATTGATTGTGTACAGCATTACGTGTTGTTCAATGCCCCCCGCGACGTGCAAACAAAACTGCCCAACGTCTTGTTTTATGAGGATTTGATCGAGAGCAGCGACGAGGCATTTACCTGGCGCAGCACCGATGAACAGATGGCCGCCGGTTTGTGTTATACCAGCGGCACGACCGGTGATCCAAAGGGCGCTCTCTACAGCCACCGCTCCATGTATTTACACGCCATGGGCGCGGGCCAGGCCAACGCCCTGGGTGTGAAGGAAACGGATGTGGTGCTGCCCGTTGTGCCCCAGTTTCACGCCATGGCCTGGGGACTGCCCTATGCCTGCGCCGCTGCCGGGGCGGAAATTATCATGCCCGGCCTGCATTTGAAGGCCGAGCCGCTGGCGCGGCTGATTGAAGAAGAGCGCGTCACCATTGCCGCCGGGGTGCCCACCATCTGGACGGGGCTATATCACGAACTGAAAAACAATCCCCGCGATATTTCCTGCATCCGGGCGCTGGTGGTGGGTGGCTCGGCCATGCCCCGCGCCCTGACGAAGGCGTATGAGAGCGAGTTGGGGGTGAACGTGCTGCACGCCTGGGGCATGACGGAGATGTCGCCGTTGGGCAGTGTGTGTAACCTGAGCAGCCAACACGCCAGCCTGTCCGACGAGGAAAAATGGGACATCAAGGCCAAACAGGGCTACCCAATTTGTGGTGTGGAGATGCGTATTGTGGATGAGGTGGGCAAGGAGTTGCCCTGGGACGGCCGTCAGATGGGCGAATTGCAGGTGCGCGGGCCGTGGATCATCCGCCAGTATTTCAAGCGCGAGGTCTCGGAAGACAGTTTCACCAAAGATGGCTGGTTCCGCACCGGGGATGTGGTGACGATGAGTCCCGATGGCTACATGCAGATCATGGATCGCACCAAAGATTTGGTGAAGTCGGGCGGCGAGTGGATTTCCACGGTGGAACTGGAAAACGCGATTATGGCCCATCCGCAGGTGATGGAAGCGGCCGTGATCGCCATACCAGACGAAAAGTGGCAGGAACGGCCGTTGGCCGCCGTCGTGCCCACCCCTGATGCCCCAAATCTGACGGCCGTAGACATCACCACCTTCCTGGAAGACAAAGTGGCCCGCTGGTGGATCCCCGAAACGATCCTCTTCGTGGACGAAATCCCCAAGACCAGTGTGGGCAAATTCGACAAAAAAGTGCTGCGTGGCCGGTATGCGGCCGGGCAATTGGGCTAAAGCCGTATCAGGTGTCAAGTGTCAAGTGTCAAGTATCAAGTGACCTGACACCTGACACCTGACACCTGACACCTGACACCTAACACCTGACACCTGACACCTGACACCTGACACATGCCCCCTCCCCTGGCCTCCCTCAAAATCCTCGACTTCAGCACCCTGCTGCCAGGGCCGTTTGGCAGCATGATGCTGGCCGACCTGGGCGCGGAGGTGCTGCGCCTGGAAGCGCCCACCCGCCCGGACATGGTGCGTTTTGTGCCGCCGTATGACGGCGACGCTTCCGCCTGGCACCGGCTGTTGAACCGCAACAAGCGATCCATTGCCCTGGATTTGAAACAGCCGGAAGCGGTGAAAATCGTCGAACAACTGGTCAGCGCCGGTGGCTATGACATTGTGCTGGAACAGTTCCGCCCTGGGGTAATGGACAAGTTGGGCGTCGGATATGAGGCGTTGCGGGCCGTAAATCCGGGGTTGATTTATTGCGCCGTCACCGGTTATGGGCAGACAGGGCCGTACCGCGACCGGGCGGGGCATGACAACAACTATCTGGCGCTGGCGGGGGTGATGAGCCACAGCGGGCGCAAAGCGGGCGGCCCACCGCCATTGGGCGTACAGGTAGCGGACATTGGCGGCGGGGCGCTGGGGGCGGTGGTGGGGATTTTAACGGCCGTCATCCACCGCCACCACACCGGAGAAGGACAGCTCGTGGACATCAGCATGTTCGATATGTCCATCGCCTGGCACGCCCACGCCGTCAGCCATTATCTGGTAGGCGGCGAGACACCGGAGCCGGAAAGCTGGCAGTTGAACGGGGGTGGGTATTACGATTTTTACGAGACGGCCGACGGCCGTTACCTCTCCGTGGGCAGTCTGGAACCGAAATTTTGGGAAGGGTTTTGCCAGGCCATCGAACGCCCGGATTTAACCCCACGCGGTTTTGACCAGTCGGCAGCAAACCAGCAGGCGCTCAAGGCCGACATTCGGGCGACAATTTTGGGGAAAACTTTAGACGAATGGACAGCAATTTTTGCCGGATATGATGTGTGCGTAGAGCCGGTGCTGACCATCCCGGAAATGGCCGCTCACCCCCAAACGCAGGCGCGGCAACTGATTGTGGACGTGCCCAAACCAGATGGCTCAACACAGCCACAGGTGGGCAGCCCGTTCAAGTTTTCACAAAGCGAACCCGTTTACCATCATGTGGGTGGAGAGGTGGGGGCAGATACGACGGCCGTGCTGCACGAATTGGGCTTCACGGACGCGGAGATTGAGGGGCTGCGGGAGCGGGGAGTGTGCCGATGAGCAATAGTGCTAGCGAATCATCTGACTGCCGGATTGTTGGCTTAATGCCGCCAACTCTGCCTGGTTGGTGATGAGCATATCACCGTGTTGGCTCAGCGCCAGGGCGGCCAGCGTGACGCCATAACGCAGCCCGGCGGCAAAATTTCCGTCTAGCCAGCCGTGGATGACACCGGCCGCCAGCGCATCCCCCGCGCCAATGCGGTCTATGATCTGGACGGGGAGAGCCGATTCCCGCCGGTACTGCTGCCCATCCCAGCCCAGCACACCCTCCTCTGCCAGCGTGAGGACAATGTGGCGCGCCGCCGTTTTGGCCGCCAACTGGGCCGCCACTTCTTCTGGTGTGCCCTGGCAGCCAAATAACGTAGCGGCGTCACGGCGGCTGCAAAAGAGCAACTCCACGCGCTGCATCAGCGGCAGCAGGGTGGCGGCGGCCGTTTCCGGTGGCCACAATCGCTGGCGGTAGTTGACATCAAAGCTCACGGCCGTGCCCCGTTGCCGCGCTCTCTGTAATGCCGCCTGCACAATCTCCAGGCAGCCGGGGGAAAGTGGTGGGGTAATGCCCGTCAGGTGGAGCAGCCGGGTGTCCAGCAGATATTCCCAATCAACCAATTCTGGCCGCAGGTGGGTGAAACAGGAATTGGCGCGGTCATACACCACTTGTGTTGGACGCGGCGGGACGGCAAACTCAATGAAGTATGTACCTATACGCCCGGTGGCCGACCAATGCACGGCCGTGACATCCACCCCCGCCTGCCGCAGTTCATTGGTCACAACCCGCCCCAACGCACTATCCGGCAAACTACTCACCCAGCCACACGGCCGTGTTAACCGCGCCAGCGCCGCCGCCACATTCGCCTCCGCCCCCGCCGGATACACATCTAATTGTCGTGCTGTTTCCAGTCGCACACCGGTCGGCACACTCAGCCGCAGCATCGCTTCACCAATAGTTGTCATATCAAAACGAGACATCACTATCCCCTGTTGTCATATCTACCTTGATCTACCTTGGCTAATCAGTCAATATACCCACCGTCAATCATATCGCATGATGGTACAATTACTATACTGCGGCAAGCCATAAACTGACATTTTGCTTTCAGGAGTTCACCTCTATGCCCCATTTTTCGTTGCCATTTTCCGATCCCGTTCTCGTTTTCACGCTGGTTCTGCTCATCATCCTCCTGGCGCCGCTGCTGCTCAATCGTGTGCGCATCCCCACCATCATGGGGCTGCTTGTTGCCGGTGCGTTGGTTGGGCCATTTGGCTTAAACCTGCTGCTGCGTGATACCAGCATCATCCTCTTTGGCACAGTCGGCCTGCTCTACATCATGTTCCTGGCCGGTCTGGAAATTGACCTGAACGATTTTCGCAAGAACCAGAACCGCAGTCTGGCATTTGGCGCATTCACATTTTTCATCCCGCAAACAGTGGGCACGCTGGCAGGCCATTACCTGCTCGGTTTTGAATGGCCGTCCGCTATATTGCTGGCCAGCATGTTTGCTTCGCACACACTGCTAACCTACCCCACTGCCAGCCGCATGGGTCTGTCCAAAAACGAGGCCGTGACCATTACCGTCGGCGGCACAATCATCACAGATACGGCCGCGTTGCTGGTGTTGGCGATTATTGTCGGTTCCACACAAGGGGAGCTAAATGGCGCATTTTGGGTCCGGCTGACCATTTCCTTTACCATTTTCCTTTTTATTGTGTTGGCCATCATGCCCAAAATTGGGGCCTGGTTCTTCCGCACCGGGCAAGGAGATGGCAGTTCACAATATATCTTCGTGCTGGTCATTGTTTTTGCCGCCGCTTTTCTGGCAGAATTGGCCGGAGTAGAAGCCATCATCGGCGCGTTCCTGGCCGGCCTGGCGCTGAACCGGCTGATCCCCCACACCTCGCCCCTCATGAACCGAATTGACTTTGTGGGCAATACGCTATTTGTCCCCTTTTTCTTGATCAGCGTGGGCATGTTAGTGGATGTGCGGGTCTTGTTTCAGGGCACGGAAGCCTTGCTGGTGGCAGTGACGATGGTCATCATTGCCATTAGCTGCAAATGGCTGGCCGCTTTTTTTACGCAGAAAATCTTTGGGTATTCGGCGCTGGAACGAACCCTGATTTTTGGCTTGAGTAATTCGCAGGCCGCGGCGACGCTGGCAGCCGTACTGGTCGGTTTCAATCTGGGATTATTGAATGAGGCGGTGCTGAATGGAACCATTGTGATGATCATGGTCACGTGCCTGGTCAGTTCATTGGCTACCGAATCGGCCGGCCGTAAACTGGCGATATTGGAGAGCGAGCAGGTGTTGGATGTGAGTGTTGTGCCCGACCGCATCCTGGTGCCCATCGCCAACCCGGCCACCATCGAGCATCTGATGGACCTGGCGATTATGATTAAAAACCCAAAATCGCCAGAGCCGATTTATCCGCTGGTGGTAGTGAAGGATGATGAGGATGTACAGCAGCGGGTGGCGGCCAGTTACATGATGCTGGAAAAGGCGATTAAACATGCGTCGGCGACGGAAACGGCCGTGCAGGTCGTCTCGCGTGTTGATCTGAACGTGGCTAACGGCATCAGTCGCGCTATCAAAGAGTTGATGATCACCGAGGTCATCATTGGCTGGAATGCCCAAATCAACACCCAACAGCGCATCTTTGGCAGCGTCCTCGACCATCTGCTGCAAACCTCGCGGCAAATGGTCCTCGTCACCCGGTTGGCATATCCCATCAACGTCACCCGGCGAATCATCGTGGTTATCCCGCCCAACGCGGAGTTTGAAACCGGCTTCTCGCGTTGGCTGCGCACCCTGACAACGCTGAGCAAACAGGCCGGCGCCCGGATCATCTTTTATGCTTCATCAGGCGCCATCGAGCGCATGGAACCCACCGTTGAGGCCGCCAAACCGGCGGTGGAAGCTGCCTATCATCTGTTTACCGACTGGGAAGATTTCCTGATCCTGGCCCGCGAGGTGGCAGAAATGGACTTATTGGTGGTGGTGAGTGCGCGCCCCGGCTCTGTCTCCTACAACAAATACCTGGATGCCATCCCACGTAAACTGGCGCAACATTTCCAATCGTCCAGTTTTGTGATCATTTACCCGGAACAAAACGCCATCAGCCCGGCCACCGGCGCCCGGCCATTGGGTCGCAATACCACCCATATTTCAGTCGGCTCGCCGGAGTAAGTGCGATCTATGCATCCAGGTTAAACT
This sequence comes from Chloroflexota bacterium, assembly GCA_014584575.1. Classification (GTDB taxonomy): domain Bacteria; phylum Chloroflexota; class Anaerolineae; order Promineifilales; family Promineifilaceae; genus CAADGU01. The sequence goes on from JACTMP010000053.1 coordinate 37,063, forward strand.
TGACCCTTGATCTAACCTCGTGTAGCATCCAAATCCTATGAAATCAACCGCCTCATCTGCACTTATTCTGTCCCTGGTCATGCTCCTGTTAGTCATGGTCGCTGCTTTTGTCTTTCTCTTCCAGGGGCGACGGGCGCTTGAGACGCAACGGGATGGGCTGGCTACGGCCGTGACCGGACTGGACATGACGCGCACCCAACTCGACCTGGCTTTTCAATCGGTGGAAGCGACGCGGCTGGCAACGGGGCAGGAATTGGCCACGGCCGTGGCCGAAGCCATCCTCTACGAAGGGCAACTGGTAGAAAGCCAGCAACAGGTCAATACCTTGACAGCAGAGATGGCCTCATTGCAAGAGACGCTGGTCGCCGCCCAGACCATCACCGCTACCCCAACCGCACCGCCAATAACCATCCCTTCCGTGCAAATCATAACCCCATCAGCCGGGACCGTGGTAACTGTCGGCCAACCGATAGAGATCGCATTTGCCGCCGCGGACCCCGCCGGCATTGCCACCATAAACCTGCTCGTCAATGGCACAGCCATCAAAGATTATGACCCTGACGACGCCACCCTATACACGGCCCACGAAACGTGGACGCCCACCGACCCCGGCCCGGCAGCCATTGGGGTGCTGGCAATTAACGTCTACGGCCGTGCCAGCAATCCCACCATCATCACCCTCACCGTCACCGCCGATACCCAAAGCGCCGCCCTCAGCCAGGTAGCCAACAGCGGCGACGGCGCAACGGGTGCTTTGCGCGCCGAGATTGAAAGCCGCGTCTCCCAGATACGCGGCCTGCCGCCCCAAACGACGGTTGCCACCACCCTGCTCACCAGCAGCCAACTGCGCCAGCGCGTGGAAGAAGATCTACTCGCCGACTATACCGAAACAGACGCCCGCCACGATGTGCTGGTTTATGCCGTTTTTGATTTTCTGCCGCTTGATTTTGACCTGTACACCTTCAGCCGCGACCTGTATAGCGAGCAAATCGCTGGCTTTTATGACCCGGAAACGGACGAGTTTGTGGTGGTGAGTGATGATGATGTGCTGGACGCCAATGAACAACTCACCCATGCCCACGAATTTATGCACGCCCTACAAGACCAGCACTTTAATCTGGATTTATTGAATGACGACACACTCAACGCCGACGCCAAAGCAGCTTTGTTGGCCCTGGCCGAAGGGGAAGCCATGCTGCTGCAAAACCATTATATGCAGCAGGGGTATGTGGATGTGCTGGCGGTGCTGGCCTCTTTGGAAGGCGTCGAGACACCCGTGTTAAACAGCGCGCCGCCGGTGTTAGCCAATAGTCTGCTTTACCCATACACCGCCGGGTTCAGCTTTGTGCAGACGTTGTATAACCAGGGCGGGTACACGGCCGTGACCAACGCCTGGGCCAACCTGCCCCAATCTACCGAACACATTTTGCACCCGGAGCGTTATCTGGCCGGGGATATGCCCCAACTGGTTACGCTGCCGCCGCTGACAGATACACTCGGCGTGGGTTGGGTGCTGATTAAGGAAGATGTTTTGGGTGAATTTATGCTGCGGGAATATCTGCGCCAGCAATTGAACCCGCAGCAGGTAGAAACGGCCGTGACCGGTTGGGGCGGCGACCGTTTTGCCGTTTATGCCCACGAGCAGAGCGGCGCATTGGTATTGGCGCTACGCCTGGTCTGGGATACCGATAAAGACGCCACCGAATTTGCCGCCCTTTACCCCAACTACCCCACCGCCCTGTTTGGCGTTGCCGGGCAACTGCAAGGCAGCGGCCAGGGCGGCGGCGGCGAATGTTGGCAAGGACCAGACGACACCATTTGCCTCTTCCAGACAGCCCGCGAAACCCTCATCATTCGCGCCCCAGACCGGGCTACGGCCGTGCAATTACAAAGCGAGATTGGCGATTAGATATTACCCAATCTCCAATCTCCTTGAAATGCCTGCCACCCCTTCCCCACCCGCCATCTTACTCCTGACCACACCCCACACCTACCGCGCCGCAGCCTTTATAGCGGCGGCGAAACAGTTGAACATTCCGCTGATCACGGCCGTAGACCTGCCCCCGGAATTGGCGGCAACACAATGGCCGGGCAAACTGGCGCTCGACTACCGGCAGCCGGACACGGCCGTGCAAACCATCTGCAACTTTGCCCAAACCACGCCCCTGGCCGCCATCTTGCCCGTAGACGACAGCGGCGTCCTCATTGCCGCCCGCGCCGCTCAAGTATTGGGGCTGCCACACAATCAACCACAAGCCGCCGCCGCCGCGCGGGACAAACTGGTGATGCGCCAGCTTTTGCAGGCCGGAGACGTGCCCACGCCGCCATTTCACGGTTTTGCCCTGAATGATAAGTTGGCGCAGGTCACGGCCGTCGTGCAAGCCCATATCGGCTTCCCCTGCGTCGTCAAACCACGCACACTCAACGGCAGCCGGGGAGTCATCCGCGCCAACGACGCGGATGAGTTGGCTACGGCCGTGCGCCGGGTGCAGCGCCTGTTGTCAGCCATCGGCGCGGACGGTTTTCTGGTGGAAGGGTACCTGCCAGGTGTTGAGGTGGCATTGGAGGCGGTGTTGGATAACGGCCGTTTCCACCCCCTGGCCCTCTTTGACAAACCCGACCCGCTCGAAGGCCCTTTTTTCGAGGAGACGATTTACGTGACGCCTTCGCGCCTGGACGGGCCAACACAAACGGCCGTAGTGGACATGGCGGCGCAAGGTGCGCAGGCCATTGGTCTGCAAACCGGCCCCGTCCATGCCGAACTGCGCCTCAATGACCAGGGAGCGTGGATTGTGGAAGTCAACGGCCGTTCCATTGGCGGTCTCTGCTCCCAGACTTTGCGCTTTGACATGGGCATGTCGCTAGAGGAACTGCTGCTGCGCCAGGCAGTGGGGCTGGATGTGCGCAGTCTGCAACGGGAACAACAGGCCAGCGGCGTGATGATGATCCCCATCCCGCGCCCCGGCATCTTGCGCCGGGTAGAGGGGCTGGCGGCGGCGCAGGCTGTGCCCGGCATTGACGAGATTACGATTACCACCCCCGAACACCACCGGCTGCTGCCGCTGCCGGAAGGAGAAAGTTATCTGGGTTTCATTTTTGCCAGCGGGACGACGCCCGAAGTAGTGGAAGAGGCGCTGCGGGTGGCGCACGGCCGTTTGCACTTTGTCATTGACGAAGAAATCCCGCTGCTGGCCCGCTGAGGTGATGAGGCTAAAACCGTGGACGAAACAAACGCCGAAAAACTGAAACGACGCCACGCCGAACTGGCCATCCTGAACACCATTGCCCAGGCGCTCAACCGCTCGGTTGACCTGGACGAGGCGGTGCAAACGGCGCTGGCGCAGGTTGCCGATCTGCTGGATTTACACACCGGCTGGGTGTGGCTGCTGCGCGAAAATGGCGATTCCTATCTGGCGGCGGCGCAAAATCTACCACCCGCCCTCACCCATCGCCCGGACAAAATGGCCGGTTCCTGTTATTGCCTGGATACCTACCGCGCCGGCGACCTGGATGGCGCGGCCAATGTAAACGTGGTGACGTGCAGCCGGTTGCAAGGCTTGATTGATGGCACGGATGGGCTGCAATACCACGCCAGCATTCCGCTGTATGCACACGGTAAAAAGCTAGGCGTCTTGAATGTTGCCAGCCGTGATTGGCGGCAGTTGTCGGCCGAGGATTTGCAGCTTTTATACACGGTTGGGGATATGCTGGGCATTGCTGTGGAGCGGGCGCATCTGTTTGCGCGGCAGGCGGCGCTGGGCGCATTGGAAGAGCGCAATCGGCTGGCGCGGGAGATTCACGATACGCTGGCCCAGGGACTCACGGCCGTCTCCTTGCAGTTGGAATCGGCCGACGCGCTGTTGGAAACGGGGGCAGACGCAGCCAGGGTACGGCCGGTGGTGCAGCACGCGCTGGCCCTTACCCGCGCCAACCTGGACGAGGCGCGCCGCTCGGTGCTGGATTTGCGCGCCGCGCCGCTGGAAGAGCAGACATTGGTGCAGGCGTTGGCCGGGCTGGCCGAACAAACGGCCGTGCCCGTAGACTTGCTGGTACGGGGAGATACACGGCCGTTGCCGCGCCACCTGGAAACCGGCATCTACCGCCTGGTGCAGGAAGCGCTGCAAAACGTCAGCCGCCATGCCCAGGCGCGCCGGGCAGTGGTAGAATTGCACCTGCTCACCGACCATGTGACGCTGACGGTGGTGGATGATGGGGTCGGTTTTGAGCCAACGGCCGTACCCGCCGGCCGTTTTGGTCTAATCGGTATGAATGAGCGGGTGAGATTGTTACACGGCCGTTTGCAGCTACATAGCGCCCCTGGCGCCGGCACACGGCTTGAGATCACATTACCCATTCAGACCTGACAGCTTTCCCAGAGCCGTCAGGCTTTGAGCAAAAGAATATGAGCGAGCAGATTCGTATTTTGATAGTTGATGACCATCCGGTGGTGCGGGATGGGTTGGCGGCAATTTTAGGCACACAGCCTGATCTGCTGGTGGTGGGCGAAGCGGGCGACGGCCGTGACGCCTTGCTTAAAGCCCAATCCCTGCAACCGGATGTGATCTTGCTTGACCTGGAAATGCCTGGTATGGATGGGGTAGAAACGTGTCGCCACCTCAAAACGCAAGACGCCCAGGCGCGGGTGATTGTGTTTACCGCTTTTGACAGTGATGAGCGCATTGTCACGGCCGTGCAAGCCGGCGCACAAGGCTATTTGCTGAAAGGTGCGCCGCGCCAGGAATTGTTCCATGCCGTGCGTGTTGTCCACAGCGGCGGTTCGCTGCTGCAACCCATTGTCGCCTCCAAACTGTTGCAGCGCGTCACCCAAGAGGCGGAACCCGGTCTGGAACCATTGACCCCCCGTGAACTGGAGGTTTTGCAGGCCATGGCCGCCGGCCTGCAAAACAAAGAGATTGCCGCCAGGCTGGTCATCAGTGAGCGCACCGTCAAATTCCACGTCAGCGCCATACTGGGCAAGTTGGGCGCCGGCAACCGCACCGAAGCCGTAGCCCTGGCCGCCCAACATGGGCTGGTGGAAATGGGCCGCAACCTATAAACCGGCGCCACATCATTTCCCGGCAAGGCGCCGCCCACCTGGAAACCGTTTATGAAAATGCACCAGCAATTCTCAGTTTGGCAAAACCCGGCGATTAAAATCGAGGCAACAAGAGGCAAAGCCCACCTGCGTGGGCTGGGTTTCAGTCGGCGAAGGCCGACTTTGCCTTCTGTTGGTGCAGATTTATCTGCCGCTGCAAATCAAACTGAGAATTGCTGTTAGCCACGTAGGGATGGCGGCTCTAATCAAACTGCTCGTATGGCAGGCCCACGTAGTTTTCGGCAAACACAGTTTGGGCTGCGTCAGAGCCTGTCAGGTAATCCAGTTCCGCCACTTGCAGGCGGCGGTTGAACGGTTCATCATCAAAGCGGTGCATCAGCCCCGTAAACCACCAGGAAAAGCGGATCGCCTTCCAGACGCGGCGCAGGGCGGCCGCCGAATAACGGTCTAGCAGGTCGGTCCGCTTTTCCTGGTAATGGGCAATGAGGGCGCGGGAAAGGTAGTAGATGTCAGAGGCGGCCAGGTTCAGCCCTTTGGCGCCGGTGGGCGGAACGATGTGCGCCGCGTCCCCGGCCAGGAACAACCGGCCGAAACGCATCGGTTCGGCCACAAAACTGCGCAGGGGGGCAATGCTCATTTCCAGGCGGGGGCCAGTTGTCACCTTTTCGGCTACGGCCGTTGGCAGCCGCCGCCGCAACGCATCCCAAAAAGCATCATCCGTCCAGTTAGCCACATCATCATCCAGTCCACACTGAATGTAATACCGGCTGCGGGTGTGGGAGCGCATACTGCACAGCGCAAAACCGGCTGCGTGGTTGGCGTAAATCAGTTCCTCGTTTACCGGCGGCACGTCCGACAATATGCCCAACCAGCCAAAGGGATAGATTTTCTCGAAAAGGGTGATTTTGTCGGTGGGGATGCTGTGGCGGGCGACGCCGTGATACCCATCACAACCGGCCACAAAATCACAGACAATTTCCTGGCGCTGCCCGTTTTGCTCATAGATAATGCGCGGCCGGGCTGTGTCGTAATCTGTTACGGCCAGGGCCGGTGATTCATAATGAATGAGGCCCCCGGCTGCCAGATGCGCCTCCACCAGATCCAGTGTCAGTTCCGTCTGGCCGTAAATGATGACCGATTGGCCGCCGGTGTGGGCGGCCATATCAATGCGGTTATTACGGCCGTCAAACGCCAGATTCACCCCGCCATGCACCAGCCCTTCCCGATCCATGCGCGCCCCCACCTGCGCTTCCCGCAGCAGACGGGCCATCCCTTGTTCCAGCACACCGGCGCGGATGCGCCCCAACACGTGCTCCCGGCTTTGCCGCTCCACGATCACGCTTTCAATGCCATGCAAATGCAACAGCCGTGCTAATAACAAACCGGATGGCCCGGCGCCAATAATGCCTACTTGTGTTCTGCTCATCATTTATTCCCACTTTGTGAAAGTTTGTTGGCTCTTCAGGCTAAAGATATTACCATGTACAAATGGGCTGTACCACACGGAGTTCTGGGCGGCATCAATTCTCAGTTTGATTTGTGGCGGCATATAAATCTGCTGGTTGACAGCCTATGTAGGGTCAGGCAAATCGGTTACCCCCTCCAATCCAACCAAATACGTGGCAATTCTTCACGCGCTGGTTAACATAGTAGCATCATGAACCCGTCAGATGCAGACAACCCACATCTGTCGCCCGCGCCTATGCCACCGATCTGGCCTACCTGGTGCAGGGGCCGCCGGGGACAGGCAAAACCAGAGTGCTGGCCACCCTGGCGCGGGCCTTAGCCAGCGACAGCGAGCGGGTTCTCATCTGTGCCTTCACCCATCGGGCCATCAACAACGCCCTCAATGCCCTGGTGAAACAAGACCGGGAGATCAATGTCATCAAAGTGGGGCATCCCATCCACACCGATGACCTGCATGTACCCAACTATGCCTCCTTTCACGAATCACCACTGGCGGGTATGAGTGGCGGGTATGTGGTGGGGGCCACCCCTTTTGCCACCCGCACCAAACGGCTGGGCTATGTGGAGTTTGATACCGTTATTTTCGACGAGGCCAGCCAGATTACGCTGCCTTTGGCGGTGATGGGGATGTTGGCCGGGCACAAGTACATTTTCTTTGGCGACCAGAAACAGTTGCCGCCGGTGCTGACCACGCGCCTGACCGGTGGCGCGCTGCGGGATTCGGTATTTGGCTCGCTGGTTGATCACAATTTCGACACTATGCTCACCGAAACCTATCGCTTGAATGAGGCCCTGACAGCCTGGCCCAGCCATCACTTTTACGAGGGGCTGCTCACGGCCGTGCCGTCGGTCGCCCACCGTCGCATGGAATACCCCTCGCCACCAACCCGACTGGCCGCTGTTTTGGATGCCAATGAGCCAAAGGTGTTCTGGGATTTGGGCCACCACAACAATACCGTCTATAGCCAGAAAGAGGCGTATGCCGTTGTAGACCTGATCACTACCTTGCTGGCCTGCGGTGTGCCGGCGACGGAAATTGGCGTCGTCGCCCCTTACCGGGCACAGGGCCGCCTCATCCGCAACCTGCTGCGCAAATTTGTGCCGGACACGGCCGTGCGCGACGCCGCGCCCCAGGTTTGGGAAAGCGATTGGCAAACTCAGAAGCGCAGTTCGCATCCTCAGATGCGAACCGTGTGCATCTGAGGATGCACACGCCGCTCATTGCTGAAATGGCATGATAGCAGAATGGCCCAACTGATCCCCGCCACTCCCATCGCCGGTTCCTCCCCGGAATTGATCCGCCGACTACCGGCGCTGCACGGGGCCGGCCCCGATTTCTGCCTGGTGCAGGCCGAACGGGCGCTGCTGCTGGCGGTGTCGGCCGCCACCCCACAAGACGTGCAGCGGATGCAGCAGATGGATTTGTTTGGCACGGCCGTAGAGCCGGTGGGCGTAGCCGAGGAATCCCGACTGAGCGCGTTTATGGCCGGACGATAAGAATTAACCCCTCGCTGCCCATACCCCTCTCGCACTACATTTGCTGTGTACGGCCGTAAAACGATCGGGTGGCAAACAATGTGGCGCGGTCTGGGAAAACCAGCCACACCCGCCGGAGAAGACCATGCCTCAGCAGGGAACGATAATCGGTCTGGTTTTTTACCGATAACCGATTACTGGTTACCGATCACCCCCAAATAAATAGCCTGCACTTGTTCGTTCTGTTGCACTTCTGCCGGGGGGCCGGTGTGAATGACCTGGCCGTAATGCAGCACCGTGATCTGGTCGGCCAGGGTGAAGATGACATCCATGTCGTGTTCGACGATGAGCAGTGTGAGGTCGCGTGGCAGGGATTGGATGAGGCGGATCATGTCGGCCGTTTCGGCGGGGGACATACCGGCGGTGGGTTCGTCCAGCAGCAGCAGGCGGGGCTGGAGCGCCAGGGCCAGCGCCATTTCCAGGGCGCGCTGCTGCCCATAGGCCAGGTCGCCCGCTTTGATGGTGGCCTGTTCGTCTAACCCTACCTGTTCCAGAACGGCCGTAGCCGCAGTGTGTACGGCCGTAAACCCCCCAACAGGCTTAAACCAATGACGATTGATGCGTTCCCGGTGCTGCACCGCCAGCCGCGCGTTTTCCAGAGCGGTCAGCCCGGCAAACAGGTTATTGCGCTGGAAGGTGCGGCCCACCGCCAGATTGGCGCGGGCGGGGACGGGCAGGTGGGTGATGTCACGGCCGTGCAGCCACACCCGCCCCATTTGCACCGGCAGCGCCCCGGCAATCAGGTTAAACAGCGTACTTTTGCCCGCCCCATTGGGGCCAATAATCGCCCGCCGTTCACCGGGGGCAATGTGCAGGGTCACGGCCGTTAGCGCCTGCACCCCATCAAAGCGATGGCTCAATCCTTCGACTCGTAGTGCATCCACTTGACACCTGACACCTGAACACCTGACACCATCCTTTGCCACAGGCTGAGAATGCCGCGTGGAGCAAAGAGGACAAAGAGGATGAAGATGATGCCCTCCACCGTTTCCCAACGGTCGAGGTAGCTGCTGGCGATTTGGGGAAAAACGCGCACCAGCAGGGCGCCCAATACGGGGCCGGTTAGGGTGCCCGCGCCGCCAATGATGACCATGACCATCACCTGCCCGGAGATGGTCCAGTACAGGTTTTCCGGCGAGGCGTGGCGGAAATAGAGCGCCAGCAGCATTCCGCCCAGCCCGGCAAAGACCCCGGCAATGACAAAGACGGCCATTTTGTAGCGGGAGGTGGCATAGCCAAGCGCTTGCATCCGGGCTTCGTTTTCGCGGATGCCGCGCAGCGTCCAGCCAAAGGGGCTGTCCACCAGGCGGCGCAGCAGCCAGTAGGCCAGCAGGAAGAGGGCCAGGGCCAGGAAGTAATACGCTTCACGGCCGTTGATGAGCCATTGCAGCGGGCCGAGGGTGATGTGGGGGGCGGGAATGCCGGGCAGACCATCAGAGCCGCCGGTCACGGCCGTCCAGCGAATGGCGACGCTGAAGAGCATCTGGGCAAAAGCGAGGGTAATCATCAGGAAGTAGACGCCGCTGGCGCGTAGGGCAAAGAAGCCGATGATGGTGGCGGTGACGGCCGTGACCAGCACCACCACCGGCAGCAATATCAATAAATTCGCCGTCAGTCCCAACGCCAACGGGTGGTTGCTGGAAAGGTAGGCGGCGGTGTACGCGCCCAGGCCAAAAAAGGCGGCATGGCCGAATGAGGGCAGCCCGGTGTAACCGAGCAGCAAATCCAGGCTCATGGCGAAGATGGCAAAGGCCAGCACTTCTATGGCCAGACTGAGGTGATACGGCCGTGCCCCCAGCGGCAGCAGCAGCGCCGCCAGCAGGAGCACCGGCAGGAGGATTTTGGTAATAGGAAGCCTTGTCATCCCTTTATGCCTTGATAATAAATCCGGCGGTTGAAACCGCGACTACATAAGGCAAAGTCGGCCTTCGCCGACTGCCTACCAGACCGCGAAGGCGGTCTTCACCTGGCGTAGCCGCGAATTTATTCGCCGGGCATGGATTCAATAACTCTCCTCGACCCCAAACAGGCCAGACGGCCGTACCAGCAGCACCGCCGCCATGACCGCAAAAATGAGGAAGAGGGAGAATTCCGGCAGTTGTGCCTTGCCGAAGGTGTCCGTCAGGCCAATGAGTAGCGCGCCCACAAACGCGCCGCGCAGCGACCCCAGGCCACCGATGACGACGACGACGACGGTCAGGATCAATATCTCAAAATCCAGTCCGGGGTAGAGGGTGGTAATAGGCGACCCCAGGACGCCCGCCAGCGCCGCCAGGGCTACGCCGGCGGCAAAGGTGGCGGCGAAGACGCGCTGCACATCAATGCCCAGGCCGCTGACCATGTGGGGGTGGGTGACACCGGCGCGGAGGATGGCCCCCAGGCGGGTGTGCCCCAGAAAGAGGGCGAGGGCCAGCGCCAGCAGCAGGCCCAGGGCGATGATGGCCAGGCGGTAGAGGGGGAATTGCAGGCCGAAGAGGGGTACGGCCGTAGCCAGGAATACCGGCGGCGACACGGTTTGGGTGTACGCGCCCCAACGCCATTCGGCCAGATCAGACAAGATCAGGGCCACGCCGAAGGTGAGCAGCACTTGTTGCAGTTGGTGTTCGCGGCCGTAGCGCCCGCGCAGTAGGAATCGTTCCACCAGCCAGCCCACCGCGCCCATCAGCAGTGGCGTCAGGAGGAGGGCGGGCCAGAAGGCGTTCCATTGTTTAACGGCCGTCAACCCCATATACCCGCCCACCAGATAAAACGCGCCATGACTCAGGTTAATCACCCGCATCTGCCCAAAAATCAACGACAGCCCCGCCGCCATAATAAACAGCAGCATACTGGCGACCAGGCCGTTGAGTAGTTGCAGCAGGAAGTTGTCCATAATTACTGTAGTTGGGTAATTGGGTAGTTGGGTAAATAATTGCTCACCCCTTCACCCCCTCACCCCATCACCTGCTCACCCCATTGAATCATCTCCAGGGTCTACGATTGGCCCCAGGTTTTCCAGGATGATGTTGCGCAGGACGCCATCTAAGGGCTGCACGTCGCGGGCGTACATGTTGTGTTCGGGGGCCTGCGAATGGGCGTCCAGGCGGAAGGGGCCGCGTGGACTGTCAAAGCTGATACCATCCAGGGCGGTGATGAGTTGGTCTACGGCCGTATCCCCCTCCGTGCGCGTTAACATCTGCTCAATCACGCGGGCGGTGTCGTACCCTTGCACGGCAAACACGTCGGCGTCGCGCCCGGCGAAGTCGTGGAAATCCGTTTTGAACTGCGCGTTTTGTGGATTGTCCAGCACGTATGACCAGAAGAGGGTGCTTTTTACGCCCAGAGCGGCGTTGCCCTGTTCGGGCAACACATCTTCTTCCACAATAAAACCGGCGCCCGTCAGCGGTATCTGCTGCGCCAGGCCAAAATCGTGATACGCCTTGACGAAGGTGACGGCGGCGCTGCCGCTGTAGAAGGCGTAAATCAGGTCGGCGCTCGTGGCTGCCAGTTCAGCCATAAAGGGGGCCGGGTCGCCCATGTTGGGGAAGGGGGTGCGCTGCACGGCGACCACTTCTCCGCCCGCTTCCGTGAAGCTGTGGGTGAAGCTGGTGACGTTGTTTTCCCCGGCGGCATAATCGGGCACACTGATCACGGCCGTGCGCCCCACATTTTGCGCCGCCCAACTGCCCATGGCGTGGGGGGCCATCCAGTTGGTGAAGGAGGTGCGCCAGATGTAGGGCGTTTTGGCGCCGCGGCTGTGGGCATTGGAGCCGGCGTTGGAGCAGAGGCATAATATCTGGTTGTCGTGAAAATAGTCGCGCAGCCCGGCTAATACGCCGGAACTGACGATGCCGGTGACAAAGGCGACTTCGTCTTGTTCCACCAGCCGCCGCACCTTTTGCTGGGCCACGTCGGGGTTGATTTCGGTATCGGCCGTGATCAACTCCACCGGGCGCCCGGCCACTTCGTCACCCAACTGTTGAAAATAGAGCTGCATCCCCTGGGTAATGCTCTCCCCCAACACGGCATAGATGCCGGAGTAGGGCAGCAAGACGCCAATTTTGAGCGCGCCGGTTGTGTTGGCGGGCCGGCAGGCGCTGAGGACGCCGGGCAGGGAAAGGGCAACGGCCGTGCCGCCTGCCACCTGTAAAAACTGTCGCCGCGAAAGGGCGGCAATGCCTTTCTGATTCATATTCTCCTCAATTTCAGTCTGCACAGGCCCTACGGCCGTGTCAATTCCTCATCAAAAAAAGCCACTACCCGTTCCATAAAAACCGTCCAACCCGTATCAAAAAAAAAGTGCCCCTGGTCTTCATAATGATAGATGGTAGCCTCTTTCCCGGCGACTTGCAGCGCCGCATAGAGCTTGTCTGCCCATTCGGGTGGCGTTTCCACCCATTCCTGCCCGTCGGCCAACCCCACGTGAATTTGGATGGGGGCGGTGATGTGGGACAGGTGATAATACGGTGCAAACGGCTGCAAGGCGGTGGGGTTCACGGCCGTGTCCAGATAAGCCGCCACCACCGCTGCCGCCAGATCGGGGGGGATAACTTCACCCGGATTGCATCTGTCCTCCTCCGGGTCTACCTGCTCTGGCAGGCAGCCCGGCCCCCAGCGGGCGACCAGGTCGGCGTCGTCGGCGCTGTTGGGTGCGTATAACACCGCGGCGTGCGCCCGATCATCCACCACCAACATTTTGGTAATCATGCCGCCGCCCATGCTGTGCCCCCACAACCCCACCCGGCTGGTATCCGCCTGAGGCACGGAAGGCAGGGCACCGAGCAAATTGAGCGCATCCACCACCAGCCCGGTGTGAAACAGGCTGGCGCCCACGTCAGATTGGCCCCAACTGCGCAAATCCGGGGCAATGGTCAGGTAGCCACGCGCGTTGAGATATTCGGCCGCCTGCCAGGTACCCCAGCCCGACCAGTAATCTTTCCGGTCATAATAGCCGTGCAGCATGACGATTACCGGGAATGGCCCCACGCCGCGCGGCGTCTGCATAATGCCGGTGATGGTCAGACCATCGCTGGGGTAGGCAATGTAATGGCGGGTGAAGGTTGCCGTCTCGGTCAACACGGCCTGGATGCGAATGTCACCGCCGGGATACTCCCGCGCTCGCAGGCTGTCCAGGGTATAGGAGGCGAGCAGGTTTGGGGTGGCGGTGGGGATAGGCGTGGGCGGCACAGGCGAGGGGGGTACGGCCGTTGGCGGCACGGCCGTTGGCGATGGTGTGGCAGTGGAAGTCTGGGCAGGCACGCCCCTAACCGCGTGGGTAGCGGTGGGTACGGCCGTGCCCGGATTGCCGGTGGGGGATACGGCCGTCGGTGTTGTCGCTTGGGGCGCAGCAGTTGTTGTGCAGCCCGTATATCCTAACGCAATCCAAATTAGCAGCAGCCAATACCGGTGGATCCATACCATATGCACGATTGTGTTCTTTATTTTGCCAATTGACAACCGTTCAGACCAACAATTCTCAGTTTGGCAAAACCCGGCGATTAAAATCGCGGCAACAGATGGCAAAGCCCACCTGCGTGGGCTGTAGTCGGCGAAGGCTGACTTTGCCACTTGTTGGTGCAGATTTATCTGCCGCCGCAAACCAAATGTCGAATTGCTGCCGCGTCTCTATTCGGTGCGGCTGATTTCCAGGGGGCTGACCGCCAGGATGCTGAGCGCCGCTTCCAGGCGTTCACGCAGATTGGGATTGGCGGATTTGGAGACGGCGAGGGCGGCCATCACCTTGTCGGTCAGTTGGGCAATGGCCGGTTCCAGAAAGGCGGTGGGGTGTTTACGTTTGCGGCTGGTAAATTCGGTGTATTGGTCGCGCCAGGGGGACAGGTGCTGCCGCAGCAACGGCACGACCTGAGGGTTCATTTCCAGGTTCACAGCCACGCCATTTACTTTCTCGTGAATCTCATAAATGAAAATGTCGCGGGCGGACTGACCTTTCGCCAGCGCCATGATCTCCTGCAATTCATTGAGGGCTTGTAAAAAAGGGGACAATTGCAGCAGCAAATAGGGTGGGCGCAGTAGATGAGAGTGATGTTCCAACGTGTTGCGTGTTTTGACGAGGATGGTCATGCGTTTAACGGCCGTGCAGGTCGCCTTAAAACAAACCATGACGGTCAGCAGTCCCAACCGCATCTGGTCGCCGTTTTGCAACGGGTGGGTTTTGCCTGGTTCCAACAGGCGTCCATTCAGCCAGGTACCGTTGGTGCTGCCCAGATCGCTGCACGCAAACCCGCCGGCGTCTGGCACAATGACGGCATGGCGACGGGATACACTGTGTCCTAACGGGCTGAATTGGGATATGTCCACCATCTGCTCGCCAGTGTTGGCCGCATCTCGCCCCAGGATCACATTCCTGACAAAGGGAAAAATCAGCGGCTCGGCGCAGCCGCTAATGAACAAAGCTAAACTGCCGTCAGCCAGCGTGCTGTTGGTTTTATCAAAGAGCGCTTTATACGCGCCCGATGTCCAGGTGTGGTCTTGTTTCGTGAGTTCTTTTTCTACCAGGGGGTCTTGGGTGACTAATCGTGCGCCACAATGCTGGCAGTGAGCGGCCTGCCTGCTATTGGTGTGCTGGCAATAAATACAAAACAGGTCATCCTTTCCATTCGCCGCATTGCTCATCCCTCTTATTGTAGAGTGGGATAACGGCCGTGAAAATAAGAGATTGATGCTATGCGTCTACCGGTTTATCTGGCAGCAGAATAAGGTCAATCGCATGTTCGTGGGCATAATCAAGCAGGGAGACGGCCGTGTCCTTTACCAGACTATCCACCTTCACCCCGGCCTGTTGGGTTTGCGCCTGCAATCCGCGCAGCGCTGTGAACAGCGCTTCCGCGTCCAATTCCTCATCATGTCCCACATGCAGCAGCACCAATTCGGCCGAAGGCGTCATTTCCAGAGCCATTTCTAAAGCCGAGTCGGATACACACGGATTGTCAAACGGCAGCAGCAGCCGCTTAAACGTCGTGCCGCCCATTGTTTCCAGCAATTCTTTGGCCGACTGTAACGGCAGACAGGGCACTAATTCCGTTGTTCCCGATTCGTAGCTGGTTGATTTTGTAACACTCATCATCCTCATCCTCCGCCCCACCTTGTGTGAACGTGCCGTATTTTTAGGTATGGTGGCTCCATCAGGTGGAAAAATATGAACTTCATGCAGGTGATAACAGTGTAAAAGATAACCTTCCCGGACACAATGAATTTTCAGGGTTTGGCGGTGGCTTAATGGTGGTCTAATGGTGGTGGTGTTTGTGTTATAATCGCCGCCAATGACAATTCCATCCTTTGAAACCATCCAATCGTATCTGACAATTTTTGCGGCTATCAGCGGCGCGCTGCTGGCGGCGTTGTGGATCAGCCTGGTGATCTGGGCGTTTCGGGATATGCGCGCCCGCTCGCGTGACCCGTTTGCGCAACTGCTGGCGGCGCTGGTGGTGGCCGTTTTGCCGGTGGTGGGCATTATCATCTACCTGATTTTACGGCCGCGTGAAACTTTGGCCGAAGCGTATGAACGGGCATTGGAAGAGGAGGCGCTGCTGCAAGAGATTGAGGAACGGCCGCGCTGCCCCGGTTGTTCACGTACCATCGAGTCGAAATGGCTGTTGTGCCCTTACTGCCACACACGGCTGAAGAAGGCTTGCCCGGATTGTAATTCGTTGCTGGAATTGCAATGGAATATCTGCCCGTTTTGCGGCAACCACCATATTGATCCTTATCAGACAGAAGCAGATGGGGGAACGGCCGTGCCCTCCACCAACGGCAACTTTCCCGCCTCCATTCAGGAAACAGAACACCCCTAAACAAAACGACCTGCTTTGAAGCAGGTCGTTTCTTTCTTCCCAGCCTGTAATCGTACTCTGGTCTACAGTAATTGAATGAAGTCGTTCAGGTCAGGCTTTGGCCGGGCCGATATACTGGGCGTCGCCAAATCCCAGGATTAAATAGCCTACGGCCTGGAACAGCCATAGCAAGACAACACCATAGATGACGTCTTTGCCAAACGCCTTGGCCACATCAATGGCGATGAGCAGGGACACCACGATATTGACAAACGGGATGAAATAGAGAAGCACCCACCACCCAGGGCGACCAGCGATCAGGCACAACACATACAAGTTATAGATGGGGATGATGGCCGCCCAACCCGGTTGCCCGGCTTTTTCAAAGGTCTTCCAAAAACCGGCGATAATGAGCAGCACAATGACGCCCCAGCAAATGCAGCTCACGCCGCTGAATAAAGCGGCAACGATACCACCATCGTCGTTTTGAAGGATATTGGCAAAAATTGGTAAGAAGTTCATTTTTCTCTCCTGTAATGTAGCCTGTAGCCAGAGACGATTTACGAAGGCTATTGCATTATGTTAGCTGCACAATGCGCCAGAAGTCAACTAGGGCTTGATATGATGATGTGCTTTAGCCTGTTGGTAATTACCTCATCCCCCCCATTATTTCTGATAGGCCGCGTCTGAAAACCCCAACACCGGATATATGATCCAGGGTAGGAAAAAGAGCAGAATGCCCGTCAAGGTGGTTTTGCCGAAGGCATAAGCGGTGTCCAGCGCCACCATCAGCCAGATGACCAGATTGAGAATGGGCACAAAAAACAAGAGCATCCACCAGCCGGGGCGGCCGGACAGTTTCACCATGTAGTACCAGTTGAGAATGGGGATGAGGGCCGGCCAGCCCGGTTCGCCTGCCTTTGTCAACGTTTTCCACAAGCCGGCAGCAAACACCACATACAAAACCAGCCCAAACAAAGAACTCAACGTCGTTAAGGTCGCTATAGTGTCAGCAGATACAGTCACAAATCATCTCCTCGTAGATGGGGTTTGTAGTGACGGCTTTAGCCAGAACCCGCTGAAGCAGTGACTACATACTTAACCAGGTCAGGGTTAGACTGACCCTGGAAAAAGGGGTAATGGCGACAACTTATATCGCAGAATGAACCGGCTGACAATATCGCCCGTACCTGCAACAAACCAGGGGAATTCCAAAGTCCAGTTTTTGTCGTAATCTGTTCTGTATGGTAGGCAATCGCCCAATCAAGCGTATAATTACGGCCGTGTTAGCTCCTCTTACAATTATCATCAGAGGCAACTCCCACAGCTAGTTGAATTGATAAGGAAAGGAAAGAAATGAAGTTAAAATTTGCTCGTCTAGTCAGCCTGTTCTTGCTCACACTGCTATTTTTAGCCGGGGCCATCGCATTGACCCGACCTGCCTTGCCAGCACCCGAAGGCAGCGCCGCCGCCCAGGCCCGGCTTGAGCTATTTATTGCCAAAGATATTCCCTTTGAACGATACGCCGCCGAAGCTGAAGAAAGCCCCGAAATGGAGGGATTGTTCCTTAACAGCATCGCCGATTATTGGGCCATTCGCGCCTCCTACCCCACCGGCGTCTTCGATCAGCAATGGCTGGTGGACGCAGCGGCCACTGACAGACTCATTGAAACCGCTTTGCCCGCAGGCACATCGGAAAATACCCGGCTGCTCGGCGGCGGCAACCTGGACCCCACGCAATTCACCGCCCTCGGCCCGCAGCCGTTACAATCAGATGGCTGCCAAAACTGCTTCAACTACGGCATCGTCGCCGGCCGCACCAATGTCGTCGTCAGCGATCCTATTTCACCCAACATCGCCTACGTTGGCTCCGATGGCGGCGGCGTCTGGAAAACCACCAACTGCTGTGACGAAAATACCACCTGGACGGTTGTCACCGATGATCCGCTCATTGCCAGCACCGCCATTGGCGACATGACCCTGGACCCCAACGACCCCACCACCATTTATGCCGGTACCGGCGATTTACGGTATGGCTCCTGGTCATTTGGCAGCGCGGGCATCTTGAAAAGCATGGATGCGGGCGCCACCTGGGAAGTGTTGGGCGCTGACGTATTTGGCCCCGCTTATCCACAAAACCCTGGCGTCTTCCCGCAGTATCAGGCCATCGGCAAAGTGCGGGTTGACCCGCGCAACAGCGACAATGTCGTGGCCACCACCAAAACCGGCGTCTTTTTCTCATATGATGCCGGGCAAAACTGGGCTGGCCCCTGCCTGACCAACCCCCACACCAGCCAGCGGCAGGACGGCACCGGCCTCATCCTGTACGACAATGGCGACAGCACGGACATCTATGTCGCCATCGGCACACGGGGTACGCCCACACCCGTCCAGCCAGACCTGGATCAGAATGGGGCCAACGGCATCTATCACACCACCATGCCCACCAGCGGCTGCCCGGCTGTTGGCGATTGGACGCTGCTGACCAGAGGCGACAATGGCTTCCCGGCCGGCACCGGCAATGGTACACCCAACAATCCCAGCAATGTCGGCCGTATTGACATGGCGATGGCCCCCAGCAACCCAGACTTTATCTACGCAGTTGTGGCCCATACCGACGTGTCACAGGGGTTGCTGGCCATTTATCGCACGGAGAATGGCGGCGCCACCTGGATACAAGGCACCAACAACGATGGTAACAGCACACAGCAATGGTATAACCAGAATGTCATCGTTCACCCCACCAATCCCATGGTTATCTTTGTCAGCATGATCGATCTGTGGCGCTCCACCAATGGCGGCGCCAGCGTGACCAACATTACCTTGGGTTATACGGGCGGCGATGTGGTGCATGTGGATCATCACGGTCTGGCCTATGTGAATAATGACCCCAATCGTTTACTGGCAACCACCGATGGCGGCGCTTACTATACCGGTGTGGCTACCTCGCCATCACTTAGCTACAACGATTTTGTGCGCCTGAACGAAACATTCAATACCATCGAATTTTACTCCGGCGACATTACCGGCGACTTCAACACATCGAGCAATCCCGGCATCAACGGTGGCGCGCAAGACAATGGTTCCATGGTGAAAGTATGGGATGTTGGCGGCGGCGAGCCTGTTGGCCCGGCCGAGTGGCAGGTACGAACAGGCGGAGATGGCATGTATGCCCGCATTGAACCCAAACAGGGGCTTAACTGGTATCAGGAAAGCCAGAACGGTTTTATCAGGCGCTCCACCACCGGCCCGTTTGGCACCTTTTCCAGTCTGGCCAGACCCTGGGCTTCGGATAGGGTTAGTTTTATTATGCCGTATGAACTGGACAAATATAACTGCCCTGGCGCCATCTGCGACCATATGATCGTTGGCTCGCATCGTGTCTGGGAATCCATTAACGCCGGCACAACGTTCCTGGTGAACAGCCCTGATCTGACCAAAGGCACGTTGGGGGCGCGGTCGTTCATCCAGCAGTTGAGTTATGGCGTGAACGATGGCACGGTTGCCATTGTGGGTACGCTGGATGGTAATGTGCAATATGGTTTTAACATGGGGCAAGGCATAGCCAACAGCGCTACCTGGGTGAATGTGACGGACGGTAATACAATCCTGCCCAATCGCCCGATTATGGATGTGGCCACACATCCACTCACGGCTACGATTGGTCTGGCGTCGGTTGGTGGTTTTGACGAGAACACACCCGCAACGCCGGGCCATGTATTCCAGGTGACGTGTAACGCCGATTGTTCATCGTTCACCTGGGAAAATAAGACGGGCAATCTGCCCAATATCCCGGCCAACAGCATTATTGCCAACCCAAACATCCCGAACCAGGTTTTTGTGGGCACCGATTGGGGGCTTTATTTTACGGATGACATCAGCCAGGTTTCGCCCACCTGGAATCTGTTCACGGCCGGGCTGCCACGGGTGATGATTTGGGACATGGCGATTGATCGCGGTTTTACCACGCTGGCGCTGTTTACGCGGGCGCGGGGGGCGTATGTGTGGCCGCTGCCGCAAAGCGTGGGCTTCTCGCTGACGGTTACGCCAATAGAGCAAAGTATTTGTATCCCGGCTGACGCGGTTTATGATGTAAACGTCGGCCAGAGTTTAGGTTTTAGCAATCCGGTGACGTTGACGGTGTCTGGTGTTCCGGCAGGTTATGGCGGGGAGTTTAGCACAGTCACGGCCGTGCCCCCCTTCACCAGCACACTAACCCTCACGAATACAGGGGCCGCCATCGCTGGCAGTTATGCCCTGGATGTGGCCGGGACGGCGCCAACCAGCACCCTGACCACAACGGTACAGCTTCATCTGTTCGATGGTGCGCCGACCGGTGTAACTCTGTTAACGCCGACCGACGGCGCCAGCAATGTGCCATTATTACCTACCTTTAGCTGGCAAGCTGGCAGCACGGACGTCATTGATTATCTGCTCGAGGTGGCCGATGATCCCGGTTTCACCAATATCATTTATTCGGCAACGATAGAGGGTACCAGCCATACCCCCACCGTCAATCTGCCTGACGGTACACAATTGTACTGGCGGGTACGCGCCAGCAATGCCTGCGGCCTGGGGCAGGCTTCCACCACGTTTACGTTTTCCACCATTAGCCTGGCAAACGTGTGCCCCATCGGCACAACGCCGTTGCTTGCCTATGAAACCAGCTTTGAAGATGGCGCTCCGGACTGGACCAGCGGCGGTACCCAGAATACCTGGGCATTGGCCTCTGACTTTGCCAGTGACGGGACCTACTCTTTCAAGGCGATTGACACGCCGACGTTGAGTGACCAACGGTTAATGTCACCGTTGATTACGCTAGGGTTGGCCAACCATACACCCATCACGCTGCAATTTACCAATCGCCAGCGGTTTGAAGAGCCAGATGTTGACGGCCGTTGCTGGGACGCCGGTATCCTGGAGATCAGCACCGATGGCGGCGCTTCCTGGGCTTATATTGACAATTCACACCTGTTGGCTGACCCATATGACAACATCATCTGGAATGACCAGCCGGGCAATAACCCGATCACCATTGACTATGGCGCGGTGGAGGCGTGGTGTACCCATGATGGGACAACTTTCAACACGGCCATCGTCAGTCTGGACGATTACGCCGGGCAAACGGTGCAACTGCGCTGGCGCATGGGCACAGATAGCGCTGTGGGCAATGATGGCTGGTGGATTGACGAGGTAAAGGTGCAATCTTGTGTGCCCGAGGGGGCAGCACCTGTCATCCAGGTAGCGCCTGACTCTCTGGCGGCCACCCAATCGCCCGATGTATCCACCAACCAGACCCTCACCATCAGCAACACCGGCGACCTGGCGCTCACCTGGAGCCTCAGCGAAGCCACCGACGCCAACTGCGCCACGCCGGGCGACCTGCCCTGGTTAACGGCCGTACCTGACAACGGCGCAATCTTACCCGGCGGCAACCAACCCGTGACGGCGACCTTTGACAGCACAAACCAGCCTGCCGGTGTGTACACGGGCGCCCTCTGTATTGCCAGTGATGACCCGGCCACACCGCTGCTGCCTGTGCCGGTGACGTTGACGGTGGAGGCCGAAGCGGTGTATGGGGTGGAATTGACGGCCGTGACAGACATGCTCACCGGCACGGCCGGGGCTGTGGTCAGCTACACACTGCACATCACCAACGCGGGCAGTGTGGACGATAGCTTCAGCCTGAGTCTAATGGATAACAACTGGGAAACCCATGTCTCGCCGCCCACGGTGACGCTAGGCGTTGGCGCCAGCGAAGAGATCATGGTGATGGTGCATGTGCCGCTGACGGCCACGAATAACCTGAGCGATACGGTGACGGTCACGGCCGTGTCTGACAGCGATAGTCTGGCGACAGGCAGTGTGGCGTTAACGACAACGGCCGTTGTTGAAACGCCACCCCTGCCGGATTACCTTATCTACCTGCCCATCATCGTCAAACCGGAAGCGGGTAATGCACCAGAGGCAACCGCACCCCAATCAACGGCGAATATGCTGGCGGTTACGGCCGTGCTCCCGCTTTTGGGACTCCTTATCTGGCGGCGGAAAGAGTAACAAAAAATAGAGATGGGGAGGTTGGTTAACCAACCTCCCCATCTCTAACCGAGAAATCGCTGAGCGTAATCGGCCCCCCAGATGAGGAAGGCGATGCCCGACAGGGCCAGATATTGGCCGTAAGGCAGCGCCGTGCCGCGCCCCACGCGGCGCGTCAGCAGCAAGACCAGCGTCACCACGCCGCCTAACAGGATGGCCCAGAAAAGGCAAAACCAGATGCGGTGCCAGCCCAACATCAGCCCCAACAACAGCGCCAGCTTCACATCACCCATACCCAACGGAATGCGCTCACGGCCGTATAACAGATTCGCCAGCCCATACAGCGCCCCAAATATCACCAACCCCACCAGCCCCCCCGCCAGCGCCAGCCGGATGTTGTTCTCATCCGGCGTCACCAGCAAACTGCCCGCCAGCGCCAGCAGCATCGCCGGGAAGACCACCACATCGTAGATGAGCCGGTGTTCCAGGTCGGTGACGATAATCAGGATGAGGATGGCAATGTAGAGACTGTTCACCGCCAGGTTCACCGTTTCCGTGATCCACAAGGGCAGGCAGAAAAAGAGCACGGCCGTGCTCACCAACACCAGCCACGGCCGTCGCCGCTGCCGCCAATGCCAGGTATCAAGCGACGGCCGTTCCCTGGCCGGTAAATAGTCGGCCAGCCAGTTGACCGCTACCCCCACCAGTAAACCCACAATTAACCAGATGAAATTGAGCAGAGAAAATGACATGTGCCCATTATACGTCACATTTTTTGCCTGTCCTAAAAGCGGGTATCATTAGCGGTAATCGGTTATCGGTCAAGTGATTATCGTTTACCGATAACCGTTTACCGTTTACTGATTACTGCAACGGAAGGAGAAGAAAATGAATCGCGTACTTCACATTTTGGCCTACGTGCTGGTAGGCGTTTTTGTCTTGTTATTGGTGGCGGTGGTGGCGCTGACGGCCGTGCAGCGACGGCCGTATCCACAAGCCACCGGCGCCCAAACCGTACCTGGCCTGGCGGCCGAAGTCACCGTTTACCGTGACGAATTTGGCATCCCCCACATCTACGCCAGCAGCCTGGAAGACCTCTTTTTTGCCCAGGGGTATGTACATGCCCAGGACCGCTTCTGGCAAATGGAGTGGTGGCGGCACATCGGCCAGGGGCGTATTTCTGAAATTGCCGGCGCGGCCACACTGGATAACGACAAATTCATCCGCACCATGGGCTGGCATCGCATGGCCCAAACCACGGTAGAGTATTACCGCGCCGAAGAACCGGCCTATTACGCCTTGTTAGAAGCCTACGCCGCCGGCGTCAACGCCTACATTGGCGACAAATCACCGGGTGAACTCTCCCTCAACTACAGCATCTTGCAAACGGTGAACGAACCCTGGGATATTGAACCCTGGGAACCGATTGATACGGTGGGCTGGGGTGTGGTAATGTCTTTTGACTTGGCCGACGACATTAACCGGGAACTGGCCTACGCCCAGATGGTTGACCAGTTTGGCGAAGAGGTCGTGGCGCAACTGGTACCCCCCTACCCCTATCACGACCGCCCGGTCATTGCCCCCACCGACCAGCTTGTTAGCGAGTTTGCCAGCAGCAAGATACCGGCGGGATGGGCTACGGCCGTGAACTGGCAAAACGTCAACACCACCCTTATCGGCGCTGCTCCCCAAATCCTCGGCGGCGAATTTTTCGTCGGCTCAAACAACTGGGTCATCAGCGGCCAACACACCGACACCGGGCTGCCGCTGTTAGCCAACGATCCCCACCTGAGCATTCAAATGCCCGCCATCTGGTACCAGGTGGGGCTGCACGCCCCCGGCTATGATGTGGTCGGCTTCTCCTTTGCGGGCGTCCCTGGCGTCATCATCGGCCACAACAACGACATCGCCTGGGGCGTCACGAATGCGGGTGTAGACGTGCAAGACCTGTACATCGAACGCATCGTTGGCAACCAGTATGAATACATGGGCCAGATGCTTGACCTGGAAATTATCGAAGAAGTCATCAAGGTCAATGGCGGCGAGGATGTGACATTACCCGTGCGCATTACCCGTCATGGCCCGATCATCAGTGACGTGTTGGAAGATACCGAAGAAGTGCTGGCTGTGCGCTGGACTGCCCAGGAACCATCCCGCGTCTTGCAAGCCGTGTTATTGCTGAACCAGGCCAGCAATTACCAGGAGTACCGTGACGCTTTGCGCTACTGGGACATCCCCTCGCAAAACGTCATCTATGCCGACCAGGAAGGCAACATCGCCTACCAGATGCCGGGGCGTATCCCCATTCGCCGCAGCGGCTACGGCCTGGTGCCCGCACCCGGCTGGACAGACGAATACGAGTGGTTGGGTTGGATACCTTTTGAAGAATTACCGGCCCTCTTCAACCCGGATAGGGGCTTCATTGCTACCGCCAACGAAGCGATTGTGGACCCCGCATACCCACATTACCTCACCCGTGATTGGGCCGATGGCGACCGGGGGCAGCGCATCGTGGAGATGATTGAGGCCGCCATTGCTAATGGCGGCAAAATCTCCTCAGATGACATAGCCGCTATTCAAAACGACAACTTCTCCTATTTAGCCAAGACTTACGTGCCTTATCTGGCAAATCTGCAAACGGCCGATCCCCGACTCCAGGATGCGCTGACCACTCTGCGTGATTGGGATGGGCAGGAGCAGCGCGATAGCCACGCTGCCACTATTTTTGCCCTGTTTTACGTTCACCTATACCCGGCCATTCTGGCTGACGAAATTGGCGAGGAGAATGTTGACCGCATTCGTAACAATATCTTCTTACACGCCATCGCCCATGACGCGGCTTCACCCTGGTGGGACAATGTCAATACGCCGGAACAGGAGAGTCGTGAAGCGATATTGTTACAGGCGCTGACGGAAGCGCTCGATTGGTTGGATGAAAACAAGGGGGGCGCGGTGGCCTGGGGAGAGCTGCATACAGCCACCTTTGTCAGTTCGCCTTTGGGTGACAGCGGGATTGCCGATATTGAAGCATTGGTGAATCGGGGGCCGTTTGCCGCCGATGGCGGGCGCAGCATTGTCAACGCGGCCAGTTGGTCGCCAGGGAATCCAGCCGCGATTACGGGTCATGCCTCGATGCGCATGATCATAGATTTCAGCGATTTCGACGCCAGCCGCGCCGTAATTCCCACGGGGCAGAGTGGGCATCCCGGCCATCCCTGGTATGAGAGTGAGATCGAATTGTGGCTGAATGGGCAGTATCACCCGCTGTGGTGGAGCCGGGCGGCGGTGGAGGCAAATGCGGTAGACCAGATGGTATTACGGCCGTGAC
Organism: Chloroflexota bacterium; assembly: GCA_014584575.1. Taxonomy (GTDB): domain Bacteria; phylum Chloroflexota; class Anaerolineae; order Promineifilales; family Promineifilaceae; genus CAADGU01. Next base: position 62,255 of record JACTMP010000053.1, read on the forward strand.
CGACCCAAGTGGTCGTGGCGTGGCCAGCTAACGGTGGCCACGCCGCGACCACCAGCCACTACGAATGACCCAGGATGGGGTGGGGCCGGTAGGGTTCTTCCAGCAGGCGGATTTCTTCGGCGGAGAGGGAAATGTCTACGGCCGTGACCGCCTCTTCCAACTGGTACATCTTGGTGGCGCCGATGATGGGCGCCGTCACCCCTTCTTTTTGCAGCAGCCAGGCCAACGCAATTTGCGCCGGTTTGACCCCATGTTGTTCGGCAATCTCTACCAGACGATCCGCTACGTCAAAATCCCCTGGCTGGTAATACATATTGTGGGCATACGCATCCGTTTGGGCGCGGGTGGTTGGCCCGGCGCTATCCCGCTTGCGATTGCCCGCCAGAAAACCACGCGCCAGCGGACTCCAGGGGATAAGGCCCACACCCTGATCCCGGCACAGGGGGATCATTTCCCGCTCCTCTTCACGGTAAACCAGGTTGTAATGATTTTGCATGGAGGTGAAGCGCGTCCAACCGTGTTGGTCGGCCGTGTATTGCGCTTTAGCAAATTGCCAGGCAAACATGCTGGATGCGCCGATGTAACGCGCTTTGCCCGCCTTCACCACATCATGCAGCGCCTCCATCGTCTCTTCAATCGGAGTGGTGTAATCCCAGCGGTGAATCTGGTACAGGTCCACATACTCCATGCCCAGGCGACGCAGGGAGGAATCAATGGCATCCATGATATGTTTGCGCGATAGGCCGCCAGAGTTGGGGTCATTGTCATTGTGGTGGAAGAAGACTTTGGTAGCCACCACGACTTCTTCGCGGCGGGCAAATTCCCGCAGCAGTTTACCGGTCACTTCTTCACTGACGCCGAGGGAGTACATATCGGCCGTATCAAAGAAATTAATGCCCAATTCGAGCGCACGCTGCACAAACGGCCGTGCCGCCGCCTCATCCAACACCCACTCCCGCCACTGCGGCGAGCCATAACTCATCATCCCCAAACAAATGCGGGACACCTTCAACCCAGACTTACCCAAATTTACAATCTGCATCATAACCTCCAGGAAATGTTTGAAGCCAGGGAATAATGATTAACGCCTGGCCTCATCTGTCAGGCATCTGCGGGATACCTGCTCTTTGCACTCATTTGAAACACATACAACCGCATGTTGCTATATTTGCACGGTCATGGGGCCGGTTACGTCGTTCGGCAGCAAGCGTGGGTGTTGCTGCTCCTGTTCCACTGCGCCGCCACGCACGGCCGTAACCACCTCCGCCCCCCGCCACACTACTTGCCACGGTTTGCTCGCGCCCTCCGCCTGGATGGACACGCTATCTGCTGTGCGGTGGATGTGTAGTGTCATGCCCGTGTCACCTTTTTGGTCCGGGATGGAAACGGACACGGCCGTACCCTCAGCCACCCCAAACACGTGGAAAGTCACCCCATCGGCAAAATCATAATCGGGTTGGGTATCGTTAGCCCCCACCGGGATGATGCTGTTGGGTCGGGCAAAAAGCGGCAGGCTGAAAAAGTCATACGTCCCCCGCCGCCAGCCGCCGCCTTCTACCACTTCACCGGTTAGAAAATGCGTCCAACGGCCGTGCGGCAGATAATAATCCACCACCCCATCGTACCGGAAAACGGGGGCCACGAGCAGCGATTCCCCCAGCATATATTGGCGATCCAGGTAGTCGCAGCCGGGATCATCGGGGAATTCCAGCATCATGGCCCGCATCATGGGCAGGCCGGTCTGGTGGGCGATGACGGCCGTACCCCACAAATAGGGCATCAGGCGGCACTTCAACTGCGTGAAGTGGCGCAGCACATCCACCGCTTCCTCATCATAAAACCAGGGCACCCGGTATGAACTGTTGCCGTGCAGTCGGCTATGAGAAGAAAGCAGGCCAAAGGCACACCAGCGTTTGTAGACATCGGCCACGGCCGTTTGCTCAAAGCCACCCATATCATGGCTCCAAAAGCCAAAACCGGACAGCGCCAATGACAGCCCGCCGCGCAAACTTTCGGCCATAGACTCAAAGGTTGCCGTGCTGTCGCCGCCCCAATGCACCGGGAACTGCTGCCCACCCGCCGTGGCCGAACGGGCAAAAAGTACCGCCTCGCCCCGCCCGCGTGCCTCCTCCAAAAGATGGAACACGGTCTGGTTGTAAAGCTGGGTGTAATAGTTGTGCATCTTGAGCGGGTCAGAGCCGTCGTGGTAAACGACATCGGTGGGGATGCGTTCGCCAAAGTCGGTTTTGAAGCAGTCCACGCCCATATCCAGCACGGCGCGCAGTTTGTCGCCAAACCAGCGACAGGCGTCCGGGTTGGTAAAATCCACCAGCGCCATGCCCGCCTGCCAGTGATCCCACTGCCACACGCTGCCGTCAGCCCGTTTCACCAGATAGCCATTGGCCATGCCTTCGTCAAACAGGGCCGAACGTTGGGCGATGTAGGGATTGATCCAGACGCAAATGCGCAGACCACGCGCCTTGAGCCGCCGCAACATGCCTTCGGGGTCGGGAAAAACACGGCCGTCCCACTCCAGATTGGTCCAGTGAAACTCCTTCATCCAGAAACAGTCAAAGTGGAAGACATGCAGCGGCAGGTTGCGGTCGGCCATGCCCTGCACAAAGCTGGTAACGGTGGCTTCGTCGTAATCGGTGGTGAAGGAGGTGGAGAGCCAGAGGCCAAAAGACCAGGCGGGCGGGAGCGACGGCCGTCCCGTCAATGCCGTGTAGCGCATCAGTACCTCTTTGGGCGTGGGGCCGTTGATGAGGAAATAGTCCAGCGATTCCCCGGCGACGCTGAACTGCACCCGCTCTACCTTTTCCGAAGCCACTTCCAGCGAAACAAGTTCAGGATGGTTGATAAAGACGCCATAGCCACGATTGGTCAGGTAAAACGGCACATTTTTATACGCCTGTTCGCTGCTCGTCCCCCCATCTTCGTGCCATAAATCTACCACCTGCCCATTTTTCACAAACGGCGTAAACCGTTCGCCCAGGCCATAGACACATTCACCCACGCTGAGGCCAAGCTGTTCATGGATATAACGCCTGCACTGAGCAACGTCGAAGTCGCCGTCGGCCGTATCCACATACCCCATGCCCCGCCAACCGCTCTGCGTCAGCAGCCGTTCGCCGTCCAGGAAATCTACGCGCCAGTTTTCGCCTTTGTCCACGCGCACCGTCAGGTTGCCGCTGGTCAGGCTGGCGTAGCCGGTTTCATTTTGGATGTGCAGGTCGGGTGTGGCCTGGGTGTAGAGGGCGAAGGTGGGGGTGGACGGCCGTTGCCCTTTGTGATGTATCAGTTGCACCCGGACCACGTCCGGCATGGGCGACGAAAAACGCACCGTCAGCAAGCCCAGGTTGAGCGTGTCACCGCGATGGTTCAGCCGCCGCGTACTGCCATACACCACCAATGCGTCCGGCTCTACCGCCACCTCATGCACATGCACCGGAAAATGGGGCGTGACGCCCACTCGAAAACCCCAATAACCATCTGTAAATTTCATACTTACCTCAGAATTGTAGCCAATAGTCAGCGCCTGTAATTGTACCCAGCAATTCTCAATTTGGCGTATTTATCCAGAGAATGTCATTCCGAACGAAGTGAGGAATCCCTGGACGCTTACAGGCGAGATGGTTTCTTCGCTCCGTTCAGAATGACAGGTTTGTTGCCGGTTTTTTAATCCCCAACAGCACGTTTTCTTATCAGCCTATGAATTCATTCACAGGCTCGAAATTTTTGCCGGGTCATGTTACAATGTTTGACATAACAGGAATGGATGCACCAGACAGGAGAGAACACAAGATGAACCAGGTATTACAAGAGGCTATCGCCGCTACCCGCGCTAACGATAAACGCAAAGCCCAACTCTTGCTGGCACACAATCTCAAAGAAAACCCGGAAGATGTGCAATCCTGGTATCTGCTCAGCATGTTGGTGGATTCTAAGGAAAAGCAAGCGCTCTATTTGGGCAAGGCACTGGCGCTTGACCCCACCCATCCCAAAGCGCAGGAACGACTGACCCGGCTGCAAACGGCCGAACCCATCACAATTTCCGATGAACCGCTGGATTTCCTGGCGCAATCCGAAGGCGACACCCTGCCGGAATGGTTGGCCGGTGATGCCGGGGCGTTGCAATTGGAAAATATGGGGATGCGGGCAGCGCCTGTGGTGGCCACAGAAGTGAAAGAGACGGCGGGGGAAGTCACGGCCGTAGCCGCTCCCGCCAAAGATGTGCCCGACTGGCTGCAACAAGACGTCAGTCCCACCTGGGTCTCCCAAGAGCTACCGACGCAGGTCTCTCCCTTCCCCGCCGAGAAAAAAGAAACGTCCAAACCCAAACCGCAACCCACTCCTGCCGCCAAAGCCAAACCCGCCCCCCGCAAACAACCGGCCAAGAAAAAACCTCGCACCAAACAACAGAAAACCTCTCAACTCAATCTCATCATGGGTGTTCTGGTGGTTTTCTTCATCCTGGTCATATTGTTATTGGCATATATGGCCTTTGGCTAACCGGCAGTCAAATAACGAATCACTCGGTTTTCAACCCCACGGCTGCGGCGGATTTTAGGGATGGCGCCGGGTGATACACACCGTCAGATTGCAATTGAAGGTGATGAACGGTTTGGCATTCTTATGCTATGGCTGCTGGCGATTATGGCATAGGGCGCGCTGGTCAGGTCACCTGACACCGTCTTGAGCTTTCGGCTGCGCCGCCTGGGGCGCGCCCCGCATCCCGGAGATAGCGCCTATGTAGACGGCCGTTAGCACCAGCGCACCCCCCACTACGACTTCTACTGTGATCGGCTGGTCCAGCATGATGGCCCCCAGCACCACAGCAATCACCGGCATCCCGGCGAGGGCATAAACCGTGGCCGAGGCGGTCAACCGCCTGATCAGGTAGAGGAAGAGTTGGAAAAGGCCCACCGATCCTAAAAGCACCAGCCAGCCAACAGCCAGCCACGTTTGTGTTTGGCCTGGCAACGCCCATTGTTCGCCGGCCAGAAGTGAAACAAGCGCCAGGAGGAGCGTGCCGGCAGCCATGCCGATGGCGTTCATGTTGAGCGGGTGGGCATGGCGCAGGCCTCTGGCGACGACACTAGAGGCGGCAGCGGCAACAGCGCCCAGAATGGCAGCAATGAGGTATACGGTGCTGAGGTCGCCGTCAAGTGTGCCCAGGGAGAGAATGGCAATACCCACGATTACCAGGATGCTGCCGATGACGCTGCGGGCCGTGAGACGTTCTTGCCTGAACAGGACGGCGATCAAGAGGGTAAACAGAGGCACAGTAGCCATGATCACGGCCGTTGTCCCCGCCGTCAATCCCACCAGGGCATAATAGATGAGGGCGTAGCTCACGCCAAAACTGAGCAGGCCATAAACGGCCGCGCCCACCGCCGCCCGGCCCACCGCCAGGGGTACGCGCATCAACCAGGCCAGCAAAAAGAAGAGCAAGGTTGCCAGGCCAAAGCGCAGGGCAGCGCCAAAAAATGGGGGCATCTCCTGGTTGCTAAAAGTGACGGCAATAAAGTTTGCGCCACCAATGATAACGGCAGCCGCGAAGGCGGCGTATGTTTTGCTGTCCTGTGTCATGGTTTTTTCCCTTTGGCTTCCGCGTTCGCCAGATTTCCCCCCCACCCGAAGCACCACAATTTTGCGGATGTTGCATTCACCTCAACTCTTCATGATGGGCTGCTTGCTATTCATACCGCCTCTTGTTGTTTCGTAGCGGGCGCGACGGCCGATGGTAGCGAACCCCAGTTGAGTATAGGTTTGGATAGCGCCAGGGTTGTTGGTGTTGACGGTGAGTTGGGTGGAAGCGGCGCCATCAGCCGCCATACGCTGCATGGCCGCAACCAGTAGAGCCGAGCCGAGTTTGCGGCGGCGCATAACCGGCGCCACGCCCACTTGCACCACAAAACCGTCTGGCGGTTCGGCCGAGCCAATCAGAAAGCCCACCGGTGTGCCAGCTGCGCGCGCCAGCAAGGACCACTCAGGCCGGAAGTCGTCGTCTACAATCCAGGCCAGCCATTTGGCCGCGCTCCAACCGGGGAAGCCGGGCCGGTCACGAAAGGAAGCGTCATAAGCCTGGAAAAACAGTTCCCCCAGGTCGGGCTGCCAGGTGGTGAGCGCCACGTCTGGCGGCAGCGCGTAATCTGGCAGCGGCGGACGCAGGTCATGCCGCATGACCAATTCTTCAAACACGGGGGTAAATCCGTGGGCGCGGAAGAGATGGTCGGCCGGATCAGTCAGGGATTCGGTGGTGATTTGCAATATGCGCGGCCCTGTTGTACGCTGCGCCAGCCACTGCGCCACCTCCTGGCTCCAACGCAGCAGATAAGCGCCCATACCTTTGCACCGCCAATCGGGACGCACCTGGCCGGCGATGCTGACCGGCTGGCCGGCTGCCTCACCCTGGTGGTGGGCCGTGGCACAGGCAACGAGATGACCGTCAGGGGTGAAGGCCCCGATGGCTGCGCCGGGCGCGTCTGGGAAGTAGCGTCGCTGGAGGTTATCTGGCTGGAGCATAAAGGCCAGACCACCATCAACCAGGTGGCAGGCGTGGGCCAGTTCGGCAATCGTGGATAGATCGGCCGGGTTTAGTCGGCGCCAGAGAAGGTCGGCTATGGCCGGCGGGGCCGGATTGATTGTCGGATTTTGCATCTATTTTGCCTTTAGATGGCGACTAAGTAGGTGTTCGGGAAGGATAGACTTGAGTCGTTGTCAGGGTATTATTGGCGGCGATTGTAACAATTTCCGGTCGGTGCGGTCAAACGACCAGGCAGCCTGAAGCGTTCTACATCTCCAGTAGTTTAAGAAACCGGTTGTATTCGTCATGGATGCGCACCTGCCGAAGCCCCTGGAAAAATATAACCGTCTGCATAACTTTGGTTAGAGGACGGCCGTACCCCCATGTGTTACTCTCCTGAACAAGGAGATTGATTGACCATGACAACCCAACCTTACCCGGTAACAACGGAATTACCAGAAAAGCAGCAGCGTCACGGCCGTGTCTGGCGCATTGTGGCGATCATAATAGGTGTATGGGCGGCGATGACGGCCGTGTACCTGCTCTTCCTCTGGCCCTGGATGAAAACGTGGGGGGCGACTGACGACGAGATTGAGGCCACTCTGCCCGGCGATGACATGGTGCCCAACGCCAATTTGCGTTCCACCAAAGGCATCACCATTCAAGCGCCGCCGGAAGCCATTTATCCCTGGCTGTTGCAAATCGGCGTAGACCGGGGCGGCATGTACAGCTACGACTGGCTGGAGAATCTTTTTGGCCTGAACGTCCACACCACCGACCGCATCGTGCCCGAATACCAGGAGGTACAGGTGGGCGATTTCTGGCGCTTCACGCCCAAAGAGTACGTGTTGAATCCCGGCCCTGGCCTGTATGTGAAACATTTGGTGGAAAACGAAGCGGTTCTGTTGTGCTTTGGTCTGGAAAGCAAGCCGGACGAGACCTGCTTTGACACCTGGCAGCTTGTCCTGGTTCCCCAGGCGGATGGCTCGACCCGGCTGCTGCTGCGCTCCAATATGGCGATGAAGCCTGAACTGCCCATCAAGCTGACTTACTTCATCCAATTCCTCATGGAGCGCAAAATGCTGCTGACCCTGCGCAGCCGCGCCGAAGCGAGATAATAGGACGCGGATTTGCCGGATTTTCGCGGATTATCTAAGCCTGAAATCTGCGTCCAGCCGCGTTTATCCGCGCGCTATTTCGGGATGTATTTATCATGACCACAAATGAACTGGTATTGCAGCCACAGTTGACGCTGGATGACATTATCGAGTTGACCCGCGTTGAGGGGGATGCCTGGAAACTGTCCCATGTGCGCCGGGTGTTGCAGTTGATCGGGTTGATTGGCGTGGGGCTGGTGTATGACGAAACGGCCGTGACCATTGCCACCTACCTGCACGATTGGGGCGCGTACCCGCGCTTCCAGCAGCCGGGCGTGGAACACGCCTTGCGCAGCCGCCAGGTGGCCGAGACGCTGATTTTGCCACGCATGGTGTTGCCGGACACGGCCGTAGCCATTATCCTGGAAACGATTGAATACCACGACTACCGTGACTTCCGCCCGGTGCAATCTACTGAAGCCTTGCTGCTGCGCGAGGCCGATTTCCTGGACTTTCTGGGCATCATCGGGCTGGTGCGGGAATACGGCCGTGGACCAAAGGAGATGGAATCCGCCTGCCGTACCGTTTTGAAGCGGCGGGAATTGATCCAGGATCGCTTCACGTTACCCGTTGCCCGGCAAATGGCCGCCGTCCGGCTGGCGCGGCTGGCACAATGCCTGGCCTGGCTGCAAGAAGAGAGTTTTGATTTTGTTTAGTTTCAATCTGTCATTCCGAGCGGAGTCTTCGGAGCGAGGATTCTCTAATGTTCGGGGAATGTCTATGAGAGGAATGAGATGCAAATAAAAGGATGCCGCCGGCAGGGCCGACGGCCGTTGCTGTTTCTGATTGTGGGGCTGGTGGGGTTGTGTTTATTGGCAACGGCCGTGTCCGCCCTCAGCAACATCGGCCTGCCGGATCATTCCGAACAGGTTGACTATCTCAGCGACAATCAGAAGGCGTTGCTGGCCGAGTATTTCCAGGTGCGGGCGGCATTGGGGGAGCGGGTCTGGCCGGGCTGGGGCACACTGGACAGTCCGGTGGTGGTCTACAACGAAGGCGCCGCCTTCCTGGTAAATTATCCTGACCACATCCCACCGAACGGCTGGCTAAAAGTGCCGCAAATGGCGGCGCGTGGCGGCCCCTGGCAGCCGGTGCCCGATGATGACTTTGCCGGGCAGCCCTACTACCGGCAAACCTTACCGGCTACCGGCGAGACGCCGCAGGCATTTACCGTCGTCGTCGGTGAGCAGTGGGCAGCCAGCATGACCACCAAAGAATGGACGGCCATTGGGCTGCGCCAGACGATACGCGATGACTTGCCGCCACCCCTGGCGGCCATTTTCCCTTATCGCCTGGTGGGCAGATTCCTCTTGCGGGGCAGCGATGGTTACACCAGCCTGTTGGCGCACGAATCCTTTCATGCGTTTCAAGGAGCGGTTGCGCCCGATAAGTTTGCTGCGGCCGAGCGGGCTAAGGCGGTGGAAGCGACATATCCCTGGGAAAATGCCGGTTTACAGGCGGCCTGGCAGGCAGAACTGGACATGTTGGCGGCGGCTTTGAAAGCAGAAACAACGGCGGAAACGGCCGTACTCGTTACCCAATTTCTGGCGCAGCGGCAGGAGCGTCGCCAGGACGCCGGCCTGACAGACGCTCAGATTGACTTTGAACGGCAGCGGGAATGGCTGGAAGGACTGGCCCGCTACGTGGAGTTGGAAATCTGGCGGCAGGCGTCCAACTCCGATTACCAACCTCATCCGTCGCTGGCCGATGATGGTGATTTTGACGGCTACGCTGGATTCCCCACCCGCTGGTCGCAAGAAATTGATCAGATTGGGCGGATGGTGGATGACGTGGGGGACGGCCGTTTCTATTACACCGGCATGGCTCAGGCCGTCTTGCTGGATCGGCTGCTACCCGGTTGGAAAGAAACGATTTTTGAGGAGGGGGTGTTTTTAGAGGATTTGCTGGCAACGGCCGTGTTCGGGCAACCCGTATCCCTCTTCCCCCCAAATGCCGGATGATACGTAAGGGCAGCGCAGGCGGGGATGATGACAAACGCGGCTTTCTCCAGCCTGATCAAGGACTTTGATTTCGGCCCGCATCAACTGGTTGTCCGGGATACGAACGACTACGCGGAATCCGCTGTTCGCCGGACGCCAATACCCGGCAGGGCGGGCACAGCCATACGGCCGTTCCGATCAAACGTCACCCCCACAAACGGATCATTCGCAATCAGCAGCGGCGCATCCAGGTCCAGCCAATCTGCCAGCCCGGCCAGGTGGGCCATCGCCGTCGTGCCCAGCGACGTTTCTATCATGCAGCCCAACATCACCCGCAACCCCAATTGGCGCGCCCGCCGCAGCATTTGCAGCCCAGGAGCCAACCCGCCCACCTTCATCAGCTTCAGGTTAACCCCCTGCACCCCGGCGGCCGCCAGCCGCTCCACATCCATCAGCGTTTGCACCGATTCATCCGCCACGACCGGCACGTTTAGCTGCGCCTGTACATAGCCCATACCTTCGATGTCCTCTTTGGCCGTTGGCTGCTCTACCAGTTCCAGGCCATAAGGCAGCAGCGCGGTCAACCGCCGCACCGCTTCTTCCGGTGACCAGGCCGCATTGGCGTCAATGCGCAAACGGGCATCGGAGCGGGCAGCGCGCACGGCCGCTATACACGCCACATCATCCTCACCGCCCAGCTTCAACTTGAGAACCGGGTAATCGGCTGCCTGCGCTGCCTGCTGCGCCATGAGTACCGGCGTATCCAGGCTCAGGGTAAAGGAGGTAAACATCTCCGGCGGCCGGGGCAGACCCATCAGTTGGTAGAGCGGCTGGCCCTGCAAACGGCCGATCCGGTCATGCAGCGCCAGGTCCAGGGCGCAGCGCGCCGGCGCCGGCCCAGCCTCGCCCACCCATGCGGGAATATCGGCCGGCTCATCGGGGAATGGGTCCGTGCGGGTGGCGGCCGTTTGCCAATAGGCAATCATCTCCGCATCGCTGATGTGGTAATACGAAGGAATAGTGCCCTCCCCCCAGCCGGCGTCTTCCGCCAGCCGCAGCCAGAACGCCTGGCGCGTCTCGCTGACCCCGTAGGCGATGCGGAACGGGACACGCAACTGTAAGGTGATGGATTGCCACGTAAGTCGAGTCATGGCCGCAAGTATAGTGCGGATGGGTTCAGGCGTAAAACGGGAACACGTCACGGCCGTAACGCCCCCACACCCCACGATACATCACAAACGCATACGGCCTTACTCCCCACCCCAACACCCGCGCTAATGATGTCAATGGGGAACGGCCGTTTTCACACCACCACGCCCCCTTCATCCCGCGCCATTTGCAGCAACCAGTGTTATTATCCCTGATATGGAGGATACCTATGCTTCGCCCTGTTGAACCGATCCATACGGTTGATCTGTTTCCCGCCTTACACGCCCAACTTCTCACGCTGTTACGCCAACTTGAACCGCAGGATTGGCTCAAGCCCACTGTGGCTGTGCCCTGGTCGGTAAAAGATATGGTGGCCCATTTGCTGGACACGGACATGCGTCGTCTATCCTCACAACGGGACGGGTTCACACCCCCGGCCACTGAGCCGCCACCGGCAACCTATCATGATCTGGTCGAGTTGCTCAACCGGTTGAACGCCGAGTGGGTCAGGGCGGCGCAGCGGCTTAGTCCACAACTCCTTATCGCGTTATTGGAGCTTATTGGGCCACAGGTACACCACCTCTTCACAACGCTCGATCCGCTTGCCCCGGCGCGTGCCAGCGTGGCCTGGGCCGGTGAAAGCGCCTCACTCAATTGGTTTGATATTGCCCGCGAGTACACCGAAAAGTGGCACCACCAACAACACATCCGTGAAGCAGTCGGCGCGCCGCTCTTGACCTCACGGCAATGGTTGTATCCGGCGCTGGACACCTTTTTACGTGGCTTACCCCATACGTATCGTGGTGTGTCGGCAAATGAGGGAAGCAATCTTGTCATCTCGATCAGCGGGGAGGCCGGTGGCGAGTGGACCCTCAGCAGGCGCCGCCAAAACTGGCAGCTCTATCAGGGAACGGTGGCAGAAGCGGATACTCGTGTGCAGCTTGATCAAGATACCGCCTGGCGGCTATTTACCAAAGGGGTGGCGCCGGACGACGCCCGCCGCCAGCTTGTCATTGAGGGTGATGAACGATTGGGTATTCAACTGCTATCGCTGCTGGCGATTATGGCATAGGGTGCGCAGGCCGGGCTACCTGACGCAGTCGTTGTGGGGGTACGGCCGTACCCCCCACCCCATAACCCGCGCTAATCAGGGTTGATGGAGGACGGCCGTTTTCCATTCGGTTTCTCGCAAATTTGTGAGTGGTGGTACGGCCGAAACTCCCCTAATATCCTTCTTCTTCAAACCAACGGCCGATTGCCGCGTCTGCGTCTGCCAGTGCGGCCGCTACTGACTCGTAAGTGGTTTTGCCCTCCCATACCAGGCCGCCAATGTCCAGGACACGGATAAACGAACGGCTAAAATCATCTTGACCAATCTCGATCCAGCCGTCTTGCACCCACGCTGCTATATTTGCATATTGTTCATCAAAAGTGTTCATAGAATTACCTCTTGTGCCGTCTCACCCTGGTTGGCAAACGCTGCTTCCATTTGAGTACACTATCACATCCCCATCACAAACGCATACGGCCGTAACCCTCCCCTTCGTTTTTCGGCAGATTTGGTGGGGAGTGGGTACGACAGTAATTCCATTCCACAAAAAGATTTGTCACTCATTGCCTGTAGACTCTTCGGCTACATGATGGTTAACATCGCCGGTTATGGCAGATGTGAAAAAACTTTACGGCCGTGCCATTCGCCAAAGACGGCATGAACTGGGCTGGTCACAAGAATACCTGGCCGCACAAGCGGGTCTGCACCGCACCTACGTCGCTGATGTGGAGCGGGGAGAGCGCAACATCTCATTGGAAAATATTGTCAAGCTGGCCGATGCCCTGGAGTTAACGCCGGGTGAATTCTTCTCGCAATACTTTCCACAAGATGGGGATGGTGAGTAATGAAAGCGATCCTGGAAACGGCCGTTGCCCAACCTCGGTTTAGCATGAATCAGATATATTTGGTCATCAGGCAAAATGCCGCGCCGCACCATCTGGCGCTGTATCAAGCCATCCAAACGGCATTAGGAGAGGCAGCAAGTAGAAAAGTTATACAAGGCATCCTTCGTTTTGCCTTCTTCATCGAGCCGGTCAAAACTCCTAAAATTGAAAGCACGAAGTTTGCTGTCAGGTGGGGACTAGAAATATCTTCATCTGATCCCCGTTTTGCCTCCTACATGGACTGCCTGGCCATTTACGATCAACTACTCATCGAAATCCAGACTATGCTAGAAGATGAAGTACAAAGGCAGCTATTACACGCCTTCACAGACCAAAGTCTAATCGCTTATGAACTCCCGCTGGATTATGTTGTTCGCAACCGTGACCAGCCGATTCATCGGCCGGAAAACATCCTTTTCTTTTGGGATGATTTGCCACACAAAGTTGCTGGATTACGCAAATGGCTGCGAGGTAGCTCTCAATCAGGCTTTTTCAAAGCCGCATACAGCAAAATCGTAGTGAAGTCATATCTAACAGATCGCGTGTTGACCGGAGAACACAAGACAAACCGCGAAAAACGGTGGGAAACACATCCTGGTTCAGTCCACTTTGCCTTACGGCGGGATTGCCTGGAAATTGAGTTAGCTTTAATCAGCCAGCTTTGTTACTTTGCCGACTTTCCTCGTGATCTGCAACAGCAACTGGAAGAGCAAGGATTGCTTTCTTTAGCCCAATTACAAGAAAGTGGCCTGATTATCGGCACAGAGCGCGTAAGCCGCTGCCCGATTACTCTTGAACCTCTCTCGTTTGTCGAATTCAGAGCAGAATTGTTAGCACCGCGACATGGGAAAGCTACTTATCAGGTTGGACACATCCACCCGCTTAAGGCTGTCTCCGATAACCCCTATGTAGGACACACAGGCAAGAACATCAGTTGGATTTCCGCACAGGGGAACCGTATTCAGGGAGAGTATTCTGTGGCTGAGACCCGCGAGTTGATTATTCGCATTAGCCAGAACTATCAGGCGACTGGGCTTATCCACTAGCTTTTCCATTGATCCCCACAACGTCAAGACACGCTTTACGGGCTAATTCCCGCGCCTCGATTCGATCCCGAATTGCCCGCTCAACTGTTTGGGACACTTGTTGGCACAATTCCTGGCTTTTAGGAATGGGCAAGATCAATTCATGAATACGTTGCCCTAGAGAATCAATAATATCTTGGGTAAATCGCTTTGCTTTAATCTGTTTTTGCACCGGTTCTGAACTTAACAGTGCCAAAAGCAGGTAGGGTGATAGACGAGATTGGTCTGTAAGCCGTAATTTGTACAAATGGCTTTGATACACAATTTGTGTGTCATACTCTGTAATGAAAGCACATGTGCCAATCAGGTAAGTGCCATCTTTGACCATTAAAATATCTCCCGCCCGGATATCTTGTTTGGTAGCAAACTTTTCGTAAATGTCGCAACTGACGCCATGCTTAGGGTCAAGTTTAATCTCCCAATTGGAGATGTCGCTGGTGCGTATAAAAGGAATTGTGCCTGTACCATAAGCCAACTTGCCAACTTCATCACCGGTTTGAATAAGCAATTCACCTGAAGCTACCAGATCACCTAATTTCACCAGATTATGCGTTCCTGCCAGTAGCTCTAAATCCTGATCTGGCTCCGGGCTATAATATCTTGGTGAAAGGATGTTGTTCACCAGTTGCTCAGTGCCAATGGCATACCCCAAAGGAGCAAATTGCCGCAATCTCCCTTCTTGAAAGGCAATCAGGTTTTCCTGGATCACAGGGAGATCATCATTATCTATGCGTCGGCCGCGGCTATCATGTCCGCACCATTTCGCTTCGGCCATAAAAATTTGATTATTTGAAGCAGCGACCCCGTTTGATGGTTCATGTTTATGAAGTACGACCAGACATGCTTTGGTATGTGTACCACCTTTACCAGAAGTTTTGAAAAATTCTTCCGGTAACCCAATGACTGCTTTAATCTCTCCCTGTGACCGCATGTATTGGACCACATGGGAATAAGTCTTGCTTGTGATCATGCTTTCAGGAACGACAATTCCCAGGCGACCACCAGGACGGAGGAGTTCCAGGCATCTCTCGACGAAAAGCACCTGAGGGGGCACGGATTTGAGTAATTCACCCGTTGGCTGGTAACGGCCGTCTCGCCCTTTCTTCCAGTTATAGCCCAAAGCAAACGCTTTCTGAATCTGTTTTGAAGCTGCGACAATGCGCTTGCCAAAAGGGGGATTGGTCAAAACAACGTCGTAACTGCCGGACTGAGGAAGGGGGAGGGAACGGTCGTCTTCATCTGACCAGGCCAACGAATCTGCACAATAGACACGGCCCGGTTGTAGCGTTAACAAGGCCAATCGCGTAGACGCCAACTGAACCAGATAAGCATCTTTGTCTATGCCAATGACGTGTTGTTCAATCCCCTCGCGTGAGGCGCCGTTTGCCCGCAAATGACTTACCGTAGCCGCCAAAAAACCACCCGCCCCACAAGCAGGATCAATGATGCTTTCGCCAATCTGAGGATTGACCATGGACACAAGTAACTCGATCCCATTTTGTGGCGTAAAAAATTGACCTTCTTCCTCACGTATCCCAGTGCTGACAAATACCTCATACAAATCGCCAAAATAGTCACGGGTCGCACCAGATAGGTCTATCTCATTCAGGGCGCGATCAACAAAAACCAAACTGTTGCCGTCTAGTAAAATTTCATCGTCAGCCTGAAAAATCGAAGGAAGAGTCTTTTTTAAGCTGGTCAGTGCTGATTGATATTGTTGCCTCAGGTCGGCTGCTTGGGGATCAGAGCCGTTTTGATGGGTCTGCAAATAGACTTTGCAGAACAAGCATTTGGCTACCTCTGCTAACAAAGCCCGGTCGCGGGTTGCCCCCACAAACTGCCCGGCAAGAAAATTGCGGATTTGTTTGTATGCGTCTTTATGGTCAGTAACGAAGAGTGATGCCTGAAAATTCATGTACTCTGCCTTTGCGGATCAAGTGTCCTGCTGCGAGAGTATATCATGGGGTTTCACATCTCTCAATTTAGGGCTTTCATTGTCAAACGGCCGTACCACTCCCTCCCTCTTATCCTCCCCACCCATTCACGCCCTGTCCGCCGGCTGTGCCACTGTGATGACAACTTTTCCTCGGGCGTGTTCTTCCACCACATACGTCATCGCTTGCACCACCTCAGGCAACGGGTAACAGGCATCAATAACCGGCGCCAGTTGGCCCCCTGCCAGAAGCTCTTTGATGACCAGCAGGTCTTCTTGCGGTGTTGTCGCGATTCCCTGGAAACCGATCTTTTTACCGCCGGCCCGCGATACCACCGGCCCCAAAAGCATCGCCTGGAGAATCTGGGACACCGAACCGCCGGCCACCACACAAATCCCCTGGGGGCTTAAGGCCCTCCTGTAATCCCGCAGCGAATGGTGTCCGTTAACGGCCAGAATCAAGTCATAAAGCTGCCCATTGTTGCTGAAATCTTCCCGCGTGTAATCCATGACGTGGTCTGCCCCAATAGAGCGGGCCATGTCCAGGTTACGGGTGCTGCACACGGCCGTGACTTCCGCCCCATACGCTTTGGCAATCTGCACTGCAAACACACCCACCCCGCCCGATGCCCCCACAATCAGCACCTTTTGCCCCGCCTGAATCTGACCCTTATCCCGCAGACCTTGCAGCGCCGTGAAGGCCGCCACCGGCACGGCCGCGGCCGCCGCAAAGGACACATGGGCCGGTTTCAGGGCGAACTTGTTTTCACCGTTAGCCACATATTCGGCAAACGCGCCGGGCGCTACCCCAAACACCGCATCGCCCGGCTTAAACGCCGTCACCGCGCTGCCAACCGCTTCCACCGTGCCCGCCACGTCAATGCCCGGTATCTTGTTAATGGCTTTGATGATCACCGTGTTCATAAAACGGCCCAAGAGCGTCAGCTTCTCAAAGCGCCGCCAGTCCAGGGCATTGATGGATGAAGCCTGAACTTTCACCAGGATTTGATGCTCCTGCGGCGTCGGTTTTTCCACTTCTTTGAGTTGCAGCACCTCCGGCGGCCCATAGCGCGTGTACACAATCGCTTTCATAGGTTTGTCCTTAATGGGAGATGTATACCGTATGAGGTCATAGAGTAACATTTCGTGTGGTGGCAAGTTGCAAGTGGCATGTGGCAAGTTTCTCTGGCAGAAATCACTTGCAACCTGCAACCTGCAACTTGCCACATGCGACCAGAAGGCAAAATGTCAGTTTATGACCTTCGGCAGTATAGCTTTGACATCTCGTTTGCGCCTCTAATCAACCCTGTCCGGTTCTAGCACGGTGACGTTTTGTCCGGCATATTTTTCATACAGATCACTGCGCCGCTTCCGCCAACCATCCAGCCCGCCGCGCAAATTGGTGACACGCCGGAAGCCTTTGGCCTTCAAGTAATAGGAGATCATCACGGAAAGCCCACCGCCCGGACAATACACCAGAATATCTTTATCGCGCGGCAGTTGTTTCAAGTATTTTTCGACATGGAGCGGGCTGACTTCATGCGCGTTTGGCAAACCCTTATACCGTTTCCGGTCATCGGACGGCCGTACATCCAGAATATAGGTCTCTTCGTCAAACAGGATGTTTTCATTCAACTGGGCGGGTGCGAGCATGTTGACGAACGAGATGCGACCCGCCATATAATCCTGAACCACCCGGGCCACATAGCGGATGTCGCCCGCCGACGTGCCATGTCCGAGGCTGATCCGAATGGTTTCACGCGCGGCCTGGTCGGATAAGCCAATCGCTTTCAAAACGTGCGAAGGCGTGTCTTCTCCCGTACTGCACGCCGACCCGGCCGAGACGGCGATCCCGCGATAATCCAGCATCCCCATCAACCCGGCGTTCTCCACGCCGGGAAACGACATACTGAGCGTGTTCGGCAGGCACTCCGATTCGGTTTCGGGGGAATTGATCACACAGTCCGGTTTGATTTCCTTGAGCCGCTGCATCAATTGGCGCTTCAAGGCCCGGATCTTATCGGCATGCGCCAGAAGTTTATCCACCTCCTGGCAGGCCGCGCCAAAACCGACGATGTTGTGGATGCTTTCGGTGCCGGCCCGCAATCCGTTTTCCTGGTGACCACCATGTAGCAGCGGCGTAAAAGGGCGGCCCTGTTTAACGTACAACGCGCCGACGCCTTTTGGCCCATACAGTTTGTGCGCCGAAAAAGAGGCGTAATCCACGTCCCAGGCATGGACATCAATCGGAATTTTCCCCAACGCCTGCACACAGTCTGTCAGCACCAGCGCGCCATGCTGTTTAGCAATTCCCGTCACAGCCTTGAGGTCTTGCAGGACGCCGGTTTCATTGTTGGCTAACAGGCAGCAGACCAAAAACGTATCCTCATCCACCCGCTTCTCCAGTTCCGCCAGCAGGATACGCCCTTTGTCATCCACCGGACAATATTCGACAACCACGCCCTGGGTTTCCAGATACGCCAGCGTGTGCAACACGGATGGATGTTCGATTGGCGTGGACACGATCTTGTTCTTTTGGGGATGGAAGTGGGCGGCGACCGATTTGAGTACGGCATTATTCGATTCGGTGGCGCAAGCCGTAAAAATGACCTCGGACGGGTCGGCGTGAATGGCGTTGGCCACGTGCCCCCTGGCTTCTTCTACCAACTCCGCCGATTTTCGGCCGATGCCGTAGAACGACGAGGGATTGCCATAATGATGTTTCAACGCTCGATCCATTTTACGCTGCACATGGCTACTGATAGGCGTCGTCGCATTATGGTCAAGATAGACCCGCCGATTGAAACGAATAAGATATTTCACGAAGGCGAAGTATTTAATTTCCATAGTATCGCCAGTATGCCGCAAACAGGGGGCTGCTGTATAGACACTTTGGTGTGTAGTGCCTCTATTTTCCCTCTCCTAACCCCCCAAACATAACCCCCAACATAACTTTGGTTAGACGACGGCCGTGCCCCCCATCCTCTATCCTCCCGACTGACGCTGCGTGTGCGAATAGTAAGCAGTGAGCAGTAAGCAGTGAGCAGTGGAGTGAGAGATGAAAATTGTCATTGGTATTGTGATTGGGTTGGTGGTTTTGGTAGGGATTGGTTGGTTGGGCTTGAGAATAAAGCCCAAACCGTTTGCTTCGTATCCTGAGCAGACGCCGGCTTTGCAAACTGTGCCCCTGCCGGAAGGTCTGCCTGCGCCGGTGGAGCGGTACTATCGCCAGTTGTATGGCGATGAGATTCCGGTCATTACCTCGGCCGTGGTCAGCGGCCGGGCGACGATAGCCCCCTTTGGCTTTAACCTGCCCGCCCGCTTCCGCTTCACCCATGAAGCCGGGCAGGGGTACCGTCACTACATCGAAGCCACCTGGTTTGGCATCCCCATTATGAAGGTGAACGAGTGGTATCTGGACGGTCACGGCCGTCTCGAACTCCCCATCGGCACTGTTGAAGGCCCCAAAACCAATCAGGGTGCCAATCTGGGCCTGTGGGCCGAATCGGCCAACCTGCCCGCCATCTGGCTGACTGACCCGCGCGTGCGTTGGGAGGCGGTGGATGACCAGACGGCGCTACTGTTCATCCCCTTTGGCGAGGAGGAGCAGCAATTTGTTGTGCGTTTTGATCCGGCAAACGGCCGTTTGCGGGCATTGGAAGCCATGCGCTATCGGGACGAAGCCGGCGAGAAAATCCTCTGGCTGGCCGAAACCCTGCCCGGCGACACCATTGAAGCCGCAGGTGCAGCATTGGAAACGGTGGGCGCTGCCACCTGGCAGGATCAGGGCAAACCCTGGGCCATCTTCACCACCGAAGAAATTGTTTACAACGTGGATGTCAGCGACTACATCCGCGCCAGCGGGCCTTAACCTGTCATTCCGAGCGTAGTCTTCGGAGCGAGGAATCTTTCTCCTGGAACAACGCGAAAGATTCCTCGTCGAAGACTCCTCGGAATGACACGAGAAAGTGAGGGAAAATGAACACAAATCCAACAAAAACAGTCGAGTTAACATCCCCTGATACGTCCAAGAACTGGATTCAGCGGCATCCCATTGCCGCGTATATCCTGTTCTTGCTGGTATGGTCATGGGGCATCTGGTCTTTCCTGTTCCTGGTCATCGAGCCGGGCGGGCTGCTGCATAATCCGCCTCCGCTCGCCTTTCTACTTGTTGTCATTGGCGGCTTTGGGCCGACGCTGAGCGGTCTGCTGGTGACGTGGCTGGTGTACGGCCGTGAAGGGATGCGGGCGTTGGGCGTTCGGCTGCGCCACTGGCGCGTCGGCCGTTGGTGGCTGGCGCTGCTCATCATTCCCGCCCTCACCGCCATGACCCCGCTGCTGCGTTGGCTGGCCGGTTACCCGGTGGATACAGCGGCCATGCTCAGTTTGCTCCTGCCGGGGCTGGCGCTGGGGATCATTGCCGGCCTTATGGAAGAACCCGGCTGGCGTGGTTTTTTGCTGCCCCACCTGCTCAAACGGTATGCGCCGCTGGCGGCCTCGCTGCTGGTGGGCCTCGTGTGGGGCGGTTTGTGGCATGGTTACGCCGACTATTTTGGCCTGGGCGACAAAGGCGCCGCCTTCTGGCCGCTGATGCTGCTGTTGGGCCCCGGCGTTCTCACCGCCTGGTCGCTGATCATCACCCGCGTCTATGAGCACACACAGGGCAGCCTGCTACTCTCCATCCTGATGCACGTCTCCCTCTCATCCAGCGCCCTAATCTTTGGGCAAAGTTATGCCACCATCAACGAGGAGATCCTCTGGACGACGATCTCGGTGGGCGTAGCCTGGCTGGGGGTCGTTATCTTCTGGCTGAGTACGCGCCGCCGCTAATCATTCCATATCTTGACAAGGAGAAGTTCGATGGAAAACGTAGCAATTAAGAGAACAATCGAGAATGCGTCTGGCAGGCAACGGCCGTTAGCCCGCATATGGCAGCATCGTTGGTGGAGCCTGATCCTTACCATCGGCGCCACACTGTTACTTGGCGTGCTGATTGCCCTGGCGATGCCGCGTGGCCCGGCAACGGCCGTTGAAGCGCTGCTGGTGTTGGTCAGCAGTCTGGCGGTTGGTTTGCTGGCCGGGCTGCTCCTGCGCAGCCGGTGGGCCATGCTGCTGGCTCCCCTCGCCTACATCATCGCCATTGAACTGGCGCGGCTGGATGCCGTTGGCCCCACAGTGGATGCCATTCGCCTGGACAACACCTTCAGCATCCTGGCCCTCATTTTGGGGCGCGGTTTTCATGGCATCGTGGGGCTGCTGCCCATGATTTTAGGCGTAGAAGTGGGCGTTCAGGTGGCGCGGCGGTTGGACGGGAGCACTCCCACTGGTGGACGTATGAGAACGGTGATAAGGTGGCTGCCAACGGCCGTTCTTGCCATCCTCGTTATCGCTTTAGCCCTGCTCATCGCCCAACCCGCCAGCACCCCACCTATCTTGGGCGCTGATGGGGAACCGTTACCCGGCAGCATCGCCGAATTGACAATGGTAGACATCAACGGCCGGCCCAACGGCCTGATGATTCGCGGCTACGACGTGAACAAACCGGTGCTGCTCTACCTCAGCGGCGGGCCAGGCCAGAGTAGCCTGCCCTGGCCGCGCGTCCTGTTCGATGACCTGTCGCGTGACTTCATCCTCGTCGGCTGGGATCAGCGCGGCACCGGCAAATCCTACGCCGCCCTCGACCCGGACGAAACATTGACCCCGGAACAAATGGTGGCCGATACCATCGCCGTCACCGATTACCTGCGCCAACGCTTCGACGAGGACAAAATCTATCTGCTGGGCGAATCGTGGGGTACCACCCTGGCCGTGCTGGCTGCCCAAGAGCGGCCCGACCTCTACTACGCCCTCATCGGCAGCGGCCAGATGGTCAGCCAGAGCGAAACGGATCGCCTGCTTTACTATGACGTGCTGGAGTATGCCACGCAAACGGGGGATGAGGAACTGGCGGCCCAGATGCGCACCTTCGGCGAACCGCCCTACAGCGACATTTACGGCTATGCCTTTGTCATGGGCCAGTATGAAAAGCTCTATAAACCGTACACGCCGCCGCAGGCGTTCCTGAAAAAAGGACGGGCGGCCAATTTGGGGCCGTGGAACGTGTTGGGCAGCGAATATAACTTTGTGGAAAAGGTGAATGTCTTTCGCGGTTTTCTGGACACGGCCGCTATCCTCTACCCGCAGTTGCAAGGGCTTGACTTCCGCCAGGACGTGCCCCGGCTGGATGTGCCGCTCTACGTGCTGGATGGGGAAGCTGAACTTTCCGCCCGCCGCGATCTGGCGCTGGAATGGTTTGAGCAACTAGACGCGCCCATCAAACGCATTTACACCTTTGAAAACTCTGCCCACGCCCCCGCCTTTGAACATTTTGCAGCGTTCACCGACATCATGACCGGGACTGTGCTGCCGGAAACGTATACGCGATAACGAGAGGCCGATGAAATGTCATTCCGAGCGCAGTCTTCGGAGCGAGCAATCTTCCACTTTATTCAGGTGAAAGATTCCTCACCGAAGACGGTTCGGAATGACAAAACAATTGGAGGACAAGTATGGCGACAATAACTGTGACAACACGCAGGAATAATCTGCTGATGGCGGCGGCGTGGGGGTTTATGCTGCTGGCCAGCATTTTGCCGGAGATTGTGTTAAATGAACTATTCCAGCGGCCAGACCTGGTAGCCTGGGTGACGTGGGGGCGACTGGTGGCGCTGATGGTGCTGACGGCCGTATCCTGGCTGTGGCAGCCGTTACGGCCGTTGTGGAAATACGCCGCCATCCTGCTCATCTTTGCCGGGGCGCAGGAGGTGATGAATGGGGTAAGGGAAACGGCCGTGTGGCAAACCAACATCGCCCGCCTCAACGGCTCCTTTGCCCGCGACTACCTGGGCGTGCAGTTGTGGAAGTTGGGCAGCACCGTCATCGTCCTGCTCGGGCTGTTCGCGCTTGGTTTCCGCCGCAAAGACGCCTTCCTGGTGCGCGGGCAGCTAGACGCGCCCATCACCCCCGTGAAATGGCTCGGCTTCCCCAAGCCCGAACCGTGGACGCACTTCGGTACCAAGTGGATCATCTTCCTCAGCATCGGCATGGTCGTGCTGCTGAGCATCTTTGGCACGGTGCATCTGGACAGCCTTATTGCTGCGTTGGGCCTGATGCCGGTCATCCTCATCCTCTCCGCGCTCAATGCCTTTAACGAGGAAGTGACTTACCGCGCCGCGCAGTTGGCGCCGTTGGAACCGGCGGTAGGGGCGCGGCAGGCGTTGTGGATTGTGGCCGTATTGTTCGCCATCATGCACTACTATTCGGCCGTAAATGGGGTGGCGGGTGTGTTGCTGACCATTTTCATGGGCTGGATGCTGACCAAAGCGATGTTGGAAACACGCGGTTTCTTCTGGCCCTGGCTCATTCATTTCACGCAGGATGTAATCATCTTTTGGTTCATCGCCGGCGCTTCCACGCGCCTGAGTTGAGAGATTAACAACCGGTGATTGCTATTTTGGCCCTGCTGGCTTTTTTGCGCAGCCTGACCGAACCGGCCACTGATCAACCGGTGATTGGGCAAACTGCAAAATGTCATTCCGAACGGAGTCTTCGGAGTGAGGAATCTCTACCACTTGACGGAGGGAAGGATTCCTCCTCGAAGACAAGCCTGCCCTGAGGCATCGAAGGGTCGGAATAACACTATTGAGGAATAGAATTATGTCAAATTGGTTGCGAATTGGATTGGCCGTTGTTGTGGCAGCGCATGGCATTGGGCACATCCTGTTTTTGATGCCGCTGATTAGCAGCACAAACTGGGGGCAAGTATCCCAATCCTGGTTGTTAGGAGATGGCGGGCTGGCAAGAGGGGTAGGTACAGTAATCTGGCTGGTATCGTTGGTGGGCTTTTTGGCCGCCGCTTTCGGCATTTTTCGGGAGACGGATTGGTGGCAGACGGCAGCGATTGTGTCGGCGGCCGTTTCTACTGTCGGGCTGGTTTTGTTTTGGGCACGGCCGTCCACTTCCCCCGCCATATCCGCCCTCATTTTTAACCTGCTGGTACTGGCCGCCCTGCTTATTTTCCATTGGCCACCCGCCGTGCAGGCAGGTAACTGATGACCAGGACAAAACTCATCCTGGTTGAGGGCTTACCCGGTTCGGGCAAAACGACAACGGCCGTATTCATCGCCAACTGGTTACAAGAGAGGGGAGTGGACACGGCCGTGTTTCTGGAAGGCGACCTCAACCACCCCGCCGATTTTGAATCGGTTGCCTACCTGGATAGGCAGGAATATGTGGAGCTGCTGGCTCAGTTTCCTGCCGAGACCGCCTTTTTGCAAAACCAGGCGATTCAAGAGGGAGAGGGTTACTTTTTCCGCTACCGCGCCTTGCAGCAAAGCTATGCCCATCTACCCGAATCGCTGATCAACGCTCTGGCGCAGTATGAAATTTATGAACAGCCTGTACCCACCTTCCAAAGGCTGTTGCGGCGGCGCTGGCACCGTTTTGCAGACACGGCCGTAACCGGCGACACCACCTACATCTTTGAGTGCTGCTTCCTGCAAAACCCCCTGACGATGCTGCTGGGCCGCCATGATGAGCCGGTACAGGTGGCCGAAGCATTCATTTTGGAACTGGCGGATGTGGTGCGGGGTTTACGGCCGTGTCTCATTTACCTGAATCCCGGTGATGTCAGAGCTATATTGAGCAAGATTGCGGGGGAACGGCCGTCGGCCTGGCTCGATTTTGTCATTGCCTACCACACCCAGCAGGGGCATGGCCGGGCGATGGGCTGGCAAGGGTTTGACGGGCTGGTGCAGTTCTACGAAATGCGTCAGGCCATCGAACTGGGGCTGCTGCCCCGGCTGCCCTTCCCCCACTTGCTGCTGCCGTACACCGATTGGGCGCAGAATCAGGCGCATATTGCCAGATTCCTAATGCCGGGCGAAACAGTGGCTACGGATTTGTGACTGTTGGCAGAAAGACCAGGCCAAAAGGCGGCGGCGTGTAAAAAATGCGAAAACCGCACAATTGCATTGTGGAACCGATCACATTCGGACGCCAGTTCAGCAAATAGGCGTAAAGCGAGTGGTCAATGGTGTGGTTGATAGCAGCGGTATCATTGAAGCCATTGCCAAAGTTCCCGGATGTGCTGACGTTCCACTCTTGAACAATTGCTCCATACAGATCATATACCGTGAACCAGGCAGTAGAATTACTGGCGCTGGTGTCGTAATAATAAATCCGCACTGTATCCACTACTGCTCCTTGAGGGAGCATCGGGGTTATATTCCACGTGGTGAAGGTGCTGCCTGAAGTAACGTAAGTACAGCTTCCATTACCGTCAGCAGCATAAGAAACGTTGTTTTCGCGTGGTTTTAAGGCAGAGCCAATAACCCGCCACGATACAAGGGCGTCCGGTGCATCTGGTGTGTACGGGCTGATGTCCTGGTTAGCTGGTGGTGGCATATCGGGGGGCGAATAACTGTCTACAGTTACGCCTGCCGGGGGTTCGGCGCTGCTCAGCCAGACTTCCTGAGTTTCCTGCGCCGTTACCTGTGCTAAACGGCCGTTCGTCAGCAAAATCAGCCCCATACTCAGAACAATTACTGCCGAAAGAGCAAAAATAATCTGAAGAGCATTGCGTTTCATGTTATCTCCTTATATTGTGCAGATATTGGGTTGAACGAATGATGGCGTTTACCTTTGGTGTAAACAACCGTTTTTGCCAGTTGATAATGATAATTTGAAGGGCGCTCCATGAAGTAATACGGTTCATTCAATTTAACAGTAAACCCTTTTCCCTGTGCCGTCAACTCTATGGAAATGTCCCACTGTGACCATAGTGGGTCACATAACTGGTTTGACGCTGCCAGATAAAAACTCGGAACATAACTTTAGTTAGACGACGGCCGTCATCCCATTCTGTTAATCTTTAATTTGATACGGTGCGTAGGAGCAACGAGCAGTCAATACTGCTCCGAAGCCACCTTTAGGAAGCGCTGAAGGCAACGACGGTGTAAACGGCCGTTATTCCACTGTTTCGCCGGTCGTATCTTCAAGCAAAGGAGAAGAAAAATGAGTCCCACAATGGCTATTACTACCAGCGGCCTCACCAAGGCATATGGCCAGGTGCAGGCTCTGCATGGCGTAGACCTGGCCGTGGCGAAAGGGCAAATCTTTGGCTTTCTGGGGCCAAACGGCGCCGGCAAAACAACCACCATCCGCTGCCTGCTGGATTTGATCCGGCCCCAGGCAGGCGCCATCCGCATCTTGGGGTTGGACCCCCAGGCTGACCCGGTGGCGGTGCGCGCCCGCGTTGGCTATTTGCCGGGCGAGCTAAATCTGGATTCCAACTATACGGCCGAACAAACGCTGCGCTACTTCAACAGTCTGCGCGGCAACGAGACCGATTGGAGCTTCGTGCGCCAACTGGCCCAACGGCTGCACCTGGATCTGACCACACCCATTAAAAATCTGTCCAAAGGCAACAAACAAAAGGTGGGCATTGCGCAGGCGCTCATGTCCCGCCCCGAACTGTTGCTGCTGGATGAACCAACCGCCGGCCTGGACCCACTGATGCAGCAGCAGGTCTACCGGCTGCTGAAAGAGGCGCGGGCAGCAGGCGCAACCATCTTTTTCTCCTCCCACATTCTCAGCGAAGTGGAGGCGATTGCCGACCACATCGCCATTATTCGTGATGGGCTGATTGTGGAAGAGGCCGAACCCCACCAGTTGGTCAGTATGGCCTTGCGCCGCATCCGCATTCGTTTTCAGGAGGCGGTCAACCCGTCGCCGCTGGCCGATGTGCCCGGCGTCTCGCTGCTGGCGCAGAATGATCTGCACGCCACAGTGCAGGTGGAAGGGGAATTGGACGGCCTGATCAAGGCGCTGGCCGTTTATCCCGTCAGTGATCTGGAAACGGAACGGCCGTCGCTGGAAGAGGTTTTCCTGGCCTATTACGAAGGCGAAAAGGCCACGGAGGAGGTGCAATATGTGGGCTGAATTCAAGCATGCGCTGCGTCGCCTGCGGGGGCGCATTATTGGCTGGAGCATTGGCGTGGGGCTTTACAGCCTGATGATGGTCTTCATGTATGACACCGTGTTGGAGGTGTTCGAGTTTGAGGAACTGCTTGGAGCCTATCCAGCGGAAATGATGGCCTTTATCGGCGTGACCGACATGTTTGAAATCATGACGCCGGCCGGCTACCTGGACGCCTATTTCTTTGCCTATATGACGGTAATTCTGGGCATCTTTGTCATTGGGGCGGCTGCCGGCATGTTGGTCGGCGATGAGGAGCGGGGCTTACTTGACCTGATCCTGGCCCACCCCATCAGCCGCACGGCGCTGTTTGCCAGCCGGGCGCTGGCGCTGGCCGCAGCCACCGCCATCATCCTGCTCGTTTGCTGGTTGTGCTGGGTCATCCCCAGCGGCCAGACGCAGCTTGATTTAACCTGGGGACAATTTTTGCTCCCATTTATTCCCCTGCTGGCCCAGCTTCTCTTGTTTGGCGCCCTGGCCCTGCTGTTGAGTTTTTGGTTGCCGTCAGCGCGGTTGGCGGGCATGTTGACAGGCGCGCTTCTGGTGGGCAACTATCTGTTCATGGGTCTCTACCGGCTAAACGACAATCTGGAAATAATCGTCAAGTTGACGCCGCTCTACTATTATCAGGGCGGGCAGGCGGTGCATGGGCTGGAATGGGGCTGGTTGGCCGGGGCTGTGGTCGTTACGCTGCTGTTAACGGCCGTGTCCTGGCAGCTTTTCCAGAGGCGGGATATTCGCGTTGGCGGCGAGGGCGGTTGGGGTTCGCTCCGCCTGCGCCGACGCCAGGCATAAGCAGGCCACAAAACAGGAGATCCACATGAAAAAGTTCCTGATCTTCACCATTGTTTTGATCTTGCTCGCATCTTGCACCGCGCCTCAAACGCAACCGCCATCCACACCGGGTGCAGAAGTCGTCCCCACAGCAACTCCACAGGCAAATATGCCCAATCCAGCCTCGGTTTTTTGCCAGGAGCAGGGATACCAATCTGAAATCCGCACCGCAGAGGATGGTAGCCAATCTGGCGTTTGTATCTTCACCGATGGCAGTGAATGTGAGGAGTGGGCCTACTTTCGTGGAGAGTGTAGCCCCGCTGCGCACAGCGTAGAGACGCCTTCCCCCACCGAGATTCCAACAGCTATGCCGCTTAACCCTGCTGATTATCAAGGCTGGTGGACGTACACCCATCCAATCTACAACTTCTCGATCATGCTCCCCGAAGAGTGGGTGGTGGAAGAGGTCACGACAAACAATCCCTTGATGAACCATGCCGTTAACCTACATCCCAAAGAAATTGCGCCAGATGTAGTTGCCGGGCGCGAGAACATCCGCATGACCTTCCGCCGTGTTGGTGAAGATGTTCCCCTCTGGCCAACAGGTGTGGGCGAGGGTGAATTCATCCAGCAAGGGACGCTGGATATTGCCGATCAACCGGCGCTGCGCTGGCTTCTGGTGTCCGACAGGTGAAGTCACTTCGATCTGGTATCACCAGGCAGAAAACCAGCCCAATATCACGCGCGGCGACCTGGAATTCGGGTTCATCTTCAGCGTGGGCAGTCACTGCGAGCCTGGACTCAGCCTGGAAGGCAAGAGCCAATATGTGGGCGAGATGATCATCGCCTCACTCAGGGTTATCAACTGAAATCGGTCAACATGAC
The DNA here is from genome assembly GCA_014584575.1 of Chloroflexota bacterium. Classification (GTDB taxonomy): domain Bacteria; phylum Chloroflexota; class Anaerolineae; order Promineifilales; family Promineifilaceae; genus CAADGU01. Next base: position 90,659 of record JACTMP010000053.1, read on the forward strand.
TACGCAAACTGGACTACCAGCCCCACCGCATGACGTTGCTCGACAACGCCTGCGCGGTATGAGCGGAAGGAGTCAGCAAGGGCGATGATAAACAAAAAAGAACTGGATCGTGCCCTCCAAGAAATCATTTCCCGTTGGGGCATCCCCGGCCTGGGGGTGGGGATCGTCGAGGATGGCGCGATCGTCTACGCCCGCGGCTTGGGCGTGCAAAGCCTGGAAACCGGCGTCCCTGTGACCCCCGATTCATTTTTCTGCGTGGCGTCCATCACCAAATGTTTTGTGGCTACGGCCGTGATGCAACTGGTCGAGCAGGGAAGACTGCATCTGGATACGCCGCTCGTCCACTACCTGCCCGATTTTCGGCTGGCCGACGAACGCTACACCCACATCACCCTCCGGCAGATGCTCAGCCACACTTCCGGGATGCCCGATATGGACGAAGACGAGTATGACTACCTGGTGGCAAACCCTGAGTACGATGAAGGCGCCGCCGAACGCTATGTGCGCGCCCTGGCAGACCGCAAAATGATCGCCGCGCCGGGCGAGCGCTTCGCTTACAGCAACATCGCCTACAACGTCCTGGGATACCTGATCGCCACAGTGTCAGGCCAGACCTTCGAGGATTACATGGAAGAGCACATCCTGCGCCCCGCTGGGATGCCGGAAAGCACCTGTTTCTTCCCGTCTGTGTCGCCAGACCGGCTGGCTGTGCCGCACCTGCGCGTCCCAGAGATGATCGTCAACCCAATCTACCCCTATCACCGCGCCGACGCCCCGGCCAGTTTCTTACATTCCAGTGTAGTGGAAATGTGCCATTGGGCCATCACCTGCCTGAATCGGGGTATCTTCCAGGATCGCCGCATCCTCACGCCGACCAGCTACGAACAGATGTGGGCATCTGTGGCGCAGCGCGGCGACCCGCCCTTCCGGGAAGAGATGGGCCTGGGCTGGACTTTAGGACACTTTGCGGGGGCCAGAACGGTCGGGCATGGCGGTGGGGGTTTCGGCTGGACCTGCTTCCTGGCCCTATTGCCGGAGAATAACTGTGCCGTGGTTGTCCTGTGCAACGAAGAATCTGCGGCGCATGACCTTGCCCTGCAAGCTACTCTTTGCGCCCAGTTGGGGCACAAGAGCCGCATAACCGAATAGAGTCACAACCTGGCCGCTCTGCGCCTGACGTTGGCGCTTCGCGCCCGCCTACGCCCTGCTGACTTTTGCGCCGTATGCTGCCTGGATTCAGCTTGCGGTCGGATACACAGGGGGCGTGGTTGGCGTGGGTGGATGCCGGCCGGGTGGGCAGTGGCGCGTTCAACCATAACTTAAGTTAGACGACGGCCGTACCCCCCATCTGTTATTCTGTAGATTAATACTGCGCGAAGCAACAGCGAGCAGTCAACCGTGAGAGGTAATTGTGCCCACTAAGAACATCTACGAAGAACGACTGTCATCGTCCAGGACGGAGGCGCTCTTTGTCGTTCTGACGCTTCTGTTCCTCTCCCTCTCAGCCTGGCGGGGCACAGCGCGCGGCCGCGACAGATGGGTCATCCTATTGTTCTGCTTGTTCGACGAGGTGATGAAGCTGCTCCAGGAAATGACAGCACCGGAACGCTTCGCCAGAGCCGCCGCTGTTGGGCAGCAAATTCAAGGAGGTCAGAAATGACAGGATTACAGTTGAACAGGTCACGTTTTATCGTTGGTGTAGTCTTGGTGATCATAGCAGTTCTGATGTTTCTGTTTGCCGAAGGGGACTACGCTACTGCTGGGGCGATAGGGATTGGTTTGCTCGGCTTGATAAGTATCGCCATATCCAGAAGGAAGTAGGTTGCAATGAAAACTGTGTACGTCAGTAGCAGGATTAAGAAGTTACGGAGGTGAAATATGCCAGTCAATTGGAGTGAAATGCAACAAGAAATGCGTCCCATCAAGGATTATGATGATTTGCGCCGACGCTGGCAAGATGCTTTTGCCCATCCATTTGTTTGCCAGACATATAATTTCACCATGCTCGAAATGGCCGAATATACACAGCGTTTGCTGGGAGAAGACACACGCAACCGCTACCCAGAATATGCCCAAAGATTGATTGATGCTTTCAAGTGTCTTCATCAAGCAGGTGTAGTGGACATTCAAGATTTGGTAAGGCAGTTAGGCACACCGGAAGCGTTTGAAGCATTCACTGAACGGAGAACCATTGAGGCGAAAGAACTTATGGCCGTGCTAAAGTATCTCGTTTACTGGTTCATACCCGCGAAAAAGTTGTTGAGTGGATTAGTCGGCAATCATTCACCATTAATGGAAGCTATTCAACAATTGCGGGGCCGGGGGATCCGAACGAACCTGGATATTCTGCAACAAGGGCTTACTCCTGCGCTCAGGAACACGTTAGCCAAAAGCAGTGGCGTACCAGAAGAGATAATCAATGAATTGGTTAACAGAGCAGATTTCTCACGCATACCGTGGGCGGCTCAAGCAACCATCTCCAATATTATTGGGGCGGGTTATGGAAGCCTGAAAGAATTAGCCAATGCCAATCAGGATCAGCTTTATCGTGATTTTTATAGCTATGGGATTTCCATTGGAAAGAACCTGAAACTGGGCAATGAAATTGATAACAGTTGCCGCATCGCCAGAATGATGCCCGTGGTTTTAGATTAATTGCCGCTCTTGCCGCTTATACCGCTCTTGCCGCTCAGCCCGGTATGCACCTGGCTGGCGGAATTCTGCGGTATTTTCTGCCCAGAGCGCCTGAGGCGTTCTCTTTCATGACAAAGAGCTTGATCAAGAAAAAGCCGCCGAGAAAGAAACCACCTGTGCCGTGACAAGTCCGTCAGTAAAACATAACCCCGGTTATAACTTTGGATAGACGACGACCGTACCCCTTCTCCCCTATCCTGTGAGCATATGTCAGGGTCGAGCATCCTGATGATCGAGCAAAGCGCTTCGCAAAAGATTGCAAACTATTAGCGCACGGATAGGTACTTTTGTCTAGCCTGCCATATGATTTTGGTCACATGACACACTTTTCACGATATGACATGCTATAAAAACAGTTGCCAGTGGCAAGTGACTTGTAGCCGGTAATGAACACAAACAACTAACCACCAGCTACCAGCAACCAGCCACTATTGGAGATATGATGCGAACAAAAACTTACTTTTGGACGATGGTGATAGCTCTATTGACCGCCGCATTAGCCGCCTGCACCGGCCCTTTTGGGCGTGTGGGTGGGGCCGAAATTGTGTCCGGCTCCGGCAATGTGGTGACGGAAACGCGGGAGGTGAGTGGCTTCACGGCCGTGACCCTGCAAGGTTTTGGCGAGGTCATCATTGACCAAAACGGCAGCGAAACGCTCACCGTCACCGCCGATGATAACTTCATGGAACACGTATTCACGGAAGTCAGAGGTGACACCCTGTTTATCCGAAATACGGAAGGCGTTGTGTTCACGGATGTTAGCGAGCTGACCTTTCACATTGATGCTGCCGCACTCGATTCCGTGGAATTGTCCGGCGCGGGCAGCATGAACATCAGCAACCTGGATACCGACAGGTGGCAGGTGACGCTGCCCGGCGCGGGCAGCATCACCGTCTCCGGGCAGACCAACAGCCAGACGGTGGAACTGAGCGGCGCGGGTAGTTATCAGGCTGCCGAACTGGCCAGCCAGCAGGCAACCATCGAAAGCAGCGGTGCGGGCACGGCCGTCGTTCAGGTCAGTGATAGTTTAGATGTCACCATCAACGGGTTGGGCAGTGTGGAATACATCGGCAACCCCACGGTGACGCAAGAAATTAACGGGGTGGGCAGTGTGCGGCAACGGCCGTAGCCCATCTCAGGAGGCAAACACACGATGTTACGCTATGTGACTGCATTATTACTGTTCTTGCTGCTGGCTGGCTGTTCAGCCACCGGCGGCAACGAACCCTCTGGCAATATGACGGCAGACCAGCAAAATGTGGCCGTCATCTGGCCGGGCGCCGATGAAGCGGTAGACGCCCAGCCGGTGCTGCAATGGGAAGCGTTCCCCGAAGCGGCCCAATACCAGGTCATTATCGTCAACGGCGACTCTGGGGAAACGGTTTTTCGGCAAACGACCACCGAAGGCGTGATGCCGGTGACGCCGCCGTTGCCGGGTGGCGTGCGCTACACCTGGACGGTGCAGGCCCAAGACGCCAATGGCGAGGTGATCGGCGAAGTGCATACCTTCTTCCGGGTGAAAGATGGGTTGACGGCCGTGTGGCCCGCCAATGGTGAATCGGTAGACAACAAACCCATCCTGCAATGGGAACCATACCCTGATGCCGTTAACTATCAGGTTGTGTTATTAGATGACGATGCTTACCCGCCGGTAATCATCGCTGATGAAGAAACCAAAGAAACCAGCTTTGCCGTCACCACTCCCCTGGAACCGGGCAGCTATAGCTGGACGGTTTGGGCCAAAGACGCCGATGGCACAGTCATTGCCGAATCCAATAACCAATTTATGGTAAAGGAGTAACGCGATTTTTCAAATCGCGCTGCTCCTCTTGGAGGAAAATCATGAAAGGTAATCGAGTAAATCTGGTGTGGGGTGTTGTCCTCATCTTGTTTGGCGGCTTTTACCTGCTGCAAACGATGGGGTGGCTGCCCGAATTTGGGCCGCTGGTATGGAGCGGGATTTTTGCTGCCGCCAGTATCCTTTTCCTGGTGACATATCTGGCGAACGGCCGTGAAGCCTGGGGCTGGCTGTTTCCGACAAGCATTTTTGCCGGGCTGGCCATCGTCGTGTTCCTGGCGGACAGAGGCGCAGAGGGTGTCTGGATTGGCGGTCTGTTTATGGCCCTGGTCGGGTTGCCATTCTGGCTGGTTTTTGCTATTGACCGGAAAGCCAACTGGTGGGCGCTGATTCCGGGGTGGGTGTTTGCCGTGCTCACGGCCGTCATCCTGCTCAGTGACGTCATCTCCGGCGAGTTAATGGGGTCGCTGGTCATGTTTGGCATTGGCCTGCCCTTCCTGGCAGTGTATTTGCTCAATCGGGCCAACTGGTGGGCGCTCATCCCCGCCGCCATCCTGTGTGGCCTGGGGGTGCTGTTGCTGTTTGTCAATCAGGCGCCGGAGACCTGGATTGGCGCTTTCGTGCTGCTGATGATCAGCCTGCCCTTCCTGTTTGTCTTCGTCCGTGTGCCCAAGCAGTGGTGGGCCATTATCCCCGGCGGCATCATGCTGACGTTGGCGATTGTTACCTTGCTTGCCGGCGCGGTGGAGGCGGAATCGTGGGGCGGGCGTTTGCTGGCGCTGGTGACGTTTTGGGGCACGGCCGTGCCCTTCATCTACCTTTGGTTGCGGCGCGACGTATACCCTACCGACTGGGCCAAATACCCGGCGGCGGCGCTGCTGCTATTGGGCGCCGTCTCCCCCTTTGTCCAGGAAGTACCGGGCGGCATGGTCGCCCTCATCTTGATCCTGATTGGCGGCTGGCTGTTGTTTGATGCGGCCCGCCATCCCAAATTGAAGGGTTGATTCCCCATCAAAAGTGGCAGATCGGAAAGGGTTTCCGATCTGCCACTTTCAACGTTTGATATGGCCGGGCAGCACGTAGGGGTAGGGTTTGCGGAAAAGACGATGCAGCCAGCGGTCAAACCGGCGAAAGGTGAGATACACCCGCCAGATCATGGCGTCTTCCCGGTAATAGGCGGCGACATCTTTTACCGTAATTGGCGCCACCTGGGGAAATTGTTCCTGCAAAATCTGGTTGGTTATAGTGACAAACGCGGGCACCAGATCGGGCAATTGCTCTTTATACAGATTACCTAACAGGTCAATGCTTACTTTGCGCGCATCATAATAGCGCGTGACCACATCCTGCAAAAACAGCCAGCGCAGCAGCCAGCGTAAAAATGGCGGCGCACTGCGCAAAAACAGTTCCGCATCCAACTGCTCCACCCTATTTTTCTGCACCAACGGGGAACTGGTATCCAGAAATTCCAAAATAATGGGTTCCGGCAGCGTTGCGCCCGCAAAATCGCGCACCACCCAATTGGACATTTGCCCATCCAGCCCCAGGGCCAACACCCCGTCCTGGGCCTGGTTGAAGGCGAAGACGCGGCAAATTTCGTGCAGCACGGCCGTGAACAACCGCACCTGGTCTGCCGCCGTCAACAGATGCATGGCCCGGCTGGCAATGGCCTGAGGATTGAGTTTGGGTTGGGCGAGGTAGATGATGGGACGGCCGTTGGTCCCCCGAATCTGAATCAACTCACCGGGCACAGTTTGCAGCCCTACTTCCCCTGTCAGTATTGCCATCGCTTCCGCATACAACACTGTGTAAGCGGCGGCCTCTGACTCCGTCTCAAACATCGCCATTCGCTTAAAGGCCAGGTGCGGCGACAGGCTGTCAATGGCCAGCACGGTGCTGATTTCGCCGTAGCCCAATACCTTTGCCGGCAGGGGGCCAGTTTCCGGCTGAGACGGATTAAACAGATCCTCAAACCGCTGCAAAGCGGCCCGATCCACCGCTAAATCAACCACTTATCTGCCTCACAATATGGTCTAGCTGCGCCAGCGACCGATTGAGGCGCTCCAGAATTTCTTCAACCAGTGTCCTATCCACAATTAAGGGGGGCAGCAGTTGCGCCACCCGCCGGTCATTGTCCGCATACACAATCAGCAAATCATTGTCGTAAGCCACTTTGGTAAACAGCGGCCCGCAAAAATCATAGGCCATCTCGATGCCCATCATCAACCCTTTCTGGCGCAGCCCCACCAACAGCGGATACTGCGCCTGGAAAGCGACAAACCGGTCCGTAAAAATGGCCGCCATCTCATTGACGTGCGCTAAAAAGGCGGGGTCTGATGACAACTCCAGCACTTTGAGGGCTACGATGCAGCCAATTTCGGCCCCGCCAAACGTGGAGATGTGGATGAAGGGGTCACGCTGAAAAACGGTTTCCAACTCGGTGCGGAAACAGGTGGCGGAGATGGGGTAAATGCCACCGGATAACCCTTTGCCAATGGTCAGGATGTCCGGCTCTACACCGAAATGTTCAAATGCCCACAATTTGCCGGTGCGCCCCAATCCGGCCTGAATTTCATCCAGAATCAGCAGCGCCCCGTGTCGGTCACAAAGCTGGCGCACCAGGGGCAAATAGTCGGGTGGGGGGATGGGCATACCAGAAGTGGCGGGGATGGTTTCCAGAATGACGGCAGCGGTTTGGTCGGTCACGGCCGTTTGCATCGCTTCATGGTCGGCAAAGGGAATCTGCCGGAAACCGGCGGGCCGCCCGCCAAATGGCCGAAAATACTTCTCGTCCCCCGTTGCCAGGGCCAGCCCGGTATGGCCGTGGTAGCCGCCTTTGACCGAGATGATTTCCTGGCGACCGGTGTAACCACGCGCCACTTTGATCGCCAGATCAACCGCCTCCCCGCCGCCCACGCCAAACACGGTGTAGGTCATCCGTTCTGGCGTTAGTTCGGCCAGTTTGGCGGCCAATGCTGCGCGTGGCTGGCTGATCAAGTGTTGGTTGCCAATGTCTAACGTTTCCAGCCCCGCTTGCAAGGCGGCAATGATGACCGGATGGCGGTGGCCCAGGTTAAAGACGCCGCCATTGCAGTGGCAGTTAATCAACTGCTTTTCCCCGTCCCAATCCCAGATATACACACCCTGGCGCGCGCCCAGCACAAAATCAATGTCGGCTTGCCGGAAGAAGGCCACCTTGCCAGAGGAAACGTGGCGGGCGAATTGTTGGGTCACGGCCGTTTTCGTATTCATAACCGCTCCTATTCGTTTATATCAATTGTTTCGCCATATCCCCAGCCCTGGGAGTGGTTAATTTGCAGGCGCGCCGGTTCAATTCTTACCAGCACACATCCGGGTGCGTCGGCTGAGCGGGGTAAGGATAACTGCGGCGGCGCTTGAGACAAAGGTATGGTATAGCCACGGCCGTACATTTGCCATTGTTTGGTGCTGACAACGGCCGTTGGTTCATATTCCAGGTTAAACAACTGGTCAGACGTGCCTGGCACCAGCAAATAAAGCCACATGCCCATGGCCTCACAGGGAAAAACACGGGACTGAATCCCGGCCGGCCCAGAGGTAGACAGGTTGGCTGCCTGTACCGGCGCTAATACTTCTTCCACTCGTTGTTGTAGATGTGCTAACATGGCGTACCTCTTTGTGTAAGCATAGCGAAATCATGGTCGTCCTGTCCTCTATCTTTGGTTACGGTTATGGTTATGGTTAAAGATGTGCCGCCCCAAAGCAACGAGCCACGCCGGGACATGCGCTTACTCACCCCCTCACCCCCTCACCCCACCCCTCATCACCCCTGTCGTACATTATCCCCACCGAAGTAAGGGTTGCCCTGTTGCCCATTTGTGTATATAGTTTCTGGCATGGCAGAACCTGGGCAAATAACAGCCCATTTAACGACAGACACCGGACTGGTCCGGGAACACAATGAAGATTACATTGCCTGTCGGGAGCCGGTTGATTCACAAGATTTAGCACAAAATGGGTGGATTTATCTGGTAGCCGATGGCGTCGGCGGCGCGGATGCGGGTGAGGTCGCCAGCCACTTCGCCAGCGAACGTATGATCGCACACTTTGTGGAGAACAGTGAAGAACCGGATTGGGGTCGCCGTTTGCTGGATGCCATGCAGGCCGCCAACAGCGACCTGCGCCAGCTTGTAGCTGAACGCAACAATAACAGCCGCATGGCCACAACGATGGTCACGGCCGTATTACAAGAAAATCAGGTCTTTATCGGCAATGTCGGCGACAGCCGGGCATATCATTGGCGAAATGGACTAATACAACAAATTACAAGAGACCAGAGTCTGGTCGCCAAACTGCTGGAAGAAGGGGCCATTACCGCGGCCGAAGCCGAGTCCCATCCCCGCAAAAACGTGATCCTGTACAGTCTGGGGTCAGAAAACAAACCTAAAATTGATTTGTTTACACTGACGCTGCTGCCCGGAGACATCGTTTTGCTCTGTTCTGATGGGCTGACACGACATGTGGCTGACAGGGAAATCAATGACATCCTCGGCCAAAAGCCCCCAGATGAAGCCACCGACCTGCTGACGCAATTGGCGCGGCAGCGCGGCGGCGAGGATAACATTTCGGTGGTGGTCATTCGGTATGGGGCGGCAGAGAGCAAGGGTGCGGCAGACACGGCCGTGACCCGCGCCCACTATGCCCCCACCCAACCTCACCGCTCCTTCCTCTGGCTGTACACCGGATTCCTGGCCGTTTTTATGATTCTGTTGATATTTATCGCCTGGCTCGTATTGCGCGTATAAGGCGGACGCCGGCCCACCCACCACTATCCTGGTGGCAGCGGCCTCTGCCCAGACTTGCCGGTAAAGACCACTTTTATTAAACAACATTTTTATAAGAGGCTGTATTTCCGTTATCGGTAATCTGTTATCGGTTTACGGATCACGGGTTACGTTTCACGGATCACGGCCTCAGGAGAACCTATGCACCCTAAAGTACGCATTATCCCTTTAGGCGGATGTGGCGAAATTGGCAAGAACATGACCGCTATCGAGTATGAAGATGAAATCGTCGTCGTAGACGCCGGTATCATGTTTCCCGAAAACGACATGCTTGGCGTAGACGCCATCATCCCCGACTATTCCTATCTCAAAGAGCGGCTGGACAACATCCTGGCTGTTCTCATCACCCATGGGCACGAAGACCATATCGGCGCCGTCCCCCACGTGATGCAGGACATTAAAGCGCCGATCTACGCCACCCCACTCACGGCCGGCCTCACCGAGGTCAAGCTGCGCCAGGGCGGACTGCAAAACCAGATCGAGATGCACACCATCGAAGCGGGCGACAAATTCCACCTGGGCCGTCACTTCACCATTGAGCCATTTCATGTGGCCCACAGCATCCCGGACTGCGTGGGCTTTGGCATTACCACCCCCGCCGGGTTGATTGTGCATACCGGCGACTACAAATTTGACCATACACCCTCCGACGGCTGGCCGCCGGACTTCGCCAAGCTGGCCGAATTCTCGGCGCGGGGGGTGTTGGCCCTGCTGGCCGACAGCACCAATGCCGACCGCCCCGGCTGGACAAAATCAGAAAAAGAGATTGACAAAGCGTTCGACGACCTGTTCCGCAATGCTCAGGGGCGGATTATCGTGGCTACTTTTGCCTCGCTCATCTCCCGCATCCAGCAGGTGGCCAATATGTGTGTCAAACACGGCCGTTACCTGGCCGTCACCGGTCGCTCCATGCGTGAAAACGTCAAAATCGCGCAGCGCCTCGGCTACCTGGACATTGACGAAGCCACGCTCATTGACATTGAAGACGCCACCTCCCTGCCGCCGCACCGCGTGGCCATCATGGCCACCGGTTCCCAGGGCGAGCCATCGGCCGTCATGGGCAAACTGGCGCGCGGCCGTCATAACAGGCTGCAAATCCAGGAAGGGGACACGGTGGTCTTTTCCGCCCATCCCATCCCCGGCAACGAAGAGTTGGTCTATCGCACCATCAACCAACTGCTGCGGCGTGGCGCCAACGTGCTGTACGAAGGCATCGCCAACGTCCACGTTTCCGGCCACGCCAGCCAGGAAGAAATGAAATTGATGATCAACCTGGTGCGCCCCAAATATCTGGTGCCTGTCCACGGCGAACTGCGGCACCTGAAACAACACGCCCTCATGGCCCAAGAGTTAGGCATCCCCCGCGAAAACATTGCTGTCATCGAAAACGGTACGCCGCTAGAACTGAGCCAGGACAGCCTGACCATTATGCCCCGGCTGAAGGGTGGCTACATTTTTGTGGACGGCGGCAGCGTGGGTGAAGTGGATTGGCCGGTGCTGCGCGACCGCGAACTGCTGTCACAGGGCGGCGTCTTCTTCGCCTTCCTCACCCTGAACGGGAACGGTGCTATGACCGGTGAGCCGGAAATCCTGTCACGTGGTTTCCTGGATATGCGCGATGGCGTGGAAATTGTGGACGGGGCAAAGGAAACGATAGACCGGGTGATCAAGCTGCACAAAGAAAATGGCGGCGGCAAACTCAGCACCAAAATTGAGGATGCCATTTCGCGTTATCTCTATTCGGAGACGGGGCGACGGCCGTTGGTGCAGGTCATCATCAAGTAACTCAGTTTGTAGTGGGCGATTCATCGCCTCTTTATCTTTACGGCGATAAATCGCCTACTACATACAAAAAGGGTGGTCACAGAGTTGTGACCACCCTTTTTTACTGTTATGGCGTGGGTGTGGCCGTCGGCAGCGCCTCTTCAATGTCCGGCGGCGGCAATGTGGGCGTCGCTTGCGCCGGTGGCGTCGCTTGCGCCGGGGGCGGGGAAGACGGCGTGGGCGTGGGTGTGAATGGCGGCAGCGTTGGCGTAGCCGTAGCCGTCGGTGGCAACGTGGACGTCGGCGTACCGGTGGGCAGCACCGGCTCTGGCGTCTGGCGTGGGCCATACTGCGGTTGTGTGAGCAAACCTTCAATAATCGCACCCGACACATTGATGTTCACCGGGCCGAAGTTGTTATTGTGTTCGTTGGGGCACTCATTCACGTGCTGATCAGTATCCACTTGCGCCCACAGTTGGTGCGCGCCGCCGCCAAAGGTGTATTGCCCTTCATAGGTGTGGCTGGTACCGGCGGTCATGTCCGCGCCCTGAATGCCCCAGACAATGTCGCCCACCAGATATGGCTGCGGCGTCCGGTCTACATAGAAGTCCAGGAAGAAGTTGTTGCCAAAGGGCACATTCTGCGTGCCCTGGTTGCGAATGGTGACGTACACCGTCGCCGGTTGACCGGAGATGGGCGCCGCCGGTACCACCTGAATCTGGGTGACGATCAGGTCAATGTTGGTCGGCGGCGCGCAGGGCGTGGACGTAGGCGTGGGCGTCACCGGCGTACTGGTCGGTGTGACCGTCGGCGTGGGTGTAGGCGTCGGTGTCGTGGAGGGACGCAAGATAATGGGCAGGTAAATGGTGGGCGGCGTTATATCCACCTGGACGGTGGTAATGTCCCTGGCAAAGTCTTGTACGCTGTTATCAGAGAGGGACACGGCCGTCACCGTCGTCACATCCACCATACCATCCGTCGCCGTACCGGGCACCGTCACCCGCGCCACCACACTGACTGACTGACCGGGCGGCACCCGCACAAACCCACCGGAGGGTGGTATGGTTATGACACTCCAACCCAGGCTGGACACGGCCGTGATCTCATAATCATCCGTAATCGTGCCCGTGTTCGTCAGCCAGTGCTGGTATTGCACCACATCACCCGGCCCGGCTGTGGCCGCATTGTCCGGGTCTAACAAGACCCCCAACGTGCCCGACACCCCACTCACCTGCGTGGTATTAAAGGCGCTGTCGGTGGCTGCGGGGTCGTTGATGGACACGGCCGTGACCGTCATCACATCCGTCGTGGTCATCGCCCCTGCCGGGACAAACAGCGTCACGGTGATCTGCTGGGAAGCGCCGGTCGCTAACGTCACCGACTCCGGATCGGGCGTCAGCCAGCCATTGCTGCTCTCGGTGGTCAGGGTAAAGGTGTCCGTACCGCTGCCGGTATTTGTCACCCAATGCGTGTACATGACCGTGTCACCGGCATTAGCCGAGCCGGTATTGTCCGGGGCAATGATGACGCCGTAGGTGGGTTCGCCGCCGACCGTTGTTGTATCCAGCGCCGTATCAAAGACGCTGGCGTCTGTCTGCGAGCGGGCCAACACGGTGGCCACATCACTGCTGCCCACAACGGCCGTCAGCGGAATGGTCACTGTCACCACCACGCTGCCCGCTTCGCCAACCGCCAGGGTGATAGACAATGGCGTCACCCCTACCGGCCAACCACCAACAGAAGTGATGCTGAGTAAAAATTCCTCGGCAATTTCGCCGGTATTTGTGACCGTGTGCAGGTAGGTCAACGTATCACCAGGATCGCCAGAACCGGTCCGGTCGGGGGCAATTTGCACGTCCAATGTGCCCGCTTCCCCGGTGACGTTGGTGGTGTCAATAACATAGGCTGTCGCGGTGGGGCTGACGAGCGAGGTAGCCGTCACCGTCATAATCTCGGTGCGGCCGGCCGCACCAACAGGCGCCAGCAGTGAGACGGCTACCTGTGTGCCCTCGCCAGGTGGCAAGGTAACGGCCGTAGGCGGCGTAATCGTTTGCCAGCCATTTTCGGTCACGGCCGTGATCATGAAGTTGTCCGTGCCATTGCCCGTATTCGTCAACCAGTGGGTGTAACCAATCCAATTGCCGGGATCAACCGTGCCGGTCAGGTTGGGGGTGAAGATGAGGCCATGATCCTGCCGGATGCGCGTCTCATCAATAGCCGTATCGAAGATATTGGGATTGCTGCGCGAACTAGCCGTCACCGTGGTGATATTGGGGGAATCGGGCACCGCATCCGGAGGTACTGTCACCTCCACTTCCACCCCGGCCGATTCTCCGGGCGCCAGCGTCACCTCGGTGGGGATCACCACCGTTGTCCAGGTGAGCGTGTTCACATAGGTCAGGTCAAACGTCTCCGTGCCATTACCAATGTTTGTAACGGTATGGGTAAAGGTAACGACTGTGGGTGGATCCACGATAATGCTATTGTCCGGTTCAATGAGGACGCCGGCCAGAACGAGGACGGTGGTGGTGTTCACGGCCGTCGCCTGCACCGATGGGTCTACACTGGCGGTGGCCGTCACATACGCGGTATGCACCAGGCCACCGCTGCCGGGCGGCGCTGTCACCGTTACCGTTACCGGCGCTGTTTGCACCGGCGCCAGGTTCACAGTGGCCGGTTCCACCGTCACCACCCAACTGTCAGGTATGCCGCTGATGTCCAGATCGGCCGTAGTGGTAATGTTGCCGGTATTCTGTAGGGTGTGCAGGTAAACGGCCGTGCTGTCATCCGGTATCGTTTGGGTGTGTGTGGGTGGCAGCAAAGAGAGTCCCGCCGCTTCCAATACTGTCGTCGTGTCGGTCAACGCATCGGCAGCAAAGATGCCGACCGTGTTCAACGATACAGCTTCCACCCATAAGGTGTGTACCACATTCGGCGGCGTGCCCGGAGGCGGCGTCACGCTTACAGTGAAGGTCATCGTCTCGTTTTCAGTTAGAAACTCCGTCTGTGTGGGCACAATGCTGATCGCCCAGCCATCTGGGTTTTCCATCATCGGGTACAGCTCATACCGATCCAGGCCGGTGCCCGTGTTTGTCAGCGTGTGGCTGTAGACGATGGGCACATTCGGAGCGGTTGAGCCGCTCTCATCCCCTCCAATATCCACACCGGGCGTAAAGCGGACGGTGGTGGTATTGGTGGCTGTGGCCGTCAGCGGGTAATTGTCTGAGGTGACGGTAATGATGGACTGCAAGATCGCGCCGGGCACATCGCCGGAAACGACCAGGGTGATGGTGATCCATTCGCCAGAGTTCAGCAGGCCGCTGTTGGCGGGGGGCGTCATGTCCACATCCCAATTGCCGCCAGGCGTCACGTCCACATTGAGCAGCGTCAATGAGTAGGTGTCGGTCACATCACCCGTGTTGGTGAGGCGATGCTCGTAAGTGTAGGGCTGCCCGGCAGTGATCACGGCCGTGCCCGTTATCGGCAGCAGGGTAAACGACGGCACTTGCAACCGTTCATCCGCGCCAATGTCAATGGTTGGCCCCATCACACGTGGCTGCATGTCATAATCCACTTCCCAGGCCCGTGAGGTGAGTTGCGTGCCCGTGTCTTTCGCCGGGCTGGTGGCAGAGAGGTGGAAGTAGCCGTCCAGGAAACCGGGTTCCGCATTGAAGCTGTTGGTACCGGTGACAAAGTTGGCGTCGTTGAGCCAATACAGGTTGTAATCTTCGGTGATCACGGCCGTGCTGGTCACATACACCGCGCTGCCGAATGGCGTCTCCGCAATGTTCTCGCTGAAGATATTGTTCAACACGGTTAAGACGGCAGCGTTGCCGCCATAGACCGCCCCGCCATACCCTTCAGGGCTGTCATCGCCAATCACTCTGTTGTCAACAAAGGTATTGTTTTCGAGCACGGCCGTAGCCCCTTCAACGTGAATACCGCCACCTGCACCATAGACGGAGTTGGCGCTCAGGTCGCCATTGGCGGCAAACACAGAACTGTTGACGGCCAGCCAGCCATCAGCCTGATAAAGCGCGCCGCCAAAACTGGCCGAATTAGAGAGGAAGAAGGTAGCCGTAATCGTCAGGTCTGCGCCCAGGTTGTAGACGCCGCCGCCAAACAGCGGCGCGCCGTCTTGCTGCGACGCATTACCGTTTTCGATAAACAGGCCACTCAGCGTCACCGTAATACCCGGTGTGATGTAGAAGGCCCGGCGCACATTTTCACCATCCAGCCGCGTCGTCTGGGTGATGGGGTATTGGGTAGTAAATTCGTCCAGGGTGCTGTAACCGCCATAGATGTTTACCGATTTATCAACGAGGACGTTTTGCGTAAACGTCTCGCTGCCAATCGTCCGTGTAATGAAATCGGTATACGTGCCCTGGGCCACAAAGATGTCATCACCCGGTTCGGCCGCATAAATGGCGTGCTGGATGGTGCCGCAGGGTACAGACGGATCCGTGCAGTTGTTCCCGTCGTTTTGCCCACCTGGGGCCACATAACGCGGCCCTGGTGCGCCCAAAATCAGGATGTCATTTTGCACAGCGCCGGTATTTTGCGCATTACCCACCTCTATGGCTATCACGCCTGGGTTGGCTTCCTCGCCCCGCAGCGCCGTTTGCAAGATGGTCACTTCCAACAACACATCCCTGGTCTGGTTACGCGCCAGGGTGGCCACCGTCTGGGTAACGGGTTGCCCATTTTCCAGCAGCACCGCGCTGGCATGGCGCAGGCCGGCGCTCGGCAAGATATTGAAGGTGCCGGTGTCATTGCCCACATTCTCCACGGTATGGTTAAAGGTGAGTACGTCGCCCGGTTGGGCGGCGGCGGTGTATGCCGGGTAAACAATGACGCCGGAAACCAGGCCCACAAAGGTGTTGGCCCGCCCCTCATTGGTGCGGTCCGGGCGGCTTTGTGACTGGCACAGGATGGTAGAGGTGTCCGATTGCCCGTTTTGGGCGTCTATGGGGGCGCTCACGGTCAGTGTCACCGGTATTGTTTCGTTCCAATCCATATCCGTGAAGATTTGCACGTTGCCGCCTTGCAGGCTGCCCCATCCGGCGGTGCTGGTCATGGTAATGACAATCGTGTCAATGAATCCATGCCGGAAGTCGTTGGGTGGATAGGGGAAGCCGGTGTTGGTGACGTAAAAGACGTAATCCACGTTAGCGCCCGGCGTGAGCGTTTGCTGCTGTGGTGTGGGGGTGACGGTACAGCCGAAATCTTTCCACCACTCAATGGCGCCTACATCGGAGGCGCGCGTAGCCTGGTGGACGGTGCCGCCATCGGGCCGTTCCACCAGGCGGGCGTCAAAGTCAATGGGGTAGAAACCGCCGCCGGGTTCAGGCACACCGGGGTCTAATAACGCCGGGTCGGCCTCATCAATCACCGGCGAGGTGCGCGGCGGGATGACCGGGTAGAAACCACGCAGGTCAGGGTCGCCACCCACATGGTTTGACCCAACACCCACCGTGGATTCATTATTGAAGAAGTTGTTGTAGGCCAGCGTTGTGCTGCCGCTGCTGTGACTCAGACCACTACCGCCAGGGTTGGCGGGGGCCAGATTGCTGTCTATGATACTGCTGTTGAGGACAAAGCCGGTGGCTTCATTACGGATGCCGCCGCCATGCCCGCTTTGGGCAGCGTTTTCGGTGATGGTGTTGTGATATAGCTCCAGACCGACACCGGTATTGAAGATTGCGCCACCGCTGGTCACGGCCGTGTTGCTATAAAACAGCCCGTTGATGATGCGCAGGTCTACGGCCGTGTTGTACACAGCACCACCACTTTGCCCCGCCTCGTTCACGTACATCGCCACGTCGGTCATATCCAGTTCACCGGCGTTGTAGACGCCACCGCCGTTACCGCTGGCAATGTTGCCAAAGTAAGGCAGCGGTATAGCCACGATCACCGCACCATTCTCGTCTTCTTCCACGTGGGCGGCCCAGCACTCGCCAATAGTCGTGCCGGTGATGTAGTTATCGCGGGCCGCGCCCGATGTGGCGCTGAAGTAGATGCCGCCGCCGTTGGTCGCCGTGCTTTCACAGACGTAGGTGGTAAACAGGTGCAGGCTACCGCTGCCCGGCACCAGGATCGCGCCACCATTTGTACCCCCACCAGCTACGGCTGCGTTGCCGTTGACAAAGGCAATGCGAGAGAAGGTGGGGTTGGCATTGTTGTGAATGTAAATGGCGCGTCCCTCATATTCGGCGTTGATGCGTGTACTCAATGCACCCACTTCCTGGCTGGTGTAGTCACCCACATATTGGAAATCGGTGCGGCGCAGCGAACCCTCAAATTCCAGGTCTTCGCGTACAATGCCCACCTGCCAGGTGCCGGTTTCGCTATCCTGGCGTACACCAGCACACTCGCCACGCGCAATTTCCACGGTGGGCAGCAGGCCAGGCGCAAAACTTTCCGCAAAGTCAATGGCAAATTGCAGAACGCCAAAGAGATGCTCCCTGGTATTTGGGTTGGGGTCCGTGGGGTCAATAACGCGGATGAGGCAGGAGTTGACCTCGTCCGCACCCCGATCCGGGCCGCCATTGGTGGGGCGGATGTCGCCGTCAATGTCGTTGGCAAAGGGCACGGCCGGGTCAGCATTATCTACCCCGGCCGACCAACTGCGCAGGTGCAGATCGCCTGCTAGAGCATTTACGTAGCTGGGCGTGGCGCTGATGTCATTTGGCCCGGCGCTGGCGCTGCCGGTGTAGTTGGCCGGGACGCTGTTGGCCAGGTTGTCTACTACATTGTTGAAATCAATGTCCGGGTTGGCCTGGCCGGTGACATGAATGCCGGAACCCTGATTGGCATGAACGATGTTGCTGCGAATGAGTACCGGCTGGCCGGTGGCGCTGAAGATGCCGCCACCATCCTGATTTGGTGTGTTGGCGGCAGTGTTGACGTAGAAGGTATTGTGCCAGATGGGGGCGTTGGTATTGTGGTTATAGAGGCCGCCGCCACGGAAGGCGCTGTTTTGGTGGATGAAGTTGTTGCGCACGGCGATAACGTTACTGGTGCCGCCCGCCAGATAGACACCGCCGCCATTGCCTACAGGGGCGGCGTTTTCGTAGATGCGGTTGCCATCCAGCCACAGTTCACCATTGGCCTGATGCACAGCGCCGCCGTTGCCGGTGACGCTGTTGTTGGAAAGGTGGTTTTTGTCGGTGAGCACGGCCGTGCCGCCATTGTTGTAGAAACCACCACCTTGAGCTGCCAGGTTTTCCTGGATGAAGCTGCGGCGGGCAGTCAGATTGCCCACATTGTAAATGCCACCGCCGTTAACGGCGTCGTTAGCCAGCACCACCACATTATCCAACCAGAGCGTACCGGCGTTGTAGACGCCGCCGCCATGACTGTCCAGCCCGGCGCCATTGGCATCGCCATTGTACAGGTGGATGTTGGTAAGGGTCAGCGCGCCTGAAGCGGCCACGTAGAGGACACGGCCGTTGCCCAGCGCGTTCAGGGTAGCCGAAATGTTGCTGTTGGGCACCAGGTTTGATTGCCAGTCGCCGTCAATTGTCAGCGCCTTGTCTACAAACAGGTTTTGCACACTGCTGCCACTGCTCGGATGGGGGCGGGCGTTGAGGCAAACGCCGTCTACCTGGATAACGGCATTGGGATCAGCCTCATCTACGGCGCGCTGCAAACTACCGTAGATCACATCGGGGGCGGCCAGATTGCGGGCCACACAGCCGGCAATCTCGTCTGCGCCAATGTCAAAACCGAGGTGTGACGGCCGTAGATGGTCTTCAAAGTCGTGATCCAGCGTCAACGCCGGGTCGCCCGCATCTAACATGGGCGAGGCCAGGGTGAGGGTGTAGGCCGCTGAAAGCTGTGGGTCTACTGTCAGATTGTTAGCGCCAACGGCCGTGCCGCCCAAATCCACCTGCTGCCCAAAAAAGTTGCTGTAATTGACAGTCGGGGCAGAACTGCCTGCGCCATGCACACCATCGGTGGCCGGCGAGTCATTGTTCAGGAAGATGGCGCTACGGAACTGCGGCGCACCGGCGGCCACATACGCGCCTGCACCCTGGGCGGCCACATTCGCCACCACTGTGTTGTGCCAGAAGAGGTGATTGCCACTGTCGCTGTAGAAACCGCCGCCGTTGCTGGTGGCGCTGTTGTCATAGATGAAGTTATTGAACAGAGAGGCCACCGCGCTGGTGGAAGCGACATAGAGGCCACCGCCATTCAGGGAGGCCTGGCTGTTATAGATGCGGTTGCCGTCTATCAGGGCGGCGCTGTTGACGCTGTAGATGGCCGCGCCGCGTGTGGCGGTGTGGGTCATGATCTCATTGTGGCGAATAGTGGGGGTAGCATTGTCAATACAAATGCCGGCCCCATTACCATTCACACCACTGAGTGCGCCGTTGATGATATGGAACCCTTCAACGGTCGTGGAGACCCCCTGACCAATATAAATCACCCGCCCCAGGCCATTGGCGTCTAAAACCGACGCCTCTTCGCCGCGTTCCTGGAAATCTTCATCCCAACCACCTTGCAAGACAATATCCTGGTCAATGTGGACGGTGGTTAAAATGATACCGTTGTCGCCACGGCAACCACCTGCCGGGCCGCCGGTGTCATATTCATGCACACCGCTACAAATGCCAGAAACTTTGATCACGTCACCCGGTTGGGCGTTGTCAATTGCTTCCTGGATGTTGCCATAGATAACGCCGTTTAACTCCACACGGCAGCCCGCGACCTCATCTGCGCCGACATCTGGCCCCTGGTTGGAGGGGCGCAGGTCGCCGTCAAAGTCACGGCTGATGGGTGAATTGGGGTTGCCGTTATCCACGGCCGGGGCGTCGTTGCTCAGGTGGAAGTTGCCGTTGTCCGGGTCGAGCAGGCCAGGCGGGGTAGCGGCATAGATGGATTGAGCGCCGGGCTGAATGCCGCCGGCCAGGGATGCAGGCTGGCCGAAGAAGTAGTTCCAATTCTCAACCGTGCCCAGAGGGGCATGGATGGCGTCGCCGATGAGGGCGTCATTGGCCTGGAAGATGTTGCTGTGCATGGTGAGTGCGCCACTGCCGCTTTGCCGGTAGACCGCGCCGCCATCACTCACGGCCGTGTTGCGGTAAAAAGTGTTATGTAACAGCTGCGCCGGATTGGTGCCTATGTGGAAGACGCCGCCGCCGTCACCGGTGACGTTATTGAAGGCCATGACGTTATTGGTGGCCGTCAGCACACCGCTGGCACGATAGATCGCGCCGCCGTTCACGGCCGTGTTCGACATGATCTCGGTGGCATTGATGGTCGCCGCGCCGCCGTTGATGTGGAAAGCGCCGCCGTTTTGGGCCGTCCCTGCCACTATCTGGCCGCGCAAGGGAATATCGTCAGAATTGTTGGGCAGTTCAAATGTATCCTCAGTAGCCACCAGCAGGTCGGTATTTAAGATGCCGCTGTCCTGGTAATACGCCGCGCCGTGTACGGCCGTGCCCGTAAGCATCGTCACCGCACGTAACATCACCTGCCCCTCTGTATTATAAATTTGCCCACCGGCATCCTGATCGGCCGGGCCGCCCCCCAGATCAAGGGCGCTGCCGTTCTGGACGGTCAGGTATTCCAACGTCACGCTGACAGGGCCGCTGATATAAAAGGCGCGCCCCTGGCCTTGGGGGTCAATGAAGGTAGTGGCCTCAATCAGCCGCTCTTCAAAGTCACCCGTCCAGCCACCCTGAATGGTGATTTCCGTCGTGCCGGTAATGTGTACCGTCTGGAAGATGGTTTGCCCATCCACGTCAATGGCATTAACACCGCGACAAATGCCGGAAACGAGAATGAGATCGCTTTGCGGATTTTCCATCTCCAGCGCCGCCTGGATGCTGCCAAAAACGGTCTCATCTCGTTTGGCGGCACAGCCGGCCAGTTCATCATAACCCAAATCATACCCTTCGTCCGATGGGCGGCTATCTCCTTCAAAGTCTTCGTCTAGCTGGTTGTCCGGATCGCCTTCAGTGCGGCCACGGGCGTCTACCATTGCCGAATTAGCCAGCAGATGAAATTCAGGGTCGCCGGGCACAAAACCGGGTGGGTCATCGAACACAGGCGTGATATTGATAGTTCCAACATCGGCCGGGTTATTGTTGAAGAAATTGACAAACTCACCGGTGATGCTGCCCGCCTGCACATGCAGTGCGCCGCCGCCGGTGGTGGCATTGTTGCCGGTCAGGATGCTGTTGTTTAACCGGAACGGCTGCCCGCCGCCGTTATTGACGTAAATGCCCGCGCCGTTGTTGGCGCTGTTGTTGACGATAGTGGCGAAGTTGACGCTGGTATTGCTGCTTTGCACGTGGATAGCGCCGCCGTTGGTCACGGCCGTGTTTTCATTAAACAACGTATTTTCCACAATCGCCAACCCATTGAGGACAAATAAAGCGCCGCCGCCGCTGTTGGCGTCGCCGCCGCTAATCTCATTACCGTTAAAGGCGCTCTGGCGCAATGCCAGTGTGCCGCCCTCCACATGGATGGCCCCGCCCCGGAATGTGGCCGTATTGTTGTTAAACTGGCTGCGCTCCACAATTGCCAATGCGCCGTTAGCCACATTCAGCGCCCCGCCACGCTCCGCCTGGTTATTCTCAAAAGTAATGTTGCTGAAATTGGCCTGAACGCCTGTATTCACCGTCACCGCGCCGCCGCGTAACGCGCCCGCACTCCCATTGCGCAAGATCAGGCTATCAAAGCTGCTGTTGTTGGACGACCCTGACAGGGTAAAAATCTGGAAAGCGCCTGTAGGTTGGATAATCGTCGCCTCATTTTCAATCTGCTCCGCAAAATCCCGCCGCCAGTTGCCAGAGATATACAACGTCTCGTTTATCTGGGTGTTAGCGGCCACCGTGTACGTGCCAAAGGAGATCCTGACCTCGTCATTGGTCACCGCCTGGCCGAGGGCGTGTTCTACTGTGGCGCAGGGCAGCGTGGCTACCGTACAGTTGTTGTTGAGATCATTGCCGCCGGCCCCGGCCGGCCAGACATAGCGGGTGCCGGCCGTCTCCTCAGCGCGTATCCGGTCTTCTACCTCGGCAAAAACCGCGTCGTCATATTGCGAGGTAGCGCGGATGGTTGTGATGTTGGGGATAATGGCTGCCGCGTTGGGCGGAACGGTGATGCGCACCTGAATCTGGGCGCTGGCGTTCATGCCCAACGGAATATCGAGGGAATCGGCCGGGATTAATTGCGCCCAACCAAATGTGTCCTCCACAATTTCCACATGCACTATATCTGGGGCATCGCCGGTATTGGTGAGGGTATGCGTCAGAGTAATGATCTCGCCAGGCGGGTTGGTGATAGAATAGCTGGGTGTAAACTGAATGCCGGGAATTGGATTGACAACAGTTTGCCAGGTGACAGAGTGACTAAGCGACGGCGACACCTGTGAAGTAGCGGTAATGATAGTATTTGCTGCCTGCAATGCTGTGGCCGAACCAGGCACAGTGATTTGCGTGGTAACGTTTACAGACTGACCGACCGGCACCAATTCCGAGAGGGGGCAAAGAATACCCCATCCCAAATCATTAGAGCAGGTGAAACTGTAGGTATCATCCTGAGTGGTGTTCTCATTGATGAGCAGGTGGATAATACTGGCTGAACTACCACGATTGGCAAAGGTTCGGGTAAAGACCGGCGTGAAGCTGAAAGCCGCGACATCAGGATAAAACTCATCTGCGCCAATATCCGGGATGTTGGTGTCCGGGTTGGGACGCGGCTGGCGGTCAATGTCCAGCGCAACGGTGGAGTTCCCGGCCTCATCAATGTTGGGGCTGCCCTGGGCCAGATGCAGGTTCAGAAACCCGCTGTAGTTGATGAACATCGGGTCCTCGGTAATGGTCGTGGGGAAGGAAACATCGCTGGTATTGTTAAAGAGGTTGATGAAATTACCCGTTACATTACCGCTGACGTGGTAAATACCACTTGTCTGAGAAGTGGTGGTGTTGGAAGCCACAATGGTATGACTGATTTCTACTGCGTTGCCACCACTATTGATGCTGAAGCCACCACCACCATTGACGGCACTGTTGCCCACAACGGTGTTATGCCAGCTATTAAGCATATTAAAGGTAAAAAAGCCGCCACCCTGGTTGGTGGCGGTATTGGCAAAGACCATGTTGTTTTGGGTAGTTGTGGCACCGTTCACGTAGACGCCGCCGCCCAGGCCGGCCGTATTGTGGTGAATATAGTTGCCTTCCACAAAAGCCACACCGCCATTGGCGACAAAGATGCCGCCCCCACTGGCCGCGCCACCGCTGGCGCTGTTGTGATGGATGTCATTAAACAAAATGTCCGCTTGAGCGCCGCCAAAACTGACAAAAATAGCGCCGCCACCCTGGGCGCTGTTGTCATAGATTTCACTGTTTTGAATGGTGGCAGTTGCGCCATCGCTAACAAAAATAGCACCGCCAGAAGCGGTAGCCACATTGTCATAGAGCCAACTGTTGTCAATGGTCAGGTCGCCGTTTTGAACGTAAACGCCGCCACCTAAATTTATATTGCCGCCATTGCGGATGTGGAAACCGTCTAACACGGCCGTCGCGCTGCCAAAGTGGTGGACGACACGGCTGGAGCCATCGCTATCAAGGATGGAGGGATGCAAAACCGGATTGGGGCCACCCCAGTCAGGGGCAATAAAACCACCGAGGATGGTGACGTTGCGGGTAATGCTCAGGGTCGGCTGACTGGAAGCATTGGTGTACGTACCTTCCAGAGCATAGATTTCATCCCCGTTCGTGGCAAAGGTCACGGCCGTTTGCAGCGCACAGGGATTCAACTGCGTACACGCCGTCCCGCTGCCACCAGGGGCCGCATAGCGGATGGCGTTTGGCGTTTCTGGCGCTTGCGCCAACGAGGCAATGGGGCTGATGTGCCAGAACAATAACAACAAACCGCCAACCGCCAACAAAGGCACAAAACTAACTGCGCCAAACCGTCTGACAAAACCCATCTGTACGGTTGCTGCCTGGGGGGAAAAACCTGCGCTCATAAAACTCCTCCTTAAGTGCTTGATTACACAAAGCCCGGCAAATTTTGTTGGTCCGGCCAGGTCTGCTCGCTCACACTCTTCCTGGTTTGTGTGACCCGACAGGAATGGCAATCACTGTCAGGTTCTTGGGGATAGGTGCACATGAGGCGGTGGGGGACGCCTCATGTGCAAGAACTGAACTGCTCATGGGAAAAAGCGATTGAGTAATCGGACAATTGGGCAATTACACAATTACCCACTGCCCAAATTACTTTTCTCACTCAAGCGTGATTTGCAAAGGGCAAACACCACTAACGGAATAAGAGCCAGAAGCTGTAGCCAGGCCATTCGTGTCAGCCGTGCCACTGACGTTACCTTGGGGTTGCCCATTGACCATGAGGGTGGCAGAAACGGCAGCGTCGGTGATGATTTGGCCGTTGCTATCCACGACGACAAACTTGATGTCGGAGATGCTACCGGAACAAACCCCACCCGTCAGACCGCTACCTTCATAGGCTACAATAACGGCGCGATCTCCGGCGGCTGCATCCAATACATCTCCTTTTAGCCCACCGGCAACACGGGCATAGGTCAATACGACTTGTGAACCAAGCAAGGTCAAAATGGCAACAACGATAATGGCAATTAACACAATCACCATTCCGTATTCCACCAGACCCTGCCCTCGTTCGTTCTCTCTCTGTGAAATGTTCATAAGAGACTCTCCCTATACATAAGTGCCAGGGAATGGTTGGGGGTTGTCGAGTTAATTAACACATACAACCACTAACCATTCCAATTCAAATGATAAAAAAGACAATAAAACCTATGGGTACGACTGCTTCCCCACCGCCATGAGCATTGGCGCAACCTGCCCGCCAACCAGTTCTTTTGCTTCTGAAACAGCCGCCACCAGCAATGAATGAAAAAAGCAAGAAACATTCACGCACTATTTATGTCGAGGTGCATTATACAGTTTTTTCTTACAGATGAAAATACAAGGGGCGGGGGGGAGGCTGATGCGGAGTGGGAAATGATAGGAAGTTAGTCCTTATTGCAACTATTTGCCGCCGGGTTGAACGCATAGAGAGCAGGTGGCAGGTGTAACCTTGCCACCTGACACCGGTCACATTATTCCATTTCCACCGCCAGGGCCACCGCTTCACCGCCGCCCAGACAGAGCGAGGCGATGCCGCGCTGTCCGCCGCGCTGTTGCAGAGCGTGCAGCAGCGTCACCAACACGCGCGTGCCGCTGGAGCCAATGGCGTGGCCCAGGGCGACTGCGCCGCCGTTGACGTTCACTTTGTCCCAATTCCAGGGCAGTCCTTGCCGGGTCATATCCACGCCATTCGCCAAAACCTGAGCGGCGAACGCTTCATTCAGTTCGATCAGGTCTACGTCGTCCAGCGACCAGCCAATTTTATGCAGCAGGCGGGGAATGGCTTGAGCCGGGGCGGAGAATATCCACTGTGGGTGGACGGCGGCATGGGTATAACCGACGATGCGGGCCAACGGCCGTATCCCCTGTCGTTCGGCTTCGGTGCGGCTGGCAACCACCACAGCGGAAGCGCCATCGTTCAGTCCGGGCGCGTTGCCCGCCGTCACCTGCCCGTCGGCGGCAAAAGCAGGCGGCAAGGCGGCCAACTGCGGCAGGCTGGTATCCAGTTCAAAACTGCCGTTGTGGAAGTGGGCGCGGATCGGTTCATCCCGGTCAATCGTGATATTACCTTTGCGGCTCTTGATCTCTACAGGCGCGATTTCGTCCCGGAAACGGCCGTTTACCGTCGCTTCGGCCGCTTTTTCATGGCTGCGTAAGGCAAATTCGTCCATCTCTTCGCGGCTGACTTCAAACTGGCGGGCGATGAAGTCGGCGGCATTGCCCATGGCCCAATCTTGAAAGGCGCACCAGAGGCCATCGTGCAGCAGGGCGTCTTTCAGTTCGGCGTGGCCGTAGCGTAAACCCTGCCGCGCTTTGGGCAGCAGGTAGGGGGCGTTGGACATGCTCTCCATGCCCCCGGCTACAAACAGATCGGCTTCGCCGGCCACAATGGAGTTGGCCGCCAGCATGACGGCTTTCAGGCTGGAACCACAGGCTTTGTTCACGGCCGTCGCCCCCACCGAATCGGGCAATCCACCGTCCAGCGCCGCCTTGCGCGCAGCTGCCTGCCCGGTACCGGCCGGCACCACCTGCCCCATAATGACCTCATAAACAGTGGCAGGGTCAATACCGGCGCGGGTTACGGCCGTCTGCACTGCCAGCGCTCCTAATTCTGGCGCAGTAAAACCGGACAGCCCACCGTTAAATTTGCCAGTTGGTGTACGCGCCCCCGCCAGAATAACCACATCTTGATTGTTCTTTAGCTGACTCATGCTGTTACGCTCCTTTTTCAAAGCGATTGGAGATGAGAGATTGGAGATTACAGAGTAGTCACATC
This sequence comes from Chloroflexota bacterium, assembly GCA_014584575.1. Taxonomy (GTDB): domain Bacteria; phylum Chloroflexota; class Anaerolineae; order Promineifilales; family Promineifilaceae; genus CAADGU01. The sequence continues at coordinate 117,137 of JACTMP010000053.1, forward strand.
GCCATCCTCGCATCACCAGGTGGGAAATTTTTCACAAGACTGATGGGGCTATTGTACACAATCCGGTAACAGGCGAGAAACAGGATGATCCAGCCATTTGGCGAAAAGTTGGGAAAATTGGGGTTATACCGGCGTGAGGTCTCTCTGGCTACACATCATCTATCACATCTCACGCACCACCCCCTTCGCCTCCTCCCACAACACATCCAACTCGGCCAGGCTCATCTCTGGCAGGTGCAGCCCACGTTGGCGGGCCAACTGCTCCGTCAATTGGAAACGCTGGCTAAATTTGGCATTGGCCTCCCGCAGGCAGCTTTCGGCGTCCACATCCAACCAGCGGGCCACGTTGACGATGACAAAAAGCAGGTCACCCAACTCCTCCGCCTGCTCGGTTGGGTCGGCGGCAGCTTTGAGTTCGGCCAATTCTTCATCCAGCTTGGCATACACGCCGCCGATGTCCGGCCAATCAAAACCAACCTGCGCCGCTTTGTGCTGAATCTTTTGCGAACGAGCCAACGCCGGTAAGGAAATGGGCACGCCATGAAGCGCCGACGCCGGTTTTTCCCCCGGTCTTTCGGCCTTCTCCTGCTTTTTCAGCATTTCCCAGTTGCGCACCACATGGTCGCTATCGTCTACCTGCCACTCACCCCAGACGTGTGGGTGCCGCCGTTTAAGTTTGGTCTCGATCCCGGCAATGACCTCGGTGAGGGCAAAATCTTCCACTTCGGCGGCCATCTGCACCTGCATGAGAATGTGATAGAGCAAATCGCCCAGCTCTTCGCGCAGGCCGTCCACGTCATCGGCGTCGAGGGCGTCCAGCACCTCACACGCTTCTTCCAGGAAGCCGGTTCTCATGCTCTGCGGCGTCTGCTCCTGGTCCCAGGGGCAGCCTTCGGGGCTGCGTAGGTGGGCCACCGTCTCCGCCAGCGCCATCAGGCTGGACGCAACCGGCAGCGCCGGCACATAAAGCGAGGTGAGATGGTCAATTTGCAAACTGTGGTCAATGGCATGGAGCGGAACAGATTCTATCTGTTCCCCAGCCGTCCCTGCGGCATGGATCAGATAAACGGTGTGTTGCGGGGGATACACGGCCGTCAACACCATCTTCAACTCGCTGGCCAACATCCGGCTGTACACCTGCCCCAACAAGACCGGCACGTCGGGATTGAGGGGTGGGTAATGGAAATTGGCAATGTCTATAGCGTCAAAAATTTGCAGGCCATCGAGCGCATCCACCTGCACGGCCGTGAGCGATGGCTCCACAAAACTCAAACCGGGCACAATGTGAACCGGTATCCCCTGTTCGGCTGCCGCCGCCGCCAGCCGGGTGACGGTAGATTCCCCCACAAAGGGATGGCCGGGCACGGCGTAGAGGATGTCTTGGTTACGGCCGTGCGCCAGCAATGTGTCCACAATTTGTTCGTACACCGCCTCAAAGGACACGGCCGTGTCATACACCGCATCAAAACTGACCAGCTTCACCCCGGCCGGCAAATCAGCCACCGCCGGATGGCGCGCCGTGCGCAAATACACCGTCTCCGCTGCCGTCAACAACTGCCACGCTTCTAAAGTCAGGCTACGGCCGTGACCCGGCCCCAATCCCACAATCGTAATGCTCATCGCTCACCTATACCTATACTCAGTAAATCACAGTGGAGTTCGCATCTGGGGATGCGAACCGGCGGGCATCTGAGGATGCCCCCTCCTCCCATTTCAATCTACGGAGGATAAACAACTTCGCGCCTCTTCGCGTCCCTTCGCGGATCACAACCCCAAAACAAAAAGGCGAGTTTATCACTCGCCTGTTTTACATCGCTCAATCAATTCAAACGGCCCAAAACCGCTGGTTTTAACGTTTGGTATAGGTCGGCGCTTTGCGGGCGCGTTTCAAACCGGGCTTCTTGCGTTCCTTCACACGGGCATCCCGCGTCAAGTGACCTTCGTTACGCAGCGGGCTGCGCAAATTCTCGTCGTATTTCACCAACGCCCGCGCCAGCCCCAACCGCACCGCGCTCGTCTGCCCGGTGATGCCGCCGCCTTCAATGTGGACGCTGACATCCGCCTTACCGGTCAATTTAGCGTCCGTCAACGGCCCGGCCAAAATCAGGAAATCCCCAAAACGCGGGAAATACTCTTTGGCATCCTTCCCGTTCACGGTAAAAGCGCCTGTCGCGTCGCCATCCACGTAGATGCGCACCCGCGCCGACGCACGTTTGCGGCGGCCAATACCTTCATAATAACGTCTTGTGTCTGACATTTAATTTATTCTCCTGCCTATAAATCCAACGGTACAGGCTGCTGCGCCTGATGTGGATGCTCTGCGCCCTGATACACCTTCAGCTTCTTGATCATCTGCCGGCCCAATCTATTTTTGGGCAGCATCCCTTTCACCGCCAGTTCCACCGGGAGCGTGGGATACCGCTTCAGTTGGTCGCGCAGCGTCAATTCCCTCAGGCCGCCGGGATAACCGGAATGGCGATAATACATCTTGTCTTCTAATTTATTGCCGGTGACGTGAATCTTGTCTGCGTTCAGCACGATGACATAGTCGCCGCAATCAACCGACGGTGAAAAACCGGGTTTGTGTTTGCCACGCAAAACGGCCGCTATTTTGGCCGCTAACCGGCCCAGGGTTTGCCCATCTGCGTCTACAACATACCATGTCCGCTCCACATCAGTCGGTTTGGTAATCGTTGTTTTCATTCTATCTCTCCCAAAAATAGTGCAGAGATTAGAGATTGGGGATTAGAGATTGAACATCGCCAATCTCCAATCTCCAGTCTCCAACCTCAAATTTCAAATTATCATAAGTCACAGATGTTAGGAATAACCCTTGTGCGGGGGCGGTAGGGCCAGCCATTGCCCGTTCCTGCCTCTGCAAAGCTGTGACAAAATCATCTACTGTCCATGACCCATCCCCCACCAGTTTGAGGGAACCAACGATGCTGCGCACCATGCGATATAGAAACGCATTGGCTTCGATAAAAAACAGCAGTTGCGCCCCTGTCTGCTGCCAGCGTGCGGCAAAAACAGTGCGCACACAGCTTTCGCCCTGCGGCGGCTGACCAAAGGTGGCAAAATCATGTTCACCAACCAGGGCAGCCGCGGCGGCGTTCATCCGGTCAACGGTTAACGGCCGTGTCACCTGCCAGCTATATCGTCGGGTCAACGGCCGTCGGGTAGGCGCATTCCAGATTACGTACTGGTATGCCCGCCGCCGGGCGTCAAACCGGGGGTGAAAATGAGATGCCCCTTCCTGTGGGGGGGTCTCTTTCAGTTGTAAAACAGCAATGTCATCAGGCAGATGGGCGTTCAGCGCATTTTGCAAGGCCGTTATGCCGTGCTGCCATTCGATGCTAAAACCGACCACCTGCCCCAGCGCATGAACGCCCGCATCGGTACGTCCGGCGCCGGTCACCGTCACCGGCTGTTGTGTAATCTGGTAAAGCGCCTCTTCTAATTTGCTCTGAATCGTCGGTTGGTCAGCCCGCTGCCGTTGGAAGCCATGATAAGCTGTGCCATCATACTCAAGCAGAGCGGCATATTGGGGCAAAGGCTAGTCCTCAACCAACATCAGCATGGCCATATCCGCATTATCACCGGCGCGCTTGCCAATTTTGACCAGCCGTGTATACCCACCGGGACGATCCATAAAGCGGGGAGCCACGTCATCAAACAATTTCTTCACCACGTCCACTTCTTCTACGTTGCCATCGTCATCTTTCACCAGACGGTAGCGGGCAATACGCGCCGCCGCCTGGCGGCGGGCATGCACTTCGTTGGCCGGGTCTTCTTTACCCTTGTTAATGCCCCGCTTGGCCAGGGTGATCATCTTTTCGGCCGTGGGCCGCAACATGCGGGCTTTTGCTTCTGTCGTCAAGACCTGTTCGTAGCAAATCAGGTCAGACACCATGTTCTTGCGCAACGCATTGCGATGCGCACTGCTACGATTCAGTCTACGACCTTGTACTCTATGTCGCATTATCGTTACCTCATTCCATGGTCCGGGGCATCGTACCAGTTTGAGCGGTTACGCTGCCCCAGACACTTTTCAGGCCTTATCGCCATCTTCCTCTGGCAAGAAACCTTTCACCCGTAACTGGGCCTTGAGTTCATCCAGGGACTTTTCACCAAAGTTGCGAATCGCCAGCATCGTTTCTTCACCCCGGTCCAGCATATCCAGCATCTCACCCACTTTGGTAATGCCGGTTCGCTTCAAGGAGTTGAAGACGCGCACACTCAAATCAAGCTGCTCAATCGGCGTGTCGTACAATTCATTGGGAATCGAGCTTTCTTCCTCTTCTTCCACAATCTCCGGCATGAATGTCTCTTCACTCACCCCGGCAATGGGCCGCAACACCTGCATCATAATCTGGGCGGATTGCGCCAGCGCATCTTCTGGCTTGATGGTGCCATCCGTCCAGATTTGCATCACAATGCGGTCATAATCCGCCAACTGGCCGACGCGCGTTTTCTCCACCTCATACCCCACCCGGCGGATGGGGCTGTAAATGGCGTCTACGGGCAGTTCACCAATGGGCAAACGGCCGCGTTCCTCAGCCGGAGAATAACCACGCCCGGTTTCGGCCGTCATCTCAATTTCCAAAAATGCCTCGTCGGAGTCAACGGTGAACAGATACAGGTCAGGGTTGACAACCTCGACTTCGGGTGGCGTTTGCAGGTCAGCGGCCGTCACCGTGCCTGCGCCATGCACTTCCAGGCGCAGCCGGGCGGTGTCCGTGCCGTGCAGTTTCAATCGCAGTTGTTTCACATTCAGGATCAACTGCATCATATCTTCGCGCACATGCTCAATGGCCGAGAACTCGTGGGGCACGTCGGTGACGCGGATGGACGTGATCGCCGCACCCGGCAACGAGGCCAGCAGCACACGGCGCAGCGAGTTGCCAAGCGTGGTGCCATACCCTCTTTCCAACGGGCCAATGACAAAACGGCCGTATTCATGTGACATAGCCGTGCTTTCAATTTTGGGCAGAATAAGGTTGTTAATAGCCAACGTAAAAACCTCCCTAAAAACGAGTTAGAACAGTGAATGAAATTAACGCCGGGAATAGTATTCCACGACCAATTGTTCGTTTATGGATACATCCATATCTTCCCGCGCCGGGAAGCTTTTCACTGTAGCTGACAGGTTTTTAACGTCTAATGCCAGCCAGGCAGGGACACGACGGTCGTCAATGTCCTGCCGTAATTGTTTAAAGTAAGTGCCGCTGGCGCTTTGAGGGCGGATGGTGATCTCGTCACCCGGTTTCACCAGCGCGGAGGGGACATCAATTTTACGGCCGTTCAGCATAAAATGGCCGTGGCTCACCAACTGGCGCGCCTGAGCGCGCGAATCGGCCAACCCCAACCGGTAGATGACGTTATCCATGCGAGTCTCCAGCAGCACCAGCAAGTTGGTGCCAGTCAGACCCACCTGGCGCGTGGCTTTGCGGAAATAGCGGCTAAATTGCCGTTCGTAGACGCCATAAATGCGGCGCGCTTTTTGTTTTTCGCGCAACTGCATCAGGTAGTCTGAGGCGCGACCACGGCGGAATTGGGTGTCACGGCCGTGTTGCCCTGGTGGGTAGGAACGGCGCTCAAACGAACACTTTGGGGTCAAACACCGCGAACCCTTCAAAAACAACTTCTCGCCTTCGCGGCGACAAAGTTTACAAACTGGATCAGTATGTCTTGCCAACTTGATACCTCCATATGTTTCAGAGAGGTTTACAGGCTTGGCGACCCGTCTTCCCTCTCAATGTAGGACAATTTTCTAAATTGTCGTGAATTAGACGCGGCGCTTCTTCTTGGGGCGGCAGCCATTGTGTGGCACCGGCGTAATGTCCCGAATACTGCGCACTTTAATACCAGAAGATTGCAAAGAGCGAATCGCCTGCTCCCGGCCAGGGCCAGGGCCATTGATGATCACATCCATTTCCTGCATCCCGTTGTCATGGGCTTCTTTGGCCGCATTTTGGGCGGCTAAACGGGCAGCATAGGGCGTGCTCTTGCGCGACCCCTTAAAACCGGCGTGCCCGGCGCTCGACCAGGAAACGGTATTGCCGTTCATGTCGGTAATGGTGACGATGGTGTTGTTGAAGGTGGCGTACACATGCGCCTGCCCTTCCGGTACCATCTTCTTCGCTTTCTTGCGAGTTTGTGCCTGTCTTCTACGTCCCATATTTCTCCCTCAGCAGGTAAGGGCTTCCAAAATGCCCTTACCAACATTGATTACTTGCCCTTACGACGGCCACGCCCGGCTACCGTTTTCTTTGGCCCCTTGCGCGTGCGGGCATTGGTGCGGGTGCGTTGCCCACGCACCGGTAAATGCCGGCGATGGCGCAAACCCCGGTAGCAACCGATTTCCGACAACCGCTTGATGTTCAGATTCACTTCACGCCGCAAATCCCCTTCCACCACACAATCGCTGTCAATGATCTGGCGCAACTGAGTCACCTCAGCTTCGGACAAATCTTTGACGCGAGTGTTCGGGTTAACGCCTGCTTTGTGCAGAATCTGCTGGCTGGTGGTTTTGCCAATGCCGTAAATATAGGTCAGACTAATTTCTACCCGTTTGTCACGCGGAATATCAATACCAGCTATACGAGCCATAATTTTTTACCCCTGGCGTTGTTTGTGATTGGGATCCACACAAATAACACGTACAACACCCTTGCGTTTAATGATCTTGCATTTTGGACAACGACGTTTTACCGACGATGTAACTTTCATAATACTTGCTCCTACCAACAAATGATTATCGGGAGAACGGCCGTGACCATCCACACCAGCTATCACTTATCGCATTGTCAGGCAACATTGATGGGTTGCATACAGCAATCGCCTATTTTGCCATCATTTGTTGTTTTCGTCCAGAAAATGGGGCAGACAACCTTCTTCCCACTTAATAATTGTTTATGAACTTGCCTGGGTAATCTGCTGCACCAGGTCAGCCTGCACCACTTCGATGGGCCGGTCACCGTCAATCTCCACCAGCAGTCCACGCGCCGCATAGTATTCTAACAGCGGTGCGGTGGCTTCCTCATACACCTTCATCCGGTTGCGGATGGTCTCCTCGTTATCGTCAGCACGCCCTTCGATCTCCGCCCGCTTTTGCAGCCGTTCTACCAGCGCCGCCACATCCACATGAATGTGGGGCACAATACTGATCTTGCCGTGGAATGCCTCTGCCAGCAGATGATCCAGCGCGTCCGCCTGGGCCACCGTGCGCGGGAAACCATCCAGGATGGCACCCTTGACGCAATCCGGCTGCGACAGCCGGTCTTTCACCATGGCCACCGTCACTTCATCAGGCACCAGTTCACCCTTTTCCATGTAAGAGTTCGCCAGTTTGCCCAATTCCGTCTGATTTTTCAGGTTCGCCCGGAACAAATCGCCGGTGGCTACCTGGGGCAGTCCCAGTTTTTCTTGCAACAGCTTCGCCTGTGTACCCTTGCCGGCCCCAGGCGCGCCCATTAACACAATAAACGTTGCCATTTACAGGAAACCCTCGTATTGGCGCATGAGCAACTGCGACTCGAGCTGGCGCATGGTATCAATGACCACACCTACCACGATGATCAAACCGGAGCCGCTGACGACCAATGCCGCATTTTGCAGCCCTGGGATACCGATAATGTAACCAATAAGCTGCATCAAACCAGGCAATATAGCGATTGTTCCCAGAAAAACGGCGCCGGCAAAGGTAATGCGCCGGACAACGGACATCACATAAACTTCTGTCCGTTTCCCTGGCCGAATACCGGGAATAAAACCACCCTGCCGCTGCAACGTCTGCGGGATGTTTTGCTGGCGGATCATCACGTCGGTGTAGAAGAAGGTGAAACCCACCACCAGCAAGAAGAAGGTCAGCCAGTACAGGTAAAAGCCGATACTGCCTGGGTCCTGGTTAGCAAACCCGGCAATTGTCTGCGCGGCGCGGGCCACAAATTCGTTGCTGCTGTCCACGAAGATACCGGCGATCAGCGGCGGGAAGATGACGATGGAGTTGGCGAAGATGATCGGGATCATACCGGCCGTATTCACCTTAAGCGGCACATAGCTGCTTTGCCCCTGGTACACTTTACGGCCGCGCACCCGACGGCCGTACTGCACCGGTATCCGCCTCTGCCCTTCCTGCACCACCACAATGACAAACAGTGTCGCCAGGGTGATCAAGATAAAGGCAATCACCAGAAATGCCGTCTGCGCCGTCGTATTGTCCGGGGCAAACAGTTGCGCCAGCCCCGGCAAAATCCCGGCCACGATGCCGCTGAAAATGATCAACGAAATACCCTGGCCGATACCATCCTCCGTAATCAATTCGCCTAACCAGATGGCAAACATGGTGCCACCCAACATGGCAAACAGCGTTGTCATGGTGGGCAAAATCATGCCCGCCTCAAAACCAAAGTTCGGCATGATAAATTCCATACCGCCCGCACCCAGGCTGAAACCAACCAGGCGGATTTGTCCAATGGCCTGCAACAAGGCCAGGGGCACGGTCAAATAGTAGGTGAAGCGTGTGATCTTGTTACGGCCCGTTTCTCCTTCACTGGCCAGTTCTTGCAACTGGGGGATGATGGGCGTCAACAACTGAATGATGATGGAGGCAGTAATGTAAGGATACACCCCCATGGCCATCACCGAAAAGTTCCGCACAGCCCCACCAGACAGGAGATCCAAAAAACCAACGACAGCGTTGGGGCTGGCCTGCTGCGTGAAGATCGTCCACGCTTCCAGGTTCACACCTGGTACGGGGATATTGGCCGCCAGTCGGTAGATGATCAACAGGCCAATGGTAAAGAGAATCCGCCGCCGTAGATCGGGCAAGGCAAAAGCGGCGCGCATTGATTCAATCATAATTGCTCCTCACTTCCTCTTCATACTGGCTGTGGTCGGTTTCTAACCGGGCCACAACCAGAACTCAGCCCGCATACGGCAGCACTTCCACCGTGCCGCCAGCCGCTTCAATTTTGCTCCTGGCTGACTCCGAAAAGCGGTGCGCTTTGACGGTTAATTTGGCGTCCAATTCACCATCACCCAGAATGACAACCGGATCCGTCGGTTTTTTGATCAAACCCACGGCAGCCATCACCTCTGGCGTCACTTCAATGTCGCCAAAATCTATTTCATTCAGGCTGCCCAGATTGACGGGTTTGTAATAGATTTTGCGGATGTTGGTAAAACCGCGCTTGAAAGGCAAACGGCGGGCCAATGGCAACTGACCACCTTCAAAGTATTTGCCTTTGCCGCCGCCGCTGCGGGCATTCTGGCCTTTGGTACCCCGACCGGCGGTTTTGCCCTGCCCGGCAGAAATACCACGACCCACTCGCTTGCGCTTTTTCTTCGATCCTGAATCGGGGCGCAGATCGTGTAATTGCATCTTATTCCACCTCTTCCACTGTCACCAGATGGCTGACTTTGTGGATCATGCCGCGAATCACGGCCGTGTCGTCATGTTCCACCGTCTGGTTCAGCTTCGTCAATCCCAGGGCGCGAATGGTGCGCTTCTGGTCTTCTTTATAACCAATGCCGCTTTTGGCATACGTTACCATTAATTTCTTAGCCATTATCTCCGACTCCAAAATGGCGCAACTTCATTGACGCTTTTGCCCCGATCTGAGGCCACCAATTCCACATGCTTCAGGCGGCGCAGCCCATCCATCGTTGCCAGCATCACATTCAACGAATTGTCGCTTCCCAACGATTTAGACAAAATGTCTTTGTAACCGGCTGCCTCAATGACGGCGCGCACACCACCACCGGCAATAACACCCGTACCGGGGGAAGCCGGCTTCAAGAAGACACGCGCAGCGCCATGTTTGCCCACAATCTCATGGGGAATGGTGCTGCCCACAATGGAGACCGTTTCCAGATTCTTGCGCGCCGCTTCCAGCCCTTTGCGGATGGCATCCGGCACGGAACGCGCCTTGCCAATGCCTACGGCCACGCGCCCTTTGTTGTCGCCCACCACCACGGTAACGCGGAAAGCAAATCGGCGACCACCCTTCACCACTTTGGCGACACGGGCAATATCAATGATGCGCTCATCATATTCTTGTTCAAACGATTGTCGTCTCTGGCCCATTGTTGTCTCCTTTAGAATTCCAGCCCACCTTCACGGGCGCCATCAGCCAGGGCACGGATACGGCCGTGATACAAATAGCCACCGCGATCAAAGACCACCTGCTTCACACCGGCAGCCTGGGCGCGTTCGGCGACCGCCTTACCAACCAGCGTCGCCTGCTCCTTCTTCGTTTTGCCTGCCAGGTCTGCCCGCAGGTTCTTATCTACCGTCGAAGCGGACACAATCGTCTGCCCGGATTGATCATCAATCACCTGGGCATAGATATGCTCCAGACTGCGGAACACATTCAGACGGGGCCGTTCAGCCGTACCGGCCAGTTTGGCCCGAATCCGACGATGACGGCGTTTGCGTGCTTCACGAGATTTAATAGCCATCGTTCATCACCCTCTTATACCTTACCCGCCTTACCAGCTTTGCGGCGGATTGTCTCATCACTATAGCGAATGCCCTTGCCTTTATACGGTTCCGGTGGGCGCTGTTTGCGGATCACCGCTGCCAGTTCACCTAATGCCTGTTTATCAATACCCTTGATAATCACCCGCTTACCACGATCTTCCACCTCAAACGTCATATCCTGTGGCGGCTGGTAGGTAATGGGATGGGAATAACCCAACATCAGTACCAGGTTTTTGCCGTTCATTTCGGCGCGATAGCCTACACCTTCAATCATCAACGTCTTGGTAAAACCTTCGCTGACACCCACCACCATGTTGTTCAACAAAGCGCGGGTCAGGCCATGCAGGGCGCGATGCTCACGATTGTCGGTCGGCCGTTTCACAGACAAGACGCCGTCTTCCTGTTCGATGAGCATATCAGGATGAAATGATTGCGAAAGTTGCCCTTTTGGCCCTTTCACCACCACCGTCGTCCCTGTCTTTTCCACACTGACCCCTTTGGGCAGTGAAATTGGTTGTTTGCCTATACGAGACATGCCATACCTCCGCTTACCAGACCTTGCAAAGCACTTCGCCGCCTAAACCAAGCTGGCGTGCTTTTTGTCCGGTCATAATACCCTTCGAGGTCGTCACCACGGCAATACCCATCCCACTCAACACCCAGGGAATCTCCTTCTTGCCCACATAAATGCGCCGGCCCGGACGGCTCACCCGTTCCAAACCGGTAATGACAGGCCGGCGTTCGCGACGACCACCCACATATTTGAGCTTAATCAAGATAACAGCCTGCGGTTTTTCCGGCAGCACCTGAAAATCTTCAATGTACCCTTCATCCTTAAAAACCTGGGCCAATGCTTCTTTCACGTTTGAATGCGGCACTGCTACCGTCTGATGTTGGCGCATCATGGCATTCCGCATCCGGGTCAACATATCCGCAATCGGATCACTCATAGACATAATGCACCTCCTACCAGCTTGATTTCACCACGCCGGGGACATTTCCCTTCAGCGCCTGCTCACGGAAACAGATACGGCACAGCCCAAAGCGGCGAATATAGCCGCGTGGCCGACCGCACAAATAACAACGGTTCCGTACCCGTATCTGGTACTTGCGGCGTGTTTCCCGCGCTACTATGGATTTTTTTGCCATATTTCACTCCTGCCCGCAGTATAAGGTGTGTATTTTCCCTTACTTACAGGCAATACTCCGTAATTAGGTAATTGGGTAATTAGGTAATTAGGTAATTACTCAGTTACTGAATTACTCAATTACATCTTACAGTTCTCGCTTGAAAGGCATACCCAACAGGGCTAACAGTTGGCGGCCTTCTTCGTCGGTCTTAGCGGTGGTCACAATGCTAACTTCCATGCCCCGCAGTTTATCAATTTTGTCGTAGTTGATTTCCGGGAAGATCAACTGTTCGCGCAGGCCGAGGGTATAGTTGCCACGGCCGTCAAACGCATCCGGCGACACCCCTTGAAAATCACGGACACGAGGCAGCGCCAGGTGAATTAATCGAGTCAAAAACATCCACATACGGTCGCCGCGCAGCGTCACCTTCACGCCAATAGCCCGGCCTTCCCGCAGTTTAAATCCGGCAATGGAATTTTTCGCTTTGGTCACTACCGGTTTTTGACCCGTAATTTGCATGATGTCATTAGTGGCAAACTCAATCGCTTTGGCATTATCCAATGCCTCGCCCAAACCCACATTCACCACCACTTTGCTAATGCGCGGCGCTTGCATGACGCTCTTGTATTGAAACTCATTCATCAGCGCCGGCACCACATCGTTTTGATACTGCTCTTTTAACGGTGTTAACACTTTATCCTCCGAGTTGAGTGGCAGGACAGCATACAGCCCTTCACATCAGCGCCGTACTCCGGCTTCCTGGCTCACCTCTGCCTGCCGCCATTCAGGCGGCGGGCTGTCTAATCAATATCTTTCCCGCTCTTCTTGGAAAAGCGAATACGACGACCTTCCTCATCACGGCGAATGCCCACACGGGTCGGCTCACCGGTATGCGGGCAAACCAGCATCACATTAGAAGCATCTATCGGCGCTTCAAATTCAATGATGCCGCCTTGCGTGCGCGAACGGCCGCCGGTCGGACGCGGTTTCTGGTGTTTCTTCACCATATTGATGCCCGAAACCACAATGCGGTTTTTGCCAGGAATCACGCGCTGCACCGCACCACGAACGCCTTTGTCATTACCCGCAATGACTTCTACTTCATCACCAACTTTAATACGCATGGCTATAGCACCTCCGGCGCTAACGACAGAATACGGCTAAAACCGGCCTGCCGTAATTCACGGGCCACCGGGCCGAAGATACGGGTACCCACCGGGTTTTTACTGGTGGGATCAATGATCACGGCCGCGTTGTCATCAAAGCGAATGTAGGTGCCATCATCACGCTTATATTCTTTGGCAGTACGCACAATCACCGCTTTGACCACAGTCCCTTTTTTCACATTTGAATTGGGCGTCGCTTTTTTGACTGTAGCAGTGACGATGTCCCCCACACTACCATAACGGCGGATGGAACCACCCATCACTTGAATCACCAGCAGTTCGCGGGCGCCAGAATTATCGGCTACCTTGAGTCGGCTTTCTTTTTGAATCATGATCCACCTGCCTTATTCTGCGCGCTCCAAAATGGAGACCACCGCCCAGCGCTTTTCGCGGCTGATCGGCTGTGATTCAATAATTTCCACACGATCCCCAATACGACATTCGTTCTTTTCGTCATGCGCCTTGAATTTTTTGTCCAGACGCAGCACTTTCCCATACATAGGGTGTCTTTTGACCGTGGTGACTTTTACGATGACGGTTTTGTCCATCTTGTCGCTGGTCACGACACCTTGCAGACGTTTGCGTTGTTCTCTCATCTTTACACCTACCCCGTCACCTGATAGCTGGTCACCAGCCGGGGCTGACCTTTGGCCTCGGCCTCTTTTTTGTTATGTGGCCGTTTTTTATTCAGGTCTACCACGGCCGTTGCCACCTTCTTGTTGTCCGCTGTAAATTCCACCTGCCAGGCGCTGGACTCATAATCAAAATGAGCGGCTGCCTGCCATTCACGCCCCTGGAGGGCGCCGGCAATCTCCGGCTCGGCCGCAGCTGCTTCCACTGCCAGACCGCGCATGTGCAGCACCGTCTCCAGTTGGGCGATTTCGCGGCGGGCCACCTTCAGGCGCGAGTAATCTTCAAGCTGCCCAGAAGCGCGGCGAAAACGCAGGTTGAACACCTCTTCGCGGGCGTCTTCCAGCATCTTCTCCAATTTCTCATCACTCATACTGCGAAGTTCAACGATATTTGCCATTACAACCGATCCTCCCGTGAAACGATTTGGGTTTTGATAGGCAGTTTGTAACTGGCAAGCAACAATGCTTCGCGGGCCTGCACTTCCGGCACACCGGCAATTTCAAAGAGAATACGGCCCGGTTTGACCACAGCCACATAATGATCCACCGAACCCTTCCCCTTACCCATGCGGGTTTCCGCCGGTTTAGCCGTCACCGGCTTATCCGGGAATATGCGAATCCAGTATTTGCCACGCCGCTTATTATGGCGCACAACCACACGGCGGATAGCTTCAATCTGGCGGCTGGTAATCCAGCCTGGTTCCAATGCCTGCAAGCCCAGCTCGCCGTTTTGTAATTCCGTACCGCCCTTGGCCATCCCGGTGGTTCGACCGCGAAATTGCTTGCGATACTTGGTACGTTTTGGCATTAACATAGCTATTACTCCATCATTCAGGAGGCATAAAAAGCCTTACTGTCAGAAGTTCAACTTTTGGGAAAAGTTGAACTTCTCTTTTATTCCGAAATGTACACATCCATTGATTCGGCGATCTGGCTCTTGCGGGGCAGGATTTCGCCCTTGTAGACCCAAACCTTCACACCGATGATGCCATAGGTGGTGAGGGCTTCGGAGAAACCGAAGTCCAGGTCGGCGCGCAGGGTATTGCGGGGGACACGGCCGTCCCACAATTTCTCTTTTCGCGCCATTTCCGAACCACCTAAACGGCCGCTCACTTCAATGCGCACACCCTCGGCGCCCTGGCGCATCGCCTGTTGCGCCGCCTTTTTCATGGCGCGGCTGTGGGCAATACGCCGCTCCAGTTGCCCGGCAATGTTTTCGGCGATCAACTGCGCGTTGGTGTCCGGTTGGGTAATCTCTTCCACCTCCACACGCACCGTCTTGCCGGTTAAATCTTTGAGCGCGCCGCGTAAATCTTTCACGGCCGTACCCTTACGCCCGATCACAATACCAGGCCGGGCCGTGTGAATCGTCACCTGCACCTGTTTAGGCGCACGCTCAATCTCGATGAGCGAGATACCCGCTTTCGGCATTTCCTTCTTAATGAATTCCCGAATTTTGAAATCTTCATGCAGCCGGTTGGTATACTGCTGACCCTCGGCAAACCAGCGGGTATTCCATTCCCGAATGGTCTTTAATCTAAACCCAATTGGATGTACTTTGCGTCCCAATTTATGCCTCCATGCTGGTTGCCAGTGGCGGGAAAACCTCTGCCGCCAGCAACTAACGACTAGCTTCCGTAATCCACCACGTCACGTTCGGTCAGAACCACGGTAACGTGTGAGGAACGATGCACCTGCGGCCGAAAACGGCCCCGGCCGGCAAAACGACCGCCATAGCGCCCTTTGCGGCGGCGCGGCCCTTCGTCGGCAAAAATACGGCTGACAACCAGTTCATCCGCATCCAGGCCATAGTTTTGTTCCGCATTTGCCACCGCTGACTTAATCAGCTTATACACCGGTTTGGCGGCGCGTTGGGGCATAAACTGCAACATGCTCATTGCTTCATCAGCATCCTTGCCGCGCACCGCATCCACCACCAGCCGCACCTTGCGCGGCGAGATTTGCAAATGACTCAACTTTGCCGTAATTTCAAATGCTTCAGCCATGATTACCGCCGCCCCTTCTTTTCCGCTTTGCTCACGTGGCCACGGTAGGTGCGTGTGGGCGCAAACTCGCCCAACTTATGGCCGACCATGTTTTCGGTGACGTAAATGGGGATGTGGCGACGGCCGTCATACACAGCAATCGTATGCCCCACCATCTGCGGGAAAATTGTGCTGGCTCGTGACCAGGTTCGGATTACCTGCCGCTGTTTCGACTCATTCAAGCGTTCCACCTTGCGCAGCAGTTTTGGGCTAATGAAAGGCCCTTTCTTTAATGAACGTCCCATGCTACTTTACCTCCTACCGACGCTTCTTCGAGCGACGGCGGAAAATATACTTGTCCGTCGCCTTATTATGGCGGGTACGCCGCCCCTGAGCCGGTTGGCCCCAGGGCGTCTTGGGGCCGGCCATACCAATGGGTGAACGCCCCTCGCCGCCGCCATGTGGATGGTCACGCGGCGACATCGCCGAACCTCGCACCGTTGGCCGAATACCCAGATGGCGGTTGCGGCCGGCTTTGCCTAATTTCACATTGCCATGTTCCACATTGCCCACCTGCCCAATCGTCGCCAGGCAATCCTTGGGCACATACCGCTCCTCACCCGAAGGCAAACGCAGCAAAGCATATTGTGGATGATCCTTCGATAACAACTGCGCCGACGTACCGGCCGAACGCACCAACTGCGCTCCCCGGCCCACTTGCAGTTCAATGTTGTGAATCATCGTGCCCAAGGGAATGTCACGCAAAGGCAGCGCATTCCCCGGCCGAATTTCAGCCGTCGGGCCACTCATCACCTTGTCGCCCACACGCACCCCTAACGGCGCCAGCATGTATCGCTTTTCGCCATCGGCATACACCAGCAGCGCAATACGGGCAGAGCGATTGGGATCATACTCAATCGTCGCCACCTTGGCCGGAACGCCAAACTTATCGCGCCGTTTGAAATCAATCTCGCGGTAAAGTCGCTTATGGCCGCCGCCACGATGGCGGATAGTTACTTTACCCCGGAAATTACGGCCGCCGCGCTTACGCAGACCACGTGTCAACGAAGCCTCTGGCGTCGAGCGCGTAACCTCCTCAAAAGTCTGGCCGCTCATATCCCGGCGGCCTGGAGAAGTTGGTTTAAATACTTTTATCGGCATAGCTACCTACCTCTTACACGCCCTCAAACAGGTCAATGGTGTCGCCAGGTGCAAGCGTCACTATCGCCTTTTTCCAGCCCGGTTTCCGCACCGAAACCCGCCGCAAACGACGGGACCGTTTGGCGGGCATATTCATTACCCGCACCTTGTCTACCGTTACTTTAGGCCAGGCCAGTTCCACCGCCTGTTTAATCATCTGCTTGTTCGCCCGCCGGTCTACCACAAAGGTATACTGATTATAGAAATCAGCATTACTATTGCTTTTTTCCGTCACCACCGGCCGCCGAATAATTTCACGCCAATGTAATTGCATGATTTATTCCTCCTCGCCCTCTGCTTCCTGATCCTGGACATCGGCTTCTGCTTCGGATTCAGCTTCTACTTCCACTTCAGCCTCATCTTCGATCTTTGTTTCATCTGCAAATTCAGCTTCCGCCTCATCTTCAAATTCAAAATCCAGATCATCTTCCAGGCTCAAAAAGCTGGCGACGACATCCAGGGCTGCCAACGGCATCACAATTTTGTTGTAACCAAGCAAATCCCGAATGTTCAGGTAGCCAGCGGGTAACGCCTTAACGGCGGGCAAATTGCGCGCTGACTTCTCCACATTCTCGTCTTTACCCGCCAGCAGCAGCAGGGCGCTGTTTTCCACCGCCAGCCGCTGCATCAAGGCCACCATTTCTTTGGTCTTGGGCGCTTCCATCGTGACTTCATTCACCACCACGATCTCACCGTTGCTGGCTTTGACGCTGAGCGCCGACCGCAAGGCAGCGCGGCGCATTTTGCGGGGCATGTTTTTTACGTATTTACGCTGCTGCGGGCCATGCGCCACACCGCCACCCACAAAAATAGGGGCGCGGCGGCTGCCGTGACGGGCATTACCCGTCCCTTTCTGCCGGTAAATCTTGGCCCCGGAGCGGCTGACTTCAGAACGGCCTTTGACCTTATGCGTCCCCAGGCGGGCATTCGCCAGTTGGCGCACCAATGCCTGGTGCATCAAACCACGATTGATCTCTGCTTCAAAGATGCTGGCGGGCAGTTCCACGCTGCTCACTTCTTCGCCAGCCATGTTATATACTGGTACTTTCATCACAACGCCTCCACTAACCCTTTGCCGCCTGCCGAATAATGACCAGGGCGCCTTTGACGCCGGGAATGGCGCCTTTGACGGCAATCAAATTCCGTTCGGGGTCAACGCGCACCACTTCCAGATTTTGGGCAGTGTATCGTTCGTTGCCGCTGCGGCCGGCCATCTTTTTGCCTTTGAACACGTGGCCGGTTCCAGACGTGCCGCCAATGGAGCCGGGGGCGCGCCAGCGGTCAGACTGACCATGTGTGGTAGAGCCGCCGCCAAAACCCCAACGTTTGACGACGCCGGTATACCCACGACCTTTGGTCTTGCCGGTCACGTCTACATGTTCGCCAACTGTAAATTGTTCAACTGTGAGCTGCTGGCCGACTTCGTACTCTTCTGCGCCTTTGGTACGAAATTCTTTCAAATACTTGAGCGCGGGAATGCCATGATTGCGTTTGCGCTGCGGATGTGTTTTATCCGTTTTCAGCAAACCCAAATGGCCACGCTCCCCCTGAGACAGACGTTTTTCCTTGGTCTCGCCGTAGCCAAGCTGCACGGCCGTGTACCCATCTGCCTCTTCCGTCTTAACCTGTGTCACATAACATGGCCCCGCCTGGATGATGGTGACTGGCGTAACCAGCCCACTTTCATCAAAGACTTGAGACATGCCTATTTTTATTCCCAGTAAACCTTTCATTATTCCTCCAGGACTGTCAGCAACCGGGTATTCGCTGCATCATCCTGATAACTCAAAACCGAGTTATTCAGTTACTAACCGTAGTCTGTGTCCCACCGCGCCATGCTGTGGCCGGTGTCTCACCGCGCCACTTCCTAAATCGAAATCTCAATGTCCACCCCGGCCGGCAAATTCAGCCGCATCAGCGTATCAATCGTCTTGGAATCCGGATTGATCACATCAATCAACCGCTTATGGGTGCGGATTTCAAAATGCTCATGTGAGTCCTTGTCAATAAATGTACTGCGCCGCACCGTAAACCGTTCAATCTTTGTGGGCAAGGGCACCGGGCCTATCACACGCGCCCCGGTCCGTTCGGCCGTGCCCACAATGCGCTTGGCCGATTGATCCAGAACACGATGATCGTAAGCCTTCAAACGAATACGAATTCTTTGTTTTGACATAC
The DNA here is from genome assembly GCA_014584575.1 of Chloroflexota bacterium. GTDB lineage: Bacteria > Chloroflexota > Anaerolineae > Promineifilales > Promineifilaceae > CAADGU01. The sequence goes on from JACTMP010000053.1 coordinate 135,915, forward strand.
GTGCCTCAAGATGAGGGGCGCTGGGTCTACCAGCGCCCCATCATGTTTTAATCCAGAATCTTGGTAATAACACCAGCGCCAACCGTCAGGCCACCCTCACGAATGGCAAACCGGCTGCCCTCTTCCAACGCCACCGGCGTGATC
>JACTMP010000046.1 GCA_014584575.1 Chloroflexota bacterium
GGTTATGGCCGCTGTCAGGGTGGTCTTGCCATGATCCACATGACCGATTGTCCCGATATTGCAGTGGGGTTTTCCCCGTACAAATTTTTCTTTTGCCATCGTTATACAATCCTTATCTATGAAAATTAGTTGAGATGGCTCTGTGTAACTGGGCATCAATGCCATGATACACGACCAATCTGCTTGAAACTTGTTGCCGAAATGTTGTCTGACTACCTGGTGTTTGTGTTCAGGTAAACAAGACAGAAGCCCACGATGGGATTTGAACCCATGACCTCATTCTTACCAAGAATGTGCTCTGCCTGCTGAGCTACGTGGGCGTCTTGACCGGTAAACGGTAATTTCGGTAAACGGTTGTCAGTAATCAGTTATCGGTGAGTCACTTTACCGATTACTGTCCACCGATTACCGGGGAGTGGGCCAGGTAGGACTCGAACCTACGAAGGCTTCTGCCAGCGGATTTACAGTCCGCCCCCTTTGCCGCTCGGGACACTGACCCAGAAATTGATCTAATCAGGAGCCGACGATGGGACTTGAACCCATAACCGATGCTTTACAAGAGCATTGCTCTACCGAATTGAGCTACGTCGGCAGTGGTAGCCTGATTGTTGTTAAAGATAGACAACTTAAATTATGAGCAAGCCCAGGCGAGGGATAAGTATAACATCTGCGATTTTTTCGTCAAATGATAGCTGTTTAAGTTTTAGGGTATAATCAGCGCGTATTTAGGTTCGTTGCTGACAAGATGGCGGAGTAGAAAATCATGGACATTTCAGTCAGTCAGTTGAATCATCGGTTGGCGTTGCAACTACCGGCCGAATTACCATTGGGTCTGGTGTTTGTCACGGGCACGGTGAGGAATTTGGCAAGCGAAGCGGAAGGGGGCAACGGCCGTACCCCCTTTACCAGTTTTGATTTAGAACAGAAAGGACATCGCCTGCATTGTAAACTGGCGTTGCAGGAGGCCGAAAAGGTCACATTGCGTGAGCAGTTAGAAGTGCGTTTGGGCGGTCATTTAACTTTTGATGCCCGCCGGGCGGCGTATTACTTGCTGGCCCGTGATGTTGAAGTGATCGGCGGCATGGTTGAGCGGCAGAGCGATCCCCTGGCGATTGATTTGAGTGAACTGGTAGAAGACCAGGCCGCCTTTACCGCAGCGTTAGCCGGCATCAAACGCCGGGCGGATGTATCCCGGCAGTCGCCGGCAGAAATGCCCATATGGGTGCAAAAGATTGCCCCACCGGAAGTTCAGGAAGACCAGCCGGTAGACGTGCCAGAAGCGGAATTCTTGGAACCGGTAACGCCATCCCCGACAACACCTGTACTCAATGATGAGATGGTATCTTATTTGTCGGCGCTGATGGAGAGTGAGGAAGAGGTAGAGCTGACGCCAGATATACTGGCGCAATGGACAAGTGAAACGAAGGAACCAGTCATTGAGATGCTTGAGGAGGAACTGTCACCAGCGCCCATAACTGACCAACAGTTGGAACAGGAGCCGGAGGAGAAGGTCACGGCCGTGTCTCCCTATGCCCCTGTTGGTGATGCTTCCCCCAAACCCCGGCCGGCGCGCCCCAAACAGCCACAGCCCCGGCCGCAACAGCAGACCGATTGGCCGCTCATCCTTTTACTGGTTGCCGTTATTCTCTTCGCCATTGTCATTTTGTCGGCCATCATCTTTTTGCGCTAATTTATCCCGCGGCGGCGACATATTTTATCTCTTCACTTGAGGAAATCTCATGGAACAACAAATCACCATTCTCTGTCTGGCCAGTTATTGCAAGGGCACGACATTCCTGACAGCGGCAAAACAATTGGGCTGCCGCGTCCTCCTGGTAACACGGGAAAAATTGCGAGATGAAGCCTGGCCGCGCCAGGACATTGACGAGATTTTTTACATGCCCCGTCTCTCCACACAGCCGGACATTATTTACGCCATTGGCTACCTGATGCGCGCGGAGGCGATTGATCGCATTGTGCCATTGGATGATTATGACGTGCCTACGGCCGCTTTGCTGCGCGAGCATTTCCGCATCTCCGGCCTGGGCGAGACGGTGACGCGCCACTTCAGGGACAAACTGGCGATGCGCCTGAAAGCGCGCGCCGAAGGATTCCGCGTGCCGGAATTTACGCCGGTTTTTAACCATGCCCGGTTGTCTGAGTGGATGAACCGGGTTTCCCCGCCCTGGCTGCTGAAGCCGCGCATGGAAGCGGGGGCCATGGGCATCAAGCGGGTCAATTCAGCCGACGAGGTGTGGCATTGGCTGAATGAGTTGGGCGACCAGCAATCCTACTTTCTGCTGGAACGGTTTGTGACGGGGGATGTGTTTCACGTGGATACTATCATGTGGCAGGGGAAGGTGGAATTTGCTTTGGCGCATGTCTACGGCCGTCCGCCCATCCATGTGGCCCACGACGGCGGTGTTTTTGTCACCCGTACCATGCCCCGCCGCGATAAAAACGCCAAAGCGCTGCTGGCGTTTAACGCCAAACTGCTCAAGGCGTTAGGCATGGTCAACGGCGTCTCCCATACCGAGTTTATCAAAGGAGAAGATGGTGAATTTTACTTTTTGGAAACGGCCGCGCGCGTGGGTGGGGCGAACATCGAACAACTGGTGGAAGCGGCCGGGGGCGTTAACTTGTGGGCCGAGTGGGCCAAGATGGAAGTGGCCCAGGTGAAAGGAGAAACATATGCCGCCCCGCCCGATGCCGGCAAATATGCCGGGGTCCTTATCTGCCTGGCAAAACAGGAGTGGCCGGATTTATCCGGCTATCAGGCCGCGGAAATTGTGTACCGGGTGCATAAACAGCAGCACGCCGGGCTGATTGTGGCTTCGGAAAGTCAGGCGCGGGTGGAGGAACTCATTGCCGAATACGGGCAGCGTTTCGCCCACGATTTTCTGGCCGTTGCCCCGCCCCTGGATACAGCGCCAATCTAGGAAAGTAAGCAGTAAGCGGTGGGCAGTGAGCAATAACCACTGCTTACTGCCTACTAAACTTGGTGCTGTTGGCGGTAGTCGGTGATGAGCGAGCGCAGGGTTTGTTGGCGGGCAACTGCCGTACTCACCGGCGCCTGCAAGTTGGCAGCGTACACACTCTCCACACCTTTGGCTTTGCTCAAGGCGGCTGTTGTTTTCAACATCAGGTCATCACGCAGGGGTTTCACCAGCCTTTTGTTCAGCACAATTTCGTTTTGTTCGTCGCGGGCCAGCCAGACGTCTAACGGCTGCGCCAGATTGGCGTTCAGGCCGGTGATGGTGGCGGGCGTTTCCAGCAGCAGGGTGGTGATGGATTGCATGATGGTGGTCGCCTTCTCGCCAATGCCAAAGGGCAGCCACTTTTTGATCCCGGCAAACCAGTCATTGACCATTTGCACAAAAGCGCCGGCCCGCTCCACCACGTCCATGAGCAGGTTTTCAATCTGGTGAAAGTAGCCGTCTAATTTGTTCAGGTGGGCGTCCAGCCAGGCACGGCCGTTGACCAGCACCGGCAAATGGCTCTCCACCTCGGCTAATGCCAGGGTACCCGCGGCCATACTTGCTTCCAGCGAAGGCACGTCGTTGAGCAGATTGGCAAGCGCGTTGGAAACGGCGCTCATGCCATTATCCAGCGTCGCGCCCAGGTCTACCCCGTCCAACTGTTCATACAAGGCCACCAATCCGGCCAACACACTCACTCGCTCATTGGCCGAGGCCAGTTCAGTGCGCAGCGTTTCCTGGGCGGCGATGGCGCTGCCGTCCGGTTGGGACAATGCTTCAATTTGCCGGTTGGCCGCATCCAGCGCCGCCTGCAAACGGATGATCTCTGCCTGGGCAGATGCCAGTTGCGTGAATGATTCCGCGCCGGGATTGGCCGCCAATGACGGCAGGGAAACAATCGGGGAAGCCGGGGGGGAGGTGGTAATCGTGGTGGTAACGGCCGCTTGCTGAGACCCTTTGAGCAGCGCCGCGCCCGCGCCGACGGTGGTGGCGGCGACGGCCGTGACGCCCATGCCCAATAAAAATCCTCTACGACTTACTTCTGATTCCTGATACTCTGCCATAATAGACTCCTCCAATGGTTTTTATCGCAAAGGGGCAAAGATGGTGAAAGTGTAAGGGCGAGGCAGTTGGGCAGTCAATTGTTTCTTGCCCGCCAGGTTCATCCCAACTGCCTCGCCCCTCCTTCGCGTCCCTTCACGTTCTTCGCCGACCACAAAAGGTAACACAGTACGGCCGTGAGCCGTTTCTGTGCCAGAGCTTGTTTCATTTTATTCTCATATCAATCTTGTTTTACATAACCCAGTCGCTTAAGCCACTTTTCGTTTTGCCGCCACTTGGGTTCCACTTTGACCCATAGTTCCAGGAACACTTTGCCGCCCACCAACTCTTCCAATTGGGCACGGGCGGCCGTGCCAATTTCTTTCAACTGCTGCCCTTTTTTACCGATGATGATCTGCTTGTGCGTATTCCGATCCACAAAGATATTGGCGCTTATGTACACGTCGCCGCTGTCCCGCTCTTTGAATTCCAGGATTTGCACGGCCGTGCCATACGGCACCTCGTCGCGCAGTTGCAACATAATCTGTTCGCGGATGAATTCGGCGGCCATGTCGCGCACATAGCTGTCCGTCACCTGGTCTTCAGGGTAATAACGTGGCCCTTCGGGTAAGGCGGCCACAATCATCGCCAGTAATTCATCACGGCCGTGACCCTTTTGCGCCGAAAACAAAATCCATTCGGCCGTCGGTAGTAGGGCACGGTACGCTTCCGTGCGTGGCAGCACCTCGGCCGCAGGCAGCAGGTCGGCCTTGTTCAGTGCCAGAATGGTCGGCGTGGGGATGGTTTGCAGCCGTTCGGCAATGGCCCGGTCGCCGGCACCCACCGGCTCGCTGGCATCCACCAGCCACAGGATCACATCGGCGTCGTTGAGGGTGTCTACGGCCGTGTCCACCATAAACTCATCCAACTTATGCTGCGGCAACATGATGCCCGGCGTATCCATAAACACAATCTGGTACGTTTCGGTGGTCAAAATGCCCAACTGTCGCTGCCGTGTCGTCTGCGGCTTGGGGCTGACAATGGCCACCTTCTCCCCCAAAAACGCATTCAGCAACGTGCTTTTGCCCACATTCGGCCGGCCCACCACCGCCACAAACCCCGATTTGAAACCAGCCGTTACTTCGTATTCTTCATTCATAAGGTATCCATGTCATTGCTTTCAAGGGCATCGAGTAGTGATTGAACGCCCCATAGTTCTATTCCATAAGCAGCCATAGCTAAACGCAATTCATTATCTGCCCGCAGATCGTCATCGCCGGTAACAATGGCATTGGCTCTACCATCAATAGCGGTTGCCAACACCGGGTGGTCTTTTGGATCGCGGCAGCGAGGTGGGATTGTCATTAATTCAACGATCTCCGCACGAGAGCGCATTTGACGATGCAATTTTTCTGCCTGGGCTGGGTCAATAAGTTTGTGCAATCGGGGACGCTGCCGGACGATATTGTATTCATCCAATAAGGCTTGACTGGTGATCAATTGAAACCGGTTGCCTTGCCAGAAACTCAAAATGGGCAAGGTAACACGGCCGCGCAGTAATATGCGTATCCAGATATTCGTGTCAAGGACAATACGCAGCATCAGAGTTCAGGCCATTTGCTCACGGGTGGCTCGTATTTCGGCCAGAATATCCTCGTCTGTAATTTCTTCAACGGGCGGTTGGCTGTACAGTTCGGCAATTAACTGCGCCAATTCCATATCCAGTTCAGTAGCAGCCAATGCTCTGGCAAGTTTTGCCCTTTCCCCAGGTTCTAGCTGATGCGCCGCCGTGATTAGCTGATCAACCGTTAGCTGCACCTTGATGTTTGGTATTGTGATGGTAGCTGTACTCATTTCATCACCTCGCAAGCAGTTTGATGGCATTATAACACGTTGAGTCTCAATTACCCTGGTTGGAGATGATGTCTTGCAGCGGGTCATCCTCTTCGCTGACGGTGGTTTTGCGGGTTTTGCCGCCTTCTTGGGGGTCTTCCACCAGCCCCATTTCGTACAGATGCTCCATGATGCGGGCGGCGCGGGGGTAGCCAATGCGCAGCCGCCGCTGCAAGAAGGAGCTAGAGAGGGTGTCATATTTTTGCGCCAGTTCGATGGCCTGTTCCAGCAGGCTGTCCGTTTCGTCCAACAGGGCGTATTTGGCGATCAGGCTTTCCCAGGGGGGTGACATCGGTTTGTAATCGGCAGGCAGGTTTTGCCGCCAGAAGTTGACGATGGCTTCTACCTCGTTATCGCTCATAAAGACGCCCTGGATGCGGGCCGGCCCGGCCGCGTCGGGAGCCAGGAAGAGCATATCCCCCTTGCCCAATAACTGCTCTGCACCCACCGCATCCAAAATGACTCGTGAATCTATGCTGGAGGCGACGGCAAAGGAGAGGCGGGCGGGAAAGTTGGCTTTGATGAGGCCGGTAATGACATCGGTTGACGGCCGTTGCGTAGCCACCACCAGATGAATCCCCGTCGCCCGCGCCATCTGTGCTAACCGGCAAAGCGTCCGCTCCACGTCCCCCGGATAGGTGTGCATCAGGTCGGCCAGTTCATCAATAAACACGGCGATGTGCGGCAGTTTGGGGCGTTCCGGTTGGCGGCCCGCTTTGCGGTTATAGCCGCTCAAGTTGCGGGCATTCACCTGGGCAAACAGTTCATAGCGGCGGTCCATCTCCGCCGTCAGCCAGCGCAACACACCCACTGCCCGATCCGCTTCCACTTCCACCTTGCCGATCAGGTGCGGCAGCCCATTAAAGCGGATCAGTTCCACCTTTTTGGGGTCAATCATAATCAGGTGCAAATCTTCAGGTGGATTGTTGAATACTAGGCAGGCGATGAGGGCATTCATGCAGACCGACTTGCCGGAGCCGGTGGTGCCCGCCACCAGCAAATGAGGCATTTTCGCCAGGTCTACGGCAATCGGGTGGCCGGAAACGTCCCGCCCCATGGCTACTGCCAGCGGCGTCTTGAGCGCCAGAAACGGTTCCGATTCGACCAGGGGGCGCAGCCGCACCAGGCTAATTTCGCTGTTGGGCACTTCAATGCCCACCACACCCTGGCCGGGCACGGGGGCCTGAATGCGCAGCCGTTGGGCGGCCAACGCCAGCGCCAAATCTTTTTGCAGGGCGGCAATCTGCCCGATGCGGACTTTGTGCTGTTTGGTTTCGCCATCCGGCCCCGGTTTTTCCAGATAGCCTGGTTCCACGCCAAATTGGGTGATGGCCGGGCCACGCTGCACCTGGATGACTTTGCCGGTGAGGCCAAAGTGGGCCAGGGTTTCTTCGATGATGCGTGTTTTTTCTTCGATTTCATCGTTGCTTAGAGGGGCGAAGTGGCTCTCTTCCAGCAGGGTGATCGGGGGCAGGCGTTTACTGCGGTGGGGGGCTACGGCCGTCTCCATCTGACTAGAATCCTCTTCAATGATAACCGGGCGCAGGTTGATCTGGGGCGGCGGCACACCTTCTCTGGGTGTAGACGAAGCGCCTGTGCTGCCCGGCTGTGGTCTGCTTCTGACGGCCGTTGGCTGTGTGGGCGGCGACAGTTCCTGTGAAAGGCGCCACAGTCGGTTAGACAGGTTGTTTAGCGCCTGCAACACATCATTCCAACTAACCTGCGCAATTAAACAGACGCCCCAGATAAGTAGACATAAGTAAAAAATACCGGTTAAAACAGGGCCAAAAAAGTCGAGCAAGGGCGCAGATAAGGCCCAACCGAGCAGCCCACCGCCTTGCCCCAAATAGGCAGTGGGCAAGGTGGCTTGGGTGAAGATAAACGTCAGGGGGAGCAGCGTGAGTAAAATGAGTTCAAAACCAATGACCTGGCTGGCGCGGATGTGATACGGCCGTCCCACCTTGCGCAACGTCAGGTGAATGCCTGCGGCCATTACCGTCAGCAGCAGCGGATAGATTCCCCAACCAAATAGCTCCCGAAAGACACAGATGGAGACGCCTGGGCAGCCCTCATCTGGCAAAGTCAACAACGCCAGAAAGAGCAAAGCAGCGGCCATAAACGCCGCGCCACCGGCCAATTCCATGCGGTATGGCGTCAGGCTTTTGATGAGACGTTCATCCCAGGTGGGGGGGGGCGGCGGTGGGGATTCAGATTTGCGTGGGGCGCGGGTAGGCGCAGCTTTGGGACGGGCCATAGGTCAGTCATTGGTTGGCGGCAAACGGCAATTGGTCCAAAGACGGACGGCCGTTTACCGCATACTGACCCCTATTTTAGCCGGAAACGTTGCGCAGACTCAAGGCCAATCGTTTGGCATCGCCATCCACATAGAGAACACGCGCCCGCACCTTTTGGCCGCGCTGCACAACGTTTCGTGGGTGCAAAAAAGTCCCTTCGGCCAATTCGGAGATGTGGATCAATCCCTCCAGTTCAGCCTCAAGTTGCACAAAAGCGCCAAAGTTGACCACTTTGCTAACCACACCTTCCACCACTTGCCCTGGTTGGAAGCGATGATCAACTGTCTGCCAGGGGTCTGGTTTCAGGCGCTTCAGGCTGAGGGCAATACGGCCGTTACCCGGATCCACACTCAATACTTTAACCATTACCTTTTGTCCGGGATGCACCACATCGCCAGGGTTTGTTACCCGGCTCCAGGATAGTTCGGAAATATGAATCAATCCTTCCACACCACCCAAATCTACAAAGGCGCCAAAATCGGTCAGGTTGGTCACTTCCCCCTGGACTCGTTTGCCGGGGGCCGTATTCCTGAATACCTTTTCGCGCTCATCCGCTTTAACCAGCGCCGCTCGTTCCGAAAGGATCAGGCGATTTTGTTCGTCGTCAATCTCAATAATCTTGAGCCGCAATACTTTTTTCTGCCACTGTTGCAGGGCACGTATGCGAGCCGCTTCCTGGCGAGTCGGGGGAAAATCCACAAGTTGTGAGGCCGGCACAAAACCTTGTAAACCATGCCAATTGACGAGTAAACCACCTTTGTTAAAACCGGTTACGGCCGTCTCCAGCGTCTCATCGGCGTCAAATAACTCCCAGGCACTGTCCCAGGCCTCTTCTCGTGTAAGCTCTCTGGCCGCCAACAAAGGCGAGTCATTGTCCATACCTTCCAGATCAGGGAGAGATGGCTCCTCGGGCGCAGCCGGCAGCGGCGCATTGGCGCCTTCTTGGGTAAACAAAGCTGCCCAAAATGATTCATCAGTGGTTGGGTCAGGTGCATTGATGGGTATTGGCTCTTTATACATTCTTTATACTCTCAATCCTTGCAGGCGGCAACATCATCCCCATTTTTGTGATAATGTTGTGCAAACCGCTAAGGCTGATATGAAGGACTCCGGCTTCATATTATAGGGGCTGCTCCGTTCATGTCAAACCATGACTTTTGGCAAAAAAGGGAAGCACATGCTAGACAATTTTGATGTTGCCACATTGAGAACTAAGTTACAAACACGCTGGCTGGGGCAGTATCTACTTTATCAAGATGCCGTTGGTTCCACCAATGATGAATTGAAAAAATTAGAACGGGACACGGCCGTGCCATCCGGCGCTCTTTTTCTCACCAACTATCAAACCCAGGGGCGCGGCCGTTTTGGCCGGCGGTGGGAAGCGCCGCCAGGCTCTTCCTTGCTGTTTTCGCTGCTGCTGCGTCCCAATTGGCCGGGTGAACAGAATGGCTGGTTAACAATGCTCGCCAGTCTGGCGGTAGCCGAAGCAATTTCCGAGCTGACCGGGCTGGATGCGCGTATCAAGTGGCCTAACGATGTGGTGCTGCCGGTTGCGGGCCAATGGCGGAAGGTGTGTGGCATTTTGTTGGAAGGGGAGATGACGGCCGACGGCCGTTGTCGCCAGGCGATTGTGGGTATTGGCATCAACGTGAATATTCCCCCAGACGTTTTGCCCGAAGGCATTACACCGCCTACCAGTTTGCTGGCGACATCAGGGCAGCCGGTTTCCCGGCAGGCATTATTGCTGGATCTATTACCGCGATTGGAGAAGTTGGTGGATGAAGCGCAAAACGGCCGTTCACCACAACCTGCCTGGCAAAACCGGCTCATGATGTTGGGGCAGCCGATGACGGTGACATATGCCGCCACCGGTGAACAACTGGAAGGCACGGCCGTGGGCGTGAATGAATGGGGCCATTTACTGCTGCAAACGGCTGACGGCCGTCAGCATGAAATACTCGCCGCTGATGTGACTCTACGACCAGTAGCCTAAATTTTGATTTTATGTTATGTTATGTTGCAGTAAATTTGTTTACCAGTGCGGCGTCTATCCAATTCAAAGAAAAGAGCCGCGGAGGATAAATTAAATGAACGATTTTGATGATCTACGAGATGACGATTTTGGTTTTGATGATGATTTTTCATCCCCCGCTGACACAGCCGAATCTTCAGACGAGTTTGACCAACTACGCCGCTCCACCGCCCGCAGCGAAACCATGTTTAATGACCTGAATGATGAAAGCCAGGCCGGCGCCAGCAGCGGTTCCGGCTTTTCGATGAGCAATTTTACCGGTGGGCAGCGGCTGGTGCTGGCGCTGTTGGTTGTGCTCGATATTATCGTCATTGGCATTGGGCTGGTTGTATTGTGGGGCATCATCAGCGGCTAACACGAAGATTACCATGCAGTGGGAACGGTTGACTTCGCTTGATTTTGCCGCCGCCGCCACAACGTGCCAGGGAGTGGGCATTATTCCCATTGGCGTACTGGAAGCGCACGCTTCACACCTGCCTTTGGGCACGGACATGTTTACCGCCCACTTTGTGGCCTGCCAGGCGGCCGCCGAAGAACCGGCCATCGTCTTCCCTCCTTATCCCTTTAGCATCAACCACGAGACAGCCCACCTGCCTGGTGGACTGGTGATCAAACGCGACCTGGCCTTTGCTCTGCTGGAAAACATCTGCGATGAGATGCATCGTAATGGTTTGCATAAAATCATTCTGCTCAGTGGTCATGGAGGCAATCGGTTCTTTCTGCCTTTGTTTGTGCAAACCCTTCCTGAAAAGTCAAAACCTTACGTGGTTTATTTTGCTGACTTACCGGTGGTGCCGCTGGATGAAACGATTTTGGAATATCCAGAAAACGGCCATGCCTGTGAGGCAGAAACGAGCATGATCCGGCACATTGACGATTCGATGGTGAAGATGGAGCAAGTACCCTCACGGCCGTTTAACAATCTGCACCGTAACCAACCCATTGCCGCTGTCGGTGGATATTCCCCCGTTGACTGGTACGCTATGTACCCCCACATGTACGTCGGTGATGCCCACAAAGCGACGGCCAGCAAAGGGGAAAAACTGCTGGCGTTTCGCGCCGCGCGTCTGGTAGACCTCATCCGGGCGGTGAAGGCGGATAGCCTGACGCCCACATTATTGGCTGAGTTCAACACCCGGCAAGCCACTCCCACCGTGCCTGATTTCTGGGTAGAAGCCCCCTGATCGTCCCTCCCATTGTCGTGGGTTTGACTCTTCTGCCACCAGCCAGCCCAGGCCAGGTAATTACCCAATTACGCAATTACACCATTACCCCATGACCAGCATAACCATTGACGCGGCGCTGGCCTACGGCCGTGCCCACCTCAACTCTTCACCTACTCCTCACCTGGATGCACGCCTGTTGCTGCAACACGTGTTGCAGCGCCGCTACAGCTATCTGATTGCCCACCATGACCAACACCTGACCGCCGAACAGGAAACCAGTTACCGGCAGTTGTTGGCACGCGCCCGGCAGCATGAACCGATCCCGTACCTGACCGGCGCCGCCCCTTTTTTTGATTTTGAACTAGAAGTAAACCCGGCTGTTTTAATTCCGCGCCCGGAGACAGAACAGTTGGTGGAAACGGCCGTGAAGTGGGCGCGCACACATCAGGCCACCCGTCTGGCCGATATTGGCACAGGCAGCGGCGCCATTGCCATTGCCCTGGCGCGCCAGTTGCCCGGTGTGGCAGTCACGGCCGTAGACATTTCTGCCGCCGCGTTAGCCGTTGCCCGGCGTAATGCTGACCGGTTAGCGCCTGGGCGCATACACTTTTCCCAGGCTGATTTGCTCACACCGCTGGCCCCTGGCCTGGATATCGTGGTGGCTAACTTGCCCTATGTAACTGATGGTGAGTGGACGGCGCTTGCTGATGGGGTAAAATGGTACGAACCTGCCCTGGCCTTGAAAGGCGGGCCGGATGGGTTAGATTTAATCCGGCGCTTGTTTGCCCAGGCCGGTCCAAAATTAGCCCCCGGTGGCGCTATTTTTTTAGAGATAGGCTGGCAGCAGGGAACGGCCGTTACCCAACTGGCACACACATTTTTCCCAGAAGCGCAGGTAACTGTACAACCTGATTTTGCCGGGCATGACCGGATTGTGGGTGTGATGAGGTGAGCGGGTGGCAAGGTGATAAGGTGATCTTAATCACCAATCTCCTAATCTCTTATCTCTGACTTTCCTACTGCCCCCATTGCCTATTACCTGATTGCCCGGCGCGGAGCATAAAGATTGGAAACTGGCGAGCAGCACACAGCGCATTTATATGCCAAAAGACCGGCTGATGTGGCCCAAATGGCCGTATTCGCCTGCACCGGCAAACTGGTGGTCATCCCCACCGATACCGTGTATGGGGTGGGCTGCCATGCGCTGGATGACGCCGCCATTCGCCGCCTGTACCAGATAAAACAGCGGCCGCTTTACAAAGCCATTCCCGTATTACTGGCGGATATCGCCGATTTAGAAAAGGTGGCAAATCATCTACCGCTTATGGCTCAAGAGTACATCAACAAACATTGGCCGGGCGCATTGACCATCGTCCTGCCCAAGCGGGCCGGATTGCCCCCGGCTCTGTCGCCAGACGATACCATCGCCGTGCGTATTCCCGATCATCAAGCGGCGCGCGCCGTCATTCGGGCGGCGGGCGGCGTCATGGCTGTTACCAGCGCTAATCTTTCCGGTCAACCACCGGCGGAGACGGCAGAGCAGGCATTGGCACAATTGGGTGGGTTGGTCACGGCCGTGCTTGATGATGGCCCATCCCCCAAGGGATTGGCTTCTACCGTCATTGATTGCACCGGCGATAGCCCTGTCGTTTTACGCCAGGGGCCGGTCGTTATTGATTGACCGTAAACATACCTATGTTGATTCCTATTGTCCTAACCCTTACCGGTTTATTTGCAGCCATCGCCACCTATCGCGGTATTCGGCGAGGGGGGGCGCGTTTTTATACACTAGAGCGAGAAGCGATTTTACGCCGCGCCAGTATCACCCTGGCCGGTTCTGTTTTGTTCTTTTTGGCGGCTATTGGCTTGCTGTTTAACCAATTGCAGCAAACGAGCGAGCAGGAGGCGGCTGCGGCCGGGGCTGTCATCCCTGGTGTGGAAACGGCTACACCACAACCAGAGATCGAGGCATTACCCCCCACCCCCTCTCCCTTGCCTACTGAAGATACCTCGCTGCCCACGGCTACACCCACGCCCATAATTTGCCGCGCCCTCGTGCAGGGCACCCAGGGGAATGGCCTGCTGCTGCGCCAGACGCCGGGTGGTGACGAAATCACGACCCTGCCGGAAGCAACCTTGATCACCCTGGCGCTGGATGAACCACCTCAAGAATCAAATGGCCTGGTATGGCGAAAGGTTAGCTCGGTCGTCACAGGGCAAGAAGGCTGGGTAGCCCAAGATTTCCTGGAAATTGAACCGGGCTGCGAATAAGAGGTAAATGGGGAATTGGGGGATTGGCGTCCCAATCAATTACTCCATTACCTTATTGCCTGAGCATATGTTATGTTAATTGGAATTGACGCCAGTCGAGCTACCACCGGGCAACGCACAGGGACGGAAGCGTATGCCTGGTTCTTGTTGCGGGCGCTGATTCCGCTGGCAGGCACAAAGGGGCACCAAGTTCGGCTGTACTTCAATGAATCCCCGCCACCCGGTTTATTGCCTGCAGGTGACTATGTAGAACATGTGCTCATCCCCTTTGCCCGACTGTGGACGCATGTGCGGCTGGCAGCCGAATTGCAGCAGCACCCCCCGGATGTTTTTTTTACACCGGCGCATGTGATCCCGCTGAGTTATCACGGCCGTGCCGCCGCCACCGTCCATGATTTAGGCTACCACTACTTCCCCGAAGCGCACCCGCAACGGCAGTTGGCTTATCTAAAGTGGAGCACCCGGCACAACGGCCGTCGCGCCCACCGCGTTTTTGCCGATTCTCAGACGACAAAGGATGATCTGATTCAGTTTGACGGCATCGCCGCCGACAAAATTGAGGTGGTGTATCCTGGGGTGGACCCGGATTTGCAGCGGGTGGAAGGGGAAGGGGTCACGGCCGTGTGCCAGAAATATCACATCACCCCCCCCTACTTGCTTTACATAAGCACGCTTCATCCGCGCAAAAACCTGGAGCGGCTGGTGCAGGCCTATGCTCAAAGCAACCTGCCCCACCAATTGGTGCTCGCCGGGAAAAAAGGGTGGTTGTCTCAACCCATTCTCGACACCATCGCCAATCTCCCCTCTCCAATCTCCGCCAAAATTATCCTGCCCGGTTTCATTGCTGATGAAGATAAAGCGGCGCTCATTTCGGGGGCAACGGCCGTGCTCTACCCATCGTTATACGAAGGTTTTGGCTTCCCCATCCTGGAAGCGCAGGCATGTGGTGTGCCCGTGCTGGCGGCCAACAGTAGCTCCTGCCCGGAAGTAGCCGGCGATGCGGCCCTGCTCGTTGACCCCTCCGATGTCAACGCCATCACCGACGGGATGCGCCAACTGACCCAAGACGACACGCTGCGGCAAACATTAGTAGCCAAAGGATATGCCAATGTCTCCCGCTTCTCCTGGGAAAAAACCGCTCAACAAATTCTAAACGCACTTGCAGTGGTTGGGGGGGATGAGATTGGAGATTAGAGATTGGAGATTGGGAGATTAAGATCACCTTGCCACCTTGTCGCCCCCTCACCTGCTCACCCCATCATCCCCGCCAGGAACTCCGCCTGCCATAGATTCGGACGGCTGTTGGTGTCCACGTAATCCCACCACTGGCTCAGGATTTCCTGGGCGAAGCTCCAGGCCAGGAGGCGCTGGCGATCCATTGCCAGTTCTTCGGCCAGGATGTCCAGTCGGCGGATGGTGACGGCTTCTCGATCCGGCCACTCGTGCAAATTGAGCGGGTTGCGAATGAGCGCACCCACTTCATAGGCCGGTTCACCGGCTACCCCTTTGGGGTCAATCGCCAGCCAGGGATTACGTTCAGACGCCAGGATGTTGTAGTGGTGCAGGTCCCCATGCAGCAGCACGGGCGGCGCGCTGGAAGCCACCAGTTCAGCAAACCGCGATTCCGCCATATCCACCAGCCGCGCCGGAAACGGGCCAGTACCGCCGCCAAACTCAATACGCAAGGCAGCCAGGTCAGCAATCCAGTCAGCCACCGAGGGGAAAACGTGCTGCTCTGGCAATGGCCGCCACAGGCGGCGCATGACATCGGCGGCAATACGGGTAGCGGTTTCATCATCGCTAATCGTGATCAGCATATGGCCTGGCTGCAACCGTTCCAGCAACAAAACACCCATCTCGGCGTCAGCGTCGAGCAGGTGGCACATGGCACGGCCGTTGTACAATTTCAATGCCTCAATCTCCGTCGTCAACTCATGGCGGGGCACGCCAATTTTCAACACAATCTCGGCGCCATTCGGCAGCGTAGCCGGGGCCACGTAATTGTAAGAGAGGCCGGGAAAATGAGGCTGTGCAGTCAACCCCCAACGTGCTTCAGCCGCCGCAATCAACGCCGGCAACCGTGCCAGCCACGCCTCCCCCTCGGCAAACGTGCTGCTAACCGTGCGTACAAACGAATCAGGTAAGTTGAGCATCCGTGTATCCATTACCGCAAGATGAAACCTTCCCGCAGTGGGTCGGCGGGGTCAATGAGCAGTTCATTACGGCCGTAGATAAAAGCAGTGCCGGTGATTTGGGGAATCACGGCCGTGTACCCCCCAAACGCCACCGCTTCCACCACCTCGCCGGTAAACGTCGTGCCCAAAATGCTCTCCACCACAAACGGCTGGCGCAGGCCAATTTCCCCCCTGGCAAAATGCAACGCCGCACGGGCGCTGACGCCGGTGCCGGTGGGGCAGCGGTCAACCTCACCCTCGGCAAAGATGCAGACATTGCGGCTGTGATGCACCGGATCATGGGCCGCCCCCACAAAAATGACGCCATAGAGGAATCCCAAATCCGGCTCAAACGGGTGATGGATGGGTAGCGATTGCCTCACGGCCGTTTTAATCGCCCGCCCCTTCGCAATCAACTCCCCCACATCGGTCGCCGCCAGCCCCACGCCTACCGTCTCTGCCTGCACAAAGGCATAAAACGCGCCGCCAAAGGCCACATCATACTGCACCGCACCCAGACCGGGCACAGTCACCACCTGATCCAGCGCATAAACGAAGGAGGGCACATTGTGAAAGGAGACGGCCGTGACCACCCCATTTTCGCGCCGGGCATAGGCCGTCACCCGGCCTGCGGGGCTGTCAATTTTTAGTACGGCCGTGTCACCCGGTTTGTCAATCATGCCTGTGTCCAGCGCCACTTTGGTCAGGCCAATAATGCCATGCCCACACATGGTGCTGAACCCTTCATTGTGCAGGAACAACACCCCCACATCCCCATCTGGCGTCACCGGCCCGGTGAGCAGGCAGCCATACATATCGGCGTGGCCGCGTGGCTCCCACATCGTCGTCCGGCGCAAATGGTCGTGGTGGGTCTGAGCATAACGGCGTTTTTCCAGGATGGTATCACCGGGAATGTCCGGCCAACCCCCGGTAAAAATGCGCAAGGGTTCACCGGCGGTATGGGCGTCTACGGCCGTTAATCGAATCCAATCAGCGGGGGGCGTCCAGCTAGTGTCCATTTTTTACCTTCTGTTTTATGTATCAAGTGTCAGGTGTCATGTTGAATGTCCCTTAACTTGGCACTTGACACCTTTCACCCAATGCTCGATTGTAACACAATGGGGTAACAGCAATTCTCAGTTTGGCAAAGCCCGGCGATTAAAATCGCGGCAACAAGAGGCAAAGCCCACCTTCGTGGGCTGGGCGCCAGTCGGCGAAGGCCGACTTTTATCTGCCGCAGTAAATCAAACTGAGAATTGCTGATGGGATAGGCGGCAGTTGGAAAACGGCCGTGTCGTTGTTATAATATCCGTATTTATGTCAATTCCTGAAGTGTGCGTGAAGGAGAAAAAAACCATGACCATGAGTCAAGCGCAAATGGAACAGAACAAACAGGCTGCCGCCAATTCCTGGTGGATATTTTTGTTGCAGGGCATTGCCGCCTTAGTCATCGGCGTATTGCTGTTGACGGCTACCGAGCAAACCGTCACCGTCCTGGTGGCCCTGTTAGGTATTTACTGGATGGTGAGCGGCATTTTCAACATCGTGGCCGCCCTGGCCGGCCATGTGCCTGCGCATAAATGGTGGGTGATCGTGGCCGGGGTCATCTCCATTATTGCCGGGTTGGCTGTGCTGCGGAACATGGCCTGGTCGGCCGTCATTGTACCCAGTCTGGCGGTGCTCATCCTGGCTGTGGCCGCGCTCATCAACGGCGTGGTGACGATTTTTGCCGGACGCGCCCAAAATGGGCAGCGGGAGCGCTCTTGGGCGGGCTTTTTCCTGGGTATTCTCTATGTGATATTTGGTTTTCTGATTTTGGGGAATTTGTTAATGTCGGCCATGGCCCTGGTTTTTGCCGTCGCCATTTGGGGCATTGTCGGCGGCATTGTGCTGATTGTGCTGGCCTTCCGGGTGAAGAAGATGGCAGCCCCTTGATTCGTGAGCCGTGGCCCGTAATCCGTAAACCGATTACCGATTACGGGTCACATTCTTTAAGCGGGTACGGCCGTCTGTGCCAATACAGTGTTGAGGTTCGCTACCAATTCGGCCGTTTTCATTGGCTTCCACATGTAAAAGTCCGCCCCCGCGGCCAGCCCTTCTGCCTCCGCGCCAAATTGGGTTTTGCCGCTGAGCATAATAACGGGCAGATGTGCGGTTTGCGGATTGGCGCGCAGTTTTCGGCAAAGTGTCAGGCCATCCATTTCCGGCATCATCACATCCAGAACAACGGCATCGGGCAGACATTGGGTGATTTTATCCCAGCCATCCAACCCATCTACGGCCGTAGAAACGGCAAACCCATTTAACTCCAACAGCAACGTTAACATATCACGAATATGCGGCTCATCGTCTACAACTATAATTTCTGGTTTCACAGCCAACTCCTCAGTGAATGAATAATTGATACAACTTCAGGCTGTGAACAGTATAACCGTGACGGCCGTTAAATTCAGCGGCATAATGGTACTAATAACGTTTTATGTATTTATGTGTTGGGGTGTTGAGGAGAGGAGGTGGGGCACGGCCATCAGGTCACAAACCACACCGGCAGCCAGGTCATGGGTGGGGCGACGCCGGTCTACCAGGTAAGCAGTCATACCCACCTGCCGCGCCCCCAAAACGCATGGCTCTTCGTCATCAAAAAACAGGCACTCATGGGGCTGCACATGGAGCGCCTGGCAAATAGCCAGATACGCAGCCGCGGCCGGTTTAGCAGAGCCAATAACGGTAGCTGCGCACGCTTCGTCTACCAGATCGGCCAGGCCAACGGCCGTCAATGATTCCGCCAGACTCGCCAGACTAAAGTTGGAGAGTACCCCTGTTTTCAGCCCTTGCTGCCGCACCGCCAGCAGTGCGACGCGGGCATCGGGAAAGGCGCGCACAAAGCGCGTATAATCCACCTGTTGCAATTCCGCCAGAATGGCCGGCGACAAAGTTAACTCTGCCGCCACCTGTTGCCAGAATCCCTGCCAGAACAACGTTTCCTCAGCCGGACTGCCGGGAAAACCCACCTGCACTCCCCACTGCTGCCACCGCCCAAACAATTCTGGCACAGACAGCGGCAGCAGCGACTCGAAATAGGCCGAAGCCGCCCTCAGGTCAAAATCGGTTAATACACCATCGCGGTCAAAGATTACGGCCGTGTATTTCATCGTCGGGTCATCTGTTATCCATTATCCGAAGCCAGAAGTCGGATGAGGGATTTCGGGCTTCGGCTTATGGCGTCGGCGTCTCCGTTGGGCGGTCAGCTTCCGGGGTGGGTGATGGTTCCTCCGTAGGCGGGGGCAGGGTGGGCGTTTCGGTAGGCGGCACGGCCGTGCCCGTGGGCGATGGCGTCGGCGTGAACGTCGGTGATGCGGTGTGCGTCGGTGTAGCGGTGATGGTTGGCGTCTCCGTTGATGTGGGTGTGTTGGTTGGGGTGGCCGTGTGCGTGGGCGAGGCCGTTGGTGTACCGGTTGGCTCTAAAATCATGACCACCATCCGCTTTTCTATGACGGTGGGGCCAGCTTCGGGATTGTAGGGATTATCCGGCCCAAAGAGCAAGATGCGAATCGTCACCGGGCCGGTGGCATTGGTATTGGCCGTATCCCAGGTCGCCAGCACCCCATTTTCCACCGGGGACGGCCGTCGCTCCTGAATCAGCCCCCAACCACCCGGGTTTTCACCCAGGCCATACTCCACCTGATAGCCGTTGAAGTTGGGCGCTTTCACTGTGCCCCAAATGTCAAAGATGCCGGAAACTTCGGCCCGCTCCCCCGGCTGGGCGATGATAATTTCCGGGCGGGGCGTATTTTGGTCACACGTCTGTTCGGGCGGCAGCGTTAGCGGAATGGCGATGTTGCGCGCCCGCGCCCACGCCTGCCCACCGGCTGTTGTTTCCACCCATTGTTTGGCTACAAACCGTTCCCGTTCCCACACCGCCGATTGGCCGCTCACCAGGATGTCAAAAAAAGTGGCCTCTTGCACCGATTCCGGGCAATACTCATTTGCCTGCAAGCCCGTCCACAAATCAATGGGAATAACCTGGCTAAAATCGGCGTCGGCGTTCAACGGCAGTTGATCCTGGGCAAATCGTTCCACAACGCGGTTCACGCAGCCAGGGCCAGGGCGCGCCCCAGAATCGGCGCAAATCTCTACATCCACAATGCCGCCGGGCCGGGGAAAATCTACCGGCGCACGGCCGGCCAGGTATTGGCTCATAAAGCTGTTCCAGATGGGCGCAGCCACTTCCACGGCCGAAGCGTTTTGACCAATGGGGGTGTTATCGGTGTTGCCCACCCACACGGCCGTGACCACTTCCGGCGTATACCCAATCGTCCAGTTGTCGCGCACATCAAACCGGCTGCTACCGGACGTGCCCGTTTTGGCGGCCACGCGATGACCGGCGATCACCAATGGGTTGTTCAGTCCAAAAGCCGGTTGGCGGGCATTATTGTCGGAAAGAATATCACTCAGCAGATAAGCGTGTTCCGGGCGCACCACCTGGGCTTCGGCTCCCGGCGGCGTCTGCTGGAACTGAATTTCGCCTAACCGATTTTCAATGCGGCTGATGGCAAAGGGTTTAACAAAACGTCCCTGGTTCGCCAGCGCGCCAAACGCCCCGGCCATTTCCAACGGACTAATTTCGCCGCCGCCTAACGCCAGAGACAGGCCGTAATTAGCGGGCTGGCCTACGGTAGCACAGCTCTCATCTTGTAAAGAAGTCAGCCCCACTTTCTGCACGTTGGCAATGAAGTTACACACGCCCACAAACTCCAGCGCTTTTACCGCCGGGACGTTGTAGGAGTTGCCCAGCGACGGCCGTACCCGCAGCGGCCCATGAAAAGTATCATCGTAATTTTTGGGCTGGTAGGGCGGGTTGGCCCCATCCGGGAAAGAGGTGGGCACATCCCAAATGAGGGTGGCGGGCGTCCAGCCATTTTCAAAAGCCGTCAGGTAAACCAGCGGCTTGATGCTGGAACCAGGCTGGCGCGGCGCCAGGGCCATGTTCACCTGCCCACTGATCGCCTCGTTGTAAAAGTCGGCGCTGCCCACCAGCGCCAGAATCTCGCCGGTACTGGGCTGCACCACCACCAGGGCCGCATTATTGGCGCCGGCGTTGTTGATGCGGCTGCGGGCATCGGTCACGGCCGTGTCCGCCAACCGCTGCGCCTCTGGGTCTAACGTAGTGTAAATGCGCAGCCCACCACGATAGATAGACTGCGCCCCCAACAACGCTTCGGCCTGCTGCAAGACGGTGTATACAAAATGCGGGTGGCGCACCTGGGGCGCGGCAGGTGGGGTCATGTTGTAGATGAAGACGGCCGTTTCATTTTGCGCTGCTAGCGCCTCTTGATAGGTAATATACCCCTCGGCCATCATCAGGTTGAGCACCTGCGTCTGACGGATGAGCGCCCCGTCCGGGTTCGTGTATGGGTCCCAAAAAGCGGGCGCTTGCGGCAGCCCCGCCAGCAGCGACGCCTCCGCCAGCGTCAAATCTCTGGCCGACTTGTTGAAAAAGGTCTGCGCCGCCGCTTCAATACCGTACGCCCGATTGCCGTAATAAATCTCGTTCAAATACAGTTCCAGAATGGTATCTTTGTCGTATTTCTGCCACATTTCGGCCGCCAGGATGATTTCCCGAATTTTGCGGCGCAGGGTGCGTTCGGCACGTTCTTCTTCGTTCAGCACCAGGGCGCGTACCAACTGCTGCGTAATGGTGCTGGCCCCAGAGACAGCCTCACCCTCTTGAGCAGCCTGAACAATGGCGCGGGTAATGCCAATGGGGTCAAAGCCGGGGTTCTGGTAAAAGCGGGAATCTTCGGTGGCGATGGTGGCGTCTATCAAATCCTGGGCAATTTCGGGCAGGGTCACACGCACCCGGTTGCCCGTTTCCGGGTCTACCAGGGTGGAAAGCTCCACACCGTTCCGGTCGTAAATGCGGGCTGTTTCAAAGCTGCTGGCTTTGGCTTCCAGATCGCCAATTTCCGGCAGATCGGCGGCGATAGCGCGGTAGGCAAAGGCAGAGCCGGCCACCAGCAGCATGAAACCCACCACAAACGCCGCCACCAGGATGACCATGCTCCGAATCAGGCAGCCGCCCCAATTGCGTTTGGTGCGGCGCATGGGGCGCGGCGCTACTTCCTGCGGCGGCATGGCCACACGGGTAGCCGGCGGCGCCGGCCGGGCCGGTTGTTGCGGCGGTGGCGGTTGGCGTACCGGCTTTTGCGGGTACGCAGGCTGCTGTCGTACCGGTTGTGTGGGTGGTTGGGGGCGGGCTGCTGGTTGCGCGGGCGGCTGCGCGGGTGGTTGTTGGCGGGTTGGTGGTTGTGGGGGTGATGCGGGCGAAGCGGCAGTGGTCTGGCGGCTGCCGGGTATGGCCAGGTCGGGCCGCACCTGGGTGGCATCAAGATCGTGTACGGGCGGCCGCTCTCGCGGTGTGAGTTCCGGCGCGGCCAACGGCGGCGGCGCGGTTGGCTGCGCCTGGGCGGCCTCGTCCACCATCCCACTCAGGGTGATGGTGGGGTCGTCGGTCACATCCATCAGGTCAAACAGCGAGACTGTGTCCGCTTCATGTGTGGGCGGTGGCGGGGGAGGTGGGGGCGACGGCCGTTTGCCGACCGGCGTATCCTCTTCGGGGTTAACAATTGGTTCTTGGGTATCTTGTTCGTCGTTCATTGTGTTGTAATTGAGTAATTGGGTAATTACGTAATATCTCAATTACCCAATTACCCAATTACGCTTTGCTTTTAATCAGCATGATCCACTCACCACGCTGCACGGTTTTACCTTCATGGTTTATAACGCCATACTTGATGGTAACGTTTCCGCCGCCAAGCCGCCGGAATTCCTTCGTTTCCACCACGCTGGCCTGCACGTGAATGGTATCGCCAATAAAGACGGGCAGGCTGAATTTGGCCGTTAGTTCACGAAAGGCTAATACGGTACCTTCAATGACGCCGGACTGCACCATCAGCCCGGTGGCAATAGACTGCACCAACAGCCCATGCGCCACCCGCTGCCCAAACGTGTCCTGGGCGGCGTACACCGCGTCGGTATGAATGGCGTTGAAGTCACCAGACAACCCGGCAAAGTTGACAATATCGGCTTCGGTGATGGTGCGTGCGGCCGTCACCAACTCCTGCCCGATTTCAAAATCTTCAAAATGGTATCCACGTGGTTTGTATTTCAGTTCGCTCATCTTTTGGGTGTCGGGTGTCATGTGTCAG
The DNA here is from genome assembly GCA_014584575.1 of Chloroflexota bacterium. GTDB lineage: Bacteria > Chloroflexota > Anaerolineae > Promineifilales > Promineifilaceae > CAADGU01. The sequence continues at coordinate 23,058 of JACTMP010000046.1, forward strand.
GCGATTCCACATGACACCTGACACCTGACACATCATCACTCTCTTTCGGTGGCGGCCAATTTTTCCGCTTCGTCGGCGACGGTGAGGGCGTCTATAAAGGGGTCGAGGTCGCCATCTATGACGACGGGCAGATTATAGCTGGTGAAGCCAATGCGGTGGTCGGTGACGCGGGATTGGGGGTAGTTGTAGGTGCGGATTTTTTCACTGCGGTCGCCGGAACCTACTTGCGATTTGCGGTCGGCGGCGACGGCCGTACTCTGCTTCTCCTCCTCCATCTCCTGCAAGCGCGCCTGGATGATCGCCATACCCAATTGTTTGTTTTGGGTCAGGCTGCGCTCGGACTGAATCTTGACCATCATACCGGTGGGTTTATGCACAATGCGCGCGGCCGTCTGGTTCTTTTGCATATGCTGGCCGCCCGGCCCGGCGGAGAAAGTGGCCGTAATCTCCAGATCGCGCTCATCTAGCGTAATGTCCACCGCTTCCAATTCCGGCATCACGGCTACCGTCGCTGCGCTGGTATGGATGCGTCCCTGTGATTCCGTGACGGGCACCCGCTGTACACGATGCACGCCACTCTCAAATTTGAAGCGGGAATACGCCCCCTTTCCTTTTACAGAAATAATGACTTCTTTGTAGCCGCCTACACCAATGCGGTTTTCATCCACGATTTGTGTTTTCCAACCCCGCCCCTCGGCATAACGGGTATACATGCGCAACAAATCGGCCGCAAAAATCGCGGCTTCGTCTCCACCGGTACCGGCGCGGATTTCGATGAAGACGTTTTTCTCATCCCGGGGGTCTTTGGGGATGAGCAGTTTGAGCATCTCCCCTTCCAGTTCTTCCAGCCGAGTGGTCAAACGCTCGATCTCCTCTTCGGCCAATGCCGAAAGGTCAGAGTCTTCTTCCAATTCGGCCATTTCTCTGGCTTGGGCCAGTTCTTCTGTCACCTGTTCGTGGGTGTGGTAGACGTTGACCAGCGGCTCCATTTCGGCGCGTTCTTGCGCTAATTCGGTTAATCTGACATGGTCGCTCAGGATGAAGGGGTCGGCCATTTGCCGGTCAATCTCTTCATACCGGGCGACGACTTTTCGGATTTTGTCTAGCATAAGGGATGAGATTGGAGATTGAGAGATTGGGAGATTGACAACCTCTCAATCTCTCTTTTAGTTTTCGGTGTAATACACCACCGACACCGCACCGGGGCCGGTGTGGGTGCCGATGACAGGGCTGATTTCGGACAGATAAAGGGATTCGGGGGCGATTTGGCCCTGGACACGGGCAAAAATCTGGTCGGCTTCGGCGGGAGCGGCGGCGTGGATGACGGCGGCATGGGTTTTCTTGCCGGCCGTCTCGTTGCTCATAATTTGCAGCATCTGGGCCACCGCTTTGTTCTTGGTGCGTACGCGCTCCAGCGGCTCTATTTTGCCATCGTGCAGGTGCAAAATGGGCTTGATGGAGAGCATGGTGCCGATGTAACGGGATGCGCCGCCAATTCGCCCACCGCGATGCAAAAACTCCAGCGTATCCACCACAAATACTACCCGCATTTTGGGAATGAGGACACGGGCAGCATCGGCCGCCTCTTTATAATCTGCACCATTGGCGGCAGCGCGGGCGGCGGCTAAAGCCATAAAACCCAATCCCATGGTGGTGGAACGGGAATCAACGACTTCGATAGGAACGCCTTCCACCATGGGCTGGGCGGCGATGGCGGATGCATAGGTGCCGCTGAGTGGTTGGGAGATGGTGAGGCAGACGATGGCTTCGGCCGTTTCCGCCGCCTTTTCAAAAGCGACCTTAAAGTCGCCGGGTGAGGGCTGCGAAGTGGTGGGCATTGTTTTGGCCGTCTTGAGCCGGGCATAAAAATCATTGGGTTTAATGTCCACGTTATCCCGCAGGCTTTGGTCTTCCCAGTTGACCAGCAGGGGAACCACATGCAGGTTATATTGATCCACCACTTCCGGGGGTAAATAAGCGGTGCTGTCTACAACAATCGCAACTTTTGCTTTGGCCATAGCTTTCTCCAGTTCTCCTTGAGGAATAATTTAGCGCAGAGGCGCGGAGACGCAGAGTAGTTGGTTCATGGAGAAAACCTTCGCGCTCTTCGCATCCTTCGCGGATTTTCACGGTTTTCAAAGTTGGGTCAGGGTATGGTTTTGTGTGTCAAAACCCGCCGAATGATAATCCGTTTTGGGTAAAGTGGCGAGAAATGAAAACGGCCGTCTCCGGGAGACGGCCGTTTTCATCACTTTTCTATTGGTGTTTTCAGGAAATGGCTTTAATTTGCAGCCGCAAGACGCCGCCCGGTGTGCTGGCGGAAACAACGTGCCCTTTTTTGGCCCCTAACAAAGCCTGGCCTATAGGAGATTCATTGGAGATACGGCCGTTGCTCGGATCCGCCTCATGCGCACCGACGATATAGTAAGTTTCCTCATCATCGTACCCATCTTCCACCACCGTGACCACGCTGCCCACCCGCACCACATCAGACGGGCCGGTGTCGGCAATAACCTGCGCCCGGCGCAGCGTATCTTCCAGGTCTTTAATGCGCCCTTCCACAAACGCCGCCTCTTCTTTGGCAGCGTGATAGTCAGCGTTTTCTTTCAGATCACCCTGGGCAATGGCCGCCTCTAACTTGATGGCCATTTCGTGCTTCTTTTCGCCTTTTAAGTAGGTCAATTCTTCTTTGATTTTCTGTAGCCCTTCTTCTGTTATATAAACCACATCTTGTTCGACCATGCCAAACTCTCCAACAGATGATGTCGCCCTACCATCACCCTTTTCTACTTATGGTTCTTCCAAATTCGATACAATCTATTTTGATGGATTTTTTTAGCCTGAAATGGCTCTGCCCCACAAATGGTATAATCAAAACCCTGCCGGTTGCCGGATTTTTTTCCGTTATTTTGTTGATGAATACTTTTCGTTAGGCTGACGCAAAGTATACCCTAGCCCATTTTTTCTGTCTACATTGCCGCTCACGCCGCTTCATCTATGACGGAAAACATAAATATACCTATCTGTTTTTCTCTGGAAGCAGAAAGCCCCAATAACTGCCACATGATACCAACGCCACTAACGAAACTTTAATCGTAATTTTTCTTTGGCATACTCATGTTTCACATTGGATGTGTATTGTACAGTAGGACAGGAAGACCGTATGGCAGAGGTAGCAGCCGGCCAGGCCACTTTAGAAAGTTTTGCGGCCACAATGGATTTTGATCAACCATTTGGCAACGCCACGATGGGGACGCCCTTCTTGCCGGACTTCGAGAAGAAGCCGGCAATACCACCTTTATCCTCTGGCGATTATGTCAATGCGATAGCCTTAAATGAATCTGGCGAGGTTCTCATTTTGCCGGTATATCATTGTTATGCGGGACGCACAACCTGGCAGTTGATTGGCGGAGGAATAGAGCCAGGAGAAGACCCGCTCACGGCCGTGCAGCGCCTCTTGCACACCCACACGGGTTATGCCACCAACGACTGGACCTACCTCAGCAGCTACTTCAGCGACTCTGGCAATCATAAAAGCGTTGGGCACTTTTTCTGCGCCCAAAAGGTTCAAGCAACGGCTGCATTCGTCCCCCCCACGACTTCAACCCCACCCCAATGGATTCCCCTCAAAGAGATACGGTATGCCTTGTTAGACGGCCGTATCGCCAAAATCAGTCACGCCACCACGATTTCTCTGGCGCTATTGACCATCCTCAAATAATCCATTTTTGTGTTTGCCGCCAATACCCCTTCTTTATATACTTTTGCCTGTAAGTAACGCTAAAAACAAGCTGGCAGGAAAAAGTATTATGCCTTTTCAACCTGATTATCCCGTCCCCGAAGAACGTTTGCCCTATACCGAACACACCACAAGCAGCAGCAATCACGGCCGTGTGGGTATCCTCATGCTGCACGGTTTTATGGGCAGCCCGCTTAGCTCCCACCCCATGGCTCAATACCTGGCCGAACATGGCATCACCGTACATTGCCCTCTGCTGCCGGGGCACGGTCATTGGCCGGACAAATTGCGGGGATATTCCCGGCAGGATTGGATTGCCGCTGCCGAAGAAGGGTTGGCTCATCTCCGCACCCTGTGTGACGAGATTTTCCTGATGGGGCACTCCATGGGCACCGTATTGGGGGCGCACCTGGCGCTGCAAAACCAGGATGTACGCGGCCAGATTATGCTTACCCCGCTCTATGAATCGCCGGACAATCGGTTGGTAGCCATGAAACTGCTGCGCCCTTTTATGACCTGGTTTTACCCGGCCAAACTGCCCAGCAAGAGCATGAAGCGGTTGGTGCGGGAACGGGTGCAAGATTTTTACCCTGATCTGGATATGGACGACCCTGCCGTGCAAAAGCGCATCCCGGAGATGACCCGTTTGCCGGTGGCTGCAATAGTGGAAATGTTGAAGATGGCGGAATACGGCCGTACCCTTTTTCCCCACCTCGCCATCCCCACCATTACCTTTCATGGTGGTCACGACCCGGCCGTTAAGCCCGGCAGTGTGGAACGGCTGTTTGAGGTGTTGCCGGGTTCAGACAAAAAGATCAAGTTTTTCCCCGAATCCGGCCATGAATTGATGCGGCCGTTTGATCCCGTGCATGAAATTGTGTGGAAAATGGCGTTCGATTTTGTATATGAGCGTTCTGCCCTGCGCCTGCCTGCCGCCTAAGCACATCGCCACGTTACAAAAGTAACAACATCCAGTTACCTTTTCAGGCAATTATGAGCATGTCAGGCAATGGCAACTGCGTTACAATTCCCATGGCGAAGAGGCATAACTGCCCTAAAAATCCAACAACTTACCAAACCAAAACTCCCGTCACACACAGTTGAAGGGAGTTTTTTGTTTTTACTGTAGGGGCGAGGCAGGCGGGAATGCAATTTGTGTGATGGGTTAAATAACTCCCCGCCTGCCTCGCCCTTACCAGGATGTTCAATGTCTGAAAACAATAACGCAACGGCCGTCTACCGCCTGGAAGTTCACCCCCGTACCCGGCGCAGCAGCGACAAACTGGTCAACACCGCCCACCAACTGGGTCTGAGCGGTCTGACCGCCTGTTACCCCAGCCGACTCTATTTCATTCAAGGCCAGCTCACGGCCGCCGAAGTCGAGCGGATTGGGCGGGAGATTTTGGCGGATCCGGTAACAGAGAGATTGGAGATTGGAGATTGGAGATTAACCAACCTCCAATCTCCAATCTCTAATCTCCAAACTATAGAAGTGATGCTGCATCCAGGCGTCACCGATCCCCCGGCCGATAATCTGGTGCGGGCGGCGCGGCTGATCGGCATTGCGGGCATTGAGCGGGCGGCGACGGGGCAGCGGTATGAAGTGGAAGGGGCGCTGGGGGAAGCGGCCGTACACACCCTGGCCGCCGAACTGTTAGCCAACCCCGTCATTCAGCACTTTGCCATCGGCCGTCCGATTACGCCCCCCTTCGTCGCCACCCAACAGGCGGATGATACCGTTGAGCTGATTGACCTGCGCGAAGCCGACGACAACGAACTGCTGACCATCAGCCGCGAGCGGCGGCTCTCCATGGACCTGGCCGAAATGCAGGCCATCCAGACGTATTACCGCGCCGAAGGGCGGGCCGCCACCGACGTGGAACTGGAAATGCTGGCGCAGACATGGAGCGAACACTGCGTTCACAAAACGTTCAAAGCGATCATCGAATATGACGGGCCGGACGGCCGTGAAACGATCAACGGCCTGCTCAACACCTACATCCGCGCCGCCACCGACAAGGTGAACAAACCCTGGGTGCTGTCCGCCTTTGTGGACAATGCGGGCATCATCGCCTTTGACGAGCAGTTTGATCTGGCGTTCAAGGTGGAAACGCACAACCATCCCTCGGCGTTGGAGCCATTTGGCGGGGCCAACACCGGCGTGGGCGGCGTGGTGCGGGACGTGTTGGGCGTCAGCGCCCGCCCCATCGCCAACACCGATGTCCTCTGTTTTGGCCTGCCGGATATGGCGCATGACGATTTACCTGCCGGGGTGCTGCATCCGCGCCGTATTGCCGATGGGGTCATTCATGGTATTGAAGATTACGGCAATAAAATGGGCATCCCCACCGTGAACGGCTCCATCCATTACCATCCCGGTTACACCGCTAACCCGCTGGTCTACTGTGGCTGCCTGGGGATTTTGCCACATGGGGCGCACGTCACGGCCGTACAACCTGGTGATCTCGTCGTCGCTATCGGTGGACGCACGGGGCGGGATGGGCTGCGGGGGGCTACCTTTTCCAGCATGGAAATGGACACGGCGACGAGCGAAATTGCGGGCACGGCCGTGCAGATTGGCAACCCCATCATGGAAAAACAGGTGCAGGAAGTGATCCTGCGCGCCCGCGACGAAAAGCTGTATACGGCCATCACCGACTGCGGCGCGGGTGGTTTCTCTTCGGCGGTGGGCGAGATGGCGAAGGACACAGGCGCGGCCATCCAGCTACAGGCCATTACCCTGAAATACCCCGGCCTGCGCCCCTGGGAAATGTGGCTGAGCGAAGCGCAGGAGCGCATGGTGTTGGCCGTGCCGCCCGCCCATTTGCCCCGCCTGCAAGCCATTTGCGCCGGGCAGGATGTGGAAGCGATTGTGTTGGGCACGTTTACCGGCGACGGCCGTCTCATCATCTGTTATGGCGACAAAGTGGTGGCCGACCTGACGGCCGATTTTTTGCATGATGGCATCCCCACGCGGCATTTGCGGGCGGAGTGGAAACCTGTAACCCGTGAGCCGTTATCCGTGAGCCGTAAACCGATTACGGATGACGGATTACGGATGACGCTCTTACAACTGTTGGCTCACCCCACCATCCGCAGCAAAGAGGAGGTGATTCGTCGGTATGACCATGAAGTGCAGGGGGGCACGGCCGTGAAGCCGCTCACCGGCACACACAATCATGGCCCCTCAGACGCCACCGTCCTCGTCCCCCAAGCCTCCCAATTCATAATTCATAATTCATCCTTCATAATTCAAAAAGGCGTGGCCTTAGCCAACGGCATCAACCCCCACTACCCCGACCCCTACCACATGGCCTGGGCGGCGGTGGATGAGGCGCTGCGGAACGTGACGGCCGTTGGCGCAGACCCCGATCAGGTGGCGATTTTGGACAACTTCTGCTGGGGCAATCCCAATTTGCCGGATCGGTTGGGGGCGTTGGTGCGCTGTGCGCAGGGGTGTTACGATGCGGCCGTCGCTTTTGGCACGCCGTTTGTCTCCGGTAAGGACAGCCTGAACAATGAGTACACCGGCGCGGATGGCGAAAAACACGCCATCCCCGGCACCCTGCTCATCTCCGCCCTGGGCATTGTGCCCGACGTAAACAAGACGGTGACGATGGATTTGAAGCAGGCGGGCAACTTCCTGTTTGTGGTGGGTGACACTCGCGCCGAGATGGGCGGCAGCCATTTTAATCTGGTGGGCGGCCCCGCCAGCGAAGGCAACAACACGCCACCCGCGCCCGTCAAAGAAAGCCTGGAACGGATGCGCCGGTTGCACCAGGCGATGCAGGCCGGGCTGGTGCAGGCGTGCCACGACTGCGCCGAAGGGGGCGTTGCCGTGGCCCTGGCCGAAATGTGTATTGCCGGTGACCTGGGCATAGAAGCCCAATTGATGCGGATTCCCCGCGATTATCACGCCCACTATGCCAGTGATGAAGTCATCCTATTCTCGGAATCATTGAGCCGTTTCCTGGTGGAAATTCGGCCTGAAGACGAGGCCGCTTTCCGGGCCATTATGGGCGATGTCCCGGCCGAATGTATTGGTGTGGTGGGAGGAGAGCGGCTGGTGGTGAACGGCCGTACCGGTGAGCCGCTCTTCTCGTTGACCATTGCCGAGATGGAGGAAGCGTGGCGCAGTTCGGTAAGCAGTAAGCAGTTAGCAGTGAGCAGTAAGCAGTCAATCTCCCAATCTCCCAATCTCCAATCTCCAATCTCCCAATCTCCCAAAGTCTTGATCCTGCACGCCAACGGCAGCAACCGCGACCACGACGCGGCGCTGGCCTGCCAACTGGCGGGTGGTACGCCGGAGATTGTGCATATGAATCAGCTCTTGGCCGGGGAGCGGCGGCTGGCCGATTATCATATGCTGGTGATTCCGGGGGGGTTTTCCTATGGCGATGATTTGGGGGCGGGGGTGTTATGGGCGCTGGATTTGCGGTATGAGTTGGGGCAGGAATTAGAGCGGTTTGTGACCGACGGCCGTCCTGTCCTGGGCATTTGTAATGGCTTCCAAACATTGGTCAAGGCTGGTTTGCTGCCCGGCAATCTCCAATCTCCAATCTCCAATCCTTCGGCAACACTCAGGACAGGTCTCCAATCTCGTTCTGTGACATTAACCTTTAACCGCTCCGGCCAATTTGAATGCCGTTGGGTGTACTTGCAGCCCAATCCGGCCAGCCCCAGCCTGTTTACGCAGGGGCTAGACGAACCGATTTACTGCCCGGTGGCACACGGCGAAGGGCGGCTGGCAGTGCAGGATGAAGCGGTGGCGGAGATGTTGCAGGCACAGAATTTGGTTCCGCTCTATTATTCAGTGAGCAGTGAACAGACAATCTCCCACTCTGGCGGTGTCCCCACCGCCGATCTCCCAATCTCCTATCCTGCTAACCCCAACGGCTCCGTCCTGGACATTGCCGCGCTGTGCAACCCGGCGGGTAATGTGTTGGGGCTGATGCCACACCCAGAAAACCACATTTTCCCCTGGCAGCACCCTCGCGCCCATCGCGGCGAGCGGGGGATGTTGGGATTGCGGTTGTTTGAGAATGGGATTAAAAGAGCGTAATTATGTTAACTCACGATGAACTTTTAGCAGCGATTCCCCACTGTCTGACAGGGACGGATTTCCCAGAATTGGGGGCGAAATATGAGGGGAAGGTGCGGGATGTGTATGTGGGGCACGGGCGTCGCACCCTCATCACCACCGACCGTATTTCCGCCTTCGATAGGGTCTTGGGGCTGATTCCCTACAAGGGGCAGGTGCTCAACCAGTTGAGCGCCTGGTGGTTTGAGCAGACGGCGCACATTGCCCGCAACCACATCATCACTGTACCCGATCCCAATGTAACCATTGCCCATGAAGCGGAACCGCTGCCGGTGGAAATTGTCGTGCGCGGTTACATCACCGGCGTCACCAAGACCTCGTTGTGGTATTTGTATGAACAGGGGGAGCGACGGCCGTATGGATTTGTCTTGCCCGATGGCCTGCAAAAAAATGATCCCTTGCCCGAACCGCTGATCACCCCCACCACCAAAGCGGCCAAAGGCGGCCACGACCTGCCCCTGACCCGCGCCGACATTTTAGAGCAGAAGATTTTGCCGCGGGAATTGTGGATGGAGATTGAGGAAACGGCCGTGACTCTCTTCCAATTCGGCCAGCAAGTTGCCGCCCAGGCCGGTCTCATCCTGGTAGACACCAAATACGAAATGGGGCTGGTGGATGGCAAACTGACCCTCATTGACGAAATCCACACCCCCGATTCCAGCCGGTATTGGGTGGCCGACACCTATCAACCGGGCGGCGACGAACCGGAAAATTTCGACAAAGAGTTCATGCGCAAATGGTACGCCGCCCAGGGCTATCGCGGCGATGGCGTTCCGCCCACCATGTCCCCCGACTTCATCGCCCAAATTGCCGCCCGCTACATCGCCGCCTACGAAAAGCTCACCGGACAGGTATTTCAACCGGGTGAACAACCGGCCGTTGAGCGCCTGAGACGAAATTTACAGGATGAGATTAGGAGATTGGGAGATTGAGAGATTGGGCGATTGGAGACAAAATCAATCTCCTAATCTCCTGATCTCCCCATCTCCTCTTTTCAGGAGGAACCCACATGCACCGCCATTTAGACGGCTGGCACAGCCCCAGTTTGAACAAACACATGGAGATCGTCACCTACGGACACTACGGTTTTCCGCTGCTGCTTTTTCCCACGGCTGCGGCCGATTACCTGGAATATGAACGTTTCCTGGTGATTGACGTATTGGCCGATGTCATTAACAGCGGTAAGGTGAAAGTCTTTTCCATCAACAGCATCAACCGTGAGGCATGGTTGAACCCCTACCTGCACGCCAGCCACATGGCTCGCCGCCAACAGCAGTTCAATGATTATGTGTGCAACGAAGTTGTGCCCTATATCTGGAATAGCTGCCAGGGGCGCGTGGGCATCATCACCAGCGGGGCCAGCCTGGGCGCGTTCCATGCCGCCAACCAGCTTTTCCGCCGCCCTGACTTGTTCGACGGTATGGTCGCCATGAGCGGCTCTTATGATATTCGTGGTTACTACAAGCAAGATTATTACGACGAGAATATCTACTTCAATAATCCGGTAGATTATTTGCCCGCGCTGAACGATGACAATTTCCTGCCGATGCTGCGCCAGAAATCCCATATTCACATTGTCACCGGGCAGGGAAACTATGAAAACCCGGATGCTTCGCGGCGGCTGGCGGGCATCCTGGCGGCCAAAGGCATCCCGCACGAACTTGATCTCTGGGGCTACGACATGCCCCACGACTGGCCCACCTGGCGCGCTATGCTGAAATACTATCTGGAGGCAAAATTTTAAGAGGGAGATTGGGAGATTAGGAGATTGGGAGATTTCCAGTCTCTTAATCTCCCAATCTCCTAATCTCTAATCTCTAAACCCATGACAACTTCAAACAATATTCTGGTTGGGGTGATTATGGGGAGTACGTCGGATTGGGAGACGATGCAGGAGGCTACGGCCGTGCTCGACCAATTCGGTGTACCCTATGAAGCAAAAGTGGTGTCGGCGCACCGCACACCGCAGTGGATGGCCGAGTATGCGGCTATGGCCGAGGCGCGTGGTTTGCAGGTGATCATTGCCGGGGCAGGCGGGGCCGCCCACTTGCCGGGTATGGTAGCGGCGCAAACGGTGCTGCCGGTGTTGGGTGTGCCCATCCAGAGCCATGCCCTCAACGGGCTGGATTCGCTGCTCTCCATTGTGCAGATGCCGGGCGGTGTGCCGGTGGGTACACTGGCGATTGGCAAAGCCGGGGCCAAAAATGCGGCGCTGTTAGCCATTGCCATTCTGGGCAACCAATACCCGGAATACCGCCAAAAACTCCACCAATTCCGGCAGGAACAGGCAAATAAGGTCTTACATGATAACTTGCCGCCAGGTGGGGAGGAGAAATAAGATGAAGTGTTTGCGGTACTATGTGACGGAAGTAGAAACAGGCAGATCTCTTAGAAAAATTCGCGTGCCTTTGGCGGTCATCCGCATTGTGGCCCAACTGCTACCTCCGCGAGTTTTTGAACTTATCAAAATGGATGGAGAAGTAGGCATAGATGGAGAGGTAGGCAAGGAAACGGTTAATGCTATTTATAAAATGCTCCTGGAAGTGGACAAAAAGAGGGATGAGGAGATTGAAAACGGCCTCATTGTAGAGATGGAAGAGTACAACGAAGAATTCAAACGCCTGGAGTATTCAGTGATTTTTGTTGAATAACATGTTGTTTAGCTGTTTGACTTTATCAACCCTATTTATTTGAGAAGAGGACTATGATATTTCTTAACATTGCGATCATCATTATCTGTGTTATTGTGCTGGCTTATGGCGCAAACATACTGGTGGAATCAGCCGCCCGTATTGCCCGCCGCATGGGGCTGTCCGAACTAATCATCGGCCTGACCATTGTGGCTATGGGCACATCGGCACCAGAATTTGCCGTTACCATTGCCGCCGCCTTGCGCGGTGAGTCGGATATTTCCGTGGGCAATGTGGTTGGCTCCAATATCTTCAATCTTGGCTTCATTTTGGGGTCGGTGGTGGCGGTGCGGGCCATTGCTACCTCGCCCAAACTGGTCTACCGGGATGGCATGATGCTCATTGCCGCCACCCTGGTGCTGCTGTTTTTCATGCGCGACCTCTATCTGGCACCGTATGAAGGTGCCCTCTTGTTTTTAGGTCTGATAGTGTATCTCTTTTACTTATTCCGCCAGCGTGAGGTACTCTCCGATGAAATCCCTGAGGGTGAGTTTCGCAAACGTGATCCCTTCTTGTTTCTCGTGGGGTTGACCCTGATTCTGGCCGGCGGTCATTATCTGGTTGAGTCTGCGATCATTGTGGCGGAGTATTTTGGTCTGTCGGAGTGGGCCATTGGCGTCACCATTGTGGCCGCGGGCACATCCGCGCCGGAATTTGCCACCTCATTGGTAGCGGTGCTACGCGGCCATTCGGATATTTCCATTGGCAATTTAATTGGCAGTGATTTGTTTAATTTGTTGGGCGTCTTGGGTTTGGCCGGCATCATTCAAACGCAGCCGATGATCATTGACCCGGCCGGGTTGAGCAGCATTATGCTGCTGAGCGCCATGGTGGTTTTTGTGGTTATCCTGATGCGCAGCGGCTGGCGGCTGGCGCGATGGGAAGGGGCAATGCTGCTGGTGATTAACCTGGCCCGTTGGTATTTTGACCTGACCTCACATTAAGGTGGTACGATGTACGCTGCTACGCCCAAAATGATTTTACCCGGCGCAACCATAGGGATACTGGGCAGTGGGCAGTTGGGGCGGATGCTGGCGCTGGCGGCACGGCCGTTGGGCTACCGCATCCACGTTTTTTCCCCCGAACGGGACACACCCGCCGGGCAGGTGGCCGATGTGGAAATTTGTGCCGCCTATGATGATCTGGACGCAGTGCGGGCCTTTGCACGCGGGGTGGATGTGGTGACGTATGAGTTTGAAAATGTACCGGCGAACACGGCCGTGACCTGCCAACAATTCGCCCCCCTCCGTCCTGGCCCACAAGCCCTGCACATCGCCCAAAACCGGCTGCGCGAGAAGAGCTTTTTTGCGGAAAATGGACTGCCCACGGCCCCGTTTGTGCCGGTTCATTCGTTGGCCGATTTGCAAAATGGATTGGCGCACATTGGCTGCCCGGCGGTGCTGAAAACGGCCGTGTCCGGCTATGACGGCAAAGGGCAAATCAAAATTACCCACCCGGACGAAGCAGAAACGGCCTGGCAAGCGGCCGGGCAGGTGGATTGTATTTTGGAAGGATGGATAGCATTTGAACGGGAACTGTCGGTGGTGGCAGCGCGGGGCGTGGACGGCCGTTTTGCCCATTATGGCGTCATCGAAAACAGTCACGCCAATCATATTTTGGATGTGTCTAAAGCCCCGGCCAATCTAGCGCCAGCCGTGGCCGCCCAGGCCGTCGAGATGGTGCAAACGGTCATGGAAGCGTTGGATGTGGTGGGGGTGTTGTGCGTGGAGTTTTTTCTGGCTGGGGATAACCAATTGCTGCTCAACGAAATGGCCCCCCGCCCGCACAACTCCGGGCACCTGACCATTGAAGCGTGTGTTACCAGCCAGTTTGAGCAGCAGGCCCGCGCTGTTTGTGGCCTGCCGTTGGGCGATACCCGCTACCGCCAATCGGCGGCCATGGCTAATTTGTTGGGGGAAGTTTTTCAACGCGGAGGCGCAGAGGCGCAGAGAAAAGAACCGGATTGGACGGCCGTACTACGCCTGCCTCACATTAAAGTACATTTGTACGGCAAGCGTGAAGCGCGTGACGGCCGTAAAATGGGACATCTGACGGCTTTAGCAGGTAGTGTGGACGAAGCGGAGAGAATGGTGAGAGAGGCGAGGGAATTGTTGAGAGATTAGAGATTGGAGATTGGAGATTGAAGATCATTCGCATTCAATCTCTAATCTCCAGTCTCCGATCTCCGTTTTCGGAGATATGTAATGGACAGCTTAGATTTTCACGACCGTGACAAATTCCACGATGAGTGTGGCATTTTTGGGATTTATGCGCCGGAACGGGATGTGGCCCGGCTGGCTTTTTTTGGCCTCTATGCCTTGCAGCATCGCGGGCAGGAGAGCGCGGGTATTGCCACCTGCGACGGCCGTATGGCCTACAGCCACAAAGGCATGGGGTTGGTCTCACAGGTGTTTACAGAGGATAACCTACGGCCGTTGCAAGGGCACATGGGCATCGGCCAGAATCGGTACTCCACCACCGGCGGTTCTCATCTGCGCAATGCCCAACCCTACCTGATTGAGACCATTTATGGCCCGCTGGGGGTGGCGCACAATGGCAACCTGACCAATGCCCTGCACCTGCGCTACCAACTGCTCAAACGGGGCGTGGGGCTTTCTTCCACCAGCGACAGCGAAATTATTACCCAAATGCTGGCCGCCCCCGCCGACGTGTGGGCTGTGGAGCGTAACAACCTGAACGGCCAGGAGCAAGATCGTTGGGTGGCCCGGCTGCGGGCGCTGATGCAGGCGGCCGAAGGGGCCTATTCGCTGACGCTGCTCACCCGTGATGCGGTGTATGCCGTGCGCGATCCGTTGGGCTTACGGCCGTTGTGCCTGGGCCAACTACAAGGCGGTGGCTACGTCGTCGCTTCGGAATCGTGCGCCCTGGGCACCATCGGCGCCGAATATCTGCGCGAGGTGATGCCCGGCGAAATTTTGCGGTTGGACAAAGAAGGCGTCACCTCTTTTACCGGTTACCAATCGCAAAACCGCGCCCTGTGCATCTTTGAATATGTCTACTTCGCCCGGCCAGACTCCGTCTTTGAAGGCCAGGTCATCCACGAAGTGCGGCAGCGGTTGGGGCGGATGTTGGCCCGCGAAGCGCCCGCCGCCGCCGATGTGGTTGTGGGTGTGCCCGATTCCGCCACGCCCGCCGCCATCGGCTACAGCCTGGAGTCCGGCCTCCCCTTTACCGAAGGGTTGACCAAAAACCGGTATATCGGCCGTACCTTTATCCAGCCCGACGACCAACTGCGCAAAGAAGGGGTGCGCATCAAATACAACCCCCTGGAAGCCAACCTGAAGGGCAAGCGCGTGGTGCTGATTGACGACTCCATTGTGCGCGGCAACACGGCCGGGCCGCTGGTGCAGCTCATCCGCGATGGTGGTGCGAAGGAAGTACATGTGCGCGTCTCTTCCCCGCCCGTTACCAACCCCTGCTTCATGGGCATTGACATGGCGACGAAAAAGGAATTGATCGGCGCGAATGCCGACATTGAACAGATTCGCCAGCGTATTGGTGCGGAGAGTCTGGCCTATCTCAGCCTGGAAGGGATGATGGATGCGGTCACGGCCGGTATTCGCCAGCAAACCGGCCACTGCGCTGCCTGTTTCTCCGGCGACTACCCCATCCCCATCCCCGAATGGCTCTTCCGCGACGAACGCGAGCAGGAAAAACTCATTTTTGAGGAGATGTGGGGCTGAGGAAATTAGGAATTAGGAAGGATGAATTAGGAAGGGTCATTCCGAGCGTAGTCTTCGGAGCGAGGAATCTCCAGGCAGAAATGGTAGGTTTTGCTGGTTTGTCAACGGCCGTACTTCTTCCATCGTTCTTCTTCGAGCCATTGCTCAACTTCCTCATCTGTGGGAGCAGGTTCGTCACTATGTTTACGCAGGAGGCCATATGCCTGATCAAGCGTATTTTTGGCAGTCGGTTTTGCGGTAATTTCAGCCTCGATCATTTCCAAAATCTCTATCACCAGTCGGAGTTGGTCGGCTTTAGGCCAGGAACGAACAGTTTCTAAGGTCAATTCATAAGTGATGGTTTCAGTTTCCATCTGGCAATTATAACTGCTGTGCAGGCACAAGTTGAATAGGGTGGTTTATGGAAAATGATTTTCCTCTCAATATTGATGTAATTATTGGTCATCCTTTTGGTGATGTTCGTGTTTCCCTCGAAGAATGGGTCAGGGTAGGGCCAGGGCCTCGATTTCTGGTTAAACCTATCCGGGCGTTAAGGCGTGATACTGATGAAGAGCTTCCTCTTAGTGTGATTCCTGTCCAGTACCGCAATGACGTCTCTTATATCCGAAAAATTGTCAATGGACTGGTTCCCGATCCGTGGCAAAGAGATGTAGAAACGCTTGGAAGTTTTTTGGAAGATTCCGGTTATTTATTGCACAAAATCTCTGTGCTGATCATTAGCAGTGGGGGGCGAGAACATGCGCTGGCGTGGAAGTTGGCGCAGTCGCCGCTGGTGGGGCGGGTGTTTGTGGCGCCGGGTAATGCAGGTACAGCTTTGGTAGCCGAAAATGTGCCCATTGCCGAGGATGATTTTGCCGGGTTGATGGCGTTTGCAAAGGAGAAGGGGATTGGGCTGACGGCCGTTGGCCCCGAAGTTCCCCTGGCAAACGGCATTGTAGACCAGTTCCAGGCCGCCGGGCTGCCCATTTTTGGCCCCACCCAGGCGGCGGCGCAGTTGGAAGCGTCAAAGGCGTTTGCCAAAACATTTATGCAGGAGATGGGCATTCCCACGGCCAAAGCGGCCGTGTTTACCGACTATGAAGAGGCGCGAGAGTATCTGGCGCAAAATCCTGGCCCGACCGTCATTAAGGCCAGCGGGTTGGCAGCGGGCAAGGGGGTGATCGTGTGTGATGATACAGCACAGGCGGAAGCGGCCTTGCAGGAAATTATGTTGGATCGGGCATTTGGCGCGGCCGGCGATGAAGTATTGATTGAAGAACGCATGGTTGGGCTGGAATTATCGCTGCTGGTGCTGACGGATGGGGTCACGGGCGTCTCTTTGACACCGGCCCGCGACCACAAACGCATCTACGATGGCGACCACGGCCCTAACACAGGCGGTATGGGCGCCTACGCCCCACCGCCGGATGTGACGCCGGAACTCATTGCGGAAATCATGGCGACCATCGTCCGCCCCACCATTCGCGGCATGGCCGAACGGGGGACGCCGTATGTGGGTGTGTTGTATGCGGGGTTGATGTTGACGGCCGTTGGCCCCAAAGTTATCGAGTTTAACTGCCGGTTTGGCGACCCGGAAACGCAGGTGGTGTTGCCTATGCTGGATGGCGACCTGGCGGAAATCATGCTGGCCTGCATTGAAGGGCGGCTGACGCCGCAGATGGTGCGCTTTTACGACGGGGCATGCGCCACTGTCGTGTTGGCTGCACCTGGCTATCCTGGTCCTTATCCCAAAGGGCTGCCTATCACCGGGCTGGACGAGATGCCGGACGATGTGCTGGTGTTTCATGCGGGCACAAAAATGAGCGAGGGGCAGATTGTGACCAACGGGGGCCGGGTGTTGGCGGTGAGTGCGCGGGGGGAAGATTTGACAACGGCCGTAGCGCGTGTGTATACGGCCGTGCCAAAAATCCATTTTACTGGCGCTCATTATCGTCGGGATGTGGGCTACCGTACACAATACCTGTGAACTATTAACGCCCCCTTCACGAACAGGAAAATTTTCGGCAAAATTGCGGGTTGTCAGGGGTACGGCCGTGTGTTATAATGCCCGCCGTTGCACCAAATATGGGGGGTTCAACAGCAACTAGCACCATATATGGCACTTTTCTTGCCATTTTAACGAGAACCGCTCCATATCTGGGTTTACCCCAAACCGGAGGTTATTTTGCATTGTCCATACTGCCACCACCCCAAAACTAACGTGATTGACACCAGCCACGACATGCGCGGCGGCACCCGGCGGCGGCGGGTGTGTGACCATTGTGGGCAGCGTTTTACATCTTACGAACGGCCGGTGCTGGCCACACCACTGCTTATCAAACAGGATGGCACCCGAGAAGAATTTTCGCGCGAGAAGCTGATGAGCGGTCTACGCATCGCCTGCACCAAACGCCCCGTCGCCGCCGCCGACATTGAACGAATAGCCGGTGAAGTAGAAGCAGAATTGCAGCAAATGGGCAAAGCGGAAGTATCCAGCAAGCTGGTAGGCGATTCCGTCATTGAAAAATTGAAAGAACTGGACGAAGTGGCCTACATTCGCTATGTCACCGTCTATATGAATCTGGATGACCTGGAAGCAATACGTAAAGAGATAGACCGATTACGTGCTACGAAGACGTAATTGGGTAACTGGGCAATTGTGTAATCACCCAATTACTCAGTTACCTGTTTACCCAATTTCCCTAGCCAACCACACCCACCAGACCGACAGCAGCAAGTCACGTTTGTTCAGTCTGTATACCCAAATCACAAATAGGAGATGGAAAAGATGTCAGAGACGCAAGATGCGCAGGTTCAGGTATTGAAACCGGTTGCTCCCAAAAATGGGAGCAACGGCAAGAATGGCAAACATGAGTTGGGAGCCAACAGCATCTACTTTAAGGTGGCTGTGCCCATCAGCATTGTCAAACGCGACGGCCGTATCGTCCCCTTCAACGATCAACTCATCCACAACGCCCTGGAACGCTGTTTTGCCAGCCTGGGGCGAGAACCCAAAACTTCCATTGACGACATCACCCACCAGGTGGTGAACGTGGTCGCTGCCAAATTCGACCTGCCCACCGTGGAAGGGGTTCAGGATATTGTGGAGATGGTGCTGCAAGCCGCCGGCGAATACGAAGCGGCCAAACATTACATCCTCTACCGCGCCGAACATGCCAAAATCCGCGCCAAACGTCCCGTTCCAGACGAAGTGCGCCAGGCCTTTGCCGAATCTGACCAATACTTCCCCACCCAACTGCAAAAATTCCAGTTCTATGACAAATACTCCCGCTTTAATTACGAACTGGGCCGCCGCGAAACATGGCTGGAAACGGTGAACCGGGCGGTGGATTATTTGCGGGAACTGTCGGACCACCGGCTGCCCGCCACCGTATATGACCGCATCCGCCAGGGCATTCTGGAGATGAAAGTGATGCCTTCCATGCGGCTGCTGGCCATGGCCGGCCCGGCGGCCCGCCGTAACAACATCGCCATTTACAACTGCTCCTACATGCCCGTAGACAGCATAGATTCCTTCGTGGAGGCGCTCATCATTTCTATGAGCGGCTGCGGCGTGGGCTTTTCCGTGGAGCGGCAATATGTGGAGCAGTTCCCGCGTATTGCCCGGCAAAGCGGCAAACCGGCGCCAACGCATGTGGTCAAAGACACCTCAGAAGGTTGGGCGGAGGCGCTACGCCTGGGGCTGACAACCTGGTTCAACGGTGAAGACGTGAAGTTTGATTTTTCGGAAGTGCGCCCGGCGGGTATGCCGCTGCGGGTGAAGGGGGGGCGCGCGTCTGGCCCGGAACCGCTGCGACAGATGTTGGAATTTTCGCGGGGGCGGATCATTGCGCGGCAGGGGAGTTTTTTACGGCCGTTAGACGCCCACGACATCATGTGTGCGGTGGGAAATGCGGCCGTTTCCGGCGGCGTGCGCCGCACGGCTATGATCTCCCTCTTTGACTACGACGACCTGGAAATGCGCCACTGCAAAGATGGCGACTTCTGGCGCAACAACAGCCAGCGCTGGAATGCCAACAACAGCGCCGTCTGGCCCAGCCGCGAACTCAGTCAGGCGGAAATCACCCGCTTTGTGCTGGACATGGTGGAGTCGGGGCGGGGTGAACCGGGCATCTTTAACCGCCGCGCAGCCGTAGAAAACCGCCCAGACCGGCGGGCAGTTGCCGAGTTTGGCACCAATCCCTGTGTGACAGCCGATACGTTGGTAGCGGTAGCGGATGGCCGGGGACATGTGCCCATTGGTCAGTTGGCGGCGGATGGACAGGATGTGCCTGTTTTTTGTTTTGACAATCAGGGCAAGATTACCGTGCGCTGGCTACGCCACCCGCGTGTTACAGGAACGCAGCAAGCCGTTTATACCGTAACGCTGGATGATGGCTCGACAATAAAAGTGACGCCAAATCATAAGTTTCGCTTGAAATCAGGGGAATACGTGGCGGCTGAAGATTTACGAGCCGGTGATAGCTTACATATAATGACCCGGTATAAAGCCTCCATTAAGGATATTTTTGAGGAGGCCAATTCATTTCCACAGGATTATGTGTGGGTGAATAACGGCCGTCGGCAAAATCAGGCTGAACATCGCCTGATAGCCTCTTTCCACTACAACACAGCTATCCCCTCAGGCTACGTGGTGCATCACAAAGATTTTAACGCCAGCAACAATGCGCCCGATAATTTGGAGATTTTGTCTAAAGTTGCCCACGATGCTCTGCACGGTGAACAGATGCGCGGCGAAAATAACCCCATGGTGCGGGTCACAACCGAATGGACAGAAGAGCGGTGGGCAGATTATCGCCGGAATATGTCTGAGGCAGTGAGTGGGGAGGGAAACGGCCGTTACTCTGGCCTCAGTCACGAACAACTCAAACAACACGCCCTCAACCTGACCAGGCAGCTAGGGCGGCGGTTTTCCGCTCAGGATTGGCAACAATATGCTCAAGAAAATGGACTACCCCAAACATTTAGCGTCTGGCGACAGGCTCATCTGGGTGGCGTCATTGGTCTGGCAAAGTGGGCGGCGCTGACGATGGATTTTGATCACATAGACGCCGATCCCCGTGTCGTGCAGTCATATCAGCGGTACAGCGAGATGGGTTATGACTGTGAAAGTATCGAAGGCAAGCTCTACATTCAAAAGCAATGTGAAGTTTGTGGCAAACCGTTCTTAGTTTCTAGCAAACAGCGTGAAGCGGGCGTGTGTGGTCATAGTTGCGCTTCTAAACAACAGTGGGAACGTAACCGTGAAAATTTATTGGCCGCCCTCCATGAATCCCATAACGAGCGAAAGACGCAGGTACAAAACGCCCAATTGGAAATTTACACTGCGCTCAAATATCAGTTAGGGCGCAGGCCAGGGAAGAAAGAATGGGTAGCTGTATGCAAGAATCAGGGCATTAGCACAGAAATATCACGAACCAGTTCACCCTTCCGCTCTTATACAGAGTTGGAAGAGGCGGCCGGCATGTACAATCATCGCGTGGTTTCGGTTGAATTTGCCGGTTATGAGGACGTTTACAACGGTACAGTAGATGAATTCCACAATTTCTTTGTAGGTGGATGGGAAAGTCAGACCCGGCACGGTAAAGAAAAATGGACGTACATCAATAACGCCCAGTGTGGCGAGATTATTTTACGGCCGTACCAATTCTGCAACCTCACCAGCGCCATTGCCCGCGCCGACGACACCTACGAAACCTTACGCGACAAGGTGGAGTTGGCCGCCATCATCGGCACCATTCAATCTATGGCCACCTACTTCCCTGGCCTGCGCTCCGAATGGCAGAAAAATTGCGAGGAAGAACGGCTGCTGGGCGTAGACCTGAACGGGCAGATGGACAGCCTGGTGGTACAAGAGCCGGATGTACAATATCGCCTGCGCCAGGTGGCCGTAGAGACAAATCGGCTCTATGCCGAGATGTTGGGGATCAAACAATCGGCTTCGGTGACGTGCGTCAAACCTTCGGGCAATTCATCGCAGTTGGTGGATTCCTCTTCCGGGCTTCATGCGCGCTGGGCGCCTTATTACATCCGCAATGTGCGCGTGGGGGCACATTCGCCGGTGTTCAAAGTGTTGCAGGATGCGGGCGCGCCCATGGACCCGGAAAACGGACAGACGCGAGATACGGCCATTACCTGGGTGGTGCATTTCCCGGTGAAGTCGCCGGCTACGGCCGTGACCCGCAACGACCGCACCGCCCTGGAACAGTGTGAATTCTGGCTGCAAAACAAAATCAACTATACCGAACACAACCCCAGCGTCACCATCACCTACCAGCCCGACGAAGTGCTGGACATCATCCGCTGGGTTTGGGAACACCAGGACAAAATTGGCGGTATGGCCTTCCTGCCCGCCTTCGACGCCCAATATGACCAGATGCCCTACGTGGAAATTGACCAGGAGGAGTACGAACAACTGGTGTCTCGATTCCCGGAAATCGATTTTTCCAAGATTTACCGGTATGAGGAAGAAGATCTAACCACCGCCGCCCAGGAACTGGCCTGTCTGGCCGGTAACTGCGACATATAAACCGAACGGTTAAGTCACCTTGTCATTTTGTCAGGTTCAGAGAGCGGTTTGAGAGAGCGGTTTGAGAGAGCGGTTTGAGAGAGCGGTTTGAGAGAGCGGTTTGAGAGAGCGGTTTGAGAGAGCGGTTTGAGAGAGCGGTTTAAGAGAGCGGTTTGAGAGAGCGGTTTGAGAGAGCGGTTTGAGAGAGCGGTTTGAGAGAGCGATTTCAGAGAGCGATTTCAGAGAGCGGTTGGTTAATAGACCAGCCGCTTTTTGCTTCGGCATGGCTAGAGCTTTTGTAAGATTGCGCGCTTAAAAAAGTAGAGGTAAGGTCAGGTTGACACAAAGATAAAACTTAAAGATAATTGTTTGTGATTTTTTTATGCTGTATGTGTGCCTTAACGTTCGTTGTGTAGGAATTAAAGTAACCACAAATGGTACGTCATCCCGATCGTTTGACACATTCTTTTCTTAAATTAAAGGAGGATGGGTATGAATAATACTCCAGAGCACAATTATGATGAAGAAGGAACAGTAGTGGATCGTCGTACCCCCTATGAGCCACCTGCAATCATTTATAAAGGTAAAATCAGCACCCGTGCTGGCTCCCCCTTCCCTGTTCCTGATGGCAGTACAACTGTAGTAGATCCCGCAGATTTGTTTGGCGATGAATAATCGTTGACTGATACCTTCCTTTCCTATTAGTTGATAAAGAACCTGCCTGACGGCAGGTTCTTTCATAATTCATGGCAGCAAGCCTGGATTGGGAAACGGCCATTCTCTAAAGTCAACAAGGCAATTGTCACTATCAATCCAATAAGGATAACGTTCCAGGCTGGAGTTAGACACAGAAACCAGATTGCAACTCACCACACCGGGAAAAGAACCGGTTCCATAAGCAATAGCATCCACTACCAGGTCATTGGGGTCGCGTAAAATCACTTCATCCCCACTATTTCCCAGTCGCAAAAAAGTGTTGGGGTCGCCCCAGACCGGGTCATCAATCATGTCTGGCACCAAAGGGTCGGTGTCCAAAATTTCAAAATCTGGGTTCAAGCCGTATTCGGTAAAAAATGCGGTAGCGGTGGTGGCAACCACGAGCGTTTGCCCCGGCGCCAGGAACGTGCCAGGTGGAAATCGGCGCACGTCCTCAAAATCGGTTGGCGTAACAGCATCACCAAGGCTGAAGTTGCTGAGATCGATAAGTTGACCGGTAGGGTTCACCAGTTCTATGAATTCGGCGTCATCCTGAGCGCCGGCGGGATCATAAAGCACTTCACTGATGAGCACGTAACGAGCCGGTGGAGTGTAGTCGCGAAGGAGAATGGGCATATATAACCGGTATCCCCAGTCACCCCAAAACATGCCCGCCAGCAGCGCGTAGGCGGCGTCTGACTGCACCTGTAGCGCCAGTTCACGGTTGCCTTTGCTGGAAAGTTCGGACCCGTTGAGACTGCCCACGTGAACATACCCACGGCCGTCGGCCCACACCAGTACCATCTTGTTGTGGATGCCCAAACCGGTGGGGTTGCCTGTTTTACAGGCCAGGTCTAGCGATTCAGCCAGCGCTAAGGTGTTGACATAAATACAAGCGGCGCTGTTGCTGACCTGATTGCCGCTGTCAAAAAAGCTGTCCAGCAGTAATCGCACCACTGCCCCACGCCGGGCAGCGGCGATGTAGGCTTCGAGCCGGGGGTTGGGGTCAACTGCCGGATTGGAAAGAGAAGAACCCCAATACGGCCGTTCGTCCAACTGCTGCACCAATACCACATCGCCCGCGCCAGCCCGGTTTACCATACCCAATAACGCTTCATGGCGACGCAGGCTATTTTCGGGCGATTGCACCAGTTCAAAGGCGAATGTACCCTGCACGGCCGTAGGCGCGGCAAAACGCACCGGGTAGGTTATGCCACCCGTCACCGTCACCGGCACAAAACCGGGCGGTGGCGCCCCAATGAGATGGGTACCCGTAATGTCCACGTGGGCCGCCGTGTCAAAATCGCGGCTGAAAATAGTTTGCACATGGCTAACCACACCAGGCGCATCGGTGATCAGCGCTACACCGCGCCGCCCCCAGGTGCCATCGCTCTTGTCGTCATCCGGCAGGCTGCGCGGACTGAGATTCTCGCTGCTAATGATGACCCGCTCACCATCAATCAGGATAAACTTGGCATGTAGATAGGTGTAACGGTCAAAGATGCGTTGGCTGCTTTCGTTGAACATAAACCAACAATTAGCGCCAGCATCGGCCAATAGCTGACAAATATACCGTTGTTGATCGCTGACGCCGCCCGGTGGTTCGCCTTCCATGAGGATGGTGACGGCCACACCCCGCTGCTGCGCCGCCCGTAACGCCTCAGCAAGAGCAATGCTTTCGAAGGTGTGGCTTTCAATCTGAATGCTGGTATGGGCGCGGGCAATCTGGTCAACAATGGCTTCATAGGCATTATCGGGGGCGATGGCAATGGTGAGCACGGCCGTTTCCGTTACCTGCACTGTCCAGAAAAATTCATCCAGGTCCCAACCGGGATACTGTACTTTACGGCCGTTACTGACATCCCCATTTGCCTGCGCCCAGTCAGCGGCGCTGTTTGTGTCAGGCAATGGCTGGCCGGTTTGTGGGTCGCGGGCGCGGTACAAAATCTGCCCCTCTGCGCCAAAGCTGGTGTTGGGTGTGTAGGGATAAACGGCAGGGCCGACCCAGGCAGCGCCACACTGTTCGTTGGGGTTACTTTCATACGCCAGACAATCTATCAGCGTATTGGCCGCATCCCGCAGCATCACCTGGTCGCCGGTATTTGCCAGGTTGGGCCAGGCGCCGGTTAGATTGGGGACAGCAGGCAGGGTGTCATTACGTTCAAAATCAGGGGGGAACCCAAATTGCCGCTGGAAAGCGGCCCCGTCCTTCGCCAGCCAGATAGCCTGGCCGGGAGCAAGGGTAGTAGCCGGGGGGATGACGGCCGTCGAGCTTTCCCCATCATTTAACTGCCAGCCAGAAATATCTACCAGCTGCTCGCTGACATTACGGATGCGCACCGCTTCATCAGCGTCGCTCAATTCGTAGCCATCGTACAACACGGCATCAAGGAGCACGGCCGTGCCACCCGCCGCCGCCCGGTGGGCCGGGAGCAACATTACCAGCGCCAACAAAGGAACCAATACAGCGATGATTAAAAAAAACAGTCGCCTGACCATGACACCCTCCTCCAGTGATACCCATATTCGCGCATCTGCCATTTGAAAACCAAAATCAGACGGCGCGCTATGGCACACACACTATAGTGGATAGACTTCCAATGATGCACAAGGAATTTGGATTACCGATACAGGCAAGAATTATAGCGCCATTGGCCTCACTCACAACCCCCGGTGGTTATCTGGTCAATTCAGCCTAATAAGAAAGGTTATTCGCGCTGCAGACCTGGTTTTGAAATACGGCCGTACTGGACTTTGGCCTACCGAACCTCGTTACTCGGCTACCGCTCCCGATTCAGCCAGCGCACCGTCAACTCCCCCAGCCGGTCGGTGCGCTGGCGCAGGACGGTCGCGGGTAATATGGCCGATAAGCAGGTAATCAACGGCCGTCATGGGCAGGAATTCTAGTGGGCATAAGGGTTAGGGGCAAACTGCGAATGACCATCAACCAGAATGATATTGCCCTATACCTGGTACTTCTGCTATGCTTCCCACAAGTCAGTGCAGAAACCAAGAGCAAACATCCTGGTTGCAGCCAATTGAGCGGCAGGCGATGAATCGCCACCTACGAACACAGGGAGGTAAAGACCATGAATCGGTCAAAGGTCATGCGAATGGGTCTTGGGGTAGCTTTTGTTTGCGTGATGCTTGCTGGTATCATACTTCAGTCAGTATCAGAGCGGAGAGTCGTGCAGGCCAATGGTGCAAGCGGAGGCAACGGTGAGGTGTATCTGCCGGTAGTGATGAATCCCCTGCCGCCGATCATCCCTGACACAACAATAGTTCTCACGGAAGAAACAACACAACACTTGGTTTCTGTTTCGTCGGATGGCGCTACCTTTACCTTCGCCCAAATGACACCAGAACTGGCTGCTTTATCACCAGGGGATATTATCGTTGGCGAACCGGTTGCGTCTGCACCTTATGGTTTCTTGCGCGGCGTCACCAACGTGACGACCAGCAGCCAACAGGTGATGGTGGAAACGGAAGCAGCCACCTTAGAAGAAGCTATCCAGCAAGGAGAGGTACATCTTAGTCGAGTACTGACGCCAGAGGATGTGCAGGATAGCCTGCTCCTGCCTGGCGCTTCCATGCTTGAATTCGCGCCTGATGAATTTTATCTGCAACTGAACGACGTGGTGCTGTATGACGAAGATGGCAACCACAACACAACCAATGACCAGATTACAGCCAACGGCAGTATCACCTTAGACCCATCCTTTGATTTTGACATGAGGATACGCGACTGGCAGCTAGAGTGGCTCCGCTTTACAACAGGAGCTGCGGAAACGGCGAATCTCAACATTGGCGCGACAGTGAGCTACCCCCTTGCCAATGAGGAAGTTGAAATTGCCCGTTACTATTTCAGCCCTATCATTATCCAGGTGGGCATTTTGCCGGTGGTATTTACGCCTGTGCTGGTGGTGAGTGTGGGCGTAGATGGCAGCGTTCATGTGGGTGTTTCTACAGGCGTAACACAGGGGGCCACGTTGACGGCCGGATTGGAGTACGAGCAGGGTAACTGGGAGCCAATCCACACTTTCGACAATAACTTCCAATATATCCCACCCACATTATCGGCCGGGCTGGATTTGAAGGGGTATGCGGCAGCAGAACTGTCGCTGATGTTATATGGTGTTGTAGGGCCACACCTGGGGATTGAAGCCTACCTGAAGTTGGAGGCAGACCCATTAGCAAACCCCTGGTGGGAGCTATATGGTGGGCTGGCAGTCCCGGCAGGCGTAAAGATTGAGATTTTCAGCTATGTTGTCGCCGGATATGAAACAACTTTGATTGATTACCAGGTGCCATTAGCTCAGGCTGATAGCCCCTCTGATAATGGCACAACTATTCGTGTCTCAGTTTCTTCCGACGGCACGCAAGGAAATTCGTTTTCCGTTTTCCCTTATGTTTCGGGCGACGGACGTTACGTAGCCTTTACGTCTTATGCCACCAATCTGGTTGAAAGTGATAGTAATAATGGTCCAGATGTCTTCATTTATGACCAGCAAACCGGACAAACCAGCCTTGTTTCTGCCAGTTCCAACGGGACGCAAGGGAATAGTGGTTCTTCTACCTCTTCTATTTCGGCCGATGGACGTTACGTGGCCTTTACATCTTTTGCTACCAATCTGGTCAGCGGCGATACCAATGGTGACTGGGACATATTTGTCCATGACCGACAAACAGGACAGACCAACCGTGTCTCCATTGCTTCTGATGGAACTCAGGGAAATAACGATTCTAATTCTGCCTCTATTTCAGCCAATGGGCGCTATGTGGCTTTTGACTCTCTAGCAAGTAATCTGGTAATCAGCGACACTAACGATGTATCTGATATCTTTGTCTATGACCAACAGACAGGGCTGACAAGTCGTGTCTCTATAGCTTCTGATGGGGCGCAAGGGAATCTTCAGTCAGCATCTCCTTCTATATCAGCAGATGGTCGTTACGTAGCTTTCTATTCTTATGCCAATAATTTAGTCAGTAGCGACACCAACAACGATGCTGATATATTCGTTCATGACCTACAGACCAACTCAACTATGCGTGTCTCCATTGCTTCTGATGGGACACAAGGAAATAACAATTCGGATTCTCCTTCTATTTCGGCTAACGGCCGTTATGTGGCTTTCTATTCTCATGCCGACAATTTAGTCAACAATGATAACAATGGAGTGGAAGACATATTCGTCCATGACCGTCAGACAGGAGAGACAAACCGTGTCTCTGTTGCTTCTGATGGGACACAAGGAAATGGTGTATCCGACTTCCCCGTAATTTCAAGTGACGGCCGTTATGTAGCCTTTACCTCTTTTGCCACCAACCTTGTCAGTGGGGATACTAATTATCTTGAAGATGTTTTCATCCATAATCGGCAAACAGGCCAAACTTACCGTGTCTCTGTTGCTTCTGACGGAACACAGGGGAATAGTGGATCCTGGTTTCCTGCTATTTCGGCTGACGGTCGTTACGTAGCCTTTAACTCCGATGCTAGCAACCTGATCCCCAGTGACACTAATGGCTACTCGGATGTTTTTGTCCATGACCGGGGTGAATAGGGTTATGTGGCTGGAACAGGTGGACAGCGGATGAGGAAGCGGATAAATGCACAGTCGCCGGGCATTATCCGCTTATCTGTTTCCTTATCTGCTGCTGCCACCCATGATGTGATTCACGAAACCCCTGAGCATCTGCTATAATGCGCCCAGACGGACATGGCTGGGTACACATCTGGTAGGAGCAAGTAGATGAATCACAATATTTTGTTAGAAGGAAAACTGGCAGATGAAACGGGTAAAATGACCTTGCAACTCAATCAAACCATCGAGATTAACATCTCGGCTCACAAAGCCCAACGCCAGGTTAATCAATTTGTGCATTTGGAAATCAGTACCCAACTACATGCCGGAACACCCATGTTAGTTGTGATCCCCGATGGCACTAGCCTCTGGCGTGTCCCCGTTCACCTCACCTTGCCCGCTTTTGGTGATGTAGGGCGGGTTGGGTTTTTCCACGTCAATCCACAGACAGGCGAGATGGATACATCACCTGTCAGCTTGGCTTCCCTCGTTCAAGCAGCCGATGTCCTTGCTTCCCGTTTCACATCACCCGCAGCACACACAATCTGATTGTTTGCCAGCCTGCGTCCAGATGGTGACAGCATATCTGGGTGTTCACCTATCCTACACTCACCTGGTTAAACGTCTGCGCACAAAGTCGTTTGGCACCCCCTTCCGCCATGTTCATGAGCTAGAAAAAGATGGCTTTACTGTTACCATTGGTCATATGAACCTGGCTGACATCAGGGGCTATCTGGATGCGCAGTTGCCGGTGTTGGCTGGTGTGCAAACGTCCGACTTGCACTACTGGTCACAGGCCGTAGATCATGTCGTTGTAGTTATGGGAATGGATGATGCCTACGTCTACGTCAATGACCCCAGTCTGGCAACAGGCCAGCAACCTATTCCTATCGTTGAATTTGAACTCGCCCAGTTAGGATTTGATCAACTTTGCGCTGTATTGCAAAAATGAGAACCTGTCAGTGCGCGGCCATCGGCTTACGGATAACGATTTACCGATTACCGCTCCCGATTCAGCCAGCGCACCGTCAACTCCCCCAGCCGGTCGGTGCGCTGGCGCAGGACGGTACATTCTGGCAGGGCGTCCAGGAATAGCTGGCCGTACCGCTTCGTCAGCACCCGTTTATCCAAAATCGCCACCACCCCCTCATCACTGCCGCGCCGGATGAGGCGGCCGAACCCCTGCCGGAAACGCAGCACCGCCTCCGGGATGGAGTATTCAAAAAAGGCGTTGTCATACGTCTCCGAGCGGGCAGCAAAAATAGGGTCAGAGGGCACATCAAACGGCAACTTGACCAGCAAGACTGCTTGCAAAGCGTCGCCAGGCACATCTACCCCTTCCCAAAAGGAGCGGGTACCTAGGAGGACGGCATTGGCCGACGGCCGTTTGAACTGCTCCAACAACTGCTGCCGGGAACTGCCCGAATTTTGCACCAACGTGGCAATACCCCGGTCGGCCAATACCCCTTCCACTGCTTTGGCCGTCTGCGCCAACTGGCCGTAAGCAGTGAACAGGGCCATTGTCCGCCCACCCAACGCCGAGGCCACATCAATAATCGCTTCCTCCACATACCGCTGGTAGCCCGGCTGGTGCGGTTCGGGGATGTCGGTCGCCAGGTAGAGCAGGGTGGAATTTTTGTAGTCAAAGGGGGTGTCTACGGCCAGTTCGCCCACTTCGTAGGCGTGCAGGCGGTTGCGCACGTAGGCGAAAGTGGGCTCCGTTTCCCATTCGCCGGGTGTGGCCGTGCGCAAAGTGGCAGAGGTGAGGACAACTGTTTCCAGCGCCTTGAAGATGTGCCGCTCTACCAGCGGCCCCACGTGCAGGGGGGCGGCGTGCAGCGAGATGCGGTCTTTGAAGATTTCCACCCAATAAATCATCTCTCTGGTAGGCTGGATGATAATGCCGTCCAGATTGGCGCGGGTCTCTTCCAGGGTACGGCCGTTGCTTTGCAGCGCCGCCATCATCTCTTCCCCTTCCTCAATTTCAAACTGATCGGACACATCGGCCAGACCCCCGGCCAGTTTCTCAAAGCCACTGACCAGGCGTTTCAAGTGGGTGTTCAGGTTATCCCAACTTAGCTCCACTTCGCTGTAGCCCGGCTGGCGGCGCAGGTCGGGCGTCAGCCGAATTTGCTCGGCAAACTGGCTGCGCCGGTTGACAAACTCGGCCAGGAAGTAAGAGAGGGTCATAAAAAACTCTTCCAATCGTTCAGCCGCCAACTGCCCTTCGCGGCGCATGGCGTTGATGAGCTGCGCAAACTTCTCGGCGAAGTCGGGCGGCATAGCCACCTGCACCCGGTTTTGCACGTCGGTCAGCAGCCCGGCGCGGGGTTTGTTAATTTCGTCCAGCACCGCTTCCAAAAAGCGGCGGTCGGCTTGAAAACTGAGGCCATTGGTCACGGCCGTTTCCAGATGATGCGCCTCATCCACAATCAGGTCATAAAACTGGGGCAGAATGTGGTTCTCATTGGCCACGTCTGAGAGCAGCAGGGCGTGGTTGACAATGATGATCTGACTCAGTTCCGCCTGGCGGCGCACATGGTTCAGTGGGCAGTTTTCCAGAGCGCACTGATCGAGGGTGCAGGCGCTGTTTTCGCCGCTCAACCGCGCCCAGGCCACCCGCTCGCCGGGTGTGCGTAGGTTCAATTCGGCCACATCCCCCGTTTTGGTCTGCCCCAGCCAGAGCAGGATGCGGGCGTAAAGCGCCATTTCGTCGCTGTTGCTGGGGCCGCTGTGGCGCATTTGTTGGAAGAGGCGGGTGCAGATATAGTTGCTGCGTCCCTTGCGCACACAGGCATTCAGTTCAAAGGGCAATATCCGTTGCAGTTCGGGGATGTCCTTGTGGATCAACTGGTCTTGCAAATTGATCGTATTGGTGGAGATGACCACGCGACGGCCGTTTTGCGCCGCCCAAAATGCCGAAGGAATGAGATAGGCGACCGACTTGCCCGTGCCCGTCGGCGCTTCCACAATCACGTGCGAGCCGTAATTAAAGGCATCCACGACAGCCAGCAGCATATCTTCCTGCTGTGCCCGATACTCATAACCAGGCACGGCGCGTTCAAAATTGCCACCCGGCCGGATGATGCTGGCAACGACATCAGGGTCTATAGCTGTTGGTTTTTCGGCCGGGGTCAGGGAACGCCCTTCCAGTTTGGGCGGATTAAAGAGGCGGGGCAGCCGCCCACGCTGGCGCAGTTCACCCCCTTCAAAAGCGGTGCGCGCCCGCGCCGCCAGCACATCTTCAAAAAATATCGTCTCCGGCCAGCCCAATTTTTTCCCGGCCATGACAATCTCGTCTAGCTGCGCCAAGGGGATTTGCATGGCCCGTTCTTTGAGCGCCAGGAACAACTCCACCGTCAATTCGGCGTCAGCCAGAGCGCGGTGGGCCTGTTCGCCGTCTGGCATAGGCAAGCCTAGATAACGGGACAGTGCATCCAGCCCGTAACGGCCGGCGTCAGGAAAAAGGACGGTCGCCAGGGTGACGGTATCCAGCCGGGGATTGCCCACGCCCAGCCGCTCCGATTGCAAAAAGCCCAAGTCAAATTCCACATTGTGGCCTACCAATATATGGTCGCCCAAAACAGCCCGTAGCCGGGATCGCAGGTTGAACATGCCCGGCGCGCCGTTCACCATCTCCTGGGTGATGCCGGTCAGCCGGGTGATGTAGGGCGGAAGGTCCTTGTGGGGATTCACCAGGGAGCTAAATTCGTCCAGGATGTCGTTACCACGAAAGGTGATAGCGGCGGCTTCGATGATGCGGTCGTTGGTCGGGTCGAGGCCGGTAGTTTCCAGATCTATGGCGACGTAAGTTGTTGACATAATTAATAATCCGTCATGATCCACGAAGGACACGAATGGCGCGAAGGACGCGGGGCGCGAAGGACGCGGGGCGCGAAGATTTATCGGCGGCAGTTTCGTGCTATTCGTAAAATTCGTGGCGTCTTTTGCAAAGTCGCAGTCAGTCACAAACAGGCGAGAATTATAGCACGGATTTTCTAGGCAGGGTGGTCGCCAATCGGCTTTTGGCTACAATCGGGCTATGTCTTATTTGAACGGCGCATTACAAGGGAAACGGGTGCTGGTGAGCGGGGCCACCGGCTTTATTGGCGGGCGGCTGGCGCAGCGATTGGCGGCAGAAGAGGGAGCGATAGTGACGGGCACGGGACGCGATCTGGCAAAGGCGCTTTTTGTGGCTGAAGCGGGCGTGACATTGCAAGCGGTAGATTTGCGTGATGAGGCGGCGCTGCGCACGGCCGTCATCAATCAAGACTATATCTTCCACACCGCCGCCTGGATGGGGGGTGGCCGGATGAAGGAAGACCCGGCAGAGGCGATGGCGTTGAACGTCACGGCCGTCGAAACGCTCATCCGCCTGGCCCACGAAGCAGGGGTCCTCCGGGTGGTGACGGTGAGTTCCATTGCCGCCTATGGCGCTCCCGATGGCGCGGCCTACGGCCGTCCCGATAAAATGGACATTGACGAAAACACCCCATTGGATACCACGCAGGCAGATGTGTACGGCCGTACCAAAGCCCTGGGCGATATAGCCGCGCGTGAAGCGGGCGCTGCATGGGGACAGGACGTGGTAGTGATTCGCCCGGCGCTGGTTTACGGCCCTCGCTCGGCCGGCTGGACGGTAAGCATGGTGAAGCTCATCCAGAGCGGGACGCCGGTTTTGTTTGGCGATGGTTCTGGTCACGCCTGGCCCGTGTACATTGACAATTTGGTTGATGGGATGCTATTGACGGCCGTGCAACCAGGCATCGCCGGCGAGGCTTTCAATTTCTGCGACACGGCCGTGACCTGGCAAACGTTCATGGGCTATTACGGCCAGATTTGTGGCAAAAAACCGCGCCGCCTGCCTCTCTGGACGGCGCGGCTGTTGGCCGAAGCCAACAGCCTGTTCAAGTTGGGGCTACCCCTGAACCGGGAACGGCTGAAATTTCTGACAAGTCGCGCTGTTTACCCCACGCACAGGGCAGAAACACTGCTCGGCTACCGGGCACAGGTTTCGTTGGATGAGGGGATGGAACGGACGGCCGTGTGGCTGCGGGAAAATGGGTATGTGGGGATTGGAGATTAGAGATTAGAGATTGGGGATTGTGCAATCTCTAATCTCCAGTCTCCAATCTCTGGTCAAATAAAGCAGATAACGGTAAACTTGTCCCATGAATAAAGAGATTTTAACGCAAGGGGGTGAGAGTATTGCCAAAGGTTGATTTGCGACCGAATGAAACGCAGGAGCAGCTGTTCCGCCGTTTCAAGAAGTCTGTGGTAAAAAGCCGCGTTTTGACTGACGTGCGCCGCAAGCGTTGGTACGTATCCAAAAGCGAACTAGATCGCATTGAAAAGAAAAAAGCGGTGCGGCGACAGCGCAAAATCCAGAAACTAGGCGTCTAATGCAAAAAGCCTCTACCGGATTCGGTAGGGGCTTTTTTTGTTGGTCACAATGCGCACCCGGCTGCAACATAAAACGACCGGGTTACGGCCGTTTCACTTATAACCTTCGCACTTCTTTGCGGATTTTAGTAAGCGCCTTCACCTTTCATCACGGCGGGGAAGGTGCGGAACAGGATTTTGATATCCAGCAGCACTGACCAGTTATGAACGTATTGCATGTCCAGCTTCACCCGTTCGTCATAGCTGGTGTTGGAACGGCCGCTTACCTGCCACAGACCGGTCAGACCGGGCATCACTGCCAACAAATCGGGGCCGTAAGCGCCGTATTTTTCGATTTCATCCGGGGCGATGATGCGCGGGCCAATCAGGGACATATCCTGAAACAGAACGTTGAACAGTTGGGGCAGTTCGTCCAGGCTGAATTTGCGCAACAGTTTGCCCACTTTGGTCACACGCGGGTCATCTTTCAATTTGTAGTTGCGATCCAGTTCAGCTTTTAGTTCCGGACGTTGCGCCAGGATTTCATCGCCGTTGACGTACATGGTCCGAAATTTGAAGGCATCAAAGACACGGCCGTCGCGCCCCAACACCCGCCGCCGGTAAATAATCGGGCCGGGAGAATCGAATTTCACCGCCAGCGCCAGCGCCAGAAACACCGGCCACAAAACCAGCAGCGCGGGGATAACCAGGGCATAATCTACCAGACTTTTCAAACCAGCGTAAGCCTGTTGCGCGCTGATGTGGGTGTTATAGCGGGTGGTGAAAATGGATTCTGAAGCGATCATGGTTCGTTATTCTCCAATGAATGAGAACTACCAGGGTATTTTTCAAGTTGTTCAATGAATCGGGTCTCTTCCTAAGGACAATGGGAAGTATAGGCATCCCCCCTTACGACGAACCTTATGGAAAACTTACGGCTGGCTGACGGCCGTAAAAAGAAAAACCCGGCTTTTGTGAGAAGCCGGGTTTTTAATCACTCATCCGTAACACATCCCTCAGAAGCGGATTTGACGCTCTTGATGTATTTGTAGAGCGTACCCCGTGTGGCTTTGTAAGGCGGCGCAGTCCAGGCGGCGCGGCGGGCAGCCATTTCTGCCTCAGTAATGAGGACATCTATCGTGTTTTGGGCAGCATCAATGGTGATGGGGTCGCCATTTTGCACCAGGGCGATGGGGCCGCCTTCCTGCGCTTCCGGGGTGATGTGGCCGACAATGAAACCGTGAGAGCCGCCGGAGAAACGGCCGTCCGTCAACAACGCCACATCCTGCCCCAACCCGGCCCCCATAATCGCGCTCGTCGGCGTCAGCATCTCCGGCATTCCCGGCCCCCCCTTCGGCCCTTCAAATCGGATGACGATCACGTCCCCTTTCTGAATTTCGCCCTGCTCTAACCCGGCCAACATCGCCTCCTCCGAATCGTACACCCGCGCCGTGCCCGTAAAGACCAGCCCTTCTTTGCCGGTGATTTTGGCAACGGCCCCTTCGGGAGCCAGATTGCCCCGCAAAATCTGGATGTGTCCCGTCTCTTTGATCGGCTTTTCCAATGGATAAATGATCGGTTGGCCTTCGCTTAATCCGGGCAAATCGGCCAGGTTTTCAGCCACAGTTTTTCCTGTCACAGTCAGACAATCACCATTGAGCAAACCATTCGCCAACAAATACTTCATCACCGCCGGGATACCGCCCACGTTATGTAAATCTTCCATGACGTACTTGCCACTCGGTTTCAAATCGGCAATAAAGGGCACACGGCTGCTGACGGCCTGAAAATCATCAATCGTCAGCGGCACACTCACCGAGCGGGCCATGGCGATCAGGTGCAAGACGGCATTTGTTGAGCCACCCGTAGCCATGATGACAACCATCGCATTTTCAAAGGCAGCGCGGGTCATAATGTCGCGGGGTTTGATGTCCCGTTCCAGTAGCAGGCGCACGGCCGTACCTGCCTGCACACATTCGGCCAGTTTTTCCGGCGAATCGGCCGGATAGGAGGAGCTATACGGCAGGCTCATGCCCAACGCTTCAATGGCCGAGGCCATGGTGTTGGCGGTGTACATGCCACCACAGGCGCCCGCACCGGGGCAGCTATAGCGCACAATGTCCTGTCGCTCTTCTTCGGTAATGCGCCCGGCCAGGTATTCGCCGTAACTCTGGAAGGCGGAGACGATGTCCAGTTTGTCGTGCAAAACGGTACAGCCCGCCCGGATTGTCCCCCCATACACCATCAAACCAGGACGGTTCAGCCGCGCCAGCGCCATAATGCTGCCCGGCATATTCTTGTCGCAGCCCGGTAACGTTACCACTGCATCATACCATTGGGCGCTGACCACCGTTTCAATCGAATCGGCGATCAGGTCACGGGATTGCAGGGAGTAGCTCATCCCATCCGTGCCCATGCTGATGCCGTCGCTGACGCCGATGGTGTTGAAGCGCATCCCTACCAGCCCATTGGCCTCTAGGCCTTCCTTCACCTTCGCTGCCAGGTCATTCAGGTGCATGTTGCAGGAGTTCCCCTCGTACCACATGCTGGCAATACCTACCTGTGCTTTGTCCATATCGGCCGACTGCAAGCCGGTGGCGTACAACATCGCCTGCGACGCCCCCTGCGATTTCACCTGCGTAATGCGTGAACTGTATTTATTCAGTTGAGTCATGTTCTTCCTCCATAAAGATATATGATTGTTGCAAAATTTTAGCGATCAGGGGGAATCCTTCGGGGCAATTATTCTGACTAATGGCCGGGTTCTGCCATCCGATCCACTAACACAATGGCGTTCTGTAATGTCGAGTCCTCAGTCAGCTTGTTTTGTCAACTCTTGAAGCAACTGGTTTATTCGTTTCAAAATAGTGGCATCCACACGACCAAAAGTTTTCACCACGATGGACTGAGACAAGGTGTAAATCTTGTCCACCCTCACCTGTCCTGATCTGTTGAGATTGCCTTTTTCCAAATCATTATTGGTGATGGTGAAGCCAGACGACAAATCAGTAAATGGCACGGGCACGAGAACAATATCACCCTGTTCAGGCATCGTTCCAGTCCTCGTCATCCAGGGGATTGCCCCAAAAATCAAGACTACTTTCGGCAGCTTGCATCAACTCCAAAAAGGATTCCCCATTTTCGGCAATAACAAAGATGGTCAGGTGCGCCCCCGGTGTAAAGGGGACAGGGAGTTCAATACGGCCGTCACGAGTCACCTCGACTCGATACTTAATTGCTTGTTGGGGAAGATTAACCATATTTTCCATTCTTCACCTCCAGTAAAGTTAAACTGCCGCTATTGTACCATCAACCAGGTTGATGAAAGAGGTGTTGTCAATCCAACACGGCCGTACCCTCAATCTCGATCAAAAATTCCGGCCGGGCCAGGGATTGCACGCCAATCCAGGTGGTCGTGCGATTGCCTTGCGCCACTACAATTTGGGAAAAACCGTACTGTCGGCTGGGAAACAACGAATCGGGATTCAGGCTCATCTTGCTCATGGCTTCTCCGGTGGCACACTGCCATCCAACAGGCTGTGGTGATAGGCCCAGTCCCAAAACCAGTAGGCCAGCCCTTTCCATTGCCCCCAGTCGGCAAACGCTTTTTCCACTTCGGCGCGGCCGACCGGTTGTTGGTCATACCATTCATACGACACCAGTTTGAACGCCCAGGAATCTACCGGCACCGCATCGTAATGCCCCATGAGCATGAGCAGGGAAGCGGCGGCATAGGGGCCAACCCCTTTGAGGGAGAGCAACCGTTTGCGCAATTCGTCGGTGGGAAGCACGGCCGTTTTCCACTCTTCCAAATCCAATTCCCCACCGGCTATGCGCTGCGCCAGTTCCAGCACATACGGGGCGCGGTAACCCAGTCGCACCGTTTTACGCAAAATTTCTACGTCCGCAGTTGCCAGCCGGGCGGGGGTAGGAAAAGCGCGGCGTTGGGGATCATCCGGCAACGGCGCGCCAAAGGTGTTGGTCAGTTCCTGCGCCATCCGTTTGGTGCCGCCCCAGGTGGTATTGGTGGTGAGGATGCTTTTGACCACATTTTCAAACAGGGTGGCGGCGCGCAGCAGTCGTCCTTGCGCCTGTTCTTCCACCTGCGCCAGTTTGGGTTCATGGCAAACGGCCGTATAAAAATCACTAAAATCCATATCCAGCCCCAACATCCAGGTGACGGCCTGCGCCACTTCGGCACGTTCCGTTCCCGTCAGCGGTGCTGCCAGCGACACGCGCACCCCGACTTCATCTTCACCCACATGAAAAGAAACCACCCGACCAGATGTCAGTTCCAGCACATAATCAAAGCCGTTTTCTGCGTCTGGCCCGGTAAATGGGGACAACTGTACCCATCCGTGTGAATTGACCACCGTTGCCAACGAAAACGGCCGTCGGGCCGCCAAAATCATTTCCATCACACCACCTCACTTTACTGCGTTAGCAAAAGCTGCATCAAAAAAATCCACCAATCGCTCCGCATATTCCTCAGGCCGATGCACCGGGCCATCACAATGAAATGCTTCTTCAATCACCCACACGGCCGTATGCTCACCTGCATAGGTAGCATACCGATTGACAATGAGCGATTCGCTGCCATACAACGGATGCGCCTGCCCACCGGCCACCAGCATCACCGGGCGCGGCTCAATTTGACCAATCTGGCTGATGAGCGGTGGCGGTGCTTCGATACCCAATTTTTGGGCAAACATCCAATCAAGCATGTAATTAGAAGCCCGAAACAAAAAGATCAAGGGGTGACCGGATGGCGGAATATCATCAGCACGCACACTGGATGCGCCATCAGCCCACACGGCCGTTATGCCCGGATATTGCGCCGCGCTTTGCACGGCAATCTGCCCACCTGTAGAACAACCAGCAATGCCAATGTAGGCATCCTGAGCATCGGCACGGCCGTGTACATACTCCATTGCCGCCCCCACATCGGCCGGGTCTTCCCAACCGTATGAGCGATGATCGCCTTCGCTTTCACCAGAAGCCCGTTGATCGTACAGCAGCAGGCCATAACCGGCCTCGTACAACTGCTCAGCGTGCCAGATATTGCCGGTGCGGTTGCCGCCATACCCGTGCAGCAAGATGATGACCGCGCCGTTTTGCGGTGGCACAAACCAGCCCGCCAGCGCCAGCCCATCACCACCGTCAAAGGTGACTTCCTCCACCGGAAAGGCCAGATCGGCCGGCATTTCCACCGTGCTGGACGCGGGGGCCGTTTCCTCAATCACAGTACGCACGTTCAGGTACATGGTCATCAAGAAGGCAATGATGACGAAGGAGACAATGGCAAAACCGGTTAACTTCAGGACATAAAGAGTCAGGTGTCGGATGGTTGATTTGGTGGCGGCGGTTGTGGACACGGCCGTTGCCCGCCGACCGCGCCGCCGTCTCACCCAAACAAACAGGGCAAACAAGAAGCATACTAAAACCAGCAACGCCAGCAGAATGTCTACAGGAATGTTCGCCATCTTGTTACCTGGCAATCAGACCGGCCACCAGATCGCCCATTTCGGCGCAGTCCACCACCTTTTCGCCCGGTCTGGCAATGTCGCGGGTGCGGTAGCCGTTAGCTAATACCTGGGACACGGCCGTTTCCACCACCCCCGCCTCCTCGTCCAGATTCAAGCTGCTGCGCAGCAGCATGGCCGCGCTGAGGATGGTCGCCAGCGGGTTGGCAATCCCTTTCCCGGCGATGTCCGGGGCGGAGCCGTGAATCGGTTCATACAGCCCCACGCCGCCCGCCGCGCCCAATGCCGCCGACGGCAGCATCCCCAGCGAGCCGGTGATCATGGAAGCCTCGTCCGAGAGGATGTCGCCAAAGAGGTTGCCCGTCACCACCACGTCGAAATCGGCCGGGCGGTTGATCAGGTACATGGCCATGGCGTCTACCAGAATATCCTCATACTGCACGTCCGGGTTTTCGGCGGCGACCTCGTGGGCCACTTCGCGCCAGACGCGGGAGACGGCCAGCACGTTGGCCTTGTCTACGCTGGTCACTTTGCCGCGCCGTTTGCGGGCCAGGTCAAAGGCCACCTGCACCACGCGCCGGATTTCCATTTCGTTGTAGCGCATGGTGTTGAATCCTTCACGGCCGTACTCCCCCACCGTGCGCCCCTGCGGCGACCCAAAATAGATGCCGCCGATGAGTTCGCGCACAAAGAGGATGTCTACCCCTTTCACCCGCTCCGGCTTCAGCGGGCTGGCGTCGGCCAGGGCATCAAACACTTTCACCGGCCGCAAATTGGCAAAAACGCCCAACGCCTGCCGCAGCCGCAGCAGCCCTTGTTCCGGGCGCACTTTTAAGGTGGGGTCATCAAATTTGGGATGCCCGACCGCACCCATGAGCACCCCCTGGCTGTTCAGGCAGGCGGCCAATGTTTCCTCCGGCAGCGGGTCGCCCAGTTCGTCAATGGCCGCCCCGCCATAGATATATTCAGGCAGGTGGAAGGTGTGATGGTAGCGGTGGGCTACGGCCGTCAACACCTTCTTCGCCTCCACAATAATTTCCGGCCCAATGCCATCGCCGGGCAATAAGGTAATAGTTGCTTCCATGGGCTTCTCCTCTTTGGAAATATGAATTAGGAAGGATGAATTATGAACTGTTTGTGGACAAATGCTTTTGCAATGCAGCAATCAGTGGGGGGAGATAGTTTTAGCTATAAACGTATCTGTTCAGGCTCCGGCATATTGCACCTCGGCCAGTTCCAGCACTTCGTCCCGAAAATAAGGACTCAGAAAACCGGGGGTTTGCAAATCTACTGATCGTCCGATCAGATTAGCCAGTTCCTCTTGAATAACAAAAAAGTCAAATCCCGGAGTGTGCCCTTCCTCAAATTCTACCAGGACATCTACATCGCTATCCGGCCGAAAATCATTACGCAGCACCGAGCCAAACAAGGCCAGCCTTTTGATGTGGTATTGGCGACAAAGCCGTTCGATTTGCTCTTGTGGAATCCCAACTTTTTGCTTACTCATGGCCTGCATCATATCACAAAACTACCTTTTCAAATCGGCGATTGTGCCGTTGCTGGCGGTTTGCAGGGTAGTGGGGGAGATGGCAAAAACGGCGAAGGGGGTGCCGGCGGCGGCCCAGACGACATCAAATGTCAGCAAATCTTCGTCAATGAAGATGCGGAGGGGCTGGCTGTGCCCAAAAGGGGGGACACCGCCGATGCTAAAGCCGGTCTGTGCCTTCACAAACTCCGCGTCGGCACGCTGCACCTGTTTACGGCCGACGCCACACAGCGCTGCCAGCTTCTTTTCATCCAACTGATTCGCGCCGGAAACCAGACAAACAACGGCCTCTTCGCTCACCGCAAAACACAAACTCTTCACAATCTGCGCCACCTGGCAGCCAATGGCGTCGGCCGCTTCCTGCGCCGTGCGCGTGGTCTGGGCAAACTCGACAATTTCAATCGCCAGCCCCAATTGTTGGGCGGCGTCGTCTACTTTTTGGGCGGATGGGTGCATAACAGTGATGCGTGATGCGTGATGCGTGACCGCTTCTCACGGGTCACGCATCACGCATCACGAATTACTCAAAATCATAG
Organism: Chloroflexota bacterium; assembly: GCA_014584575.1. Classification (GTDB taxonomy): domain Bacteria; phylum Chloroflexota; class Anaerolineae; order Promineifilales; family Promineifilaceae; genus CAADGU01. The sequence goes on from JACTMP010000046.1 coordinate 64,025, forward strand.
TCATCATCAAAATCGTCTTCAAAATAAACCCGGTCACGGCGGCGCTGGATGTAGCGGTCAAATTCGGCGGAGATTTCATCCTCAAAGCTGGTTTCTAGGCTCACGTCCCAGACCAGGTCGGCGAAATCTTCGTCGGAGACATCGGTACCCTCCCCCATCTCCAAACTCTCCACCTGCACCTGCAAACTGTCCCGCTGCGCCAGCCGTTCGGCCAGCAAATCGCGCATCTGTTTTTCCAGTTCGGCCAGATAATCACGGCCGTCCGCCTCCGCCAGCGCCATCTTTTTCATCATTTTGGCGCTCTCGTGTTTCTCCAACCGGGCCACCTCTTGTTTAATTTCCGTCAGCCGCCGTTTAATGCGCGTCACTTCCCGCAGCAGCGTTTCTGCCAGCTTCTGGTCCGCCTGGCTGTAGTCCAATTGATGATTGTTTTCGGGGGATTCGGCCAGTTCGTGTAATTTGGGTAAATCGCCGGCCGCATACGCGGCATTGATGGCCATCATCATTTGGGTGCGGTAGGCGCGGTCGGGTTCATCTACGGCCGTATCCGGGTGAAAACGACGCGCCAACTGCCGGTATAGCTTTTTCATCTCCGCCCGTGTATCCTCATCCTGTTCCGGGCGGGCGGTGGTGGGCGTCTCCCGGTAACGGTACTCCCCCTCCTCGGTGGCGCTTTGCCCCCGCGCCCAGGCCGCCGCATCACTGGCTGCTTCCGCATACCACCCCTCGCCAAACCAGCGCAACTGCCGCCGCAGTTCCCGAATTTCCTCGTCCAAGGCGCTCAACTTGCGCGTCAGTGGGCTGAGGCGCGCCCGCAGCCGGAACTCGAAAGCGTTGATGGCCGCGTGGCGCTCCGCCAGTTCCGCTTCGGAGTCAACCAGTTGCGGCATCAGGTTTTCCAGTTCGGCCCGCAAATGGGCTACCTGTTCCTGCCAGTCATCGGTTGTGGGGGTGAGTTGCTGCGCAAACATGCCCGGTATTGTAGCCAAAAGCGCCGGGCGCGCCGAATAACAAAACGAAGTTTCGGGCAGAAACGCCGCTTTCAACATGACCCGTTTTTGTCATCACACCTGGCTCAGAAATTCTGCCAACAGCCTGTTGCATACCGCTGGCGCTTCCATATTGACCATGTGCCCCACGCCGGGCACAACGGCCGTCTGCGCCTGTGGTATTTGCTGGCCGATTACGGCCGTAATCTGCAAAAAGTCTGCTGTATCCCATTCACCGGCCATAACCAGCACCGGCATCGTCAGCTCGTGTAGACGTTGGGCAGCGGGTGGTTCTAGCTGCTGTTCGGGATTACGGTGGACAAAATGCCAGCCGGAGTAATCGTTGATCATGTGAGTCAGATGGGCGGCAACGGCCGTCTGGCGCAGCGCTGGTGCAAACAGCGGATGGGCCAGCCACGACTCTTTCGCCGCCGCAATCCCCCCTTCCCGCGCCCGCTGCCACACCAGCCTATCCCGTGCTGATCCCTCGGCCGACCAGGAATGGCCGCCCAAAACCGTATCCAACAGGGCCAGGGCTTGTGTGCGTTGGGGATACGTCAGGGCAAAGTCAAGGGCTACCCCTCCCCCTTTGGACAGTCCAACCAGGCAGGCCTGTTTAATGTGCAGATGATCGAGCAAGGCCCGACAATCTTCCACGTGGGAATATGGCGCGTCGGTGGGCACGGCCGATTGCCCAAAACCGCGCATATCATACCGGATGACCTGGAACTGCTGCGCCAGCAGCTCAAATTGGGCATCCCACATGCGCGTGTCCAGCGTAAACCCATGAATGAAAACAACTGCACGGCCGTGACCGGCCATCTCATAATAAAGTTCCGTCCCGTTCACAATTGCTGTACTCATAAGCTACTCTATCTAATCTGAAACTTCTATTGACCCCAACGGCACACGGCCGTCCAACATCCCTGCCCCATTCACCCATACCGGCAGCCGTTCGCCCGTGCCCGGGTTGTAAAGCCCTAGCCAGAGTGTGTAATCGCCGGGTGGCAAATCGGGCGGCAGCGCCACTGTATGCCGGTCAATCAATACCTCGCCGGGCCGCCAGCTTGTGGTGGGCCGCGCCCCTTGCAGCGGATAGGCGTCTTGTTGGGCTGCCAGGCGCCCGCTTTCATCGGTCAGGTGCAGGAAAACCGCATAATTGGCCGGAAAGAGGCTCTCCGTCTGCCAGACCAGCGTCAGCGACAACGGAACGCCAGGGGTCACGGCCGTCGTCTCCCAGGTCATTCCCGCCAGCCGCGCCAGCGCCGGATCGCCAAATTGGGCGTTGACCGGCTGCGCCACCGCCGGTAATTCCGTCACCAGCGGCCATGCCTCCACCGTAATCTCCTCCGGCAGGGTGACGCTGTTGGCCCAGGGCCGCCAGCCATCTTGCCCCCGCCGCCAGCCGCCCGTCGCCGGGTCGCGCAGCGCCAGCCGCAGGTAATACACACCGCTGGCTGCCTGGGCGGGGATCAGCAGTTGGGCACGGCCGTGCAGCCTTTCCCCCGCCTGCCATTTTTCCGGCGGATAATCGGCGCGTGTGAGCGTGGTGATCGTCTCCGCCGCCAACCGGCCCTGCGCATCCAGCAGTTGCACCACCAACTGGCTGTCCGGCGCGCCCCCCTGCGCCTGCCAATACACGTCCAGCGGCAGCAGATGGCCGGGGCGGTACGTGCCGGCGGGTACGTTGTACCCCACCAGGTCTACCCCCGGCCACTGCACGCGGCGGGGCGTATGATCGGGCAGGTTGGCGGCGGGCACGGCCGTGTCCGTTGTCACCGTCACTTGCGGCAGCAGCAAGAGGGGCGTATCGCCGTGGCTGCCCACCACCGGCAAATGGGTGTCTCGGTCCAGCAGTTGCAGCCACACCTGGTAGGCGCCCGGCGGCAGCCCGGCAGGCAGTTGGATGGGCGGTTGGTAGGTGACGGCCGTATCCGCCGGCCAGGCAAACGGGGGATATACTTCCCACAGCGGATAGCTCGTCTCCCACCAGGTCGTTGCCCCGTCGCGGAATTGCAGCGCCAGCAAGTAATGGTTCTCCGCCTCACCCTCGCCGCTGTGCGACCAGGTGAACACCGGCTGCCAGATTGACCCCGACGCAATTTCCGCCGCTGAGACAACGCTGTGCAGTTTCAACCGATCATCATAGGTTGTCAGCAGCGGCAGGGTGGCAACGGCCGTTTCCTGAACCGGGTCGGGCGCATACAACACAAGTTTTACCCCCAGCCAGAGCGAGGGAAAACGTTTTTCGTCCAGCCGGGGCCAGTTGGCTTCCGCCCAGTCGCTCAGGGCGGTGATGGGAAAGCCGGTGCGCGGCGTTGGTTGGCTCACAAACCAGACGCGCTCTGCCGCCGCGCCCAGATCTGCCAATCGCCGCCGGGCCTGGTCTACGTCGTGTTCCGCCAATTGGGGCACGACCGTCCAGGGCGCAACCCCGTCGTAGTAATAATCAAAGGGAAACTGGATGATGGTATCGTGCAGCACAATCAGGTCGCCGGGTTGGGCCGCCCGGTTCAGGTAGTGCGCCAGCCCCTGCAAATCATCCTTCACCAACACCGGATCGGTAAACTGGGTGTGCAGCCAGGCCAATTGGCTGATGATGACCAGCGCCGCCAACAGTGTGCCCGGTATACGGCCGTGACGCTGCTGCAAAAACACCCCGGCGGCCATCAAGACCAGCAGTGGCGGCAGGCTCATCAGCAGATGGCGCGGGCCATTGTACAGCGGCGACAGCGCCGAGAGTGCATACAGCAGCAGCAGCGGTATAAACAAGTAGCCAACCAGCAGCACGACAGCGCCCCGCCGCCCCTGCCGCCAGGCGACCAGGCCGCCCGCCAGCGCCAGCAGCCAGGCAAGCCCCACCCGCCACCAGGGGCCTAAAAAGCCAGGCACCACCCCCAAAGCAAACGCCGTCACTGTGTGATTCAGCAAATCGCCCAGGGGCACAAAGGCAAAGTCAAACTGCCGCTCCCCCAGAAAACGGGGCAGCAGATACCAGGCCATCACCAACAGCAGCAAAAACAGGAGTACGGCCGTGCCCCACACCCATCCCGGCAGTCGGCGCAGCAAACCATGTTGCAGCCCGATGAGCAACAGCGCCGCCACACCAAAGGCAAAAATAAAAATGCCAAAATAATGGGACAAGATGGCCGCCGCCCCGGCCCCGGCCCACAAAACCAGCCAGCGCCACTGCACACCCGTAGCCACACTTTGCCAAAAACAGACCAGCGCCAACACCGATAGCAGCGTAAAAAAGAGCAGCAGCGGATAGTTGCGCATCTCCTGGCTTTGCCACACGTGCAGCGGCGAGATCGCCAGGAAAAAGGCCGCCCCTATGCCCGTCCACGTGCCCAACAGCCGTTTGCCAAGCTGCAAAATGAGCGGGATATTGAGCAGGCCCAGCAAAACCCCCACCAGGCGCAGGGCAAAAATGGAGTCCCCCGACAGCACTCTCATGCCAAACAACAACAAAAAGTAAAGGGGTGGGTTTGTGTCCTGAGTGGGTGCGCCGTCAATGGTGATGAGACCACGCAGCACTTCCGGCAGCGGCAGTTGGGCGCGGTACAGGCTCAATCCTTCATCTGTCCACATGGATTGCGTATCCAGCGCATACAGCCGCAGCCCCCACCCTACCAGCAAAATGAAGACGAGCGCCGCCAACGGCCGCCAGGAGTTCTTCTGCCCATTCATGGCGTTACCTGAATGGTGGTCAACAAGCTGGCTGCGCCCATGCGCTCACCGGTCTGCGGATCATACAGCCCCACCAGCAAATCATAAGCGCCGGGTGGCAAATCGGACGGCACGGTGAAGGTGTGCCGATCTGTTACCAGTTCGCCGGCCGTCCACCAGGAGGTGGGATACCAGCCAGCCAGGGGCGGCCCGTCGAAAGTGGCTGCCAACTGCCCATCTTTGTCTTGCAAATGGATGAAAACGGTGTAATCCCGCATCACCGGTTCGGCCACCCACCACTGCAACGTCAGGTCAATGGGCGCGGCAACCGGCCAGGCAGTGCGGGTATCATAGGCGGCCAGGCGCACGGCCGTGTCGCCAACCGGCGTAGTGGTGAGGGCGGTAGAGTGGGCGCTTTCCAGGCGCACGGCCGTTGCAAAGGTAGCGGCAACAGGCTGCCCATTCCCATCCCACACCGGCAGCCGCTCCCCCGTTTCCGGCGCAATCAGCCCCACCTCCACCTGGTAACGCAACGTTTCGGCCAGGTCGGCCGGAATCTCCAGGCGAATGACATCACAAAACGGGCCGCCCACCTGCCACACGGATGTGGCATAACTGCCCAATCCGGGAAAGGTCTGGCGGCGGGCGACCACCCGGTTCTCCGGCCCTACCAGATGCACAAAGATGGCGTAATCTGTGGCCGATTGTGCCAGCGGCCGCCAGCACACCGTCACCGGCAGCGTCTCTCCGGCCTGCGCCGTGCGCTGCGCCGGTTCCACTGTGAGCAGTTCGGCCAGGTCGCCAACACGCCAGTTGAGCGGCCGAATAGCGGCCACCTCGGCTGCGGTCAACAGGGGCGGCAGAGCATACGCCGGGTGGATCAACAAAATGGGCGCAGCCACAGCCGGGAGGAGCATGGCGGCAGCCAGAACCATTTCCAGGCGCGGCCGCAGCCCACACCAGCCGGTGACGAGCAAGACGCTGGCCGCGCCGATGGCCGGATATAACAAACGGCCGTGCGGGGCCGTCACCGTTTGCATCCACATTTCTAAGGAAACGGCCGTTAGCAAACAGGCCAGCGCCAACAGGAGCAGCAGCACGGCCGTGGTGTCCCACATCTGCCCCCGCCGCCAGCGCCACAAAACCTGCCGCGCCAGCCCCACGACTGCGCCGACAACGGCCAACCCCAGCAGCCCATAGACCCAACCGGCAAACTTGATATTGCCCCAACCAAAAGCGGCCCAATAGGATTGGAAAACCTCGACCCATTCGGCCAATGGCTGGCGTTGCGTAGGGGCATCACAATACGCCCAGGGGGCATAACAATGGCTTTCCAGGCCAAATGGCGCGCCGTAGAGCAGGAAGTTACGGCCGTACCACCAACCCGCTGTCAGCAGGACGGCCGTGCCCGCGGCGACGGCCGTGCCCATGACCGCGCGCCCGTTGCCCCGGTTCTGCCACCACAGCCAGCCAGACCCGCCGGCCAATACCGGGGCCAGCAGCAGGCTGTTGCTCTTGGCCAGCAGCGCCAGCCCATACACCAGCCCCAGCAGCAGTCCCCACTCCCAGGCCGGGCCGCGCCGCAGCAGACGCGCCAGCAGCCAGAGCGCGGCCGTACTCAACGCCGCCACCGCCATCTCATTGGAAATGACGCTGCTGAGAAAGATGACCTGGGGCGTCAGCGCCACCAGCAGACCGGCGGCAAAAGTGACGGTGGGGCGTCCCGGCCGCACTTCTCCGGCCAGCGCCAGGGTAGCCAGCACCAGGATTACGCCAAAGAGCAGGGAAACGAGCCGGGCCAGATAGATGCCCAACCATTGGCCGCGTAACGGCCGTGTGTCGGCCGGATAATGCACGGCTATATTTTTATTATCGGGCACGTTGCCGGGGGCGGGGGAAGGGAAATAGGGATTGGGACGGTAGACGGCCGGGGGGTTGTTTAATTGACCAATTGCGGTCGGCAGTGCGGCCAGCAGGTAATACAACGGCGGCTGCCCGGCCTCCTGGCGCACCGGCGTTTCCCAGGCGGACTCCCCCTGCGGCGGCAAACGCCGCTTTTCCACCAGCCAGAAAATATAAGCAGTGTGTTCGGGTTCGTCCGGCCCTTCAAATGGGGGAATCAGGGAAGTGTACCAGGCCGATAATCCGATCAGCAGCAGCACAGGGACGCCCCACAGTAACAATCGCCTGGTGACATTCATGGAAGCGGGAGTATAGTGGAACAGGCGGTAGGGAACAATACGATTCCCCGCCGCCCCGTTTGTGAATTGTTGGACAAATGGCGGCGCGTGGGGTATATTTCGCCCGCTGCCAGCCCTGGCTGTCAGCCAAATCCTGCATACTGATTGGCAGCATCCCCACCGTCCAGGGGCAACTGGTCTGGATGGTTGAAAATAAGCATAACTCGCGTGAATTAAAGGCAATTTACAATCATATTCATTAGATGACCGGTTGTAACCGCGTTATCTTCAAGATTATTTTCCGAGGAGGTTGGTGAATGGCAACCCTTGCCCCAGATTTTAAGAACATTACTGATTCGCTACTCAAGCAAATTGAAGGCTTTGACTTTGAAGTTAAAGCGCGCAGTGTGGGTACGGTCGCGGCCGTGTATGACGGTATTGCCCTGGTTGGTGGTCTGGCCGATGTGAAGGCCATGGAGTTGGTGCAGTTCAGCAACGGCGTCGCCGGGCTGGCGCTGGATTTGCAGCCGGGCAGCGTCGGCGTCGTCATCATGGGCGACTACTCCCAGATTGAAGAAGGGGACGAAGTGCGCGCCACCGGGCAGGTAGCCGCCGTGCCCGTGGGCAACGCTCTCATTGGTCGTGTGGTAGACCCCCTGGGTAATCCGATAGACGGTAAAGGGGCGATTGCGACAACGGCCGTGCGCACCATTCAACGTACCGCGCCCGGCGTGATTGAGCGGCGTGGTGTGAATGCCCCGGTGCAGACCGGTATCATCTCTATTGACGCCATGTTCCCCATCGGCCGCGGCCAGCGTGAACTGATCATCGGCGACCGCCAGACGGGCAAAACAGCCATCTGCCTGGATACCATTATCAACCAAAAAGGGCAAGACGTTATTTGTATTTACGTGGCTATTGGGCAGCGCACAGGGCAGGTGGCTCAGGTGGTCAGCACTCTGGAAAAATACGGCGCCATGGATTACACCGTTGTCGTAGTCGCCGGCGCTTCTGACCCGGCCCCGCTGCAATACTTTGCTCCCTACTCTGGCTGCGCCATCGGCGAAGAGTTCATGGAACAGGGCAAAGATGCCCTCATCATCTATGATGATCTCTCCAAACATGCCTGGGCCTATCGCCAAATGTCCCTCATCTTACGCCGTCCGCCCGGCCGTGAAGCGTATCCCGGCGACATTTTCTCGCTGCACAGCACTCTGCTGGAACGGGCCGTCCGCCTGCGCGATGAGTGGATTATTGTGGAAAAGGGTACAGAAGTAAGCAAAGAAACCAAAGGCGTAGATGGCCAGGTCTACTTTGGTAACCTGGAAGAAGAAGCCATTGAACATGCCCTCAAAGAACTGGACGATCCCAAACAAGAAAAATATGAAGTGGTGAAAGTTCCCGGTTCTGGCGGTTCACTCACCGCCCTGCCCATCATTGAAACTCTGCTCGGCGACGTGTCCGCCTACATTCCCACCAACGTCATCTCCATCACCGACGGCCAGATTTTCCTGGAAACCGACCTGTTTAACGCCGGGCAACGGCCGGCCATCAACACCGGTCTCTCCGTTTCCCGCGTCGGTAGCGCCGCCCAAAAACGGGCCATGAGTAAAGTGTCCGGCGGTCTGAAAGCCGACCTTTCCCAATACCGGGAATTGGCCGCCTTTGCCCAATTTGGTTCTGACCTGGACGCCGCCACCCAACGCCAACTGGCGCGCGGTGAACGGCTGATGGAACTGCTGAAGCAGCCTCAATACAGCCCCTTGCGGTTGGACCATCAGGTATTTGTCATCTATGCCGGTTCACGTGGGTATATGGACAACGTAGCCGTCAGCCAGGTCAGCCGCTGGATGCGCGAATTTGTGCGCTACATGGACACTGCCCACCCCCACGTAGGCCAGCCCATCCTGGAAAAAGGCGCCTGGAACGACGACATTGAAAATGCCCTGAAACAGGCTATCGCTGACTTCAACGCGAGTTGGACGAATTAGATGTGTCAAGTGTCAGGTATCAGGTGTCACGCAACACTTGATACTTGACACTCGACACTCGACACTTCCCTATGGCTACCGAACGCGAACTAAAAAAACGCATTACCAGTATCAAAAATATCTCGCAAGTGACCAATGCGTTGGCGGCCGTGTCGGCTTCTAAAGCCAACCGCGCCCAACGTCAGGTAGAGGCCACCCGCGCCTATGCCGGCAAGGCATTTGAGATATTGCATAATCTGGCCTCCCAACCGGGTGTTGGCTCCACCGGCCATCCGCTGCTCACCGCCCGCGACGAAATCAAAAATGTGGCCGTTATCCTCATCACCGGCAATCGTGGTCTGGCCGGGGCGTATAACAGCAATATGGTCACATACACCGAGCGGTTTATCCGCGCTCTGGGCAAGCCAACGCAGGTGATCGCCGTCGGCCGTAAAGGGCGCGATTTGATGATTCGCCGCGGTTACAACGTGGTGGCCTCGTTTGACAGCATCCCTGACGCCCCTTCTATTTTAGCTGTGACGCCTATTTCGCAGTTGGTGACGGATGATTATTTAAGCGGCAAAGTGGACGAGGTGTTTGTGGCTTACACCGATTTCATCAACCTGATTGCCCGCCGCCCTACGGTGAAACAGCTACTGCCGTTAAAGCCGTTTGATTTTAGCGATATGGCGGTGGCCGAATATGTGGAGCATATCGATTTGTCTGGCGTTTCCGACCGGGTGTATAGCTATGAACCATCCCCGGCCGATCTACTAAATGTGGTGGTGCCGCGCTTTACCGATTTGCAGGTGTACCAGTCGGTGTTGGAGGCGCAGGCCAGCGAACACAGCGCCCGCTATGTGGCCATGAACAATGCCACCGATAACGCGGCGGAATTGATTGAAATTTTGACGCTGGAACGCAATAAAGCACGGCAATCCAGCATTACCAGTGAAATTTTAGACATTGTCGGCGGCGCGGCGGCGCTTGCCGGTTAATCGGAGGATTTATGGCTACAGGTAGAGTTTCCGCCATTCGTGGCGTGGTGTTGGATGTAGAATTTGCAGAAAGCAATCTGCCGGAAATTTATGAGGCGCTGCATGTGGACAGCCCCTTGGGTACGTTGGTGCTGGAAGTGCAGCAGCATTTAGGTGGTGGGCTGGTACGTACAGTAGCCATGGGGTCTACCGATGGTCTGGCCCGTGGGGCGGTGGTCACTGCAACCGGCGCTCCGATTAAGGTGCCGGTTGGCCCGGTGACGTTGGGACGGGTGTTTGATGTGACGGGTAAGGCGATTGACGGCCGTCCCACCCCCGACTCTGATATTTATTACCCCATTCACCGGGATGCGCCCGAATTTCAGGAGCAGAGTACGGCCGTAGAAACCTTCGAGACCGGTATGAAGGTAATTGACCTGGTCTCCCCCTTCATTCGCGGTGGGAAAACCGGCATTTATGGTGGCGCCGGTGTGGGTAAAACTGTAACCATCGCCGAGTTGATCCGCTCCGTGGCCCGTGAACATTCCGGTTACTCCGTGTTTGCTGGCGTGGGCGAACGCACCCGCGAAGGCACCGACCTCTACTACGAACTGCGCGAATACGGCGTGGAACAATCGGTGGCTATGGTGTTCGGCCAGATGAACGAGACGCCCGGTGTGCGTCTGCGTGTGGCCCTCACCGGCCTGGCTATGGCCGAATACTTCCGCGACGAAGGGCGTGACGTGCTGCTCTTTATTGACAACATCTTCCGTTACGTGTTGGCCGGTTCTGAAATGTCGGCGCTGCTCGGCCGTATGCCCAGCGCGGTGGGCTACCAACCCACCCTGGCTTCGGAAATGGGTATGCTGCAAGAGCGCATCACCTCCACCCGGCGCGGCTCCATCACCTCCATGCAGGCCATCTACGTGCCCGCCGATGACTATTCAGACCCGGCGCCGGTGGCCACCTTTGCCCACCTGGACGCCGTTATCACCCTGGAACGCAGCGTTTTTGCCAAAGGCATCTTCCCGGCAGTAGACCCGCTGGCTTCTTCCAGCCGCGCCTTGCAGCCGGACATTGTGGGTGAGGAGCATTACCGCACCGCCCGTGAAGTGAAACAGGTGCTACAGACCTACAAAGACCTGCAAGATATCATCGCCATTTTGGGGATTGATGAGTTGAGTGAAGACCAGAAATTGCTGGTGGCGCGGGCGCGTAAAATTGAACGTTTCCTGGGCCAGCCGATGTTTGTGGCCGAGAAATTCCACGGCTTGAACGGCAAATATGTACCTCTGCGGGAGACAGTGCGCGGCTTCCGCGAGATTCTGGATGGCAAACATGACGATTTGCCCGAACAGGCCTTCTACATGGTTGGCAACATTGACGAAGCCGTCGAAAAAGCCGAACGGCTGCGGGCGATGGCATAACACGTGTTTAAGTGTCAAGTGTCAGGTGTCAGGTAAGAACACCGGGCACTTGACACTTGACACCTGACACTTGACACAAAGCTATGTCCTTTATATGCGATATTGTGACGCAAGAGAGAACTGTCTTTAACGGTGAGGTTAAATCTGTTAGTTTGCCGGGTTCGGAAGGCCGCATGGGGATTTTGCCCAATCATTCACCGCTGCTGACAACGTTGGGTTTTGGCGAGGTGATTGTGCGCGACGCGGCCGGCAGCGAGCAGTATTTTGCTATTGGTGGGGGTTTTGCCGAAGTGCAACCGGACCATGTGATTGTGCTGGCTGATTCAGCCGAACAGGCGGAAGAGATTGACATTGAACGGGCAGAACAGGCGCGGGCGCGGGCGGAACAGGCAATGAAGGAAGGGATCAAGGAAGACCCGGACAAATATGCCCAAATTCAGGCCTCTTTAATGCGAGCGCAGGTACGCCTGGATGTTGGTCGTAAACATTCCGGGCGTCAGCGGCGTGAGATGGCGACCGGGTTTGCCCAAACACGAGATGAGGATCGCAGTTAACTGTGCCAATTTTTACAACACATATTGCCATTGACCTGGGCACGGTCAATGTGTTGGTTTATGTACAGGGGAAGGGAATTGTCCTGCAAGAGCCTTCGGTTGTAGCCATTAGCGAAGATGGCGACAAAACCACCATTGTGGAAGTGGGGCGAGCGGCGAAGGAGATGTACGGCCGTACTCCCGAACACATTGAAGTGATGCGGCCGTTGCGGGATGGGGTCATCGCCGACTATTTTGTTACTCAGGGCATGTTGGAATACTTCATCAGCAAGGTATCCGGCGGATTAAAACTCCGCAAACCGGAAGTGATGCTCACCCACCCCTATGGCATTACCAGCGTGGAACGGCGCGCTATTCGGGAAGCGGCGCTGGCAGCCGGCGGTCGAGACCCTGTTCACCTGATTTCCGAGCCATTGGCCGCTGCCATTGGCGCCGGATTACCCATTGGCACGCCTGCCGGCAACATGGTGGTAGATTTGGGCGGGGGTTCAACAGAAGCGGCCGTCGTGGCCATGAACGGTATCGTCTGCGCTGAATCCGTGCGCGTCGGCGGTGTCCACCTGGACGAGGCGATCATCAGCTATATCCGCAAGAAGTATAACCTGGTCATCGGCGAGCCAACAGCCGAAGCAGTCAAGATTAAAATCGGCGCGGCTATGGACCTGGACGAGCCAACCACCATGCAGGTGCAGGGGCGAGATCAAGTCGCCGGACTGCCCAAGACCATCACCATCAGCACCGGTGAGGTCATTGAGGCTATCGCCGAACCGCTGCAAGCCATTGTCAATGTGGTGCGCACCGTGTTAGCCAAAACGCCCCCAGAACTTTCCTCCGACATCATTGACCGGGGCATGGTTCTCACTGGGGGTGGGGCGCTTTTGCGCGAAATTGACGCCCTGCTCACCCGTGAAACAGGCGTCCCCGCTTATATGGCCGACAACCCCCTGGCCTGCACCGTGTTGGGCGCGGGCAAGGCGCTGGCCGAACTCCCCATTTTGCAGCGCAGCATGCCTGATTTATAACCTAAAGATAAAACGTCATCCGCTGTAACTGCACCACCGGATCGCTGTAAGTCACATGTACCCCATGAGGTACATTCAGGTGAATGGGCGCATAGCTTAAGATAGCTGTTATGCCCGCCGCGACCAACCTGTCGGTAATTTCCTGAGCGGCGCTGGCCGGCACTACCAGAATGGCAATTTTCACCTGGTTGGCAGCCAGCACGGATTCTAGCGTCGCAATATCCCGCACAATTAACCCGTTCATCTCCTCGCCAACTTTCCGGGGATCATTGTCGAACACCCAGGCAATGTGAAAGCCACGATGCTCAAAGCCCTGGTAATGGGCCAGGGCGTGCCCCAAATAACCGGCGCCAATCAGCGCCACCTGCCACTCCCCTTTCAGGTTCAAAATCTCCCGCAATTGGTCAATCAGGTAGCCGATATGATAGCCGGTGCCTTGTTTGCCAAATTCGCCAAAATGGGAGAGGTCTTTACGGATTTGGGCAGAGCTAATGCCTAACCGCTGCCCTAATTCATGGGAGGAGGTGGTGACTTTGCCTTCTTCTTCGGCTAATCGGGTCAATTCTCGCAGATAAACTGGCAATCGGCTGATAACAATGTCTGGAATTTGCTTGATCACAATGGGTGATCCCCTTGGTTTGCAGTTTAGTTCAATGCCCTGATTCGTGCGGTTGCATTCGTGGAAGTTTTCACAATTGTACCATAGGGGGATCGGGGTAGCAATAGAGGGGAAAAGGGTTGGGTGATGGGTAACGGATGCTATACTGCGCAAGAGCAAATACTGACATTTTGCTTTCCGGTGGAATACAAGTTTATAGCCTAATTGGGTATACATCCAGATTAGTCACAATCAGCGCAACCTTTCTTGTTATACTGCGTATGGTGTGGCAGTCAGGAGAGAAAACGTTGAACAGTGATGAATTTGTCTGGCTTGAAAGAGCAATGGAAGGCGACAAAGAAGCCTTCGGTCAAATTATTGAAGCCTACCAGGGGCCGGTTTATAACCTGGCGTATCGTATGTTGAACAATGCGGACGAAGCAGAGGAAGCGGCTCAAGAAGCGTTTATTCGCGCTTACACCCGGTTGGACAGCTATAACCCGGAGCGCAAATTTAGCACCTGGCTGCTTTCGATCACGTCCAACTACTGTATTGACATCATCCGTAAACGGCGGGCAATTTTGTTGTCTATTGACGAGCCGTTAGCCCCGCATCCGGCGTTGATGTCAGAAAAGTCGGCGGGGCCGGAGGCGCAGATGGTACAGAGCGAAGAGCAACGGCTGGTGCAGGCGCTGCTGGCGGAGTTGGAACCGGATTACCGGCAGGCGGTGATTTTGCGTTACTGGTATGACCTTTCTTATGAGGAGATTGCCGAAGTGACCAATTCGACGGTAAGCGCGATTAAGTCACGGCTGTTCCGTGCCCGCCGCTATCTGGCGGATTTGGGTGTGGCGGCGGGTTTGGAACCGATTGATGTTCCCGGTGTGGTGGTATGAAAGAGTTGACAAGTTTTTAGAAACTTGTCAATTCTGCGGTGATGGATGGTATGAGAAATTCACAAAATGGGAGTAATGGTATGGAGCATGAAGAGATTTTTACGTTGATGATGGACGCGCTCGATGGCGAGCTTCTGGCAGATGAACAATCAATGCTGGAATCTCACCTGCGTGCGTGTCCTGATTGTATGCGGGAGTGGCAGGCGATGAGCGCCATTGATGCCCTGTTCCGGCGCACTCCAATGCTCAGCCCGGCGGCCGATTTTACGCAGCGAACATTGGCGCGGCTGCCCAACCGGCGCGTGCGGTTGTGGCTGATGGGGGTGGTGTATCTGGCGCTGCTTATGGCCGGGTTGCTGCCATTTTTGTTGGTGGTGGGCACGGCCGTACTCCTGGCTTCGTCATTTGGTGAACCGGCAGCGATAGGTAATGGATTGCAACTACTTGTGAAAGGGTTGCAACTGACCGGTGTGGTTGCCGGTGCTTTGCTGGCGGGTGCATCGCGCCTGATTTTGGAACAACCATCTATTATTGGCTGGATGCTGGTGATGGTCGGGATTGTCTTCTTGTGGAGCGGCGTCTATCGGCAGATGCTCAATTCACCGACCCGACGACATATTTCCTGAACATGGGGGTTAGCTTAACAATGAAACGCTTTTTACTCTTTTTTAGTTTGATTCTGTTTTTGGTGTTGGCGACCACCGGCGTGGCTTTGGCCCAAAGCCAGCGGGTGACGGTGGCGGCTGGGGAAACGGCCGAGGAGGTCGTGTTGTTTGAAGGCAGCCTGACGGTTGAAGCCGGCGGCACGGTGACTGGTGACGTGGTGCTGTTTGACGGCGACGCCACCATTGCGGGCACAGTGAAGGGGTCGGTGGTGCTGTTTGATGGCGACCTGGTGGCAACGGAAACGGCCGTGATCAACGGCGATTGTGTTGTGATGTCCGGCGCTATCACAAACCAGTCCGCAGCCGGATTGACCTGCACTCATTTACAAGAGCTGCACCCGGCATTAAGCGGGCTGCTGAATAACATCCCTGCCATACCGCCCATTCCTGCTGTGCCGCCTATCCCTTCAGTTCCGGCGGCCCCACCCGCGCCGCCGCTAAACATGGAAACAGAGAGCGGGGGTGTGTTTTTTGCCCAGGTGTTCGGGGCTATTTTCCGTAGCTTGCTGTTTGGGGCATTGGCTTTTGTGGCCGCAACATTGTTTCCACGTCACCTGACGCGAGTGGAAGAGGCGGTACGGGAAAAGCCTTTTGCCAATGGGACAGTTGGCTTTTTAACTTCATTGGCGGTACCCATTTTGCTGCTGCTGTTTAGCCCCATCCTGTTTGTGCTGGCTTTTATTTGCGGGTTGGGGGTATTGCTGGCAGCGGCGGTGGTGCTTGGCTACGCAGCGGCGCTGGCTGTGGGCTGGTTTGCCATAGGCAGTATTTTGGGCCAACGAATGGCAGAGCGGCTAAACATGAAAAATCGCTCATTCCCGTGGGTGACGGCCGTCGGCACAGCCACACTGACCCTGGTTTTAGGGCTGTTGGGTGCAATCCCCTTTGTTATCGGTGAAGGGCTGGTCGGGTTTTTAATTGCCTGTGTGGGGCTGGGGGCGGTGGCGCTGACGAAGTTTGGCACACGGCCGTACCCCTTGCTGGATGAAGGTATTCGCATTTTACCGGTGGAGAATGGTGATAAGGTCACGGCCGTGCTCAATACCCTGCCCGAAGACGACATCCGCCTGAAATAATTGTCAATTGACAATTGTCAATTTTCTTCCTCTTCCCCCCTTAAATAAAAGAGGCGCTCACCACAGAGAGCGCCTCTTTTATTTTATTGGGAGAACTGGAAATCGGCGTTCATCCCCGTTCCATTTGGAGAGCAAGACTAGGCAGCAAACTTTTCTTCTTTACTCATGCCACCATCCAGTTTAGCGCCAATCTGCCCATACAGGTGCCCCAATACGGCATACAGGTAAACATTCCCGGCCAGGATGATGATCCAACCGATAAAGGGAATGGCCCCCACCAGGCTGAGTACCATGCTAATGCCAAAAGAGACAACAACAACTAAAACAATATCACCAATGTTGTCGCGGGCAATGCCAATGACGCGGCCAAACTGGAAACAGGCGCCCAAACTGCGCTCCCGCGCATATTGGATGGTCACAGCCGGCGCTAAGAACATGAGGGCGATAATGAGGATGAAAAAGAAGCAGCAAGAGATGAGGAATGAACTTGAGAAGAGGGCGGCCGCCGCATCTTCGCTCATCTCGCTTAAGCCGCTTGAGCCAACGGTGGCGAATGTGATACAACAGGCAAGTAGCCAGAACGGCGCCGTATAAACCAGCATAGCCACAAACAGGTTAATGCCGTCCATAAACAGCTTGCCCCAATCCTGCCATTCCGGCAGCGGCCGTTCGTGGCCGGCCATGACATTCTGAGCGATTTGTACCATATAACCGGTCAGGAAAAAGGCGGGTATGATGAGGAAACTAAAGAAGGCTATGACTGCGCCAATGCCTAACTTCGTGATCCAGCGTTCGTCTTCGGTTACATAGGTGAGAGCTTTTCCAATGTCCATTTTTTCCTCCTGTATTTCAGGTGTGAACTAAGTTGATAAAGTGAAGGACTACCGACAAGATTGTATGGCTATGTGGCAGGCGCGTCAACCAGTTTGCAAACGGCCGTAAGCAGGCTAGAATGATCCCATGCACCGAGTTGTCTTTATGGGTACACCCGATTTTGCCGTGCCCAGCCTACAAACCTTGATCCAAACACAACACGTGGTCGGCGTGGTAACACAGCCAGACAAACCGGCGGGGCGCGGCAATCAGCTACGGCCGTCGCCCGTCAAACTCATCGCCCAGGCCGCCAACATCTCCGTGTACCAGCCAAAATCATTAAAAAGCGAAGAAGCCGCCGCGCCTCTGCGCGCCTGGCAGCCGGACGTGATTGTGGTGGCTGCTTTTGGGCAAATTTTGCGCGCCCATGTGCTGGATTTGCCGCCGCATGGCTGCCTCAACGTTCATGCTTCGCTGCTGCCCCGCTGGCGCGGCGCTTCGCCCATTCAACACGCCCTGCTGGCTGGTGATGCCCAAACCGGCGTCTGCCTGATGCAGATGGACGTGGGGCTGGATACCGGCCCGGTGTATGTGTGTGAGGCCACACCGATTACGGCTGAGGACACGGCCGTGAGCCTGCACGACCGCCTGGCAAACCTGGGGGCGGATTTGCTGCGCCAACACCTGCCCACCATCCTCAGCGGTCAACTGCCGGCCAATCGCCAGGATGACAGCCAATCTACCTATGCGCCGATGATCAAAAAAGAGCAGGGCATCATAGATTGGCAGCAAAGCAGCCAGCACATTGACCGGCACATTCGCGCCATGACCCCCTGGCCCGGCGCATATACTACCTGGCAGGGGCAGGTATTGAAAATTTTGCGGGCCACGCCGGCGGCGCCGGCCCAGGCCGTTGCCAGACCAGGTCAGGTGTTGGAGCAGAACGGCCGTTTGTTTGTGCACTGCGGTATAGGCAGCATACAATTGGGCGAAGTGCAGTTAGCCGGGAAAAAAGCCATGACTGCGGCCGACTTTTTACGCGGACATGCCCATTTTGTGGGCGGTTTATTAGGAGATTGAGAGATTAGAGATTAGAAATTGGATTAATCTCCAATCTCTAATCTCCCTTACACAGAGCCTTATGGAAATTCTCGTTTATGGCGCGGGCGCGGTGGGTGGTTATCTGGGCGCCCGACTATTACAACAGAAACACCAGGTGACAATGATCGTGCGGGAGGTGGCGGCCGAACTGATCCAGATGAACGGCCTGAGTATCACCGAACATGGGGAACGGGAACGGGTCAGACCCCATGTGGTCACTTCGGCGATGGCGGCATTTCAGAACGGCCGTGCCTACGACCTGATCATGATGAGCGTCAAATCCTATGATCTGGAAGATGCAATGAACAGCATTGTCGCCTTTTGCCCGCAGCCGCCAACGCTGCTCATTACCGGCAATGGCATTGGCATTGAGGAACCGTTTATGGCCCAATTCGGCGCAGAAAAGGTGATTGCCGGTTCTGTCACCATCCCTCTCAGTAAAAAAACATCCGACCACATTGTGGTGCAAAAGGCGGGGCGGGGGCTGGCGCTGGCCCCTACCCAACCGAAACAGAACATCAAGCCGTGGGGGACGCTCTTTCAAAAAGCGGGCATCACCACCCAATTGGAAAGCGATTACCAGGCCATGAAATGGTCAAAGGCGTTGTTGAATATGGTGGGTAACGCCACCTCCGCTATTTTGAATCGCAAACCAGGCGTTCTGTACAAATCGGATACGATTTTCAATCTGGAAGTGGAGATGTTGCGGGAGACGTTGGCAGTGATGAAGGCTAAGAAATTGCCGGTAATTGACCTGCCCGGATCGTCGGCCAAAAAGCTGGCGTTTGGCGTGCGGCGGCTGCCCCGTTCCATGCTCAAATCCCGCATGGTCAGCGCCGTCACCAGCGGGCGCGGTGACAAGATGCCTTCCTTCCAGATTGACCTGACGTCGGGCAAGGGTAAGAGTGAGGTCATCTACCACAACGGCGCGGTGGCCGCAGCCGGGCAGTCAATGGGTGTGGCTACTCCGGTGAATGCGGCGCTGAATGATATTTTGCTGAAGTTAGCGCGGGAAGAACTGGATTGGCGAGAGTTTGACGGCCGTCCCCAACGGCTGCTGGCGGAAGTGAAGAAATACCGGTAAGCATGTACAGCCACGAACTGGAACTGCGACAGGAGATCGTCAAAATTGGCCGCCTGATGTATGACAAGGGGCTGATTCTGGCTTCTGATGGCAATATCTCGGCGCGGTTGGGGCACGGCCGTATCCTGCTTACTCCCTCCGGCCTGCATAAGGGCATGTTGGAGCCAGACCAGTTGATCATCGTCAACGAAGCGGGCAAAAAAGTGGGTGGGCCGCGCCATCTGCACCCCACCAGCGAACTGCCCATGCACCTGGAAGCCTACCGCCAACGCCCGGATGTCACGGCCGTTGTCCATGCCCATCCCCCTTATGCCGTAGCCCTTTCCATTGCCGGGATTTCTCTGGCCGACTGCCTGCTGCCGGAAGCGGTGGTGTTTTTGGGCACAATTCCAACGACGGCATATGCCACACCATCCAGCGCCGAAAATGCGTTGGTGGTGCGCGACCTGATCGGCCAGCATGATGGGCTGGTTTTGCAACGGCATGGTTCGCTGACGGTAGGCAATTCCCCCATGCAAGCCTTTATGCGCCTGGAAACGTTGGAACGTCACGCTTTCATCGCCTATCTGCTGGCGACATTGGGGGTGCATGACCCCATGCCCCCGGCCGACGTGCAAAAATTATTGCTCATTCGCCAGCAGTTGGGGCTGAGCCGCCCTGGTGAAACGGAGATGTTTTGTGCGCAATGCGGCGTCTGCCACCTGGAAGGGTTGCATCTGGCGCGGTAGGGCGATTTTGAAAATCGCGCCACAAAATGGGCTGATTTGCCATTGAAATTGTCAGATTTTACTGGTAGCATACGGCGCGTCTTACGCAGCAACATAGCAAACAACACGCCTGAGTAGTACCTAACTTAATATAAGCGGGGGCACGGTCGGAGACTGTCCCCGGCTTTTTAGTTGACAGGTTTAGTAGTGAAGGAGCCTGATCATGTTTGATTTACGCCAAAGCACAAACGGCCGTCCCCTACTTGTTGGTCATCGCGGCGCCATGGACGTGGCCCCCGAAAACACCATGGCCGCTTTCCGCGCCGGTTTGGCCGGCGGCGCCGATATTTTGGAATTGGATGTGCAGCTTACCGCTGACAAACAAGTCATTGTCTTCCATGACACTGACCTGCGCCTGAAAACGCCGGTTGCCGGCCAAATTGGCGAATATAAAGCAGACTATTTGCGCACTCTGGATGTGGGACGTTATTTTAACGCCGCTTTTGCCGGGGAACGGATGCCCTTTCTGGCTGAAGTGCTGGACTGGGCCAAAGGGCGTATCCCCTTGATGATTGAGCTAAAACATACCCCACCCCATTTCAACCCGGATTTGGATTTATGCACGGTGGCGCTGATCGAAAAGTATGACATGGTGGATGAAGTCGTTGTTACCAGCTTTGACCAGTTTGCGCTGCGCCGTGTCAAACGGCTGAACCCGGATATTACCACCAGTCTGATTTATGTGGGGCGGTTTTGTAATCCGCTTGACCTGATTACGCGGTTTGAAGTGGATGTCTTAAGCCCCTCCACTGACTTTTTATGCCGGGAGGAAGTGAAGATGATCCAGGCCGCCGGTTATGCGTGCAGTCCTGGTGGTTTTTACTGGGATTATGAGACACTACTGGGCTGGGGGGTGGATACTATCAGCAGCAATAATCCGGCCCGTGTACGGCCGTTGCTGCCTGAAGAAAGGCCATCAGAAACCGCCCTCATTGCTGAACTGCTCGCCTAAACAATCGTCCCAGCACCAGATTATCCCCCGTTCCGGCGCGGCTTTATTAGCCGCTTTCCATATCAGGTATAATGCCCTTATTGAATTGCTGGGCAAGGAGTTTTAGTAATGGCTTCCCCATTTCCTGGTATGGACCCTTATCTTGAAGGTGACATGTGGCAAGAGTTTCACGACCGTCTGGCTAACCAGATTAGTATGCAATTATTGCCGCTCTTGCAGCCAAAGTATGTGGCGCTGCTGGCAAAGCGGTATGTGTTTGACCGGGCGGCGGTGGATGTGTTGGGTTTGCCACCGGAGCAGCGTGTGGTGTACCCGGATGTGCATGTGGTGAAAATTGGCGAGGCGGCGGCGGTGTACACGGACGTGACCCCACCCACCGTCGAACTAACCAGCGATATGGGCGAGAACGTGCCCATCCTCAGCCTGGAAATACGGGATGTGGCCGAACGGCGGCTGGTGACGGTAATTGAGATTTTGTCGCCGGTCAATAAACGGGGCGATGGGGCGCGGGAGTATATGGAACGCCGCCATGAACTGTTGCAAACCCGCACCCATTTGCTGGAAATTGATCTGGTGCGGTGTGGCGGGCGGATTCCCCTGGAAGGCCATTACCCTATTGCGCCATATTATGTCTACTTGAGCCGCTTTACCAACCGACCCAAAACGGCCGTATGGGCCATCCAACTGCGCGACAAATTGCCGGTGGTGCCGGTGCCCCTGTTGCCGCCGGATGAGGATGTGCCGCTGGATTTGCAGACGGCCGTGACCGCCTGCTTCAACCTGGTGGGTTACGAGCGTTTGCTCAACTACCAGGAATCGCCGCCGCCACCTGTTTTTTCAGAAGCGGATATGGCCTGGATTGCCGCCCAGTTAGCCGCGTTTGAACGGCAAGGGCAGACCGAATGATGAACGAAGAACAGTTACGACAGGGCTTCAAATATCTCAACCGGTTTATGCTGCTCATGTGGCGGTTAGGATTGGGCCGTTGGCTCAATGGCTGGCCTTCTGTTGGCGGACGGATCATGGTTATCACCCATACCGGGCGCAGATCAGGTTTGCGCCGCCAAACGCCGGTAAATTTTGCCCTGGTGGATGGGGAGATTTACTGCACGGCGGGGTTTGGCCGGTTATCGGACTGGTACCGCAACATTCAGGTTAACCCGCAGGTGGAAGTTTGGCTGCCGGATGGCTGGTGGGCGGGCACGGCCGTAGACGTATCGGATGATGCGCGCCGACTGTTTCTTTTACGCCAGGTGATCATTGCCAGCGGTTTTGCCGGGCGGCTGGCGGGCCTTGACCCCTACCACATGAGCGATGCCGATTTTGCGGACGTGACCAACCATTACTGCCTGCTCCACATTCGGCGTGAGGCTGCCTGCACCGGTCCCGGTGGGCCGGGGGAATTGGCCTGGGTGTGGCCGCTGCTGGTTATAATTGGGCTGCCGCTGCTCATCTGGCAGCGGCGCAAACGATAAGGTAATCCGACATGAACCATCAAACAAGTCTGGCCCATTGGCATCACATTGTGTTTGCGCGTGACCTGGAAGCATTGAGCGCCATTCTGGCGGAGGACGTGACGTTCCGGTCGCCGTTTGTGTGGAAGCCGACTCACGGCCGTCTGCCCACCTTCGTCATTCTCAGCACCGTCATTGATGTGTTCCAGGACTTTGCTTACCACCGGGAATTGATAGACGGTGACAACTGGGCGCTGGAATTTAGCGCCCGCGTGGGTGACCTGTCGCTCAAAGGTATTGACTTGATTCGCTGGAATGAAGCGGGGCAGATTGTGGAGTTTGAGGTGTTTGTACGGCCGTACAACGCCCTGCAAGCCCTCGGCCAACAAATGCAGCAACGCCTGGCTGCGCAGGAATTATGAATTAGGAATTATGAAGGGATAGAGGTTATGCCTTCCTCACCCCCTCACCCCCTCACCTGCTCTCCCCCTCGCCTTGCCACGTCTTCATCTTGTCACTAAACTCCCCCCATGCACATAGCCGTCAATGCTTATTTCTGGAACCGGCCGAACAGTGGCAGCGGCCAATACAGCCGCGCGCTGGTGACAACCTTGCGCCAGATGGTGTCTGACTTGCAGATCAGCCTCATTTACCCGCAAGTGGCCGATGCCCCCAACCTCCAGGATGTGCCGCCAGGGGTGCAGGTGCACCCCGTGCCCACACGCCCCAGGCATGTGGGCAAGGTGTGGTTTGAGCAGCGCGGGTTTCCGGGGGCGTGTACGGCCGTACACGCCGACATCGCCCACATTCCCTATTGGGGTGGCCCACTCCGGTCGCCCATTCCCCAGGTGGTGACGGTGCATGACCTGACCACCATGCTCGTGCCCGAATACCGGCGGAAGGCCGGCGCCCGCCTGTATAATGCCCTGGTGTCTGCCAGCGCCCGCGGCGCTAACCACATCATTACCGATTCCTACGCCAGCAAAGAGGAGATTGTGAGCCATCTGGGCGTCTCTCCAGAAAAAATCACGCCGATTCATCTGGCGGTGACGGCCGACTACCGGCCCCAACCCAATTCGCTGCTGGATATGGCCGTGCTGCGCAAATATGACCTGCCCGATTTTTACGTGCTGTACCTGGGCGGGTATGAACTGCACAAAAATGTGACCACGCTGCTGCTGGCCTGGACGTATGTGGGGCAGGCATTGGGGGACGAATATCCTTTGATTTTGGCCGGGCAAAAGCCAGAAACCACGTCAGACAGTTACCCGGATTATGACGGTTACATCCAGAAGTTGGGCATTGGCGACTATGTGCGCTGGATCGGCTATGTGGACGAAGCCGAGAAGCCGTCGTTATACCGGAATGCCGAGACGTTTGTTTTCCCCAGCCGCCGCGAGGGGTTTGGCCTGCCGGTGTTGGAGGCGCTGGCCTGCGGTACGCCGGTGGTGACGACCAACGCTACCTCGCTGCCGGAGGTGGTGGGCGAGGCCGGTTTTGCCGTTGACCCGGACGATGCGCGGGGTATGGCCGGGGCCATCATTGCTACCATTGTGCAGGATGATCTGGCGAAGGAGCTGCGGGCTACGGCCGTGACCCAGGCGGCTAAATTCTCGTGGGAGGATACGGCCGTGAAAACTTTACAAGTGTATGATGAAGTGATGAAGTGTTCAGGTGTTTAAGGAGATCAATTGTATGGCAATTAAAGCAGATAAATGGATTCGCAAAATGGCATTGGAACATCACATGATTGAACCGTTTGTAGATGGGCAGGTGCGTGAAGGCGTTATTTCCTATGGCCTGTCTTCTTACGGGTATGACATTCGTGTCAGCCGGGAATTCAAAATATTCACCAACGTCCATTCGGCCATTGTGGACCCGAAACATTTCAACCCGAAGTCATTTATAGATTACGAAGGGGATATTTGTGTGATCCCCCCCAATTCCTTTGTGCTGGCGCAAACGGTGGAGTATTTCCGCATCCCGCGCAATGTCTTGACAGTGTGCCTGGGCAAGTCCACCTATGCCCGCTGCGGCCTCATCGTCAACGTCACCCCGTTTGAACCCGAGTGGGAAGGCTACGTTACCCTGGAAATATCAAACACCACCCCCTTGCCGGCCCGTGTGTATGCCAATGAAGGCATTGCCCAGGTGTTGTTCTTTGAATCAGACGAAACGTGCGAAATTTCCTACGCCGACCGCAAGGGAAAATACCAGAAACAGCAAAGCATTATGCTGCCACGAATATAATCAGGAGATTGGAGATTGGAGATTGCAAACGCTCAATCTCTAGTCTCCAATCTCTACTCTCTAAACTTTGCCCCATTTGGCACAATGGCTATAATTCAGGGTATTGTTAACAAGGGCGCTTAGCTCAGTTGGTTAGAGCGCTTCGTTTACACCGAAGAGGTCAGGAGTTCAAGTCTCTTAGCGCCCATCTTTTCCTTGTTATCCCAACATTGTTTGTTATAATCCCGTTTGTGACAAAAAGCACACAGTATGTCTGAACCCAAAACCCTGGCAGGTTCAATCGTAACTTTGGCAAAAGAAACACAAAAGCGACAGTTTAAGTCAGGAGAATAGCCATATGGCAAATGCAGCAATTGGCGCCGACGTGAAAAGCGGCGGCATCTCACGACGTGAATTTTTGTACTACATTTGGGGCGCGTCTATCGCCCTGTACCTGGCACAGTTTGCCGGTTTGTTGGTCTGGTTTTTGATCCCCCGCTTTCGGGAAGGGGAGTTTGGCGGCAAGTTTGTTTTGCCCGTTGGCAGTATACCGGGAATAAACGCTGAGCCGGGTAATTTTCCAGACGGCCGTTTCTGGTTAGTCAATGTAGATTCTGACCAGCCTAACGATCTGTTTGCCCTGGCCCCCGATGAAACAGGGCAATCCCTCAAAGGCGTGTTAGCCATC
This sequence comes from Chloroflexota bacterium, assembly GCA_014584575.1. GTDB lineage: Bacteria > Chloroflexota > Anaerolineae > Promineifilales > Promineifilaceae > CAADGU01. The sequence goes on from JACTMP010000046.1 coordinate 89,136, forward strand.
TACAAAGTGTGTACCCATCTGGGCTGCATTTATGCCTGGACGCCGGCTAACAATCGGTATGAATGTCCCTGTCATGGGTCAAAATATCGGCTGGACGGCCGTCGCATCGAATCCCCCGCACCGCGCACCCTGGATCGTTTCCAACTGGAATTCCTCGACGCTAACCGTACCCCCATACCCAACACCCTTTCGCCTGAAGTCAATGACTTTTACCAGCCAGTGCCCATCCCCGACAATGCCGTTTTCATCAGCATTGACACCTCCGCCAAGAAAACTGGCCCCGGCGACACCCTGCTCTGCGATTTTGCCGGTTCCTGTCCCTAAGCTGTAAAGAAACACCGGAGACAAAAGCGGTTAAGGAGAAGAAATGGCTACCATTTTTGAACAAATTAGCGAGATGGGCCTCAAACAAGCCCTGGTAACCAAAACCGACGAAGTGGTAGAGCGTATCACCGCCGGTATGAACATCAGCGACATTCGTGGTGCGCTGCGTGGCGATGAACCACGCCGTCCTAATCCTCGCCTGCGCCCCCACGCCGATGGCTTTTGGTTTCACATTCGCCCCAGTTTTTACCACACCGAAGTCACCCACATCTACCCCACCTTCCGCCTGGGCTGGCTTTCCACCTTCATGATGGTCTGGGAAACCATCACCGGCATCCTGCTGATGATTTTCTACACACCCAGCCCCCTGATCGCCTACGGTGACATGTGGAACATCCTCAGCAACGTACCTCTGGGCCAACTGATGCGCAATATGCACCGTCTAGGCGCGGAAGTGATGGTGTTGGTGGTGGCCTTGCACATGCTGCGCACCTTCATCACCGGCAGCTACAAAAAACCGCGCCAGTTTACCTGGGCCACCGGCGTCATTTTGCTGACCTTGACCGCCTTGCTCAGCTTTAGCGGCTATTTGCTACCCTGGGATCAACTGGCTTACTGGGCTTTGACCGTGTTCCTCTCTGGCGCCGATGCCGCGCCAGCGCCCCCCGCTTTCAACCAGACCGTTCTCTTTATTTTGCAGGGCGGCCCGGCTTTAGGCGCGGGCGGTTTGCTGCGCTGGTACTTGTTCCACGTTTTGTTGCTGCCGCTGCTGTTGGGCGTCTTCTTCTTTGTGCATTATTACAAGGTAATTTTGCATGGCCTCTCGCTGCCGCCGGGACGTGAGGAGATTGGCGAAGATACGGCCAAGCGTGTGCCCAAAGACGAACGCACCTACTTTACGCCTGATATTTTGACCAGCGAGTTGATGTGGACGGCCTTACTCACCCTGTTCTTGATTGCCGGTTCGCTTTGGTTCTGGGATGCGCCGTTGGAGACCCATGCCGATCCGGTGGTGACGCCACTGCACGTGGTGGCCCCCTGGTACTTGTCATGGTCGCAGGGCTGGCTGAAATTGGCGCCCAAAACGATAGTGGTCGGTTTCATCCCGCTGCTGCTGGTGGCCTTTATCGTCATGCCCTATTTTGAGGTGGGTAAGAGCCGCCGTTATGCTGACCGCCGCCTGGGTCTTTCAATCTCGTTCCTCTTTATTGCCTTTATGTTGGTTTCCAACTGGATGGGTACGCCAGAATTCCGCGTGGAAAGTTCACCGGAGCGGGAAGTTTCACAAGGTGTACTGCCGCAAGAAGGCCCCAGCGTGTTGAAGGGCGTACCTTATGAAAATTTGGTGTTAGGGACTTATGTTCCGGGGCAGGAGATAGACGATAACCCCCACCTGACACGGGCTTTAGCCGTCTTTTATAACTCCATGTACCGGCAAAGCTGCAAACTGGGGGATGGCAATCCTGATTTGCCCTACAATTGGTACCCTTGTAAAGAAGAAGTGCTGGAAAATGGCGATATCCGTTACGGCAATCACTTTACGGAAAATGCCATGCCCAACCCATATGCCGAGCTGCGCATCACCCAGGAACAGGACAACATGGTCAAACTCACCTTATATTACGAAGTGGAGAATCCACAAAGTCCGGGTGAATTCCTGATTCTTTCCGATGAGGCTGTTGGCTATCGCCATGAAGATTCGCTGTATGAGGAAGAATGCCAGTTCCTGAATAAGAACTGTTAAGAACCGGTAATCGTTAATCGGTAATCGTTAATCGGTGAAAGCTAACCGATAACTGATTACCGATTACCAATAGCCGGATGACGGGGAAAGATAGATGCAAGTAAAAGTCGTAATCGGAACCGTTGCTTTTATGCTGACGATGATTGTGTTGGGGTATGCGGCGCTGCGTGAACCAACACGGTTGGAACATTTTGCGGGGGCGGCTCACGGCCGTTCCGTAGAACAAGGCGCGTATCTCTACGTCAACAACTGTGCTAGCTGCCATGGGCTTGATGGCACCGCCACATCCGGTGAGGAAAACGGCTGCCGTGACGCCAACGGTGACCCTAATTGTTTAGGGCTGCCGCTGAACAACTATTTCCTGCTGTGTGGCAACCCGCCGCGCCGCTCCATAGACCTGGGTTGGGAAGGTACTACCGAAAACCTGATTAAAAAGACGGTGGCCGCTGGCCGGGGAGCTATCATGCCCGCCTGGTCAAATGATTTTGGCGGCCCCATGCGTCCCGATCAGGTGCAGAACGTGACCAATTACGTCTTGAACTGGGGCAGCGAAGAACTGTGTGCGGAAGAGCCGGTCACGTTCCCCTGGCCCGAATTTGGCCCTGGCGCCGCTGCCGAATTCCAATCGTTGACCGATCCAGTGGAAATTATGGCCGGCGACCCGGAACTGGGCGCACAGGTTTACCTGGCTAATGGCTGTAATGCCTGTCACGGGCTGCCGGATGGCAGCGCCGCGGCCACTGTTGGTCCCGCTTTAACCGATATTGATACCGTTGGCGCAGAACGAATAGAAGGCTACTCGGCGCAGGATTACATATACGAATCCATTCTCGCCCCCAACGCCTTTATTTCGCCTGAATGTCCCAACGGCCCCTGCACCTCGCCCAGCCTGATGCCTGGAACCTTCTCGTTAACGCTCAGTCGCAACCCGCAGGACATGGCGAACTTGCTGGCTTACCTGATGGGGGATGCGTATACTTACCCGTAATCGGTAATCCGTGAACGGTAATCGGTAATTTGAAAGCCCGGCAAATGCCGGGCTTTTTGATTACATTTACCCTTGTTAACAATCATGTTATACTCCGCTCACGAGGTTTGTGATGGGAAAAATGTTTAAGCCCCAAAAAGTTGAATTTACAGAGTCAAGCAATAAACTGGCCGAATATGAACGGAAATATGGGTATTCCACCATTGAGTTTTTTCGCCGGTATTCAAGCGGGGAATTGGGCGATGCCGATGATTTTATGCTGTGGGCCGGTATTTATCATCTTTACCTGACATCTCATCCGGTACGCCAGTTTATGGATGAACAACCGCTCTCCTCTGTATGAAAATTGAGGATTACTTTTTTGCTTTAGAGCGCAGCCTGACACTAAATGTAAAGGTTGGTTCGGTGGAGCAGCCAATCCTTAAATAGATACGTTTCCGCATCATAAGCACGTAGGGCCAAAAGATAAACTTGAGCCATCAGAAGAGCCTTCATTGACACAGGTGTTGCAGGAGATCGAAATCTTTTTGCAAGCTGACTGACGCAGTAGTGACCAGGCAATGTATGAAACAACCCCTCTTCAACAAGAAGCGATAGTGGCCGGGCAGACCAGCTTTTTGCTGGGCGCGGCGGGCACGGGTAAGACGACGGCGTTGCAGCAGCGGCTGATCCGGCTGCTGGCGATGGGTGAACCGGCGTATACGATCCTGGTGATGGTGGCGGAGCCAGACCACGCTGACCCGTATCTGGACACGGTGCATCAATCGGGCCTGGGGCCGTATGCCGACCTGAAGATTACGACCTATAACCAGATGGCGCAGGAGATGGTGGAGTTGTTCTGGCCGTTGGTGGCACGGCCGTCTGGCTTCACCACCCCCTACCGTCCACCCACCTTCCTCAGTTATGACCTGGCGCAACTGCTGATGTGGCACGTCATCACCCCCATGCTGCACGAAGGGGCGTTTGCCGATTTACGGCTACGGCCGCAGCAGATCGTCAGCCAGTTGTTGGATACGCTCAACCGGGCGGCGCTGAACGGTCTGAGCCTGGAAGAAGCCATTGAGCGACAAAAGCGCACCTGGACGGGGGAACCAGAACGGCTGCTGCATCTGGATGACGCCGCCAAAGCGGCCCGCACCTTCCGCCAATCGTGCCGGGATAACAGCCTGCTCGATCTCTCCCTGGCGGTGCGGGTCTTTGATACGCAATTGGTACATCACGAGGTGTTCAAAAACTACTTCCGCGAGCGGTATCGCCACCTGATTGTGGATAACGTGGAGGAGCAAACTCCCGCCGGGCAGAATTTTGTGAGCGAATTGATGGATGTGACACAGACAACGGCCGTTGCCTATGATGGCGGCGGCGGTTACAAACGATTCCTGGCGGCTGACCCCGACGGGGCGCGCCGGTTTTATCTTCGCAGCGTTTATCAGTTTCAATTCACCGACAGTTTTACCACCACGCCTGCGTTAGAAAATGTAGCGAATCTGGTGGAGAACTTTTTATTGTTCACCGACAAACCGACGGCATTGGCGAAAGAGGCGATCAGTGGGGTGGTGTACGGCCGTTACCGCCGCGAAATGGTGCAAAACCTGGCCCGCTTCCTGCCCGAACTGATGGCCGAACGGGGGCTGGTTCCCGCTGACATCGCCATCATCACTCCCTATTTGGATGGGGCGCTGCGATACTTGTTGGGTAATGCTTTGAAGGAAACTGGATTGCCCTACCGCGAACTGCGCCGCCGCTCCAGCCCGCGTGACGAGCCGCGGGTGCGCGCCTGGCTCACCTGGCTGGCGCTGGCCCATCCCCAGTGGGACGTACACCCATCGGCATATGACGTAGCCGAGGCGCTCACCCTTTCCATACACGGTTTTGATCCCGCCCGCGCCGAACTGCTGACGGAAAGGCTGTACCGCCCGGATATGCCCGATTTGCTGCCCATCAGCGAACTGCCACCCCGCCTGGTAGAGCGAGTGGGATTTGATCTGGTGGGGCTGGTGGAAGAGTTGCGTTTGTGGCTGGAAGCGGTAGATGCCAGTTTGCCGCTGGATCACTGTTTGCATGATTTGTTCCAACTGTTGTCGCAAAAGCGCTTCCAACCGGAGCCGGATGTGGCCGGGGCGGCGGTGTGTGACTGGTTGGTGAAAGCGGCCACCCGCCTGCGCCAATCGGCCGAGGCGATTGGTTTTAAGACCCCGGCGGAGATTGGCGCGGCCTTTATTGACGGCATCAACAATGGGCTGGTGACGGCCAATCCGCCAGACCTGGGTGATCCACCTGATCCGGACGGGATTACCATTTCCACCATTTACGGCTATTTGCTGGCGGGTGGCCCGGCGCGGGTACAGGTGTGGCTGGAAACGGCCGCTACCGGCTGGTGGGATATTCCCAACCAACCCCTCAGCAATGCCTTTGTGTTGGCGCAGAGTTATGATGTGTCACGGCCGTGGACGGTAGAAGAGGATTACCAGATTCGCAATGAACTGCTGGCCCGCCTCATTCGCGGCCTTACCGCCCGCTGCGCCGAGAGCGTGGTGTTGGCCACCAGCGACCTGGATCGGCGCGGCGTCCGCCAGGATGGCCCCCTTTGGCGGGCATTGCAGCCCATTCGGTAGCCGCGTATACATTCGCCAGAAATTTCTGTAAAGGTGAACAAAATGAAACTACAGATTGTGCTTGAACCAAGTGATGAAGGCGGGTATACCGTTTATGTACCTTCTTTGCCTGGGTGTATCAGCGAGGGGGATACAGTGGATGAGGCGATGGAAAACATCCGGGAAGCTATTGACCTCTATCTGGAGCCGGTTGAAGACGATTGGATTGCTAAAGAGGGTATTCTTGTTAAAGAGTTAGCTTTGTGAGCAAAGTTCCCAGCTTGCCTTATCATCAAAAAAATAGTGATTGGCAGCAGTACCAGCACTAACCACCAGCCACTATTCTGGCTTTGGTGGATGCACACGGCCGTCTACCAGATGCACCACCACATCGGCAAAAGCATCTACGGCCAGGTCGTGGGTGGCAATGAGCACGGCCGTCTCCTGTTCATCGGCTAACTGGCGGAAAAGCTGCAAAATCTGGCGGCCGGTGGCGGTGTCCAGCTCCCCGGTGGGTTCGTCGGCCAGGATGACGGCGGGGCGGGCAGCGATGGCGCGGGCAATGGCCACCCGCTGTTGCTGCCCGCCGGAGAGTTCAAAGGGGCGGTGATCCTGCCATTTAGCCAGCCCCACCAGTTGCAGCGTTTCCACGGCGCGGGCCAGCCGTTCGCGGCGGGGCATCTTCACCAGGCGCAGCATCAAATCCACATTTTCACGGGCAGAGTAGGTGGGCAGCAAGGCGTGTGACTGGAAAACAAAGCCGATGCGCTGCCGCCGCAGTTGTACCAACCGCCTTTCAGACAGACCGGTAATCTCCTCCTGTCCCAGCCAGATACGGCCGTTACTCGGCCGGTCCAACCCGCCAATGCAGTTAAGCAGGGTGGTCTTGCCGGAACCGGAACGACCGCGCAGCGCTACCACCTGCCCCGGCGTTACCGTCAGCGAGACATCTTGCAGCGCCATCACTTTGCGCCCACTCACCTCGTAGGTACGGCTGACATGTTCAATACGTAAATTTATATTCATCTTGTTACGCCGGTCAGTGCCAGGCAAGGGGCAGAACCATTTTCATTGACCAATGTTTTACAGCCCCTTGCCTGGCACTCCTGATTCCTTGACAGAACAGTTCCCTTGAATAACACTGTGTTCATGATTACAAAAGTAACGGGCAAAAACCAGGTGACCATTCCGGCTAGAATTGCCAGGATGTTGGACATCCAGCCGGGAGCACGCCTGAATTGGGAAATTGGCGAGGATGGAACGTTACTTGTGCATGTCCTCCCACGGCGAGGCCAGTTAGCGCGAGAGGCGGCTGGCATGGGCAATGCCTGGTTGCTTCCTGGCAGCGATCCGATAGCAGATCTCATTGAGGAACGCCTCAGTGACGCCACACCGCTTGCCAGCCATTGATGCTTTGATTGCGGCCACTGCCCATCATTTATCCCTGGTGCATCGTGATCCCCACTTTGCCGCCATTCCCCATACGCTTTTACCCCAGATGATCCTGTCTGAAAAGAGTTAATCGTCGCTCTCCTTGATCGGCCTGATTAATACACCCTGCTCCATCGCTTCCAGCGTCACCCGGTCGCCAATGCCTGTAGCTTCGCGCAGGTCGGGCGGGATTTGCAGGCGGCCGGCGGCGTCTACCACCACGTACTCCTCAAAGGTGTGGGCGACGGCCGTGAAGCCTTCGGCCAGCGCCGCTTCCACAGCCTGCACGGAGTTTACCGAAGTGTCGGCCACGCGGCGTACTGTTTCACTGCTGGTACGGCCGTCACGGATTGTCACCACCCGGTCCACGGCGCGGGCAATTTGGGGATCGTGGGTGACGATGATCGTCGTCAGCCCGTAGCGGGCATTCATCTCCCGCAGCAGGGCCAGGATTTCTTGCGCCGTCACCGAATCCAGTTCACCCGTCGGTTCGTCGCCCAACAGCAGCGCCGGTTTGTTGGCCAGAGCCACGGCAATGGCTACCCGCTGCTGCTGCCCGCCGGAAAGTTGGGCCAGCCGGTGCTGCCGGTGTTCCCACAACCCCACGGCTTGCAGCAGTTCCTCGCTCCAGGCGCGTTTTTGGCGCCAGCCGACGCCAGCCAGGGTCATGGGCAGGGCCACATTTTCCAGGGCGGAGAGGTACGGGATGAGGTTGCGCGCCGTCTGCTGCCAGACAAAACCGACCTGGCGATGGCGGTAAGCGTCCAGTTCAGAGGGGGTGGCTTTGAGCAGGTTGATGGGGGGCTGTTTACGGCCGTTTACCACCACCTGCCCCGCCGACGGCCGATCTAGCCCACCCAAAATGTTCAACAGCGTACTCTTGCCCGAACCGGATGCACCCACAATACCCAACATCTCACCCGCCTGCACCGTCAGGTCAAGCCCCTGCAAAGCCACAACTTCCAGTTCGGCCACCTTGTATATTTTGACCAGATTTTCGCAGAGGATGAAAGGTTCCATGTGATAGGGGACGCGGATTTGCGCGGATAAACGCAGATTGTTGTGTTTTTATCCGCGTCATCTGCGTTCATCCGTGTCCTATTCTCCTATAATCACCTGCCCAACTGCCACGCCTTCCAGGACTTCTACCCGGTCGGCGCTCTGGATACCCAGGCGCACATCGGCACGGCGCTGGCCATTGGTTTCCTGGATGACGACGAAATTGCGTCCCTGGAAGGTGCGAATGGCGGCGGGCGGCAGCCAGAGTACGTTTTCTTTTTCTTCCAAGATAATAACCACGGTCGCCAATTCACCCAGAACGAGGTCGGTGGGCAGTTCGTCGAACTGGATGCGGACGCGGTTGTCTTGATCGGCAGCAGTAGATACACCGCCGCTGAAGGCGTAGGGCAACTGGCGCACCACGCCGCTGGTGGGGTCATCCAGCCGGTTGCGCAGGGTGATAACGGCCGTCTGCCCCACGCTCATTTCGTTCAGTTCGGCGCTACCCAGTTCGGCGGTGATTTCCAGGTTTTGCGGTTGGGCCAGGATGACGGCCGTTTGAAACGCCTCCGCCCGGCTGCCGGCACGCACATTCAGCGACAGCACCTCCCCGGCAAATGGGGCGATCAACTGCGCGTCGGCAATCTGATTCTCAATTTGCTGCACATCCAGCCGCGCCCGCTCCACATCCAGCGCCAATAGCGGATCAATACTCCGCCCCAACTGCTCCAGACGCAAATCGGCCAGGCTCAAGTCTTGCTCTAAAAGCTGGCGGTTGACGGCGTTGCTGCCGCTGCCCGCCAGGGCATCATTGTAGCGGGCCTGGGCTACTTGCAGTGCATCTTGGGCGCTGACCACACCTTGCTCATATTGGCGGCGCAAATTTTCTGGCTCCCACTCTCGATCCAGCGATTTTTGCAGTTCATATTCGGCGTCGGCCAGACGCTGCCGGGCATTGTCCAGGTCAATTTGGGCGGCGATGAGGGCGGCGGAGTTGGTATTGACCTGCCCTTGCTGCAACTGCAAGAGGATTTTCTCGCGGTTGATGGTGGCTTCGGCCAGGGCGTCTTGCCGCGCCTGTTCAGCCTGAGCCAGGCGGATTTCGGCCGTTTCCAGGGCCACCTGCGCCTGCGCCAACTGGTTTTGCAGGGCGGTGATTTCTAACTGCGCCAGCACGTCGCCCGCCTGCACCTGGTCGCCGCGCTGCACAAACACCTGGTCTACAAAACCCTCGCTCTTAAAAAACAGCGCCTGCTCCTGCACTGGCGAAACGCGCCCGGTGAATTCTAAAGAGTTGACGACGGCCCCCCGCTGCACGGTGTAGGTGGGCCGTTCCGGCACGATGGGCGTGGGCAAAGGGGTAGGCGTCGGCCCCAGCTCGGCCGTTTCCCCCCGCCCACACGCCGCCAGCAGCAGTAATACGAGGAGATAGGACGCGGATAGACGCAGATGACGCAGATTTTTTTGTTTTATTTGTAGGCTGATTTTTCGCATACGACGCCTCTTCTAAATTCTTATCCGCGTATTCCGCGTTCATCCGCGTCCTGTATTGGATGGGACGCGGATGAACGCGGATGACGCGGATGACGCGGATTTTTTGTTTTATTTGCGGGCAGGTTTTTTCATACAACGCTTCTTCTAAAATCTTATCTGCGTTTACCCGCGTTCATCCGCGTCCATTTTCAAGTTTGGTTTGCGGGTATTGTCATAGGCGCGGCGCAGGTATTCGGGTTTGGGGCCGAAGTTAAGCAGCAGACCCACTTCGTAGGGTGTGGCCTTGAGGTAGTTGAGCAGTTGGGCTTCATGTTCATCCGCCAGCTTTTTCGCGGCCTTCAGTTCCACAATGACCAGGTTGTTGACCACCAGGTCGGCGAAGTATTCGCCGATAAGTTCCTGCCGGTAATACACCTGAATCAGTTTTTGCGGCTCGACGTACAGCCCATGGTGGCGTAGTTCAATCGCCATGGCATTTTCATACACCTTTTCCAGAAATCCGTACCCCAAGGCATTGTAAACATCAAAAAACGCCCCCAAAATGATCTGCGTCAACTCCATATGTTTATACCCCATCACACACCTCCCTTATCCGCGTGTTCCGCGTTCATCCGCGTCCCTATAAATATGGGACGCGGATAAACGCAGATGACGCGGATTTTATAGTTGTGGATTGATGCGTTTTCAACCTAAGCCTCTTTCTCATTCTTATCTGCGTTAATCCGTGTGAATCCGCGTCCCATTCTACACCGCCTCGCCGAGTTTGACGGCTTCAAAGACGCGCATACGGGCGGCCAGGGCAATGAGGATCAGGGTGGCGATGATGAACATGGCGGCAAAGAGGGTATAGATGAGGGCCAACTGTTCCCAGGCGATTTGCACAATGAAGGGGGGCGTCACGGCCGTTTTCGCAGCCGTCGTCGTGCCAATACCCACCTGTAAAAAGGGGATGAACAGGCGGCTGGCCCACACGCCCAGCCCTGTGCCCAATCCCACTCCGGCGGCAATCAGCAGCGCCTGTTCACCGGCCAGATAAACCGCCATTTGCCCCACCGACAGGCCAATGGCCCGTAACATGCCCAACTGGATGGCCCGCTGGTGGAAGGAAGCCACGGCATAGACCAGAAAACCCAGCACCGTCAGCACCGCCGCCGCCAGAAAACCAACCGACAGCAGGCCAAACAACCCCTGCCGTTCCGGGCGCGTCTGCTCTTGCAGAATCCGGGCGCGGGCATCCTGGGATGTGACGACAGTAAAGCCAAGCTGGCGCACACCATCTACAATCTGGCCGGTGGGCACGGCCGTGTCCGTTTGCAGCCACACATTGTAAGGAAACGCGCCGCCCAACGCCTGGTGCAGATAATCCAGATTGGCCACAAAAAAAGGGCCGTCTTGTGGGTATTGGGTCGGGAAAAGGTCCAGGGGGCCGGCGATAGTGAACGGGGCGTCGGCAAATTCGCCGACCGCGCCGATGGTCAGGCGCAGCGGGTCACCCACTTGCAGGCTGTTACGCGCCAGGAACTCCCGGCTGACCAGCAGGTGATCGGGCTGCACCGCCAGCCGGTTCATCAGGCCACCCAACGACTCATTACCGGCAAAGTCCGGGCGATAAAAAGCGACCGGAGCAAAATCAACCCGGTCAATGCCCAGGATGCGCCCAGACTGCTGCCGCCCGCCAATGCTGGCTACGGCCGTGTACTCACCCACCCGCGCCGCCGCCTGCACCCCATCCACCAGCAGATGGTCGCTGACGGGCAGGAATAACCAGCGGGGTTCATTCTCATTGGCGGTGGTGGGCGGCGCGGCCAATCCACCCGGCGGCTGGCCCGTTTGTTCCGTATTTTCGCCCAACTCTGCCAGGTTCAGGTCAGCGCCCACCTGGTAATACACCTGGTCGGCCAGATGATCGTCAAAGGTGACGGCCATGGAGGCGGTGAAGCTGGCCAGGCTGAGGGTGAGGGTGAGCAGCAGCAGCGGGCCGGTGTATTGGGCGGCGGCGCGGGCCAGTTGGCGCAGCGTCAGCAGCAGGGTGATGCCCGGCAGCTTTTCCGCCAGCCAGGCCAGGCCATTCACCAGCCGGGGGAAAAAGCGCAGCGCCAGCAGCGCCAGGGCAAAACAAAAGAGGATGGGTACCAGGAAGAGCAGCGGATTGCTAAAGGGATCGCGCCCGCTGCCCGGCAGGCCGATATGCCCCTGTTGGTTCAGTTGGTACCAGCCATACAAGACCGGCAGCAGCAGCAGCACATCCAGGTAGGCGCGCTGCCAGAGGGGGGCCAGCAGCGCCCGCGCCTGCCGCCAGCGCATGGTGACGATGGTGTAACGGCTGGTGAGGTAGGCGGGCAGGAGCAGCGCCAGCAGCGCCAGCGCCACCCCCAGGAGGGCATACAGCACGGCCGTGTCCGACAATACCGGCGTCAATTCCCCTGCCCCGAACCCTGAGCCTGCCGAAGGGGAAGGGGCAGCCAGGATGGCCGGGTCCAGGAAGGTGCGGGTGCGCCCCATCAGCCGGGCAATGTGCATGCCCAACCAGAGGCCGCCTGCCAGCCCCAGGCCGCCCACCAGCAGCCCTTCCAGCAGGTAGACGCCCACCACCTGGCGGCGGGTGGCCCCCCGGCTGCGCCAGACGGCAATCTCGCTGGCTCCCCGCGCCACCACCATGTTGGCCATCAGGCTGATGAAGTACAGGATGATGCCGATGAGGGGGATGGCGAAGATGGTCAGGGTGAGGGTGAGCAGGGTGTTGGCCCGGCCGTAATTTTGCAGGGCGCGCACCGGGGAAGCGTCCAGCGTCACGCCGTTGAGCAGCGCGGTGGCGCGGGCTTCGACGACGGCCACGTTTTGCAGGAAATTATCTACCGACGCCGGGCGGATACGGCCGCCGTCATACAGCTGGTACCACACGGCCGTACTCACCGGCGTGGGCAGGGCGGGTACGACCCGTTGGCTAAACTGCCCCTCGCTGGTAAGCAGCATCTCGGCAAAAGCGTCTGGCTGGTAAAACCAGAACGGGTCAGTGCGGTCACGCGGCTGCCAGATGCCCACAATGCGCAGCGGCAGGCGGCTGTTGTCGTTAGCGCCCAGCAGGGTATAACTTTCGCCCACCTGCACACCCAGCCGGTCGGCCGTCTGGCGGCTGGCGATCACTTCGATGGCGGCGGTAGCACCCGCTTCTAGCGGGTACACCCCTTCTACCAGGTCAATCTGCGCCGCCAGGCCGGTGATGAAGCCGACATTGGCCCACAGCAGCGGCTCGTTGGCGGTGAAAGCGGCGTCCGCGCCGGGGAAGAGGCGCAGCCGGGCGGTGGCCACGTGGCGTATCTGGTCATCCAGCGGCAGGTCAATGACGCCGGGGGATTGTTCGGCCAGGTAGCTGTTGATGGGCTGGTACGCCTGCCAGGTAATGTCGCCGTTCCAGGCGCCGATGTAGCGCCAGAGGAAGGCAAAGGGGGGGCGGTAGGTGCCGGCTTCGGTGAGTTCGCCTTGCAGCAGCCGGTTTTGTACGGCGTCGGCGTAGAGGGGGATGCCGGAGAGCAGCCCCACGGCGGCCACCAGCCCGGCCAGCAGGCAGGCCGCCAGCAGCCGCTGCCGCCACAGGCGGCGGGCGGCCAGACTGAAGAGGGAGAGGAGGGCGGTGAGCGGTTTCATAGTTGATCACTGCGTGATGCGTGAAACGTGATGCGTAAAAAAACACGTTTCACGCATCATTATACCATTAGACGCGACACGGCCGTTTCCCTCCATTATTCCCCACTCTTTATGTGGCCGTTTATACAAACGTTGGTACGATAGGATCATACTGGTAAAGACCTGCCTGTGTCGTATACATACGAGCGTACAACCCGTTTCCCACCATTAATTGGGCGTGGGTACCTTGCTCGCAGATTTGTCCATCTTCCATAACCACAATTTGATCTGCCAGCTTCACTGTACTGAAGCGATGGGAGATAAGCAAACTGGTACGCCCCGTTTTGAGATGGGTCAATAATTGGATCAGGCGCGATTCCGTTTCCGCATCCAAAGCGGCCGTTGGCTCGTCCAGCAGAATAAACTGCGCTTCCCGCATAAAGGCGCGGGCAATAGCTATTTTTTGCCACTCCCCGCCGGACAAATCGGTGCCTGTTTCACCGTGAACCAGCCATCGGCTGAGTTGCGTCTCGTAGCCACCGGGTAGCATGGCAATGCGGTCAGCAATATCCGCCTGCTGCGCCGCTGCTATGATTTGTGGCCGCCGGTCAATATGAGCCACATCCCCCAGGCCGATATTTTCCCAAACCGGCAGTTGGTACTGCACAAAATCTTGAAAGACCGTAGAGAGACAGCGGCGATAGTCAGCGACAGCAAACTCCCGGATGTCCACCCCATCCCATACTATCTGCCCCTGCGTCGGGTCATAGAGACGGGTGATCAGCTTGATCAGGGTAGATTTACCGGCCCCGTTGGCCCCCACCAGCGCCACACACTCGTTAACAGGCGCCAGGAAGGAAACTCCCTTCAACACCCAGGGGCTATCCGCCGTATAACGAAACCAGACATCTCGGAACTCGATGCCCTGTTGCAAGGGGGGAACAGGTTGTGGCCTGGGGGTGATAGCGATCGGTTGGGGCATAGTTTGCAGATGCTCATATTGGGTGAAAAACAGGTGGACTTCGGAGGTCTGCCCAATGGCCTGTACCAGGATCACAATACCAGTCTGCACCCCAGCCAGGGCGCTGCTATACAAAGCAATATCCCCCACGCTCATCTGCTGGTTAAAGATGCCCAGCAAGATAAAGAAGAAAGCCAGGGCCATGGCCAAAAAGGCTAACAGTTCCAACAAGAACTGCCAGCGCATTTCCTTATATTGAAGCTGTCGCTCGGCTTCATTGTTGTGTTGCGCCACCTGCCGCCACTTGTCGAACAGGTAGGATTGCAGGCCAAAGAGGCGCAACTCTTTGGCCGCTGCCAGGCCGGTGAGCAGGAAAGTGAGATAATATGATTCACGTTGCAGTGGGCTGAGGTCAAAGCTGAGTTTGAAGCGATCCTGGCCGAACTTGAGATGGACCAGTAGATGAGGCACAGCGGACAGCAAAACCAGCAACGTGAGCAACGGGCTGAGCAGGAGCAGCAAGCCCAAGAAAGCGACCAATAAAGAGACAGCACGGATGAGCGCATTGAATGCGCCAGTAATGATGAATGGGGCATTTTGCACACCCTGGCTGCTGACCGTTTGCAAATCATGGTATTGAGGATCTTCCAGGTAGGCAATGCCCTCAAAGGAGAGGGTCCGGCGATAGATATTACCGCGGACCAAGAGGCCAATGGCGCGTTGCATCTCTCCTTTGATGTATTGGTCTAGCGGCATCATCATCTTTTGTAGTGAAAAGACAACGACGTATCCGGCAGCAAAAAGGCTTATTGAACGAATAAAGTGACGGCCAGGCATTTCAAAGTAAACGACAACGGCATCCAAAAGCAGCTTGAGCAGCCAGGCCGCAGCCACAGGTAGCAGGGATTGAATGATGGATAAAAGGGCGGCTATAAGAGAGAGACGTGGTTTGGCGTCCCATGCCAGACGCAGCATTTTTCCGGCGTCAAAGAAAAAGGTTTGCCATCTGCGTTCTGCCTGTACCCGGTTGTTGTTCATGAAATCCTTTGGAAAGAGGGAAAGCGACACAGCACAACTTGTCTAAGCTGGGTGAAAGGAACAGGCCCCCAAACTACAGAATCGATACTATAGGGCCCATCGCCCCGAATGAAAACGTGGTCATCGGGAATGCGCCATATCCAATTGGAGCCGTCTCGCCTGGCTTGCGGATCAACGGCGGCTGGTATATGGTGTGACGATTGGTGAACTGGAATACGAACGGTGTCCCGCGGCAAACCCACGATTCGTTTGACAAAAAGCTCTGGTTGCTCCTGTTGTATGCCAGCAATAGGTGTGCGGAAACCAGCGCCGGATTGTGTATCAGTCGGCAGATGTAAGTGAACGTGGGACAGGGTAACAATTCCACCCCGCTTGAAAAATTGTCTGGCAAAAGGGGTCCAGGCCAAAACCTGCTCTCCATGCCGCAGGGTGGGAATCATACTTTGCCCGCTTACCAACACAATCTTAAACATTGCTGGTTCTAAAGAGTAAATGCCAACACAACACGGTTTACTCCCCTGACTGAACGTGATAACGGTCTCCTAACGCCGGGTCCACCGACACGGCACAGGCGACCTGGCTACGGTAATCGTCGAAGGCCTGTTGCTCAATGATACATTGACGATATTGGCTGAATTTCACGTCGGCCCTGGCCAGCGCCATGGCTATGTCAGACGCGCCTCTGGCCGCTTCTCTATACGCTTCTCGCAGCCACTCATGTCCGGGGAAGAACCAGGATGGTTCCTCGATGTGGGGAGATGACTGGCCGAATGTCATGAATGCCTGGGTGGCTGCCGCCATCTCTTCACCGACCTGACTGATGTATTCTCTCGATTCCACCGTTTCAATATGCGCTGGCACACGCTGTCTCATATAAATGGCCTGCGGGCGAGGTGTCAGGTATTTGATCCACTGCCAACATGCCTCTCGATGAGGGGAATCAGCCATGATGTAGTAACCATGTACATTACTGGTGAGATCGCCTCTGGAACCATCCGATCCCAAAGGGTAGGGGGCCAAGCCTATATCGAACCCCAGAGCATCACCAAATGCTTCTAGTCTACTGCTTTCTGGAAAGGGCCACATGGCGACCCGTTCCTCACGAACCAGGGTTTCAAACTGAGCAAAATTTTCCACAAGATCATCGGTAAGTGGCGGTTGTACTTTGTAGAGTCGAATTAAATCGGCGTACCAAATCATCATTTCGGTGGTGGCTTCATAATTGAATGTTGGTATCTCTGCGCGGCCATCAATATAGTCAACGTCAAATATCGATAGGCCACTATACATCAGGTAAGTGAAGGCTTCAGTGTACCCATACTGTTTTGCCTCGTCTGTCTCGTTAGTCATTTGTTGAGCAATCTCCAGAAAATCGGCCAGGGTCCAATCTAGCGACGGTTCAGGTATGTTGGCTTCTCGAAACAGATCGCGATTGTATTCAAGCAGCGGTGTGACCAAAAAAGCGGGTAGTGCTAGCAATTCGCCATCTTCTATAAAATAGCTGCTTTGTAGGGGATAAAAATCATCCAGCTGTAGGCTGCCATCAGCATCGAGTAAGGGGCCGAGGGGCAGGATGGCAGCGCGTAGCGATTCGTCGTAGATTACCAGCCCTGACTCTATAAAGCAGTCACTGTCACCGGCGAGCAAACTCTCGTAGTGGCTGACGCCTGGCCTGTCGTCCGGCCGTTGCACCTCTACTACGATGCCTGGATTTTCCTTCTGGAACTCGTCAGCCAAAAGATGATGTTCATCGTACAGGTAGGAGTAGGAGGTAAAGGTGATTTGGATGGCATCTTCAGACACCTGCGGTTCTGCTTCCGGGACGACAATCACTTCTTCGGTGGCGGCAGGAGTGGGGACGGCCGCTGCGCTTTGCTCCAGCGCGGCAGCCACGGGCATGTGGTCGTCCAGGTGAGCGGCGAAGGCTGCCAGAAGTAAACTCGCCGCCGGGTAGGCGATGCGGGGCGGGGTGCTGTTTTCGGCCGTATATTGCAGCACAGGCGCCAGATCGGCGGGCAGCCGTTCCCAATAGCCGGTAGCGGCAGCGACTGAGCGCCGGGCAGGCACAGGAGCAGTCGAATTCCCCGTGTCCAGCGGCGGTTGCCGTGACAAGAAACTGGCCAACTGCCAGGCGGCCTCCGGGCTGCGCGTACCGCGACTGATGGCAAAGCCGAGCATAGCAGGTTCAGCGGCGAACCCGTGCTGGCCGTGGGGTACGGCCGTTACCCCCACATCCTCATTATCACTATCATACAAGAGATGGCTGACGTGCCACATGGCGGCCCTGCCGCTGTTGATCAAGGCCAGGCTGGATTGCCCGGTGCCCAGCCGGGGGGAGACGACGTGCAGCGAATACAGGTCGCCCATCCACTGCAGTGCCGCCGCCACATCGGGGTCGGCCAGGCGCAGGTCGTCGCCCGCACCGAGGGGGCCGGTTAACTGGGTGGCCAGCAGCGGCGCATAACCCAGTTGGCCGGGAATGTAGCCCCAGCGGGTAACTTCCCCGTTCTCGCGCACGGTCAGGGCCAGGGCAGCCGCCAGAAAATCCTCTACTGTCCACTCCAGTTCAGGGTAAGGCAGGCCAGCGGCGTCGAAGGCGCTTTTGTCAAAGTAAGTGAGTTGGTAAGCGGCGCTGGTGGGAATGGCCCATAGCGGCTCTGAGGAAGCGGGCAGCAGGCCGGGCAGGAAGTCATCGCTGTCAAATTGTGGGTCTTGCGCCAGCAACGGCCGTAAATCCAGCAGGTATTCAGTACCGCCCTGCCGGTTGGGTAAGTAGGGGAAGACGTCAAAGGAGGAAGCCCTGGCGCGCATTTCGTTTTCCTCGTCGGGATTAACCTCGTCACTCGTGCTAACCAGGCGCACCCGGATGTGGGGATGTTCTTTTTCAAACTGTTCCACAAGCGGCCGGTAGCGGCCTAATTCCCCTGTTGACACGGCCAGCGTAACCACCACTTGATCCTCACGCGCCGCTGTGGTAAGAGTAGGGGTGGCAGTTGCCGGATCGTCCGGCGCGTTACGGCAGGCGACGCCTGCCGTGAGCAATAGAATGATAAGAATAAACCGGCGCATAGGCTTGCTCTCCAATGATTAGACAGAATAAAAACCATTCCATAGCCGCGAATCCCAACCAAAACGACAACAACGCTGGCATGGATTCGCGGCTATGTACGCTTCTCACTCATTGCCTCAGATCGGGCAAGAACCCTCACATTTCGTGTGCCCGGTGAAGACACCATTACAATATTCATGTGTGAGCTTCTTGGTACCGCCCTCACAACATCCAGCATAGTACCAGGGGCAGTGATCTGCTCTGGCTTCAACTTGAGGCAAAAGTCGGCCGAACAACTTTTCTGCCACATCTTCCATCATCGAACGTAACTTGAACATGATCTAAACTCCCTTGTCTTGTGGGAGAAGGGTGTTCCTTTACTCCC
>JACTMP010000005.1 GCA_014584575.1 Chloroflexota bacterium
AACAACAATTCAAAGAGCAGCAGATTCAATTTTTGGAACGAAAAGCCGCCAAATTGGGACTTCAAGTTGTTCCAACCTGATTGTTGTTTCTGAGGAAGAATCGCCCTAACAGCTTTCTAATAAATTAACACCTGATCATCCAGGCCTAGTTCACGCAAGGCCGCTTTCATCTCGGCTACTTTCTGCGGTGAGATGTTTTCAGTTCCGGTAATTTCCACTTGTAGCTGTAACTTTATTTCGTGGCTGGTGGCCAACTTCGTCAACACCTTCATATAGAAGTTTACCCACTTTTGGGCGGCAATTTCGCCATCCCAGGTCAGCCGGGTAATGCCTTTGGCAGGCGGAATCTGTTCATCGTCTGGTATGGGTAGTGTGGCCGAATCCGGCCGTGGCAGTACGGCCGTATCCTCTTCCACCGTACTCACCTCGATCACCGGCCCAGGTTCCCGCACGGCCGTCGCCGCCTGCTGATATCCCTCGGCCGTCTCCCGTGTGATCACAAGCATCTCGTCAGAAATCTCCACATCGGCCGGGCCGAGCGGCTGGTTGAAATAGAACGGGTGGTAACGGCCGTCACCCTGTTTTCCCACATACGCCAGAAAGCCATTTGTTACCCCTTTGGCCACCGTCTCCCGCATGGCATTGCCATCCAGCAGCCGTGGAAATTGCGGCGAAGCGTAGATGGCGTCTCGAATGGCCCGTGTACTCCATTCGGTGAAAGCGGGCGGCCAGTGGCGCAGCAGATAACTGGGGCTGATCACCTCCTCCACATCTCCATAGCGGCGCAGTTCCCGGATGATCAGCGTGAGCAAGTTTGCCGCCGAACTGGAGTTATGGCGACCCAGTTCTACTTCTTTGAGCTGGTTATCTTTTCCCAGCAGGTAAACCCGGTTATACACTTGCCAGACCGACTCTTGTAGTTCACTTCGTGCCCGCGCCAGGTTGCGCTTGATTTGCTCCCGTTGGGAATCCCCCAGCTTCAATTCCTCTTGTTCATCTTCAATCGCTTCCCAGGCCAGCCGTTTTTGGGCCGCCGTCATCATGGGCAAGGCACTTTCGGCCACCGCCCAAATCAGCGCATTTTTGTAGGTGCGGGCAGAAGTGCCATACTCTCGTGTCATCTGCTCCACAAAGGCCAGTGTGCTCGTTTTGTCCTGCAGCGTTTGTTCCGGGGAGAGGATCACGGCCGTGACCACCGCCTGATTGGGAATGTGGTTGCTCCTTTCCGGGAAAAAAATACGGTTCACGCCCTCCACCCGGCCAAACTCCTCTTGAATGATTGCTTTCACCACTTCGGCGATGCGCGGGTCACCGGCCAGGGCCGCTTTACGGTCAGCCAATACACGCGTCAGATTAGGTTTCATGCTGAACCAGTAGCGATTCTTGATCACATCCAGGTAGAAACAGGCGCCATCCGGTGGCGCTAGAGCCTCCATCACCGTTTCCACATGCCCAATATCCAGCCCTGGTTCGGCCACCGCCAGGCGGATTTCCGGGATGGTGGTGAAAGACTTTTGCTGCCCACCGTTGGATTCAAAGAAAATGGCGGTGGCGACTTTGCGGTGCAGCCGGGCCTGTTTGATGTCCAGCCCGGCTTCGGCATCCAGCCGGGCAGCATGAGCGTTACGGCTGCCCACAATGTCGGTGGTCACGGCCGTTTCCAGATTATCTTCGCCCAACTGCTTAAACACCGCCGCCCGGAACAGTGGATCCTCCAGGGGGGCAGTGCCCAGACTGATCAGCGGGTCTTTATGCGCGCTCTGGTAAGCGTCCTGATAGGCGCGGGAAACCCACAGCGCCAGCAGGCGCAGCACCCCACGTGTACGCTGGAAGCTGGGCAAACCTTGCCATTTGCGCTGGAAGACGGAGATCAGCACGGGATGGAAGGGATAGGTGGCCTTGAACTCTTCCAGAGCGTTGTCTGCGGCAAACCAATCGGGTAACTGCTGCCGGTTTTGCTGCACCCACTCCGCATAGGCGCGGCAGGTGCTGATAGCCTCCTTGGGCAATATCACCCGCCTCTGGGCATCCATCGCCCGCTCATCCCATTCAAACAAGCGGCGGCGAATGATTTCCGAGGTGTCGGCTTCGGCGGACATGAGGACGGCTTTGCCCAGTCGATCCAGCATTTTGCTCAACCGCTGGTAATCGGCAATATCTTCGGCCGTCATCTCCCCTTCGGAAATGGGGATGGAAACGGCCACCACCACCCGCTCATGCGAACGAGCTTCTTCGGCCAGATTGAAGAGGAAGTTGTACAACTGCGCCCCCAACCCACCCTGCCGGTAACGGCTGATGTAGTTGATCAGTTCATCTATGAGGATGAGGATGGGCTGGTTAACCAGGGCAAACAGGCGGGCGATGGTGTCGCCGCCTGGCGCACGGCCGTCCGCATCAAATGCCGCCATGATCTGAAACCCGGCTTCCCCGCCCAACTGCCAGGCAATCTCCCCCCAGGGGGTGCGGCGGTAGGGGGTGCCATCATCCCCGCCACGGCCGTCAAAACGCATCCCCACAAAAACGGCTACCTTTGCCTGGGGCATATGGCTGACGCCGGCCTGCTGCATGATGCGCGGCACACCCACCCACTGGCTGGCGACCGGGCCGTTTTGCGCCAGATGGTAAAGCAGCGTCAGGGCGTGGGTTTTGCCGCCGCCGAACTGCGTGGTCATATTAAAAATGGCGGCCGTAGCTTCGGTGATGCCAGACAGGCGGCGCGTGGTTTCAGCGGCCAGGTCAAGCAGATTTTTGGTCAAATAGGTGCGGGCAAAAAATTGGGCCGGGTTCCAGTACAGTTCATGGCCACGCCGGTCATGCACCATGTCCAGATGTACGGCAAATTCGGCCGTGTCTAGCGATTTACCCTGCCGTAAATCTTCTCTGGGGTAAATGACCTGCGACCACGCTTTGAGTTTCATACTCTGCTCTCCGTTATTTAATCCATTTGCAAGCGGGCTAATAAATCGGCGACCCCTAATTCGGCTGCCCGCTGCTGTAAATAGGGCCAATCCAGCCGTTCACCCTGCACGGCCGTGATCCCTTCTACATCGCGCCACTGCCGTTCGGAACTGTCACCGCCCAGGCGATACCAGTGCAGCTTTGCCAACAGGGTGTCTTCGGCACTGGTGAAACGGGCTGCCCGCTCTGGATCAGTGGTCACAATGACCATCTGCGCATTCTGAATTTGCCGTTGGGCGAATGGCTGTTGCCCGGCCACAAACATGTCCACCTTGAATATCGACTCCAGATGGATCACACTAAAGCTGCTTTGGTGGATGACGGCCTGGCGCACGGCCGTTTCATCCACATAAAACGTTGCCTGTAATGCCGCGACCAGGGGTGTTATGTGTTCTGGTTGTAAATCAACCACCAGGTCACTGTCCAGTGTGGCCCGTGCTGTACCGTGCAGGGCGCTGGCCAACGAGCCGCCAATGACGTAAGGGACTTGCAGGATTTCTAATACGTCAATAACCAGCAGCGTCACGACAATGGGTTCGGTTCTATCTGCCATCATCACTCGCTGTTGGCAACGGGCCATAAACTTGCGCCGCCACCTCTTCGCCCAACAATAGCGCCGCCAACCGCCACCGGATTTCAGCTTCGTCTGCTTGAGGATGACGCTGGCGTAGCCCCTGCACGGCCAACAGGCGCACGGTGGCGTTGATCTGCCCCACCTGGGCCAGCTTGCGCCAGGGTGGCGCCTGCCGCAGCAGCGTCAGCAGCACCTGCTCTGCTTCTGGCGATGTGTCCGTCAGCATTTCCATATCTCTGCCTGTTTTATCCCTCCACTCATCATCTGCGATCAAAACGGCCGTAACCGCCCCACATTTTTCTCCAACACCCACCAGCGGAAGAAACCGTAGGGAAACGTTTCGGCGGCGGCGTTGCTGCCAATGACCACGGCCGTTTCCCCCACCAGCGCCAGCCGTTGTTCCAATGGCAATGCGCCTACGACCTCATCACTCAGCTTTTGCATCAGGTCACGCCCCATCTCCGCCTGCGTGCGGTAACAATAGACCAGCCGCAAGTCGGCCTGGAGGCAAAGCAGCTTCCACAGATTATAGGCGATGTAGTCGTCGTCTTGTTGATTTTCCAATTCCAGCACGGCCGTGGGGAATTTCCATTTATCTGGCCCTGGCCGAAACGCCATCACGTCCACGCTCAGATATTCGCTGCGGGCGACGGGCAGCGAGACTCCCCGATACCCTTTGGCGGACGCCTGCCAGCCCAGGGCGGTGCAGGTGTGGATGATGGCAGTGGTCATCACGGCCGTCCACTCCCTTTTGCCTAGGCCTGACGCCGCTTTTAACCGCGCCGCCAGTTCCCGCTGCTGCACCACCTGCATAAACGTATCACGCCATTGTTGGGTCAGGGCAAAATCACACATTGGTTCAAACCGGGGCACGAGCATTTATCGTTTCGCAAACTTATGCTCGCCATTTTTCTACATTGCCAAGTAGACTTCAGTAGTTTCATGGTAAATCTGAGCGGCTTTTTGCCACTCCCCCTGCATCCGATATAGTTCAGCCAGTTCGCTTAGAATCTCTCCAACTTTCAATTCCCTGTTAAGCTTACGGCTGGAATCGAGACTTAAGAGATACCATCTTTCTGCTTCTTCCCATTGACCTGCTGCTTTGAATGATTGCCCCAAAAGAATTTGGATGGCGGATTGAAGTTCAATATCTTCTAGTTCGGTGGCGAGATCAAGGGTCGTTCGTAATATGTCTAGTGACTTGTCTACCCTTCCTCGCCGTAAACTCCATTCACCCAAATTTACCATAACCACTGTT
Source organism: Chloroflexota bacterium (assembly GCA_014584575.1). GTDB lineage: Bacteria > Chloroflexota > Anaerolineae > Promineifilales > Promineifilaceae > CAADGU01. Next base: position 4,791 of record JACTMP010000005.1, read on the forward strand.
TCCGCGTACCTGTCGCCTAAACTGGCAAAAAGATCTTTTGCGATTTTGTACTGTCTACGAGCTGACTGCCATTTGCCCTGCATTTGATAAGCATTCCCTAATACGCTTCGCGCTTCTGCTTCACCATGCAAACGTGTTCTTTGCCCAAAATCAGAAGTACGAAAACACGCAAGCGCCTTTTCTCCGAATTTAACGGCGCGTTTCCAATCACCTTTGTAACGGTTTGTTTGGCTTAAGAGTATCAAAGTTTTACCTTCATCTAATTTGAAGGAGAATTTCTGGAAAATATTTAATGCCTCATGAAATTGCTTTTGTGCTAGATCCCATTTCCCTTGCAACAACTTTACTTTTCCCAGATCGCAATTGAGTTGAGCAATAACTAAGGTGGTAAATTCCCCTCCGGTATCTTCGTGTTTTTTATGATAGTCTATTACTTTCCCATAGAGTTCAATTGCACGTTCCCATCTGCCTAAGGCGCGATGAATATCCCCCAGAGCCTGGTATAGAGAGGCTTCTAATAAAGGGGGTAAATCAGCGGTGGATAGAGGTTCAAGCATCTGTAGAGACATCTGCCACTTTTGGTTTATTGTCAATAGTCTTCCCTTATAAAATTGCAGCCAATACTGTTTCTCAGAACTGAGATAGTCCCTTCGCTCATCCACGAGAGAAAGCAACCTTTCATAAGCGGCGGGATTATAAGCCTCGTCAAATCCGGCTAATAAGTCTTCTACTTCAGCGAAAGCTTCTTCTCCATCAAAACTTAACCAATGATAGACCATCTCGAAACGACAAGTTTCTTCATCAGCCCACTCCGTCATATTATGTTGCAAAGTGTCCAATTTGTTTTTATGGTATCTCCAGGCCCTTTGATTCAGGAAATAGAAATGGTTCATATCCTCTTTTCGGAGAAGGGAAAGTAGGGGAACGCGCGTCCGGTTATGAAGTGTGTATCTTGGCAATGGATTATCAAGTTCAGCTAAGTTATATGGCTCTATAAAAGGTCTTTGAACTAGCCATTCAAATGAACCATCCGAATAATTGTCACCCCTGTTTAATAAAAAACTCAGCAACTTTTCGTCAAACCAACGGGTCACTGCTGCGGCCCAAAGAGCTTCCTTGAACGAAGAATTTACTGCTTCGGCTCGCTGTAAAATAGTTTCAATAATGTCCCATTCGACGTCATAATCAGTTGGATTATTCATGGCATTTCCACGATAAATGGATCGCAAATCAGGCACATCGAGTTCGGATCACCATGATAATGCTTGTGATACCGTTGCAGGACATCTTCATTTATAAAGTTCAAAGCCCCAATCTCTCCTGCGTATTCATACCAATCGTCCCAACTTAGGCTGGTTGGTAAATCAAATGACATAAACTTGTCGCGTCCATGAGCCGGGCTAAGGGAAGGGATATTCTGACCAGCGACGACGGTTATTAACTGAGGAATATCACAGGCGCCAAGTGAAAAATGGGTGGCCAACCAAGTGCCAATCTCTGAACTCGATTGCTCAAACGCATCCCATAAGCACACAAAACGTTCATGCTGACAAGCAATTTCCAAATCTTGTAATAGGGCATTAGTCAGTCTGTTTTCGATCAAACGCCTTTGGCGGGGATTCTCAGCAATAATGTCTCCAATAATTGATTCCTTCAGGTGGACATCACGCAACGTAATTGAAGGTGATCTTGTGTTTGTATACTGAGCCATTTCAGCATCGAAAACCTCAAAACGAAAACGTCTAAAAAGGTGTCTCATTAATAGCAGGACAGAAGTAACATCACCTTGCCCGACAGCTTTGAGGTCAATCAAGGCAACAGGTACATTAAGTGCCTCACATTCTTCCTTAGCCCAGCCAATGTATGTGGATTTGCCTTTGCCACTGCCAGCACGTATGGTTAAGAGGCGAGGTAATCCCTTATTCAAGGCTTTCTTAAAAGCATTACGTTGTTGAAAGTGGTTGATATATGGTCGTCGAAACATGATTAGCTTTTGATTTTGCCAATTCGGGAATTTCTGTCCAAGGTAAGATTATCAATCTTAACATTACCTACCACTTCATCAATTTCCGAAGAATTATCCAGCAAAACATCCTTCATTTCGACGCCTGGTCTATTTCCAGGATCTAATGGCTCTGGCTTTTTAGTTGCCCCTTCTTCTAGTATTGCAGGGTCACTAATATCAGGTTTGGAAAAACTCTCAAATTCGATCTCAGCTCCACCTTTAGTAGCTTTTGCTTTTGCTTTTTGGGTGCGATCAATCAATCGCTCGATTGATCTACGAAAGAAAATAAAAACTAAAAATAATCCCAGAATAATCCATGGCCAGGGTGTTTGAACTAGCATATTAAATAACTGTTCCATCTCTGTTACTCCTTTTGGTCAATATCTTTGTGGCTAATTAGTTTTCCACAACGAGGACAAGAGAATTTAATAAGATTTTTTTCTCTTGTAACTTTGAACCTGATATAAGAATGTCCGCAAGCCGGACACCTACCCCGGTGGCGCTTGTCGGGCAGTCTTCCAAGAGGTTTTCCAGGGAGTTCTAAAGGCATTGTTGGTTCCTCTTTACAGTCGTACACTCTTTCCACTTTGGTTTGTGGCCTTAAAAAACACCATATCTTCTCTCCGATAGTCTAAAATTTTAAGTTGCATTTATAGAACATACGTGCTACCATGTTCTGGCATTTACACCTTCTTAAACTGTAATTGGTGAAACGATGAAAACAATACTATTTTCAGATACTCTTTTGATTGAAATTGAAGGGCCAAAGGTCCTTCGATTTGTTGAGCGTTTTTCGAATTGTGTAGAGTATTCCATTCCTGGCTTTCAAAAAAACAAAGTGATTCTTCGAGATTATCGCCAAAACGGGCTTATGGCTATTGATTATGTTTTGGCAACCAATGATATTTCCCGCTTTCCCGATTACTTTAACGGACGGGCATTTGCCACAATTATTGACTCATCCGATGATACGCCTATGATAATAGAATTGACAGAGCCTACAGGTAATTCATCAAATTACCTGCTGTGGATTGCTGTTGGTCTTGAAGAAATACCGGTTTATGAATACTTGTTTGGTCTTGTTGAACCAATAGGCAACTACCGCCATGCATTTTTGGGTGTCGCTATCCTGGACGAGCAATTACCAAAAGAGCCGATGAAACCTCAATCTCCTTCAAATTCCTCCACCTCCTCAAGAAAATCCGTTTCGGAACTGGTTTCTTCATACTGATCCTCACCATTTTCTCCACTTTGTTCTAGCTCTTCCTCAGCCTGTCCATAATGAAATGGAATCGTATATCTGTAATTCTTGCCCAATGTCCCATGCCCTATAAACATGCTCAAATTGTCCCAAACAGTTGTTTCCTCATCATAGTCCATTGGTGCTTTCAAATGTAGACCATTGACCAATTGCCAACGAAAGAGATCAAAGGCACTTCGCACCAGATTGCCATACTGCACAGCTACCGGAATAGCCGCACGGTAAAAAAAGACAAAGAGTGCCATTGCGATGACCACACCCGCCAAATAGAAATAGATGTTTTGCTGATACTTGATCATCCCATCATCCGAGAGATCAACTGGCACAAAATAGACAAGATTTTTCACATCTTCGTTTGCCAGACGTAGCATCAAAGCCTGATACAAGACAGCAGTTCCGCTAGTCACTGATAGGATCAGGGATAGAATGGCGCAGTTAATCAAAAAGGCCAGGCCGTTATTGCTTTGATCCAATTTGGCATAATATGTTGCTGGCATCACGTGAATGAGACGCGGCCATAATAAGACAGCATCCATGTTATACCTTTCACGTGGATAAACCTCCATAGCCCGCAGGACATTGCCAAAGCGTGTAGGCATTACAGATTTGGGATCAAGGGGGAAATTAAGCTGATGCCGTGCGCTGATCTGATAAAGTTGCTGCTTTAACTGATAAAATTGCTCATTATAAATTCCGTCCTCTATCAATTTGTCAATCAGACTTTCCAACGCCCGTATCTGGACATACGGTTTCAGCGCCTTGCGCTGTTGAAACCGTGTAATTGCCGGAATTCGACCAAGAAGAAAATAGCCCTCCATCGTTTTATAGATGACCGTATTCAGGCTGTACAGGCTGAATGCGATGACAACAGTTATCATCAGCAACACCAAAGCCGGATGATCCAGCGGGGCGATTGTGTTTTGAATTTGGTCTAGAATTTTAAGGGGGATAATGGGGCCAAAGACAAAAAGCGAAATTGTGGCAAAGGCGAGTGATGGCACAAATGCTGCCACTAAAAAATTGCGTCCAAGTTTGCCAACAAAACTCTCCATGATCCTTTCGTATCAGACTTATTTTTCAGGTTTTACTTCAAACTCATATTTACAATTCTTACATTTGACAATTACTTTTTTTGATAGTGAAGATTTTGGCCGAGGCACAGCGCCTTTATAAACGTAATTGCACCTGGGACATCTTGTTTGTTTTTTCGATGCTCTGGAACCTAAGGGTTTCCCTGGTAAATCTAGCGGTGACATAATGGCACGACACTCCTTGTTCGCCAAATCATAACCGCTTATGCGAAAAATATCTACCTTTTCCCCTAAAATCCCAACCCTTTTCTACGGCCGTGAACCCCATCTACCCATCGTTTTTCTTCACTGCCCGGCGGGTAGAGGGCAGAGAGCGCCTGCGCCAGCCGCCAGAAAGCGGCGTCCTGGCCTACTCCATCTGTGACCAGGAACTGTTTCAGGGCGTCACTACGGCCGTCCCCAAACAGCAGCATCGCCTGGTGGACTCTGTCTAACATGGTCTGGCCGGGGGTCACGGCCGTCTCCTCCGACAATCGCCACCCACGCGCTTCCGCCTCCGGTAGCTGGTCGAGCAGGGAAAGCTGCTGCACACCCGTTTTGGCCGGGCGGCGGCTGGCCGTTTTCAGGCCATCCCGGCCAAAGAGATAGCGGGTACGTTCGCGCACCGGCAGCAAACGGCCGTTGCTCCCCTTAATCTCCACCAGATGTGAGAGCTGCTCCAGGTGCGCCCCCAACCCCTGGGCGATTTTACGCGCCGCATCATACTCCAGCACATACCCCGCACTCGCCGCGGGGGCCACAAGCCGCTCTCCTCCCTCCTCTTCATCATTCATCATTCCTGATTCATCATTCCTCGACAGCGTCCACAGCCACATCGCCGTCAGGCGGGCGTCCGCTTCAAAGCCGGTGGTGTCTGCCCCGGCAAAAACCAGGTTGAGCGCCTCGCGGGAGACGGCCGCCCACACCGTTTCCAGGTATTCGCTCAGGCTGATGATTTCACCGCTGGCTTTTTCCACACGGCCGTAGCGGGAGAAGATTTCCAGCGCCGGCCCCAGGCAGGCAAAGATGGCGTCCGCGCCCACCACCCCTTCCTGGGCCAGCCGGGGCAGCCAGGCGTGAATGCGCCCCGGTAATTCTTGCAGCACCTCTCGCCAGTCGCCGATGGCGTTTGTTTCTCGTGGTCGGCAGACGATATGAATGGACGATGCCAGACGCGCCTGATCCATGCCCGCGACCCTGGCTTGCATTTCGGTATCAATCGGCCAGGAGCCGGTGATTGTCCAACCAGCGTCAATGACCGCTTTGAGAATAGCTTCCCAACTGGAAGTGGTCTTACTGGCAAAAACAATAGACCCGATGCCATCTGCGCGCAGTACCCGATGGCCTTCAGCAAATGCTTTCTGCAATTCCCGTTCGTAAAAGGCAATGTCTTTTGAATTGGAAACCAGGCTGTGGGTACGGTCTACGATGATCTCGTTGTCTTTGGGCACGGCCGTTTCCTGGAAAAGTTGTGGATGAACATCAAACAGCGTGCGCCGCAGCCAGACATAGAAAAAATCGGACAGATAGGCATAAGCCACCGCATCGTAGTAGGGCGGATCGGTAAAAAACAGGTTCACCATGTCATCGGCCAAAGGATGGCTTGTTGCGGAAGCAATTTGAACCTGACTTCTTCCCGCATCCAGGCATACATTCGAATCACAGACTTTTACAACCCAATCAATTGCACCTGCAAAAGAACCAGTCGAATCTGAAAATGGATTACCCTCACCAAAGTCCCAAACGATAGGCAATGCCTGCCTTGCAAAAACCCCCTCTATTTTTTCTCCGGTAGTATTCCACCTAGATAAAGAAGTCAATGTATTGGCCTGTCTATCCAAAATGAGAGCAAGACAGGTTTCGACGGCCGTACTCAACCCAACTTCATCTGCATCTATAAGTTGCTTACCAGCGATCCTTGCCCATTTTGCCAGCGTTATCAAGCTCAAAACTTGCCGGAAAGTAAACAAATCCCCCCAACTTTCAATGCCATATGTCATAGCCCAGGTGTGGCGGATGCCGCGTATATCCAGCTTTTCATCCGGTATCAGGCTCAGGCCACCGTTGTCGCCAGTAATCTGCTGTTGCAGGGCGTTTTGGGCCTTACAAATAGCTTCCCCATCTCGTTCTTCCGGTGTACGAAAAAATCGCCCTTTCTCGTCGGGACGAGCAGTGACAACGGCAAATAAACGAGGGTCAAACGCGCCGCCGCGCCGGGATTTAAGTTGGGTTCGCACCGATTCCACCGGCGTGGTATACCCGCAGCAAGGGCAGGTTGCTGCGCCACGGGCCACCGTGCCATCGCCCACGTCCTTCGTTTGCGCGTTTTCGATGATGGCAAAATCCACCCGTTTGGCCGCCCGGTTGGGGATCAACCGCAGGGCCACGCTGCCTTTACGCCGCTTCGCCAGCCACAACGAACGCATCAGCGGCACTTCCGCGCCACAGCCCGGCCCTTCGCAGGTGATCGTGCGCGCCCACAGGTAGGCGATGGGCGTGGCCCCGTCCGGGTCGGGTGGGTAAAATTCGGCAAGCTCATTTTCCGCCTGCTCCTTCACCCAGGCTCCCCATCGGCGCACCTCGTCCGCCAGACGCTGCCCATAGGTGGGAATATATTCCAGCACCACCTTGTTCAGCAGCACCGCCACCGGGTTCAGGTCGCTGGCAAAGGCGTCCGCCCCCACCCGCAGCGCCTCCAACGGAATCGCGCCGCCACCGGCAAAAGGGTCTACCACCAACGGCCGTGTGCCCGGCAACCCACCCAATGCCTCATGCGCCGCCTGGGTTAACACCCGGCTCGTTTCCAGGTAGGCGGGCACGGTGCTGTTGTCCCAATTGGCAAAGTCGGCAATAAAGTCCAGCAGGGCAAAGCGCAGCACATTCCAATGCGCCGGATTGGCGGCGTCCAGCTTCTCCTTCGTCAGTGCGTTCCAGCGCCCCATGGCCGGTTCGGAAGCGGTTTCGGCCAGCTTGCGGTCGGCCATCATCTTCTGGGCAAAGCCATTCATCGCCTGCGCCGCCGCCTGCCGGAAAATCGGTGGGCATTGGTCATCAGCCGGGTCCGGCCACAGGGAGGCACAAATCACAGCGCGGCAGGCGGCCAACGGCCGTCGCGCCCACCAGATATGCAGCGTGGAAATATGCCCATGCCGGATACTCTTCTCCCGTCGCGCATGGGCAGAAATACGCTTGATGGGCAGGTCAACTTCGATGAGGCGTTTGGGGTAAGGGGTCATAAAAGGGTTGCCGTGCTATTGTCATTCCGACGAGTCTTCGAGGAGGAATCCCACCCCATTGACTGGCAGGCCGGGATGCCTCGGAAGACCTGGGCATGACAGGTGCTGTTGTCACTCCATCTGCTTCAAAAACTCGTCAATTGTCACCGGTTTGCGTTCGTGGCGCAGGGTTTGCACCGCTTCCTTCATGGCATTGCCCAATAGCTGGCTGGACTCTTGCAGTTCGGCCATGGTCAGCCGGTTTTGCAGCGAAAGGGCGGCGTGATGGTGGCTGATGTGCAGCCGCTGCTGGGTAAAGGTGGCATAGACCGTGTTGGCTGTGCCAATGTCGGCCATCATCTGCTGAAAATCCCGTACTGGCCCGCGATACACCAGAGGAAAGAGCAGCAAAAACAGCCCCAACACGATATGTACTGTGGGCAGCCAGACGGCCGTGTCAGACAAACCTTGGATTCCTTGCACCAGCAGACAGACACCTGCTACTGCCACTCCCATGGAGACAACTGCACCTACAATCAAACGCACGTACAATCCAAATTGGGCGCTGCCCACACTCTTAGCCCAATTGCTGCGCACTTCCTTTTGCAGCGTTTCCAGAGGTTGTTCATACGACTCGGCCAATGTTTTGAGCAACTCCGGCGGCATCAACAAGCTGTTGATTTCTTCCCGTAACAGATTCAATTTATCAGCATCATTGGGGTGAGCGCGTAAATAATCGGTAAGGCATTGCCCGGCCCGGTACAGGCTGTGGCCGCAGCTTTCCACAACTAGAGCAGCCAGAATACCGGCCAGTCGTTTGTTACGCTGGTTAACAGCAGCATAAGACATACAGGCATTAGCCAGAGGTGGCTGAATATCATCTGAACGGTCGGAACGCGGCATCTCTGGGGGAGGCGTCACGGCCGTGACCAGCGCGGTAATGTCCAGATGTTCCCGATAGTAAGTAGAGACGGCCAGCAGATGAAACAGCACGTCTACTTTACTTTGCCAGGTTTCTTGGGGCGGTGTATCCAGGCGATCATGTTTGGCCCTGGCAACTTCGGCAGCAATGAGGCGGAGTTCAACGTGACGGCCGTGAATAATGGCTTTTAACAACCAGGAAACAATCTCTTTCAGGGGAACAGCGTCGCTGGCGGGCACATCCCTCAATTTTTTCGCCAGCGCCACCTGCACCGAAACGTTACTGTCTGTCAAAAGAAGTCTCCCCAAGATTTTCACCTGATCCGTGTCCAGACGATCAGCCACAATCATGCCTGCCGCATAGACACGGATCAGTTCATCCGGTTGACTTTCGTTTTGCACTGCCTGAATAAGAGCCTCATTGTCACCGGCGCCGGCGCGTGTGCGCAGTTCTCGTAATTGGGAGATGGTCGAGAAGTATGGCTCTGGCAGGGGACGATAGGCATCAAGGTCCAGATGCACCAACATATCTACGAAGGTCGTTAGTTGTTCGGTCACTGTATCGTTTCTGCCCGCCGATGGTATAGGATAAAACAATTGTACCAGGGAATAGCCTGAAAATAGAAAAAGGTTGTGTTACTTTTTCCGCAACAAGCCATACAAATTCGCCATTTCGTCCCAGGCCAGCTCAAAATCTCCTCTGGAAACGCGAACGGCCGTATGCGAAACGGCCGGATCGTGCAGCACCACCTCCGTTCCTTCGATGCCAATAACAACCAGCGCATGAGCAAATGCTTGCTGCCAATAAGGCAATTGATTGGTATGCACCAATACGATAGGTGGCACACGAACAGATACGGCCGTTTCCAGGTCAGCAAACGTCCCTTCACCGTAAAACACCTCTAGCTGAGGAGAGGCTAATAAACGCAGTCGAGAACCAGGCGTTCCTGCCCCTGGTAGCATATTCAATTGTTGAGCAAGCACGGCCTGGTCCCGTTGTATCCCCCAATACGCCAATACCATTTGGGTACAGGCTGGCAAACAGTAACCATCATTCAGTTGGCGAAAGTGCGGAACGGGTAAGATGTTGGACATTGGCTAAAATTTGGTCTCGCACCGTTTCACCGGCCAGGAGTTCACCCGTTTCCGCGTTTACATCAATGCTTCCGACCTCACCTACTGTCCCCGTGACCGAGGAAGTCAATACAACAGGCATACGCCAGACGGTCTCTTTGCTGATGATGAGCTGTGGCGCGCCGCTAATGAGCAGGTTGCCAACCTCACTGGCCAGCCAGGCGGTTGCCTTGCGCCGCGCCGCGGCGGCATCCAGGTTAACGGTAGCCACGACATTGATGTCCACATCTGATGCCTGAAATTTTTGCAGCCCGGTACCGGAAAGGGTGATTTTAGTATGTTTTATTGGTGGGGTGAGGACAATTTCACTCATGGCAAACATTGTAACATGAAATCTGAACAAGCTGGAATTTATTTGGCCTTTGCCTGACCTTTACAACCCCATACAGCGCCGCGCCTTTTGCAACAGCGTGACAAACGCCTGCAACTCGTCCGGGCGGGCCTGCTGTTTGACAAATTCGGCCAGCATCATCTTGTAATCAAACGTCTGCCCCTCCCGTTCCACCGGCCTGCCCAGGATGACCACCTTTTGCACCCCGCCGCGCTGAAACCGCTCTTCTACCGCCTCCGGGTACTGGCTGGTAAACGCTGCCAGCAGCGGCCAGGGCAGCATGTCCTCAATTTCCACGTCCCAACTTTTGCCGCTTTTGTCTTTGTAATCGGCCCGTTCCAGTTGGAAATAGTGGCGATTTTTCTGCGCGCCAAAGCGGTGCATCGCTTCCGCCGCGGCCGCCCCTGGCTCGTCGCCATCCAGCAGCACCACAAAACGAATACCCTGCGCCTCCAACGATTGCAGCAGGCCAAAATCGGGCGCAAACTTCTTCGTACCCCGCCCGGCAATGATGCGCACCTGCCCATTTTCCAGCAGGTCAACACCATGCGCCGCCTTGTACAACTGGGCCGCCAGTTCCAGATACACCTTATCACTCAACCCTTCCACCAGGATATTATATCTGCCAATGTCGGCCAGGCGGCTTTGCCAGACCGCCTGAAAAGCCAGCGCCACCTCGTCGGGTGGATGCGGTTCCTGGGCGATAGCGGCGTCTAAAATCGTTTCCGCATCCACCCGGTATTGAATCACTTCCTGCATCGGTTCCCAACGCAGACGCACGGGGTCTTGAATGGTATACAGTTCCGGCACGGTGGCGCAGTTATAAACCACATAAAGCCAGTAATCATCTTTGAGGCGGAACGCGGTTTTGTATTCATGGCTGCTCAGGGAGATGAGACCCACATGCGCCCTCCCTTTCACTTCAATGTAACGGACATCAGCCGGATTATGAGGATGGTGGGAAACCAGATCAAACCCTTTGTTTTCCGCTTCGACGCTGGTCACTACCCAGCCGCGGGCCTGCTCATAACGGATGGCTTCCGCTACGGCGATGCGTTCGATCTGTTCATCCCGCACCAGGGGGGCCATGTTGGGTTTGTCCCGGTCGGGATGAGGCAGAACCCAGGCGCGCCCCACGTGCCGCACATGGGCCAGGGTACAATGGCGTTCTTGCTCCAGTTCACGGCGACGGCGTTCCCGTCGGGCTTCCAGTTCATCCAGCCGGTCCGTTTCCCGCCGGATGTTGGCTGGCAGCAGCGGGTCTTCGTCTCCATCTTGCTGGCGCAGCAGCAGCTCGGCCAGGCGGAAATTTTGCCGGTCAATCAACTCTTTGAGGCTGATTTCCAGGTGGCGGCTGACAGTATCTATTTCCTGCTGCCGCTCAGCCTTCACTTCCGCCAGGAATTCATGCAGCTTTTCCTGGATGAGGCGTTGTTCGGCCTGCCGCACCATTGGTGGCTGACTGTCTGAGGGCAGTTCCGTTCCTTCGGGAGCGGGGATGAGATCAAGGAACAGGGTGGGCTGGCGGATAAGCATGTCACCGGTCACGGCCGTTTCCACCACAAATAGGCGTTCATGTAGGGTACGGGCACGGCCGTCTTGAATACGGGCGCTAAACAAATCCAGGCAGGATGGCTCGGCACGGTTCAAATCATAAAAAATCGCACCCCGTTCTAGTTCCGGCTGTGCCTGGTGCCACATATCAGCCCGCACCGCCTCAAACAGGGGATGGCCGGGCGTCACCCATTCCAGCGTAGGATTTTCCTCCAACAACTCTTTGGTAAAGGTGATGTTTTTGTACTCCCGGCCCAGTTGCCCAAAGCGCGGTTCCAATTGTGACCCATATCCTTGCAAATTGTTTGGCAGACGGCCGATGGCATAGATATGAGGGCTATTACGCTGCGGTTTGGGCACAAAGCCGGTGAAGGGATCCGCCTGTATAAAAAAATCTTCAATCACTTCAGGCACGAGCCGCCGCTCTTTGGCCTCGGCCGACTTAGCCAGGACAGAGGATAAATTAAGTTCCCGCCGCGCCAATCCTTCCAGGGTAGAGCGGGTAATGCGCCGGAAACGGTCCGCATCTACCTCTTGCACAATGCGATCTTTGATGCGTTCCTCTGTTTGATTGTGGGCATACATTTCCCGAATCATGCGCTCTAGCTGGTTAGACGGAAACAGATCACCCAATACATTAAACACTGTGCCCAGCTGATCAGGATCCAGGTCTTGCTCAATCTGGCGTATCCGTTCAAACAGCTTTTGCAATACACGCCCTTCGCGGGTGTTAGTGGCCACAAAATTGATAATCAGGCAATCTTTCTCTTGGCCGTAGCGGTGAATACGCCCCATGCGTTGTTCCAATCGCACCGGGTTCCAGGGGATGTCATAGTTGATCAAGAACCAGCAGAATTGCAGATTAATGCCTTCCCCGGCCGCTTCAGTAGCCACCATCACCTGACATTCTTCCCGAAATTCCCGTTCGGCATAGATACGCGAGCCGGGCATATCGCGATCACCTACTTTCATGCCCCCGTGGATAGTGGTAACGTTAAGTCCCCATTCGCGCAGTTTGCCCAGGGGACGGCCGTCTCGCCCGTCGCCGGCCAGATAGTCAAGGGTGTCTTTATGCTCGGTGAAAATGAGTAGCTTCATTTTTGGGTCAGCAAAAACACCTTCCTGGGTCATGGTTTCTTTTAATTGCAGCAGTTTAGATTCCACTTCCCGTAGTTCTAACTGTCTGGCCTGCCCAATAAGGCGTCCCAACTGCATGATTTCCTCTCGCAACGCCTCCGGGTCCACCGATAAAACCACATTTTCAAGTTCTTCTAAAATTACTTCCTGCTCCAGTTCCGTTAGCTCGTCAAAGTCATCAGGCACCCGACGCATTATTTGTTCCTGGCGGTATTTCTCCGGATCGGCCAGAATCTTCTCCCGTCGTGTTTTCATCCTTTCCAGGGTGCGCCGTACGGCGTAAACACTTGAAGCAAATCGGCGTTGCAACATGGCCATAGTGAAGCCAATAGCCCGCCCTCTAGCAGAATCATCCTCGGCTGCGCGTATGGATTGTTCTTCCACAAATTGGGTCAGAGTGTCATAAAAATCCCATTCCTCGTTATCAATTTGAAAATCAACAGTGCGCACGTCCCGTCGGGTAAACAACTTTTTGACTTCACCGGTGTCCGGCGCGGGAAAGGTGACCAATGCTTCTTTCACCCGACGCAGGTAAAAAGGGGCTTCCTGACGGCGCATCGCTTCCTGCAAACTGGCCACATCACCGTATACATCTTCGTCCAACAGCCGCAAAAAGAGGGAAAAATGGTGCGGATCACCCTTGTGGGGCGTGGCTGTCATCAGCAAATAGTGATCAGTCCGTTCGGATAGCTGCTCGCCCAGTTTATAAGCTAATGTTTTGTTTTCCAGACTGGCCGCACTCATTTTGTGGGCCTCGTCTACAATGATCAAGTCCCAATGGCTGCGCATCAGACTGTTTTGGGCATCCTCTACACGTGACACCCAGGAAATGGAGGTGATGACCTGTTCTTTTTCCTGCCAGGGATTGGAACCATATTGGGCGCGCAATACCTGCCCGTTGAGGATTTCAAAGGATTGGCGGAATTTATCTTTGAGTTCGCGCTGCCATTGGAAGGTGAGGTTGGCCGGCGTGATGATGAGAATGCGCTGGATGAGGCCACGCGCCTTTAGCTCTTGAATCAGCAAACCGGCCATGATGGTTTTGCCCGCGCCGGGATCGTCGGCGAGTAGAAAACGGATGCGGGGCGCCTTGATGAAGTAGTCGTACACGGCTTCTAACTGGTGGGGGAGCGGGTCTATACGCGCGATGGAAAGAGCAAAGTAAGGGTCATATTCATAAGCCAACCCCAGTCGAAGGGCTTCTACACCCAGGCGAAAAAGGGGGGCACGGCCGTTGAAAGGCTGCATGGCCGGGGAGATGACCAGGTTGGTCAGTTCAGCCAGGGAGAGGACAGGTTGATAGGTCTGGTTGCTGTGCAGACCCGTACCAATGAGTTTTAGATTGTCACCCAAAGGAATAATAGTAATGAGCTTCACCGGCTCTGGGAAGAGGGGGGAACGAATAATAGCATCTGGTTTGAGATTTTCGATGATAGTTTGACTCATCTGTGACCTTGATCCAAACCTGGTGCCTAACTAGGCAAGGGTATTTCCACAGCACATGATCGGGGACAGCTATATATCAGTTTATTGTACTGGTGTTGTAGTGAGTTGGCGAACAGAACAAGACCTTTACCAAATGAGCCTGCTTGCAAACTGCCATCATAATGAGCAGCGCCCTCCCCTCTCTATCCCATGACAGCCTGGCGGCTGTGGGTGGGGTGAGAATGGGCAGGCATGGGCATGCTGCCTTTGGTTTGAAAAACTTCACAGATTAAGGAGAAACAGATGATGTAGACAGCAGATATTTTAAAATGATTGGTTTTTATTGAAAACATGCCGGGTCTGCCCTGGGTAGCACCCGGCATGTTGTGTACGCCCGGCATGGGCGGTAACTAAGGAGTGCAAGTCTCCTGTGGGCGTTGACCCGACGAACCACTAGCCGAAGGCAACTGCGTGAGCGTGAG
>JACTMP010000074.1 GCA_014584575.1 Chloroflexota bacterium
GTCGGCCTTCGCCGACTGTTTTAAGCCGACGAAGGTCGGCTTCGCTGCTTGTTGCCGCGATTTTAATCGCCGGGTTTTGCCAAACTGAGAATTGCTGTCGAGTAATGGCAATGTCTTTAGTTTTTCGCCATGACTACAGCGGATAAAGGAATAAACGGATTTTCCTCTGGAAATTTAACCGTATATTCCTCATTGCACCGTTAAATAACTCTTCTTATCTTCAGCACTTCGCCTGTCATTCCGAGCGGAGTCTTCGGAGCGAGGAATCCCTCTCCTGTGTCATGTAGCAGGGATTCCTCGTCGAAGTCTCCTCGGAATGACACGCGGAGTTAAGATCATTTTGTTAACGCTGTACTCAATCCGTTGTAGTCTTGAAGAGGGGAAGAATACTTCGTGACACTACCGAGTAATGAGGTAATCCTATAATTTGAGGATTTTGCGGGCGTTGTCCAGTAAAATTTTCTGGCGGACTTCGTCTTTGAGCTCCAGCGTTTCAAAATCTTTCAGCCACCGTTCCGGCATCAACACCGGGTAATCAGAGCCAAACAGCACCTTGTCTTGCAGCAATGACTTCATATATTGCTGCAAAATCGGGCGGAAGTATTTGGGCGACCAGCCGGACAGGTCAATGTAGACGTTTTGTTTGTGCAGGGCCACCGAAAGCTGTTCTTCCTGCCAGGGCACGGCCGGATGGGCCATAATGATGGTCAACGTGGGGAAATCGGCGGCAATGTCATCAATATACGGGATCGGCTGGCAATACTTGAGCTTAAAACCGCCGCCGCCCGGTTCACGCGCGCCCACCCCCGTTTGCCCGGAATGAAACAGCACCGGAATACCTAAATCGGCGCACGCCTCCCAGAGTGGATAAAATTGGGGGTCATTGGGGAAAAATGCCTGGGTGGTGGGGTGCAACTTTAGACCCCGTAAGCCCAGTTCTTTGACGGAGCGGTGGAGTTCTTGCACGGCCGTCTTCCCCTTCCACGGATCTACCGAAGCAAAACCGATAAATTGGTCGGCATATTTATGCGCCACCTCGGCCACATAATCATTGCCAATATACGGCACGCCGGTATTGGATTCGGCATCTATCGAAAAGATCACCCCAAAAATGTCCAAAGCCTTGTATTTTTCGTAGAGCGCCTCTGGCGTTTTGGGCAAATCTTTCATGCCAAAATAGGCAGCCATATCCTCTTTTTCTTTGGCGGCCGGATGGCCCGGCGGGTCGGGTACGTGAACGTGGACGTCTATCGCTTTCATAATTTTCCTTTCTAAAGCCAGTACAGCGTTAACAAAATAATCCAAACTTTATCGTGTCATTCCGAGGAGTCTTCGACGAGGAATCTTCCATGTTGTTTCAGGAGAAAGATTCCTCGCTCCGCAGACTCCGCTCGGAATGACAGGCGAAGTGCAAAAGTTAAGAAGTGCTGTAGCTAGTTGATTTGCCGCGTATTGTCGGCCCAATAAGGGGCGCGCAATACCTTTTTCAGAATCTTGCCCGCACCGCTCATCGGCAGTGGCTCCAGGCGAATCTCAACGCTGCGCGGACATTTGTAACCGGCAATGTGCTGGCGGCAGTAAGCCATAATCTCTTCTGCCGTCAGGTCAAACCCTACTTTGGGCACCACGATGGCATGGACGGTCTCCCCCCATTTTTCATTTGGGATGCCAATGACGGCGCAGTCGGCCACGGCCGTGTGCTGGTAAATGACATGCTCCACTTCCGTCGAATAAATGTTTTCGCCGCCGCTGATGATCATATCTTTGAGCCGGTCTACGATAAAGAGAAACCCATCCGCGTCAAGATAGCCAACGTCCCCGGTGTGCATCCAGCCGCCGCGCAGGGCAACGGCCGTTTCCTCCGGTTTGTTCCAGTAGCCGCGCATCACGTGGGGGCCTCTGGTGGTAATCTCGCCCGCCGTGCCCCGCGGCGCTTCTTCGTCGTTGACGTCCACAATCCGCACTTCCATGGCAAACACCGGCTGTCCGGCCGACTCGATTTTGCCCGCAAACGGCCCTTCATCTGTGTTATACCTGTCCAGCAGCATGGCCACGTTAGGCGACGTTTCCGTCTGCCCGTACCCTTGAATGAATTGGCAGTGGGGAAACAGTTCACGCGCCCTGCGAATCACCGCCGGGGCAATAGAAGAACCGCCAAAGTTCACCTTCCGCAGACTGGACACATCATACGCTTCCACACCCGGTACCTGGCACAGCATATTGATCATGGTGGGTACCAGCGCCATGTGCGTTATCCGGTGGCGGCTGATCAGTTCCAGTGCCTCTTGCGGCACAAATCTCCTGGTGAAAACGTGGGTACCACCCACCATAGTCACGCCGGTGTTCCATTGACAGTCGGCAATATGGAACATAGGCGCGGTATGCAAATACGTCCAGGGTTCGCCCTCATACATAATGGCCAGCGAGGATAGGGCATTGCTGACGGCGTTGGTATGCGTGAGCATGACCCCTTTTGGTGTCCCCGTTGTGCCACCCGTATAAATGATGATGGCTATGTCATCACCGCCCCGGTTGGCATCGGGGATAGGCACGGCCGTGTTTATCAACGTTTCGTGCGGCATGAGATCGGCAGGGGGGTCGCCATCGCCAGCGAAGATGATATGGTTCGGCAGGGTGGTGTAGCTGGTTATGTGCGCCAACTGCGACTGGAGCGCATCATCAATAACAAAAATTTGGGGGGCCGCATCAGCCAGGATGTTGGCTATTTCCGGGGGGGCCAGCCGGGTATTGATGGGCACAAAAATGCCGCCGGCCCAAATGGTGGCAAAATAATACTCCAGATGCCGGTCGCTGTTCAGCGCCAGCATCGCCACCCGGTCATCTCTTTTTAGCCCCAACGAAGTTAAGGCCCCGGCCAGCCTGGCTACACGGTCGGCAAATTCGCGCCAGGTGCGGCGGCGTTCGCCATCAATGGTGGCAATGCCTTGTGCATTGACCAGCGCTGCTCGTTTTAGACCCTGGGTGATGTACATCATGGCTGAAAATGTAGTAACGCGATTTGCAAAATCGCGTTACAAACTTAATTTTGGGAGGCTTGACGTGTTATCGGGTTCATGTTAAGATTAAAAACATACCGGCTGACCGGTTTGTGTGTAAATTATACAACGACTCGCCCAAAAATCAAACCAAAAATGACCAAAAGTTGACCTGACAGCTTTTTCACCAGTTCAATTGCAAATTTTGTCACGCAAAATCTGTCAGGTCCTCAGAGCGATCAATGCAAGACAGGTCTGTTGCCACCATCAACAATATCCTGGATGCCGCCAGGACGCTTTTCACCGAGAAACAATATGCGGACGTTTCGCTGCGGGAAATAACGGAAGTGGCTGGCGTGACCAAAGGCGCTTTATACCACCATTTTGCCACAAAAGAAGATCTATATTTGCAGACCGTTTACCGCTGCCTGGCCGAAGTGAAAGAGACCATTCAGGATTCGATGCAAAACAGCCAGGGTGACGCCTGCCGGAACCGTTTATACCTTTCGCTTGCCAGCTTTTTGTGTTTACCATTCGAGTCACTCTCCATTATGCGCTCCATACGCCGCAATATCAACGTTTTTCAGGAGCCGGTACGGACGGAATTGATCCGCGCCTATCAGGCGGCGCTGCCAGGGCAGATCGAGGCGCTTTTGCGGGAGGGGATGGTCAACGACGAGATTATCACCACGGATGCCCGGCTGTTGTCCTGGCAGCATGTGGCGGTAGTCGAGGTGTCTTTGCATGAATACGGCCGTCAAATCCTAGGCAGTCCCGAAGAGATGGCCGACTCCATAGTCAGCCTCTTTTTCAACGGCATTGAAAAACGGGCCACTGCTTGATTCCAATGAAGGAGATCAGATGGGACTAACTTACGAAGAATTTGAACTGGGCGCCATTTACGACACACAGGCCCGCACCATTACCGAAGCGGATGTGGTCAGCTTTGCCGGGCTTTCCGGTGATTTCAACCCCATCCATACCGATGCTGAAGCCGCCAAAAATGGCCCCTTCGGTGAGCGCATTGCGCATGGTATGTTGACGGTAGCGATGGCGACGGGCATGGCCAACATGACCGGCCTCATGGCCGGAACGACCATTGCCCTCATGGAGCAAAACATCAAGTACAAGGGGGCGGTGAAATTTGGCGATACCGTCCGGCTGCAAATGGAAGTGATCGAAAAGCGGGAAACATCAAAACCGGATCGGGGTGTTGTTAAGCTGGCGGCCCGCGTCCTGAACCAGCGGGATGAACTGGTGGTGGACATGGTGTGGACGCAGTTGATGAAACGCCAGGGAGAATGAGGAATCCATGTTACTGAAAGACAACGTAGCTATGATTACAGGGGCAGGTAATGGCATTGGCCGGGCTACGGCCGTGCGCTTTGCCCAGGAAGGCGCGCGGGTGGTGCTGGCCGACCTGGATGAAGCGGGTCTGGCCGAAACAAAACAGCAGGTGGAATCCGTTGGCGGCGAGGCGACGATAGTGGTGGGCAGTGTGGCGTCGCGTAAAGATGTGGAGCAGATGGTGGACACGGCCGTGACCACCTACGGCAAACTCTCCATCCTCATCAACAATGCCGGCATCACCCGTGACGGTCTCACCACCCGCCTCAAAGAGGGCGAAGCACAGTTCATGTCTGACGAAAAATGGGATGCCGTTTTGGAAGTGAATCTCAAAGGGACCTGGTTGTGCTGCCAGTTGGCCGCCGTACCGATGATTGCCGCGGGCTACGGCCGTATCGTCAACACTGCCTCCATTGCCGCTCTGGGCAACATTGGCCAGGCCAACTACGCCGCCTCCAAAGCAGGCATCATCGGTTTAACCAAAACATTGGCGCTGGAATGGGCCAGGTTCGGCATTGCCGTCAACTGTGTGGCCCCCGGCGGCGTCAATACCAACATGACCAAAACCATCCCTGAGAAGATCATAGAGAATCTACTCAAAGGGATTCCATTTGGCCGCTTTGCCGAGCCGGAAGAAATCGCGGCCGTTCATGCTTTTCTGGCATCCAAAGAAGCGAGTTATATTACCGGGCAAACTCTTTTTGTTGATGGCGGCGTCTCGGTAGGCGCTTGATTGGGAACAAAAGATGGGCCAGACAACCACTTCCCCACCAGTAACAAAGCCCGCAACCGGGCTGTCCCGGCTATTGCAGTCCAGAATAACAGCCATTTTGGTTGTCATTTTACCCATCATCCTGGCGCTGTTTCTCATCGGCGGCAGCAGGTCATTGGGTATCTGGCTGGGGGCAACGGCCACCGGTCTTTGTCTGGCGCTGGTTGGCGTTGCTGTCTACATAACCTTTCGTGTTCTTGAATTCCCAGACCTGACCATTGATGGCACCTATCCGTTGGGAGCGGCCTTTGCGGCCATCATGATCATTAACGGCACTTCCCCCTGGCTTACCTTGCCGGTGGCTTTTTTGATGGGGGGC
Source organism: Chloroflexota bacterium (assembly GCA_014584575.1). Classification (GTDB taxonomy): domain Bacteria; phylum Chloroflexota; class Anaerolineae; order Promineifilales; family Promineifilaceae; genus CAADGU01. Next base: position 5,435 of record JACTMP010000074.1, read on the forward strand.
GTGTTTGGGGCGATCACGGCCGTGATCGCCACCCGTTTCAAAATCCACAGCCTGCTGGCCTCCATCATCGTCGCCACCGGGCTGGTCAGCATCAACCTGCGTTTGATGGGGCGGGCCAATATCCCCCTGCTCAACGAGCCTACCATTTTCACTCCTTTTGCCCCCGGCTTCCGTGAATTTATCGCCACCCAATTTGGCGTAGACGCCGTGCGCTACGCCAATAATCTGCTCACCATCCTGGTGGTGGGCATCATTGTCCTGGTGTGTAAGCTGATCTTCGACTGGTTTACCCAAACCGAGATCGGCATGACCATGCGGGCCACCGGCGACAACCGCAAGATGGTCAAAGCGCTAGGGCGCAACCCGGACATTTTTTTGATTTTAGGCGTGGCTATCAGCAATGCGCTGGTTGGCTTGTCTGGGGCCATCATGGCCCAATATCAGGGTTTTGCCGATGTCAATATGGGGCATGGTTTGATCATTGCCGGGTTGGCGGCCGTTATCGTTGGTGAAACCGTCATGCGCCCCACCAGCGTGCGCCGGGCCACGCTGTCGGCCATTGTGGGCATGATCATCTATCGCATTGCCATTGCCGCCGCCCTCAGCCTGAGCTTTCCGCTGCCGGGCGGGCAAACCTTCCGCGTGGAAGCGACCGATGTGAAGCTGGCGACCGCGCTGCTGGTGTTGATTGTGCTCTGGTTGACCAACTTCAGAAAAAAGCGGGGGGCCGGATAATGCTGCGTTTAGAGAACCTGCACCAGACTTTTAATGCCGGCCAGGTCAACGAGGTCAAGGCACTCTGTGGCATCAATCTGCACCTGGGCGCGGCGGAGTTTGTGACCATCATTGGCAGCAACGGGGCGGGCAAAAGCACCCTGTTTAATGCCATTGCCGGGGAATTTGTGCCCACCAACGGCCGTATCTTCATTGACAATATAGACGTGACCAAGTGGCCGGAATACCGGCGGGCCGCCTACATTGGCCGCGTCTTCCAAAACCCCTATCACGGCACGGCCGCCCAGATGACCATTGCCGAAAATATGTCGCTGGCCTTGCTGCGCCGCCAACGGCTGGGCCTGCGCTATGGCGTCAACCGCCAACGCCGCCAAAAACTGGCCGATTTGTTAGCCCCCATTGGACTGGGGCTGGAAGATCGCCTGAATGATCGCGTGGATTTACTCAGCGGCGGCCAGCGCCAGGCCATGACGCTGCTCATGGCTTCCCTCACTTCGCCTAAACTTTTATTGCTTGATGAACACACGGCGGCGCTGGACCCGGCAACGGCCGTGCGCATCCTGGAAGTCACGCAAGCCGTCATCGCCGAGCAGCACCTCACCACACTGATGATTACCCACAACATGCAGCAGGCGCTCACCTTCGGCGCCCGTACCCTCATGCTGCACAAGGGCGAAGTGGCGCTGGACATTTCGCAGGCAGAGCGGCAAGGGCTGACCGTGCAGGGACTCATTGACAAATTCAGCCAGGTCAAACACGAAGCACTGATGGATGATGAACTGCTACTGTCAGGATGACAAAGTACAGCGTTAACAAAATAATCTAAACTTCGCCTGTCATTCCGAGGAGTCTTCGACGAGGAATCCCCATCGTTTATACAGGAAAGGGATTCCTCTCTCCGAAGACTCCGCTGGGAATGACAGGTGGGGGGCTTTCATGTTTATTAACGTGCCACAGGCGGAAGATTGGGCCTCACCTGTGGCACGAATGAGATGATAACGGCGCGATTTTGGCGAATCGGCCTGTTATCCTCTCCTAATCATATCAAGGAGAATGAAATGAAGAAAAAACCTTTGCCCCTGTTTCTAATTATTGTCGCCCTCCTGTTCCTGGCAGCCTGTGGTTCATCGGCCACAACAGAAACAGCGCCAACGGCCGTGCCCAACACGCCGACAGCCGCCCCCGCCGAACCCACCGATGCACCAGAACCGGCCGAAGAGCCAGCCGAGATGGAGGAATTTACCATCGGCATGATGGTTATCGCCCCCATACCTGCCCTGGAAACAGTGCAGCAATCCTTTATTGATACATTGGCTGCCGGTGGCTACGTGGAAGGGGAAAACCTGACCATCATCCGGGGCAACGCCGAAGGGGATATTGCCACTCTGAACACCATTGCCCAACAATTTATTGATGAAGGCGTTGACCTCATTGTCACCACCAGTACCCCGGCCGCGCAGGCCGCTCTCAATGCCACCAAAGATATGCCACAGCCAATCCCCATCATCTTTACCACCGTTACCGACCCGTATGCCGCCGGCATTGCCACGGCCCCGGATGACCATCCGGCCTGGATGACCGGTTCGCAAATGTACCCACCGTTGGAAGCCACTTTTGACACGATGTTGGAGATGAACCCCGATATTTCTGTCATTGGACATCTGTATAATCCGGCCGAAGCAAATTCTGTGGCCCAAACGGAAGCGGTAAAGGCCATTGCCGAGGAGCGTGGCCTGACTCTGGAGATTGCTACGGTCAGCAATAGTTCAGAAATCAGAACCGCCGCCGAATCCCTGGCTGCACGCGGTATTGATATCTTCTACTTTACTCAGGACAGTACCGTTGCTTCCGGTTCCGAAGCGGTGGTGCAGGTAGCCAATGACAACGGCATTCCCATCATTACCAATGATATTCCCACGGTGGCTAAAGGTGGAGCGGTGGCGGTGGGTGCTTCGCTGCGGGAAGACGGCCGTGTAGCCGGTGAGATGGCCGTCGCTTTCCTCAACGGCACTCTGGACATCGCTACGACCGATATTGAGCGCGTTGGCGTCTTTGATTACTTCATTAACCGCGCCGGCGCCGCCGCCCAGGGCATCGAACTGCCCCAATCACTGATTGACCGCGCCATTGACCAGACGCCGTAATGAAGCGTGAGGCGTGATGCGTGATGCGTGAATTTACCTAATCACGCATCACGTATCACCATAAACTCTAAAGCAGAGATGATAAATGGCAATGCCACACGCCACCGCCACGTTGAGGGAGTCTTTGACGCCCAGCATGGGGATTGCCAGAATCCGTTCACACCGCTGCAAGATGGCCGGGTCTACGCCGACGTTTTCATTGCCGACGATGAGCAGAACGGGACGGCCGTCCTCCCCATTTATCCCCATCTCATACAACGACATTGCTTCGGGCGCATCCTCTAAAGCCCACAACCGGTAGCCTTGGGCTTGCAGGCGCACGGCCGTGTCCACCCCATTGCGACTATAACTCCATCCCATCTGGCTGTCCGCGCCCAGCGCCGTTTTTGTCAGTTTGGGATGTTCCGGTGTGGCGGTGATGCCCGCCAGATGCACGTGTTTTACGCCCGCGCCGTCGGCCGTGCGGAAAATAGAGCCAACGTTGTACAGACTGCGAATGTTATCCAGCAGTAGTTCCAGATGAAGGCCGGGGGTAGGATGGGCAATGGCTGTATCTCGTTTGGCGTATGGGGTGGCAGCGACGGCCGTTGCCCCGCCACACTGCGGACACCGCTCCTCACTGCCCGCTGCCGCCGGAAAGCGAAACCGGCATCCCACATTGCCACACTGCCGAATAGAAAAAACCAGTTGACCCTTTTCCATAGGAATTATGAATCAGGAATTAGGAATTATGAAAGGGGTAATCGTGCGTTTCACCCCATCACCCTTCACCTGCTCACCGCCCCCCCCTCACACCACCGGCTGCTGCCGCCGGAAGAGCAAATTGGGGGCGATGATGCCCAGCGCCAGGGTAATGAGGACGAGACCGGTTTTGATGCCCAATACGGCCGTGCGCACCAGTTCATCCGCCGCCGGGTCAACAGACAGATTGATCAACCCGGCCAGTTCAAACACGCCCAGCATTGTCTGGTAAGCCAGCACCCCCGGCACCATGGGAATAACGCCGGAGACGCCAAAAACGATACGCGGCGATTCATACCGTTTTGCCAGCCATTCACTGAGGAAACCGACGGCCGTCGCCGCCGCCAACGTCGCCACCTCCAACGGCAGCCCCATGCCCATAGCCAGGGCGCGCAAGGCGTGGCCCAGGCCACCCGCCAGGGCGCAGCCGGGCAGCAGCCGGCGTGGCACATTAAACATCACCGCAAAACCCAACGCTGCCACCGCCGACCAAAATAAATCCTGTCCTAATGTCCAGCCGTTCAAATGCCCGCCCCCGTCAGCAAAATGGCCAGCAGCAGCCCCACCGCAATCGCCAATGAAATGAGCAGCCCGGTCACGCCTCTGGTAACGCCGTTGCTCATATAACCGCGAATCAGGTCATGCGCCGCGTTAATCAGTGGCACCCCTGGCGCAAGCAGCAGCACCGACGCCGACATGGCGATTTGCGGCTGCTGGCTCAGGTGCAGCCAGGCAGCGCTGCTGGCAATCAGCCCGGCCACAAAAGCCGAGGCGGTCACCATCAAAAAGGGATTAAGTTGCTGGCGGATCAACTCCTGGCGCACCAGCATGGCTACCGCCGCTGCCACAAAGGTGACCCCAAAAACGGGCCAATCGCCGCCAAACAGACGGCTAAAAGCGGCGCAGGCCAGCCCCACCATGCCCACCACCAGCCAGCGGTTATACGCGCCCGGCTGTTGGTCAATCTGCGTCAGCACGGTGCGTGCCTGGAAGCGGTCTAGCTGTCCCTCGGCCACGCGGCGGCTGAGGTCGTTCAGGGAGGTGATGCGCCCCATGTTGATCCCCAGCCGTACCACCCGCCGCGTTTTAGTGCGGAATTCGTCGCCGCTGGTGGCGGTGATGGTCAGCGATTCGGTGCGCACCACAATATCCAGCCAGTCACAGCCCAGCCCCGTGCCCAGGCGATGCACGCTCTCTTCCACGCGCAGGCTGTTGGCCCCGTGCTGCAAGAGCATCTGCCCGGCCCACAAGCACAGGTCAATGATGTCGGTGAGTTCGGTGTGGGTTAACGGCCGTTTGCCCGTAGCCATCTCGTGTTCAGCCATAATGCAATACAGTGAAACGTGATGCGTGATGCGTGAATGCCCTCTGGTCACGTGTCACGCATCATACATCACTATGCAAACCGCTCTTGCAGCAGCGCCGTCAGCGTGGGTGTGCCAATATCCTGATATTCGTAGCGTACCCGCTGGTGCGGTTTTTGAATATGGATCAGTTTGCCCAGATCAATGGGCGTGGCAATGATCACCATGTCCACATCGGCCCGGTTGATCGTCTCTTCCAGGTCGGCGATCTGGTCGCCGCCGTACCCCATGGCCGGCAAAACGGCGCCGGTGTTGGGGTATTTCTGGTAGGTGGCAGCGATGGAACGGACGGCATACGGCCGTGGGTCTACAATTGCCGCCGCCCCAAAATTCTGCGCCGCCACCACACCTGCGCCATAGGCCATCTCCCCGTGTGTCAGCGTGGGGCCATCTTCCACCACCAGCACCCGCTGCCCGCGAATGGCCGCCGGGTCGTCCACAAAAATCGGCGAGGCTGCCTTCACAATCACTGCCCCAGGGTTTGTCTGGCGGATATTTTCCTGCACGGTGAGGATATGTTGGTAATCGGCCGTGTCCACCTTGTTCATCACCACCGCCGCCGCCAGCCGCAAATTGGTCTCGCCGGGATGGTAGCGCAGTTCGTGGCCGGGGCGGTGTGGGTCTGTGACCACAATGTGGAAATTAGAGAGGAAAAAGGGCATGTCATTATTGCCACCATCCCAAATGATGATGTCTGCTTCCTCCTCGGCGGCGCGTAAGATGCGCTCATAATCCACCCCGGCATAGATGACGGCGCCCCGTTCCACATACGGCTCATACTCCTCGCGCTCCTCGATGGTGCAGTCGTGTTTGTCCATGTCCGCGTAGGAGGCAAACCGCTGCACCGCCTGCTGCGCCAGATTGCCATAGGGCATGGGGTGGCGCACGGCCACCACCCGCTGGTAGCCCAGTTCATTTTGCAATACACGCAGCACGTGGCGGCTGGTCTGGCTCTTGCCGCAGCCGGTGCGCACCGCGCAAATGGAGACGACCGGCTTGCTTGATTTGAGCATGGTCAGTCGGGGATTCATCAAGCGAAAACCGGCCCCCGCCGCCAGCACCCGCGACGCCAGGTGCATCACATATTCGTGGGAGACATCGGAATACGAGAAGAAAACGTCATCAATTTGCTCATTTTGGATGAGTTCTTCTAGCTGGCTCTCCGGGTAAATGGGAATGCCGGCCGGATAGAGCGGCCCGGCCAGTTCCGGCGGGTAACGCCGCCCTTCGATGTTGGGGATTTGGGTGGCGGTGAATGCCACCACCTCCATCTGCTCGTTGGCGCGCAGGGCGGTGTTGAAATCGTGAAAGTCACGGCCGGCCGCCCCGGCGATGATCACTCGTTGACGCTTCAATTGACTCATGGGAATACCTCCAAATAGTGAGTGTGGGAATAAGTTGCCGCTAGTTTACCCAAGATGTGGGCTTTTGGGTCTAAAAAGCGTCATGGTTTTCACATGGCATATGGCGTAACTATCCGGCAAGTCGCAAAGACTTCGTGGGCAAAATCAGGTAAAATGGCGGCATTGACTAAATTTCCTGGCGACGAACGGTTGGGAGAAAAATTTATGGCTGAAAGACCTGAGTTACAGATCCCCCCTTTTCCGGGCATGGATCCATACCTGGAAGCACCAGATATCTGGCCTGATTTTCACGATGCATTTGCGGCGGCGCTGCGTGCTGACCTCAATGTTTTCCTGCCCAATCCCTATTATGCCCGCCTGCAAAAGCGACCAGAGCTGGGAATCATTCTGGAATCAGGTTCGTTACATCGTATTGTGCCTGATGTAACAGTGATGCGTTACCCACAAGAAAAAGCATTTCCCGGTGGCATGGCAACGGCCGTGCTGGAACAACCACGTACACAAGTGACCGCTGGTGTCGAAGTGCGCGTCCACACTGATCCCTTTCAGCATCGTTTTGTGGAAATCCGTGACACGGAACGGGGTCACAAATTGATCACGTTGATCGAAATTGTCAGCCCTTCTAACAAACAGCCCGGCCCTGACCGCCGTGCGTACGAAGCGAAACAAGAAGAAGTGTTAAACAGTGATGCCAACTTGATCGAACTGGACTTTTTGCGTCACGGCCGTCGCCTGCTCCCCTACCCGGAACTGGCAGCGGCCGTAGATTCCCTCAACGCCGATTACCTGGTATTGCTCAATCGCGCCAGTTTGCGGCACGGGAATTGGATGGATTACACCCTCTATCCGGTCAATTTACGCGAGCCGCTGCCTTGTATCCCGGTGCCACTGGCTGGCGATGACCCGGATGTGCTTCTTGATTTGCAAATTGCGTTTAATCGCGTTTACCGGGAGGGGCCTTATGTGCGGGCGGTGGATTACACGGCCGTGCCCCCTCCTCCCCTAAACGACAGCGACGCCGCCTGGGTAAATGAACGGCTGCGCGCTGCCGGTTTCCGCAGAGAGGAATGATCACCAGGAGCCATCCGATTTTTCAAAAAAATCGGATGTCTGCACTATCAATTAGCGGCGGTGGTTGCCGGGCCAGTAGGGTAACGGCCGTTCCGCCCGGCGGTCAGTCCAATAGAAAGATGTGTCCAGGCAGGGGATGACCTCGCGGGTGTTGTCGGGGCGTTGGCCGGGGGCGTGGATTTCGCTGATATAGCTGAAGCCATGCGTGCGGCTAGACCAGCCCACCAGCCCATAGCCAATGGCGTAAAAGTACCGCTCCTCCGGTTGGCCGTTGGGCGTCAGCAGCCAGGCCAGTTGCACCACATGGGCCAGTTCCAGCCCGCTGGCGAAAGTGTAGGTGGGATGATACGCTTCAAAGAGCAGCCAGCTACGCTGCGTCCCGCCCAGCACAAAGGCACAATCCGACTTGCGAAAGAAGAGGACGGTGGGGTTCCGTTCATAAACATCACCTACATTCCAGTAGCGGGGCGCCCATTTGGAGCCATAAATGCCGCTGTCACGCAGGGTGTAGTAGAGGCCGTTGCCGGGGCTGGTGTCGGTGCCTCTGTAGATGAACTGGTTTGTGTACCACAGTTCTTCCCATTCGGCGCTGATTTCATTGCCCTTGGTGTGAAAGAAGTCGCCGCCGTTCTGTTGCGTCTGGTGGCGGGCCTGGGAGCCGCCGCTGTGCTGCACTTCATAGAGACGGCCGTTGGCCGAATCCATAAACTGCGCCATGTCATAAGGCGGCGGCATGGGGCCGTAGAGATGCAAAATAACGGGCAGAAAAATGATGGTCAGCGGCAGCGGTTCCGGCGTGGGTGTGGCTGAAGGGGTGGCGGTGGCGGTTGGTGTGATCGTGGTGGTTGGTGTAACGGTGGCGGTTGGCGTAATGGTCAGGGTGGGGGTGATGGTTAAGGTGGGCGTGGCGGTGGGGTCGCCACCGCTGCCCGGCTGGTCTGGGATGATCTGGCTGGTGACAAGCGAAACGCCCAGAAACAGACTCAAACTCGTGAGCAAAAGAACAGGGGTTAATCTTTTCATGCCCAGGAAATTACCCCGTTCGGGGCGGTTTGGCTACTTTGTTAAGGCAAAGATAAAGTGACCCAAATGGGCAAATGGTCGCTGGCAGTAGCATCGGGGATTTTACCGGCGCTTTGTGGTGATAAACCTTGCACCCGCACACGCTCGCAGATCATTGACCCGGCATTGTCCAATTGTTACAATGTCAACCGGTTTGTGTTGCTTATTTTGTCATATTAGTGTGCGGGTGATTGATGAAAGTGACAATTATCCACCATCGCCTGCACCGGGAGGAAATAGCCATGACACGCAGTTTCTTAATCTGGCGACGTATCTGGGCCTTACTTGTTATATCTCTCCTGGCCGGATTGTTTACGAGTCAAACTACCAGCCAGCCTCTTATACCCCCTGGCCCGGCTGCATCCTCTGGCCCGGCCACACACCTGATCTTTGTGAATTTTTCTGACGGGGGGGGGGGTAACTACCCAGATTTACCCCCTGAACAACAACGGCATGCCTGAACTGTCTCAGGCTGCTTCTCTTTACAGCCAGCCAGACCCACCACGCTGCCAGACTGACGCGGTTTCTGCGGCTCCCACTGGCAGCGCCTACATATTGCAATACAACTGCGAAGATACCCTTTTCGCTCGACTTTTTCACCAATCAGGTAATGCTTTCCAGAAAACCCTGCTCCCCCAGGGTTACTTTCTGGACTGGTCGCCTGATGGCAATTGGTTTCTTTTCCGCGACATAGAAACAGACCAGGTGTGGCTCATTCCCGTTGCGGGCGGCGACTGGCAGTTACTCTCCTTACCGCGTGGTAGCTACACGGCCACTTTCACGCCCGATGGTCAGAATATAGTGGCTGCTGCCAGCGATGGCCTGGGTTTTGGCAGTGAGATAAGTTTGCTCAACCTGGCAGAAGGTAAGATTACTCCCTGGCAGAAGTTCCCCGACGAGATAGTCGCTCACCCTGCCTGGTCACCCGATGGCAGCCACCTGGCCTACGTTCTCTTGCCGGATACCAACATACCGTTTGTCATTGGGGAACTGTGGCTGGCTGATCCGGCTCATGGTATACCATTGACCTTGTTAGCTATGGTGGATGCCGGGCATGGCTACCCACCACGCTGGTCACCTGACGGAAACAGTCTGGTTTACGTTCACCGCGAAAACCCGGATGAGATTCGGGCCAATATGGGTCCATTGGCGTTGCACAGCAATCTGTACCAGGTGGAGATCAGCACCGGTAAGATAACCCCAATTACCCAATTTACCGGGCGCCTGGTATATGACGCGGTCTGGTCGCCAGACGGCCGTCTGGCCTTCACTGTGAACGATAGCGTCTGGACCTGGACGCCAGGTGAGACGCCCATCCAGGTGAGCCCGACCGGCGTCTACCGCCACCCCGCCTGGTTAACTGCTATCCCGTAAGCCGGAAACCAATAACCGATAACGGAGGACAAAATGATCAATAGAATGGTCTTGATAAGTCTGCTTTTTTTTAGCTGGCTGGCCACGACTGGTTGTACGCCTACCTCAGACACGGCCGTCACGATACCCCCTACTCGTCTGGTTGCCAGCAGCACGCCGCACTCGAATATTTCTACTAACGTTCCATCAGCTACCACCACGCCATTGGCTGCCGATATCCAGGCTACCCAGATCGCCCTGCTGGCGGAAGCCACCCCCATCCCCACAATGGTCACATTATCCATCGAGGACATCCTGGCGACGCAAACGGCCAAACCCCCATTGCCTACGATTACACCCTCGGCAACGCCGACACTTCGACCTACGCTCACCCCATATCCCGGCCTTACATGGCGCATCCTTTTCCAGGCTGTGCCGTGCCCAAACACAAATGTCAGTTGTAATAACGACCTGTTTATGAGCCAGCGTTCCCAATGGTATGTAGTTGAGAGTGATGGCTCTAACCTGGTTGCATTAGAAGACACAGGCACTTTCCTGGCTGACATGTGGGGTTATCCATACCTCTCACCCGATGGGACACAACTGGCTTACCTGGTACGCTCTGGAGTGGATACTGAACTACACGTTACGTTAGCAGAAGTTAACAATGGAAACGCAAGTGACCTGGGGCCTTTGTCTGGACGATTTCGTGACCTCAGGTTCCTATCGGAAACAGGTTGTCTAGCCATATATACCTCACCTGGGTTGGACAAAATGCCCACAATTGAAACGCTCACCGTAACAAAGCTATGTACTTCTGCTGCTCCCCAGGTTCTAGAGACAATTGAATTCCCTGATTTACGGCCTGCTCTCAACGACTATCACCTTTCTCCTGAGGGAGATGCCATCCTGATTACTACCCGGAGTACAAGTGGTGTTCCCGAGATTTATATTTACGAATTTGGTAGCCAACAGCCACCTCAGTTATTGTTTTCAGCAGAAGATGAGACATGGTTTATTAGTGGGCCAATACGTTGGCAGCCGAATGGGCAAAAGGTGGAATTTTTCCTGCAACACGGTGAACCAGATGGTTTAATACAAATTCTATTGTATACGATTGATCGAAAGGGAGTAAGGGATGATAACTCTCTTGAGCTTAAACTGCCATTCAGCATCAATGGGGATTGGTCGCCTGATGGCCGGGAAATCGCTTTCTTCGGCATGACTGATTATACACCAGAGGCAAGCGGCATTTATATTCTCGATTTAAAAACCGGCGAGTGGCGGCAAATTCTTTCGGAATTCTATAGTGATGTACCCCTTATTCAAAACTGGCAGGCAGATGTACCTTAAAAATCGAAAATCGGGTCTTCAGGAATTCAGGAGTTGACAACCCGTGAAGCGTGAAACGTGACCAGAGAGACATCACGTTTCACGCCTCACGTTTCACGCCAAACCCCACGAAATCCCAAAGAGCCCGAAAATCTTTGCACGGAGAAAAGACGAATGTCCAGAAAATTTATGATAACCACGATAATACTATGTGTAGTCGCTGTAATTTTATTGGGTTTACAAAAGCCGCCTATTGTCGCGGCCCAGATAGCGCCACTATTTTTGAAGGCGCCTTTTGCTGGAACCAAAGCGATCGCCACTGTGTTCGATCATGCTTATCCTGTTTGCTCTCAGGAGGCCCTTCCCCCCACCGATTACCGGAAACGGAAGCTACAATGACCAAACAACTGATTCTGCTGAGTCTAATTTTCTCACTCTGGTTGGCATTGGCCGCCTGTACGCCCACACCGGAAATAGCCGCCACTATTCCCGTTACCCGTCTCACTGCCAGCAGTACGCCACTCCCCTCCGCACTCACCAATACTGCGCCAGGTGAAACAGCAACATTACCCCCTGCTGACATTCAGGCCATGCTAACCGCTTTCATCATGGAGCCAACCCCTGAACCTCCACGGGTGACATTATCCATTGAAGATATGCTGGCCACAATAACGGCCAAACCCCCTCTCACCCCAGAGCCTATCCGCCGTCCCACACCCACTTTTACTCCCAGCCCCACCTTTACTCAGATTCCTGGCCCGGTCTGGCCCATTCTTTTTGCCGGCGGGCCGTGTGAAGCCGGATATTCCATTTGTGGTGATGATGCGGTACATGAGTGGGGTTGGTACCAGATTTACAGCGATGGTTCTGGCCTGAGGCCAGTATCCCAGCTTAACATTCATCCTGAGATCCAGATCCAGTCTATTCGTTTCTCGCCTGATGGCGCCAAAATGGCTTACTGGGCCTGGTCAGAGCAAGGGTACAGGTTATTCCTGGCTGACCTGAACAACAGCAATCCGCTGGAACTTGTGACTACTCCCTTTGAGCAAGCGGATTGGATGCGGGGATTTGACTTTATGCCAGGGACAGATTGCCTGGTGATATGGTGGTCAGATATTCAACGGGCCACGGAATTTGAGACCGTCTCTGTGGAGCAGGTATGTCCTGATCAGACGGAATCACAGGTGATAGGGGTATTCGAGTTGCCTTATCGTTCAGGCTACTATCTCTTGTCCCCTCAAGGGGATGCATTTCTGGCGCTTAACCGAGATCGGAATCACAATTGGCATATATACCTTCAAGAACTAGAAGCAGTCTCGCCGCCTCTTTTATTATTCACTTTTGAGGATGAACTTGACAATTTAGCTGTATGGCGCTGGCGTCCAGACGGGCAGTCTATCGAGTTCATTCTAAATACCTACGATGCTCTCGCCGATGGTCACTACGACACTCTCCCCGATGATCAGACAACCTTCACCCATTACGCCATGAGCCGTGATGGGCAGAACGTGGAAACCTCCCTGATATTGCAAGATGCTCCCTTTGGTTTATGCTGTGACTGGTCTCCAGACGGCCGTGAAATTGTGTTTACTCTTGGGAACAGGCCACCAGAAGTGACTGGCATCTATATATTCAATCTAGAGGACGCCACCTGGCGCCAGATATTACAAGGCTTCTATGATGTCCGCCCCCCCATTTGGAGCCCGGATCTGCCTTAAATCTAATATGGAGAAAAGCCTATCACCCCGAACCTGCCGAAAATCACCCACTGACAAACGCCCGGCGACCCATGCTCCAAATTGAGAATTGCTGCGCTAATACGGATACCAGTAATCTTTTGGCGTGTCGTCGAAGTCCCAATGCACATGTTTGGTTTCCAGGAAGCTGGCTAACCCTTCCTCGCCCAGTTCGCGGGCGTTGCCGCTCATCTTGAAGCCGCCAAACGGCCCGCCGTAATTGTCCGTCAGCGGGTCGTTAATCCAGATCGTGCCCGCCTGCACCTCTTCAAAGAATCGTTTGGCAAGTTTGGCATCATTGGTGCGGATGCACGCGCCCAGGCCATAGTCGCTGTCGTTGGCCAGGGCGATGGCTTCGTCGAATGTTTTGTAGCCCATGATCGGAATGGTGGGGCCAAACGTTTCCTGGCGCATACAAACCATGTCGTGGTTGACGTGAGTAAGCACGGTCGGTTCATAGTAGAAGCCACGATCCAGGCGCGACGGCCGTTTCCCCCCCACCAACACCTTGGCCCCCTTCTGCACCGCGTCGGCCATGTGGTCTTCCACTTTAGCGCGGTACTTCGGATCGGCCATTGGCCCCATGTCGGTGGTGGGTTCCAGACCCGGCCCCAGACGCAGCCCACTGACAAAATCGGCCAGCCCTTCGCTGAACGGCTTGAGCATGTGGTCGGGCACGTACACCCGCTCCGTCGAGGTACACACCTGCCCGGCGTTGATCAGGGCGGCATAGGCCACGGCTTCTACGGCCGTCTCCACATCCGCATCCGGGGCAATGACAAAGGCATCCTTGCCGCCCAATTCCAGGTGGGTGCGTTTGATGCGCGCCGCGGCGAGGGTGGCAATGCGTTGGCCGACGGCCGTAGACCCCGTAAACGCAATCACCGGCACATCCCGGTGTTTGACCATCGGCTCGGCTACTCGCGCGCCCTCGCCCGTGACCACATTCACCACGCCCGGCGGGAAATGGTCAAAGGCCATCTCCGCCAGCCGCAGCGTGGTCAACGGCGTTTTTTCCGCCGGTTTGATGATGACGGTGTTGCCCGCCGCCAGCGCCGGGGCCACCTTCCAGGCCATCAGCAGCAGCGGGAAGTTGAAGGGCACAATGCACAGCACCACCCCATACGGCTCTTTGAGCACAAAGTTGAACTGGCTGCTCACCGCCGGGGCCAGCACCCGCCCTCGATAGGTGCGGGCCATTTCGGCGTAATAGTCAAAGGTGCCAATCGTCCACTCCAGTTCCTCTTCATTTTCCGGCAGTGGTTTGCCTTCTTCCAGCGTTAGCAGTTCGGCCAATTCGGCCGCCTGCGCCTTCATTTTGTGGGCGGCTTCGTGCAACATTTCACACCGTTCCAGGCCGGAGACCTGCCGCCAGCTTTGGTAGGCGGTATGCGCTGCGGCCACTGCCTTGTACGCATCCACTTCGCTGCCGTTGGGCACGCTATCCAGCACTTCTTCGGTAGCCGGGTTGAGGATAGTCATGGTTTCGCCGGACTCACTGGGAGTGAAACGGCCGTTGATATACATCTGCTTCATCTTATTTCCCTCCGTAAATTCGTTCGTAGTAGGCGATTTATCGCCTTCTGACGGCATTAAAGTCCCTACTACAAACAATTATCCCCTGACTATCCATTACCCGCCACCCATCAGCAAGACCCTAAGGGTTTCAGAAAACCCTTAGGGTCTGAGCCACTCATTCTGACGATTTTCTGAAGTAGGACTATCGTGTCACCCTGCTTTAGGCGGAGTAGACCATAGGACTATTGAGAATTGATCCTCCGCAAACTAATGTAGAGTGCAAAGCGGCGAACTATTACCAATCAAATTTGAACATGTATCAAAACCCATCTGAGATTGGAGATGAACCTATCTCCAATCTCTTACTTCCCAATCTCTTCGAGGAAAATGATAAATGAGTAAGCAATCTGAACTGAAGCGCATTCCCATCGTCCCGTTACGGGGTGGGGCAGTTTTTCCTGGCGTGACCACCACAATTTCTATCGGCCGGCGGCGCTCACTGGCTGCCGCCCAGGCGGCCGTCGAAGCAAATGGCGATCTCCTGATCCTGGTGCAATACAACCCCGATGTGGAACTGCCGCAAATGGATGATCTGGCCCCCGTCGGCATCCTGGCAACGGTACGCGATATTTTGCGCGCCCCTCACATGGGGGTGCAGATGTTGGTGGAACTGCGGCACCGGGTGCGGCTGCAAGACCTGGTTGACCACGAACCATATACAATGGGCGCCTACCAGGAAATTGCCGACCAGACCGATTCATCAGATCGGGGGGTGATGGCGACAGCCATTGCATATCTGGAGCAGTATGCCGACACATTAGGCGAGGCCAACCAGCAGGTGATGGCCACCACGCGCAGCAAAACGTCGGCCGGTCAGTTGGCCGACTATATCGCCGGGCTGCTCAACCTGCCGTTGGAAACGGAATTGAAATTGCTGACTACCGTGCATGGCGTGGAGCGGCTGCAAATTGCCACCGAACATCTGCAACAAGAATTACGCATCGCCGAAATTCGCAGCAAAATTCAGCAAGACGCCCGCGAAGGGGCCGACAAGGCGCAGCGGGAATACCTGCTGCGGGAACAGATGAAGGCGATTCGCAAAGAGTTAGGCGACGACGCCGAAAGCAGCGGCGATGAATTGCGGGACAAAATTGTGCAGGCGGGCATGCCAACGGCCGTGCGCGAACGCGCCGAAAAAGAACTCAAACGTCTCGACTACCAGGGGCCGCAGTCGCCTGAATCCAGCGTTATCCGCACGTATCTGGAATGGATGGTAGAACTTCCCTGGAGCCAGAGCACCACCGATAACCTGGACATCCATCATGTGCGTGAAGTGTTGGACGCCGACCATTACGGCCTGGAGGACGTGAAAGAGCGCATTGTGGAGTATGTGGCCGTGCGTAAACTGGCGGGCGCTAAAATGCGCGGCGCCATCATCAACCTGTATGGCCCACCAGGCGTCGGCAAAACCTCTATCGCCACCTCCGTCGCCCATGCCATGGGGCGCAAAGTGGTGCGCATCAGCCTGGGCGGGGTGCGGGATGAAGCTGAAATTCGCGGCCATCGCCGCACCTACATTGGCGCCATGCCAGGTCGCATCATCCGCGCCCTGCGCGACGCCGGCACCAATAACCCGGTAATTGTGCTGGACGAAATTGACAAAGTGGGCGCCGATTGGCGCGGTGACCCGGCTTCCGCCTTGCTGGAAGTGCTGGACCCGGAACAAAATGATAAGTTCACCGATCATTACCTGGAAGCACCGTTTGATCTCAGTCAGGCCATTTTCATTACCACTTCCAACCAGTTGAACACCATCCCCGGCCCGCTGTTGGATCGCATGGAGACGATCACCATGCCCGGCTACATTGAAGAGGAAAAGGCGAGCATTGCCACCGGTTATCTGCTGCGTAAACAGTTGGAAGGCAGCGGTATTGCTGCGGTAGATGTCTCCTTTACAGACGAGGCGCTGCATCACCTGATCCGCCATTACACGCGGGAAGCGGGGGTGCGCAGCCTGGAACGGCACATCGGCCGGATTGCGCGCAAGGTGGCGGTGCAGGTGGCGGGGGGGGCGCAGGGGCCGTTTGTGATTACGCCAAAAGATGTGGCCGACTATCTGGGGCCGGAGATGTACCGCTATGGTACGGCCGAAGAAAATGACGAAGTGGGCGTGGTGACCGGTCTGGCCGTGAGCGGTTTTGGCGGCGACACGCTGCCCATTGAAGTAAGCCTGAGTGAAGGCAACGGCAAGATTACTTTAACCGGTTCGTTAGGGGATGTGATGCGCGAATCCATCCAGGCAGCATTGACGTATGCGCGGGCTAATGCGCGGTCTCTCGGGCTGGAGCCAACAGTCTTTGACCATGTAAACCTACACGTCCATGTGCCGGATGGCGCGACCCCTAAAGATGGCCCCAGCGCGGGCATTGGCATGGCGACGGCCATCATCTCCGCCTTTACCCGCCGCCCGGTGCGCCGCGATGTGGCCATGACCGGCGAGGTGACGCTGCGCGGCAAGGTGCTGGCAATCGGCGGCCTGAAGTCCAAAACGATTGCCGCCCACCGCGCCGGTATTAAGACGGTGATTTTGCCGAAGGAGAATGCCAAAGACATACCAGAACTGCCGGACAGCATTCGCGCCGAACTAACGTTGATCCCGGTCAGCCATCTGAGCGAGGTGCTGGCGCTGGCGCTGCGGGATGCACAAGAGCCGCCAGTTACCATCGAGCCAAAAAGCGACCGGCTGCCGCTGCCGCCGGTTTCACCAGGCCACACCGCGCCGCTGCGGGCGCAGTCGGAGTCTAACGAATTCAGAACTGTCTGGGAATTTTAACCACGAGGAGTCTGGCATCCTCAGATGCCAGACGGGGCGCATCTCAGGATGCGCCGCTCCGCCGATGGAAACGCCATTACCTGTGCAGGTGGTGGCGTTTTTGTTTTGGGGGAGTACACTTGAGGCATGGAAAGGCGTTGGCGACTCCCGATTATGGCGCTGGTGGTGGCGGCGCTGCTGGCCGGTTTGTGGGCGGGGCTGCTGCGGTTGGGGTGGGGATGGCCGGTGTTACGGCCGTTGCTCCCCTCCCTGCATGGCCCGCTGATGGTATCTGGCTTTTTGGGCACGTTGATCTGCCTGGAGCGGGCGGTGGCGTTGGGGATAGTGGGCGGACATCGGTTATCGGTGAACGGTAATTGGTGGTTGGTGGGGGCGGCGGTGACGGGGGTGGGGGCGTTGTGGTTGGTGATCGGGCTGCCGTTGGTGGTAGGGCAGGTGTTGATTTTGTTGGGCAGTGTGTGGCTCACGGCCGTGTCCCTTTTCATCTTTCGCCAACACCGAACGCTGTACACGGCCGTGATGGGATTGGGCGCGCTCTGCTGGCTGGTGGGCAATGGGTTGTGGTTGGCCGGTTGGTCGGTGCATCGCCTGGTCATCTGGTGGGCGGCGTTTCTCATTTTGACCATTGTCGGTGAGCGACTGGAACTAAGCCGGGTACAGTGGTTGCCCAGGTTGAGTGTTTGGTTCTTTGGGGCGGCAACGGCCGTGTTTGGCGTGGGGCTGCTGCTGTCTTTGGATCTGCCTGACATGGGCGTCCGGCTCAACAGCCTGGGCATGTTGGCGCTGGCGGCCTGGCTGCTGCGCTTTGATATAGCCCGGCGCACGGCGCGCCAAACAGCGCTTACCGGTTATATTGGCCGGAACTTGCTGGCCGGGTATGGCTGGCTGGGGGTAGGGGCGCTGGCAGGGCTGGCCTGGGGGCAGTTGGTGGCCGGGCCGCGTTATGATTTGTGGCTGCACGCCATCTTTTTAGGATTTGTTTTCAGCATGATTTTTGCCCATGCGCTGATTATTTTCCCGGCCGTTACCGGTTTGCCGGTGGCCTTCCATAACGGGTTTTATATCCCTACGCTACTATTGCAAACCTCATTATTCATGCGGGTAGTAGGCGATTGGCAAATGGTCAATCTGGCGCTGCGGCAGTGGGGTGGCCTGCTGAATGCGCTGGCTATCCTGATGTTTTTTGGCATGGTGGGCTTGGGGTTGGCGCGGGGGAAAAAGAAGTAATTGGGTAATTACCGAATTACTCAATTACCCAATTACCAGATGGAGTTTTTTATGAACGAAACGGTTATTCAACAATTACCCGAACTGCTGCCGGAGATACCGGTGGAAACGATAGTCAGCCGCAAGGTGTTGAGCGGTGACCATGTGAAGGTGACGCTGTTTGGTTTTGCCGCCGGGGAAGAGTTAACGGAGCATACGGCCGCTTACCCGGCCATTTTGCACTTTCTAAGTGGCGAGGCGGATTTGCAGTTGGGCGAGGAAAAGACAACGGCCGTGCCCGGTACCTGGATTCATATGCCCGCCAAATTACCGCATAGTGTGATGGCACGCACGGCCGTGACCATGCTGCTCTATCTGGTGGTGGGGTGAGTACGGTGTTAGTTATTCAACACAACCACCGGGCAGGGTGAACCTTTGAGGATGCGGTCAACGCCTGGCCCCAGAAACAGCCGGTCGGTACCGGGGCGCACGTCGGTGCCCAGAATAATGAGGTCTGCCTCTTTCTCCCTGGCAACCGTCATAATCATTGTTTCCGGGTCTGGCCCCACGCGCACTTCTGTATCCGCTTTGACTTCACGCGCTTCCGCCCGCTGCCGCAGTTCATCCACCATATGCCAGCCAATCGCCAGTTGCCGCTCTAGCATCTCGCCGCTGGCATCCGGGCTGTAATTGCTCTTGCCTTCCACCACCACGTGCAAGATGATGATCTCTTCACCATTTGTTGCCAGCGCAAAGCCCAGGTCGGCTGCCTGCCGCGCCGCTTCACTACCATTGGTGGGGATTAGGATGCGGCGGGGCAGCCAGTCACTCTGCACTCGCTGCCCCTGCACAATGATGGTGGGGCAAGGCGAGAGCCGCACCAGGTAATCTACCAGCGGCGTAAATAACACGTCCGATCCCCGGTTTTCCTCCGAAGCGCCCAATACCATCAGATCATAATCTTTGCGCACCTCATCCAGAATATACTCGGCGGCATGGCCGCCTTCAATCACCTTTTTAACCAATTCATGCTGGTCAAAAAGGGGTGAGAGTTCGTTCAGGTAGGTGAGGCCGCTGGCGCGCTCCCCTTTGGCCGCGACAGTGAGCAGCGTCACCGACAGGTTGAGATTCTGCCCCAATTTCTTGAGCAGTTGGGCTTCAATGGTTTGGGCCGCGCCGCCGCCCGGCCGTTGGCGGGCCGGCAGCAAAACCCGATGGACGTTAGCTACCAGGCTGCCCACAGCCATCTCTTCTTGCCGCAGCCGTCTGAGTTCTTGCTCCTCTGGCGTAACTCGCCTGAGTACCCAACGCAGCGCCGGGGGGGCCATCAGCGAGGTGGTCATCGCCATGATGACGATGATGGAAAACATATCTTGCGAGAGGATGCCCAGGTTCAGGCCAATGGTGGCGATGATAATCTCCATTGCTCCCCGCGCGTTTAACCCCGCGCCAAAGCTGAGGGATGTCCAATGATCACGCCGACCAATGAGCCGCGCCCCCAGATAGGTGCCCACCACTTTGCCGCCGGTGGCGACGGCAATGACCAGCAGGGTAATCAAGATCAACTGCGGGTCGAACAGATTTTGGATATTGACCTTAAGACCGGCAACGGCGAAAAAGATGGGCGAAAAGATGCCTAGCGCCATGCTTTCCAGTTTGTGATGCACGGTTTCTGGCAGGCGGGCCATTTGCCCAAACAGGATACCGATGACAAATGCGCCCAATACGGCTTCCAGGTTGAACGCCTGGGTGAGCGCACCCCAGGCGAAAGTAAAGACCATCACCAGGGTTAACAATTTATCCCGGCTGATAACTTCGTCTTGCACATAGTCCAGCGATTTTTTGACGATCCAACGGCCGACGGTGAAACTGAGTACCATGAAGGCCAGAACGCTGCCGACTGTTTGCAAAACGGAACCGGCGCTGATTGCTTCGCCGGTGGCCAGCCCGGCGACCACCGAGAGCAACATCCAGCCGATGGTGTCATCGCTCATGCCGGCGGCGATGATGGTCTGGCCGATGTCGCGCCGCATCAGGTTGAGGTCCATGAGGACTTTGGCGATAACAGGGATGGCGGAGATGGACATGGCGGTAGCCACAAAGAGGGAAAACACCAGCCGTTGCGTGGGGTTGGCCAATAGAAAGTCAGGCAGATATTGGCCCAACAAGAAACCGGTGCAAAAGGTGACCACAATGCCGCCAAAAGAGACGCCAACGGCCGTGCGTGCATGGCGTTTGATGAGGGTGAGATCGGTTTCCAGGCCGGTGATGAGCAGCAGAAACATGGCCCCTAACAGGCTGATGACTTCGAGCAGGTAGCCTTGCACGGCCGTTTGCGGCACAATCCACGCGCCAAAGGCCGGAAACAGGCTGCTTAACAGGGACGGCCCCAAGATGATGCCGGCCAAAATCTCGCCGACGACGGAAGGCTGGCCTAATCGCTGCGCAATTTCGCCCAACGCCCTGGCGGTAAAGAGCAGAATGGTGATTTGAACTAACAAAACAAGCACGTCGTGATGCGACGCTGCGGAAAATGAATCCATGAAAACCCCTTTTAATCAGTGTAGAGATTGGTTCGATCTTCAAGATTGAACCAATCTATTAAGAGAGTACATCACAGTTGTATGGCAGGCAAAACAAGGAACTCTATTTGGGTGGGATAATCCGGCTAAAGCCGTTACTACAAACCAAACTCTTTGACCTGCCCAAAGGATCAAGACAATTGATCAAAGGATCGTATATTTACGTGCCGGATTCAGGTATAAACCGAAACGGATGAAGGGGAAGGATTTCTGATGAGGCGTACATGGGTAAATTATTGAAGAATCGTAATTTTGCGTTGTTGTGGACGGCCGTACTCGTTTCCGGTATTGGCGATGTGCTATACACGGTCGGCATCATGGTCACTATTTTTCAGACGAGCGGTTCGGCGCTGCAAACGGCGGGGGTGATGGCCGCCACGTTGCTGCCCATCTTCCTGCTCAGTCCGGTAGCCGGGGCCATTGTAGACCGCCATTCGCGCCGCCGGGTGATGGTGACGGCCGACCTGGTGCGGGCGACGTTGGTATCATTGCTGCTTGTGTTTACCTGGAGCGGCCAACTAAACCTGTGGCTGATCTATCTGGTGGTGGCCGGGTTGGGGGCGATGACGGCGTTTTATACCCCGGCGCGCATGGCGATTTTACCGGCGATTGTGCGCCGGGATGAACTGGCGCGGGCGAATGGGGTCATGTCCGGCACGGTGCAGGGCACCCAGGCGTTTGGTTATATTTTGGGCGGCTTTCTGGTGGTGTGGGTCAGCTTGCGGGCGCTGATATTGCTGGATTTGCTCACCTTTCTGGCATCGGCGGCCTTGATTAGCGCCATTCATTTGGGCGTAACAGAGCGGGAACGGCGCATGCAGCAAGCGCCCGAAGTCCCGCTGTGGCAGTCGGTGAAAGATGGGGCGCGCTATTTGCGCCATCACGAACTGGCGCGGACGCTGGTGACGATGGAGTGGCTGGAACATATCCCGCATGGCGTGTGGACTTCGGCGTTGATGCTGGTCTTTGTGGAGCAGGCCTTAAACGCGGAGCCGCAGGTGTGGGGGCTACAAAATGGGGCGTTTTATACAGGGGTCATGTTGGGGGCGGTATTGGCTACGGCCGTGTCCGGCATCATCATGCGTTGGCCGGGGCGCATCATCATCGTCAATGCCTTTTTGATGGGGCTGTTGACCATTGTGTATGCCCAAACGGGCAGCGTAACCGTTACTATCGTCATCTCCGTTTTATATGGCCCAACGTTTGCTCTGCGCGATGTGGCCCAAAATACGCTGCTGCAAACGAGTGTGGATGAGGACAAACTGGGGCGGGTCTATTCCTTGCGGGAGATGGGGTGGAATGTGGTCTTTTTGCTGTCTGGTCTGACTTATGCGGCATTGGTTGATGTGGGTATGCCCATTCGCGCTATTTACATGCTGGCGGCGGCGGGTTATTTGCTCACGGCCGTGTATGCCCTCTCCTCCCGCGCCCTCCGCCGCAGCCGGATTGGGGCGGTGGCCGTAATCGGTAATCCGTAATCGGTTCACGCATCACTCGTCACTCGTCACCATGAACCACAACAATCACGTCAGATTATTGCAAAACGGCATATCGCGCCCCGGCGGGGTGTGGGCCGATTTGGGGGCGGGCGAGGGGGCGTTTACACTGGCGCTGGCGGAGTTGATTGGGCCGGGTGGCGAGATTTATGCGGTGGATCGAGACGGCCGTGCCCTGCAATCGCTCACCAAACAGATGCACCACGCCTTTCCCCACGTCACCCTGCACACCATTCAGGCCAACTTTACCCGCCCGTTGGCGCTGCCGCCGCTGGACGGGGTGGTGATGGCGAACTCGCTCCACTTTGTAGCCAACAAGGGGCCGGTGTTGTCACAGGTGAAGGGGTATTTGAAAGAGGCGCACGGCCGTCTGCTCATCATCGAATACAACAGCGACCAGGGCAACCACTGGGTACCCTATCCCTTCTCCTATAAGACCTGGGTCAAACTGGCCCAACAAACCGGCTTCAACCACACCGAACAGTTAGCCACCTACCCCAGCCGCTTCCTCCACGAAATCTATGCCGCTCTTAGCCGATAACCGATTACCGTTCCCCCGTCTGCACCCGCCACAACCCGGCATAAATCCCCGCATCTTGCCGCGCCAGTTCATCGTGCGTCCCCTGTTCGCGCAGGATGCCGTTTTCCAGCACGAAGATGCGGTCGGCATTGCGGATGGTGGAGAGGCGGTGGGCGATGACGATCATGGTGCGCCCCACCGAAATGCGCTCCATCGAACGCTGGATGGCCGCTTCCGTCTCGTTGTCCACCGAGGAGGTGGCTTCGTCCAGGATGAGCACCGGCGGGTCTTTGAGTACGGCGCGGGCGATGGAGATGCGCTGGCGCTGCCCACCGGACAGCTTCTGCCCGCGTTCGCCGACGATGGTGTCATAGCCGTTGGGCAGTTGGGTGATAAAGTCGTGGGCTTCGGCCACTTTGGCAGCCTCGACAATTTCGTCCAGGGTGGCGTCGAATGTGCCATAGGCGATATTCTCGCGCACGGTGCCATGAAACAAAAACACATCCTGGCTCACCAGCCCGATAGCCCGGCGCAGGTCGTGGGTGGGCAAGGTGCGGATGTCACTACCGTCCAGACACACGCTGCCCTCTTCCACCTCATAAAAGCGGAGCAGCAGCTTGATCACCGTCGTCTTGCCAGAGCCGGTTGGCCCCACAATCGCCACCGTCTCCCCCGCCGGAATGTGCAGCGATAGATTGTTCAACACGTGTGGGCGGTTGTCGGTGTAGCCTTCGTAATCCTGCCAGCGGTAGCGGAAGTTGACGTTGGCAAAGGTGACTTCGCCGCGCACGTCCGGCAGGGGCAGCGACTCTTTGCCATCGAGGATGGACGGCCGTGTGTCCAACAAATCAAACACCCGGTTCGTGGACGCCATGGCCCGCTGGTACAAATCCAACGTCTGCCCCAGGCGGGTCAGCGGCCAGAGCAGCCGCTGCGTCATAAACACCAGCACACTGTACACACCCACATTCAACTGCCCCTGCACCACCAGCAGCCCACCAAAAATCATAATGGCGGCAAAACCAAGCACAATGATCATACGAATGAGGGGCACAAAGGCGGAACTGAGTTGAATGGCCGCCTCATTTTTCTGGCGATACAGTTCACTTTGCTCCCGAATGCGGCCCACTTCGTAGGTTTCGGCCGTGTAACTTTTCACGGTAGCAATGCCGCCCAGATTATTGCCCAGGAAGCCGTTGAGAAAACCAACCTGTTCGCGCACGGCCGCATACTTTGGCGCTAATTTCTGCTGGAACTTCAGTGTGCCCCAGATGACAAAGGGCATGGGTAAAATGGTCATCCAGGCTACCGACGGGGCCAGGACGATGAAGGCGCCGCCAATGGCGATGATGGTGGTGATTAGCTGGATGATGTCATTGGCGCCCACATCCAGAAAGCGTTCCAACTGGTTGATGTCGTCGTTCAAAATCGCCATCAGGCCGCCGGTGCTGCGTTCTTCAAAGTAGGCCATGTCCAGTGTTTGCACGTGGGTGTAGGTGTCCAGGCGTAAATCGTGCTGGATGTCCTGGGCCAGATTGCGCCATAAGACGGAGAAGAGGTATTCAAACAGGGACTCCAACGCCCAGATGAGAAGGGTAAACATACCCAGCGCCACCAATTGGCTTTGCACGGTGGCAAAACCCAGCCCGGCCATAAAGGATTCCTCCTGCAAGACGACTACGTCTACGGCCATGCCGATGAGCACGGGTGGGGCCAGGTCGAACAGTTTGTTGAGAACGGAACAGATCGTTGCCAGAGTGACTCGCCGCCGGTAGCGGTGGGAGTAGGCGGTTAAGCGTTTGAGAGGGTGGGGATGTGCGGTTGTCATGGGGGGAGTTTACCGCAACGGCCGTTGAATACAAGGTTGTATACCCGCGAAGGGGATGATCTGGCATTTAAGCTTCCCCGGCCACCAATTACCGTTTACCGGCTACCGATTACCAATTGCCGCTGTTTCTCCCAACCGTTCCAGGGTGGGCAGATAATAAAAACCGGTTTGAATGGTCAAATCGTCCACTGTATTACCAGGGGGCAGGGGAATGACAAAGGTGTCCATCACCCATTCGCCGGGCCGCCAACTGCTGGTAGGATGGCCGCCCGGTTGGCGGTCTAATTGGGCTACCGGTGCGCCATCTGGCCCGACCAGGTGAACGAAGGCGGTGTAATCCTGAGAGATGGGGGTCAGCGCTTCCCAGATAAGGGTCACGGCCGTACTCCCTTCTTGCTCTACCACCGTCCAACCCACCAGACGAATCTGGTCGCCAAAGCGGTGGTCAATGGCCTGTTCCGTTAAAAGTCGTGGCGCGGTGGCCGGCACGATGAAGGGGATGTAATCGGCGCCAGGTGTACCCAAACGGCCGTCCGGGAAAGCGTTTTGCAGATTTTGTAGGCTGGTAACTGCTGACGGCCGTACCAGATACAACACCTGCTGCCCTGGGATGCCCAACGGGACGGCGCCTTCTTCCCCGGCATAGTTTTGCAGCCGCTCCGGGCCGCCCAAGGCAAAATAGATCGTCGCCAGTTCTTCCTGGGTGGGGGTGAGGTACACGGCCGTGTCCGGGCCAAAACTGGCGGCATATTGCCCCATCTCCCAATCCGGCAGGTAAAAGTCGGCCGCCAGTTCAGGGTGACGGCCGTAACGCCAGAAGTAGTCATAGGTCGTCCACAGGGCGCTGAGCAAGAGTACAGTAATCAGTAATCGGTAAACGGTAATCGGTAATCGGTGGTTGGCGAATAGCCGATTACCGATAACCGATAACCGATTACCAATCCATTCCACCCCAAGCCCGACAAAAATAGCAATCACGGGCGCGGCGCCGGACAGGCGGCCAAAGTGGGGGGCGTCGCCGCTGAGGACGGTGGGCAGCAGCATCACCAACAGCCACAGGTAGAGGAACATGAGGCGCGGGTGCAGCAGGTGTTTGAGAGAGGCAATGGTACCGGTGAGGAAGAAGATTGCTTGCAGGGGGTCGAGGTACGGCCGTCCTGGTAAATTATGCCGTAGATGTGTCTCTCCCTGCCAGAACAGGCCACCCACAACCCGCCAGACATTTGTCAGCCAGGTCAGCCACGGTTTTCCCTCTACCGCACCGACACCTTTGTTGCTGACATAGGCCATGCGAAAGACAAAAAAGTAGGGGTAGCGCCAGAAGTAGAGGAGAATGGGCAGGGCGGTGAGTACGGCCGTGCCCGCCATCAACGCCACATTCAGCCATTGCTGCCGCATCGCCGCCCGCTCCCGCCAGAACCAGTAGGGCACAAATAAGACAAACAAGAGTGGCAGCAGCCGCCCCACGGCATAGGTATAAACCCCCAGCCCCAGCAGAAAACCGGCGGCGATGAACCAGAGGGTGGAGGGGGTGACAAGGTGAGGGGGTGACTTAACCTCTGACACCTGAACACCTGACACTTGTTCACCTGACACGTAAACACGCCCATTCACCCCTTTCCAGAAGCAGTAGACGGCCAGGGTCTCCACAAAAACAAACACCATCATGCGCAGGCCAAAATGGCTGAAGTGAACGGCGGGGAAGAGGACGGCCAGGGTGAAGGCGGCGACGAGGGGGGTGAGGATGGTGATCGGTAATCGGTGATCGGTAATCGGTGATGCGTGATGCGTGATGCGTGAAACGTGATCTCCCAATCTCGCGGTGTCCCCACCGCCAATCTCCCAATCTCTAATCTCCAATCTCCAATCTCTAATCCCAAACAACGCCTTTGCCGCCAGAAACGTTGTCAACACGGCCAATGTGCCAAACAGGGCAGGCACGGCGCGAATGGCAAAGGGGGTGGCGCCAAACAGCTTGATGCTGAGGGCCATGAGGTAGATGTGCAGCGGTTCACGGCCGTAGTTCCCCTCAAAAAAAAGCGGCCAGCGTGTCTCCTGAGGGGGCCGTTCCGCGTGGGCGTCGTATTGGTACAATTCCCACCCCTCGTAAAACTGGGGGAACGTTTTGCCCTGCACCAATGACAGGGCATCCAGCCCGTTATACGCCTCGTCGTGGTAAAAGCCAGGCGGCATCTCCGCCAGCCGCCAGAAGCGCAGCCCGGCCGCCAGCGCCAGGATGAGCAGCAGAATGGTGAGCAGGTGAGCAGGTGAGCAGGTGATAGGGTGATGAGGTGATGAGGTGTTGGGGTGTTGGTCAGACATGATACCTTATTTTTTTACAAATTCGGCGGGTTTTAACTTTTTCCTTCAAACTGGAGCGGTTTCAACTTAGGAAAAACGCTCCAAACAGTACCTTTCCAAACAAAATAACAGGTCGGTCGAATTTTTCATTTGACTTAGTACAGCTTTGCGTTAATTTATTCCGAGTTTTGATTCTAACTTTTGCACCGTATACGTCCAATTGATGGGCTTGGGTGCTTGATTTTCGCACTTTATAAAATCGAATATGGCCTCTGCTAACTCGTCACATGAATCGAAGTCGTTTGGTTGCAATAACTTCCGTTGTAAGACGCTGAACCAGATTTCAATTTGGTCTAGCCAGGAAGCGTTAACGGGCAACCAAATCACTTCGATGGTAAAGGGCCAGTTATTGACCTCAGCTTGCCTATCCAGCCACTCCTGTAATTGCTTGGGGGCATGGGTTGTGCCATTGTCCAGAATGAGTTTGACCTTACGTACACCACGTCGCATAGCTTCAGGAAACAAGGTTTCTAATAGGAAAGTCTGAAAGTCTACAAAGCGCTTACGCTCAAAAGTCTGTCCCCATTTGTTACCATCGGCCACGCTCAAGACGGCGAACAAGTGCAGGAAACCGCGACGATGATAACGGGGGGCGACTAAAACTGGTTTGCCAGGCTGTGCCGGACGTGTTTCCTGTTCGGGTTCTCGTGCTTGAATGGAAGTTTTCTCATCGGCACAGACGACCCAGACGCCACTTGCCAACAGCTCCTTTGCTTGTTCGTATAACTGCAAGACAGGTCGCGCCCACTCCAGAAAGGTTTCCGGGTTCAGGATGTGCTGCCAGGAGTGATAACGCCACGGCTTGAGCTTTTCCGCCGCAAACCAACGGCTGACAGTGCTGACAGCCATATCGCTGATCAGCCCCAGAGCTATCAGTTGGGCCACGATTGCGGCCAGACTCCACCGACTCAATGCCTTTCCTTTTTCTTGGGGAATGCTGCAAGCCAACGCGGTGGCTTGTGCGCGAACCTCAGGGGGAAAAACGCCGGGGGGCACCCGGACGTGGCAGGTCAGCTAAGCTTTTTGTTTCGCTCCAACGGTGACGCCATTTACGCACCATGCGGTCACTGCAACCTACCGCATGAGCAATATCCTGATTGCTCCATTCGGGATGTTCATGGGCAGACAAGATAATTTTGGCTCGCTTCACTTTACCTTGAGGCGCATTGCGCGAGTTGACGAGTTGTCGCATATCGGCTATTTCATTGTCAACGATCTGTATGGGATATTGTGGTTTGGGTCCACGCATGTTGTGTATCCTCCGACCTTCAAGTATCTCACATTCTTATTCTCGGAACATATTTATGCAAAGCTGTACTTAGTCTGACTTTGGAAACGCCCTGCTATGGCTGAGGGGCAGATGTATCTGTTGGTCTGGCATCAGGCGTATCGGTTGGCGGTGGAGGTGGTGTATCCGTTGGCGGTTCCGGTGTTGCCGTTGGCGGTTCCGGCGTTGCCGTTGGCGGTTCCGGCGTTGCCGTTGGCGGCTGCGGCGTACTGGTAGGCGGTATGGGGGTATTGGTAGGCGGTTGTGGCGTGTTCGTAGGCGGTACAGGGGTGTTGGTAGGTGGTTGTGGCGTACTCGTAGGCGGCCGCGGCGTACTGGTGGACGGCCGCGGCGTGTTAGTTGCGGGGGGTGTATTGGTAGGCGGCGGCGTATTGGTGGCGGTGGTACCGGGAGGCGGTGTGTTTGTCAGGGTTGGCGGCTGGACATTTGTGGCCGTCGCGCCGGGCGGCGGTGGCGGGGCAGAATTATCCGAGGTCGGGGTCACGGCCGTTGTCGCTGTGGCGGTAACTGTTGGTTCACCCGGACGCGGGGTGGTTGGGCGGCGCGTGTTGGTGGCCGTAGGAGTGGAAGTATCGGTAGCGGTAGGCACGGCCGTAGCCACCACAATCAACCCCGGCGCTAAATAGGCATATTCACCAATATCAACCGGCTGAATGGCCGCCACTACCGGGCAGTTTCCAAAACAAATATACTGCCCGGCAACCAGATCATATGGGCTGTCGTCATACGTCAACCGGCAATATCCCTCTGCCTCCAGGCAGGCGACCATAAAGGTGAAAGGGTCATCCTGATACTGCACGACCATCAGGCCAGGATTTTCCAGCCAGGCCTCATCACCAATCGCGCTCACTATCACCACACGGCTTGCTTCCCCTTCCGGCATTTCGACCAATAACAAACCATTTTCCAGCCTGACGCGCGTTTCGTCGCTGTCCTGGACGCCCTGCACGGCCGTCAACGTCATTTCCGTCTCCCCATCCAAAAACAACTGCACCTGGGCCGGCAGGATAAGATTAGTGATATTGGGGCGGTCGGCGGCAGCGGTACGGCCGTTCACCAACGTTAACAGATCACTGGCGGCAAACTGGAGGGTGGCCGGCTCTTTGGCCGGCTGTCTTTCGCCATCACCGATGGCCCACGTCACCCCTTCCAGGCCGGGTTGCAGCAGCAGGTCAGCGCCAGCCTCCGACACCTCCATTTCCGGCACGGCCGTTGCTGTGGGCACAACCACCACCGGCACATCAGTAGACGGCAGCGGCACGGCCGTCGCCTCCGCCACCGTTTGCCGCCCAGACAGCAGGGCAAAAGCGCCCGCCCCAATCGCCAACAGCAGCAACAAAACGGCCGCGCCAATGATGACACCGCGTGGCATCCCGGCGGCTACCTGGCTGCCCGGCATTTCCAGCACAATGGCGCTCACATTATCATCCGCCTGGCGCGACACCGCCTTTTTCACCAACGCCTGCGCCGCTTTTTCCGCATGGTTGCGGCTGATAATCTGCACAATCTCGTTTGGCTCCACATAGTGACCGCTGGCCTTATACCGATCCTTCACCAGCCCATCCGAACAGAGCAGCAGCCGGTCATTGGTTTGCAGCGGGAAACCCTGGCGCGTGCGCGCCTGCCGCTCCTCCTCGTCGCCGTCCGGGTAAATGCCCAGGTCTACTTCCAGCCGCTCGCCGTAACCAATGGAGCGCACCAGCGCCTCGCCTTTAGGATGTGCCGCCGCATCCTCGACCGAAAGATGCCCCAGGCGCACCATTTCCCGCGCCCAGGTGTGGTCAACGGTGATTTGTTGGGCACGGCCGTCGCGCACCAGATACGCCCGGCTATCCCCCACATTTGCCAGATACAGTTTGTTGTTATGGATGGCCGCCAGGGTAGCCGTTGTGCCCATGCCCTCTTTGCTTTTGTCCGCTTTGGCGGCGCGGTAAACGGCTTCATTGGCCTGCTTCAGCGCATAGGCCAGCAGTTGTGGAATCTGCTCCGCGTTTTCCACGGCCGCTTTTGCCATTTCGTTAAAGACGGTTTCAATCGCCAGTTGCGAGGCCACTTCGCCGCAGTTGTTGCCACCAATGCCATCGGCCACCATGGCCACCAACAAGGGCAAACCCAACGCCGTGCGCAACGGCCGTACTTCAATGTTATCTTCCATGTTGGGCCGTCCGCCCTGGTCTTGCATCTGGCCGATGAGCATCTGGCCGTTTGTTTGCGCTGTCATTCCCGTCTCCGCAACAATTGATAATTTACAATTCTCAATTGAGAATTGTCAATTTCCATAGGTATTCAAGATCGCCTGCACCGCCGGTAAATGGGTGTCCAGGTTGGTGGAACTGTTAAACAAAACAAAGATGGAAGGCACACCCATATCGGCTATCGAATCGGTCACATCACCGGAAATGTTCTGGCCGATGTCCGCCTGAATGGGCGAATAGCCATCTACAGCCCCGGCATACAAATCGGCCAGGGCGCGGGAAGCGGCCGTTTGCGCCTGGGCGCACCGCCCCGGCGACACTTTCCCGGCATTGGCCGCCGTAGCTGGCGTATTCCAAAACACGGCCGCCACCGGCTGGATCAGGCTGATAAACTCAGAAAGCGCCGCCGACTCTGGCTCAGAAAGGGGGGACGGCCCGCTACGGCCGTCATCCAGCGACTCCCAACTACACGCCCAATTCCGGTTCAAATCTACCCCATTGGCGTTCAGGCGACCGCCGCTTACCCCGGCGCTATCCGGGTTCCATTCGGGCACAATGTAGACGGTGACGGTGGGCGGTATCAATTCCGGGCTGGCCGCCAGGCGCACCCGCAGCGACTCCGCCAGGGCAATGGAATCCGGCGAAAATCCGGCGTATAGGCCGCCCACAAACAAGATGCGATTAGCCCCCTCCCCAATCTTCCAGGCCACAATATCTTCCCCATTCACCGATTTGCCAATCACCAGCCGTTCCGCACCGGCAGGCGGTGAGGTAGGGGCAATGACAACCGGTTCCGGAGTGTCAGCCGCTGCCAGCACGGTCGGCGTAGGTGGAGATTCAATGGTCACGGTGGCGGTGGGCACGGCCGTGCCCACCACCGCCACCTCTGGCCCTAACTCACATGCAGCTTCCAGGTCGCCATCGCGGAAAAAACCGGTACAGGGATCGGCATAATCCTGCCCACCGGTGTAACTGAGGAATAACACAATAAACAGCAGCGGCAGCAAAATCGCCAACAGCAGCCAGATAGAGAGGATGGGCGGCACAATCAGGCGGCCCACCTGGGGCGCAGTCACCGCCCCACCCGCCACCCGCAGTTCAAAGGGAATCAGGCGCGACCGCAAGAAAAACGGCCGTTTACGCGCCCGCCCGATCAACCGCATCGTATGCGCCTCGCCGGGCATACTCTCCACCTCGGTCGGTGACAGTTCAAACACAATTTCGTTATCTACATCAGACACGCTGGCAGCCAAACGGTTACGGCCGTTGCCCTCATTCACCAGCTTCACCTCGCCCGCCTTGCCGTGGCGCAGCGCCGCCGGTTGCATCTCCGCAAAAAACTGGCTAAAGGGGTGAATGGTGAGTTGGCCGTTGGTCACGGCCGTTTCCGACCCCTTGTCCGCCCGCGCTTCCATCTTGAACTGGTGCAGCCCGGCGGTGGCGCTGTGATGGCGCGGCGGCTGAATGGTAAAGGGCACCACCACTTTTTGCTGCGGCGACAAATGAATCAGCCCCGGCTCCACCGCCGCCCACTGCGGCGGAATACCCATCGCCCCCAACGTCACGCTCAAGGCGCGGCCCGTCTGGTTTTCAATTTCCAACACCGCCTGCGCGGGCAGCCCGGCATGGGTCGCCAACTGCGTGGGCTGCATACTCATGTACAGCCGCCCCGTGTCCACCACCGGCTGCGCCGTGGCCGCCTCCGGCGCTTTTTGCGCCAGACCCGATTTCCATTCCAACGCATACTCGCCCATCTTCACCTGCTGCCCCGGTTTCCACGGCTCCGGCATATCGGCCAATAACTGGCTGCCTTCCAGGTATGTGCCGTTCAGGCTGCCCATGTCAATCACATTCCAACCGGTGTCGGTGCGTTCCAGGCGGGCATGTTTGGCCGCCACCCCCTCGCCCGTCAGCACCAGGTCATTGTCTCGCTGCAAGCCAATGGTGATCAGCCATTTGTGCAGCAAGAAGGTCTGTGGTTCCAGGCGCGGATGGCGGATGATGAGATAGTCGGCGTCAGAAGAGGAGGCAGGCACAGGCGCAGGCACAGCCACAGGCGAAGGGGCAACCGGCGCGGCTACGGCCGCAGCCGCCGCCATAGCCGCCACAGGCGCCACTGCTGGCGCTGGTTGTGCCGGTGCAGGGGGGGCTGCCGGTTGAGGTGGTGGGGGTGACATGGGGGCGGGCGCAACCCCATCCGCCGGCAGCTTGTCTACCTCCCGGCGCAAAAACAGCAGGAATTCCTCCATGGAGCGGTAGCGTTCGGCCGTGTTGCGGGCCATTGCTTTGAGGATGATCGCTTCCAGCACGGTGGGAATTTCGGGGCGCAATGAGCGGGGCGCAGGCGGCGCGCCCCCGGCCAACACGTCACGGGCCGATTGCGGCTGGAAGGGCAAGTGGCCGGTGCAAACGTGGTAAAGCATGATACCGAGGGTGTATACATCGGAACGGCCGTTCGGCCGTTTGCCATCACACTGCTCCGGCGAAAGATACGGCAGCAGCGTGGGCGCTGGTTCACCAGGTACCAGGCTGGCCTGCTGAAAATCACTGAGCATGGGCCGCCAGGGTAACTCACCGCCCTGTGGTGGCAGCAGCACATTAAACGGCTGCAAACCGCCATGAATCACCCCTTGCCGGTGCGCATACACCAGCGCATCGGCCACCATTTGCACCGCCCTGGCCCCCAATCGCAATGGTAACGGCGCGCCACCCGCTAACAAATGGCCCAGCGTTTGACCGTGTATCCATTCTGAAGCCACAAACAACTGCCGGTCTGCCTCGCCAATCTGGTACACACGCACAATGCCCGGATGCTGCAAGACGGTGATACTGGCGGCGCTGCTTAACAGTTTTTCGCGGAAAGCAGGCTGGCTCGCCAGATGGGGATGAATCACCTTCAGCGCCACGGTCTGCGCATGTTTTTCATCCCTGGCGCGGAAAACCTGACCGGCACTGCCCGACCCGACGCTTTCTTCAATGAGGTAGTCACCCACTCGTTTGCCAATCAACTCTTGCATGGAGCAAATTCCTGTTGGTAATTGGGTAATTGAGTAACTGGGTAATCACGCAATTACGTAAATGTGCAGTTACTCAATTGCTAGTTTTCATGCGCTCCCGGCATGGAAGCGCGGCAGTTGTGCCGTAGATCATTGGGCTGATAGACCAGGTCAGGTGGCGCTTCCCCTACCTTTTGCAGTGTAAAGTGGTCTAAAAACCAGCCGTTGTTATTGGTGACATAGTTGTTACGGAACATGGCATACAAGATCACGTTTTGTGAGTCCGGCACAATAAACTCCACGAATCGAGAACTCACCTGCCCGATGGGCACCGGCTGCCAAT
This sequence comes from Chloroflexota bacterium, assembly GCA_014584575.1. Classification (GTDB taxonomy): domain Bacteria; phylum Chloroflexota; class Anaerolineae; order Promineifilales; family Promineifilaceae; genus CAADGU01. Next base: position 39,503 of record JACTMP010000074.1, read on the forward strand.
CTAAATGCTGGTACAGTCCGTTTTCCACGCACAGATGTAGGTCCGCATAACCTTCTGGCGCCCATTCTTTTTGACCAGCCGGACTATATCCCCAGACGGTATCGGCAAAGAAGTCTATGGTGAAACGGTAGATACCGGGGCCAAGCGGCATGTTTTTGAACAGGGCAAAACGGATAGGCGCGCCGCCTTTGAACACCTTCATAATCTTGTCACGATGGAAAAGCTCACAAACGGCGTCATTGGATGGGTCATCATCGGTACATTCGTTCAGGTTAAATCGTTCCTGGGGCTGCATTTCCGGGTAGAAATAAAGCAGGTCGGGGTTATTGTCTACCGGCCAATTATCGTCGGTCATAAACTGCCAGCCAAGTGGCACCAGCAGCTCATCGCCATGGGAACTATCGCCGGTCGAACGGACGACAAAGGGGTAGGTACCGCTCTCAAAGGAGTCGTTATCAGATAACAGGTTGACTTCCGGGGTGGGTGTGGGTGTGGGCCAACTGCCGGAGTCGGGGTCAATACAATCATTCAGGCCGTCGCCGTCGGAATCAGCCTGCGCGGGATTGGTGTACTGGCCGCGAGCGGGTTCGCACTGCGGTGGGGGGTTGGGATTCCCGCGAACCTCTTCACCGTCTAGCAAACCGTCATTATCGGTGTCTGGGTTCAGTGGGTCGGTGTTTAGCAGCCTGACGCCATCACTATTGATCTCTTCCCCATCTTTTAGGCCATCTTCGTCGGTATCAGCTTTGTTAGGGTTGGTGCCAAATTCGGCTTCTTTGGCGTTGCTCAGGCCGTCGTTGTCGTTGTCTTGCAAGCCGTAGTTGATGGTGGCAGCGGCCGTAGCCGTCTCGGCATTCACACGCACAACTTCCGCCGTCGCCGTGGCCTCCGCGGCGGCGATATTAATCACGGCCGTCTGCGTGCCAATCACCACCGCCGCCCGCGCCGTGGCCGTGCTAGAGATGGAAACAATGGCCCGGCTCTTGATGCCGTTTACCGAAATCATGCCAAACGGGATGGAAATACCAAAAATGGCGAGCAACATGAGCACGATCCATTTGGGAAAGCGGGGCGACACTTCTAGCTGCCCGGCCTGGGTTTTTGGTTCGCCGGTGGCGGGCAAGACCTGAAATTGGAAGGGGTGAGATTTTTTGCTGGATCCGTAATACGGCCGTACCGCCGGCCGCACCTTCACATTCACCCGCTCCTCCTGGCCGGGCGGCACCGTCACCCGCTGCGCCATCTGGCTAAAGAGCACGGCTTCATTGCTGTCTTGGGCCAGCACCGTATACCGCTCCTCCGTATTGCCCGTATTCTGGATAATGACCTGGGTGCTGCCGCTGTTTTTCACGCGCACCGGGTTCAGGCTGGCAGCAAAACGGGGCGCCGGTTCCACCAGTAAATTGCCAAAGGCGTGCCCCTCGATGCGCTGATCCGACGAGGAGCGCAAAATCAGGCGGTAGGGGTACGTCTGGGCGCGGGTGCCTTCCTGCGGTGCGTGAATGGTAAAACGGAAGGTCGTTTCCTTGTTGGGCATCAATTGCACGCTGGATTCGGCCATGCGCACCCAATCGCGTGGCAGCCCTTCCAGTTCCACCGAAAAATGATCCACCCGCACCGACTCGTTATACATGGTCGCCTGCACCACCGTTTGCGCCCCCGGTTTCAGGCTGATGGTCAGTGGTTCCAGGCGGATACTGCTCAGGTGGGTCAGTTCCGGCGTGGCAGCAAACGAGGACTGGCGCGCCGATGGCGGCGGCGGGGCCGGTTGGATGATGACGGGGCGGTCGGCCGGCGGTGGCGGTTGGAATCCGGCGGCTGCGGCGGCGGCTACGGCGGGGACCACTTTGGCAGCAGCCGGAGCAATAGCCGTTTGCCAGACCAGCGTAAACGGCCCTATGGACAGCTTTTCCCCCACCGGCCAGGAAGTAACCACATTGGGCATCAATTCCACGCCTGCCAGAAAGGTACCGTTGGTGCTTTGCAAATCCACCACCTGCCAGCCCGTGCCACCCTTTTCCAGGCGGGCATGGCGTGAGGAGACAGAGCTTTCATTGAGCACAATGTCATTGGCATTGGTACGGCCGATGGTCAGCGCAGGCTTGAGCAATGTGTAGCTCTGGTCTCTTTCCCCTTCGCGGCTGATGACAAGTTGGTCGGGCGGCGGGGGTGGCGCGGCAGCAGGAGATGGGGCGGGGGCTGGCGTTGCGACCACAGGAATGGGCAGCGGCGTTTCCGGCAAGGCGGCCATTTGGGTCATGTCCTGGTTTTGCCAGCTTTGCCGGGCGGCGCGCAGGGCGGCGGCCATATCTGCGCCACTCTGGAAACGCTGCGCCGGCTCTTTGGCCATCGCCTGGCTGATGATGTCAGAAACGGTGGCGGGCACCTCCGGCCGAATCTGGTGCGGCGGTGTTGGTTGGCCGCCACGATGTTGTTTGAAGGCCTCATCCACCGTGCGAATGTCATAGGGCAACTGCCCGGTGACAAGTTCATACAACACAATGCCCAGGGAATAGAGGTCGGTACGGCCGTCTGGCTTTTTCCCTTCTAGCTGCTCCGGCGAAATATACGGCAGTGTGCCCAAGAGCAGCGACGCTTCCGTTTGCAGCAGCCCGCCCTCCTTCAGTTTTACCAGACCAAAATCCGTCACCACCGCCCGCAAACGTGGCTCACCGGCGCGGTCGGGCTGCTCCAACTCCTTCAATAACACATTGTCCGGCTTTATGTCCCGGTGAACGATACCGCGCTGATGGGCGTAACCCAGGGCGTCAGCCGTTTGCGCGATCAGGTGCAGCGCCTCATCGAGTGGCATCTGCTGTCCCCGACGCTGCCACTCCTGCAAGTAGTTATACAGGCTGCCTTTACTCACCAGTTCCATGACCATGTACAGCCAGCCGCCCTCGCGGTTAAAGTTGAATATGCGAATGATGGAGGGGTGATCCAGGTTAGCGGCCGTTTGCGCCTCTTGCATGAAGCGGGATTGGAACTGCGGTTCGTGCATCAACGCGGGATGGATGATTTTGATCGCCACCGGCCGGTTCAGGTCTTCATCCAACGCCTGATAGACGCTGCCCATGCCCCCTTTGCCCAGCAAACGGCCGATACGGAATTGGTTTATTTTTTGGCCTTCCAGATCGTGTTGCATCTGCTTGTCCTTGCAAGACCCAAAGGGTTTCAAAAACCCTTAGGGTCTTACCGTTTCATGCCCCAGCCCGGTCATAAATAAAACTGACCCCCTCTTCGCCCGGCGTGATCACAATGCGGGTGGGTTTATCGGGGTTCATGTTCAAGTTATCCGTAAATTCAACGGTAAAGGTACCATCCCGGTTGGGGATGACACGCTCGATAAAGGAAACATGGCCGTAGCGCTCGTCGGCGTTGTGGACGCCGGGCTGCCAGACCATGATGGAGCCTTTGACAGGCACGTCACCCACGTCGTAGCCGGTGTCGCTGGCAACGCCGTTCCACAAGCGGGCGTCACCGTGCAGCGGGCCAATATCGCGGCGGGAGGCCACGTACCAGGTGCATTGGCCTTCCGGGAAGTTATTTGGGCCTGGTTTGCCGACCGCCACGCCATCGCGCATCAGGCCGTCAAGCTGGCTGCGCTGGTCGTATAACTCTTCCAGGCGACGGGCGTCGGCCACGGAGAGATTGCTGCGTGATTGGGATTCCAGGTCGCGGATTTCCTGGTTGATGCTGGTCAGTTCGCTGACACGGCGCGACCAGAGGCTTTCGTGCAGCAGCATGGGGGCCGGTTCCGGTGTGGGGACGGCTTCTGCGGTGGGGGTGGCGACGGCCGTTGCCGCCTCCGGCGTCGGTGTCGTTGGTGTCGTTTGGGTGGTTGGTTGAGCCTCCGGCTGGGGTGTTGGCGTCGGCGCAACCGGCGTCTTGGGCGCAAAGGCCACCAACTGGCTCTGGTCAATTGGCCCCAACACGGCGCAGACGCCGGTGAAAGTGGACGCGCCTTCTTGATCGGCCGTTTCCCAACGCGCCGCCTCTTTGCTCAATCGCAGGCTCAGGTTATCGCCATTATTTGTCACCTCGGTAAAAGCATCCAGAATGGCGCGCAGTTCGCTGAGCAGGCTGAGCAGTTGCGGATCGGCGGCGGCTTTGTTTTCCAGGGTATTGGCCGCATTGGTCAGCAACGGCAGATCGGCATGGATCAGGCTCATCAACTGGTTGATCTCCCAGGAGACATTGTGTGTCTCGTCGGTGTCCATGTGTATTACACGCATAGGCTATCCATCAGATAGTTTTTCGTGATGCGTGATGCGTGATACGTGACCAGAGTCTTCTCACGCATCACGCATCACGTCTCATCAACGCCAGCTTCCTTCACGCCATACGGTTCGGCCATAGACCGCACCAGTTCACGCAGGTTGTTTTCATATTGGGCGGGGGGCTGCTGCGGCGGCCCCACCCGGCCAAACTGCACAATGCGGGCACGGCCGTCCACCGATAACAACGCCCGTCCCCGCCCCATCATAGGCCGGTGCTGGTTCAACATCGGATTTGTTAGCTTGCCGGTCAGCTTGAGCAATGACAAATCATCCCCATCCAGTGAAAAGGTCAGGCCATTGCCAAAGCGGACGGCCGTTTGCAGATATTTCACCTGAGGATTGAGCCGCATGTTCATGCTGGTATCGGCCAGGAAGAGGCGGATTTCCAGATCGCGCCCCGTTTCCAAACAGTTGTCGAGCAATGTATTGAGGTCATTATAATGGCTAAACTGCTGCACTTCATCAATCAGGATAAGGGAGCGTTTGGGAATAATCCGCGTAATATCGGAACGGCCACTATAGGTGATGTCCTCGTGGGCTTTGTTCTCTGAAGCACGGGTTTTGAGAATAGCTTGCCAATCGGTCAACAGCTTTCTGGCGCCGGCCAGGTTGCCCGCAAACTGTATGTGGGGCAACGGCCGTAACAGGCGCAACGGCGAATTTTGGCGCAAGGAGATGACGATGATTTCGATCTGGGTCGGGGCCAGGCTCACGGCCGTGCTCAGGCACAAATTCAGTAAAAAGTCCGTCTTGCCGCTTTGGGTTGGCCCCAGCACCAGGTTGTACGCCGGTAAGGTACTAAAGTAGAGCCGTACCGGTTCCAGCGCCTCATAATCCAACCCCATCGCCGCCGTGTGCGCCTCGCCCATCGCCCCCGGCGCAATGGGATACCGCTTCCACAAGGTTTGCAGTTCCAGATAAGTGGGCAGTTCAGATATGACCGGCAGCGGGCGGGCGCCTTCGGCCCACGACCAGCTTTGTTTCATGTCCGCCACCCAAGATTGAATTTCATCGGTCACCGCTGAATCCTTGAAGGGGATATTAGGCAGGCGCGACGGCGCGGCAATCTGGCATTCCAACAGTTCACCCTCCTGGGCAATGTAACCGCGCCCCGGCAGCTCTGGCAGGGATTTGCTGCGTTTACCCAATAATTCGATGGTATCGCCGCCATGTTTGACGCCCAGCACCAGCCGGTTCAACGAACTTTGCAAGGTGCGCGAATGGGAGCCGCGAAAAGTAGCGGCGGTGAAAATGAGGTGGATGTCGGTTTGCTGCCCTTTGGCAATCAGCCGCTCAATCACTTCCGCATGTTGGTAATGGTCGGCCATGAAACCGGCAAAATCGTCAAAAACCAGCACCAGCGTGGGCAACGGCGTATCTGGCAGTTTGCCACGCAGCACCGTCATATTGTCGGCGCGGTGGTCGCGCAACCGCTGTGACCGCTGCGCCTCTTCCTGCGCCAGGAAGCTGAACAGCCGGGTCAGCCGTTCCGATTCGTTAGACTGCACCAACGCCTGGCAGTGCGGCAGTTCCTCAAAAATGGTCAGCGTGGGGCCGCGCCCCACAAAAAAGAAGAGCAAATCGTCTGGGGAATGGCTGGCGGCCAGCCCCAACACGGCGCTGCGCAGGCAGAGGGCTTTGCCCGAACCGGGTGGCCCGACAATGACAAAATGGCCGTCGCGCTGGGTCAGGTCAAGTAAATACGGCCGTTGCTGCTGCTGCGCCGGTAAATCCAACATGCCCAAGGGTACGATGAGACGGCGGGCCGGTAACTGGCGGGTCGCTTCCCAGCCGGTGTCCGGCTGCCACAGGCAAAAGACCGGCTCTTCGGACAATAGTTGGCCTAGCGGCATCTTCTCCGCTTCCGGCAGCGGGTCCAGGCAAATGGCCCGCGCCGGTTTATATTTGCCTTCGCAATACAGGCGAATGTGTTCCACCAGCACTTCCGCTTCTGACATTTGTGTGGTCTCGTAGCTGCTGGTCTGACGGCCGTTGACAGCGCCAGCCGCTTTGTGCTGATAGACGGATTCCATACGGCCGTCGGGCCGGAACAGCCGGATGGAAAAATCATCCACCAGGTTCAAATCCGCCCCTTTTTCGCGGAACGGGGTATCCGCGCGGGCCACCTGGAACATCTCAAAAATCTGGTTGTCGCCTACCTGGATGTACGCCTGCCCGGCGCGGGTCAGCTTTTTGGCGGCGTCGTCCCGGTTAAAGATGGCCCGGCTCTCTTCGGATGTCTGCAACTGCATACTCATGCGCACGTCAATGTTGGGGCGCACAGACATGAAGTCTACGGCCGTTTGCGAACTCAAGATCAAATGAATACCCAACGCCCGCCCCTGCCGGGCAATGTTCTTCTCCACCGTCGTCTTAAACTCCGGGTTGATCTGCGAGGCGCGGGCAAACTCATCAATCACCACCACCAGATGCGGCAGCAGATTTTCCGGGCTGGCCTTGTTGTATTCATAGATATTCTGAATTTGCCGCCCAAACAATTGCGGTGTACTCTCAAAAATCCGCTGCCGCCGTTCAATCTCCCCTTCCAGCGATTGGCGAAAACGCTCCACATACGCCTCGTCCAGGTCGGTGACAAAACCAACCACATGCGGCAACTGCCGCAGCCGCGCCAGTTCAGAAGCGCCGCCCTTAAAGTCGGCCAGCACAAAGTTGAGATGAGACGGCGAATTGGTCGCTGCCAGGCTGAGTACAATGGAGAGCAGCGTCACGCTTTTGCCTTTGCCGGTGGCCCCCGCCAGCAGCGCATGATGCCCATTGCCGCCCTGCGGCCCTTCGCGCAAGATCACCGTTTGCAGCCGGGAATCCACGTTGATGCCTATGGGAAAAGCCATAACCCGCTGCGGGTCGTATTGGGCGGTGTACAGCGCATCCAGGTCAACCTCCAGCGGCGTGGTCGCACCCAATAACTCCACCAGGCGCACACTGCCGGGCAGACTACCAGGTGTGCTTTTGTAGCCTCCTTCCAGGCGCAGCGGCGCTAAACGGCGCGCCAGGTGCGCCATTTGCTCGCCGGTGGTCAGCTCCGCCTTGCAGGAAACAATCACCTGATTGGCGTCGGCCATCCACCGTTCCCGGTATTCCAACGAGGTCTCGCCCATGTCAATCTGGGCATTCACCTGCGGCGGTACAGTCCCAATAAAGAGGGCGCTGGCGCGCAACTGGTTTTCGTCCCAACCCGGTTTGTGCCCCAACAACATGCCGACGGCCTGATGCCGCCGCCAGTCGGCCACATTGTCAAAGATAATGACCACGTGTGGCTCCGGTTCGCCATACTGATAACCGGCGCGGTATTGCACATTCAGGCGGCGCTCCAACATTTTGCCCAAAGGCAGCAGCACATCGTCATCCGTTTCCGGCATGTAGGAGATGCGCAGGTTCTCGCCGTTGGCATTGTGCAAGACGCCGGCGTGGGGCAGCCAGCGCAGCCATTCCCAACGGCGCGGCGCGTCGGCATGGTGGCTGATCAGGTAAAGCTGCACGCTGTCCGGGCTGTGGTGCGTCACCAGATGGGCCAGCATGGTGTAGGCCACTTGCAGTGTCGTATCTCGCTGACGGCCGCGCAAACCAATGGTGCCAATGGTTTTGAGGTTGGTGGTGAAGGAAGCATCGGTGATCTGGCTGTGCTGCTGCACCAACTGGTTAATTTGCTGGCGCAGGGGGTCCTCCTCTTCGAGGGGTGGGGTTTTGATGGGGGCGGCGAGGGGAGTCACGGCCGTGCCAATCCGCACCGCCAGAAAATCATCATCATACGGCAGCCGCTCCCACAACAAATGGTGCTGCCGCTCCACCCGCTTCACCATCTCACTCACCGGGGGGTTTTGCTCCCACAGCACCCGCCCCTGCTGCTGCGCCACCCGGGCAAGCTGCTCTTCCTTGTCGGCCAGATAGGCGCGGTAATCTTTTTCCCGCTGCGACTCTTCGGCCAGATAGTTCGCCTGCGCCTTGCGCCCCTGCTGCCACTGCACCAGATAGGCAACACCGCCGGTTAATATGGTAGGCAAAATAAAAATCAGGCTGCTGGCTGGATTAAAGCCACCTTCGCCTCCGCGCAAAGCGAAAAAACCAAACAGGATGCCCACCGTCAGCATGGGGCCACCCACCTTAAGCAGCAGCCCGGAGAGCGCCGGGCGCGGCGGCGGCGGCGGCATCCGGCGCGGCGCACGAATTTCTATCGGCTCGGTGGGCAGTGGTTCCCGCCGCCGCGCCTCAGGCCGGACGATGTAGTGATCTTTGTTGGTGGGTGCGGATGTTTGCATATACGAGTAGACCTGACAAGTTTGAAAAACCTGTCAGGTCTTGCACTTTAAGGCATAAAACTTGAGGAGGTCTGACTCCAGCTATCAATATGGGTGCGCAGGGCTACCTCCAGGCTTTCCAGGGCGTTTAGCTGCGGCAGCAATTGGTAATTGGCCCAATCGTTGAACTCGGTGCGGAACGCTTCGGCGGCCTGCCCCTGCCATTCCATGCCCACAAACTGGTTGTTGACGCGGGCGGAGAGGGCGCGCAGTTGTTCGTTTACGTTCTCGCGGAAGGCCTTGATCTGGTCGGCCGTCTGATACCCGGCGTCCATATCAAAATGCATTGTTGTCATTTTTTGCTCTCCTCATTAAAGTTAGGGTACTGTTTAGTTTACAGACCTGACAGCTTTTTTGAAAGCTGTCAGGTCTGTCGGGAAATTACGATGGAATACGCCGTCATCACCTTAACCTACCAACAACAGCGCGCCGATCTAGAAGCGCCGTTGAGTGTGCCGCTGTTTATGCTGGCGCCGATTGTGCTGGAAACGATGCGTTGGGCAGACCAGGAACTGCGCCAGGAGAATGCTCGCTTTGTGGGCCGCCTGCAAGGGTCGGGGGTGATCATTCGCCCCAACGAGACGCTGGCGCAGGCGGGGGTGGTGGATGGGGATGTGGTAGAGTTGACGGCCGTACACAGCCACAGCATTGACTTCGACCGCACCCTGAACATTGGCCCCATCTCCGGCATCTATAGTGCCCAGGCCTACTTGAAATCGGTGGAAACGGGCGAGATTTTCCTGTGCCGGGGTAAATCCAATCTGGTTGGCCGGTCGCCAGAGTGCGCCATTAACCTCTCCCGCCTGTCCGGTAATGATGTGGTCTCGCGCCGCCACGCCAACATTGTGCGCCGCGACGATGGCTACTGGCTGACGGACGAAAACAGTGCCAATGGCACCATTGTGGACGGCTTCACGCTCAACCCCAAAGAAACGGTGCGCCTGCGCGACCGCTGCCAGATTCAATTTGGCGAAGATGGCCCGGTGCTTGTCTTTTATGCCGGAGAATCTGGGTAGAGGGTGTTTCATTCGTTCTATATTCCTCGTGATGCGTGATTCGTGATGCGTGAGCCGTAATCCGAAGCTCGGTTACGGAACCACATGCAGGCAGCCGCGAGCGGAGCGGACGACGACGGTGGGGCCGCTGTTGGTGGGGCGAACAACAACAACTTCCCATTCATAATCAAAAAAGTTCGTATCAAAAAATTGGCTGGCGGCCACGTTCATGGACCACTGCTGGCCTTGCCGCTCCACATTGGAGCCTACACTGCGCATAAAGCCCGCGGAGCTGCCCTTGGGGCCAATGCGCACTTCCATATACTCGTTGGTACGCAGTTCGCCAGCCCATGTCCAGGCCAGGGGGATAACCTGGGTTTTATTGAAGTTGCCAGGCGCGTTGCAGGTGAATACCGTCAATCGCGGCGTGGGTCGGCTGACAACGGACAGGGTGGCGGTGGGGGTGATGGTGGGCGTGGCCGATGGTTCCGGCGAGGGTGTGCGGGTGGCAGTGGGCGTGCGGGTAGGTGTGGCCGTATTGGTGGCTTCCATGGTCGCCGTTGCTGTAAAAGTGGGCGCGGTGGTGGGGGTGGCTACGGCCGTGCTAAACCCATACAACTCATGCCGCGCCGGTTCGGGGGCCGCCAGCGAGCCGCCGCTGAGGTAGCTGCGGTCGCCGCCCGCCAGGGAAACAGTGGCGTCTAAATCTGTAACCACACAGTCGCCGGAAAAACAATCCACGTCAAACAAAAACGGTGATTCGGCATAACCGATACCCATCAAGCCATTTGTCACCTGCGCCGTAGAACCCAGGCCGGTTTTCACCTGCCCGGTTGTGGCCGCCATTAACAATCGCCCCTGCACCATTTCCACCAGCAGCTGTTCCGGGTCGGCGGCCGGTATAAGGGTGATTTCGGAATCGGGGGCCAGATGTACGGCCGTCTGGTCTGGCAACACCAGCGAAACAGGATCGGCTGCCGTAATGAGATGCAGCGGTTCGTTGGCTGTCGGCCAGGGCAGGGTATCGGTTTCCAGCGGGCCGCCGCGTTCCCCCATTTGCCAGACGGCGCGGCGGGAAGGGCTGCTGACGGCGATGGCAAGGTCGGTGACGGTGGCAGTGGGTTCGGGTGTGGCGTCGCCAATTACGGCCGTGCCGCCAAACACCCCTTGCTGCCACAAAATCACAACCGCGCCTGCCAGCAGCAGCAAAATCAGGGGAATCAGCAGATACCACAGCTTAAACCGGGAGCGGCGTGGCTCATCAATAACACCGCCGGCGCCGCGTTTGATGGGCGTCGCCAGCGTCATGTCGGGCGCGGTTGGCGGCGGCCATTCAGGGGACGAAACGGGGCGCGGTGGGATGGGCGGCGGTGCGGTTGACCGGGAAGGCGGCTCGACGACAAAGGTGGCATCCGGTTCGGCCGAAGTACGCCAATCGGTCTCGGCGCGTGGCAATGGCGGTTCAACAACAAAGGTGGCTTCGGGGTCAGCCCGATTTGACCAGTCATCTACCGGCAGCGGCTCAACGACGCTGGGAGCATCCGGTTCTGGAGGGGATGGGGCAAAGGCAGCAGCCAGGGGCACGGCCGTGACCGGAATCTCGGCCGTCACGGGTGGCTCTTGAACTGCCGGTTTTTCTTCGACCGCCGGTTGTGCCTCGACCGCCGGTTGTGCCTCGACCGCCGGTTGTGCCTCGACCGCCGGTTGCTCTGCCACTGCTGGCTGCACCTGAATCGGTTTGGGTGGCCGGATGACAACCGTTTCATCAGGGCTGTCCGGCAGCGACGGCCGTTCAGCAAAGGGAGTTGATTCCGGTGCGCTGAAGATGGCAGCAGTCACGGCCGTAACCGCCGCCGCGGCTACTACCGGTTCAACTTTGTCATCTTCTGGCTCCTCGATTGCCGATGGCTCTACTGCCAGTTCTTCAACCATCGGTTCGTCAACCGCCGGTTTCTCAACCGCCGGTTCCTCAACCGCCGGTTCCTCAACCGCCGGTTCGGGGGCAGCCGATGTCTCCTCAACAGGCGTTGGCGTCGGCATGACCGGTGGGCGCGTCAGGATCATCGTAGCATCTGCCTCCAATGGGAGGGCTGGCGGCACGTCTGCTGGTGTTTCTGCCTGTTCTTCCGGCAGCGCTTCAGGAGTGGGAGCAGCCGCGATGAGGGCAGCGCCTAAGGCCAACGTCTCTTCGGCGGCAGGTGGTGTCATCGGTGCGGCGGGTTCGGGTTGTTCTGCGGCAGCCAGATACGGCCGTAACGCCTCCACAAACTCAGTCACCGTGGTAAACCGTTCGGCCGGTTTTTTGGCGAGCGCCTGGGCAAACATAGGGGCCAGTTCCGGCTGCGGCAGGAGTTCCAGGGGGGGCGGCTCCTGCACCTGTTTGAACATCAGTTGGGTGACATTCCCCTGGAATGGCGGGCGGCCCGCCAGCGCTTCAAAGAGGACGATGGCCAGACTGTATTGGTCGCTACGGCCGTCAATGCCGCCGCCCATGAATTGTTCGGGACTCATGTAAGCCAACGTGCCCGGCAACCCGGAGGCGTGGATGGTAGTGTCCAGGAATTGGGTCAGGCCAAAATCGGCAATGGCGGCCGTGCCATCGGAGACGGCTATGCCATCGGAGACGGCCTTGCCGTCTCTTGCAAAAAGAATGTTGCTCGGCTTCACGTCGCGGTGGATGATGCCGATGGCGTGGGCGGCGTCCAGCGCCGCCGCCACCTGGCTGGCCGCCTGCCACAATACAGCCGATGATAAATCTCCCTGCGTCAAATGGTCGCGCAGGGTGCCGCCGGGGAAAAGGGGCATCACCAGGTAGAGGTGATCTTTTTCTACGCCCAACTCGTATACGGGCACGATGTGCGGATGGGCTAACTTGTTCACGGCCGTGATCTGCTGCTGCAACTGGGCAAAAAAAGCCTCCTGGTGGGCAAAACGGGGGGAGAGTACTTTGACGGCCAGGGGCTCGGCACGGCCGTCTACCTGCGACCGATACACCGTAGCCATTGTGCCCCAGCCAATTTCAGATTGGAGCGGGTATTGGCCGATTTGTTGTAATGGGTTGCTCATGTAACCTTTGGTCAGAGATTAGAGACTGGAGATTGGAGATTGTGAATCTCCAATCTCTAATCTCCAATCAGCCATTCCTCGAAAAAAAGCGGCTCAGGCGTGATTGATTATTACGGGCGCTTCTTTGGGCGGGCACGCCATCGCCGGCAATGCGTTTGAGTTCACGGCCTAGCTGCAAGAGCGTCAGCCGATCGGCCGGATTTTTTGCCAGGCAACCATCAATCACAATCTCGTCCATGCCAGATGTGACCAGCGGCGAGAGCACACGCAGCGAGGTGGGCCGGGATTCACGGATGCGTTCGGTGAGACTCTTCTCGTTACGGCCGCTGAAAGGCAGTTTGCCGCCCAACATGCGGTATAACACCACCCCCAGCCCCCACACATCAATTTTCACCGATTCGTTCTGGCTGATTTCCGGCGCGGAATAGATGCTGCCATGTGGTAACTGTTCCGGCGACATGATGTACATGGTAACGCCGGGTGGGGGCAGGACGCGAGTAGCAATGCCAAAATCAAGCAGGACGGGGGTATACGGCCGTCCCGCCTCCACCGGCTCCCGAAAAACAACGTTTTCCAGCTTCAGGTCATTGTGGGCATATCCCTGCATGTGAATGTGGTCCAAAGCGCGAGCAATTTCCAGGGCGATGGTGGCTGCCTCCGGCGGTGTGATCTGCTCTACCTGTTCCAGATAATCAGACAGGGAGCCTCCTTTCAGGTATTCCATCACAAAAAAGACGGGCTGGTTGGGCAGTTCCACAGCGTTGGCATAGTAAACGCTGGTTTTGCCAGGGCGGGGGATGGGGTGCAGGCGGACAATGTTGCGGTGGTGAAAGCGTTGAATCAGTTCCGCCTCGCGCACGATGGAGCGGGAATAAGAGGCGTCATCGTGTTTATTGCAGATTTTGATGGCGACTTCGTCAGGGCGGTCCAGTTCAGCAGCGGCATAAATGATGGCAAAACCACCGGTGGCAATGGGATCGCCCAGGGTATAACGGCCACGATACAGCGTTGTTCCTTTCAAAAGCGATCTCCCCCCGATTGGTTGGGCCGCCGCACAACGCGGGTGCTGCGGCCAGAATCAAAAGTGGCATCGGTGTAGGGGTCACGGCCGTAGTTCCCATAAGATGTCATGGCGCTCTCAAATTGCAGCTTGACGCCGCCACGCTCTACACGCGCCAGTTCAATTTCGTCGCCATCTTGCAGTTCGCGGGGCTGCATAGATTCCAGCCGCACGCCGTTAAGGAAGGTGCCGTTGGCGCTGTCTTCGTCCCGGATCATAAAGTGGTCTTCATCGTCAATGATGGTGCAGTGGCGGCGGCTGATGGGGCTGGTGTCGTCGTGCTGCTGGAAGAGCAGTTCGCTGTCTTGTTTGGCGCGGCCAATGGTGGTGGTGCCATAGATTTCCAGCTTTTTGCCCACGCTGACGTCCCCTTCGAGCACGGTCAGGTAAGCGCGGGGGTTGGATTGTTTCTCAATGCGTTTGGTGATGCGTTCAATCTGGTTGTTAATGGTCTGGCGCACGGCCAAAACCGGCCCTCTATTTCGGGTGAGCACCACCGCAATCATTGCTACCGCCAGCAGCACAATGCTGATGGGCAGCAAGATATCTGACCAACTACTAGAGGGGGGCCCCACCATCGGATTTTCCCCGGCACCATCAGTGCCGGGAGCAGTAACCGTCCCATTTGTGCCACCCGGCAGCCCAAGGTCTGGTTCATCTGTAGGCGCGGCGACAGTAGGCAGCACGGCCGTGACCTTCACCGAAGCCGGGCGCGAATCCAGATTAAACTCATCCTTCACAATCACCGACAACGTCACCTCGCCGGATTCATCCACCAGACTCCAGGGAAAGGGGAAGGTGATTTCACTGCTGCCGGTGATATTGGTCAACGGATCGGCGGGCACACCATTTACGCTCAGCGTGGCCCGCTGCAAGTTGCGCGTGTAGTTGTCGGTAAAGACGACTTTGGCTACCACTTGCGCAGTGGCCTCCGGGGAGATGCGGGCATTTTCGGCGGGGCTTTCGATGGTGACGCGGGGCAGGTCGATCTGGTTAATGCTGTATTCAGCCTGACCGGTGACACGGCCGTCGTCCACCACCACATCCACCGGGCGTGTACTCGCCAGCCCGTCCTTTGAGCGGTAAACCATCTCATACAGGGGCCGCCATCGCGCGGCAATGGCGCGGAAAAAATCGTCGGCAGAGGCGGCCCCGGCCAGATTGAGGGATTGGCCGCCGCTGTTGGTCGCCAGGTTGGCTACCTGGCCAGTATCCCGGCTGGCAACCAGCACGGCGTAAATGGGAATGCCCAGTTGTTCGGCGTTGCTGGCCAGTGCGGCCGGTTCCCCCTGATCAAACTTTTCCAGTTCGCTGGTAAAAAGGACAACCAGTTTGGGCTGGTCGTCGCTGCCGGTCTGGGTGTCCATATTGTTCAAAATCTGACCGAGCGGCCTCATGGGGGCAGACAGGCAGTCATTGGCGTTGGCGCAGGTGGGTGGACGGTAGGCATCGAGTACGGCCGTGACATCATTGGCATTCTTGGTGAATTCCAACAGCGGTACAGGGGTAAGATTGCTGCCCTCAATGGCGCTGATCGCCACGTAATCATCTGGCTGTTTCCAGTTTTGGGCAAACTGGCGAATGGCTTCTCTGGTCTGGTTCCAGCGGTCGGCCTGCCCCATGCGCAAACCGGCATCAATGACAAAATGCACCCACAGCGGCCCTTCCCCGGCTACCGGGCCGCGCGTCAATTCCACGCGCTGCCCGTTTTCCAGGAGGTGCAGGTTGGCGGTGGTCAACCCGGATACCGGTTCACCGGCGGCATTCAAGGTGCGGGCATATACCGTCACGTTGGGGAACTGGCTGGCGTCTACGGCCGTGACAATCACTTCCGTTACCGGCCCACTGCCCTGCGCCCCCACTGAAGATGCCAGGATGAAAACGAATAACAATACAAGTAGTGCGTTGAAACTCCAGATATGCCGCATGGTTCTCCTACAGGGTCAGTCGTTTATATCTGCCGCCAATCCCTCTCACAAATTCAATTTTACCAATAAGTGGTTCACTCGTTCACTGGCAAGTTGCAGGTCGGCTACCGCCTGCTGCAATTCGGCCGCCTGCTGCCCGGCGCTGCCCTGATTCTGGCGCAAACCGGCGCTTTGTTCCGCGGCAATCTGGCTGAAAAGGGTGATGGTTTCCGGCAAGGGCATGATGCGCAGTTCGGCTTGCAGCAGGTTGGTGCAATGATGAAACTGGCGCATGGCCTGGGCATACAACCCCAGCGCGTGGTAACAGTGCATCAGCGCCCGGTGTACTTCCTCACGCAGGGGGTCTATTTGCAGGATGTGTTGGCCGAGTTCGACGGCCGTTTCAAACGCGCCCTGCTGCATGGCGCTAAACATCAGCTCACCCAACAAACGCAAATGTAAACGGGCCAATCGCTCGCGCTCTAATAAACACCAATCCGCGTAAATACCCTCACAAAACTCCCCCTGATACAACGCCACCGCCTGACTGAGCCACTGTTCCTGCCGGGCCAGGTCCGTTTCCGCCCTGGCCTGCCGTTCACAAACTTCAAAGGTCACAAAATCTATCTGCACTGACGGGGGCGGCGCCAGGCTAATCCAGTCACGCGAGGTAAAGAGAAAATCATCACAGGCGAAGTGGAGGTCATCGAATAATTTGCGCAAACGCCACACGGCCGTGTTCAACCGCCCCCGCCCCTGTTCCTCCGAACAATCCGGCCAGAGCAGGTCAATCAATTTCAATCGGCTGTGTTTGACACGTGGAAACAGCAGTAAATAACCAAGCAGTTCCTCAACATGGTGGGTAGGAAAACTGGAAACCACCAACTCATCATGTTGTAGTTGAAGTTTACCCAACGCCCGAATCTGTAAATGGGTCACAATGCACCCCTTGTGAATGATCCAACCATGAGAGATCCCAGATTTCGGCGTGTGATACACTACTGACCGATGGATGCTTATAGGAGAATATGTGCTGAAATCTGGTTCCTGTCCGTTACGTGTGGCTGCCTGGGAAGCGCCGCCTTTTTTGTTCCTGACCTGATGTTACTGGATGGACAGGGCATTGTCAATTTATGGCGAGGGGGAATATGAAAATTCAGCAATTCTCAATTTGCCCGGCGGCGGCAGATAAATCTGCACCAACAAAAGGCGAAGTCGGCCTTCGCCGACTGGTCTTAGCCGACGAAGGTCGGCCTTGCTGCTTGTAGCTGCGATTTTAATCGCCAGGCTTTGCCAAATTGAGAATTGCTGATGAAAATTGGAGATTAGAGATTGGAGATTGGAGATTAGAGATTGGAGATGATCAAATCTCCGATCTCCAATCTCTACAAAACCAATCACTTAAAGCGCAAGGTATAACTGGTATGCGCCGGTTTGTGGGCGTTGATCAGGCGGGCAATGAGCGCAGCGTTTACTTCAGATTCCCGCACCGGCAATGTTACGGTAAAGGTGAACGGTTCCAGACCTTCGCCGGTATCGTCAATTTCCGGGGCGAGGCCGGTGTAGATTTCCAGCACGCGGCCGAGCGCCCAACGGGTGCCGCGCCGGGCATAAATCTGGTGCGCCTCTGTCAGAATGGCACGGCGTTTGGTCTCGTCCCAACTTTGGTCGAAGGTAAGATCGAACCAGTTCGCCAGCCAGGGCAAAAAGTCCGCCGGGGCGGTGGCCGGGCGCAGAAAAACGTCAAAGTTATCCACCGTCCATTCAATCGGCGCGTAAATGGATTCAAACAGCGCCAGAAAACGCTTCATGAAGCTGGTGTGGTAAATGCCCGGTAGATATTGTAGGTAGCGGCTTTCGGTGAGGGATAGGCCGGGCGGCGGCGTATAGGCAGGTTCACCGTCCGGCTCCGGGAGAGGCGGCAGGGAGGGTGGGATAGGCGGTTGGTCGGGCGGTGGGCCGCCATTGATTTTGGTTTCGGCGCGGCTTTTGCGGGCGGGTTTGGCCGCCGGTTCACGCGCTGCGGCTGATTCCACCGCTGGTTCTGCCACCTCTGCTTTGGCCGGGGCTGGCTCCGGTTCAGGCGTAGGTTCGAGGACAGGCGGGGGCGCTACGGGTTCCGCAGCCACAACCACCTCTTCCATCTCATACGTCAACGTGAATGCACCAATCTCAATCACGTCACCTGGGTTGAGCGGGTGGGGATCATGCTCTTTCAGACGGATGCCGTTGACCTTGGTGCCGTTAGAACTTTTGGTATCGGTAAGGATGCAACCCGCATCGGAACAGTCGATCTGGGCATGCCGCCGCGAGACCAACTGGTCGTCCAGCACCAGGTCTGCATCACGCCGCCCCAACACGGCCGTGCCCATCGGGATCTCATACACAGACGCTCCAGTCGGGCCGGAGATCTGCAAGCGGTGAATGGTTGTTTTTTCCGCCATGGGTTCCCTCATTTTTTAACGCGGAGACGCGGAGGTGAAAAACTTCGCGCTCTTCGCGGATCATTCCTGTCTGGATATTTCAGCCTCATTGTGGAGGTGTTGGGACACGGCCGTCGCCATCCCCATCATCTCCTGCGCCAACATCTCAAATCCGGCAGCCATTTCCTGCCGCCGTTTGGCCTGATCCTGGTGGTAGGCAGTATGGATTTTATCCGGCAGCGCCGTCATCTGCTCATTGGTCGTTAGACCATGCTGCCTCAACACCGCTTGCAAATGGCTCATCTGCTGGCGCGCCGCTTCGAGAGCGGGTTCGTCGTCGCCAGTCACGGCCGTGACAAACGCCTTGATCCCGCCAAACAGTTCATCCAACCGCCGCGCTACCAGGTCAGGGTTATCGGTGATGTCTACGGCCGTGAAGCCTAAAAGGTCGGTAGCGAGACGGCCGTTGGCAAAATAAGTGTGTCCTGTCGCTATCGTGTTAGAAAGCTCGCTAGTTTCCTGATCTCTTGTCATATCATTTTGTTAAGTGAATATTCGAGAGGTTTGTGAACTTTTTTAGTGCAGTTTTCAGAGGTGCCGTGATTTCAAAAGTGATCAAACCTTTTTCATAATGACTTAATCAGCCAGATTATTCAGAAATTCGTCCAAATTATTAGCAAGCAGACTTATATTTTTGAAGTCCGGTATTTCCCCCTCATTAGCTTCGTACTCATGATCCCAGAAGTAAATCTTTCTGCCCTTGCTTTTACTGTTTGACATACAAATCAGATTCCCCCCCGGATCTCGAGCAATGGGAAACAGATCATGGGGAAGCCGATTCTGGAAAATACGCAATACATAATCAAGGCTATTTGTCGGTTGTACATCTATTCCCAAAAATCTTGTGATGCTGCCCCATTCAACTTGGTCAGCTTTTGAATTCTTTGACAGGATAAAATCTGTCTGCCTTGGCCGTCCACCATTGTTTTGCAACAGAAAGAGACGATAGTCGGCAGGGATCTTCACACCCTGTCTTTCCTCAAATTCAGCAATTGATTGTTCTGTTAATTTAGTTCCTGAATCGTAAATCTCTGTCATATTTTGATTATCCTTTCGTGCCCAACATCTTAATTGCCCAGCAACCACCACTATGTCTAAATACATCATGGAGTTCTGTAGGAATCAATTGCATAGTAGTTCTATCTTGATGATGGTGCCATGTATAACCAGGATGCTCAGCTCGTCTTTCAAAGCCAGCAGCTTCGTTGGCATTACCAAAATCGCCATCAGGTTCTCGATAACTACGGTTTCCATTCATCGATATTTTCACACTCGCTATCGCGTAAGCACTGAAATCTGGGAATCCCAAGGCATTAATGCGAATAATATACACTTTCGACAACCCTTCTGTTTCCCAATTGGTGTTACGATGCTTGTAGTTTATTGGTTGATTAGTTTTGATCAATTCCCGTAAGCTTCGGTATTTTGCAGGTTTTTCATCCTTTGGATTGACTTGCCCTTCAACATGAAGTGCTAATTTCTCTCCTTCTTGTTCAACAACAAGTTGAAGCGAAGACATCTTGTATTTCGATTTGATATCAGGCAATCGTGATTCTATCTCTGTTGGCTCGAGAGCTTCATTTGCTACAAGACTATCGGCCTCACTAAGTCCACTTTCCAAATCCCGTAATTTCTCATCTGGTGTACGTTCATCTAACCCTGTTTCTGGTGATGGCTCGGTTGGCGTTTCTGGTGCGGGTTCTTCGCCGCCGAGGCCGAGGGCTTGACCGACGCGGGCCGCGCCACGCTGCACGAAAGAGGTAATACGGCCGAGCACCCGCTTGATGAAACCGGCCACCATCTGCACTGGCCGTGAGTTAAGCACGCGATCTATGGCATTGTCTACGGCCGTCCTCACCGCCTGTATGATCTCCTGCACCTTCTCGCTGATATTGCCCAGCCCCAACAGCGACGACAGGAAGCTGATCGCCACCGGGATCGCCCGCGCCAATGCCTGTTCAATAAAGTTCGCCGCCGCGCCGATATTACCGGAGGCAATCGAGGTGATGGAGTCAATGATGGCATTCACCAGCGACATGATCTGCGACCCGCGCTCGATGAAGAACATTACCACGTCATAAATCATCTTGCAGGCGCGGATAAACGCACCCGCCGGATTAAACAGGCTGATCAACCAGGTGATGCCCGCTTTAATCACCCGTTCGACGATGAACTCCTCAATCTTGCCGAAGATCATCTCCTTCAGGTCAGAGAGATGCTGCTGGATAATCTCCCACAACTGGCCGAAGTTACCGCTCTGGATCACCTCGAAGATGTGTACCACCTCCATCAGCGCCTCAACACCCTCCGCGCCAATCAGCCGTTCCAGCCCGTACTTCGCCAGCCCCACCATACCCTGTTCCTGGTAAATGTTCACCAGTTCCATGATCTGGCCGTAGATGCCCATGATGTCTATGCCCAACACCTGAGACACCTTGCCCATGATCTGCTCAAAGGAGATACCCAAAATTTGCATCACCAACTGCAAAATGCCGGGCAGATCAAAGGTCTGCGGCAGGGTAATGCCCGCCCCACCCAATGCGCCGGTCAGCCAGGCGATGAACCCTTGCTGCAAATGGGTACCGATGTTATCAATGAACTGGCTGAACCCCTGTTTGATAGCGTTGATCAGGTTGCCCAGGAAGCCAATGGGGTCACCGATGATCTTGCCAATGGCCTCGGCCGCCCGCGCCAGCACATTGAGCAGCATTTCTTTGAGTTCCAGGATGGTTTTGATGACGCCGACAATGGCATTCAGCGCCCGGTCAATCAGCCCGGCGTTGGCCGCCTTCATCTCCTCAATGCGGGCGTCTACAGCCTGCAAATGTTCCTGGTATTTGCTGGCCAGGGTGTCAATCAGGGCGTTTTGTTTGTCATTGACGCTCTGCTCAAGCTGGTCAAACTGGCTCTGGATGTTATCGGCCGCTTCCTGGCCCACAGCCTGTAAATCCTGGGGCAATTGGGCAATGTAATCCTGGATGCGTTTACGGCCGTTGGCAATTTCCGCCTTGGCCTCCGCCATCCCCCGGCCAATGATAGCCACCACATTGTCAATCACCGCATCCATCTTGCTAATGAACAGGTTGCGCCCCTCGGCATAAAAAACGTTGACCTCACCGGGCATCCCGGCCAGTTTGTCAGAAATCCAGCGCGCCCAACCTAACCAGCCACCGTACCGTTCTTCCTTGTACGCCTCCATCTTGGCGTCCACATAATCCTCAAACGCCTTTTTGGCCGCCTCCGCCCCGGCACTAAAGACCCGCTCCACTTCCCCATCCAGCCGATCCAGAATCGCCTCGACGTTGGTTTTGGTCTCTTCGTAGATGGTATTGATGTCTGCGCCTACTTTGGCTCGCTTCTGTTCATCGGCCGTCTGCGCCGTCTCCTGGCGGCCCTCTACCTGCCCCAACAATGCAGCGCGGTCGGTGTGCATGGCCTGGGTTTGTTGTTCGGCTACGGCCGTGGCCTCTGTCTGCGCGGTGGTAATATGTTCCTGTTCGGCGGCCCGCACTTCGGTGGGCGCTTCTCTGGCGTGCGTTTGCGCCTCGTCCTTCGCTTCCAACGCTCCCGTAAACTCCGGCTCGTTGGAATTGGCTAACTGCGCCTCCGTCACCTCCGCATCCGCCATCTGGTCATCCAGCGATTGGCTGCTTTCACGGAGCGGCTGCTCCACCTCGCCTGTGCCTTTTTCTTTCGGCGTGGCCGCTTCCGCGCCCATCGGCGGCGGCGCCGCGCCGGGATCAGCATCGGGGATGGGGGTGACGGGTTTGGGCGGCACCGCGCCGGTATCGGGCGCGGCGGAGGCCGCCTCCTCCATCGGCGTTTTGCTCTTTTCTTTCTCGGCCGCCACCTGGTTGGTAGCCTCCCCCTTCATGCCATCCAGCTTGTTGCTCTCCTTGAACTGGTCGGCTTCTTCGGCATTTTTAGGAGCCATTTCCTGAATGCGCTGCATCAGGCGGGCTTTGAAACCGGCGGCATCAAAGTCCGGCGTGGGCGCGTTTTCCATCTCGCCCGCCTGGTTGTTTTGGGCGCGCCCGGCCACTTCAGCGGCGGGCATTTCGGCGGCGGCGGCGGCTTCGGCTGCTTTTTCGCCAGCGGGGGCGTGTTCTTTTTCGGCAACGGCCGTTTCCTTCACCCGATTCGTCACCCCTGTAAACGCCGGGTCTTCTTCAGGGGATTTCGGCGCGACGTAATCTGGCCCTCGCTCACCGCTGGTTGGTGGCGCTGCCGTCGGGCCACCACCAGCCCCGTTTGCTGCCGGTTTAGCAGCAGGCGCTTTGGGTGGGGCAGCAGTTGCGGTGGTGGCCGTTGTCGCGGTGGCCGTGGCTGCACCATTGGCAGCAATGGCTTTGGCTTCCCCCTTGGCCTGGTCGGCTTTACCTTTGGCCGTATCCCCCACCTGTTTTTCCGCGTCTTTGGCGGTTTGTGATTTGGCCGTCTCCTGATGGGCTTCGTTGGCGCTCTGGTTGGCTTTCGCTTCGGCGGCGCGGGCGGCGGCTAAGGCGGCGGCTTTTTCGGCTTCGGTCGGTGTATCCTCCTGGCCGCCATCTTCGCGCTGGATGGTCGGAACGCCGTTGGCCATGTGCTGACCATTGTTGCCGTTATCACCATTTGAAGCTGGCGGCGCGGGTGGCGATGGCGCTAACGTGGGTGCGCCTGCTCCCAAAAATTCCTGGCCTTCCCCACTTTCCGTCTCGGCGGCAGGGGTGGCGTGGGCATGACCATTGCTGTGGTTAGCGCGGGCCAGATACCGCTGCACGGCCGTATTGCCCTGCTGCTGCTGCATTCGCAGCACCGTCGCCTGGCGAATCCCCCGTGAACTGGGAACAGCAGGTAGCCCATTTATTTGCGCCGGTTTTTCCAGCCCGGTCTGCACAGGCGTCAATTCAGCAACGGGGGATTCAGGCAGGGGCGACGGCCGTTGCGCCTTATGCTGTTTTGTTTCCGCCTGCTGTTCCTTACTCACCTTGTCACCCTGTCACACGGCCGGCGCCCAGGTAAACGTCGCCAACGTCAACTCAATTTCGTGCAGACTGATCCCGCCCGTTTCACTCACATGATCCTTCATCCCGGCTACAAAGTTTTGTGAAGTCGCCACCAGCGTTTTAAACTCCGGGTTATATTGCAGACGAGACACATCTGTCTGGCTCAAAGCCGTGCGCGCTTCGATAATCGGATGGGTTACATTTTCCAGAGCACTTTCATCCGTATCCAACGCATCCATATTGGTCACATAACTATTAAACGCCTGCAACGCATCAATCATGCGCTGGATGGGAGCAGAAGCCGCCGCCAGATCCGCCAATGGCGTGCGCACGCCAAAGTATGCCTCGCGCATCCGGGGGTAATCGGCCGTATCATACGCCCGCGATTCCGTGCCCTCGGCGGTAGTAAATCCATTGGCCGCCGCCACAATTTGCGCCTGAATCGGCGGCCCCGCCGAGAAATTCGGCAGCGCCTGCAAATTTGTCTGCAAATCGGTAACAAAATGCTGCCGCGCCAGCCGCTCGCCGATGATGACATGGCCGTTCTCATGGTCACTCAAGACCGACAGCCGGTCGCCGGTATATTCGCTGGCTAACTCAATGGTAAAACTTAATGTCACCGTCATACCGATGGTGGTTGCCGTGCGGCTAGTGACGCTGACGTTGTAGGCCGGTGTACACCACCCGGCAATACCCTCCGCACCATGACTGGCTGAAATGTCGGCTTCCGGCGAGCGGACGATGGTCGGTGGATTAACAGTCAGAGTGATGTTGGCCGTAGGAGTCGCTGGTGCGGCTACGGGGGCCGCCGCGCCACTACCGTTTTCGCGCTGCACTACCGTTTGTTGACCCAGGTTGCCATGCCCTTGCAGTTCTTCCTGTGCACCCAATCCTTCGGTGGGCAGCGGCGTCTCGTCTTCTTCGCTTCGCTGCACATCGTCCGGGTGCAGATGGCGCTGTACGTAACTGTTGCCCCGCTGCTTTTGCAAATGAAGGAGGGCCTGTTGGCGCAACGGCCGTGCCGTGACATGCTCCGGCAGTGCCGCAAAATCGGGGAGAGTTTGGGCAACGGGGGTGGAAGTGGGGGTGGGGGACGGCCGTTGTGAGGGCTTGTTTACTGTTTGTTTTGTCTGCTGTTTTTTTGCCACTTGCTTAACCTGCCAGTTAGGACAATCAGTCAACACAGTAAGTTAACTCTGTTGCTTTGACTCACTGTTTATCTGATACTCAATTATTTCCAGCCCTGTTACCAGATTGCCCAATCGCTTCTTAAAAATTTCCACATGTGGTTGTGGGCAACGGAATAAGATATGAAACGGTGTAGGTTGCCTGTCTCTAGGGATATATTGATTGGGATCCATCCATTCCCGGTTGGCGTCAGCCATTATTTGTAACAATCCCCTAAAATGACCATCTGGCGCATCACGCATCAAAAGATGGGCATCATCAATCATTATTAAATAGGCGTCACCCGCCAGCCAGTCCAGATCAAGGAGACAATCATTGAAAGCGCCACCATTCTCGCCAAAGTAGTACGGGAATTGGAGAGCAGCAGCTACCTCGTCAAAGAAGCGCTCTATTGTCGGGCATTTTTTGCCGCGAATGTTACGAATGACAGAATGTGGATACTCATAAGTTAACGCCAGGTATAAATTTGAAAACTCATCAGCATCTTGCGTAACCAGATAAAAGGGAGGCGGGCCTAATTTGAAGAATTTATTTGACATAATCACAAATCTCTCCCTAAGGGGTAAATTGCGTAAAACTACTGTAATGGGTATTGGTATAATAGACACGGCCATCACTACCAATCACAATTCTTTCTGCTCCACGATTTACGCCCGGAACGCGCGGATGAACGTCATATTCGCGGTACGTAATCGGGTTACCAGCCGAATCCTGGGTAGGCAAAATCATATCAGCAGGATTACGGCCGTTACCATAGAGTCTGCCGCCAACATAACCTGGTGGGGGGGTTCCGCCATTAGCGATAACATGAGTAGCGGTATGGCGCGCATGGGCTGGCGCAGCACCAAACTCACCAACCCAGATTGGATTTCCACTGCTCAAGAAATTCTCCAAATCACTGGCCGCATGATATCTGAGCATATCTTCTAGTCGTGCCGCCCCGCCAACCTGAGCAGCACCAAGCAAACGTTCCAACTGAGCAGCATTGTCCACTTTATTTAGCAACCCACCCAAACGCAGCGGATCATCAACCAGGGCTAACAAGCGTTCCAGTTGGGCAGCATCTGTTATCTTGTCCAGCGCCAACAAGCGTTCCAAAGCTGCTGGCAAAGTTTTCTG
Organism: Chloroflexota bacterium; assembly: GCA_014584575.1. Classification (GTDB taxonomy): domain Bacteria; phylum Chloroflexota; class Anaerolineae; order Promineifilales; family Promineifilaceae; genus CAADGU01. The sequence continues at coordinate 64,902 of JACTMP010000074.1, forward strand.
ATCCAATAGTCGCTCCAGTTGCGCCGCATCCGTGATCTTAGGCGAATTCAACAGGCGCAAGAGCTGATTGCTATCACTGGCCTTATCCAGCAAGCGCAAGAGTTGGGCGGAATCGCTGACCTTGTCTAGTAGCTGCACCAATTGCCCGGTATCACTGACTTTATCCAGTAACCGCAATAATTGGGCCGCGTCACCAGCTTTGTCTAATAATTGCACGAGTTGGCTGACGTCACTGACCTTGTCCAACAGTTGCAACAGTTGGCCTGCGTCGCCTACTTTATCCAGCAGTTGGATGAGTTTAGCCGCATCTCCAACCTTATCTAGCAATCTGATCAGATCGGCTACATTGTCCACTCTTTCCAATAGCTGCATCAGTTTGACAACGCCACCGGCCCTTCGGATCAGGCTCAACAATTCGGCCGGCCCGCCGGCAATACGCAGCAGCCGCCCCAACAAACCCAGATATTTCAGCGCCACAAAAATCTCAACTAGAGACAGGAGAACGTCGCCAAAAGCATGGCCAATGGCACGCCATTTTTCGCGGATGGAAAGGGAGTCGTCGCTAAAGACACGTACGGCCGTTACCACCAGCACAACTATAGCTACCACTGCCATAATGATGCCCAATACCAGCAGGATTTTGCCAATAACCGCAAAAACAGCGGCCAACGCCGCCCCCAACGTGGCAAAAACGCCAGCGAAAACCAGCACGGCAGCAATAATGAGAGCGATGGCCAGAACCACCAACACCACTGCCAGAATGACGCCAATATGCTCCACAATGGCTGTAACCAGATTTACCAGGTTATCCCAAAGGCCAGAAAAGAAACCGGCAATCCCCTCCCATATCTGTTCCAGAATACCCTGGTTTTGCTGCCGCTGTGATTCGGCGATCAGTTCATTGATCTGGCCGGTGACTTCGGCCAGGATATTGGCTTGTTCAGCCAGGCCAGCAGATACTTTCTGGCTAATTTCGCGGATCCCTTCCTGAAGTTTTTCCACCCAAGCTTCTTCACATTCGCGCACTTTGGCCGCCAGCTCACTATCTACATCTGTCACCACCTGTTGCATGGCGGTCAGGCTTTCCGTCTCCGCCTGATCTATCTGGCCAGTAACAGTGATCACTTTCTCACTGGCATAGGCAGCAAAATCATCACCCACTCGCTGGAGTGGTTCGGCTACCTGATCGACCTGATTGGCTGCTTCTTGCACGGCCGTATCGGTCACTGTCAGTAACGAAGCATCTAGTTCCGTCACCAATTGTTGCAGGTTTTGTTCACATTGGGACAGTGTGTTTTCTATTTCCGCGTTGGCCGCAGCGATATTCTCCCCAATCAGTTCGTCAGGGAAGATGCCAATTTCAGCAGCTAAGGCGCTTACCCGCTCATCCACAAAAGCCAGGGCACGCTGCACATTTTCATCCACCTGCATCACGGCCGTTTGCGCCGCCTCATCCAGCGCCGCCTCAGTTGCCGGCCCTAACTGCTGTAATTGTTGCTGCGCCTGCTGGTAGCCCTGCATCACTTCCTGTCTGGCCTGGTGCTCGGCCGTATTAATCTGGCTAATCTCGTCCTGATGCAACGCATGGATACCGGCTATGGCCTCATCCTTAATTTGCACAATATTCTGCCGGCCGCGATCGGAAAGTTCCACAAAGCCATTGGCGGCTTCGGTCCCTTCTGTTTGAAACTTGCCGGCCAACTGCTGCCCATCCTGGCGGGCTGCGCTGGCCATATCATCGCCGGCGCTGCTAATCCTGGCGACCGCCTCACGAGCCATCTGCGACGCTTCCCCCTGCACGTCGGTGGGGGCGTTGGCCGCCAGCGCCTGAGCCGCAGCCGCTCTGGAGGCGCTTTCGGTAAGAGCGCGTTGCGCTTCTTCCTCGCCAGCATCCCGCGCAGCGGTCGCCTTGGCGGCGGCCGCCGCGCGGACTTCGTTCTGCCGCTCTGCCAGACGTTGGTGTAAATTTTCCATTTCAGTGACAGCGCCGCTGCGAATGGTTTCCAACGCCTGGTCGCGCCTGGTAGTTATTTCGGTGCGGGCGCTCACGGCCGTGCCTTGGATCTGGCTCATGGTTTGGGCATAGGCCTCTCCCAGGCGCAAGCGTTCTGCCTGAAGACGCTGCTGGGCCGGTGTTTTTTGCGCCTCGGCGCGAGCCAGAATCTCTTGTTTGCACATTTCGGCCGTGACGGTCAACGTTTGTTTCCGGGCGTTAACCCGCTCCACAAATTGAGCAAAAGCGACCGCTGCCTCCTCACTGCCAACAGGAGTTGCGATTTGTGCAGATGTGGCTGCGCCGCTATTCGCGCCATTGCTCGTGTTCTGTGGCGATGAGACCTGTTCTGGTGTGCTGGCATATTCGCCGGGCATTGCGGCCGGCGCAGAGCCATTAGTCGGCGCTGGCGATATTGCCGGAGGAGAGGCTACGGACCCGACAGGCGGGTCGTCATCTGGAGTACGTTGGATTAGGGGGACAGCATCACGTCTGTAGGCTAAATGACGCTGTGCGGCCGCGTTCCCTTGTTGTCGTTGGAACTGCACGAGAGCCGCCTGACGCAACGGCCGTGCTGTCTTATGGGCAGGCATCTCCGCTGGCGCTCCTGCCGCGGTTTGCCTCATCAAAACAGCGGCAAAAACGCTGGCCGCCGTACTCAGGTGTGGTTGGTTGGGCGACCCAGGTGATGCGCCCGCCCCGGCCGTTGCCCGCTCAACTGCATACGAACCAAATTCAGGCGTTGCCGTTTCCATCGTTGGCGGCGGCTTCTGTGGTTCTTTGACCTTTGGTTTCGGCTGGTTGTTCGTCTCGGCCGTCATGGCATACGCTCAAGGCCCTAAGGGTTTTCTGAAACTCTTAGGGTCTCCTTGTTTTATGGCGAAATAATTGGCGGCACCACTGTAACCAACAGCGGCGGGCTGATGATCAGCAGTGGCACAATTGGCTCATGGTATATGCGCAGTTCGCGCACATACCCTTTGAAAATGGTGCCATTGGAATAGTTAATGACGCTCACATCCGGGTCATTGCCCTGGTTCAAATTGAACGCCACCGTACAGCGCAATACCCGATCCAGGTACAGCCGCCCCACCGAACCGTCATAGGTAATCAGCGCCGTGTGCCACTGACCCGGCTGGTAAGCGCCGGCGCAGGCTTCACGGTTGCTGTTGTTGGTCAGCAGGCTGATACTGCCATCCGCGTTCAGTTCAAAACCCATCCAGCGAAAAGAGCGACCGCCCACCACCACCGGCATTCGCCGGAATTCATCGGCGTTAAACTCAATCTGGATGGAGAAAGAGTTAAAGCTAAAGCCGTTCAGGTTAGGCGTAGAAATGGTGCAGGCATTGGGATCGGTTGACCCCGGATAAATGCCATTACAGTAAATGCCATCGTTCTGGAACGGAGCGTTCGTCAATGTCGCGTTCGCCTGTTTGCCGGTGACGTCGGCGGCGTTTTCTGTCAGCGGGTAATGGGCCACCAGTCGGGCCTGGGCGGTGGCAGTGGCCGCCTGCGCGGTCTGGGCGGCAGCAACTTCGGTTTGTTGCGCTTCGGCAGTCTGGGCAGCAACGGTTTGGGCCACGGCCGTCTGCGCCACGGCCGTTGCCTGGGCATCCCCCGCCTGTAGTGTCTGCTGGGCGCTGACGGTTTGTTGGGCGTCAATCCCCTGTTGTGTCTGCTGCGCGCTAATCGTTTGCTGGGCCACGGCCAATGCCGTGGAAGTGGCCGCATTTTCGGCCGAAAGCGCCAGCGCCGTGGCATTGGCATTCTGAGAATCTATAAACGCCTGTGTCGCCCCTACATCCGGCGCGGGTGTGGCCGTACTTTCCGGCACGGCCGTTGCCGTAGCCGTGAATTGGGCAATCGTGGTCTGGACGGCTACGGCCGTAGCCGTCTGCCTTACCCCTGTGCTGTATACCCAATATTGCTGCCCGCCAAAAACCAGGCCCAGGCAAGTAAAAATGCTCAATACCGGAATCATCCACAGCGCCCAGGTGGGAAATCGCGGATAGACCTCAATCATGCCTTGTTTGCGTTCAATGTCGTCTACACCGGCCTGCACCTGTACCTGGAAAGAGTAGGTGCGCGTCCGCCCGGTTAACGGCCGTGCCTTTGGCTGCACGCGCAACATCACCTCGCCCGCCTGGCCAGGCGGCACCGCTAAGGCGCTTTGCTCGCCAAAAAAGCTGAGAGCATCGGCCGGTTCTCGCGCATGCACCGCATACGTCGCCGGGCTGTTCCCCTCATTTTGCACCGTTACCCGGCAGATACCCCGGTTCACCAATTGCGTCGGCTGCGCTTCCACCCGGTACCGGGCAAACGGAGCCACCGTCACATTGCCCTTGATGGTTGCCACCCGCTGCCGGGTGGAGGCGGAATAAATGTCAAGCTGGTACGGATGGCGACCGGCATGGGCGCTGCTGTGGCGCGGTGGATGCACGGTGAACGGCAGCGAAACCGTGCCGCCAGGCATCAACTGCACCGGCTCCGGCGGCAGCGTCAGCCACTCGGCTGGCAGCAGCGAAAGGCGCAGTTCAAAATGGTCTACCAGCGGGCCATGATTCATCAGTTCGACCTGAATTTCAGCCCGCCCACCCGGCGTCACATCCACATTAGTCGGATTGACCAAAATACCCAACTGCCCATCCATGCTGAGTAGTTGGGTAACGCCGCTCTGCCCGGCGCGCACTGTGCGTGACCATTGGGGTTGGCCGGGAGCACCGGCCACGGCCGTGCCTGCCGCTGCCTGCCAGCGCAAGAAAAATGGCCCCAGCCGCACCACCTGCCCCGGTTCCAAAGGCTCTGGAATGTTGGGCAACAACTGGCTGCTTTTCACAAACGTGCCATTGCTGCTGCCTGTGTCCAGAATTTGCCAGCCGCCGGTCGTGCGTTCCAGGCGAGCGTGCTGCCGGGACACACCTGGCGCATCCAGCACAATGTCATTCCCCTGGCTGCGGCCAATAGTTAATCTGGCTTTATCCAGACTGACGGTCATGTCCGCCTCGCCCTGGCGCTGGATAATCAGGTAGTCCGTGCCTGCCGGGGCCGCCAGGCCAGAGCTAACGGAGGGGGCAATGCCCTGGCTCATATCTGGCATCAACTGCGTTACCAGACTCACCACCGTTGCTGTTCCCGGAGACGCCGGTTTGTTATCCACTGCCTGCTCTTCTAAAACGGTCACGTCTGATCGGGCCTGTTCACGCAGCGCCCGCGCCATATCCTCCGCCGTCTGAAAACGTTCTTCCGGCTGTTTGGCAATGGCTTTGAGGATGAGCGCCTCTAAATCCGCCGGTAAACCGGGGCGAATGGCATGAGGCAGCGGCGGCAGTTCGCGGATATGTTTTTCTGCCGCTTCGGCTGGTGTGCGAATCTCAAACGGCAGACGGCCGGTCGCCAGTTGGTAGAGCAAAATGCCCAGAGAGTAGATGTCGGAACGGCCGTCAATATTCCGCCCCCGACATTGTTCCGGCGACATATAGGGCATCGTGCCCAAAAATGTGCCCGTCTCCGTTTCCACCCCCCCTTCCAGCAGCTTGGCCAGACCAAAATCCGTCACCACCGCCCGTACCGGCGGTTCACCCTCCCGGTCAGGCTGGTCGAGCGTTTCCAACAGCACATTGTCCGGTTTGATGTCGCGGTGGACCACTCCCTGGCGATGAGCATATCCCAACGCATCCGCCACCTGTGCCAGCAAAAACAACGATTCGGATAGTTGCAACACCTGTCCCTTCTGCTGCAAATGGCGCACATACGTGCCCAACGTAGCGCCGGGCACAAAAGCCATGGCCATATAAAGCATGTTTTGCCGGTTACCAAAATGGTAAATCTGGACGATAGAGGGGTGTTTCAGGCGGGCGGCGGCCTGTGCTTCTTGCAAAAAACGCTGCTGGAACTCCGGCTGGCGCGCCAGGCTTTGTTTCATGATCTTGAGGGCCACCAGCCGGTTCAAATGCACATCCCGCGCCCGGTAAACAGCCCCCATCCCGCCCTCGCCCAGGAGGGCTTCGATGCGGTACTGATCAATTTGCTGCCCGGTCAGATCGTTCATGTGTACTTTTCTAACAGGGTTGCTGCTTCTGGCGATCCCAGTTCTTTCAACTGCTGCCGGGCCACATAGCGCATGTTGGCATCATCGTCTTGCAAGGCTCGCTCATAGACAGGCCATACATCCACCGTTTCATCAGCGTGAATGGGCTGACCCTGTAAGGCCACAAACGGCCGTACCTGCTTCATACCCCACACACGAATGGCACCAATTGGGCTGGCCATCGCCCGCAAAATAACGGTAAACGCACGGCCGTCTCCCAATTCGGCCAGGATTCCCGCTGCCCGGATCGCCCCCAAATAGGCTTCCACATCCAGCGCCGCTACCTGAATGATGATGTCGAGGGCAGATACATCCCCTAGCTGCACCAACCCATAAGCGGCCAGCGCCCGCACTGATTCGTCTGCATCGAGAAGCGCCTGATGAAACAACGCTGTGTCTTGAGAAGAAGAGGGGTGCGTTAACAGATAATAAGCCGCAATCCGCACCAGGCTGCTGACATGTTGGGTTGCCTGCCGCCAACTATCGGTCGAGTTCTCAAAGCTATTAGCAGCAAGAATTGCCTGGTTGGTATAGATTTCCCAAGCAGAAAACGGCAAATCTCCTAAGTGCAACGAGGGCAAAATGACATCGGCTTCTATCGTGAACGCATCCTCTGTCATGGATTTCCTTCGTAAACGTAGCGCGCTTTGGCAAATCGCGTTACGAATTTAAATTCATTGTGGCTGGTTGCTAAAGCCTCAGTAACAGTCTTCTATTTGGGCGGAACAAACAGAATTTGCCCTGGATGAATAAGGTTTGGGTTGATAATCTCATCTCTATTGGCACGGTAAATTTGCCGCCAGCGACGGCCGTCACCATAGAGATGAACCGCAATCCGCCATAATGAGTCACCGGGTTGGACAATATAGAAATAATCGCCTGCCTCTCCTTTACGTTTGATCGCGTCGGCTCTGGCTTTGTAAAGCGGCGCCCCATCACCGTAGGCTCGCTGCTCCATGGGCGCACCTTCCGCGGCAATAATCAATTGAAAAATTCTGTTTTGTGCCTGTGGCAAAAGTGTACGCACATCGTCAGTTGTGGCTGCGGTTTGTGCATTTAGCCAGTTTTGGGCCACGGTCAATCCCTGGCGGCCAAAATCCACGTATTCAGTCGCATGGAATTGTTCGTGCCGCTCAGTTAAGTCCTGTGCCCAAAAGCCGGTACGAGGGGGACGGCCGTTCAGATCACCCATATTCGGCGTCAAATCACCGCTCACCGCCTGGTAATTATTGGCCGTAATATCCGCATCTTCCTCATCTTCTATGTCTATTTCCCCATTAGGACCTAAGCTCGTGCGCACATCCCAATTCACCACATAAACAAACTCACCAGTCACAAAAAAATGGGAAAGTGTATGCACAATTCTGATATTGGAAAGACGACCACTGGGCAAAGTAAACCCAAAATCACTGGCCCTGATGGTAACCCCGCCGCGTTGAATAGATTGATTATAGGCAAACGTCCCCATGATATTATCCAAAGAAGCCCCTGATAGTTCTTCAGTTGGCAATATCTCTTCTATGACCACTGGTTCTTGTGTTTCAGATTGCGCTTCCTGAGTTTCGTCTTCGGCGCGAGCGGCGACAGGAATCTGAAAATTGAAAGGTATTCGATGCACAATTTGCCTCAAGGTGCCAGATGTCTCATCCGTCTCGGCACGTCTCACAGCCGGTTCGTCAGATGCCAGTTCCGAATGGTCCAGGGCAATTGCGGACGATTTCCCCATCTGGTCTAACATAGCCACCGCTCGCTGGAGATGGTGGTTTCCTTGTATCTGGCCCACATTGGCGGCCATGGCCTGGCGCTGCCTGACCGACCATCGTTTATCCCCCAATCTGGTAACTTGGGATGCCATAGAATAGTCACCATGACTGCCTGATCGTTCCTCGTACAAATCTTCCAGGCCACCTGATTCAGGAGTAACAACCGTATCCTTTTGCTTCATCTTTGCTTTTTGACGAGGTTGATTACGTTTGGTTTTCTTGCGTTTCGTCATTGTCTCCTCACAGAAAGCAGGGGATCACACAAACTCCACCACGTGCGTCCCGGAAGCAATGATGCCATGCGCCACCACCTCCACCGATTCCACCGGTTCACCCTGCGGCCCACTGCCCGGCTCGGTGATAAACAGTTCCACCGAACGGATAAACTGCACATTCACCGTGCCCTGCAAACTCTGGTACACATCCGAGAGAAATAACTCCCGGCCAAAGGGCCAGCCATCGCCACGCGGCCCACCGGTCAGCGGGTTTAGGAAACGGTAAAGACGGGCCAGGATTTCTTGCTCTACGGCCGTTTGCACCGCATCAGGATTCGCCCGCAGCCGCACCCGCGCCGCCACCCAACGATACGCCGGGGCGCGCACAAACAGGCGGGTCGTCAGCAGCCGCCGCTCATCCAGAAACGCCGTCAGCCGACCCACGTCACCATCGTCCAACTGCAACTCCTCCGGCGTCAGGAACCCTTCCGGGCGGCGCACACGGGGAATCACCAACACATACACCTGTCCCGGCGCTACCCGCCCGCCCTCTGACGGTTCCGGCTGCAAGCAGCGCACCCGGCCAATGGTTACACCCGGCGTTTGCAGCGCCAGGTCTTCATAGTCTACGGCCGTCACCGCCCGATCCCGGTGGCGCATAATTTTGGGGGCGCGTACCATCGCATCTTCCAGCGTCTCCTCGTCCAGGCCGCCCCAGGCCGCCTGCCGGTTACTCACCCGATCCACATAGGGAATGGCCGTTTTCAGCGTGTTAATGATGCCCGCTTCCACATTGCCCTCTTCGCCGCCGCCATAGCGGTACTGCTTAAAAACCAGGTTCGCGCCGCGTGGCGGGATGGCCCCATACCGTTTAATGGCCCCATCCGGCTGGCGGATGGCCGGGCCAAAACGCAGTTCGCCGGTTACGCTGTCCAGGGTGTAATGGCGGCTGTCGGCGTGGGAATCGGCAAAATCTTTCACTTCCGTCCACACCTGCGCCCCCTCGCCGCTGACATGAACCAACAGCGTCTCGCCGTCGCGCCGATCTAAAATGGGCGTCACCTGCAAAAAGAAGCGCTGCCCCGGCGAGCCATCACTCTGCCCCAGCAGTTCGTCCCGGATGGCCTGGGCGTGGGTGCTGAGGATCACACCGCCATGCGTGGAAGTGGTCAGTTTACGCAGCAGCGGGGAACTGGTATACGGCCGCATCCCCTCTTCTCGTTCTGCCCGCGTAATTTCCTTCACCCGCACCCGCACCCAGTACAGCTTCTTGCCGTTGACGGTGTATTGGCCCATGGCGGGAGTGTGGATTTGGACACGGCCGTTGCCATTCAGCGCCCGCGTCCCATCTATCTCGCTAAAACAAGGCGACCAGGGCCGATCCGGATTCGGGCTGGAAGCCTCCCACACATACGGCGGCAAATCCGGGTTCGGCCCCCGACCACCGGCATTGTCCCACTCCGTCTCCAGCCGCAAAATGTGGTGGCTCAGGTCATTCTCAAACCCCAGATACAGCGCATCACCCACCTGCGGCGTCTCCGAAAAGATGCGGAACTGCTGCTGTTCCGATAACCCCGCCGCCAATGCCGTCAACCGGGGCGAAGAGCGAAAATCACTCCTGTCCTGCCCCACCGTCTCCGAAAATACCTGGCTAAACTGCGGCGCGGTAATCGTAAAATCGGCGTCGGTGGTGAAGACGATGGAGCGTTCCGTTTCCGTCTGCGTACTGGCCACTTCTGTACCCGCCGGAATGACCACATCCGCCTCCACCGGCGCCGACAACCAGAACGTGACCGGCGCTTTGGCCGGAACGGGCGCGTGCAGCGTCACCCCCAACATCTCCAAAAACTTAACATAATGGCGCTCCGGCACGCGGTTTAGGCGGTACAGCGTCGTCTCCGTCAGCCAGGCAAACAGTTCAATCAGCGTCACGCCAGGATCGCTGACGTTATGGTCTGTCCACTCGCTGGTGTAATGCGGAATCCGCTTCTTCGCCTCGTCCACCAGGTCTTGAAAGAGTCTGTCGTCTAGTTTGGGTGCGGCTAGTGGCATATGCCTCCGTAATCGGTAATCGGTAATCGGTAATCGGTAAACGGATGGCTGATAACCGATTACCGATAACCGGTCATTCTTCGGGTATCAAATAAAACGGATATACCAATGTGCGTTTGTCACGGGTTGTTTTAACTTCGTACTCAATGCAAATGGTCAGACTGCTATCCGCATCCGGGTCAGGGAAAGCATTTACAGTGAGTACATTGATGCGCGGTTCCCAGCGTGCCAACGCTTCCTCTACGTATTCTCGCGCCTGGCTGGCGGTATGGCTGTTATTTGGCGCAAACAACAGTTCGTGCAGGCGGCAGCCAAACGCCGGGCGCATCACCCGCTGGCCTGGCGCTGTTTCCAGGATAATCTGGATGGCCTGGCTCAATTCGGCGTCGCCCTGCGCCAACGCCAATCCACCCTGCCGGTCAATCTGCGGCGGAAATGCCCATCCTTTGCCAATAATGTCTTGTTTCATAGTCCCTCTTGTTTGTAGTAACGACTTAAGTCGTTACTACAAACCATCAAGGCACATTTGTCGTCATTTGCCCAGGGGAAACGACGGTAATCACGCCGCCCCAGGCACACATCAGGGTACAGGTATTGTTTAGCGCCGGTTTATTGCCAATCATCACCGTGGGTGAACCGGGCGTCCAGGGCGCGGTTGTTACCGGGATGCAGGGCTGCGGCGTCAGCACACCCAACGCCGCCGAAGTAGCCGCCGCTACCTGTGGATTACTCAAAGTAATGCACATGCCAAACGGCAGCACGTTTTTCATGGGCACGTTGTCCATGATCGTGGCGCCGGGCATATTGCTGGCATTGGTACGCCCCTCTGGCGTAATGATCAGGTTGCCGGGTGTCGTGCCAAAACTGCACATGATTTGGGCGTTGTTTGTAACTAGCTGAGCCATCATTTTTATTGGAGATTAGAGATTGTCGAATCTCCAATCTCAAATCTCTAATCTCCGATCTCCTAATTCAAATTCACCACCGCGCCTTTAACGCTGGCGGGTCCAGTGGCCTGCACATCTATCGTGCCATTGGCTTGCAACTTCATATTGCCGGTAGCCTTCAAATCCATATTAGCCCCGGCTTCCAGGGTCATGTTGGTGCTCGATTTCACCAGCACTTCATTGCTGCCTTCGATGGTGAGCTTGTTGCCGCCATCATCCACGTTAATGGTGATGCCGTTTTTGCTCTTGATCTCAATTTTGCTGCCGGCGTCATCCATGGTAATGGTATGGCCACCGGCCGTTTTGATTTCCACCTTGTTGGCGCTGTCATCGTGCATGGTGATGGCGTGGCCGGTGCGGGAATGCCAGGTGCGGACTAACGGCCGTTCCCCATTCCCCGCATTAGCCGCCGTCGGTGGGATCTCGTGTTTGCCATTCCACAGGCCACCGATGATAGTCGGCCGTGAAAAATCCCCATGCTCAAAGGCCACCACTACCTCATCACCCACATCCGGCACGGCGTAAAAACCCGCCTGTGGGCCGCCGCCCGGCCCTGCCAACCGCGCCCAGTCACTTTCGGCATCATCGGCCATCCAGGGAAACTTCACCTTCACCCGACCCCATTTATTCGGGTCTTCGGTATTGGTTACCACGCCAATGACCACACCAGGCCAGCGGGGAGACGGCCGTGAGCCATTCGTTGCTTCCAGCAGCGTCCCTGTTCGCGCGCCAAAAGCCATAAATCGGGTATGCAACCCATCCGGGGTATACATGTGTGTGGCCTGAGTCACCAGATAGTTGCCACTAAACCGATTGCCGAGCATTTCCAACTTGATCCATTGGCCCGCCTTTAACTGCGGCTGGCGCAGCGCCAGCCCTTCGGCCTGCACAAAAGCCCCACTCAGTTCATTCAGCCGTGCCTCCGCCAACGTATTCGCCTCCGCCTGGTTCAGCACCGGCTGATCAACCACCACATTTTTGCCAACACCAAACGTGCTGGCCCAGCTAGCTCCATTCTTTGACTCGCTGATTTCCGGGTACAGCTTGCCATTTTGCGCCCGGCCTACAATCGCTTTCTGCTCCTTTGGGTCCCATCCCTTCACAATCACCTCATCCACCTGCTCCGCCAATGTCATGCGCGGATAAAAATTCAGCAAGTCCTCGCCCCATTTCAGCGTCAGACTGGCGCTGCCTGATGGTGGTTTACGAAAATATAGTTTGCCATCCTCCACAAAACATTCGTACCCAATCCGCCACGCCCGTTGCATTAAAAATTCCAAATCAGACTGATTGTGCTGATAAATATGGTCATACACCATACTTGTTGTGTCCACCTGGGACTGTAAACCCACACTTCGCGCTATTTCTGTAGCCAGATCACTATCCTTCTTATTCAAAAACGCCTGACTCTTCTTCTGGCGATAGAGCCGATGGGATTTGTCGTAGCCACGCACCCACAGTTCGGCTACCATTCCCTCACTAAAAACAGGTTCCAATGCCGTAATCTCTCCTGTTATCAACACCTTTAATTGTTCACGTGCGTCCCCAACCTCAATCTTGACCTCCTTCGTCAGGTCAAATGGCCCACCACCCAGCAGTTCCAGGTTGGGGTCATATAGCCGAATAGTGAACATATGTGGCAGGTGGACATGTTGATCCACGGTGATTTCGGCAACCTGCTTCAGCACATTGGCCTGCACCGGGCTGCCACCAACGGAAATTTTTATTTCAGAGGATAACGGTTTTCTATCAGGCATAATGGGCAATTGGGTAATCAGGTAATAGGGTAATAGGGTAATTGCGTTATTACGTAATTGCCCAATTACCTGATTGCTTCCTACGTCACATCTTTCGGAATCATAATGTGCTGGCCAGGGCGCAATGCCAATGGATTATCCAGATCGTTATATTCGGCTATCTGCCGCCATTTGGTGGCGTCGCCATAGACATCGGCGGCGATATTGTCCAGCCGGTCACCGCGAATGACCTGCCAGGTGCGCATGACCGACCCGCCACCAGAAGTCGGGTTCTGATAATCGGGAACTTTATCGTCGTACTGGGTAAAGGTAATGTCTACCTTGGCACGAACAGGGATGCCATCTTTTTTGAATAAGGTGAACTTCTGCGTCATGTTGGTGACAACGGCCGTAAACCGAAATGGCCCCCAGGCAAAAGCCACACGCGGCGGCTCTTTTTTATCACTGTTTGCCGCCGCTTCCGTTGGCTCCATGAATTTCCACAACAGCCGGGTTTGCTGGCTTACGTCTTCACCCGTTTCATATGTGTCAAAAACCAGCGCCAACTTTAACGTTTGTGGGCCGGCCTTCTTAAAGTTGACTGACGGGCTATCACTCTGATTTTTTGGATCTTCCGAATAACTATTGGTTTTGGAAACCGTGTATTCGAATGGATTAAACATACAAGACACTATGGGCGCATCTTTGGCCGTGCCTGCTTCATTGGTTTTATATATTTCAGCCGAAACTAAGTTGCCTCGTGTTGTTGCCATTGCATTTTGTGGTAATCAGGTGACTGAGTAATTTGTTGCCCCAATTATTCAGTTACCTGATTACCCGATCCCTTACCATTTATCTACCAATCTGCCGCGTTCGCGTTCGCGCTCGATGAGCAATTGCCCGCGCAGGCGAGCGTAAACCTGGCGGGCCAGTTCATTTATGTCAACCTCTTCGCCCTCTTTTTTTTCCTCTGTTTCTTCGCCGCCCTCGCCGGGCACGGCCGTCGTCGCCCCATTCACCGCCCCCGATTCCCCACCTTCCTCAAGCTGAATGTACTCTGACAGGTCTGGGGTAGCAGCCACGGCCGTCGCCCCGTTCTCCTCTCGTTTAGCCATTACTGTGGGAGTCGGTGGCGGGGTATCCACTGTCGGGGCCATGGCGGCGGGCGGTTGCTGCCCAATCAGCGTCCACAAATCGGGCGGCAGGGCGCCAATTTCAGTGGGCACCAATCCGACAGTTGCTTCGGGTTGGCGTTGGACGGTGGGCGGCACGGCCGTACCGCCGGTTTCCGCCGTTAGGGAAGGGGCGTCCACCATTGCGGCTGTCGGCGTAGTCGGGCGCAACGGCCGGGGACGGCGGGGACGCAGCAAGGGTACCGAGGAATCGGTGGGCATACCGGGCGGCACCGTCGCCAGCCGTTCTTCCACCCAAAAATCTTGCGGCGTGGGTGGGCGCACTGGCGGCTCGGTAGCCGCCGGAAAAGGGCTGGTAACTGGCGAAACGGGCGCAGGCAACATCGCTGGCATTTCAGCACGCTGCACCGTTTGCACCGGCCAGACCGACTGCAAAGGTGAACCCACTTCCGGCGTTTCCGCCACCGGCTCAACTGCCGTCACATCGGACAAATTGCTTTCCGGCAGGGCGGCCAACAGCGTGTCATCATCCGCTTCTGCCCGCATTACGGTTGGGGCAAAGGGCGGAGGCATGGTGGGCGACGTAACGGCCGTTTCCGGCGTCGTCGGTTCAGCCTGTAATGGCCCAGGTGGGGGCGTACTATCTGGGGAAACGGCCGTATCACCTGTTACCGGCCTGCGTCCACGCGCCACTGCCACCATGGGCGCTTCTCGCGGGGGGGCCGCCGGCTGGCGGCTAACCACACCAGGAGCAGGTTTGGCCGCCGGTTTCGGGCGCGCAAATGAGGGCAGCGGCGGTTCGCTGGCAGGTGCGGTTGGCGGCGGTTCAATACCCGGCGCGCCAGATTCCCCGCTGGCAGCTTCGGCCGCCTCCATTTCTTTATGCCGCCGCATAATGGTCTCTAGCCGCCGCCAGTTCCGGTCCTCTTCTGTTGGCGGCGCGGCCTCCGGCTGGCGCTGGACGGCAGACGGCAGCGTCACCGGCGGTTGGGAAACCGGCGGTTGGGAAACCGGCGGCCGCGCCACAGGCGGCGCCATCGTTGGGGGAACAACTGCCGGAACTGCTGGTTGGGTGGTCGGCGGTTGAGCAGCCGGCGGTTGAGCAGCCGGCGGTTGGGGCGGCAAAGATGTCGGCGCTGCCTGAGTACCAGGCAAGGGTGCAGGCGACGGTATTGGCGTGGGCGCAATGAGATCCGCAAGTGGGGCAGGCGCTTCACTCGCTGCGGGTTGCCGCTGAATGGGCGGCGCACCGGTAATGGGTGTGGTCGGGGCGGCAGACGGAATGGCCGAAACCGGCGTCATGGGCACAGCCGGTATCGGGCCTGTTGCACTGGTTGAGATCGCCACGCCTGCGCCGGGTACGGGCGCAACGGCCGTTTCCGGTGGGCGTTGTACCGACGCTGTGGGTATCTCCGGTTGGCGCTGCACCGGCGGTGGCGACGCCACCGCCGCAACCGGGACTGAGCTTGAGGGAGTGGGAGTGGCCACAATCGGTGTTTCGGACGGCCGTTGCGCTGCTGATGAGACGGCCGTCCCCGCGGCTGCCGTTTCGGGTTGGGCCTGTACGGGCATGGATGGGGGAATGATGTGTACGGCCGTTGGAGATGACAAATCCGACTCGCTCTCTGCTGGTTGCCTTTGTACCGGGGCCACTGCGGGCATAATAGCCGGCTGCGGTGCGGGGGGTGTGGGCGCAGGTGCAGCGGCTGCGCTCAATGCCGGTGTGCCTGCTGTTTCCGCTCTGGGTGTGGACGCAGCGGGTGGTGTGACGGCCGTCTGTGGCCGAGAAACTAACCGGCCCAACCGCTGCCCAATGCGACCTAAAAGCGAAGACGGCGTAACAGGCGCAGCGATAGGCGGCGGTGCCGTTGGCGCTGACGGCGATATGGCTGATACGGCCGGTTCGGACACGGAAACACCCGTTTCAGCCAGGGATGATACCGCTTCGGCCGGGGCCAATTGCACAGACGGCCGTGCCGGTTCTTCGCTGTGTCGTTGAATTGTGGGCGATGGCGGCGTTGCGGCGGCGGCCGTCGCCGGTTGCGCAACTGCTGGCGGAGAAATGGAAGGGGTTGTAAGAGGGACGGTCTTGTCCATTTCCGGCGACATATCCGGCGAAACGGTGGCGGCGACTTCTGGTTGGCGTTGGATGGGTGGCACGGTGGGGGAGGGCATGGCTGAGGGTACGGCCGTCGGTACGGCCGTCGCTTCATCTGCCGGTACCGCCGCTTCCGCCCTGGCAGCCCACAGTTCCGGCGTCCACAAAAATCCAGGCACTACCGGGCCGCTGGCGGGCACGGCCGGGCCGCCAATGACCTCTTCCTGACGAAAAATAACGGACATACCGGCATACTGCCGCGCCCGGCTCGCTAAAGGATTTGCCCGTGCTAATCTATTCTCAGCCATTGCCGTTTTGGAGATTGAGAGATTAGGAGATTACCCAATCTCTCAATCTCTCAATCTCATTCCCATTTTCACCCGGTCGCCACCGTCACTTCATCACAGGCCAGTTCTAGCGTTTGAATGGCCACGCTGGTATCACTCGATTTCAACTGTGGGCCGGTCCATTTCAGGGGGTATGCACCCGCCAATGTCCAACTCATTACTTTCTTTTTTGTTGAATCCATCAGGGACACTGTCACCTGTTTGCGTTCAAATTTTCCGTCCATCTGGTTAAAGCACCAGTCGAATATAACGCCGCTGCCAACGCCGTTTTTCAGCGTCATCTTGGCGGCTTTGCGCCGACCGGGAAGTTGGTGGGTATACGTGTTGAGGCCACCCTCCTTCACCTCTTCCATCTCCCACTCAATCATGGGTAACGTACATTCGGTGAAGGCAGCCTGGGGCGTACCGCCAATTTCCACCACAAAGCGGAAGGCGGGCACGGCCGTTTGCCGTAGGGCATCGGTCGCTAATCTATCGTTGGCCATATTGTTGCCTCTCGCGTTCCACCGCCAGGTCACGCCGCCACAAGGCCAGCACGGCCTCGGCCACCTGCCGCACCTGCTCCGGCGTCAGCTTGCCCTTTTCGGCGGAATTTGTCTGGTTGGTTGATTGTGTCTCGGCCATAATTTTGTAATTAGGAGATTAGGAGATTAGGAGATTAGGAGATTGAGAGATTGAAGATCGCCTTATCACCTTATCACCCCAAGGGTGCTACCTGCACCTGAAACGCCGTATGGCAGGCGGGGCAGATGGCGCCGATGGCGACGTGCTCGTTGCTGTTAAGCCGCAGGTATAGTTCTTGCAGATAGGCCAGGTCAGAAGCAAAGAGGCGCTCGATGAGTTCGGGGGTCACGGCCGTGACCGTCCCAATTTGCATCACCACCCGGCTCAACAGAAAGACCGGCAGGTACGACTCATTCGCCCGCACACGGGGGTCGTTCATCGCCTCCACCTCATCCATCGCCAGCGCCAGGCGCATACGGCCGTATTGATGCACCTGCCCAACCGCATCCACATAACCCCTGGGAAGATAGAATTCCACCTCAGTCTGCATACGTTGGTTGTAAGGGCGAGGCAGGCAGGAGGCAACTTCTCTTGCAAGACAAGGTTTGCCCTGTCTGCCTCGCCCCTACGGGCTACTGCACGCGCACAATATACTCATGCGCAATCGTCAATTCTTCTACACCAATCTCGTTGCTGTCCGCTTTCGGCTGCGGGCCACTCACCTTCACCGGCCACGCTTTTTCAAAATTCCAGCGCGCCACCGGCTTCATGGTCTGGTCATACATCACCACCGACCCATTGTGGCGGGCCGCATCCACATTGCCATCTTCCACCTGCTTGCGCCAGTTCCAGATGTCCATGCTGCTGGTGATCCCACGCTTGAGGGTGATGTTTTCCCACTTCAAACGACCGGGCAGTTTCATCACCACCTCCTGACCTGATTCCGTGATCACCTTATGCTCAATCACCTCCTGCTCCGAGCCTAAACCCGAACACTCAGTGAAATAACCGGTGATAACGCCCGAAATTTCCACGCCGAAATGAAAACCAACAAGGGGGTCTTCACGATCTGCCATCAGACACTCTCCCTTTCAACATACCGGCGTGTCGCAACGCCGGTATGTTGAAACTATGCTTCCGCATCTGCGCCGGCCCACTGGCTCAGGCGGAGGATGACGAATTCGGCCGGTTTCACCGGCGCCATGCCAACTTCAATGATGAGCTGCCCCAGGTCACGGATTTCGTGCGGGTTGAGTTCCTCGTCGCACTTCACGTAGAAAGCCTGGTCTGGTGTGGCCCCAAACAACGCGCCGCTGCGCCAGATCACGCGCAAAAAGGCAGTGATCTCTCGCCGTACCCGCGCCCACAGGTTACTGTCGTTGGGTTCAAAGACCACCCACTGCAAACCCACATCCAACGATTGCCCCACCTGGCTAAACAGACGGCGCACGTTGATGTAACGCCACGAGCCATCGCTGCTGAGGGTGCGCGCACCCCAGACCCGGATGCCCCGCCCAGGGAAAGTACGGATGCAGTTTACGCCAATGGGATTGAGCGTGTCCTGTTCGCCTTTGGTCAGGTCAATTTCCAGGTTGGTTGCGCCCAGGATCACCGCGTTGGCCGGGGCCTTGTGGACGCCGCGTTCGGCGTCGGTGCGGTTATAAATGCCAACCACGTGGCCGCTGGGGGGTACAAACTTGCTATTCTGCGGGCTGTCGCTCAGGTCAGCCACTTCGATCCAGGGGTAGTACATGGCGGCATAGGAGGTATCGAAGTTGACGTAGTAGCGCCAGTCGCGGGCGTCTTGGGCACTGAGGCCGGGCGGCGTGTCCAGCAGGGCAAAACGGTACTGCATGTTTTCGCAGTGGGCGATCATCGCCGTTTGCACTTGCTTGACGCGCTTTTTGGCCTCTTCGGAACCGTCGTAGCCGTAGAACACGTCCGGGCAGACCAGCAGGCTGATGTTGCTGAACGCTTCCAACCCATTGATGCCGGTACGCTCGGACACATCACCGATGAACTCTTTGGCCGTCAGCGGCCCGAAGCTGGGTTCTGGTTCCGCCGCCGCCGCTGCGTCGCCGCCTTCAGCCGGGGCCTCATCCGCTTTGGCTGCCGGTTTGCGCGGGGCGGGTTTGGCTCTGGGCTTGGGCATCTCGGTGATGGCGCGCAGGCTGGTGACGTAACAGGGGCCACCGCCGTTGTTAAAGTAGCCGTAAACCGCATCAGGCAGATACGCGCCTTCGACGAATCCGCCAAAGAGGTTGTTATACTGCGTCCAGTTTGTGACAAGCATGGCGCGCCCCAAAACAGAGTCGCGCACTTCCTCGCCCTTGTCGTTGATGGACTTGATGCTGGCTTCGGCTGTGATGCCCAAAAAGGCAGTAATGGATGTCCCTGCCGCCTCGATGGGCTTGGTGCCTTTGTCTACCTGTTCAACATAGACACCAGGAGTTGCGTATGCTACAGCCATATTTCATTCTCCTTGTGAAAGTGGGGCCGGTTGGGTGAACCGGGCCGCCGTAAACGGTTATCGGTTAACGGTTATCGGTTAACGGTTGTCGGTAAACGGCAATCGGTTATCGGTGGGCTTCACCGATTACTGACTACCGATTACCGATTACTGACAGGGTGGGGCGCGGTTTTGGATGAGGTTATACGGTTTCATGCGAATTATTTCTCCTGCCTCTGTTCGTAGTAGGCGATTCATCGCCGTCAGATGGCGATAAATCGCCTACTACGAACGGGGCTATAGTTCAATGTCGTAGTTGCCTTTGGTGTTGGGGACGGTGATTTTGAGTTCTTTGGCTTTGCCGGTTTCGGGGGTGGCAACCAGGGTGTAATTGCCATCCAGTAAACCACCCAGGCGGTAACGGCCGTCCTTATCCGTCATATCCACCAATCCCCGCTCGCGTATCTCCACGCGAATACCCGGCTGCGGCTGTCCCTTTTGCAGCACATAACCGCCAATATAGAGGGCTTCAGCGGCAGCGCTGGTGCCCGGTTCCAGCGCACCCTGGCGCGGGTCAGACGCCAGCCCGGTGCGCATGGTAAAGGTGCGTACCGGCGGCCCGGTGATTTCTTGCCAGGGATCCATGGCCACTGTGACCAGGTAGGAGATGCTGGGTCGCATTTCATTGTCCAGGGCGCTCCACACTTCGGCCGGGTTGGTGAGCTTGTCGTGGCTGGCCACCCGCCCCTGAATTTCAAACGCCTGCCCCTGCATGTCGCCCACCAGGAAAGTGTCTTCCAGTATCGGGTTACGGAACAGAGCCATGAGGACGCGCGAGAGTAGGCGATGTTCGTCGTCCGGTTCGGCCGCCCAGGTGGTGATCATGTAGTAACAATCCACGCGGAAGGGGGTGCGTTTCAGGCGGGCGACATCAATGTGCGCACCGTTTTGTTTGATCGTTTCCCACTGGTGCTGGCGCAGCACCACGTTTTCGCGCACGTCATAGAGGAAGAAATTGATAGTTGGTTTAGCCAGTTTGGCGCTCCATTCACGCTTGGGCTGGTCAAACTTCACGTCAATCTCCCCATTTTTGATGGGAATTTCGGCGAGGAGTAGTTTTTTGATGGATTCATCCAGATCGGCGAGCATAGTGAGAAATCCTGAGATTGGGAGATTGGGAGAGTGGGAGAGTGGCTGTGCTGCAATCTCTCAGTCTCCTAATCCCTTAATCTCCTCATTACTAGACCATTTCTTCTTCTTCCATTTCCTGTGCCTGAATGGGTACTTCTTCCTCTTCTTGCATTTGCATCTCATCGTCTTGCTTCACCTGAATCGGTTCTTCTTCATCTTCCTGAGTTTGAATTGGCTCTTCTTCTTCTACGTCCTGCATTTGCAGTGCGTCTTCTTCGGCAGCGCGCTGGATGTCGTCGGGTTGGGCCATGACGGTTTCGGCAACGTGGTCGGCTTCGGCCTCATACTGGTCGTTGGGGTCGTTGACGGCCATTTTGCCCTGCACGGCGGGGGCGGACGCGCCCTGCTGCACGACATGGGTGAGTTCGTGGGCGATGAGGGTTTGCCCTTCGCTGCTGGCGGGGTTGTACTCGCCGGAACGGAAGAAGATGTCGTTGCCGGTGGTGAAGGCTTTGGCCCCTAGCTGGTGCGAAAGCTGGTCAGATTGGCTGTCGGTGTGGATTTTGACGCCACTGAAATCCTGGCCCATGGTGGCCCCGGCTTTGGCAGCCATGCCCTCGTCCAGGCCGTGGCCGCTGCCGCGCTGCTGGTTGATGGCGCTGGCGGTGTCGTCGTCCAGTTCGGTGGGGCCGCTGCCGCTACGTTGCGCCAGGAATCGCTGCACGGCCGTGTTGCCCACCGTTTGCTGCATGTGTTGTACGGCCGTCGCGTCCAACCGCCCCGCCATCGGGTCTACATTCACAGGCGCGTTCTCCTTCTGCGGCGCCTGTGCCTCCACCGTCGGTTTGGGCTTCACCTTTCCTTTATCTTCAAAAGCATGTTCAGATGGCATGTGTACCTCCAAAGGGGAGATTGGGAGATTGCCAACCTGCGGTTGGGGAGATTAAGAGATTACGCAATCTCCCAATCTCTCAATCTCCTAATCTCCATTCCTAAACAACCTGTCATCAATCAACCGGCCAATCTTCTGATATTCCCGGCGGGCGGCGTGTAGCAGGTGGGTCATGCCCACGTGCTGGCCTTGTTCGGCCGCCAGGAAAGCGGCGGCCAGGATGATGTTGCGGATATTGCCCCCGGCTAATGGGTAACGCTGGGCCAGTAATGACCAGTTCACATCGGGGGCGAGGGGGGTTTCCGGTGGGAAGTTGACGCGCCAGATTTCTTCGCGGTCGGCCGCTTCCGGGAAGGGGAATTCGATGGCAAAGTGCAGGCGGCGGGTGAACGCCTCATCCAGGTTAGCGCGTAAATTGGTCGCCAGGATAACCACGCCGTCATACGCTTCCATGCGCTGCAAGAGGTAGCTGATTTCGATGTTGGCGTAGCGGTCGTGGCTATCTTTCACTTCCGAACGTTTGCCAAAAATGGCGTCGGCCTCGTCAAAAAAGAGGATGGCGTTGCTGGTGGCGGCTTCGGTGAAGATGCGGTCCAGATTTTTCTCCGTCTCGCCGATGTATTTGCTGACCAGGGTGGAGAGGTCTACTTTGTACAAATCCAGCCCCAATTCGCCGGCCATAATGTCGGCGGCCATCGTCTTGCCGGTGCCCGATTCCCCGGCAAAAAGGGCACTCAGCCCTTTGCCCAGCGCCAGTTTGCGGTCAAAGCCCCATTCGCCGTAGACGGTGGGGCGCTGGCGCACGGTGTTGACCATTTCGCGCAGTTGGTTGAGGGTGTCGGTGGGCAGCACGATGTCATCCCAGGTGTAACGGGGCTGAATTTTGGCCGCCAGCGTGGACAGGTTTTGGTTGGAATGGGCGCGGCTGGCGGCAAAGAGGTCGGCGGTGGTGATTGATTCGCCGCGCCAGCGAGCCAGGTCGTGGGCGGTGGCGATGGCGTCTTCAATCTGGCCGGGGAAGAAACGGAAGTAGGTGGCCACGGCCGTTAAATCCAACCCCGGTTCATCACCCAGGTGTGCCTGCCAGATGGCCAGACGGCCGTCAAAATCGGGTGTGGGAAAGGTCACGGCAAAAATGGGACGCTGCCGCCGGGCATTGGCCGGCTGCCATTCCATTTCCCCGGCGACGACGACGGTGTGCGGGTAGGCCAGCAGATCGGCAAAGAGGGATTGAGGTGGACGGCCGTCCTGCAACACCGCCTGCCAATGGGTGAGGTAGAGGGTGGCCCGGTAGAGACGGCCGTCGCGCAGCACCCGGCGCAGCAGTTCGTCCCGTTCGTCTTCCTGGGCGGCAATGGCCGCCAGGTTGGCGGTTAACAAGGGCTGCCCACAAAATTCGGCCAGTTTTAACGCTGCTTCCCGGCGCCCGGTGCCGTAACCGCCGTAAAAAGCAAAAAAGGGTGGCTGCGCCAGTCCTTCATACACCTGCGTCAACTGACTTATAAAATCGGCCGACAGGCGATGCAGAGGTGTATGTGTGGCAGAGCGCAGAGAGGCCAGCCCTTCCAGTTTGGGGTCGAGCTGGTCATCGTCGAGCAAAAATTCGATGAGATGGGGATACGGCCGTACCGTTTGCGCCAGGAACTCTTTATCCCCTTCGCGTTGCAAGAGGCGGGTTTGCAGCAGACGGCCGTTGTCGCCCAGCAGCCGCCGCTGCTGCAATTTGTGGCTGAAGCTATCGGTGAGCAGGTTGAGCAGGAGGTCTACGGACGGCCGTTTGCGGGTCACATCATCCTGCAAATAAGCGTAAATCTGGGCGTAGCGCGGGTCAATTTCTGGGGCCAGGGCCAGCAGAAACGCCTCCTCTTCCGCCAGCGTCAGGCCAAATGCCTGGCTCATCTCGTCGAGCCGCATGGCAACACCGGCTTCACGGGCGGCGCGGGTTTGTGCCTGCCAGCCGGCGCGGGCATTGGCAATCAGTTCCGGCCAATGTGGGCCATGCCCATTAGCCCCATGCCCATTCACACCGTGAACATTGGCCCCGTGCCCATTGGCCGACCAGAGATGCTGGCCGATGTCAAAACCCAACAGTTCGGTAATCTGGTCGTCGGAAATATAGAGGCCACGAAATTCATCCTGCGGATTCAGCCCATTAGCCCGCGCCCGTGCCACCGCCCAGCGGACGCGCAAATCCACCACCGCCAGCCCGGCCAACAACTGCGCCTGGCTGTCAATAAATCCACCTTGCGCCTCTTCGTGTCTTTCACGAAGCCCTTCGCGTCCTTCACGGATCGAATCGCGTCCCTCGCGGATCACCTCAACGGTCATGCGACGCTCCCTTCCGGATCGGTTCAAACATATTGTCTAATTCGGCATCCTCGGTGGTGTAACGAGCAACAATGCGACTGATTTCGGCGGTATCGGTGAAGTAATACTGGCGGTCTGATTGCACGTGACGAATCCAGCCGCGCCATATGGGGGCATCGGGCGCGCTTCCATCCTCCCGATTCTCTTTCCAGATGCGAATGACAAAGGAGTGTGCCTCCTTTTCAAATTGAGACATCACGCCAGAATCCTGCTGTTCGTCCATTTCCACCCGCCGATAACCGGTCACCGTTTACCGATTACCGATGGGAGTGTAATACGGCCGTCTCACAAAACTCTCACAAGCTCCTGAAAAAAACGGCGCTCTTTGCAAATAGTTTGCTCAGCAATTCTCAGTTTGATTTGCGGCGGCAGATAAATCTGCACCAACAAGCGGCAAAGTCGGCCTTCGCCGACTGTTTTAAGCCGACGAAGGTCGGCTTGAGAATTGCTGGTTTGCTAGTTCTGTCCTAATCCCCAGATTCGGTTAGAATCTACACCGCGTACCAGAAAGCAATACACCAGATTGCGCGCCCGATAAAATGATTCAGCCCCGGCGTATCTGAAGATAAATTGGACAGGTTATTACTAGATAGCTATCGGCAAATGGAGGGATAACGTATGTATTTCTTTATCAGAAGCAACTCATGTGTTCACATTCTGTGCCTCAGTGGGGTTCTTATTTTGTTTTT
Source organism: Chloroflexota bacterium (assembly GCA_014584575.1). Classification (GTDB taxonomy): domain Bacteria; phylum Chloroflexota; class Anaerolineae; order Promineifilales; family Promineifilaceae; genus CAADGU01. The sequence continues at coordinate 89,305 of JACTMP010000074.1, forward strand.
GCTGGTAAACGGGAGTAGCACCGCGCATGTAGCCGCAGACCTTCGCCCACATCAGGGCAACGAACCGGAACTTTTCCAAGAATTCGCCACAATACCCACTGCTGGAGCGGCAGATTGGGAGTTTTTCACAGTGGGCACAGATAGGTTTTTGGCCGTTGCCAATTTCTTTACCGGTATGACCTTTTCCACAAATTCCCGCATTTATCGGTGGGATGGTGACAGCTTTGAACTACACCAATCTATCCCCACCAACGGCGCTTCTGATTGGGAGTATTTCACTATCGGCGAGCATCATTATCTGGCTGTCGCCAACTTCTGGGATGGGGCCAGTTTTCAGCAAAATTCTAAGATCTATCGCTGGAACGGCAGCAACTTTGTTGAATTTCAGGCCATTGCTACCGTAGGGGGGCGCGGCTGGAAGTTTTTTAACATCGGCGGAGATGCTTACCTGGCAATTGCCAATTATCGGGATGGCAGCATCTTCACTTTGGACTCCTGGGCTTACAAGTGGAATGGCAGTAGTTTTGCCCCCTTTCAGCCAATTACCACGCAGGGAGCTACGGATTGGGAATTTTTCACTATAGGGACAGAACATTACCTGGCCGTGGCCAATACGGCAGATGAAACTACCTACAACGTCAATTCGCAAATATATCGCTGGGATGGGGATAGTTTTGAACCATTCCAGACGATAGCTACGAATGGCGCCCGCGACTGGGAGTTTTTTACCATAGACGGCGAATATTACCTGGCCCTGGCCAATCATTACAACGGTGTTACCTTCAATCTTGCTTCAAAGGTGTACAAATGGAGTGGGACGATGTTCACAGAATATTCTTCTATTTCCACTAACTCTGCGCGTGATTGGGAGTTCTTTATGATAGAGGGAGAGTCGTATCTGGTGGTAGCTAACGAAACGAATGGAACCACCTACTACGTAGATTCCAAAATCTACCGTTGGGATGGAGCCGATTTTATAGAAACACAAATTATCCCTACTGTGGCAGCCCATGATTGGCATTTTTTTACAATTGGTGAAGATGCTTACCTGGTGGTTGCCAACCACACAAATGGCAACAACTTCAACATTGATTCCAAAATCTATCGCGCTGCTGCCAGCAATAATTACAATGTTTACCTGCCCGCTGTTTTGAAACCTGTCCCCTGTTTTGGCAGTGGGCCGGAACGCAATCCGAATAACAGCTTTAGCCAGGCGGACGCCAATGGGCTGCTATGTGACGGGGCGACAATTACCGGGTTGTTTGATGACCAGGATGATTATTTTGCCTTGCAGTCCGGGGCGCAGGGGGTGATTGATGTGTCGTTGACGGGGTATGCGGGGAATGACGCGCAGATTTTGTTGTATTACCAGGGAAATCAGGTGGCGCAAAGTGTGCATCCGGCCTACCGGATTCAACACAATGGCCCGGCCGGGCGGTATTACGTGCGGGTGTTTATTCCCACGCCAAATGGGCAGGGGTATTCGTTGCGGGTTGATTTTCCGTAGGGGGTGTCAATGGTCATTGATCAATGGTCAATGGTCATTGGTCGGCGGTCGGCGGTTGTAGGGGCGAGGCGGTTGGGAATGACCTTGGAGGATCACCAGGGTCTTGTCACCAACCGCCTCGCCCCGGTCGCGGTTGGGGGAAAATCGGGGCGAGGCAACCGGGGACGAGGTGTTTCTGCGCGGCCAAGGCCATTCCCGGTTGGAAGAGGGGGCGAGGCAACCGGGGACGAGGTGTTTCTGCGTGGCCAAGGCCATTCCCGGTTGGAAGAGGGGGCGAGGCAACCGGGGACGAGGTATTTCTGCGTGGCCAAGGCCATTCCCGGTTGCCTCGCCCCTACGACGGGGTTGGGCGGGGCGTCAGGGGGTGGGGGTGTCTGTGGGTGGCGGCGGTGGCGGCGTAGGCGTGTCCGTTGGCGGTGGGGGCGGCGGTGTGGGTGTATCGGTGGGGGGCGGTGGTGGTGCGGTTGGTGTATTGGTCGGTGGGGATGGCGGGATTGGCGTATCGGTGGGTGGCGGGGGCGGCGGCGCGGCGGGCGTATTGGTGGGGGGTGGCGGGGTGGTGGCCACGGCCGTTGCCGGGCGTGTGGCCGTTATTGTCGCCGGGACGGTGGCAGCGGAGATGGTGACAATGGGGATGGGCGTGGTGGGGGGCGGAATTTCCACAAATTGGGCGGCAATCCAACCGGTACGGCCGTCCGCCAGTTCCACAAAATACCAGTCACCCGTTTCATTTTGGGCCAGCACGATCACGGTATCGCCGGCATTCACGGCCGTGACCAATACAAAATTGGCCCCCGGCCCGCTGCGCACATTGGCGGCGCTGCGCACTGTGCCCTGTAACAGTTCCGGTACGGCCGTTGCCGTTTGGGTTGGCGAAGGCGTCCGGGTAAGCGTGGGGGTGCGGGTCGGGGTGGCTGTAGCCGTAGCGGAAGCAGTAGGCGTTCGCGTGGGCGTGGACGATGACGTGGCGGTAGCGGTGTCAGCAACGACAACGACGACGGGCACGGCCGTTGGTGTTGGTTCGGCCTGGTCAGGGCTACGGCCGTTCCGCCACCACACACCCAAAGGAATAAGAGCCAGCAGCAGCAAAATGACGGCCGTGTAGCGGTGATCCCATCTCCTTGTTGGCTCTTTGACGGGGCCACCCGCACCGAGTTTGATTGGCGTTGGGGTATGTGTGTAATCTTGTGTAGCTGACGTTGGAGCCACCGGAGACATTTGGGGAGGGCGCATAGAGACAGTGGCGACCGGTTCTGTCACCGGCAAAGGGGTAGCTGTGGGGGTACGGCCGTCGGCCACCGCCGCCACATCCGCCACAAAATCGGCCACCGTTTGATACCGCTCGTCACGGTTTTCAGCCATGGCCCGCCGCACCACAATGTCCCAGTCCGGCGGCAGGTCGGGCTTGAGTGTATGGATGGGGGGGATGGGCTGCATCAGGCGGGCGGCTAACAATTGCAGCGGCGTATCGCCGGTGTACGGCCGTTGCCCAGACAGCAGTTCAAACAACATCACCCCCAACGCATAAATGTCGCTGCGATGATCAATTTCTTTGGGGGAATTGATCTGTTCTGGACTCATGTACACCGGCGAACCCATTTGTTGGGTGGTGATGGTAGCCGCCGAATTGAGCACTTTGGCAATGCCAAAATCCGAGAGATATGCCTGATCCAGGTCATCAAACAAGACATTGCCCGGTTTGATGTCCCGATGGACAATGTCACGGCTGTGGGCCAGACTGAGGGCGGGGCCAATGCGTTGCATGAAAACGGCTATTTCGGGGATGGTGTACGGCCGTGTGTCCAGTCGCCGCCGCAATGATCCGCCGGTCATATAACGCATGACCAGGTACAACTCGTTTTCGTCGCCCACATCGTAGAGGGGCACAATGGCCGGATGTTCCAGGCGGGCAATCGTTTCCGCCTCACGGACAAAACGCTGGCGAAATTCCGGGTCTCTGGCCAGGGTGGGCATCAGCACCTTGATCGCCACCTCGCGTTTGGTGCGCGGATCACGGGCTAAATAGACAATCGCCATACCACCGACATCCAATTCGCGGATAAGTTCGTAACGGCCGACTTTTTGTGGGTGATCCATCCTATTCTCCGTAGACACGGGGGCAGTGATCCGTCAGATAACTGCCTAACCCAACGGGCTAACCCACGACGGCCGTCGCGGGAACAACACATTCAGCAACACGGCCGCGTCGGCGTTGCGGGCGCTGCAATCAACATAGCTGTGCCGCAGGTCGTCCAGACTGCGGTGCCCAAAGAGCAGTTGCAGGAAGGTCTGGTCGGGGAAAAAGGCGTGGCCGTCGTGGAAATCTTTGGGCTGGTAGGGGGCGATGGAGAGGAGACGGCCGTTTTCCCAATCCAGCGCCAACTGACTGTGGTAAAAATTGAGCCGCAGTTGGCCCGTATGCCCGGCGATCACACTTTCCGCCAATCGCCGCTCTAAAACCGGCGTGATATGGCGCAAAAAAGCCGCCAGGTCGGGCACACGCACATAATAACTGTATGGCGGATCCTGTTTCTCCAGTTCCCCAGACAGCGCCTCATAAACCGGATGCCCCGTACCCAGGTAAAAGGAAATGCGCTCCATTGGTTTCTCGGCCGTCTGGTCAAATTCCGCTGCCTGTCTTTCCAGATAGCGAATGACAAAAAGCGCCAGCGCCCGCAATGAATAGCCGGGCTGCGCGGCCATTTCGCGCACAAAATAGGTGCCACGTGCGTGCCAGGGCGAGATTTCCACATAGCCGGCCAGGCTGGTGTCGGCTACGGCCGTGATCAAATACATAAACCGGGCATTATGCGTATCACGGTGGGCGTGAAACAATTCGTGTTGCCAGATGGCTTCATCCCGCACCCGGCTGAGTAAACTGCCCGCACAGTGCCGGGCATATAACTCGTGCAGCGCGGGCACATCATCTGGCGTCACCGGGCGAATCTGGTATTTCTCTGCTTCGGCGCTTTCCGCCGTCTTGCGCAGGCGCGAGGGCAAAAGATAATAGGCCCGGCTGCCGCCCAAATCCACGCACATCTCATAGCCATACATGCGGTAATACCAGGGGATGCCGGTGATCACCTGCACCAACTCGCCCCGCGCCGCGCTCTTGGCGTGAACGGCTTCAAACTGCGCCCGCACCAGCCCGCGCCGCCGGTAATTTTCATCTGTGCCCACCAATTCCGGCCGACCCACGCCAAAGGGAATTTCTTCATACGCCCATGTTTGTGAGATCAGGTTCATGCTGGAAATGATTTTGCCGCCCTCATTTTCATCTACCACCACCGTAAAATCATTTGCTTTTGTAGTGGGATGATTTCCACTCATCAACTCTTTTGTCCAATGCACTAAAAACGTTTCCGGTTCATTGGGATCGTCGGTGTGAATGTGTAAATTAAACTGAGCCAGTTCTTCAGCATCGGTCGGCTCGGCCCAGCGCAGCACCAAACCATCACCCAAATTACGTGGCAAACCAAAAGATTCGTCGTTCATCACCATTTGCTCCTAAAGGACAAAAATTAAATGACCTACTGAACTGAGATTGGAGATTGGGGATTAGAGATTGGTTCAATCCCCAATCTCTAATCTCCAATCTCGCTTAAAAAAATCTAAACGCTCCCTGATTCCTACGTACTGCTAATGTTAAGATCGTATACATCTCACGTCAAAACTTAAAAATTACCGAGACCACGCAGCATTATTGCATTTGTGGATTATTATTTTAATCAATACGATTAGCGCGAATAGCAGCGATAAAAAGGAGAGAACGATGTTTTTTGCATCTTACGGTTTGTGGATTATGTTAGCCATTCCGGGCCTCTTGTTGGCATTGTATGCCCAGGCCAAAGTGAAAGGCGCTTTTAATAAATACTCGAAAATAGCCACCACCCGGCGTATGACCGGGGCGCAGGTGGCGCGGGAACTGCTGAATGCGCAAGGGCTGTATGATGTGCAGATTGAACGGGTAGACGGCCGTCTCAGTGACCATTACGACCCCCGCACCCGCACACTGCGCCTCAGCCCGGACGTGTATGACGCACCGAGCGTGGCGGCGGCCGGCGTGGCTGCCCATGAAATGGGCCACGCCCTGCAACACGCCCATAACTACGCACCTTTAGGATTGCGCAGCGCCCTGGTGCCGGCCACCCAGTTCGGCAGCCAGTTAGCGCCCATGCTGTTTATGGGTGGCTTCATGCTCAATATCTTCAGCGGGTCATCCATAGGGTTGACCATCGCCTGGGCAGGGGTGGCGCTGTTCACCATTGCCGTCTTCTTTACGCTGGTGACGCTGCCGGTGGAATTTGACGCCAGCAAACGGGCCAAGGCACTGCTGGTTAGCCAGGGTATCCTCTTCCAGGACGAGATCGAAGGGGTGAACAAGGTTTTGGATGCCGCGGCGCTGACTTACGTGGCCGCCGCCGTCGCCGCCATCGGCCAACTGCTCTATTACGTTCTGCTCCTAACCGGGGGGCGACGGGACTAGAAAGAGGTAATCGGTAATCAGTTGTCGGTAATCAGTTGTCGGTAATCAGTTGTCGGTAATCGGTTGTCGGTAATCGGTTATCTATCCGTTCACCGATTACCGCTTACCGGCCTCTTGTGCCAGCGCAATGGCCCCGGCCACGCCGGCCTGGGCGCCCAAAGCGGGGGGGACGATGTAGCTATCAATTTTTTCCAACACGGCCGTGTGCTGCACATATCCACGCAAACTGGCCTGCACCTTCTGCCGCAGTAGCGGGAAAATCTGGGGCTGCGCCATCACCCCGCCCCCCATGATGATGCGCTGTGGGGACAAGGTACAGATAAACGAATGCAGCGCCAGCGCCAGATAATGCGCCTCCAAATCCCACGCCGGATGGTCTGGCGGTAAATCGCCGCCGGGCTGCCCCCAGCGGTCGGCAATGGCCGGGCCAGAGGCCATCCCCTCCAAACAGTCGCCGTGATACGGGCAGCGCCCCGGAAACGGGTCGGCCGCCCAATCATGTGGCAGGGGAATGTGACCCATTTCGGGGTGAATAAGACCGTGCAGGAGACGGCCGTTGACCATCACCCCGCCGCCAATGCCCGTGCCAATCGTCAGATAGATGAACGTGTCCAATCCCTGCGCCGCCCCCCACCGCCATTCCCCCAATGCCGCCCCATTAACATCGGTATCAAAACCAACCGGCGCAGCCAACGCCCGCCCGATGGCCCCGGCAAAATCAGTGTTGGCCCAACCCGGTTTCGGGGTGGTGGTGATGTAGCCAAAGGTGGGAGAATCAGGATTGGGGTCTACAGGGCCGAAGGAGGCGATGCCAACGGCCGTTACCCCCCCATATTTTGTGGCCTGCTCCTGAAAAAAGCTGATACATTGGGTCAAGTTTTCGGCCGGCGTGGTGGTGGGAAACCGGATTTCCGCCCGTAGATCATTCGGGCCAGTTCCCACTGCGCATACAAACTTGGTGCCGCCTGCCTCAATGCCGCCAAATAATGGTTGTGTCATCATACCCTCACTCCTGTCATAAAAAATGGGGTGGTCTGCCAGAGACCACCCCATTTTTATACCCGTTTCCGGTTATTCTGACGAAACCGTGTTTCTGCTTACGGCTTGATGATAATCGGCAAGTAGATGGTGAAACCGGGCGTCGATGGTATTTCGGCCGTGGTGGTCAGTTCCACCTCGGCCGTCACAGAAACATCCATGTCGGACACGGCCGTGACCGT
>JACTMP010000019.1 GCA_014584575.1 Chloroflexota bacterium
GTATTCACCCACGCTGTGCCCCAACAGCAGATCGGGCTGGATGCCCCAGGAGTGCCACAACTTCGCCAGGGCGTACTCCAATGCAAAGAGCGCGGGCTGAGTGTAGGCGGTGTCGTTGAGGGGAGAATCATCGCCGGTCGGCGGGTAGAGGACGGAGAGCAACGGCCGTGCCAGGTACGGCCGTAGCAATTCGTCGCATTCTTGCAGGGTCTGGCGGAAGAGGGGCTGGCTCTGGTACAGTTCTTGCCCCATGCCTACATATTGGCTCCCCTGTCCGGTGAACAGAAAGGCGATTTTGCCTCTTTCTTTGCCTTTGGCCTGGCCGCTTACCAGACCATCCACTTCTTGACCGGCGGCAAAACTACCAAGTCTCTCTTGCAGATTGGCGGTGGCGTTGGCGACAACAGCCAGGCGATGGGGAAAATGGTTACGGCCGTGTACGGCCGTGAAACACACATCGGCCAGATTTACGCTTGATTGGCTCGCCAGAAACTCCTGGAACCGTTTTGCCAGTTCCGGCAGCGCTGCCTCGTTTTTAGCGGACAGGGTGAACAGGTGGACGGGACGGCCGTCGCTTTCAGTCGCCGGTTCCGACCGGGGCGCTTCCGCCACCACCACATGCGCATTGACGCCGCTGGCCCCAAAAGAACTGATGCCGGCCAGGCGCGGTTTCTCACCGCTGCGCCAGGGAGTCAGTACGGTGGGGATTTTGACCGGAATCTCCGACCAGGGGATGTATGGATTGGGCTGTGTCAGATGTAAATGAGGCGGAATAGCCTCATGTTGAAGCGCCAGCACCACCTTGATCAAACCGGCAACGCCGGCGACGGCTTCCGTATGGCCGATGTTGGTTTTGACGGAACCCAGCAAAAACGGCGCATCCGCCGCCCGCCCCTGACCAAATACGGCGTCCAGCGCCCGCACTTCAATGGGGTCGCCTAACGCCGTGCCCGTGCCGTGCGCCTCGATGTAATCTATCTCCTGCGGCGTCACGCGGGCGGCCTGGAGGGCGTCATGGATGACGCGCTCTTGCGCCTGGCGGTTGGGCACCGTGAAACCGCTGCTGGCCCCGTCCTGGTTCACGGCCGAACCGCGAATGACGGCCAGAATGGGGTCTTGGGCTGCCAGCGCGTCAGAGAGCCGTTTCAGAACGACTACGCCACACCCTTCACTGCGCACAAAACCGTTGGCACGGCCGTCAAATGCCTGGCAACGGCCGTCGGGCGAGAGCATCTTGTTTTTGCTGGCCGTAATCAACCAGTCGGGTGACAAAATCAGGTTCACCCCACCGGCCACTGCCAGATCACTCTCCCCCAGGCGTAAACTTTGAGACGCCAGATGCACCGCCACCAACGAAGAAGAGCAGGCCGTGTCCAGCGCCAAGCACGGCCCCTGAAAACCAAAAATATAAGCCAGGCGACCGGCAATAGCGTTCAGCGTATTGCCCATCAGACGATAAGGGTTGGCGCTGGCGTCTCCATCTTCTCTATCCAGCAGTTGCAGATAATCGTTAAATGTGGCTCCCACAAACACCCCGGTACGGCTGCCCGCCAGTTGAGAAGGCGCATAACCTGATCGTTCCAACGCCTCCCACGTCACCTCCAGCAATAATCGCTGTTGCGGATCCATGCTGCGTGCTTCCACCGGCGCAATGCCAAAAAAGAGGGGGTCAAACTGGTCTACATTCTCCAGAAAACCACCCCACCGGGTAATCATCTTACCCGGTGTTTCCGGGTCTGGGTCGTAATAAACATCTACATCCCAACGGTCGGCAGGAATCTCCCCAATTGCATCTACCCCTTCACGCAGCAAACGCCAGAAGGCAGCCGGTGTATTGGCCCCGCCGGGAAACCGACAGCCCAGGCCAATAATGGCTATTGGCTCTGTGCGCCCCTGTTCCACAGTTGCCAGCCGGGTGCGCAGTTTTTGCAGCGCCAGCAGCGCGTCTTTTAACCGTGATTGATACTCTACCTGACTGGTTGGTTCATCCATGCCATTCTCCTCATACCAGTTCGCTGATTGTCAAAAGCTCGCTGTCCACCAGAGAGAACAGCTCTTCGGTGGACAAACCATCCCAACTGCTGGCGGTGTGTCTATTTGATCTGGTCGTGGTGTCCACTTCGGCAGAGGGCAACTGGCTAATCTTGCCATTCCCATTGGCGTTTGTCTTCAGCACGTCTCTGGCTAAATAGGTCGCCAGATCATGGATGGTGGGATATTCAAAAGCCACCGTGGGCGGCAGGGAACAGGCCAAGCTGGTTTCCAGACGGTTGCGTAACTCCACTGTCATGATCGAGTCCATGCCCATAGCAAAAAACCCTTGCTCGACGTCCAATAATTCCGGTGAATCGGCGCCAACCACGGCCGTTACCTGCTGGCGCACATGAGCCAGCAATAACTCCCACTGTTCCGCAGGCCCGGCTGCCTTGATTTGAGCAATAAGGCCATTCGTGGGCTTCGTCATCGGCGGGGCAAAGGCCGAGGCTGCCACGGTGATCTGTTCTAACAACGGCTGTTTACCCCGCATCTCATAAATCGGTTTGAAACGGGACCACTCAATAGCCGCCACCGTTTGTTGTACGGCATCCGTTTCCAGCAAATAACGCAGCGTCTCCAACGCGGCTGGAGCCGCCATGCCCACCAGACCAATCTGGGCAAAAAATTGAGCCAGATCGGGCGAAACCATGCCATGACCATCCCACCAGCCCCAATTGACGCTCAACGCCGGTAATCCCTGCGCGCTCCGGTAATGGGCCATCGCATCTAGAAAATGATTACCCGCGGCGTAATGGGCCATACCCTGCGACCCCCACACTGACGCCCCGGAAGAAAACATGGCAAAAAAGTCCAGCGGCGCGTTTGTTGTCTGGCACAATTGGTGCAACACCCAGGCGCCGGTCACTTTTGCTTGAAGGACAGCGTGGAGGGCAGCGGCGGGCATTTCGCTTATTGTGTGCGCCGTCATGACGCCAGCCGCATGAATAATGCCGCGCAGCGGCGGCTCACTTTCCAGTTCGGCAAACAGCGTCGCCATCTGCGGCCAATCGGCCACATCTGCCCTGGCAACCTGCACCTGCACACCCTGCGCCTCTAAGGCCTGGATGGTTTCCATCTGCTGCGTCCTGACTTCATCGGCGGCGGACAGACCGGTGCGGCCGGTTAAAATGAGGCGTCTGGCCCCCTGACCGGCCAGCCAGCGGGCTACTGCCAACCCCAGGTTGCCCAGGCCGCCGGTAATCAGGTAAACCCCGTCTGTCTGGATATTAAAGGGTTTGTGATTGTGGGTGGGGGTGCGGCGTACCAACCGGGGCACAAAACGGGAATTACCCCGGAAAGCAACCTGGGTTTCGGCGTCTGGGCAGCGTATTTGGGTATAAAGTTGGTCTACCTGCCGGGCCAGATCATTAGCTGCCTCAGCCAGGGGTGGCAAATCCACCAGACCACCCCACAAGTCGGGTTGCTCTAAAGCAATCACCCGGCCAAAACCCCACAGCGGCGACTGTTCTACCTGAACAGGCGTTGGCTCTTTGCCGGCGGGCTGCGCGCCACGTGTCACCAGCCAGAGTCGGCCCCGACTGGCCGCTTGTTCCTGCGCCATCACCTGCACCAGAAGCAACACACTGCCACAGCCGCGCTCTTGCGCCTGGGACAACTGGTCAACGGTTGTTGCTGTTTCCGCGTCCAGACTCCAGAGATGGATGACACCTTGTACAGGCGCTTCGCGAACACATTCCTGCCAGAGCCGGGTATACTGTTCTGGTTGGGTGGGGTTCAGTTGGTATTGGTCAACGGCCGTACACGCCCAACTCTCACCTGCCCACACCAACGTAACCGTATCACCCACCGCCGCCAGACGCCCGGCCAAAGCCTGGCCCACCCCACTTTGATCGGCAAAAATCAGCCAACGGCCGTGCCCCGTCGTTTCAGTTGGTTCGGGTGCCGGGAGTTTTTCTTGCCACTGCAATTCATATAACCAGTCTGGCTCCGGCGGCTCCGGCGACGTTTTGAGGGTTGGAAGCGCACCCGGTGTTACTGGCAGCCAGTACCGCTGTCGCTGGAATGGATAGGTGGGTAACGCTATGCGCCGTTCAGCATACCCTCGATCCAGGCTGTCCCGGTCTACTTCCAACCCCAGGGTAATTAACGCCCCTACGCTTTCTAACATTTGCTGCCAATCCCCCCGCTTGGGGCGGAGGCTGGGCAGCCAGACGCCCTCACCCGCCATGCGCTGCCCCATACCCAACAAGGTCGGTTTTGGCCCCATTTCAATATAAACCGTCGCGCCATGCTGCCGCAGACAGGCGATACCATCGGCAAAACGTACCGGCTGGCGCATATGCGCTGCCCAATAATCAGACCGGGCCATTTCGTCTCCGGCGATCTGCCCGGTGACGTTGCTGACCACAGGCAGCGACGGCCGTGCCCGCGCAGTCTCGGCCACAATTTGCCCATATGTGCCCAAGATCGGCGCCATCAGCGGCGAGTGTGAGGCATGGGGAATGTTGAGCCGCCGCGTCTGAATGCCCTGTGCTTCTAAAGCAGTCATCACGGCTTGCACGGCCGTAGCGCGGCCGGAAATGGTGATGTTGCGTGGCCCATTAACGGCGGCAATGCCCACTTCATGACTGTAAGGGGCCAGGGCTTTTGCCACCTGCGCTTCATCGGCAAAAACGACCACCATCCAGCCCGGTTCGGTTTCATACTGCATCAGGCGGCCCCGTTCCGCCACCAGTCTCAGCCCATCGGCCAGGCTAAATACCCCGGCCAGGCAGGCGGCAGCGTATTCACCCAAACTATGCCCCAGCAAAAAGTCTGGCTGCACGCCCCAGGATTGCCACAACTTTGCCAGGGCGTATTCGATGGTGAACATAGCGGGCTGGGCATACACCATCTCGTCCAGCGGCGACGGCGCACCCGGTTGCGGATAGATGACAGAGAGCAACGGCCGTGCCAGATACGGCCGTACCAGTTCTGCACATTCGTCTATGGTCTGGCGGAAACCGGTGTGCGTTTCATATAACTCGCGCCCCATGCCCACATATTGGCCGCCCTGCCCCGGAAATAAAAAGGCCACCGCGCCACGTTCCTCGTCAATCTGCCCCCAGGAAACGCCTTCGCCGATTTTCCCCTGGCACGCTTCTTGCAGTTTGGCGGCAGCTTCGGCCGGCGTGCCCGCCGCCAGGCTCAGGCGATGGTTAAAATGCGCCCGCGCCTGATGCGCCGTGTAACACACATCAGCCATTGGCACATGGGCATGGTCTGCCAGGTATTGGGCGAATTGGGCGGCCTGCGCCTGCAACGCGGGTTCGCTTTTAGTCGAGAGGGTGAGCAGGTGGCACGGCCGTGTCGCCTGTGTTTCCCCGTCTCTTGGCGGCGGCGCTTCTTCCAGGATCACGTGGGCATTGATGCCGCTCAGACCGAAGGAACTGATCCCGGCCAGGCGAGGTGTCTCACCTATCGGCCAGGGCGTAAGCGCCGTGGGAATAGTGATCGGCATCTCTTCCAGGCCGATGGCCTGGTTCACGTGCTGCAAATGTAAATGGGGCGGAATGGCTTGATGGTGCAGCGCCAGCGCCACTTTAATCAGCCCGGCGACGCCGGCGGCCGACTCCAGGTGGCCGATGTTGGTTTTCACCGAGCCGATCATCAAGGGTTTAGCAGGCGAACGCCCCGCGCTCAGGACGGCATCCAACGCTTTTACTTCAATGGGGTCGCCTAGCGGCGTGCCGGTGCCGTGCGCTTCCACATAGCTGATCTGGTGGGGGGCAACACCGGCGTTTTGCAGGGCGCGGCGAATCAACGCCTGCTGCGCCGGGCCGTTGGGTACAGTTAAACCGCCGCTGGGGCCATCGTGGTTCACGGCCGTGCCCCGAATCAACGCCAGGATGGGGTCGCCAGCGGCCAGGGCGTCAGACAACCGCTTCAGCACCACAATGCCGCAGCCTTCACTGCGCACGTAACCGTTGGCGGCGGCATCAAACGTTCTGCTGACGCCATCGGGAGACAGCGCCCCCATGCGCGAGAGAGAAATGTGCATTTCCGGCGAGGTGATGACATTCACGCCACCGGCCAACGCCAGATCAGTCTCCCCGGCGCGCAGGCTCTGGCAGGCCAGATGTACGGCCACCAGCGAGGAGGAGCAAACGGTGTTCAGTGTCAGGCTGGGGCCTTGCAGCCCCAGGATGTAAGAGACGCGCCCGGCGGCAAAGCTGGTATCGGTGCCACTGGCGTAATAGGCGTCTACGGCCGTGCCGTCCTGCTGGTGCAAATAACGCTGGCCGTAATCGTACAACATCACCCCAAAATAGACGCCGGTCTGGCTGCCTTCCAGCCCATCCGGTTTGATGCCGGCCCGTTCCAACGCTTCCCAACTGACTTCTAGCAACAGCCGCTGCTGTGGGTCTAACCCTTTTGCTTCACGTGGCGTAATCCCAAAAAAGTGGGCGTCAAATTGATCCACATCGCGCAAGAAGCCGCCCCGCCGCGTAACCATCTTGCCCGGCGCGTGTGGGTCGGGGTCATAGTAGGCAGCCACATCCCACCGATCCGGCGGGATTTCGGTGATGGCGTGGACGCCGTTTTTCAAGTTTTGCCAGAATGTGTCCGGGTCATTGGCCCCACCGGGAAAACGGCAGCCTACACCGACAATGGCGATGGGTTCAGTGCGGGCGCGTTCCAGGGCATTTAAGCGGGCGCGTAATGATTTGAGTTCCAGCAGGGCGCGCTTGGTGGGCGATAATTGCTCATCTGGTAAATGATTTTCGCTCATGACAAACCTTTTCTCATTTTCTTCAGCCGGGCGCTGTGCTGTGCTTCGTCAGAGATGGTGATTTTGACGGGCACTTTGTAACTTTGCAGCCGCGCGCGGCAATACCGTTTCACCGTGCTGGCAAATTGCCGGTAGTCCAGATCGCTGTTGGCGTGCAGGCGGACTCTGGCGCAGACCACATGGCCGGTAATGGGGTTCTTTTCGCCGTACACCGTCACTTCCTGCACGTTCTCGATCTCCTGAATGACGCTTTCCACTTCAATCGGGTAAACTTTTTCGCCCCCCACATTGATAATTTCCGAATCGCGCCCCAGCAGACGCATATACTCACCATCCACTTCCACCCGGTCGCCGGTGATCAGCCAGCCGTCATCGGTGAAGGGGGCCGGGGCGTTCAGGTAGCCCAACATGGCCGACCTGGCTCTGATGTGCAAAATGCCCTCTACCACTCGCGTCTGGAACTGTTCGCCACCCACTTTTACCCACAAGGAGTCAGAACTGCGTGACTTTGAACGTAAAATGCCCACCTCGGAGAGACCGTAGGTCTGGCGCAGTTCGATGGCGGGGAAAAGGGTATGGAGGCGTTGCAGGGTGCTTTCGGGCATCGGCTCGGTGCCATAGGTGATGAGCCGCAGCGAGGAGAGGTCGTACTTTTTGTATGCTTCGCTGAGGAGTAGTAAGTTGATGAAGGTGGGGGAGGTGGGCAGCAGGTCAACGCGATGTTTTTCGATGGTCTGTAAGATGTGGTCGGGGCTGCGGTTGGCGGGGGCGACCATGCAGCCGGTGTTAGCCAGGGTGTAGAGCATGGTGTTCAGGCCGCCAATGTGATCGTAGAGCATAAAGGCGATGGTGCGGAAGCGTTTGCCGGGCGTCTGGTATTTTTGCAGCATGGGCAGCAGGTCATGGACGATGGCTTTGTGGTCGCCAGTGGAGCCAGAGGAGAAGAGCACCAGACCGGGATGCCGGTTTTGGCGCAGTTGGGCATAGAGGGGATGCACGGCCGTGACCGGCAATCGCTCCATGTGGGCTTCATCGGCCGCATCCAATACAAACCGTATCTCCGCTTGAGCAATCTCCATCAGCCGGGGTTTGGCCGCTTCGGCCAGGCTGGCCAGGGGGACTACAATGCAGCCCTGCTCCACCAGCGCCAGAAACAGGGCAATGGCCTGCGGTGAGTAATTGCCTTCTAAAACGACCACCGCACCTGGCGCGATGCGCCGGTGGTTGATGGTTTCTTGCCACTGTGTGATTTGCGCCCACAGCCAGCCATAGGTAAACGCCCGGTCTTGCCAGATAATCGCTTCCTGTGCCTGATTTTGTTGGAAGGTATGCCGCAGAAAATCAATAAACATCATACCCCTCCCAGGAAAAGCGCCTGGCCGGTGATAAAGCTGCTTTGCGGCCGGATGAAAAAGTCAATCACGTTGGAAATATCTTCAAATTCGCAAAAACGATGAATGGCCTGGCGGTTGAGCAGATCATCCAGTTTGTCGGCGGGCACAGCGCGGATGAGGTCTGTTTTTACCGGGCCGGGGCCAACGGCATTGACGGTGATACCCGCCGCCGCCACTTCTCTGGCCAGGATTTGGGTCAGGTTCAGGACGGCTGCTTTGGAAGCGGCATAAACGGCTTCCCCTTCCAGTTTGAGGGGGGTGGCCACGGTGACAAAGTTGACGATACGGCCGTAACCCACCCGCTGCATCAACCGCGCCGCTTCCCGGCAAAACAAAAAAGTGCCAATAAAATTGGTGTTCAAGATATTTTGCGCCGTTTGCAGTGGCGTCAACAGTGCATGGTTCATGGCAGCAATACCGGCATTGTTGATTAAGACATCCAGCCGTTTGTAGCTCTGGCGAATCTCCGTGAACATCATCTTGACACGGGCCTCATCAAACACATCCAGGCAATAGTGCCGGTAATTGTCCGCCTGCCATTCGGCGGGGTGGCGGCTGCATCCGGCCACCTGGTAGCCTTGCGCCAGGTAGTGCTGCGCCAGATATTTGCCAATGCCCCGGCTGCTGCCGGTGATCACCATCGTTGGCTGCTTTTCCATCCAACCACCTTCCTGGTGGACCAACCACCTTCATTGTGGACGCTTTGATAAACCGTCCTACACCGGCAGGGCGACCGGCGACGCCTCTTTCAGGAGCGCCGCGATATAGGCCACCAATGTCGCCACCGTGCGGAAAGGGCTGTTTCGCTGCGACATCGCCCGTTCATCGGCCAGAGTGATAGGGATGCCAAACTCGTCCTCGATGTTTTGTTCGGCCGCCACAATCAGGTTGACCAATTCCAGCGAATCCAGCCGCCCGCCACTGCCATACAAAACGGTATCTGGCGATTTCTGCAACTGCCGCTCCGGCGGCAAGATGTCATTCAACTCATCTATGGCTTGAAAAACAGCCTCCGTCATTCTTTCTATATCACTCATCCTGACCTCTTTGTGGTCAACCACTTATGCGGTCATCCGCCTAGTTCTGCCAATAACAATGCCTCGGCTTCTTCTTCGGAAAGCCCGACAATTTCTGTCTGTAAGGCATCGGCCAAATCAACTTCGTGGGTTACGGCCGTGTCCGCCTCTATGTGCAATATCTGTCGCGCCAGATAATTGGTGAGCGCCTGCACCGTCGGATAATCAAAAACCACCGTCTTCGACAGGCGCGCATTAAGTCCGGCCTGCAATCGTTTCTGTAGTTCCACCGCCATCAACGAATCCATCCCCATCTCAAACAAACGGCGCTGTGGGTCTAAGCGGCGCGCCGAGCCAATGCCCAATACCTGCACCGCCTGCTGCTGTACATGGCCCAGCAGTAACTCTTTCTTTTTGGCGGGCGGCGTCTGCGCCAGTTCTTGCCAGAATGGCGCCGCCTGGGGAGAGGAGGGTGTATCGTTCGTATTCTGGTGTGTCGCCTGGGTAAATTCGGCGAAAAAAGGCCAATCGTGGCGCAGTGACGTTTGTTGGGCAAAGGTTTGTTGAGCAAAGGCGTCCCAGTTGATAGGGAAAATGCCCACCTGAGGCTCCGGCTGATTCAAAGCACGCCGCAACCAGGCCATACCCTGCGTGGAGGGGATGACGCCAATGCCCTGCGCCAGCCAATGCTGCTTTTGGGCGTCGCTCAACGTCGCCGCCATGCCCACCCCGGCCCAGGGCCCCCAATTGATGCTTAAGGCCGGCAAGCCCTGGAGTCGGCGGGCATGGGCCAGGGCGTCCATAAAGGCATTGGACGCCGCATAATTCCCTTGCCCGGCCGACCCCATCAGGGAGGAGATGGAGGAAAAGAAAATGAAGAAGTCGAGCGGCTGTTCTCTGGTTTGGGTATGCAAATGCCAGGCTCCGGCCATTTTAGGGGCCATGACGTGCCTGAAACGGGGCCATTGCTGGTGCAGCAAGATGCCATCATCCAGCACGCCGGCGGCGTGGATGACGCCGCGCAAGGGGGGCATATGGGTCTGGATGTGGTTGCAAACGGCCGTCACCTGCTCAGCCTGGGAAATATCAGCCGTTAATACGGTTACGGCCGTGCCCATCGCCTCTAATTTGGATATAACGGTTTCCGCTTCGGCCGTCGCACCTCGCCGTCCCACCAACACCAGGTGGCGCGCTCCCTGCTCGGCCAGCCAATGGGCCAGGGTTAAACCCAACCCCCCCAAACCGCCGGTAATCAGATAAACGCCATCATCGCGGACGGTGATCTCGGCCGTTTCGTCTGGGCTGGATGGCGCCCGCACCAAACGGGCCACGTGGCGCTGCCCCCGGCGGAAAGCGGCCTGGTCTTCGCCATCGGCAGCCAAAATGTGGGGCAGGATAACGGCCGTGTCCGTCTGCCCCCTTTCCAGGTCTATCAATCCCCCCCAAATTTCCGGCTGTTCCAGAGCAATAACGCGCCCCAGACCCCACAGAGGGGCTTGCGCCAGGGCGATGGTCTGGTCTACGGCCGTTACCGGCTGCACGCCCTGGGTGACAATCCATAGCCGGGGTGTGTGTTCACTCTCCAACCGGGCTAATGCCTGCGCCAAATGCAGCGCCCCCTGCCCGGCCAGATTTTGCGCGGCCTCCATTTCTTCCAGCGTGATGGCCGGTGTGGTTTCCAATCCCCACAAATAAAGCACATAATCCAGCTTGCCTGCCGCCGCCAATAAGCGGCCGAAATCCTCAGGCTGGGCCGGGTTTAGCTGCCATTGCCCCGCGTCTATCGCTTGCAGCCCCTCTCCCGGTGTAACAACCTGGCAGTGCTGCCCCTGAGCCGTTAACGTCTCCACCAACTGCTGGCTGAAAGTACCTGCTCGACTGAAAAGGAGCCAGTTACCTGTTGGTGGCACTGGGGTTGCGGCTACCGGGTTGGCCGGCCACTGCACCTGGTACATCCAGGAAGCCGGTTCGGCCGCCACCTGCCGCAGCAACACGCCACGCGGCGCCCGTTTGAAATGCAGCCCGGTCACTTCGGCCACTACTTCACCGGCGGCGTTAAACAGGGTGATGTCGCCGCTGAAGGTCTGGTCATTGTGGTCAGCCTGGGGGTGCAAACGGGCATGGCACCAGAGTGTGTCCTGGGCACGGCCGTGCAACTGAAACCCATCAATCCCCAACGGTATGTAAATATCACCTGTGCCCAAAATGTGAGCTACGCCGCCGGGCAGGGTGGTACACAGGAATTGGAAAAGGGAGTCAATCAGGCCGGGATGCAAAGGAAATGTTTCGGTCTGGTCGGCAGGTTGCGGTGGGCGAATCTGGCAGATGGCTTCGCCATCACGCCGCCAGATATGTTGCAGCCATTGGAAACGTGGCCCCAGGTTATATCCGGCAGCCGCAAAATCGTGGTAAAACGCCGCCCCCGTCAACTCGTCCGGGCAGCGGCGGCGCAGCGCTTCGCGGTCAGGCGTAGGTGCAGCCACCGCCGCCCCCATCTTTACCTGGCCGGAAGCGTGTAACTGCCACTCGTCAGACGAGGCCGCCGGGCGGCTGTGGATGGCAAAGGTGAAGCTGTCCACGCCGTCAGGGTTCAGGATCACCTGCACGGGCCGGGAGGCAGTGGCGGTTAACGTCAGCGCCTGGGGGAAGCTGATGTCGGTCAACCGGCAGGCGGCGTCACCCCGGTGCGCCTGCACGGCTGCCAGTATCATGCCAATGTGGTGCGCGCCGGGCGCGACGACGGCCCCATAAAGCCGATGGTCGTCCAGGAAGGGGTGTGTGGTGAGGTCTACGGCCGTTTCAAATACAACGGCCGTGCCCAGCAGAGGGGAACGCAGCCGGTAGCCTAACCAGGGGTGCGTTTCCTGGTCTGGGGGATAAGGTATACGGGCGGGTCTGCCCTGAGCCGGTTTGTTTTCCAGCCAATACCGCTCCCGCTGCCAGGGGTAAGCGGGTAGGCGCACCACCCGGCCACCGGCAGGGTGCAACGATGCCCACTGCACGGCATAACCCAGGCTGTATAACATCCCTAATGAAGCCAGCATTGTCTCTCGCTCTGGCTGCTGACGCCGCAACGAAGGCAGGATATGGCCTGTTTTCTGGTTAACCGCCAGCCGTTGACCGATATAACCGGCCAGTACCGGGTGGGGGCCAATTTCGATGAAGGTGGAAAAACCCTGCTCGGTAAGCGCCTGTATCGCCTCGTCAAAACAGACGGTCTGCCGCAGATTACGGCCCCAATAAGCCGCATCCAGCGCCGACCCGTCAATTGCCTGGCCGGTGACGGTGGAGAAGATGGGGATAACGGCCGTTTGCGGCGACAATCCGGCCAATAGCTGCGCCAATTCCGCCTGGAACGGGGCCATTTGTGGGCTGTGGAAGGCGTAATCCACCGGCAGGTGGCGGTAAAAAATACCAGCTTTATCTAATTGGGCCAGGAAATTTTCCAGGGTGTCCGCCTCGCCGGAAAGCGTGATCGCTTCTGGCCCGTTGACGGCGGCAATCGCCAGACGGTCAGCATAGCCATTGAGCAGATGCCGTGCCTTGTCGGGCGAGAGGTCAGCGGCGACCATTTTGCCCAGGCCGGTGGCGGCCTGCATCAGCCGTCCCCGGTGGAAAATGACCTGAATAGCTTGTTCAAGAGTAAGGCTGCCCGTTACATAGGCAGCAGCCACTTCGCCCACACTGTGGCCGACGACGGCGCCCGGCATGACGCCCCAGGATTGCCACAAAGCGGCCAGCGCAATCTGCACGGCAAAGAGCGCGGGTTGGGCAACGGCCGTCTGCCCCAGACGAGAGCGACTTTCTTCAGCCATCAATTCATCAATGAGCGACCAATCGGCATAGGTGTGCAGCAGCCGGTCACATTGCTCAATGACCGCCCGGTATACCGGCTCCTGGGCATACAGTTCTCGCCCCATGGCCCACCACTGCGGCCCCTGCCCGGAAAAGACAAAAACGGGTGGGGATAAGGGCATGGTGGCCGCTTCCCCGGTTGCCAATCCGGCCACTTCCTCGCTGCGGATAAAAGCCTCCAGTTTTGCCAGCAACCCATCCCGCCCGGCAAAAGCGACCGCCAGGCGATAGGGGTGATGCGTGGCGCGCAGACTGGCGGTGTAACAAAGATCAGACAAAGACAGGTCAGGGTGGGTTTGCAAGAAGGCGAGCAGGGTTTGGGCCGTTTCCTGGCGCGCCTCGGCGGTGCGCGCCGACAGCGGCAGCAACAAAGCAGGCGCGGCCGCCGGTTCGGGCCGGGTGTCTGTGGCGTTCGTGGGCAAACCGGCCAGCAAGATGTGGCAATTGGTGCCGCCAAAACCAAAGGAACTGATACCGGCCACCGGTGGTTCGTGTGGATCAGGCCAGGGCGTCACGACCGTTGGCACTTCCAGTTTGAGCGTTTCAAATGGGATGTTGGGGTTGGCTTGTTCAAAGTGCAGATGGGCGGGAATCAGCCCTTCTTTGATGGCCAGGGCAACTTTGATCAGCCCGGCTACACCGGCGGCGGCTTCCAGGTGGCCGATATTTGTTTTGGCCGAACCGAGCAGTAACGGCCGTGCCTTATCCCGCTGCCCACAATAGACGGCGCTCAACGCCTTCGCTTCAATGGGGTCGCCTAATGGGGTGCCCGTGCCGTGCGCTTCCACATATTGCACTTTGTCTGGGGCCAGCCCGGCGCGGCGGCAGGCGGTGCGCAGCACCGCTTCCTGCGCGGCCGTATTGGGTACAGTCAGGCCGGTATTGATCTGCTTCGTTTCACGGCGTTTGTGGCGAATGGTGCGGGCGGCTGTCACAATGCGCTGCATGGCGGAGAGGCCGGTTTCACGGCCGTCGTTGTTAACCGCGCTACCACGAATGACACAGTAAATGGGGTCGTTGTCGGCCAACGCTCTGGACAGCGTTTTCAGCACCACCACGCCGCCGCCTTCGCCGCGCACAAAACCATTGGCACGGGCATCAAACGTCCGGCAACGGCCGTCGGGCGAAAGGCCGCCAAACTTAGACATCATCAAGGTACTGTCTGGGGCCAGCATCAGATGGACGCCGCCGGCCAGCGCCAACGAAGACTCGCCGCTGAGCAAACTGATGCACGCCTGATGGACGGCTACCAGCGAAGAAGAGCAGGCGGTGTCAATGGTCATGCTTGGCCCATGAAAGCCAAACTCATAAGAGACCCGATTGGCGATGATGCTGAAATGGGTTCCGGTGGCCGTATGTTGCGCAATATATTCCGCGTCGTTTTTGTGATGTAGGGTGGCATAATCGGCCCAGGAAGCGCCAAAATAGACGGCCGTGTCGCTCTCCCGCAGCGCCTCCACATCCTGGCCGGCGTCAGCCAACGCCTCCCAGGCCAGTTCCAACATTAACCGCTGCTGTGGGTCCATCTGCACCGCTTCACGGGGAGAAATGCCAAAAAAGAGGGGGTCAAACTGGTCTACCTGGCGCAAGAAGCCACCCCAGCGGGTGTTCATTTTCCCCGGAACCGTCAAATCGGGATCGTACAACTGCTGCACATCCCACCGGTCGGCGGGAACTTCCGTAATGGCGTCCACGCCATTACACAGCAGTTGCCAGTATTCAGAAATGTTATCAGCGCCAGGGAAACGGCCGCTCAAACCAATAATGGCGACTGGCTCTGCCTGCTCCCGGTTGTGAACACCATCTACATGCCTGAACACATCCAACCTCCTCACCTGTCAAGCGCAACCCGAAATAACGACTGCCACCAGCAGCCCATCATAAAGCCACTAAAAATCTGTTTTAGCAGTGGTTTACGCCGTCAATTACCAGGGGTTTATCTGATGATTATTTATAAACGTGAACAGGGGGTAAGAAAATAGACAGATGAATGGGGGGCTAGACATTTGTACTTACTGTCAACAGGCGGGGAGGTGGTCTCCAGCCACCTCCCGTCTGCTAACTTAACGGCGTGGGTTTAACAACAGGTAAACACCAGCCGCTACTAAAAGGATCGGCCACCAACGGCCGTGACCACTAAAAACGACCATCTCAAAGAAAATAGCTAACCCCACAAACGCCATCAACAAAATCCGAATCCAACGCGGCCCCGCCTGGTGAATTGAATGATCCGGATTAAAGCGATTGGCGTACATCCGGCCCACAATGGAAGCAATCGGGATCAATGTCCAGGCATAGGCCCAGCTTTCATAATGATCCACCACCTCCACAAAAGCCGTCACCAGCCCAATCATCGCCAGGACAGCGCCAATGCGGGCCAGGATGGTGGCCCGCTCCGTCGGTTCGTCCGGGCCAAGCTGAACAGCAGGGATCAGCAACAATACACCCGGAATGATGATGTACAACGGCCAGGGTACGGTATGAACTTCCAGATTGAGCAAATTCATGCCCAACAACGCCAACCCGGCCAAAATCACCACAACTCCCGGCCATATAGACCCGCTAATGCCGCCTGTATCTTCTTCAAGCATCTCTTTTGATTTCATCGTTCACTCCTTTGGCCGCGCTCAATCTTCTGACCGGGTCGCAGCACATTAAGCTAGTCTGTGATGCTAATTACACTGTTGCATCTCCAGGTAAGAGATCAATTGATCCACTGTTTCAATCTTTCGCATCTCTTCGTCAATCACAGTTCCCAGGTCAAGGTGGCGGGCAATGGACATCATCATCTCTACAAAATCGAGACTATCCGCCGCCAAAGTCTCCCGAAAATTGGCTTTGGGAGTAACCATCTCCACGTCTACATTGAACTGTTGGGCAATAACTGACCTGACTTTCATCATAAGCATCTGGTTCATCTTTATTCTCCATAATCAGGAAACCAGTACAGCTAAATCATACGGCTCTGTTTCCTCCTCCGTCAGTTCGGCCTCCAACTCTTCAATGATTGCCAGTTCCACTGCCAGCGCCGTCTCCTGCACGGTGGGCGCTTCAAACAAAAGCGTCAGGGGCAAATGCACCTGAAAACGGTGCCGCAACTGCGACAGCACTTCCATGGCAATCAGCGAATGTCCGCCCAATTCCAGGAAGTTATCGTGAATGCCAATGGGGGCGATGCCTAAGACCTGCTCCCAAATTCCGGCAATAATCGTCTCCGTCTCATTGGTGGGCGGCACATAGGGCGTCATCATATCCGGGCGGGGGTGGGTGGCGGTCTGGGTGGCGGCCGGTTTCTGGGCATGAATGGATACCATGCGCACCCATTGATCCAACCGCGCATCCAGATCGCCGGTGGAATTTACCAGTTGGGTCACCGGCCCATTGGCAATAACGCGCGTCAAAACCTGGCATGCTTCGGCCGGCCGCATTTCAAACTGAGCCACTGTCGCCCCCAGGCCCGCATGGGCATCCGCCACAATTTGCCAGGTATCCCAATTGACGCTGCTCCACCATTGGGCGTGTTGTTGGTTATGCTGATGCACAAAGGCATCTATGAAAGCGTTCGCGGCGGTATAAGCTGCAAAGCCGAGGCCACCCAAAATAGATGAGAGGGATGAGAAGAGCAGACAGAAATCAAGCTGTTTGTCGGCCAACACTTTCTCCAAAACCAGCAGTCCATAGGCTTTGGGGCGAAAATGGGCTTCACATTGGGCGACGGTAAGCTCTTGCACCGGGTCAAAGTAAGCTCTACCGGAAACGCCCGCCGTATGAAAGACGCCATGAAGGGGGCCTGATTCCGCTTCTACTTTGGCCAGCATGGTCCGCATCTGGTTTTCGTCGGCTACATCCGCCTGGATCACCCGCACCTCGCCGCCCAATGCTTCGATTTCCTGAAGCTGGCGGATTTTCTGGCCGGTGGGATCATTTTGCTCGTGATTGGCTAACCAGGTAGACCAGGTATCTGGCGGCGGAAAAGCAGTGCGGGTAGTCAGCACCACTCTGGCCTGGGCTACTTGGGCCAGGTATCGCGCCAAGATAAGGCCGATGCCACCCAATCCACCGGTGATGAGATAAACGCCTTGTGGCCGCCACACGGCCGTGTCCAGCCCTTCCGGCAGTGACACCGGCACAAATGTCTGCACCCACCGCCGCTGCCCACGGTAAGCTACCGCCAGTTCATTTGGGGGCTGTTTAATTTCCGTTGTTACCTGCCCGGCCAGCCAGTCTGCCTGCCAGGCCTGCGGGGGCGGCCACTCAATGTCCAGATACCCACAACGGATATGGGCATTCTCCTGGGCAATGACCCGGCACGCACCCAAAATGGTGGCCCGTTCCGGGAATAAGACCTCGCCTCCAGTTACCGATTGGGCGCCGGCGCTGATAGCCCAGATAGTGAGGGCGCCAGCATAGCGATCCATCGCCTGCGCCAGAAAAAGCAGGCTGTAAAAGCCACATTGCTGCGCCTGGGCAAAACGAGATTCAGGCGTGACTGCCTCTGTGAGGGCCTCTGTGAGGGCCTCTGTGAGGGCCTCTGCATCTACTCCCCACCCGTGCACAACATGTGTGGGATAGGCGGGCAACGCTTTCAGTAATTGCCGGTACTGTTGGGGATCGGCCGGATTCAAACAGTATTGGTTGTCACCCATAAGAGCAAATGTTCCCCCGACGTGCACCCGGAACACGGTATCGCCATATTGCTTCAGATGGTCGGCAATACGGTTCCCCACTCCTTGTTGGTCGGTAAAGATGAGCCAAACGGCGGGCACGGCCGTAGCCTGCGCCTGTTCGGCCTGGCTCCAAACCTTTGTCTGCTTCCAGGTAGGCAAATAAAACCAGTCGCCAATATCTTCCTTTTTGCCTGCCGGTTTGGGGGCAGACAGCGCTGCTGTGCCTTCCTCCACCCAAAAGCGAAGTGGTTCAAAGGGGTAGGTGGGCAAAGAGAGCCGCTGCCGTGTCTGGTGCTGCCAGACGGCCGTCCAATCCACATTCACCCCCGCCAACCACAATTCGCCCAACGCCGCCAGTACAAACGCCCGTTCCGGCTGCGCCTTATCTGCCCCCGACAGCAATGGCACAAACCGGTTCACCCACTCTTCTTCATTCGTCGGATATTGCTTCCTCAGCCCCGCTTCCGTGCCCAGGATGAGCAGCACCATCTCCGGCTGCATCGGCGCCATTTCTTGAATCGGCGTTTCGGCATCCGGGGGCGGGCCATGCAAAAGGGCCCTCAGCCCGTCCTCCAGGCTCATTGCGCCTTCCACACAGGCCGCCACAGAAGCACCCAGACCCTGCCCGATAACGGCCGTTGGCTCTATCCCCCAACTTTGCAGCAATTGGGCCAGCGCGTAATCAATAACAAACACGGCCGTCCGCGCCAGCGCATCCGTTTGCTCCTGCCCCTTTTGGTCAAGCAAACAGTGGCGCAAATCACGGCCCAACGCCGGCGGCAAAAGCTCACAGCAACGGTCCACCCACTCGCGGAACACCGGCTCATCCGCATACAAACTACGCCCCATGCCTGCGTAGTGGTCGCCCACACCGGGGAACAGGAACGCCACCGGCCGCTGTCGGTGACTCTGCTGCCGCCGATAGACCCGCTCTGGCTGC
>JACTMP010000079.1 GCA_014584575.1 Chloroflexota bacterium
GCCCCGCTTGGGGTTGCCAGGGAAAATGCCGGTCAACTCCTCTTTTTCCTGAGCCAAGACTTCTTTGGCAGTATAATCGCCCAAAGCCAACAGGCGGGCGGCAATTGTTAGCAGTTGATATCCACCATAATATGGTGGGTATACCAAATTTGATTTTATTCGCAAAATTTAAGCGAACGTCGAGATCTTATCTACCCCTTCAATCAATTCCGGCAAGTGAGCCACATCCTGGCCGAGCCGCAAATGATACACGGCCGTCTGCTGCGACAACTGTTCCATCACATTCACATGGGCAGTCAGCGCGGTTTCGTCCCAGCGGTCGGCGCTTTCTTCCAGCAGGCGCACAAACGTGATGGCCCGATTGGCCGGTTGCAGTTGGCTACACGGCCGTGCCGCTTCAATCTGTGGCAGCCATATCGTCGCCACCCGCGCCGGTTCTGCCCATTGCCCCCTCGTTAGCTGCTGCATCGAAACAGCCACGCTGCTGCCTGAAGAACGGATGATCAGCCACTCCTTCAATGCCGGCAGTAGATCAAATGTAGCCGGGCGAATGCTGACGCCGCCGGGCGTCGGCAAAGCATAAAGGCCATCATCTCGGCTTTCCAGAAGCAAAATATCGTTTGCCAGTAACTGCCATCCGCCCAACAGCAAACTCAGCCCCGACGTAGTCTTGCCGCTGCCAGACGCGCCCACAATCAAGATGGCACGGCCGTCCTTAGCCGCCGCAAACGCATGAACCAGATAATAAGCACGCCGCCGCAGCGCCGAGGCCAGACTGGTAAAGGTGATGTCTTCCAGACGGCCGTAAGTTAAGGCCGACGGTATCACGACCCCGCGTATCGTGGGTTGTGACGCCATTGCCGCCAGCGACGCCTGCACCAACGCCCCATCATCAAAATGCAGCCACACCTCATCCGGCCCGGCAGCATACACCGACAACACACCAATATCATCCGGCAACGGTCGGGAATCGGTAAAAAGAGGTGGTGATGGGGGCAAGGGGGGCAACTCGTCAACCAGGTTCATCTGCAAGCGTATGTCTACCTGAGCCGGTTCATCCACCAGCCAACCAGAAAAAAGCCACTGCCACATCTGGTTCACGGCCGTGTCTTCGCTTTCCAGGTGAATGGTTAATCGGTGCAGTTGTAAATACATGGGGGAAGTTTAGTGTCAGGTGGGGAGGTGTCAAGTGCTTAAGTATTCAAGTGTTCAGGTACTCACGTGTTCACGGAAACGCCCAAATACCTGCTCACCCCTTCTCCTGCTCACCCCCGCTCTTATTCCGGGCCGACCATTGTTTATAGAGGTGGGTAAACTGATCTCCAGAGGCAGAAGTCCAGCGCGTGGGGGTCGTTTTTTCTTCGTCCAGGTATTGCTGCTCAAGCGCATTGATGTCGGCCAGTTCGTCAGGGGTGAACGGCCGTGCCTCCCACTGTTCCTGGCGCGGCGCGATGACCACCCGCGCCAGTTCCATGCCCCGATCCAGGAAAATTTGCACACCAGGGGGAGGGATGTGGAACACCAGGAATAATTGACGGGGATACCAATCGGTTTCGATCACGGCCGTTAGCGCCGATAAACCTGCCGGCGGCCGCGTTGCCGGGATGATCAGGCTGACAAAACCGGGCGGTGTCTGCAACGTGTAGCCACACCCAATACCAAAATGCCCCTGGGCAAATTGGGACACAATGTGCGGCTGCTGCGTTTCCCGCGTCAACATCTCCAGGTTTGTCACCTCAATTGTGCCATTCGCCTTTCCAGTAATGGTGATGGGGGTCAGAAAACCATAAAAAAGCGTCCAACCGGCTGTTTGTCCATCAACCCAGGGTTTGCAATGGTAAGGCACAGCATGGGGGGGAGCGGCGCTACCCCGCCCCTTATCCGCCGCCGTCACATGCGGCCGGCTGCGGGCCGGGTCGGGCAGGTAGGGGACGGATTTGGCGAATTTGAGGATCATGGAGATTGGAGATTGGAGATTAGAGATTCGCCACATCTCCAATCTCCAATCTCAATTTTTATTGATTCTGCACGGCCGTGATCATCTGCACAAACGCCTCCAACGGCTGCGCGCCAGACAACAGATAGCCATTGATGAAAAAGGCGGGCGTACCGCGTACACCAAAGGCAACACCCTCATTCAAGTCGGCTTCTACGGCCTGTTGGTAACGGCCGCTGGCCAGACAGTCACTAAAGGGGGTCGGTTCCAGCCCCAGTTGGCTGGCATAGTTGGTGAAGAGAGCGGCGGCATCCTGACGGCCGTTCCACTCTGTCTGGTTGGCAAAGAGTGCATCGTGCATTTCCAAATACGCATTCTGCTCACCCGCACAGCGCGCCGCTTCCGCCGCCAGCACCGCCTGGGGGTGAATGGAGGTCAGCGGGAAATCTTTAATCACGTAACGCACCAGGCCCGTATCAATGTACTGCGCCTTTAACTGCGGCAGCGTTTGCGCAAAATGGCGGCTGCAAAACGGGCATTGGTAATCGGTATACTCCACAATCGTCACCGGCGCATCCGGGCTGCCCATGGCAAAGGCCACATCCTCGGTGGGCACATCCACCGGGCCGGCGGGTGTCGGCGGTATTTGCTGCTGCTGTTGCTGCGCCTGCTGCGCGGCATAAGCGGCGCGCACGTTGGCCTCTACTTGGGCCGCCAGTTCGCCATTTTCACCCCAGGTCACAATCTGCTCAAAACTGTCAAACGGTAGCGCCCCGGAAGCCAGAAAACCGTTAAAGAAGAAAGAGGGGGTGCTGCGCACACCCAGGGCTATGGCTTCTTCCACATTCGCCTGCACCAGGTCATCCTGGGCGCTGCTGGCATAACAGGCGGCAAACGCAGCGCCATCCAGCCCCGATTCAGCGGCGAGCGAGGCGAAAATTTCGCCCGCTTTGGCGGCGCCCTGCCCGCCCCACTGCTGTTGGCTGTTAAAGACGGCATCGTGCATGGCCATGAAAGCGTCCTGTTCACCGCCGCAGCGCACCGCTTTGGCGGCGATGCGCGCCTCCGGGTGCATATCCAGCGGCAAATCTTTGAAGACGTAATAGACACGGCCGTTCTCCACCATCTCGCTAATAATCTGCGGCAGCGTTTGGGAGGAGTGCTGCTGGCAATACGGGCACTGGTAATCGGTAAACTCCACAATTTGCACCGGCGCGTTGGGGTCGCCCAGGGCAAAGGCGACATCGTCCGCGCCCAGAGCAATCGCCGCCGGGGTGGGGATGACAATCTCCTGTGGCTCTGGCTGCGGCGGCTGCGCAGCGGCAATCCGTTCACCGTTCAACAGGGCGGCAATGGCCTGGTTAAACACTTCCGTTGGCTGCGCGCCAATCAACGCCTGTTCGTTCAAGAAAAAGCTGGGTGTGCTGCTGACGCCGCGCCGCTGTCCCAATTGCACATCCGCCTGCACCTGGCTGCCGTATCGGTTGGCATTCACACACGCCGTAAAATCGGTCTCATCCAGCCCCAATTCGGTAGCAAATTTGATAAAAGTCGTATTGGGATTGTTATGGCTCCATTCACCCATGCGGGCAAACAATTGGTCGTGGAACTGCCAGTAGGCCACCGCCCCTGCTTCCCCGGCGCAGCGGGCCGCGTTGGCCGCCGCCGCCGCCTGGGGATGGATGCTGCTGAGCGGGAAATCGTAATAAACCAGCATCACCTGGCCATCGGCAATCTGATTGGCTAACAGGCTGGGCAAGGTCTGGCTGGCCCACCGGGCGCAGAACGGACACTGGTAGTCGGAGAACTCCTCAATGAGCACCGGCGCATCGGGATCGCCTTTGAAGGCACGGCCGTCCGCCGTAAAACCAACCGTGATGCCATTGGCGTCTGTGCTCAGCCCGGTGATACCCACCGCGGCAGGCGCAACACCATCTTCGGCGACGGCCGTGTTCATGGTCGCCGGAGCGGGTGCCAAGGTGGGTGGTGGCGTCGCCGCGTCGGCAGCGCCCAAACCGGACAGGTCGCCATCGCCCTGGCTGTTGAGCCACGCCTGCAAATCGGCGTTGGCCTCACGCGGTGTATTACCGGCCGATGGCTCGGCTGCCGCCCCACCACAGGCGGCCAAAAGTAAAACCAAAAAGATGAGAATAAACCAGAAAAGTGTCTTCATTTGTACTATTTAGCAGACAAAGCTGCTCCTCTTTCATTCGTCAGGCAGGTTCATTTATGCTAGACTTACGTGTTTGTTTTAAGAGTACACACAGGACATGACTCACTCGCCTGATATTAAACGAAACCGATTAAAGTTACCAACAGGCGCAGACGCAAGATATGGGAAGCGGCTTTTTTCTTTTTTACTGCTCATCTTCACCTGTCTGGGGGCCAGCCAGGCGGCGGCCCAGACCAACGGCGTCACCTCGCCCGCAGCGGGCGACACGCTCACTGGAGTGGTCACGGTGACAGGCACGGCCGTACACCCCGACTACTTGCGCTATGAATTGGCCTTCCTCAATGAGGCCAACCAATCGGCCGGTTGGATTGTCTTTGCCGAGGGCAGCCAGCCGGTGACAAACGGCGTCCTGGCGATTTGGGACACGACGGTGGGGCAAAATGTGGGCGCACCGGTTTTTCCCGACGGCCGTTACCAGCTTCGCCTGCGGGTGGTCAAAACCGATTACAACTACGACGAATACTTCGTCACCAATTTAACAATCAGCAACGCCGGGCCGACGCCCACCCCCACGCCAGATGAAACGGCGCTGGCAGCAACGGCGACGGCCGTCGTTCCTGGCGCGCCCGGCAGTACACAACCGGTAGAAGGGGGTACGGCCGTGTTCAGCCCGGCCACACCGCTGCCCTCGCTGACCCCTTTCCCCACGCCCACCCCCCCGGCCACGCCACAAAGCCTGACCGGGGGTCTCTTGCCCACAGCCACACCCGGCAGCGGCGGCGTTTTGGGGCAGTTGGAAACCGTAGACGCCACGCAATTCGGGCGCGCCTTTTGGGGCGGCGTCCGCCTCACGGCCGTTATCTTTGGCCTGATGGCGTTCTATTTGCTGCTGCGTTACCTGGGCCGTCGGCTGTGGCGGCGATTTTGGGTAAACAGGTAATTGCGTAATTGGGTAATTGCGTAATTACCCAATTACGCAATTACCAAAAGAGAGATGGAGGTAAACACGTTGTATTACAGAGTTTTCATTTTGATGACGGTTTTGTGGCTGGCGGCTTGCCGCAGTGAAGAGAATGCGCCGACAGCGGCAACTACAGCAGCACCCACACGCACGGCAGCGACCAATACCCCTGCCAGCCTGAGCGACAGCAGCGCCGCGGCCCCGCAGAATACACCAGAAGCAGAAGAAGCCACGGCCGTGCCCACAAACACACCCACGCCTACGGCCACCGCCACGCCTACGGCCACGCCCATCCCCCTAAAAGAGCTAACCGTTTGCACATCCGGCATACCCGCCAGTTTGTATTTGTATGGCGATGAGTCATTGGCGGCAACGGCCGTGCGCCACGCCCTCTATGACAGCCTCTACACCACCCGCGGCTACAGCTACCAGCCGCAAGCCCTGGTTAAATTGCCCAATCTGGCCGATGGCGACGCCGTCATCCAGCCCGTAGATGTTTTTGAAGGCGACCTGATCGTCAATTCCGCCGGGCGCGTCACCCGCCTGCTGCCCGGCACCCAGATCGTGAACGCCGACGGCCAGACAGTTGTCTACCGCGCCCCCCGCGAAGACGACCCACCGGTGCAAATGCAGCAAATGGTGGTGGATTTTACGCTGCATCCGCTGGTCTGGTCAGACGGCACGGCCGTTACTGCCGCCGACTCCGTTTACAGCTTTGAACTGGCGACCGACCCGGTCACACCGGGCGACAAAAACAAGATCGAGCGCACCGCCAGTTACGAAGCCACCGGCCCACAAACGACGCGCTGGACGGGATTGCCCGGTTTTCTGGACCCCACCTACTTCACCAACGCCTGGCAGCCGCTGCCCCGCCACCAATGGGGCAACCTCAGCGCCGCCGACCTGCTGACCGCTGACCTGAGTATGCGCCAGCCGCTCAGCTACGGCCCCTTCATGCTCGAATCCTGGCCGCCGGGTGAACAAATCTTCCTCAGCCGCAACCCGCACTACTACCGCCAGGACGAAGGGCTTCCGGCCATAGACAGGCTTATTTTTCAGACAATATATGACGCCCAAACCTGGCCCAATCTACTGTCCGCTGGCGTCTGCGATGTTGTCACCAGAGGACTGATAGATTTCAGCCAGATTCCCGATCTGTTGGCGGCAGGCAATGAGGGCCGCCTGACGCCTTATTTCACCAATGATCTGGTGTTTGAGCATATAGATTTTGGCATTAACTCCTGGCGTTATGGGGATGACATTTTCGGCGGCCGTCCCGACTGGTTTGAGTTCCTACCGGTGCGCCAGGGTATTGCCCACTGCCTGAACCGGCCGCGCATGATAGACGAATTGTTGTACGGACAAAGCCAGGTGATGAACGCCTACGTGCCGGATGACCATCCTTTGTACCCGGAGGACATCACGGTCTGGCCGTATGATCCCGAAGCCGGCAATGCCCTGCTGGAGGAATTTGGCCTGATAGATACCGATGGCGACGGCTACCGCGAGTGGGTGGAACGCAACTTGCAGCGCACCATCGTCGCCACCACTACCTTTAGCATCACTCTGAGTGCCAACAGCGAAAGCGCCTTCCGACTGCGCCTGAACGAACTGGCGCAAGAGGACCTGGCCGCCTGCGGCATCCAGGCCAATCTGGTAAATTATCCGGCCGAGACCTGGTTTGATGACGGCCCCTTCAGCCCGCTGTTTGGCCGCCGTTTTGACCTGGCGACTTTTGCCTGGCGCACCGGCGTCACCCCCCCCTGCGGTCTGTATCTGTCTACCAACATTACCGGCCCAGAAGAGCTAGGGTTTGGCGGCTGGAACAATATCAACGCTACCGGCTGGCGCAATGAGGAGTATGACGCTGCCTGCCAGACCGCCCAAAACGCCATCTACGGCACAGAGGAGTACGAGACCAACCACCAGACCGCCCTGCGTATTTTTGCCGAGCGCAAACCATCGCTGCCGCTGTTCCAATACATCAAAACGGCCGTCACCGCCCCCACCGTCCGCAACTTTCAACCCGACCCCACCCAGCCGTCGGAGTTGTGGAATGTGGGTGAGTGGGACATTGAAGAGGGAGATTAAGAGATTGGAGATTGGAGATTTAGAGATTAAATCTCCTAATCTCCAATCTCCCAATCTCTTCTTGCTTTCATGGAAGACCGCACCCTCATCATCGGCCTGGGGAATCCGGGCAGGCAGTATCGGGGCAACCGGCACAACATCGGCTTTATGGCCGTAGACAGGTTGGCGGCGGCCAACGGCATCCAGAGCAGCAAGGTGCAGAACCAGGCCATTGTGGGCGACGGCCGTATCGTCCACAAACCGGTCATCCTGGCCAAACCACAAACCTACATGAATCTTAGCGGCAACGCGGTTGGCTCTCTGCTGCGTTATTACAAAATCCCGCAGGCCAACCTGCTGGTCATTTACGATGAACTCGACCTGCCCTTTGGCGCTATCCGCCTGCGCGAGAGCGGCGGCGCCGGTGGGCATAACGGCATGAAATCCATCATCGCCCATCTGGGCCAGGAGTTTTGCCGGATGCGCCTCGGTATCGGCCGCCCGCCGGGCAAAATGCCGCCCCACGCCTACGTGCTGCAAGACTTCGGCATGGACGATTTGCCGGTGTTGAATGAACTGCTGGACACGGCCGTGCGTGCCGCCGAAACGTTTGTGGCCGAAGGGATTCAAATGGCGATGACAAAGTTTAATGGAACGATGATCGGTAATCCGTGATGCGTGATGCGTGACTCGTGAAGGGTCACGCATCACGCATCACGTTTCACAAAACATGAGCGTCTCCGGCATTCTGCAAATCTACGACCAGCTACCCGCTTTTGGGGAACTGGTCAATACGCTCCAGGCCCAGCAGCCCGTCCCGGCCCTGCTGCTGCCGAAGGGGGCACGGCCGTCTATCCTGGCGAAGCTCTACCTGGAACGGCATGTGCCCATTGTGCTGCTCACCGGTCGGGTGGAGTCGGCCGCCGCCTGGATTCAGGCGTTGGAAATGTGGCTGCCGGAAGGGGATGTGATGCGCCGTCTGCCCGAACCCACCCCGCTGCCCAATGATCGCGGCCCGTGGAGCGACCGCTGCCGCGCCGAACGCATCGCCGTCCTCATGCGGCTGATGGCCGGGCAGCAGCCCAACATCCCGGCTCTGCCGCAACCGCCGCTCATTGTCGCTTCCGCTCGCGCCTTCCTGCAAAAAACGTTACCCAAACGCCAGTTTGTCTCCGCCACCCGCGCCCTGCGCGTGGGGCAGATCATTGACCTGGAAAAATTGACTCAGACCTGGCTGGATGTGGGTTACGAAGCCACGCCGGTCGTGGAAAAGAGCGGGCAGTTCAGCCGTCGCGGCGGCATTGTAGACATTTTCCCGGTCGCCGCCCCCTATCCGGTGCGCATCGAGCTATTTGGCGACGAAATCGAGACGATGCGCTGGTTTGACCCGGCCACGCAGCGCACCCTGACCGTCAATGGCAGCGCGGACATCACCGGCATGGTGATACCACCCAGCCGCGAGGCGCTGCCCGCCATCGCCCGCGATTACGCCGACACCTTGCCCAATGACTGCCTGCCAGACGAAGGGGCACAAAACCTGCCTTCCTGGCAAGACGACATCAAAGATTTGCAAAGCGGCCGTTCCTTCCCCAACCTGGAGTATTACCTGCCGCTGCTTTATCCCCAACCGGCCAGTTTGCTGGACTATTTGCCGGAGAATGCGCTGGTGGTGGTGGATGATTGGCCGGAGTTGGTCACGGCCGTTGCCGAAATTCACGAACACGCCGACATCATCCGCAACGAACAGCCCGACCTGCCCCCCGGCTACACCAGCCCCCTCTTCTCCTGGGACAAAATGAGCGATGAACTGAACTGGTGGCAACCGCTCATCTTGGGTGATCAGGTGTCAAGTGATCAAGTGTCACGTAAAGACTTGACACCTGATCACCTGACACTTGAACACCTGGCACTCGCGTCTGCGTTCGACCCCGGCCCCCGCTATGGTGGGCAAATGCGGCCCTTGATGACCCAGTTGAAAAGTGCGCAAAAGGACGGCGAACGCACCATCATCGTCAGCCGCCAGGCCGCCCGCCTGGCCGACCTCTGGCAGCAGGAGAACCGCTCGACCGACCAATCCACCATCACCCCATCGTCCTCGCCGCCCTCACCCAATTACCTGGCGTCTGAACACCTGACACTTGATCACCTGACACCAGAACACGCCGTCACCTTTATCAACGGCGCCCTGCTGGAAGGCTTCACACTGGTCAACCGGGAGAACAACCGGGTGTTGCTCAACCTGCTCACCGACGCGGAGATATTTGGCTGGAAACGGCCGGCGCCGCGCCGCTGGCGACAGGCCGCCCCCTCTGCCCCGGAAACGCACTTTGCCGACATTCAGGCCGGGGATTTTGTGGTGCATCTGGAATATGGTGTCGGCCGTTTTCAGGGGTTGGTAGTGCGCAACATCGGTGGCATGGAGCGAGAATATCTGCTGCTGGAATACGCCAACCGGGATGTGCTGTATGTGCCCGTCCACCACGCCGACCGGCTGAGCAAATGGATTGGCTCCGACGAACGGCCGCCCAATGTCAACCGTCTGGGCGAAAAATCGTGGCAGCAGGCCAAAGTGCAGGCGCAAAAAGCGGCCGACGAACTGGCGGGTGAACTGCTGGAACTGTACTCTGCCCGCGCCCTCGTTCACGGCCACGCCTTCGCCAAAGACGCCGATTGGCAGGCGGAACTGGAAGCCAGCTTCCCGTACCGGGAAACAGAAGACCAGTTGCGCGTCATTGCCGAGGTGAAAGTGGACATGGAACGACCGCAGCCCATGGACCGGCTCATTTGTGGCGATGTGGGCTACGGCAAGACCGAAGTGGCGCTGCGGGCGGCCTTCAAAGCGGTGGCCGATGGCAAACAGGTGGCCATTCTGGTGCCCACCACCGTGCTGGCGGAGCAGCATTACAACACCTTCCGCGAGCGGCTTAAGCCGTTCCCGGTGGAGGTGGAGATGCTCTCCCGCTTCCGCACCCAGGGGCAGCAGGAGCGGATTGTGAAGGCATTGAAGGACGGCCGTGTAGACATCATCATCGGCACCCATCGCCTGCTCAGCGACGACATCGCCTTCAAAGATTTGGGGCTGGTCATCATTGACGAGGAGCAGCGGTTTGGCGTGGCGCATAAGGAGAAGTTGAAGCAGTTCCGCACCGAGGTGGACGTGCTGACCATGACCGCCACCCCCATCCCGCGCACCATGTACATGAGCCTGACCGGGGCGCGAGACATCAGCATCATTGATACGGCCCCGGCCGAACGGCTGCCGGTGCAAACCTACGTCGGTGAATATGACGACGCCCGTATGAAACGCGCCTTGCTGCGGGAACTGGATCGCGGCGGGCAGGTGTTTGTGGTGCATAACCGGGTGATGACCATTGAGATCATCCGCAACCAGATTCAAAAACTGACGCCGGATGCGGTGGTAGCGGTGGCCCACGGGCAGATGAGCGAGCGGGAGTTGGAGCGCATCTTTCTGGCTTTTGTGGATGGCAAAATTGACATCCTCATCAGCACCACCATCATTGAAAGTGGGCTGGACATTCCCAACGCCAACACGCTGATTGTGGATCGCGCCGATATGTTTGGGCTGGCGCAGTTGTACCAGCTGCGTGGCCGGGTGGGGCGCGGAGCGCGGCGGGCGTATGCTTACTTTTTCCACCCGCCCTGGCGCAGTCTGAGCGAAGATGCCCGCGCCCGCCTGAATGTGATTGCCGAAAATACCGATTTGGGCGCAGGCTACACCATTGCCATGCGCGATATGGAGATTCGCGGCGCGGGAGAACTGCTGGGTGCATCGCAGAGTGGGCATATCTCGGCGGTGGGGTTTGACCTGTACACGCGGCTGCTGTCTAATGCCGTCAAACAGCGCAAGGCCGCCGAAGCAGGCGAGGCCATTCCCACGCAATTGCCGGAAGCGACGACGATTGATGTGCCATTGGCGGCCTATGTGCCCACGGATTATGTGCCCGATGGCGGGCTGCGGCTGCGGCTCTACCGGCGCATGGCTACGCTCTCGACGCTAGAGGAGATTGACGCGATGGCGGATGAACTGGCCGACCGCTTTGGCCCGATACCAGACCCGGTGCATAACCTGCTCTACCAACTGCGGATTAAGGTGCTGGCAGAACGGGCGGAGGTGACGGCCGTGACCACTGAAGCCGGTCAGATTAAAATTCGGGTGCCGGACCTGGAAAACCTTGACCGTTACCGTTTACAACGCTATTTGGGGGAAAATGCCCGCGTCAGCCGCAAGGCGATCTGGATGCCCCGCCATATGAGTACACATGAGTGGCAGGTGGAACTGGTGCAGGTGTTGGAACGGCTGGCGTCCTTTTCAAGAGAAAAAATGGCAGCGGTGAAAACTATTGCAGAATGAAAATCAAAGATTGCTCAGATTTCGCAGATAAAAAATCGGTGCAATCTGCGTAATCTTTGATGATAACAGGAGGCGAGATGCGTGCAGAGATTCAGAACTCATCTATTTTGCGGCTGCTGCTGATTATGATGGCGTTTATCGTTATCGCTATCGGGCTGCGGACGCTGGCGACGGTGGTGGGGCCGGTGCTGGTGGCGCTGGTGTTGGCGCTGGCCTGTGCGCCGATGTACCAATGGTTGCAGCGCAAAGGGATGAAATCCGGTCTGGCGTTGCTGACGATGACGGTGCTGCTGTTGGCCGTTTTTCTGGGATTGGGCTGGCTGGTTCTCTCCTCCTTTCAAACGCTGGCGCAAACGCTGCCCACGTACACGGCCAATATGCAGGCGCAGGTGGCGGAAATATCGGCAAGACTCGCCGAGTTGGGGGTGGATCGGGAATCGGCGAGTGCGGTGGGCAACACGGCCGTGTCTGCCATCACCACCATTGCCGCCCAGGTGTTAAGCATCGGCATCAGTATGGTGATTACGGCCGTGATCATCCTGGTGCTGCTCATCTTTCTCATCGCCGAATCGCCCGGTTATGCCACGCGACTGCGGCGTGGCCTGGGCGACAAGAGCGACGTAGTGGGCAAGGTTGGCGCTTTCCGGCAAAGCATCCTCTTCTATTTTGTAGCCCGCATCAAGGTCAATTTGCTCACCTCGGCCGGGATTCTGGTGATGCTGTTGGTCACGGACATTGACTCGGCGCTGTTGTGGGCGGTGCTGGCTTTTTTCCTCAGCTTTGTGCCCTATTTTGGCATTATCATTGCCATGATTCCGCCGCTGATTCTGGGGTTTGCCCAATACGGCATGAGCATGGTGGTGGTGCTGACCATCGGCTATACCATCATCAACCAGGTAGCGGAACAAATTCTGGCCCCCAAAATTATCGGCGACCAGATCAGCCTGTCGCCGGCATTGACCTTTGTGGCGCTCTTTTTTTGGGGCTGGATGTTTGACTTTATGGGCGTCCTGCTGGCTGCGCCGCTGACGGTGATGATGGTGATGTTGTTTGACCATTTCCCGGAAACCCGCTGGCTGGCGGCGCTGGTAGTAGCTGATAAAGCGGAGGCGACGCCAACACCACCTGCCACTATTGAAACCGACGGTGATTAATTCTGTGGCACGTATCTTCTCTTATGGACATAGCATGTCCACTCGTTCGCGTCAGACATCCGATTTCTTTGAGAAATCGGATGTCTGGTTGCAACTCAATATCTCGTAGAGGAGTGCGCATCCTCAGATGCGCATCTGAGGATGCGCACTCCTCTCACCCCCATTTATTGAGATGATACTATGGCACGATTTAACAAAGGGTATATTTCAAAGTTTTGACCGGTCATTACGACCAGCGGGAGGAATCTTTCCGGTGGCAGAGCTGATCGCTTGACAAGGACGAAAGATTCCTCACTCCGAAGACTTCGTTCGGAATGACTTGGTTATGTGGAAGAGATAGATGGAAATTAAGTTTTTTGAAGAAGTTCCCAAGCCGCGCCAGGAGGTGCGGATCAAACAGTTGGGGCTGTATATGTATGAAGACCAGCGGCGGGTGCAGGTGGGCTTTGCGATCACGCCGTTCAGCGAACGGCCGTCCATCGAAGTCACCATCCGCAATCCCTGGGGCGAGGAAGTGAGTTCGCTGCATGTGATTGAAACGCTGGACAGTAACTTTTCGCTCACCATGCACCTGCGCGACAAAGTACCCTCTGACACCTACGAAGTAACCGCCACCCTCTACTACGCCACGCCGGAAACGGAACGGGAAGAGGTGCATACGGTGACACGGCCGTTGGACGCGACGCGGGCGGGGGAGCAGTGAGGGGGTGAGCAGGTGAGCAGGTGAGGAGGTGAGGAGGTGAGGAGGTGAGGAGGTGAAGGGGTGACAAGGTGACAAGGTGACAAGGTGACAAGGTGATCGCTTAATCTCCCAATCTCTTAATCTCTAATCTCAAATCTCAATAACAGGACAACACAATGACCAGACAGTTTGTTGCTGATTTACACAATCATACGACTGCTTCGGATGGGGAGTATACGCCGACGGAGTTGGTGCGGGCGGCCGCTGATTTGGGGTTGCAGGCGGTGGGGATGACGGATCATGACACGCTGGCGGGGCTGGATGAGGCGCTGGCAGCAGGAGTAGAGGCGGGCATTCGTGTGATGCCGGGAGTGGAGGTGTCGTTGCGGTTTCGACGGCCGTACTTCACCGGCACTCTCCACTATTTGCTCTACATCCCCTATACGCTGCTCAATGATCACGCTTTCCGCCAGATGGCGACGGAGATTTTCAGCCAGGGGCGCGGCGGTGGACTGGTACGTGCCCGCGTGGCGGCTATCAATGAGATTTTTGGGCCAGAGGGGCAGACGCCATTGCTGCAACGGCCGTTGACCGCTGAAGAAATCGAGGCATTAGCCCCCAATGTCACCCGCCGCCACTTTGCCCTCGCCCTCAGCGACAATCACGGGCTGGACAAAGGGCAGGTCAGCCAGCTTATCGGCAATGACAGCCCGGCCTATGTGCCCTCCGGCATTGAACCGGCGCAACTGACGCCGCTGTTACACACTTACCCGCAATTAGTGCGTGTGTTTGCTCATCCGGCTGCCGGTTCCTACCCCGGCGAG
Organism: Chloroflexota bacterium; assembly: GCA_014584575.1. GTDB lineage: Bacteria > Chloroflexota > Anaerolineae > Promineifilales > Promineifilaceae > CAADGU01. The sequence continues at coordinate 14,173 of JACTMP010000079.1, forward strand.
AGTCTATACAACGAAGTGCTGCCGCCGATTGAGATTGTGGAACGGCTGCTGCCGGAATTTTTAGACGATAACGTATTGGGGTTAGATGGGCTGGAAGTGCATTATCCGGGGCACACGCCAGAGCACGAAACGTTAATGGCGCAGTGGGCGGGGCGATATGGCCTGATAATGACGGGCGGATCGGATTGCCATGATCGGGTGGCACGGCCGTTGGGCGTTGCTGGCGTCTCCCAGTCAGAACTGGCCATTTTGCTAAACCGATTAACAGCTGCTAATGGCGAATGATCAGTCGTAGACCATCACTTTGAGACAATAAAGCCCATTTTTACACACCCCTTTGCCTGAACATCATGATCCAGGCTGATACTTGAGAGGATTATGGCACAATTTCACATTCCTCATCAGTTCTTGTGTATGAGTCGCCATCTTCATTAAAAAAGACGGTAAGCTCAAAAACACGAATGAGCCTGGTCTCGCCAATGAAAGTCACCGGGTCTGAACTATCTGGGCGAGTGTATTGGAAGGACCAGCGATAATGTATCCAATCGCAGTTTTCTAATTCTGCTGACCTCGGTATCGAAAACCAGAAACTTTCAGTAGAGTCACTGTTATCTAATGCCGAAGGGACGGGGGCTGTCAAAGCCGACTCAACAATGGGGGCTGTCATGGCATCTTCAGTTCTTTCATTGAAAATGTATGAGACTTTTAACGTTGAGTTTATCACTGACATATCTTCTATTGGCGTATGAATCACCACGGCTATCTCCTCGCCAGGGGTTCCAACACCGTCATCAAATTGATAGAATTTTCCTCCAGAGACGGTTCCTTCAGAATAAATGACACTTGCTCGCGGTACAGGATCATCGCAGGCACTCACTGTCGCAAAGATAACAAACCCCAGAAATAGCGCTAATAGCTTTCGTCTCATATGTCTTTCCCTCACTCGTTTTTTCAGCTTTCATATGAAAAAACGCATAAGCATTCCGGCCGTGTTCGCATGATGGCTAAGGTTGTCCGGCAACAGAAAATTCCAACAATGCATTGATATTGCCAAACTGAGTTTGCTGGTTCAGCGCCAGCCAGTAGCTTGAACCTGCATATACCAGTATTTCTGCTTCGCAAATCCTGTCATCAGTTTGAACATCTGCGAAACACGCGCCCGATACGGTAAATGATGGATTTAACTCGCCATCCCTGAAAAGTTCAATCGTGTAACTATGAGGATTGCAGCCGACCGGTGTCCAGCGAGTTTGAATGAAGGCCGAGATTGCAGTCGCGGGATTCAGGGTCATGGGCGGTTCGTTCTGTGTGGGGTAATTGGTTGAGTCGTTACCGTTCGGATCAATGAACGTTGGTGTTTCGGTAACGTAACCGGCCGTTGTAAATACAAACGGTCGGGTAAATGGGCCGAATTCGGCCGAGTCCTCATTCAATATGCGGCGCACCTGCCATTGATAATCTGTGCCAGGCAAAAGGTTCCGGGCAGTTTCGTTGATATTGATGAACGTAATGATGCATTGATCCGGCCTTTCGATGACGCCATTTGGCTCATCAATATTTACCAAATTATCATTTTGGGCTTGACTGCACCCATTACTTCCTGCTGGCTCAATGAGAATCTGGAAATCACCCTCCAAAGAAGTGCCGTTGATCCCTCCAGTCTCGTGCCATCGAAATGTGACGGTGGTCAAGCCTGTATTGTCCGGTCCGCCGACGTAGTTGCCGGTGCAGATCGATCCATTTTCTGGATCGCGTAATTCAAGAAAAGGCGAATCATCTACCGGTGGCGGTGGCGGATCTTCGACATCATTATCATCGTCTATAAGTGCGCCATATACCTCGAATTTGAATGTCTCCTGAGGCGGATCGGGTTCAGCGATAAAATCACCGCCGTCACAGTCGAAGCATTCAATGAGCCATTGAAAGTAATAAACGCCAGTCTGGGAAGTTACATTTGCGGTACAGCGCTCGGCATCTGAATCCGGTATTTGTTCACAATCATTGTTGCGGACATCAATCACCCTCGCGCAAGCTCTATTACCTTGAAATATAATCCTCTCATTTTCTGTAGCTCCACATTGATCTTCATCTTCTAAAAGCCGAAAGACAACCAGAGTCCTGGCAGTGTTCTTGCCGGCCCATATGTTATCTTCAAAGGTAGCTGATAAAGGAAAACTGGAAGGGTAAATTGTTGAGGTGCGATATGGCTCGGTCGGTACTTCGACATCATAAATCTGCGGCAGGGTATCTTTCAGTATCTGCCCGATTTGTTGGCCTGCCCCGGGTTCACAGCCAATCAGTGTTGTTGTAATGATGATCAGGCCCCATAAGGTTAAAATACGGGTTGTCAGCAACAACTTATGCTTGATCATCCAAGGTTTCCGTTCCCCTGCGTAATTTGGATGGCGTACCCGTTTAAACATCCCTTCTGTAATCAAGCCCGGCCGGTATTTGAGCGTAAAATATTTTTGCCCATCCGAGACCATCATGATCACCACGCCAAATGTATGCAGGCTGATACACAATGCCAGCAGCCAACTGGGAGTCGCTGTGCTGTCAACACCTAATGCATTGGATATTAACAAGTAGGGAGCTACCAAATAAGTTGCCAGCAGTAAGAAAACAATGATCGCACCGCCTATCGTTGATTTGGTTTCCCAACTTTGATCAGGAAAAGCAATATGTTTGAGCAGCCAGCAGAACCCGTATGTGCCATGCAATGCCAGATAAACCCATGCCGCTATCGAACGGTTGTCAAATATCACCATGAAGGCGGCAATCACAAAAACAGTCAGGAACTTATGCAAATTGATAACCCAGGCTATCTTGATCAATTTAGAACCGCCCAGAAAATCTTCGGTAAGGTATGTGTTAATCCGTTTGATATTCGCTGCCCAATGGGGCTTGCTTCTTTACTGTCATTTTCCACCTCCAGTTTTGTTAAAATTGCTACTCAGACTCTGGCCTGTCTCCAGACCGCAGCCAGAGGGTTGAGTAGTTACGATTGCAGAAAAATATCTGTTTCACTTGTGTTCACCACATAATGTTCAGTGATGAACGGCCGTACCAATAACACCCGCATCTCACGCAACTGCGCCTGAAGGTATGCACTGGCCTCAGCAGCCAATAAACCAGCCAGACTCTCCCAGAGAGAAATCACCATTAATTGGCGAGTGTCGTGATTGCACAACAAGAGCACACCTTTGCATCCTGTTTGTTCTTTCATTGCCGGTAGAACTTTTTTTTCGTAGAAGCGAATCACGTCTTCCATTCTGTCCGGTTTTGCCCTTCCGGTTAATACGCTTGCATACACAATCTGCTTTCTCCGGGTGCAACGGACTGTAAAAAAGGACATCTGAATGCCCGGCAGTATACAGATTGGGCGTTATGAAATCGTTAGGAGCGGGTTTTTGTCCCAAATTGGCCTGAATTTGTTACAATGACCGTTATTGTCCGGCTTATGTAGCAGATTTTTTGTTATGGCTGATTCGTTAACCATCTCGCTGCTCGGTTCACCACGCATGGCCTTAAACGGCCGTTCCCTCCATTTCGCCTCCGCCAAAGCCACTGCCCTGCTCGCCTACCTGGCCGTGTCGGGGATGTTGCACAGCCGGGCCGAACTGGTGGCACTGCTGTGGCCAGAATCGGATGAGAAGCGGGGGCGGGGGGCGCTGCGCTATACCCTCTCCTTGATCAAAAAAGAGATTGGCGATGGTTTTCTCATTACCGACCGCCAGCAAATTGGAATCGAGCTAACGGCCGTTTGCCAGGTAGATGTGGTGCAGGTACGGCAGTTAGTGGCCCCGGCGCTGCGGCCGGAAGGCGAATTGACCCCCACCCAATGCCAGCAGGTGGCGCGGGGCGTGGCTCTCTATCAGGCCGACTTTCTGCAAGGTTTCAGCCTGCGTGATTGTGAGCAGTTCAATGAATGGATATTCATCCAGAGTGACACCCTGCGGCGCGACCTGGGTACGGCGCTCAAACGGCTGGCGACATCTTACCATCAGCAGCAAAATTGGGACGCCGCCCTGGACTATGGGCATCGCTGGCTCAATTTAGATCCCTTACACGAACCGGCCCATTGTTTGTTGATGCAGCTTTACGCCGACGCCAAACAGTGGACGGCCGTTCACAATCAGTACCAGTCATTAAGCGACCTGTTGCAGACCGAGCTAGACACGCCACCCCAGCCGGAAACAGCCACCCTGTACCAACAACTATGCCAGAGACGCGCCACCCAAACGGCCGTTGCGCCGTCAACAGAACAAACGCCGGACGAACTCAGCCAGTGGGTGTTGCGGGAAAAGGTGCGTCGTTTTTGGGTTAACGGGCTGCTGACGCCTTTGCGTCAAGAGGAGAACTTTATCCACCTCAAATTGCAGTGGGTAAACGAGGCCGTCGCACATCTCTGGGCCGATGTGATTGATTCCCGTCCAACGACGGCTCCGGCAAATATCTACCAGGCCTTCCGCCATGCTCATCGCACTTTGCTGATCCTCGGCACGCCCGGAGCGGGCAAAACAGTGAGCCTGGTAGAACTGGCGGAGTATTTACTGGCCATGGCCGCCACCGATGCGGCTCAGCCTATTCCGGTAATTCTCAATTTAAGCAGTTGGGCTGGTAAACAGGTAGGCATTGCCGCCTGGGTGGTGGAAGAGATGGTTGCCAAATACCAGATTCCGCGTCGTATGGGGCGAACCTGGTTGACGCAAGACCGACTCTTACTACTATTCGACGGGTTGGACGAAATGGATTCAGATTACCGGGCCGATTGTGTCGTCGCGCTCAACACTTTTCGCCAGGAACATGGACTGGTGGACATGGCGGTTTGTTGCCGACAAGAGGCATATGAAACGATTGTGGCCGTCCAAGGTACGCGGCTGGTATTGAATGGATCTGTTTTGATACGACCGTTAACCACTGCCCAAATCAAGGAAAATATAGCGCCTGCACTCGCCGAGATATTGTTTCAGGATGACACCTTGTTGGAAATGGCACATACCCCGCTGGTGTTACATATGATGCAGGCTGCCTATAGTGGGGAGGCATTTGACGGACAAACGGCCGTGTCAGTCGCCCCTCATCACCTGTTTGACCTGTATATCCGGCGCATGTTCCAGCGACAGGCGGAAAAAGGAGGTGATGCCCGCGCCAACGAAAAAACGGCGGTGCATCTTACCTGGCTGGCACAGCAAATGCGCCTTCACAACCAGACCATTTTCCTCATCGAGCAATTGCAGCCTAGCTGGTTGAGAAATGCTTGTGTTGAGCAAAGTCGAAGCAGCCATTGGCAATGGGCCTACCTGTTTCTGACGCGCTCTCTCCTCACCGCCTTATGGGGCACACCTATCGGTTGGGGGTTTATCCAATTGATCAGGGTAAATCCGCCAGTCATTGAAGTCCGATTTTTGAGCCGGGTCGCGGCCCTGTTCGGCATCATGACCGCACCCTGGAATGGATTATTCTCCGTGTTCGTCTATATATTGGGCATTGGCTTTGTAGCTGGCGTGGTAGATGGTCTCTTTTTTACCTGGCGGCAGCGGCGCGACGACGAGGCTCGGATTGATCGCCGACTGGGTTGGCTGCAATTACTGACTGTAAGTGGGGTAATCCTGGCAACGGGAACATGGCTCTATTCTCTGACAGATGAATGGTGGCTGGCCCTATCCCTGGGGGGGATGACGGCAACTGCATTCATCTTATCTTATGGCTACCTCAGTTACGGGCAGAGTTTTGACACAGAGATTCGTTCCAGAGACGCACTGGCATGGTCATGGCGTCATGCGCTGATGTTCGGCGCTCTGGGGGCGCTGTTCTCCCTGATTTGGTCTGGTATTGCCTGGATGCAGGAACCAGGCAGCGCCCGCTGGCTGGTCAATTTACTCAATACCGGTCTCGCCTTCTTTTTATTGGGTGGTATCAGCGGCAAGCGGGCTGAGGCAAAAAGCCGTCCCAATGAGGGGATGTGGATTGCCGGACAAAATGGCGTCAAGGCAGCCATTTTGTTGTCTATACCGACCATCGTGCTGGTGAGTATAACGGTTAACTTCATATCAGGTCTCTTCAGCGGCCTTGTGTTTGGCCTGTTAGGTGGGGTCGTGCATGGTCTGAATGATGTCACAAAGCACCTTGCCATCCGATCATTGCTGCGGCTTCAGGGGCGCGTACCGATTCACTATGTCCGGTTTCTTGATTACGCCGCCGATTCTGTGTTACTGCGGAAAGTCGGCGGTGGCTATACCTTTTCGCACCGGCTACTGCTGGAACACTTCGCTGGCAAGTTCGACGATTAGGAGGCGCAGCCGTTGCCGACAATCTGGACATCCGATGCCAGCCACTTTCCCCCCGGCTCACTGCAAATAGCGACATCTATATCCAATTGGGCTGCTGCCACCGTTCTGCTTCGCGCTGCGCATGATATTCTTGTGGGGTCATTTGCCGGATAGCCATACCTCTAGTGTAAAACAGAGCAAGAGAACTGTGCAACAGTCATCGGCCTTTCGGCCTTTCGTTTGACAGGTAAAGCGATTTGCTTACAATGTATTCATTATGATTCTTGACGCTTCGCTGGACACCTCTTTTTGGAATATCGCCAGTCAGATTGGCGTTGTTCCCTATCTGTTTTCATATTTTCGTGTCCATTATTGCAAAGTCGTCGAACAGGAAATCGTGACCACAGACCCAGGAGAAACCCCTTTGGTTTATCCACAGGCCATGCTTTTTATGGTATTGAAGGAGGACGGCCGTTTACATCAGCAAGAACCCAACAGACCGTCAACTCTGTTTGGGGTAGGAGAGGCCCATGCCATTGCCCTGGCGCTGGAACAGTCATGGCTTCTGCTCATCAATGACGCCCGCCCTCTGGCATTTGCCCAATCGCTGGGCATCCCTTGTATCGCCGTCCCTGATTTTTGTGTTTTTCTATATGCGCAAGGCAAGATTACCTACGCGGCCACGCAAGGGTATTTGAAGCGTTTATCCATGACGACAAGTCCAACTCTTATTCAACAAGCAGAAACCATTGTGTCTATAATGGCTCAAGAAAAAGGAGACGTGACATGAGCAAGTCCACTATTACCAAATCGGTTCGTCTGTCACCCGAAGAGTCTGAAGCGGTAGCCCAATTGAGTGCGCACACGGCCGTGACCGAAGCTACCCTTATGCGCAAATGGATTCAACAAGGAATTGAAGCCCAAAAAATGGAACTGGCCGTACAGGCCTATATGCAACGCCATTGTGATGTGCGCGGAGGGGCGGCTATGGCTGGGGTTGCTTATAATCGCTTTTTGCAGGAATTACAGACGCGGCACATCGTCATTTTAGACGATGATGACCGGTTTCAAGAGCGGTTGACCTTTCTAGCAGACACATTTTCAGATGAATTGTTGCAAAGAGCATTGGAGAGATTGGCAGATTGAATTGGCAGATTGATTAGCGATAAAGAGATCTCAAACCACTTCAATCACCGAACCAGACGGCCGTTTCTCCACCTGAATGCGCGTGGGGAAAGCGTCGCGTAGTTCATCTATGTGGGTGATCACCAGGATAACCCGGAAGTCGTTTTGGATGGTGTTGATCGCCTCGATCAGCCGCTGGCGGCCCTGGGGGTCCTGGCTGCCGAACCCTTCGTCAATGACCAGCGTTTGCAGCCGCGCCCCGGCCCGTTTCGCCAGCAGTTGGGAAAGCGCCAGCCGGATGGCAAAGTTGACCCGGAACTGTTCACCGCCGCTGAAATTGTCATACGGCCGTTCCCCGGCATTGTCCTGAATGCGAATATCCAGCGTCTCCCGCAATACCTGGTTACTCTTGTTTTCGCGCTGCGTGGGAAAACTGACACGCATTTCGCCGCCGGTCAGCCGTTCCAACAGGTCGTTGGCGTGTTCTTCAATAGCCGGGATGGCCTGCTCAATCAGCAGCGCCTGCACCCCCTCCCGGCCAAAGGCTCTTTCCAGCGTTTTCCAGCGCTGGATTTGTTCGGTCTGCGTCACGCGGTCGGCCGTCAGGCGGGTGCGGCGGTCGCGCTGGTCGGCCAGCACCGCCAGCCGATTTTGGGCAATGCCCACCTGCCGGTTGGCCTCATTTTCCTCTTCACGCAGGCGGAACACCTCATCTTCCACGCGGCGCAGGTCGGCGCCGTCGGCGGTGAGGGTTTCCAGTTCGCTCACGGCCGTCTCCACCTGCTGCTGAAAATCGGCCACCGTCTGCTGCTGGTTGGTGATCTGCGCGGCTAATTCGGCCAGTGCCGCTTCCAGAGGGGCGACGGCGGCTTGGGCTTTGGTTAACTGCTGCTGCTTTTCCGGGGCGTCGGCCTGGGCATCACGGGCGGCGCGGGCGGCGGTGTGGGCGGTGGGGTCATACGCGACGGCCGTCGCCTGCACATCCAGTTCGGCCAATGCCTGCTGCGCGGCGGCGTCAAAATCGCCGGCAGCCAATCGCTGTGTCACCTGCGCCAGTTCGGCCTGCCCGGCCTGCTGCCACTGGTCAGTCAGGCGGTCAATTTCCGTCAGCCGCGCCTGTTGATTGGCGATGCGGCGTTCCGTATCCTGCCGCTTTTTGTCCAGGCTGGCTTTCTGGCGCACGGCCGTTTCCAATGCGGCCACCTCTTTTTTGAGGGTATCCAGCGTGGTGATGTCGGCGACGGCCGTTTGCAAGACAGTCAGTTGTACCGCGCCATCGCTTACCCATTCAGCCAGGGCGGTGGCGATTTCGTCCAGACGGGCCTGGGCGCGGGCTTTGCGGTCTTGCTGCGTTTGCTGCTGCTGCTCCAGTTTGGGCGACTGTTTGATGCGGGCGTCCAGCGCGGCAACTTCTGCCGCCAAAAGTTCAATGCGCTCCTTGTTGGCCTTGCCCTGTGCCTCCATCTCCTGCAATTCGTTGCCAAGTTCGGCTAACACGGTCTGGCGATGGTCGGCCGACAACGGCTGGCCACAAAGCGGACAATCGCCGCCGGTCTGTGCTTCCAACTGGCCGATGCGCTCGCGCTTTTGTTTGAACAGGTCACGCAGACGGGGTTGGTCGGCTTCCAGGTTGTTTTTCTCGGCCAGAAGCAGGGAATGTTTCTGGTGGGTTTCGGACAGGGCGGCAATTTCGGCGGTAACGGCCGTCCACTCTTGTTCCGCTGCTGCCAGATTTTGGGCGACGGTGGTTTGTTCGGCGCGCATTTTGTCCATTTGGGCGGCGCGGTTTTGGTGCTGTGCCAGTTCACGCTGTTGGGATTGGCGCTCTGCTTCATGCTGGCTCAATTGGGATCGGAGGGCCTGCCACTGTTCTTCCTGGGCGGCAACGGCCGTGAGTTCATCTTGCACGGCCGTCAACTCCACTTGCGCCGCCGCCAGTTGCGCCACGACTTCTACTTTTTCGGCAGCCGCATTTTCAACGGCCGTTTGCTGGCTTTCCAGTTCACGCTGGCGCTGTTCCAGGCGGCTTTTTTCCTGGGTGATGGTCAGTTCATACGGCCGTTTCGCCTGTTGCAAGCGGTTGTACTCCTCCGCTTTGTTCTGCCATGCCTGCACTTGCTGGTCGGCGGACTGCCAGGCGGCGTAGGCGGCGGTGATGATTTCGCTTTGGGCGAGTACGGCCGTGTAACGCTCCCGTTCCGCCTGCTGCCGCTGCTGCGCTTTGTGCAAATCGGCCAGCGTGCGTTCGGCGCGAGCCAGGTTGCTTTTCAGGTTTTCAATGTTTTTCTTTTGTTGGGCAATGGCCGCTTCGGTGCGACGAAGCTGGTCGAGCAGAGTTTGTTTGTCGGCCAGGCGGGCGGCGATGGTGGCGTGGTTTTCCTGCGCGGCGGCCAACGCCGCCTGCCGTGTCTCTTCTTCAGCCAGTTCGTTTTCAATGTCGGCCAGGGAGGCGTCTAGCAGCGCCAACTGCCCTTCGGCCTGTTTGCGCCGTTCGGTAGCCCCCTCTTTGTACACATCCCATTCGCCCAGACCCAGCAGTTCGGCCAGGATTTCTTTGCGCTTGTTGGGCGTTTTGGTAGTGAATTCGTCGGCTTTTCCTTGCAGCAGAAAGCTGGCATTGATGAAAGTGTCGTAATTCATGCGCAGCAGCTTTTCAATTTCGGCCTGGGTTTCGCGGATTTTGCTTTGGGTTAACGTCTTCCAGACATCCTCATCGGCGCGGATGTCCAGGTCGAGGGTGGTCGTTTTGCCGTGTGGTTTGCGGCGGGTGACGCGATAGACGCTGTTTTCCAGAGCAAAGATGAAACGGACTTCGGCCGGCTGTTTGTTGGCCGCCGCCCACTTATTCACCATGTCGTCGTCCAGCTTGCTGCGGCTGCGGCCAAACAAAGCCCAAATGATGCCGTCCAGCAGGCTGGATTTGCCCGCGCCGTTGGCCCCGGCGATGCAGGCCAGGTGGATGTGGTCGAAGGTGAGGACGGCCGTGTCCCGGTAAGAGAGGAAGTTGGTTAGTTCGAGTTTAAGTGGAACCATGGAGAATCGTAATCCGTAATCCGTAATCGGTAATCCGTAATCGGTAATCCGTGACCCGTAATCGGTTGGGGTGAATTTTAGCGGAAGTGAGGAGTGGAAACGAATGAATGAGAGAAGATGGGGGGTGGTGACGGCCGTACAATTACGTGCTTATGGGTTACGTTGGGTTCCCTGCTGGCCAATGCCGCCCCAATCTGATACTGCCCGGCGCATCACCAGACCAAAATTTGCCGCACATTGACTACATTCTCTACCGGGGAAATGTAAGAGCGAATGGCGTCTACGTGATTGACGATAGCGACGGTTCAGACCATCAGCCGATTTTGGGTATTTTGGGAGTAATTGAGTAACTGCGTAATTGGGCAATTACCCAATTACGCAATTACCTAATGCGCCAGCGCCGCCGCCACACGTTGCAAGCGTTCTTTGGCGTCACAGGCGACTTCGGCCAGGGCGGGGTTGTCTACCACGCCGAGCATGATTTCGGGATCGATCAGGCTGACCAGAATACGGCCGTCGGCCTCCTGTGAAACAGTAACATTACACGGCAGCAGCAGCCCCACCTCCGGCGCGGCCGAAAGTGATTTGTAGGCCAGCGGTGGATTACACGCCCCTAAAATTTTGTACGGCCGAAAATCCACGTCCAGCTTTTTCTTCAGCGTCGCCTGCACATCAATTTCGGTGAGCACACCAAAGCCTTCTTTTTGTAGTTCGGCGGTGACCTGGGCAACGGCCGTGTCATAATCCGTTTGTAAATAGACGTTCATCCCTAAGGTAGTCATGGGTCGCTCCTTTGAAGAAGAGATTGAGAGGCTGGGAGATTAGGAGATTCAGTCTCCCAATCTCTCAATCTCCTAATCTCTATCACTTAACTTTACCCGCTTTGGTAGACAACCCCTGTTTGGCCCAGGCGTTCATGCCACCTTTGACGTTCACGGCCGTGTAGCCCGCGTTTTGCAGTTGGCGTGTGGCCCGTTTGCTGCGGCTGCCAGACTGGCAAATACAGATGATTTCCCGGTTCTTGGACAACTTACCAAAACGTTCTTCCAGCTTTTCCAGGGGAATGGAATCTGCGCCGTTGATGTGGCCGTTGCGATATTCGGTTGTGGTGCGCACATCCACCAGGATGGGGCCGGGTTTTTGCCGCAATTTGTCTTGCAGTTCGGTGACGGTGATGGTGGGAACAGTGCCAAACAGATTCTTCCAGATGCTCATATTTATCCTCGTTTTATTGATGTAAATAATTTATTCGGCAGTGCCGGGCACTACGAATTACCAGCCCGCAATTGTGCCACGAAGGGCGGCAACTGGCGAGAGCAAACGGGCGATCTGAGCAAGTTTTAATCAGCCAGGCGAAATTCTAAAGGCCGCCTATTTGCGGATCAGCGCACAGTGATTTCGGCCAGAGGGAAAGCGTCTGTTTGGCCTGTAGGGGTCAAAATGGGCAGGCGGGCGGCGGGGTCGGCGATGTCATACAGCCCCAACAGCAATGTGTAGCGGCCCGGTGGCAAATCGGCGGGCAGCAGCAGGCCGTGATTGTCTATGACCGTTTCGTCGGGCGACCAGATGGTGGTCAGATTGAGGCCGCCACCTGGTTCGCTGTCGCGTTGGGCTGCCAACTGCCCATCCGGGCCAACGAGGTGCAGGAAGACTTTGTAGCGTTGGTCGAGGGGCACGGCCGTTTGCCAGAACAGCGTCACCGGCACAATATCACCGGGCCGAAGGTCGGTCTTGGTGAGGGTGTAACCGACGAGGGTGATGGCCGCGCCAAAGGGGATGGCTACGGCCGTGTCCATCTCGGTCGCCGCTTCCGGGGGCACAGCATAGACCACAAAACGCACGTCCCCCACCCATTCGTCCCGCGCTTTGAAGGCATGAACATCCAGCCAGCGTTCAATCAGCCGTTCCGGGTCGCGCTGCGCTTCGCCCCAGAAAATGGCATACAGCCGGTCATGTTGGGCGGTGATAGTGGTCAGGGCGGCGGCAACGGCCTCCGGCGTGGGGCGGCTGCGCCCTTCTGGTAAGGGGTACACGGCCGTGTCATCCGGGTAGTAGTAGGTAAAGACCTCCCATTGGTTGGGGGCGTTGAGGATGATGCCCGCGTCAGGGTGGTCATCGGCCAGAATGTGGGCGGCCATGCCCCGATAATCGGCACGGGCGTAGGCGGGGTTGGTGTAGAGGTTGCGCAGTGATGTGAACGTGCCCAGAGTGAGGGCAACAATTAACAGGAGGGGCAGGATGACACGGGTAGATTGCTGCCGGGCAGTAGTCACGGCCGTCGCCAGCAGCACACATTGAAACGGGGCGGCGACCAGCAAAAATTTGAGGTATTCTGGCTGCACCGTGCCGGCGGCGTACATGAACAGGAGAGGGACAAACAGGCACACGGCCGTGCCCCACACCCAGCGCCGCCCCAACCATAGCCCGATGAACAACAGAATCACAATGAGTACAACCGCCCACCGCACCGACTCGGCAGCTACGGTGGAGCCAAATGTCATCCAGGAAACGGCCGTGACCAAAAAACCCACAAACGATCCCCGCACCGGCAAATCATCCGCGCCAAACTGCCCGGCGAAGATGGGCAGCCAGGGCGCATAGAGCAGCAGCACGGCCAACATCATACCGGCCCAGGGCAGCGCCAAACGGCGCACGGCCGTTGCCCATCCCCCCGAACGCACGGATGTGAGCAGCCAGGCCAGCACGATCAGATTGTGCGCCGCCAGCACCGCCGGGAAAAAGTAGTGGGTATACAAACCGGCAGCCGCCAGCAGCACATAAGCCGCCGCCCAGGGCCAGCGCGCCCGGCCCACCGCTCCCCGCCATTGCCACAAAGCCCAACTGGACAGGACGGCCAACAAACCCAACAAGGCATACATGCGCGTTTCCTGGCTGTAGTAGATGAGGGCGGGGTTAACGGCCGTGAGCAGCGCCGCCACGACCACCATCCCATCCCGCCCATAGCCACTCTGCCGGATAACTTTGCCAAACGCCGCTACCCCCGCCACCAGCAGCACCCCGGCAAACGCCGAAAACGCCCGCAGCCCAAATTCCGTCGTTCCGGCTGCCCGCTGCCAGGCGTGCAGCAGCAGATAATAAAGCGGTGGGTGAATGTCGCTGGCGGTGCCTTCAATGATGAGCGCCACTGACCGTTCGCTCAGGCGGGCGCTGTTGCCCTCGTCGTTCCAAAACGACTGCGCCGCCAGCAAATGAAACCGCAGCCCAAACGCCAGCAGCAAAACCGCCAGCAGGAATAAACGGAGCAAACGACTTCTCATTGGGGCCATGGCGGGGATTATACTTGGAGATTGGAGATTGAGAGATTGGGAGATTAAATCTCTCAATCTCCCAATGTCTCAATCTCCGGCGATGTCTGGCTATTTTGCCGTTCGGGTAAGGTGATGATAAAGGTGGCGCCTGCGCCCGGCTGGCTGTGGGCGGTGATGCGCCCCTGATGCCGTTTCACAATTTTGCGGCAGATGGCTAACCCCATTGTCTACAAGTTAAGGATATTTGTGAATTGTCAAGCCCAAAATTGGCTACAATTCACCTATGAAAAAAGCAGAAAAATCATCCAAAAGTTCAGTCCGGCATACACGGGCTATCCAGGTTGACCGACAAAAACGGCCGCTTGTTGACAATTTAACACAAGACATTGAAGAATTATTTTGCAGCATCGTTCATCCGCTCACTTTGATGCAGTGTGAGCTGTTCCGGCAAATGGGCTTGCGGGAACGCACCCTGACCTTACCGGTAGATCACTTTTTCGCCTTCCACGTCTCCTGATTCCGCCATACCTTCTTTGAAACCATCCAGTACCGGCGCCAGACACGGCGATAAATTGACTACGCCAATGTGTGCCATCTCCGGCTCTGCCCGGAACAGGCCATCACAACGGCATTCTACGGTAATCTGGTGAATAAGAAAACAGTCCCCTGACTCTGTTTCCAACTGCTCGCAGCCTGGAAACGGGTTACAATAGGGATATTGGCCGGGGTCCGAGGCCCGAAGCCAGACTTCGGATTACGGTTTACGGATTACGCTTTACGGAAGGAGAACCCATGACCCAAGAAGCCTATATTTTCGACGCCATCCGCACGCCACGCGGCAAAGGCAAAAGTAACGGCAGCCTGTATGAAGTGGCCCCCGTTGACCTGTTGGCCACGCTTATGCGCGAGATGCAGCAGCGGTATGACCTGGACACGTCGCAGGTGGATGACATTGTGCTGGGCGTGGTCTCGCCCATTGGCGAGCAGGGGGCGGTCATTCCACGCACGGCCGCCATTTACGCTGGCTGGGATGTAGATACACCCGGTATGCAAATTAACCGCTTCTGTGCCTCTGGACTGGAAACGGTGAATATGGCGGCCATGAAGGTGCGCTCTGGTTGGGAGGATCTGGTGGTGGCTGGCGGTGTGGAGTCCATGAGCCGCATCCCCATGGGGTCAGATGGTGGGGCGTGGATTATGGACCCGGCGGTGAATGCCAAAACCCACTTTGTGCCCCAGGGGATCAGCGCCGATTTGATTGCCACGATTGAGGGCTACGGCCGTGAAGACATAGACCGTTTCGCCCTGCAATCCCAACAGCGCGCCGCCCACGCCCGCGACAATGGCTACTTTGACCGCTCCGTGGTGCCCGTGCACGACCAAAACGGGCTGCTCATCCTGGAAAAAGACGAATACATCCGCCCGGACACCACGATGGAGGGGCTGGGCAAACTGAACCCGGCCTTTGAAATGATGGGCGAGATGGCCTTTGACGCCGTGGCCATGCAGCGTTACCCGGAGGTGGAACGGATCAACCACGTACATACCGCCGGGAACTCGTCCGGGATTGTGGATGGGGCCTCACTGGTGTTGATCGGCAGCAAGGAGAAAGGGGAGGCACTGGGACTAAAACCGCGCGCCCGCATCCGCGCCGGGGCGCAGGTAGGCACGGAACCGACCATCATGCTGGTTGGCCCTGGCCCGGCCACCAAAAAGGCGCTCAAACAGGCGGGCATGTCGGTGCAGGATATTGATCTATTTGAAATCAACGAGGCGTTTGCCGTGGTGCCGCTGCGCTACATGCGCGACCTGGGTATTGAGGGGGCGGAAAATGTGAATGTGAACGGCGGCGCCATTGCCATGGGCCACCCCCTCGGCGCCACCGGGGCCATGCTGCTGGGCACGGTGTTGGATGAGTTAGAGCGGACGGGGATGGGTACGGCCGTGGTTTCCCTCTGTGTCGGCGGCGGCATGGGCATCGCTACAGTGATTGAGCGGGTGTGAATGAACCACGGATGAGACGGATGTGGCGGATTGTCACGGATTGGGAGGTGAGATATGAATCTGGCAGAGTTATTACCGGCAGCGCGGCAATTACCGGCAAAGGATAAGTTGCGACTTATTCGCATTTTGGCGGAAGACCTCGATGAATCAGAAGATGTTAATCCATTTGAACCGCACAAAGTCTATTACTTACCCACACCTTATGATTTATTCGGAGCAGGCCATCACCTGCAAGAACTCCTGGATGGGATTACAGAAGATAATTTGCATCAAGAGGTTGGGGTGGGTACGGCCGTAGGCAACGAAATTTGGTAAAACTGTTGAGAAAATGCTAATGCAAATTGGTGAAGTGGTACGGAATGGCGTCGTTTTTGACGCTAAAAACTGGCGAGGTTCAGATATGAATCCAGATTCGCTGCGGGAGACGGTGGAACGATTATTTATTTTGCTCGCTGAGCGGCAAATCGCGTATGTGTTGGTGGGCGGCGTGGCGCTGCTGCAATATGTGGAAGGGCGCAATACGCAGGATATTGACCTGATTATGGCCCTGGCCGAAATAGACCGGCTGCCCGAAATTCAACTCACCAGCCAGGATGCCAACTTTGCCAGAGGTGAATTTGCCGGGCTGCAAATTGACATTCTGCGGGCGGAAAACCCTCTTTTTGCCAGAGTGAAGCAGGCATACACTACTGTTCAGGACTTTGCCGGGCAACCCATCCCCACAGCCACAGTCGAGGGGTTGATCGTGTTGAAACTCTATGCTTTACCGTCGCTGTACCGGCAAGGCAATTTTGCCCGCGTTGGTCTGTATGAAAATGACATTGCCACCCTGTTACACTATCACCAGCCGGACATGACCGCGCTGCTCCTGGAGTTATCACCCTACCTCAGCGCCAGCGATAGGCAAGAAGTCCAACAAATCCTGCACGAAATCGAACAACGTCTCTCCCGTTTCCAAAAAGGAACAGGGCAATAAGATCGGCGGCGGCATGGGCATCGCTACGGTCATTGAGCGGGTGTGAATGAACCACGGATGAGATGGATTGGACAGATTGTCACGGATACGAAAGAGAATTTGCATCGAGAGGTTGAGGTGGGTACGGCCGTAGGTAACGAAATTTGGTAGAATCTACATACCCCCAACAGTTAAATACATCATGCTATCACTAGAGAAAGTACAGCTCGAATTGAAAAGATTGAGTGGTGAACACGACAAATTAGCAATGGCGTCATCCGTCTCCCAGGCAAAAGACCATATCATTAAGTTACTTGAAATAGAGAAACGCCTGCTTTTGATTGAACAGAAAATAAAAACCGAAATAGATTTGCTAACTGCTCAAGAAACAAAGGGGCAAATCTCCATTAGTGGGCTGTTATTCAAAAAGAAGTCCAAACAAGATTCACCTAATCAGCAAAAAAGAGAAGAAAAACTGGCTTCTTGGAAAGAAGAATTGCTCTTTGCCAATGCTATCCGCTCTGCTGTAGGACAAGTTGCCGTCCCACAGCTGAAACGATTTATTGTTCAGACAGAACAAGAAACCGAGAAATCTGTTCGCTACCGAGAGTATATCCAGTCAACAGCATGGCGTAAAAAAGCAGAAGAGGCGAAAGCAAGAGCCGGAAATCGTTGCCAGATTTGCAACAAGTCACGTGCTGAGGTGCAATTGGAGGCCCACCATCGTACCTATGAGCGGTTAGGGAATGAACTTCCCGAAGACATTACCGTTTTGTGTCGCGATTGTCACCAATTATACGAAGACAAAAAACAAACTGATCTTTCTGCGAAAGTTTGCAAGAAGTGTGGCAACTCTTTCGTTCCTTTGGATGATTCTCATCAATTTTGCGCCAATTGTTATGTTGAAGCCAAAAAACAAAAAGACCAAAAAGCAGGTTTCTGCATTCGATGCCAGAAAAAGATAGACCTCAATCCAAGTTCACCATACTGCTTCTCCTGCTTCAAGGTCTGGGAGAAATATGAAAACAAGACCTATAAAGAGCAAGTTTGTCATACCTGCGGTGAGAAAAACGAATCAACGAAGCTTAAGCCTGTCTGTTACAAGTGCTACAAGAAGTATAGAACACAGATTTCAAAGATTTAGCGGATAGACGCGGATTTTTATCTTAAAAATCCGCGTCTATCCGCGTTAATCCGCGTCCCCATAAAGGTGGAAAATGACCATTCGATACGAAAAAGATGAACAGAACATTGTGACGCTGACGCTGGATATGCCGGGGCGGAATGCGAATGTGATTAACGAGGCGTTTGGCGCGGCATTGGCGGAAGCGTTGGCGCAGCTGCAAGCCGAAAATGACCTGGCAGGTGTCATTCTGACCTCGGCCAAGAAGACGTTTATGGCCGGGGCTGACCTGGAAGATGTAGACCTGTTTAGCGATGCGGCCAAAGTGTTTGCGGGCAGCGAGGCGCTCAAGGCGGGCTTCCGGCAGTTGGAGACGTTGGGTAAACCGGTGGTGGCGGCGTTGAACGGCACGGCCGTCGGCGGTGGTTTTGAACTCGCTCTGGCCTGTCATCACCGGGTCGCGCTGGATGACCCATCCATCAAGTTTGGCTTCCCGGAGGTCACGCTGGGGCTGCTGCCCGGTGGCGGCGGCGTGGTGCGCCTGACGCGCATGATCGGGCTGCAAAATTCCTTCCCGTTTCTGATGGAAGGTAAGCAGGTGAAACCCCAGGAAGCCAAAACCGCCGGTTTAATTGATGATCTGGCAGCCAACCAGGACGAATTGATGGCCAAAGCCCGCGCCTGGATTGCCGCCCACCCCAAAGCGCAGCAGCCCTGGGATCAGCCCGGCTACAAAATGCCCGGCGGCAATGCCCAAAATCCGAAAGTGGTGCAAATGCTGGCGATTGCGCCGGCTATGCTGCGCAAACAGACGTATGGCAACTATCCCGCGCCGGAAGCGATTATGCGCACGGCCGTACTCGGTTCCACGCTCACCTTTGAAGCCGCCAGCCGGTTGGAATCTCGCGCTTTTGCCGAAGTAGCGACCAGTAAGGTCGCCCGCAACATGACGACCGCCTTCTGGTTCCAGTTGAACGAGATCAACAAAGGGGCCAGCCGCCCCGATTTGCCGCCCACAGAAACGCACAAAGTGGGCGTGTTAGGCGCGGGCATGATGGGGCACGGCATCGCTTACGTCACCGCCTGGGCGGGCATGGCAGTGGTGCTGAAAGACGTAACGCCGGAGAAAGCGGAAGAAGGCAAAGCGAAGATTGCGGCGCTGGCCCAAAAACGGGTGGGGCGGGGGCAGATGACGGCCGTTGAAAAACAAGCCCTGCTCGACCGCATCCACGCCACCGGGGACGCCGCCGATTTGCAGGGGTGTGACCTGGTCATTGAGGCCGTCTTTGAAGACCGGGAACTCAAAGCGCGGGTCACGGCCGAAGCGGAGGCGCAGTTGGCGGAAACGGCCGTGTTCGCCTCCAACACCTCTACATTACCCATCACCGGGTTGGCGGAAAGGTCGGTACGGCCGTCACACTTCATCGGCCTGCACTTCTTCTCCCCCGTCGAGCGCATGAAGCTGGTGGAAATCATCGTCGGCAAAGAAACGAACGATGAAACGCTGGCTAAAGCGTTTGACTACGTCCTCAAAATTCGCAAAACGCCTATCGTCGTCAATGACAGCCGGGGCTTTTATACCTCGCGCGTTTTTGGCACCTATGTCAACGAGGGTATGGCGCTGCTGGCCGAAGGGCAGCACCCCCGCGCCATCGAAGCCGCCGGGTTGCAAGCCGGGATGCCCGTTGGCCCATTGGCCGTCAGCGATGAGGTCAGCCTCAGCCTGATGGTTCATATCCGCCAGCAAACGGCTAAAGACCTGGCCGCCGAAGGCAAAGAGACCCCGCAGCATCCAGCCTTCGGCGTGGTGGATGCCATGGTAGCCGAAAGTCGCCTGGGCAAAGCACACGGCGCCGGCTTTTACGACTATCCACCCGACGGCAAAAAGCTGTTGTGGCCCGGCCTGCGCGACCTCTTCCCACCCAACGGCCAATTGCCTCAAGAAGAAATGATTGAGCGGCTGCTTTTTGTGCAGGCGCTAGAGACAGTGCGTTGCCTGGAAGAAGGCGTCTTGCGCTCCGTCGCCGACGCCAACATCGGCAGCATCTTTGGTTGGGGGTTTGCCCCGTTCAAAGGGGGTACACTGCAATACATCAACGATTCTGGCCTGCCCGCCTTCGTCGCCCGCAGCCGGGAATTGGCCGCCCGCTACGGCGACCGCTTTCAACCTCCCGCGCTCCTGGTGAAAATGGCAGAACAGGACAACAATTTTTAGAACAAGGAGAAAACATGACCTTCGCTTTAACAACTGCCGCTTTATCCGAAACTGTTTCCGCTGGTTTCACGCCCACCTGGGTCATTTTGATGATTGTGTTGTTGGTAGTGGCCTTGTTTGCCTGGGGGGTGGTCAACTCCTCCGGGGCGATGGGCCAGCCCAACAGCGCCGCCAATCAACCAAACCACCACGATGACCACCACTGATGGTATTGGGTAATTGGGTAACTGGGTAATTACGCAATTACTCAATTACCCAATTCCCCAATTACCTAATCACCCAATCACCTCCCCATGCCCTTTTTTAGCCAACAATGGGGTAAGAAATGGCTGCCGCAGGTGGACGGCCGTGTCTACCTCCCCTCCCTGCACCACCCCGTTACCATTCGCCGGGATCGGTGGGGCATTCCCCATATCGAAGCACAAAATCGCCACGATTTGCTGCGGGCACAAGGGTTTGTCCACGCCCAGGAACGTTTCTGGCAAATGGAACTCAACCGGCGAGCGGCAAACGGCGCCCTGTCCGAATTGTTTGGCCGCCTGACGCTGGATACCGACCGGCTGGCGCGCACCCTCGGTTTTGCCCGATTGGCGCGGCAAACATGGGCCGGCCTCCCGCCTGATACACAGCTTGACCTTATTGCCTATGCGCAAGGGGTGAATGGTTGGCTGGCAACCGGCCCGGCACTGCCCCTTGAATTCAGCCTGATCCGGCATCAGCCCACACCCTGGGAGCCGTTGGATAGTGTGGCTTACGGCCGTCTGCAAATGTGGGCCCTCACCAACGGCGCATCGGGTGAATTTGTGCAGGCGCAGTTGGCACACGCCCACAGCCCGGAAATGGCCGCCGATGTGGGCTTGCGGTATCCGGCAGAAAACCCCACCACCCTACCCCACGGCATTGAGATTGGCGGCCTCAAGCTAGACGGGCTGGTCGGTGTTTGGGCGAACCCGTTTCAGGGCAAAGGGGCTTTGGACGGACTGGGGCGCGGCAGCAATGGCTGGGTCATTGCCCCGGAGCGCAGCGCCACCGGGCGGGCCATTTTGTGTAACGACATGCACCTGCCGGTAGGGTCGCCCTCACTGTGGTATACCATGCACCTGCGCAGCGGCGATGGGTTGCACGTGACCGGTTTTACCCAGCCCGGTCTGCCCTACGTGCTGGTGGGGCACAACGAGCTGATCGCCTGGGGCGCTACCCTGTCCTACGTAGACGGTGAAGATTTTTTCCTGGAGCGACTGCATCCGCACCACCCTGGTTATTACGAGTTCATGGGACAGTGGCAGGCAGCAACCGTGGTGACGGAAGAGATCAAGGTGCGCGGACGGCCGTCGCACCAAGAGACAATCACCATCACCCGGCATGGGCCATTAGTGAATGGTGTTCTCGTTGACTACGCGCAGCCGGTGGCGTACTGCTCCACCGCTTTACAGCCGGATGTGGGGCTGGATGGCTTCCGGCGGCTGAATGAGGCGCAGGATTGGGGGGAATTTGTCACGGCCGTGTCCCACATTCATTCCCCTTCCCTCAACCTGCTGTACGCCGACCGGCAGGGCAATATCGGCTACTACGTCTCCGGGCTGGCCCCCGTCCGCGCCAATGGGGATGGCCTGACGCCCGTTCCAGGCTGGACGGGTGCATATGAATGGGAAGATTATGTGCCCTTTGCCGAGATGCCCCACGCCCTGAACCCGGCGCAAGGCTACATCGTCAGCGCCAACCACCGCATTGTGAACGAAGAGTACCCGCACTATCTGGGCAGTGTGTGGCGCAACGGCTACCGCGCCCGGCGCATTGAGGAGATGATCAACAACTGCCCTACCATTTCCCTGGCCGACTGCCGCGCCATGCACCTGGACGTGGCCCACATTCCGGGACGTGAGTTGGTGGAATTGTTGACCGGATTGGAAACCAGCAATCCTGAGGCGGCGCTGGCGTTAGGGCTGCTGCGAGCGTGGGACGGCCGTCTGACCACAGACAGCGTAGGCGGCACAGTGTATGAGGTATTCATTCGCCAGTTGAGTGAAGCACTGCTGACGCCTCATTTTTCACAGCCGTTCCAGGAACAACTCCTGGGAAAAGGTGGTCATCCCTTATTGCAACCGGTGAATGATTTCCAGGGGCAATGGCTGGTCTCGTTGCTGCGGATAGTGGGCGCAGGGGCGGCGCGTTGGGGGGTGAATGAGGCGCTGTTGGTACGGTGTCTGGCGCAGACGACGGCCGTGTTGCGCCAAAAATGTGGGCCAGACCCGGCAAACTGGCAATGGGGGCGGTTGCACCGGGTGACGTTTGCCCATGCGTTGGGTGTGGTACCGGGGTTGGGGCGACTGTTTAACCAGGGGCCATACCCCATTGGCGGCGATGAAAACACGGTGTTGCAAACCGGCATCCGCGCCGATTCGCCCTATGACAACAATGCCATTTCAGTTTCCACGCGGTTGATTGTGGATTTGGGTGAAGGAATGCCCGCCTGGGGCATTCATCCACCGGGGCAGTCAGGGCATATGGGCAGTCTGCATTATGGCGATTTGATTCAGCCCTGGTTAGATGGGGAGTATTACCAGATGGCGTGGGATGAGGCGGCAGTCACGGCCGTGACATGCCATGTAGTGGAGCTGCGGCCGACTGGTGGGAATTAGGAGATTGGGAGATTAGGAGATTGGGCAATCTCTCAATCTCTCAATCTCTCAATCTCCCTCTCCCCCTCCGGCCACCCAATCCATCACCGCCTGCACGGCGGGCAGGTTCCGTTCAAAGTCACTCACGCGATAATCGGGCAGCAAGACTGAGATGGCGGGAATACCTTGTGCATCCAGCCAATTGGTGACATCGCCCGTCACTTCCTGGTTAACCAACGTTTCAAAGTCCGCAACACGATAATCGGCCGCTGTGCCATACACCTGGGCCAACGGCCGTGAAGTCACCGACTCGTCCGCACACGCCCCGGGGGATGACAGACCTAAAGCCGCCCGCCCCTGCCAAAAAACAACCGCTTGCACCATTGGCTGCTGCAAAAAATCGGCCAACGCCCGCACCTCTGGTTCCGAGAACGGGGCGGCGCCGCCTAAACCTGGCTGTGGCGCACCACCCCACAACGGGTCGGCCGTCCAGCGGCAGTCCCAGTTGCGGTTCAGGTCTACGCCGTTATCATTCAGGCGGCCCGGCAGTTGGCCGGGGGCAGCGGCGCTGTCGGGGTTTACGTTGGGCAAGATAAACAGGGAAATCTCTGGGGGAATCTCGTCCAGATGCTCGCTGAAATAGGCGATCATCTCTTCGGCCAACAGAACACTGCCGGGCGCAAAACCGGCATGAAGACCACCAATGAGCACAACGGCCGTGCCGCCAGCGCCAAAACGCACGGCCGTTAGGGGCGTATCATTCACCGAGCGGCCAATTTCCAGGGTGGCCGGTGTGGGGAATGGCGTGGGCAGTACGGCCGTAGCCGTGGGCGTCGCCGTGTCCGTCGGCAGGGCGCTGACCACCGCATCCGGCGGTTCACTGACAGCAGGTGTCAAGGAGGTGCCAAAAGCATCGTTTATGGGAATGTTTGTGGGGGGTGGCGGCAGGGGTGTCTCCTCCGGCAAGCTGTTCAAAAGTGCCGCGCCGCCGGCCACAAACAGCAAAAATACCAATAAAAAGCCGCCCACCAACCACCATCTGTGCTTCTTTGCCGGTGGGTTGGCCGGCGGCGCGGGTAATTCCGGGGCCGGTTTTTCAAACGTCAAGGCGGCGGCGCCCACCTGGGTCGGCGGCTCGGTGCGCGGTGGTGGAGGGGAAACCAGTTGCGGCGCGGCCGGCAGCGCCTTCGCCTCAGCCGGAGAAGCGGCCACCACTGGCGGCAAATCCATTGTCGCTGTCGCCTCTGTCTCCCCTGCTTTACCAACCGTCAATGCTGGATAATTGCCGGTCAGGGTTACGGTCAACGCTTCCATCAACTCCTGGGCGCTGGCAAAACGCGCCTCCCGGTCTTTAGCCAGCGCTTTTTGGATGACGGTGTCACAATCGGGCGGCAGCCCTGGATTAACTGCCAGAATACTGGGGGGTGGTTCCAACACGTGCGCCATCAACTGCTTGACCGGTGTTTCCGCCTGAAATGGTTTGCGCCCGGTCAGGCTTTCAAAGAGGATGACGCCGAGCATGTAGATGTCGGAACGGCCGTCTATCTGCTTCTCACCATGAATCTGCTCTGGACTCATGTAGGCCGGGGTGCCAATGACGCCGCTGCCGGTGAGGTCGGCCGTTTCCTGGGTCAACTTCACAATGCCAAAATCCGAAAGAAAGGCGTTATGGTACTGGTCGAAGAGGATGTTACCTGGCTTCAAGTCTCGATGAATCACACCCTGGCGGTGTGCGTGGTCTAGCGCCGACCCTATGCGACGCAAGATGGGCAGCAAATCGGGCGGCGTCAGCGGGTGTGACTGTATACGTTCGGCCAACGAGCCACCGGGCATGTAGCGCATCACCAGATAAAGCTGGTCATCATCTTCGCCAAAGTCATACACGGGCACAATGGCCGGGTGTTCGAGCGTGGCTACCGTGCGTGCCTCTCGTTCAAAACGGCCCCGCAGCGCCGGATCATCCCGTAGCGCCTGGTGGATTACTTTTAGCGCCACATCACGACCAAAACGGGGATCATGCGCCAGGTAAACCGTGGCCATGCCGCCACGCCCTAACTCTGACTTTATCTGGTATCGCCCCAGCGTGTTATTCAAAGCAGTACCGACTCCTCACAAAGGTGATCATATGCGCGTCGTATTGTAGGCAGGATCAGATAGAATGTAAACCAATCGGTGGTGGGTGTACGGCCGTTAGTAGGCCGTTAGCAGGCTGTTCTCTAACCATTACATCACCCACCAAAGGGAACGCCATGTGCCTCATCTCTCCTGACAGCTACACCCTTATATGACATAAGTATGTTTGACTTGCCATTTTCCGCCATGTATAATGCCCTCGGTAAAGGGACTGTTGAGGAAAAACCTATCCTCACTCTACATTTTCAAACAACACACAACGCAGCAGCACAATCATAAATGCGTTTGTCTTATTCTAACCAAACCAGAACAATGCAGGAATAAAAACTATGGCCCTTAAAGGCAACCTGCGAGATTTCTCAACAACACAACTACTCAATCTCATCAATCTTGCCAGAAAGACCGGGACGCTAACCATTCAACACAGTGGCGAATCTGCCCATATGTCATTCCGCGAAGGCAAACTGATCTATGCCTACATGGGAGACCATGACAGCAACCACCTGGCCCAGATATTGCAGCACAGTGGTAAGCTATCTGCCGAGCAAGCCCAGATTATACAGGCGCACGCCGAAGGTAAAAGCGACAAACAGTTGGGGCACTTGCTGATCACGGCCGGTCGTGTCACCCAAAATGACATCATCCAGAGTGTGCGGCAAAATGTCCTGGATATTGTCTACCGGCTGTTTACGTGGGCTGAAGGTATCTTTCGTTTTGAAGCCAACAGGCTACCTTCGCCAGGGCACATTACCATCCCCATTGATCTGGAAAGTGTCATTATGGAGGGCAGCCGCCGCCTCAAGGAATGGGAAGTGCTGCAAGAAGAACTGCCCGACCTGGACGTTTCTCTACAATTTACCGACCGCCCCGATGCCCGGCTGCGCAACATCAACCTGACGGTGGAAGAGTGGCGCGTTGTCTCTTTTGTGAACCCACGCAACACCATCCGGCAAATCGCTAAAGCCAACAACCTGAGCGAGTTTGAGATACGCCGCATTGTCTATGGCATGTTACAGGCCGGGCTGGTTGAATTTGTAGACAGACCCAAACCGGTGGCTGTCGCCGAAGTGGGTGATGCCCGGAGGCCCAAGCGTCAGGCCGTGGAACAACCGCCGGATGTGAAACGCTCCGTCGTCGAAAGGTTAATTGATCGCATTAAAAGCATTTAGCCCTCTGGCGCCGAGTTATTTATTTTTCCAATCTATCAACATGACGGTGCCCGGCGCTGAAGCTGACATGCTTTACCAGACACATATTTATTGATAAAGGCTGTTATTTATGCAAGCTGTAAAAATGGTAATCACTGGCCCCTTTTCGGCGGGAAAAACTGAGTTTATTGGTTCGGTTAGTGAAATTGATGTTGTTTCCACCGAAAGAAAAATCTCCAGTGCGGCCGAACAAATTAAAGAAACAACCACTGTGGCTATGGATTTCGGCCGTATCACAGTCGGGGATGATCTGGTGCTTTATCTATTTGGCACGCCGGGCCAACGTCGGTTTGACTTCATGTGGGATATTCTTTCACAAGGCATGTTGGGTTTTGTGGTCATGGTGGACAGCACAAAACCGGAGACTTTTCGGGAAGCCAAACGAATTCTGGAAACTTTTGAAAGTTATGCCTCAACGCCATATGTTGTTGCTGCAAACAAACAAGATATGGAAGATGCCTGGGAGCCAGAGGATTTGCGCATTATCTTGCGGTTACGCCAGGAAGTGAAGATTTTGCCCTGTGTGGCCACAGACAAAGAGAGCGTCAAAAACGTCCTTTTGGAGCTCTTGTACTCAATCCTGGAACAGCTTGATCAGGCAAACCAGTAAATCAACCCTACATTCCATCACCTGCACCTGAGATGAACGCCTGTTGGCACACCACCTCGTCAACAAGGCAACACCTGATTTCTGGCAGCGCTTATGCGCCGTTTACACGCCGTTTACGCGCCATTTACATCTCCTTTACTTTCTCTTCACATTATTTGAAATCTGCCAGTGCTACCATGCTGGCAAATTTAATTCCCTACGTCAGATTTTGTTATACTTGCTGTGGTCGGTTTCTAACCGCGCCACCTCAGACGTAACTGTTCAGACCTGGCAGGTTTTTCACCAACAATGTAAAAACCTGCCAGGTCTATCGTCCAACTTCTAACTGAGTTCTCTATCGTTTCCTGTTGAGGCCAATGTGAGTTCAATTGTTACTGAACAAGGCATCCTTCATTACGAATCACTAGGCCGGGGCCAGCCGGTTATCCTTTTGCATGGCTGGATCAATTCATGGGATGTCTGGCGCGACATGATGATTGCGCTGGCTAAGACGGGCAAGTTTCGGGTCTATGCGCTTGATTTTTGGGGGTTTGGGGACTCGGCCAAGTTATCCAGTTCGCAAAACACGGCCTTTCGCGTGGATAGTTATGCGGAGATGGTGCGGCAATTTATGGATTCGCTGGGTATCCAGCAGGCGCCGATATTTGGGCACTCGATGGGGGGAACGGTGGCGCTGCAAGTTTCGCTGACACACCCTCAGCGTGTGGAGCGGGTAGCTGTGGTCGGGTCGCCCATTATTGGTTCTTCGCTGAACCCGTTTCTGCAATTGGCTGGTTATGGTTCTGTGGCGAAACTGGTGTGGCGTTACCCCATCCTGCTCCATTCGATCATGCGCTTATTGCTGGCGAAGGACTCAAAAAAGGTGAGGGGGATGATCTTTCGGGATGTGCAAAGGACGACGATTGAGTCGTTTTTCCGCAGTATTGGTGATCTGCGCGAAACGGACTTGAGGAGCAAGCTGGTGGCGCTGGATATTCCCACGTTGGGTATCTATGGCGTGAAGGATAACATCGTGTCGCCGACAAACGCGCAGTTGCTTCAGGCCAATGTGCGGTCGTCAGAAGTTTCTATGCTGCAACGTTCGCGCCACTTTCCCATGACGGATGAGCCAGAGTTGTTTTTGGAAACGGTTAGCCATTTTTTGAACAATTCCAACCGTTCATAAACTGAAACGGTTTTAATGAGTGGCGACAAAGTAGAGTATCATGCGGCGAATAATTCTTACAGAAACCAGTCATATTGAGCCGTTTAACGAACCGGCTCGTGATTTGCGGGTGCAAAACAAGCCTTTGTGGCTGTGGCAGCGCGATATTCTGGTGCAATATACTTCTGAGGAGCGGGAGTATCCTAACTGGGAACTGGCGCGCCAGTTTGAGGCGGAGCAGATTGAATGTTTTGTGCATCGGGACAATCTGTTCTTTAATCAGGAATTGATTGATGGTTTTCTAACGCAGGCACGCAACGGCCGTCGCCCCGTCCGTCTTGCTTTCAAAGCCAACGACCCCGCCATTGCCCGCCATGTACGGCCGTTGACCCATTCCTTCTTTCAGCAAGATGACCTGCTGCTGGCAGACATCTGGTATTTGCCGCAGGGACTTTCCCAGAGCCTGGAAGCCAAACCGCTGGTGATGGACACCGAAGCCCGCGAACGCGGCTACTACCATATTCCGCCCTATATGGCTACCGAGTTTGGCGACCTGGTTTATGAACTGCCGCGCAAGGTGTTTGTGCTGGTAGAAAATTGGGTGCATATCTTTGTGGCCGACATTTTGCTGGGAGTGTTTACCAGGGGGGCAAATGTGGAAGATCGCGTCACCAGCGATTGGAAGTACAAAATCAAAATCATGCTCCATTCCATGCTGGAGCAAAAACAATTTTTATCTAACTCCGAAGTAGTGCGGGTGGGGCATAACTGCAACATTGACCCTACGGCCGTGATCAAAGGCTTTACCACCATCGGCGACAACGTCACCATCGGCGCCGGAGCGGTGATTGATAACTGCATCATTGGCAGCAACGTCACTATTTCACAGGGCTGCCAGCTTTTGTTGAGCGTGGTGGGGGATGGCTGTTTTATGCCCTTCCGCGCCGCCCTATTTATGACCACGCTTATGGAAAATACTTCCGTCGCCCAAAATACCTGCTTACAGCTTTGTGTAGTCGGGCGCGATTGCTTCATTGGCGCCGGCAACACGTTTACCGACTTTAACATCCTGGGCGGCCCGCTGAAAACGTTAACCCATAAGGGCACGCTAGAACCGGCCAATCTACTCGTTTTGGGTGGCTGTGTGGGGCATCATTGCCGCATAAGCTCCGGGCATATTGTTTATGCCGCCCGAACCATTGAATCAGATGTGGTGCTTATTGCCAACGACAATAAACAATTCATCACCAAAAACATCACCTTTGAAGACAGCGACCACCATCCTTACCAGGCCAGATATCCCTATCCTCGGCTCTATCCACGCGAAGATGGCACTTAGCTACTGTCAGACCCTAAGGGTTTTTGGAAACCCTTAGGGTCTATCAACGGTCGAAGGACAGAATTACTATTGAAGCGTGAACCATCTCCATTACACTCAGGAATATGATGCACGATTCGTTTGCCTTTATCATCCATCCCATTGACCCTAAACGTGATGTAAGCCGGAAATTTCCCACATTAGGTAAACTGCCTGCCTGGTTAATTGATTATTTATCTCTGTTTTTCCCGCCCGTTTATATTTCTGAGATCAAAGGCATACGGTCGGTGGTCGACGGCCGTACTGCTCAGGGCTGGTTTGTGGCCTGCCCGCTCACACCCAAACGCATGATGTCCCTACCCTCGGCCGTTGTCTACAAAAAGATCATCCAGACGGGCAAATTGGCCGAAAAATTGGGGGCGCGGATTTTGGGGTTGGGCGCATTCACCTCTGTTGTCGGTGATGGTGGCATCACCATTTCCCGGCATCTGCAAATCCCCGTGACCACCGGCGACAGCTATACCATTGCCCAGGCCATCCATGCCATTCGGCGCGCTGCTGTCATCCTGGATGTGCCCCTGCACAATTCCACCGTAGCCATTGTGGGCGCAACGGGTGCCATTGGCGCGGTTTGCGCCGAAATGCTGGCCTCAGAAGCTAAAAGTTTGCTGCTTATTGGTCGGCGCATGGAAAAACTGAACGAAGTGGCTGACCGCGCCCGTGTGGCCGGTAATGCCCAGGTGGCAATTACCGATGACATCAACCAACTGACCGCCGCTCACTTTATCATTACCGTGACCAGCGCCGTTGATGCTATTATTGAGCCGCAGCACTTACGGCGGGGGGCCATTGTGTGTGACGTTGCCCGCCCGCGTGACGTTTCGCGGCAGGTGGCCGAGCAGCGACCGGACGTGTTGGTCATTGAAGGGGGCATGGTAAGGGTGCCGGGGGCAGTGGACTTTGGTTTCAATTTTGGCTTTCCGCCGAAGATGGCTTATGCCTGTATGGCGGAAACGATGGCGCTGACCTTAGATCAGCGATATGAATCATACACGTTAGGCAAAGATATTTCATTGTCGCAAGTTACGACAATTGATAAAATCGCTACGCGACACGGATTTACTTTGGGTGGCTTTAGAAGCTTTGAACGGGCTGTCAGCGAGGAAGAGATTGCTTTTGTCAAAGCCTGTAAACAGTCTGAGGACTCATTACCCGTAAAGCCCCTGAACATGCAAACAAATCAGTTGTTTATTCAGTAGTTTGTTTTGCCAAGGAAAAAGCTCATGAGCAACGGCCGTATTCTGATAGTTGAAGACGACTTTGATATTTCCAATATGCTGCGCATCTTTTTTACCGGCCAGGGGTACAACGTGGAAGTAGCCGCGCGCGGCAATGATGCCCTGGACATTTGCCGCAAAAAGCTGCCCGATCTCATCGTCCTGGACATAATGCTGCCGGATATGGACGGGTATGCTGTGTGCAAAGAACTGCGCACCACCACCCGCACCAGCCACATTCCCATCATTTTCCTGACCCAACGTGATGAACGCAGCGACCGCATCGCCGGTCTGGAATTGGGCGCGGATGATTACATCACCAAGCCGTTTGATATTGAAGAGTTGAAACTGCGGGTGCGCACCGCCATTAACGTCCACAAACGGCTGAACATGACGGACCCCATCACGGGCCTGCCCAGCAGTCGCCTGATTGAAGAGCAATTGCGCGGCCTGATGAAGCTGGATGAGTGGGCTTATGTGCAGATCGGCATTGATTACATTGAGCCATTTAACGACGCTTATGGTTTTGTGGCGCGGGACGAGGTCATGCGTTTTACGGGCATGTTCCTGAACGAAATTGTAGATGAGTATGGCACGTTGGATGACTTCATCGGCCATGCCAGCAGCTATACCTTTGTCCTCATTACCATGTCTAACCGGGTGCAGGAGATGGTGGACAAATTGCGACAGCGGTTTAATGATGGCATCCTGGCCCATTACAACTTTATGGACCGGGAGCAGGGTGGCATTATGACTTCCGACGGCCGTCTGGTGCCCATCATGCGGTTGTCGGCCGGTATTGTTTCTAGCAAGACACAGCGTTTTTCAGACATTCGGGAAATTACGGAAACGGCCGCTGAATTGCGACGCCTGGACAAGGAAAAGCAGGATAAGAATAACTGATTGGATGGTTGGTTAACAAGAGAAGTAACGGCTGAGGTTTAGGGTACAAATATATGGAAAAGGAATTAACCTCGGCTATTACCTGGAACGTCTTTGATGACCTGAGTGAGGGGATTGTTCTGGTTGACCCTGATGGGCATGTAGTGTACCACAACCAGGCAGCCTCATCTTTACTGGGCTTAAGTCATCAAGCTGATTTGTCACATGAGGTCAGCCAGGTCTTAGCCTCAGACGACAATTGGTCTACATTGCAGAACCGGCCCAGAGCCACGCTGCTGCATACCCGCAACGGCCGTATCCTCGAAGCCCAATCGCGCTGGCAGGAGGGATTGGACGGCCGTCTTCTGCAAATCATTTTGCGCCTCCCCACCACCGAACCCCTGTCCGTGGAACCCTTGCTGGCGCTGACCCAGATTAGCCAGGAAACGGAGTTTGGAAAACAACTACAGGCATTAGCCGATGGTTTGCACGCCACCGGCTGGCAGCGTGTGGTGATTACCTTGCGTGACGACGCCTTCCAACCCGTTCACCTGATCACCGCCGGTATCTCCCCTTCTGAAAAAGCAGAGTTGGAAAAGAACCTGATTCCAGCAGACGCCTGGCTGGCGCTTTTCCACAACGACGAGATGCAAAAGTACCGGCAGGGGCAATGCTATTTTGTGCCCGCCGAAAGCGAGTGGCTGCATTTGTGGCCACAAGAATATCTTCAGGAAGCTAACCGCAAACAGGCCGACGCGGCCCTCTGGCAGCCTAAAGATGTGTTGTGTGTGCCGCTGTACGGCCGTCAGCAAAATCTGATTGGGCTGGTGGGGCTGGATAATCCGGTTAACGGCCGTCGCCCTGACATCCGCACCCTGCAAATCATCGAACTCTATGCCCAGTTTGCCGCTTCGCTGATCGAAAACTCCCGCCTGGTGCAGGAAACGGCAGACCGCAGCCAGGAATTTGAGCTGCTGCTCACCGCCAGCAATGATCTGTCCAGCAGTCTGGAAACAGACACCATTCTCTCTTCGCTAGGGCGGTACATGTTGAACGCTATAGACGCCGATGGCTATACCATCTATGAATGGCAGGGAGCCGCCGAAAAACTGGTGGTGCTGAAAGATTATTCCCGGCGGCACACCACCGGACGGCAATCAGTGGGTACGGCCGTGCCCGTCACCAACCTCGATCTGCTGGAAACCGTTCTCATTGATAAGTTGCCATTGGCGCTGCGCCTGGGCGTGGATGAACGTTGGCCCCTGGCAGAACCGACCTGGCTGCAACCGGGACAGCCTTACAACTGCGCCCTGCTGCCCCTCATCCTGGACGATGAGACCTACGCCGTCATCAACCTGGTCAAATACGGCCACAAAGAGATCACCCAGCGAGACTTGCGCCTGTTGGCTGCTTTGGCCAACCAGGCCAGCACTGCCCTGGGCACCGCCCTCATCTTTGAAGATACCTATGAACGCGAACGGTTCTACGGCGCGATGGGCAACGTCAGTTTGGCGCTCAGTTATACATTAGACCGCCGCGCCGTGCTTTCCCTCATTTGCACCGAAAGCCTGCGCATTTTCAACGTACAGGGCGCATACATCTGGCAGCTAGACAACGACACCTTCATCAGCAGCGCAGCCAAAGGGCACGGCGAAGAACTGTTTGTGAACCAGAGTATCGCCCTGGCCGATCCCCGCACCTTTGTCGCCCACGTCGTCCGCACCGGGCTTGGCGTCTTTTTGAACAATGCTCAAACCAGCCAGATGGAAATCCGCCTGCCCCGGCCTGAAAAAATCCAGGCGCTGCTAGGCGTGCCGCTGGAGGCGGAAGGGAATCTGATCGGCGTTTTACTGTTGGCAGACACAGAAAACCCGCAGCGATTTACCGACCGGGACGTGACCCAGGTGACGACATTTGGCGTTCAGGTAGCCAGCGCCCTGCAAAATGCCAAGCTGTTTGAAGAACTACACCATCTCAACGAAGAACTGGATATGCGTGTGGCGGCGCGAACCCATGAACTGAATGAAGAAAGCAATCGCGTCAAGATTCTACTGCGCATCAATACGGAACTGTCGGCCAGTCTGGACCAAGACCGGGTTTTGACGAAGGCGCTTGATCTGGTGAACGAAGTGGTCAGCGCCACCGACGGCGCTATTTTATTGCTCAACCCGGAGACGGAAGAGTTTGATTTCCGCGCCACGCTGAATAAAGAAAAACACCTGACCCACCGTTCCATACCCAGCGGTCTGAAACGAGATGAGGGGTTGGCCGGGTGGATGTTGCAAAACCGCACGGCCGTGATCGTTTACGACACCAAACTAGACCCCCGTTGGTTAGAGCTGCCCACCAGCAGCGACTATCGCTCCGTGTTGGGTGTGCCGCTCATCTCCAGTGAGGAGATCACCGGCGTACTGCTGCTCTTCCACAACGAACCCAACGCATTTACCAGCCAGCAGCTCGACCTGGTAGAAGCCGCCGCCATCCAGGTTGCCAACGCCATCAATAATGCCAACCTGTATAACCTTATCTTTGACCAGGCTGACCAGCTTGGCGCCATGTTGCGCACGGAAATCATTCAGAAGGCAAACTTGCAGGCCATTTTGGAAAGCATTGCTGATGGTGTCATCGTGGCCAACAACAAGAACGAAATTGAGATTGCTAACGCTTCGGCCAGCAAGATATTGGCTATTTCGCGCCAGCAACTCATCGGCAAACCGGTAAACCAACTGCTGGGCGTGTATGGACAATTTGGTGACACCTGGATGAGTACCATTAACGACTGGGCTAAAAACTCAGACCGGATTCCGCAGGGTATTTACCTGGCCGACCAACTGGCGATAGAAGAGAAGTATGTCAGTATTCACCTCTCGCCCGTATTGTCTGAAGGCAACTTTTTTGGCACTGTCTCCATTTTCCGGGACATCACCAAAGATGTGGAAGTAGACCGGCTGAAGAGCGAGTTTGTCTCCACGGTGTCTCACGAACTGCGCACACCCATGACCTCCATCAAAGGGTATGCCGACCTGATGCTGATGGGCGCCGCCGGGCAGCTTACCGACCCGCAGATTCGCTACCTGAAGGTGATCAAAAGCAACGCCGACCGGCTGCACGATCTGGTGAACGACCTGCTCAACATTTCGCGCATTGAAACGGGCAAGACGACGCTGGATTTACGGCCGTTAGACATCCCCCAGGTTATCGAACAAATAGTAGGGCACTTACACGGCCGTATCCAACACGAAGAAAAACCCATGGCCATCAAGACCGAAATCGTCCCCGGTCTGCCGCTCGTCAATGCCGACCACACCCGCGTCACCCAGATATTAACCAACCTGGTGGACAACGCCTTCAATTACACCCCGGTCAACGGCCAAATTACCATTCAGGCCACAGCCACCGAAGCCCACGTCTACATCAGCATCAGCGACAACGGTATTGGCATTTCCAAAGAAAACCGCGAAAAAATCTTTGACCGCTTCTTCCGCGCCGACGATGAAGCCGTGCAAAAGGTCTCCGGCACCGGCCTGGGGTTGGCCATTGTCCGCAGCCTCATCGAAATGCACGGTGGCTATCTGCAAGTGGAAAGCGAACTCGGTAAAGGCAGCACCTTTACCTTTCATCTGCCTGTGGTCATTGAAGACAGTGACCCCACCTGACATTGAAGGGCTACAGTATGACAAAAATACTCATTGCCGAAGACGATAACGACATCCGCGAACTCATTGTACTCACGCTGCAATTTCACGGCTTCAACGTAGATAGCGCCGAAGATGGTCAGGCGGCCGTCGAAAAAGCGCAGGCCAACCCTGTATATGATGTCATCCTCATGGATGTGCGGATGCCCCGCATGACCGGCTACCAGGCCTGCCGCGCCTTGAAAGAGAACGATCAAACAAAAAACATACCCGTCATATTCCTATCCGCCAAAGGTCAGGAACAAGAGATTCAAACCGGATTAGAGGCGGGGGCATCAGACTATATCTTAAAACCCTTTGCGCCGGACGATCTGATCCAAACGATTCAAAGGGTGCTCAACAAATAAGTCGCCACCAGACAGCCGATGTCTTGCAGAAATCGGCTGTCTGACGGAAGTAACTATGAGTATTACCACCATCGGTAATCACTTAATTCACTACGAAGTCTTAGGGCGCGGCCAGCCGTTGATATTTATTCATGGCTGGCTCGGCTCCTGGCGCTATTGGTGGCCTTCCATGCAGGCCATGTCGGCGCAGCATCGCTCCTTTGCCTATGATTTGTGGGGATTTGGCGACTCCAGCAAAGCGCCGGAAATGTACAGCCTGGACAACTACGTCACCATGATGGATCAATTTATTGATCAATTGGGTGTGGCCCGCCCTGTGTACATCATTGGTCACTCGTTAGGCGCAGCCGTTGGCCTGCGTTATGCTCTCAAACACCCGGAAAACGTGGAAAAGCTGGTAGCTGTTTCTCTGCCAATCAACAACAGCTACATCAACAGCAAAGTGCCCGGTAGCGACCCGGAGACGGTGATGAATCGTTTGCTGGGCAAAGCAAATAGTTATCCCGAAGTTGATACAGAGATACGCAAGGTAGACCCCAAAGCATTTTCTTCGCTTGTCAGCGAAATCGCCAGTATTAACTTTGCCCAAGACCTGGCCGAATCACCGCGCCCCCTGCTCTTACTCTATGGCGACCAGGACCCCATTGTCAGCCCACCATCTGGCGAACACGAATACCTGACCGAATCGGGAAATAATCGCTTTTTTGTCAAGTTCGAGTGCAACCATTACCCCATGCTGCATGAAAAGGTGAAGTTCAATCGCCTCTTGCTCGACTTTATTCTGGCGGGCAATGACCTGACAGAACTGGCCCCCAAAGAATACTGGACCCGGCGCACGCGCTAATCACCTGACGCTGTATAATCATCATCTTTATAATATCTTATCCGCGTCATCCGCGAGAATCTGCGTTTTATTTACGAGGAGTTTCCCATGAGCAATTTCAAATTTGAAGCCTGGCCAACGGAGTTCCGCAGCATCAATCAGTATTTTGGCGCGAATCCACACAACTACGCCCAGTTTGGCCTGCCCGGCCACGAGGGCATTGATGTGATGGCCCCCAGCGGCAGCAAAATCTTTTCCGTGGCGCCGGGCACGGTCGGTTATGTGCATACCAATCCTGCCAACCACAACTACGGCGTCCATGTGCGGGTGGATCATGTGGATGGCTGGCAAACGATATATGCCCATTTGCAGCAGGCGCTCGTTTCGCCAGGGCAGCAGGTGAAAGCTGGTGATGTGTTGGGATTGGCCGACAATACCGGCAATAGCTTTGGCTCCCACCTGCATCTGACGCTCAAAAGAAAAGATCAATCTTACCAAAACTGGCCTTACCACATCTTTGACCCCACGCCTTATTTGCTGCCGCTGATGGGTTTCCAACGGCCGGCCGGGCCATATACCGATGGCTGGGCGTATACCGGCGGCATTATCACCGTCGGTGATCTGGCGCAGGTGGCTTCAGGCGGGATCAATTTACGGGAGACGGCGAGCATCAACGGCCGTATCATAGACCTGATCCCCGGCGGTACCATCCTCATCGTCAGCGGCCCGGCACACGGTCAATATGTGCCCGTCAAGGTGCCCACCGCCACGCTACGCAACGTGCCCCAACCACCACCACCCCCGCCCACCCCACCGCCGGCCCCCTCGGACAATACGGTAGATGGTTGGGGATTTGCCCCCTACCTGACGCGCCAGGGCAACCAGGCCATCGTCGGGCAGTTTGGCATCAATTTGCGCAATGCGCCGCGCCGGGATGCGGGCAACGTGGGGCTGGTCACAGGCGGCAGCACCGTCACCGTCACCGGCAACCAGCAGGGTGAATACCTGCCGGTGCGCGTGCGCCGCAGCGACTTTACCGGCCCGGTCAATGCACCCGGCGGCGGTACACCGCCTGCCACACCGCCCCCCGTTGCTCCACCCGCCGACACCGTCCTGGGTTGGGCATTCAGCCAAAACCTGACGACCAGCGGCAACCAGGTCACGTCCGGGCGGTATGGCACCAATTTGCGCGCACGGCCGTTGCGCGATGGCGCCCTCATTGGCCTTTTTACCGAAGGATCCGTGGCTACGCTGGCGGGGAAACCGGTGGGTGAATTTACGCCCGTCTTTGTGCCCCGCCGCGCCATACAAAATCTCGTCGCCTCCCTGCCGCAAACACAGCAGCCCGAACCACTGGCGACCGGCGGCGCGGCTCCGCCGCCCCCGCCCCAACCCATCGCCGACACAACCCCCGGTTATGCCTTCACCGCCGCCATCAACGTCGCCGGCGGCATGGCAACTGCCGGGCCATATGGCCTGAATATGCGCGCCGAACCCCGCCGCGACGCCGCCAACGTCGGCTTTGTGCCCGGCGGCGCGACCATGCTTGTCATTGGCCCGGCGCAGGGTGAATACACACCGGTGCGCGTGGACGATAAAGTGCTGCAAAAACCGTTCACCCCCAGCAAGCCGGTCACAGACACCACCGCCAAACCAGATGAAGTCAGCCCGGAACCGACGCCATTAGGCAACACCGCCATTGGCCTGCACGCCTCCGCCGACCCGGACATTTCCGCCGCCGAAATTGCCGAATTTCAGGCATTGCGCCCCGGCATGATTAAAGTATTGTCATTTCACAACCCGGACGCGGTGCGTAAATTGGCGCAGAATCACCCGGATGCGCGCTGGGTTGTGCGCGCCTTTCTCAGTTTTGGCGGCCGTAACATCAGCCCGCAGCAATTCCTGAATGACACCATCAGCGATGTGCGCCGTACCCTGAACATCATCGGCCAACGGGATGTGGTGGTGGAACTGCACAACGAGCCAAACCTGCGCGACGAGGGCATGGGCAGCACATGGCGCAATGGGGTGGAGTTCAACACCTGGTATCTGGAAGTGCTGCGCCTCTACCGGCAGGCGATCCCCGGTATGCGTTTCATCTACCCCGGTTTATCCCCTGGCGCTTCGGTGCAAAACATCAAGATGGATCATGTGGAGTTTATTGAGACCAGCCGCGACGCGGTGAAGGCGTCGGACGGATTAGGCGTCCACATTTATTGGTCAAATGTGTACCCCATGGCCACGGCGCTGAATGTGTTGGATGATTACATTGCCCGTTTCCGCTTCAAGCCAATCTGGGTAACGGAGGCCAGCAACAACAAGGCAGGCACGCCAGTGGCCACGAAAGCCAACCAATACCTGCAATTCTGGCAGGAGCTACAAAAGCGCCCCACTGTGCAGGGCGTCACCTATTTTGTAGCTTCGGCCAGCAACCCGGAATTTGGCGAGGAGGTCTGGGTGGGGCGCAACATTGGCGCATTGGTTGGAAGGCGGTAACATTCGTTCGTAGTAGGCGATTTATCGCCATACACAGGCGATAAATCGCCTACTACAAACATTCAGAAGGAGAATATCATGGCAAAAGAATGGAAGACCCCCCCGGCAACACAAATTGACCCCAAGAAAAAATATACGGTCAATATGGAAACGAACAAGGGGACGATGGTGATTGAACTGTATCCACAATATGCACCCAAAACAGTCAATAACTTTGTCTTTTTGATTAACGAGGGTTTTTATGATGGCGTCACCTTTCATCGGGTGATTGACAATTTTATGATTCAAGGCGGCGACCCGACCGGCACGGGGCGTGGCGGCCCCGGCTATCGTTTTGAGGATGAGTTTAAGGGTAACCCGCTCAAACACGAGACAGGGGTGCTTTCGATGGCCAACGCCGGGCCAAATACCAACGGCAGCCAGTTTTTTATCACCCATTCACCACAGCCGCACCTGGACGGCCGTCACACCGTCTTTGGCAAAGTGACCTCTGGCATGAACGTGGTGAACAGTATCCGCCAGGGCGATAAAATGACCAAAGTAACGGTCAGCGAAGCATAGCTGGCGGGCAGCAAACCGTACCGTTGATAGTGATAAATATCCTGCTCTTTTGGTGACGTTTCCCCTATCCCCGCCGATACGAATCGTAGATGATTGTTGGTGACAGTTATTTGAGCGCCTCAACACGTCAGATACAGGGTAGTGATTGCTTGCTTATGCCAGACAGCGCTGCCTTGTATCAGACGTGACCTGGGCAATACAGTTGAATAATAACTAAACAGCGTTGGTGTATCATGTCACGACAAGTGTCCGATCCGGCGAGGATGAAAAATGAAAATGCGCAGGGGTGATCCCCACGGCCGTACCACACATACCGTCGCTGCCTTCAAACAAGCCATCGTTGATAGTCTGTATTACAACCAGGGTACGGCTACCCAATCGGCCAGCATCCACAATTTGTATATGGCGTTGGCCCACACCACGCGCGACCACCTGGTGGAACGCTGGCGGCAAACGACGCAGCAGGATTACGAAACCAATCCCCGTTTTGTCTATTACCTCTCCGCCGAATATCTGCTGGGCAAACAGTTACCCCAAAATCTGCTTTATACCGATACCACTGAACTGGCCCGCCACGCCTTAAACGAGGTTGACCTCGATGTGTCGGCGCTTATTGACGAAGAATCAGAACCGGGGCTGGGCAATGGTGGCCTGGGGCGGCTGGCGGCCTGTTACCTGGATTCGCTGGCTTCTTTAGACGTGCCTGCCGTCGGTTATGGCATTCGCTACGAACATGGCATCTTCACCCAGACATTCCATGATGGCTGGCAGTTGGAACAGCCAGATAACTGGTTGCTGCATGGCAACCCCTGGGAATTTGTGCAATCGGACCGGATGATCGAGGTGAGTTTTTACGGCCGTACCGAAGCCTACACCGACAACAACGGCAAATACCGGGTGCGCTGGCTGCCTGGCAGCACCGTGCTGGGTGAACCCTGCACCATGCTCGTGCCCGGCTACCAGACCAGCCGCGTCAACATGCTGCGCTTATGGCGGACGCGCGCCTCAAAGAGTTTCGACTTTCAACTGTTCAACGTCGGCGATTATGCCCTGGCGGTTGAGCAAAAGATGGTCTCTGAAAACATCAGCAAAGTGCTATACCCGAATGACATCACCCAACAGGGGCGAGAACTGCGGCTAAAACAACAATACTTCTTTGTGGCCTGCTCTTTACAAGACATCATCCGCCGATTTCACCTGCGCAACAACGATTGGGATGTCTTCCCGGACAAGGTGGTCATTCAACTCAATGATACCCATCCCGTCATCGCCATCCCCGAACTGATGCGTATTTTGGTAGACGGCTACGAGCTGGAATGGGAAGATGCCTGGGATATTACCCGGCGCACCTTTGCCTACACCTGCCACACCCTGCTGCCTGAAGCGTTAGAACATTGGACTGTCAGTTTGTTTGAACTGCTGTTGCCACGCCACCTGGAAATCATCTACGAAATCAACCGCCGCTTCCTGGCCGATGTGCGCCGGCAATACCCCGGCGACGAGGCATTGGTTCGGCGGCTGTCTATCGTGACCGATAGCGACCGGCGGGAAATACGGATGGCGCATCTGGCGGTGGTGGGCAGCTTTGCCGTCAATGGCGTGGCCGAACTGCATACACGCCTGCTGCAAGAACAGACAATGCCCGATTTTGCCCTCATCTGGCCTGGCAAATTCCGGAACGTGACCAATGGCGTCACACCGCGCCGG
This sequence comes from Chloroflexota bacterium, assembly GCA_014584575.1. Lineage (GTDB taxonomy): Bacteria > Chloroflexota > Anaerolineae > Promineifilales > Promineifilaceae > CAADGU01. The sequence continues at coordinate 54,988 of JACTMP010000079.1, forward strand.
TTCATCAAGCTGGCCAATCCCCGCCTGGCCGATTTGATTACCGCCAGGATTGGAAAGGGATGGCTGAATAATCTGGAACGGCTGCAAGAATTGGAAGCATTTGTAGACGACGCGGCGTTTCGTCGGGATTGGCGGGCCATTAAACAACAAAATAAAACGGCGCTGCTACACACCTTGCAACCAGACACGGCCGTACCCATCCCCCCAGACGCACTCTTTGATGTCATGGCCAAACGCCTGCATGAATACAAACGGCAGTTGCTGAAGGTGATGCACATCATCACCCTCTACCAACAGTTGAAGGACGATCCCGGCCAGACAATGACGCCCCGTCTGTTCCTGTTTGGGGCCAAAGCAGCGCCCGGCTACGCCATGGCCAAGTTGATCATCAAGTTGATCAATTCAGTGGCCGAAATGGTCAATCATGATGTGGATGTAAACGGCCGTCTCACCGTCCTCTTCCCGCCCAACTTCAACGTCACGCTGGCCGAAAAAATCTACCCCGCTGCCGACATCTCCGAGCAGATCTCACTCGCCGGCAAAGAAGCGTCTGGCACAGGCAACATGAAATTTGCCCTCAACGGAGCCGTGACGGTGGGCACGCTGGATGGCGCCAACATCGAAATCCGTGACCGGGTGGGGGCGGAAAATTTCTTCCTGTTTGGCTTGTCGGCCGCCGAAGCCGCCGCCCGCAAAGCAGAAGGATATAACGCTTATAACATCTACAGCACCCAACCGGCGCTGCACCGGGTAATCGAGGACATAGGCCACGGCCGTTTCACCCAGGGAGACGCCCGCCTCTTCAAACCATTGGTAGATTCCCTCATTTACAAAGACGAGTACCTGCTATTGCTGGATTATGCCGACTACATGGCCTGTTCCGAAGCGGCGGCAGCTGCATACGCCAACTGCGACGCCTGGACGCGCATGTCCATTCTGAACACCGCCCGCTGCGGTTACTTCTCCTCTGACCGCGCCATCCGCCAATATGCCTCCGACATCTGGCGTGTCGGGCGCCAGCCATAGACCCCATATGCCCACACACGGGCGACAGCCAGAACCCGGCGATAGAAATCGCGGCTACAAGCGGCAAAGCCCACCCTTCACCAGGTTCAGGGCATAGGGCCCTCAAAATTTCAAGGGGTTTTGTCTCGTAGGGGCGGGTCTTGTGCCCGCCCTTCTCTGGGCAACCAGAAGGGTGCACCCCTACAGCCCACGAATTCCCAAAGAACCTTCGTGGGCTGTAGGCCTGTCGGCGAAGGCCACCTGCCACCTTGCCAATTGCCACCTGCCAATTGCCACCTGCCACCTGCCACCTATCAGGGTAAAATAGGGGTATGTCTCTCATTACCGGCCCCGGCCACAGCTATCCCATTGGCGCCACCGTGCAAAGCGGCGGCGTCAATTTTTGTTTGTATTCGCGGGCAGGCACGGCCGTTGAACTCCTGCTTTTTGATGATGTCAACGACGCCAAACCCCGCCACACCATTCTCCTCGACCCCTTTCTCAACCGCACCTTTCATTACTGGCATGTGTTTGTGCCTGGCATTAGCGTTGGGCAAGTGTATGCTTACCGGGTGCATGGCCCCAACGCGCCAGAGCAGGGGATGCGGTTTGACCCGGAAAAGGCGCTGCTCGACCCCTACGGCCGTGCCCTGGCCACTCCCCGCCATTTCAGCCGCGACGCCGCCAAACGTCCAGGGGATAACACGGCCGTTGCCCTCAAAAGCGTCATCGCCAACCCCCACGCCTACGATTGGGAAGGGGACGAGCCGCTGCGCCGCCCCTTCAACCAGACCATCATTTACGAAATGCACGTGGGCGGCTTCACCCGCCACCCCAATTCCGGCGTCGCCCCGGAAAAACGGGGCACGTATGCCGGTCTGGTGGAAAAAATCCCCTACCTGAAAAGTTTGGGCATTACGGCCATCGAACTGCTGCCCGTCTTTCACTTTGACGAGGAGGATGCGCCAGACGGCCGTGTCAACTACTGGGGCTACAGCCCTATCTCATTTTTCGCCCCCCACGCCGGCTACAGCCAAAGCAAAGAGCCGCTAGACGTGCTAAACGAATTCCGCGATATGGTTAAAGCACTGCACCGCGCCGGCATTGAGGTCATTCTGGATGTCGTTTACAACCACACCGCCGAAGGCGACCACACCGGCCCCACCTACTGCTTCAAAGGTATTGGCAACCGCGTCTATTACATCCTGGACAAAGACAAGAGCCGCTATGCCAATTACAGCGGCGCCGGCAATACACTCAACGCCAACCATTCCATGGTGCGCCGCCTGATTCTGGACAGCCTGCATTATTGGGTGGAAGAAATGCACGTAGACGGCTTCCGTTTTGACCTGGCCTCCATCCTCTCGCGTGACGGGCAAGGGCTTCCTTTAGCCAATCCACCCATTCTCTGGGACATTGAAACCGACCCTGTCCTGGGTGGCACCAAACTAATTGCCGAGGCGTGGGATGCGGGTGGACTATACCAGGTGGGGTCATTTTTAGGGGATAAGTGGAAGGAGTGGAACGGCCGTTTTCGGGATGACGTGCGCGCTTTTGTCAAGGGCGACCCCGGCATGGCGGGCAAAGTCGCCTCCCGCTTCCTGGCCAGCCCAGACATCTACGGCCACGAGGGGCAAGAACCGGAGCAAAGTATCAACTTCGTCACCTGCCACGATGGTTTCACGCTCAATGACCTGGTTTCCTACAACGACAAACACAACCAGGCCAACGGCGAACATAACAATGACGGCCATAACTATAATCTCAGTTGGAACTGCGGCGTGGAAGGGACAAGCGACGATCCGGCAATTGAGGCGCTGCGGGTGCGCCAGATTAAAAACTTTCTCACCCTGACCCTGCTCTCGCTGGGCGTCCCCATGCTGCTAATGGGCGACGAAGTGCGGCGCACCCAACACGGCAATAACAACGCTTACTGCCAGGACAACGAAATCAGTTGGTTCGATTGGTCATTGGTAGAGAAAAATGGTGAGATTTTCCATTTTGTGCAGCAGCTGATAACCCTACGGCAAAGCCTGAGTATCTACTCCCGCCCACGCCAGATTAGCCTGATAGACCTGCTGCACCAGTCACGCATTGAATATCATGGCGTTCACCTGAACGAGCCAGATTGGGGGCATGATTCGCGTACCCTGGCGTTCACCGTTTGGGGCAACCGCTCGATTTTTCACATGATTTTGAATGCGTATTGGCAGCCATTGGATTTTGCCCTGCCGCCGGTCAACGGCGCGGGCACCACCCTGTGGCGGCGCATCATAGACACCGCCTGCCCCCCACCCCAAGACTTCTGCCGCCTGGCAGACGCACCCGGCGTGCCCGGCGAAAGCTACCCGGCCCAATCCCGTTCGGTAGTGCTGCTGGCAGCAGCGCGGCGGCAACCGGTACGCAAATGATTAACACGCTATGCCCAAATTGTGGTCGGCGTCAGCCTCATCCAGAGCGATTCCAAAGTCAGGCTTTATTCGTAATGGCGGCGTTCGCACACCCACGTGCGAACGAGCAGCACGTGGGCGTGCTGCTCTCCTCCCACAGAAAATCTGGACTTTGGGGTTACCCTGCCTATTCATCGCCGCCCATGTCTGGCTCTTAGTTTATACGTTATAATCCCCACACCACAAATCCAACTGATAAGGAGAATGCCGATGACACAAGTCACGCCCTATACACCTGTAAACAAAGTTCGTATTGTCACGGCCGCATCCCTGTTTGACGGCCACGACGCGGCCATCAACATCATGCGCCGCATCCTGCAAGCCTCTGGCACGGAGGTCATTCATCTAGGCCACAACCGCAGCGTGCAGGAAATTGTGACCACCGCCATCCAGGAAGACGCGCAGGCCATCGCCATCACCAGCTACCAGGGCGGGCACATCGAATTTTTCAAATATATGCACGACCTGCTGCACGAGCAGGGCTGCGGCCACATCAAAATCTTCGGCGGCGGCGGCGGCACCATCCTACCACACGAAATCACTGAATTACACAATTACGGCATTACCCGATTGTATTCGCCGGACGACGGCCGTACCCTCGGCCTGCAAGGCATGATCAACGACCTGCTGCTCAAAGCCGACTTCCCCACCGGCAAACTCGACGTAGACAGATGGCGCGCCGCCATCCACGAAGCCTACACCCATCACGCATCACGCATCACGCATCACGGCCCCCCCGTCGCCCTCATGCCCGAAATCAAACACTGGGTCACCCACCGCGCCCTGGCCCGCCTCATCTCCGCCGTTGAAAACGAACCGGATTTAGTGGAACCGATCATGGACGAAGTCCACGCTCGGCTGGAGGGGCTGGCGCATCCGCCCATTTTAGGCATTACCGGCGCCGGCGGCGCGGGCAAATCGTCGCTGGTGGATGAACTGGTGCGCCGCTTTTTGCTGGACTTCCCGGAAAAGGAAATTGCTATCGTCAGCGTAGACCCGTCGCGGCGCAAGACGGGCGGGGCGCTGCTGGGCGACCGCATCCGCATGAACAGCGTCACCAACGAGCGGGTCTACATGCGCTCTATGGCCACCCGCCAACAAAACCTGGCCCTGGCCCGCCAGATTCCCGAAGTGCTGAACATCCTCAAGGCGGCCCAGTTTGACCTGATCATCCTGGAAACGTCCGGTATCGGCCAGTCAGACACGGAAATTGTAGACCTGTGCGACGTATCGCTCTATGTGATGACGCCGGAGTATGGCGCCGCTACCCAGTTGGAAAAGATCAATATGCTGGACTTTGCCGACCTGGTCGCCATCAACAAGTTTGACAAGCGGGGGGCGCAGGACGCGCTGCGAGACGTGAAAAAGCAGTTCAAACGCAACCACCAGTTGTGGGACGTGCCGGATGAGGACGTGCCGGTGTTTGGCACCATCGCCAGCCAGTTTAATGATCCGGGCACAAATGGGTTGTACACGGCCGTGATGCACACCATCGCCCACAAAACCGGCGCCGACCTGCATCCCCACCTGGACTTGCTCCTGGGTGAATCGGAGAAGATCACCATCATCCCTCCGGCGCGGGTGCGTTACCTGAGCGAAATCGCCGAAACCATTCGCGGCTACGACCAGTGGGTGCTGGAACAGGCAGCCATCGCCAACCGGCTCTACGGCATCCAACAGGCGATGGACAGCCTGCCCGACGCCAAAGTGGACGACAAAAAGCGGCTGCGCCAACAACTGCAAGAGCTGTACACGGCCGTCAGCCTGGGGCTAGACCGGCACAATCAGGCCATTCTGGAAGGATGGGCGGACAAGGCCGCCCGCTACCGGGCCGAAGAGTACGTCTACCAGGTGCGCGGCCGTGACGTGCGTGTGCCCACCCATACCGAAACCCTCTCCCACAGCCGCGTGCCCAAAGTGACCACACCACGTTACAGCGGTTGGGGCGACATTTTGCAGTGGAACTTGCAGGAGAATGTGCCCGGCGAATTTCCGTATACGGCCGGCGTCTTTCCCTTCAAACGCACGGCCGAAGACCCCACGCGCATGTTTGCCGGGGAAGGCGGCCCGGAGCGCACCAACAAACGCTTCCACTACGTCTCGCTGAACATGCCCGCCCGCCGCCTCAGCACCGCCTTTGATTCGGTGACGCTCTACGGCGAAGACCCGGCCACGCGGCCGGACATTTACGGCAAGGTAGGCAACTCCGGCGTCTCCATTGCCAGCCTGGACGACGCCAAAAAGCTGTACAGCGGCTTCAACCTGTGCGACCCGGCGACGTCGGTGAGCATGACCATCAACGGCCCCGCCCCCACCGTGCTGGCGTTTTTTCTGAATACCGCCATTGACCAACAATGTGAACTTTACATCCGCCAACACGGATTGGTTGACGAGGTAGAACGCAAAATTACCGAAATCTACGAGGAGCGCGGCCTTCTCAGGCCGCACTATCACGGCGACCTGCCCGAAGGCAATGATGGCCTGGGGCTGCTGCTGCTGGGCGTCACCGGCGACCAGGTCTTGCCCCGCGAACTGTATGAGGAAATCAAGGCGCGCACTTTATCCACTGTGCGCGGCACCGTACAGGCGGACATCCTCAAAGAAGACCAGGCGCAAAACACCTGCATCTTCTCCACCGAATTTGCCCTGCGGCTGATGGGGGACGTGCAGCACTATTTCATTGATCACAACGTGCGCAACTTTTACAGCGTCTCCATTTCCGGCTACCACATCGCCGAAGCCGGAGCCAATCCCATCAGCCAGTTGGCCTTTACCCTGGCCAACGGCTTCACCTTTGTGGAGTATTACCTGGCGCGGGGGATGGATGTGAACGACTTTGCGCCCAACTTTTCCTTCTTTTTCTCCAACGGCGTGGACCCGGAATATGCGGTGATCGGCCGGGTGGCGCGGCGTATTTGGGCCAAGGCAATGAAGCTGAAGTACAAGGCCAACGAACGGGCGCAAATGCTCAAGTATCATATTCAGACGAGCGGCCGTTCCCTGCACGCCCAGGAAATCGCCTTCAACGACATCCGCACCACCCTGCAAGCCCTCTACGCCATCTACGACAACTGCAACTCGCTGCACACCAACGCCTACGACGAGGCCATCACCACCCCCACCCAGGAATCGGTGCGGCGGGCGATGGCGATTCAACTGATCATCAACAAGGAGTTGGGGCTGGCCAAAAACGAGAATCCGCTGCAAGGGGCGTTTATCATTGAGGAGTTGACCGACCTGGTGGAAGAGGCGGTGCTGCTAGAATTTGACCGCATCACGGAGCGGGGCGGCGTGTTGGGGGCGATGGAGACGATGTACCAGCGCGGCAAAATCCAGGAGGAGTCGCTTTATTACGAAAGCCTGAAACATTCCGGCGAACTACCCATCATTGGCGTGAACACGTTTCTGTCCGACGAAGGTTCACCCACCATTCTGCCTAAAGAGGTGATTCGGGCAACGACGGAAGAAAAGGAACGGCAAATTGCCAATGTGGAGAGGTTGTACGGCCGTGACCCAGAAAAATCTGCCGCTGCCCTGCACGACCTCCAGGATGCGGCCACCCACAACGAAAACACCTTTGAATCGCTCATGGAAGCGGTGAAATTCTGCTCCCTGGGCCAGATTACGCAGGCGATGTATGCGGTAGGCGGGCAGTATCGAAGGAATATGTAGCCAGGATATGCTAGAAAGAAGTATTGAATGAGAACATATTGGCGTAGGGTCACACCGTAGCCGAAACAATGGAAATCGCCCAGGACGTGGCCCACAATCCGTAATCCGTAACAAAAGAATTATCACACATCGCAGGTCAGCATACACCTGCCTGGGCTGTAATACAGCGTGGAAGATAAATAAAATGCAAATCAGGTTTTTTGCCACATTACGACAAATTACCGGACAAAAAACAGTAGAGTTTGATATTCCAGAAGGCACAGATGTGATGGGTCTGGTGGAAATTGTCGTCACTCGTTTTCCCGCCATGCGGCGGGAACTGCTAGATGAGCAGGGGAATTTGTGGCGACATGTGCATGTGTTCATCAACGGCCGTGACGCCCCCTACCTGGACAATGGCCTGAACACCCTGGTGCATCAAGATGATGTGGTCAACATCTTCCCGGCGGTGGGCGGCGGCCAGGCATGACCACCATCGAGCGGGTCATTCGCGGCATTCCGGCCTGGCTGATGGGCGCATACTTGCAGGAAATGGGGGGGATAGCGGTGGGCGACGGCCGTTATACCCACCCGCAATGGTCAGCCGCCGTCACCCAAATTGAGGATTATCAGATCGGTTCCCTGGTCGTCGGCCAGATTCACTTCCACCTGGAAGCGGATGACGCCATCAGCACACAGTTACAGCAGCAACTGGAACGCAAACTGCTGCGCGGCGGGGGATAAGAGAAAGACCTGGCAGGTTTTTTGAAACCTGTCAGGTCTATTATCCACTTACAGAATTGCCAACTCCTTCAGTTTTGCTTCCGGCACCACGCCATTCTGCCAGCCGCGCGCTGTGTAATACTCATCCAGCATCAAGGCGAGTTCACACACATGCCCTTCAGAACCGGGCATAGTGGACGGTTCGTCGGTGAACCGTTGGGGCAGATAGTCGCTGCCTTCACCCAGACCGGCCAGATTGTTGTAATATCGCTCCAGGTTGTAAATGCGTTCGCCGGTGGTCAGCACGTCATCCACCGTAAATTCATCCAACCCCAACACGGCCGCGTATTGCGCCGCATACTCCTCAGCCCCTTCGGCGAAGGCGCTGAATTTGCAGAGGTCCAGACTGTCGGAGAAAGCATGTAAATCTTGCAACAGTTTGGTCAATTCGCCCTTGCCTTTCCAGTCCAACGGGTCAGCCGTGAGCGGGATCAGGCTCAATTCCACTGCCGGCGTGTAAGCCCGCAGGTGGCAGGCGCCGCGGTTGCTGGTGGCATAGGCAATGCCCATCCCCTTCAGGCCACGTGGATCATAGGCGGGGATGCCCTGCCCTTTCACCGTCATGGCAATTTCAGGGTGGCCAAAATGGCGGGCGACGGCGTCACAGCCATCAGCCAGCACGTTGCCGACGCCTTCGCGCCGCACTACTTTTTCGATGGTGGCGATCATGCCGCGATAGTCGCCCTCGGCCAGACCGCCATCGCCGTTGGCAAACCCTTTGGTTGAGGCTTCAATGTAGGTTGCCAGCACGTCGCCGATTTCAATGGCGTCAATGCTGTAATCATTAGCCATATCAATCATCTTGGCGACAGATTCGATGTTGTCGTTGCCGCAGTTGGCGCCCAACGCCCAGGCCGGTTCGTATTCCACGCTTTCCATGCGCAGCCCGGCAAATTCGCCTTCGGTGATTTCCACCTCTTTTTTGCAGGCGACGGGGCAGGCGTGGCAGGTGGGGTTGTCCACCAGGATGTGTTCGTTAACGTACTCGCCGCTGAGCAGTTCGGCACGCTCACCAAAGGAGGTGACACGGCCGTTCAACGTGGGCAGCGCCCCCATATTGCTGGTAATGTTCATCAGAACGTTGGTGCCATAAACCGACAGGCCACCCTTACGCGGGCTGGTGATGTTTTTCTCGTCCATGATAGTGGCCAGCGCCCGTTCGTGGGCCGGTTTCCACGCTTCTTTGTTAGCCGGTTTGGGGAAACTCTTCTTGGCTTTCACAACAACTGCTTTGAGCAATTTGCTGCCGCCGACACAACCGGTGCCGCCCCGCCCACTGGCGCGATCATCTTCATTCACCCAGCAGCCATACTTCACCAGGTTTTCCGCGCCGGGGCCAATGGCGATGACGGTTAAATCCTTTTCGCCATATTTTTCGCGGAAATGTTTGACAGTGTCATGCACCCCTTTGCCCCAAATTTCAGCGGCGTCGTGCAGTTCCACCTTGCCATCTTCCACGTAGGCGTAGACGGGTTTGGCCGCTTTGCCTTTGAAGATGAGGCCGTCAAAGCCGGCCCAGCGCAGCCGGGCAGCCGACCAGCCACCCTGATGGCTGTCGGTGACGGTGCCGGTTAATGGGGATTTGGTGACAATAGCCATACGGCCGCTCATGTTCGCGGCCGTGCCGGTGAGTGGCCCGTTCATAAAACAAAGGATGTTGTCAGGGGAAAGGGGGTCCACCTGGGGGCCATTTTCAAACACGTAACGCACACCCAGGCCGCGTGCGCCGACATATTTGCGCGCCCACTCTTCCGGTATCCCCTTGTATTCAACCGCACCTGCGGTCAAATCTACATGAGCAATTCGATTGGCATATCCACCCAGTTTCATTATTCTATACCTCCAACTCTCTCCGCATCCGTCAGGTTGATCCCGGTTTGTTATTCCGGTCTGGCGCTGACCGACTCTGGTTGATTAGGTGTCCGATAAAATGGCGTGTTCATGGCAAAAGGCGCGAATGGTAGGGGGAAACAGGGGCGTTCTTCGCGTCCTTTGCGGATGTTTCGGTAAACTTCCGGCTATTTATTGAGCAGATCACCTCCTCCTGCAGCGCGATTTTGAAAATCGCACGATGCACGTTAGCGTCCCGGCGGAAAAATAGCGACGGTGTCGTCGGCGTTGAGGGGGGTTGTGAAGCCGCCGTTGTAAGCCAAGTCACGGCCGTTGCGCAAGACACGCCAGCCCCATTGTGGCCGGTAAACGGGCGCCAGTTCCAACCACAGGGAATCCGTTTCCTCTTCCGTTTGCCAGACCTGATCCAGCGCCGCGGCCCGCGCCTGGGGATAGTAGTTGAAGAATTTGCGCAGCAGGTCGCCGGCCGTAGCCCCGGCGGGCACATGGGCGCGCATCTCCGGCTCGCCCACAATGGCCCGCATCCGGCCAAAAAGGGTCAGGCGGATGGGTAGATCACCCTGATCCAATTCCCGCGCCGCCTGGTAACCACTTAGCATCAGATGCAGTTGCACCGTCAGGTATTTGCTCCAGCCGCCCAGAGCCGGAGCAATGATGTGGCCGGGCAGATTGGCTTGTTGCAGGTAGCAGGCAAAGGCGGCCTGCACCAGGCCGATGGAGCCGGTGACATAGGCTGGTGGGGTATGGATATGGCGTGGGCCGTGCCCGGCGTGGAATTTCCCGGCGCGGAACAGGTAATGGGCAAATTCGTCGCTGGTGTCCATGCCTAACGTGCGCGCCAGCCAGACGGCGAAAAAACGGCGGCGCTCGGCCAGGTGGGCTTCGTCGGCGCCGCTTTCCCAGCCGAGGATCACGGCCGTTTCCGGCACAGACAGCAGATAATCATACGTTCCTACCACCAGTTCCGGAGCGCACCGTAACAAAACTTCTACTGTGGCCGCCATTGCCTGCCTGTCTTCCCGGCTCAAGCCGACAAACTGTAATAACCGCTGCCATTCTTGAACGGGTTCGGGGGCTAAATCATGCAGTTCTAACGGGGGAGATTGTTCCGTCATTTGGTGATACCTTTGCCGGGGAACCAGGCGGCAATCAAAACCGGTTCAATCTGACAGATTGAACCAATTGGGTAAAGTATAGATCACGGCTACCCGCTGCCGTAACAGACAAAAAGCAGTATTCTATGGGTGTCTAAAGTCACATTGCTTAGGATGCGTGACCAGAAGCACCTCATGTATCCCATTTGATGAGTAGGCTTCATCGGCTGCCGCCGACCACCATGAATGAAAGCAGGACGCTTATTCACAACATTTTATCCGCGTCATCCGCGTGAATCTGCGTCTAATTTACGAGGAGTATGTAGATGAAAACGCTAACGTATGTTCGTTTATGCCTGTTGGCCGTGTGTGTGGTTTTTTTGATTACAGCTTGCAACAATGAAGAACCCGCGCCAACGGCTACGGCCGTCGCTGAAACGGTTGAAACCGCTACTAAAGTCCCGACGCCGACCGACACGGTGACAGCAACGGCCGTACCCACTGATGAACCAACGGCCGTACCCACCATCCCACCAACCTTTACCCCTGAATCAACGGCTACCGGCGAATCCACCGCTGCTTTTGCAGAGGCCGCGTGTGAATTTGATGTGCCAAACGGCCGTGACGTCACCTGCGGTTGGCTGACTGTGCCTGAAGACCGCAACGACCCGGACAACAGCCAGACCATCCGCCTGCATGTGGCCATCTTCGCCAGCGATAGCGACAATCCCGCCCCTGACCCCATCGTCTATTTGGAAGGTGGCCCCGGCGGGGAAGCGTTGGAAGCCGTTCCCCTCATTTTTGAGATGCGTTTTGCCCCTTATCTGGCAAACCACACCCTGATCATGTTTGACCAGCGTGGTACGGGCTATTCTGAACCTTCGCTGGCCTGCCCGGAATATACCGAATTGAGTTATGAATTGCTGGAACAAGACATCTCGCCCGAAGAGGCGGGGCAGCAAAGCATGGACGTGCTGCTGGCCTGCCGTGACCGCCTGGCCGCTGAAGGGGTCAATCTGGCCGCCTACAACAGCGCCGCCAGCGCCGCCGACCTGGACGATTTACGCATGGCCCTGGGTTACGATGAATGGAATGTCTGGGGCGTCTCCTATGGCACGCGGCTGGCGCAAACCCTCATGCGTGACTATCCTGAAGGAGTGCGCAGCGTTATATTGGACTCGGCTTATCCGTTGGAAGTGAATCTGCTCACCGACACGCCGCAGAATGTGGCCCGCGCCTTTGCGGTCTTTTTTGCCGGCTGCGCGGCCGATCCCGCCTGCGCCGAGGCTTATCCTGATCTGGAAACGCTTTTTTATGACACTGTCGCCCAATTAAATGAGGAAAAAATTGTCCTGCCCGTCTCGAATTTGTTCACCAGGGACAGTTACAATGCTTATTTTCGGGGCGATGACCTGATTGGCATTTTGTTCCAATCGCTTTACGCCACCGAGATTATCCCCGAATTGCCCAAACTGATCGCCGATGTGAACGCGGGTGAGTATGACACGCTGGCCCTGCTGCTTTCCAGTTTTCTGAGCAACAGTGACTTTTTCAGCGCGGGGATGCAGTTTTCGGTGCAGTGCTATGAGGAAAATAGTTTTGCCACGGCCGAAGAAATAACGGCCGTCTTAGCCGCACACCCGGAACTGGAACCAGTTTTCCGCGACAGCCCTAACCTGGGTCCAAATGCACTGTTGCTCTGTGACCAATGGGGGGCGGGCACGGCCGTGCCGCTAGAAAATGAACCCGTCACCAGCGACATCCCCACCCTCATCCTGGCCGGTGAATATGATCCCATCACGCCGCCCGCCTGGGGCGAGCAGGTGCAGGCCAACCTGAGCAACGCCTACTTCTATGCATTTCCGGGAACGGGCCATGGCGTCTCGCTGTCCGGCGCCTGTGCTATCAGCATAATACAGTCGTTCCTGGCCGAGCCAACGGCCGTGCCGGACACCACCTGCCTGGCAAAACTGGGCGGCCCGGCGTTTGTAACGCCGGGTGGGGAAATAGCAGAAGTCGTCATGACCCCTTACACCGATGAGATGTTTGGCTTTAGCAGTGTGAAGCCCGAAGGTTGGACAGAGGCCGGCCCAGGTGTGTTCGCTCGCGCCAGCACCGGTCTGGACCAGACCGTTCTCATTCAACAAGCGGCGCCGGGCATGGCGGCCGACTTCCTGGTTGGTCTGTTAACCACACAGCTAGGGCTGGCGGGAGCGCCAACCGGCGATGAACTGTTGGAAGCCGGTGGGCACACCTGGACGCTGTATGAAACGGAAACACAAGGGCTGCCGGTGCTACTGGCGACGGCCGAAGAGGGCAGCACTACCCTGCTTGTTCTGCTCATCACGAACCCGGATGAAAAAGAAACGCTTTATGAAACTGTGATGTTACCCGCTCTGGAAGCGCTCCAACTCGCGCCTTAAAACTGGCATTGAAAAAAGTTTCTGGCGGTGAACAGGAGCCACCGCCAGTAACTTCACATTCGATTCGATTTAAGGCACATACAAAAACCAGTCGGCATCTTGAACCCACTTTTGTGGCGTACCATCGTCGGGTACACAATAAAGGCTACGGCCGTGACCCCTTACCCCACCGCCTTCCGCCCCACCAAAATCGCCTCCCGCAAATAGAAGGTTGTGCCCTCGTCGGTGACGGACGGCCGTAGAAAATCCGCCGCCTCTCCTTTCACCTCCGTCAACATTGCCCGCAGGTAGCGCTGCATCACGGCATCGTGCCGGGCCGCCCAGGGCGCGAACTCCATCTGCTTATCCATCGTTTCGGCATGGGTCAACGCCAACCCCGCCGCCTGATACGCCTGCTCCCACTCGGCCAGACTCAGGCAACGGCCGTGACTGACATCCCGCAGCTTCTCAAACGCATTAACAAAGTCACCCGCCGGCCCTTCAGGAACCACATTATCCACCACCGCCAGCAAGCCACCAGGCCGCAGCACCCGCGCCGCCTCGGCCGTAAACCGGGCCACATCGGCAAAATGATGGGCGGCAATGCGGCAGGTGACTAAATGGAAACGGCCGTCACCATAGGGCAGCGCCTCCGCCTCGGCATATTCGGCGGTTACATTCGCCAGCCCCCGTTCCGCCGCCTGTTGCTGCACAATGTCCAGCATTTCGGCCGTCATGTCCGTCGCCCACACCTGCGCCACCAGCGGCGCAAAGGCAAAGGCCGTATGCCCTGCCCCCGTGGCCACATCCAACACCAGCCAGTCCGCTTGCGGCGCAACCAGTTCCACCAGCCGCCCCAAACTCGCTCCTTTGGCATGGGGTTTACTGTGGACATACGCCGCCGCATGTGCCCCAAATTGCTCTTGCACCACCTTCTTGTCCATTCTCTTTACTCCAATAATCTGTAGCTGAAAATGAGAGGAGTGTGCATCCTCAGATGCAAACTCCACTTTGATCTGTTGAGTGCGCAGATTATATCCGCGTCATCCGCGTCCTGCTTTTTCATCATAGATCAAACCCGACGATTGAAATCGCGGCTACAAGAGGCAAAGCCGACCTTCGTCGGCTAGAGACAGTCGCGCAGGCCGACTTTGCTTTTTGTGGGTGCAGATTTATCTGCCGCCGCAAACCATTTCTTCGAAATTGCAGGACTATCGTATTATCTCTTGCCCGGCGTTCTCTACAACGCTAAAATGCCTGTCGTCCGTTAAGTTGTGGCAATCTATACAGCCAAACGCTGCTGGTGGCAAGTGGTAAGTGTTTTTCCGTTAACTTGCAGCCTGCAACCTGCAACTTGCCACCCACCACTCCTGAGGAAGTCAGAAACATGCTCCTGGTCTATCTGGTATCCGCCTGGTTTTTGGGCATCTGGCTGGCGTCACGGTTCACGGCCGTGCCTGTCCCCACCTGGCTGGCAATTGGCGTTCTCTCCTTAATGGGGGCGCTGCTGTTGCGACGGCAGCAAACGGCCGTCCTGCTACTGGCCTGCCTGGGATTGCTGGCATTTGGCGGGGCGCGGTACACGGCCGTGCAGCCCACCATCACCCCCGCCCACATCGCCTATTACAACGGCACAACCGACATCATCATAACCGGCGTTGTGGCCGACGAGCCAGATGTGCGTGACCGCTCTGTCAATTTACGTGTGGCCGTAGCAGAGGTTGAACTGGCAGATGGTACGGCCGTGCCTGTTAGCGGCCTCATTCAGGCCCGTGTCTTTCGCTTCCCGCCCATCCCCTACGGCGCCCAGGTGCGGCTCAGCGGCGCTCTGGAAACGCCGCCCGACGACGCCGACTTTAGCTACAGAGATTATCTGGCACGGCAGGGCGTCCACAGCCTGATGAACCTGCCCCGCACGGCCGTGCTGGCCGAAAGGCAAGGCCACCCCCTTTACCACGCCATCTATACCCTGAAAGCCCGCGCCCAGGCCACCATCCACCTGCTGCTGCCCAACCCCCAGGCAGCGCTGCTCACCGGCATCCTGCTGGGCAACGACAACGGCCTGCCACCCGACCTGCAAGAAGATTTCCGCACCACCGGCATGACGCATATCATCGCCATATCGGGTTTCAATATCGCCATCCTCATTGCCATCCTGGTCAGCATCAGCGAGCCATTTTTGGGGCGGCGGGGCGCGGCCATCTTTGCCGTCACCGGTATCGTGTTATACACCATCCTGGTGGGGGCCGATGCGTCCGTAGTGCGGGCGGCCATCATGGGCATCATCTACCTCTTCACGCAACGCTGGCTGGGACGGCCCAATTTTGCCTTTGCGTCCCTCTTTGCCGCCGGTTTTTTGATGACCCTGGTCAACCCGTTCACGCTATGGGATGTAGGCTTCCAATTGAGTTTTATGGCCACCCTGAGCCTGATGCTTTACGCCGACCCATTTACCCGGTGGACGGAGCGACAATTGCAGCGCCTCCTATCCCGGCAACAGACGCGGCGGGTGATGGGCATTGTGTCAGAAGCGGTGGTCATCACCCTGGCGGCGCAGGTGTTGACACTGCCGCTGATGGTCGGCTATTTTCAGCAGTTGTCGCTCATCAGTCTGCCCGCCAACTTCCTGATTTTACCGGCACAACCGGCGGTGATGACCTGGGGTGGGCTGGCAACGTTGGTGGGGCTGGTCTCGCCTACAGTGGCCCAACCCATTGCCTGGGTGGCCTGGCTGCCACTGACGTATACGATTGCCCTGGTACGGCTGTTTGCGGCTGTGCCCTACGCGGCCATTCCCGTGAACGTCAGTTGGGGCTGGGTGCTGCTTTTTTACGGCCTGCTGGCCATTGTCACTTATCTGGCGCGGCTGGAACCAGAACACCGCCAACGGCTGCTGGCCGGCCTGCGGCCAAATTGGGGAATGCGCGCCGCCTTTGGCAGCACGGCCGCACTTGCCATTCTCGCCTTCAGTTGGGCCAGCAGCCAACCGGATGGCCGGCTGCACGTCGCCTTTCTGGATGTGGGTCAGGGGGACGCCATCTTCATCCAGACGCCCACCGGCCGCCAGATTTTGGTGGATGGCGGCAATGACCCATCGGTGCTGAATGATCGCCTGGGGCAGCAAATGCCGTTTTGGGATCGGCACATTGACATCATGGTGGCCACCCACCCGGACGCGGATCATGTGTCGGGATTGGTGGATTTGTACCGCCGTTACCAGATCACCCAACTCATCACCGACGGCGCAGAATCTGACGCTTCGTCCGTTTACGCGGCGCTGCTCCAGGCCGCCGCCGCCCAACAAACCCAACTCCACCGGGCGATGGCCGGTGAAGTGATTGAATTTGGCGACGGGGTGCGGCTGGAAATGGTACATCCCGGTGCGGAACTGGACAGCCAAAACCGGAACGACAACTCTGTCTCATTCCGGCTGGTATATGGCGACTTCTCCTTGCTGTTAACAGGTGATGTTGAAGAAAAGGGGGAGGCAAGTTTGTTGCAGCGCGGCTATCCGCTGCAATCACTGGTTTTCAAGGCCGGGCATCACGGCTCCAACAGTTCCAGCACCACCCCGTTCCTGACGGCCGTGCAGCCACACATCATGGTCGTTTCCGCCGGGGCGGATAACCATTTCGGCCACCCCCACCCGGAAGTGTTACAACGGGCAGCGGAAATGGGCACGGCCGTGCTCCGCACCGACGAACTGGGCACGATAGAGGTCATTACCGATGGGCAGGTGATGTGGTGGCAGGCTTTGGGCGGTAATCGGTAATCGGTGGTCAGCAATCGGTCAATGGTTGTGTGGTAAAATTTTGCCATGATGACGCTAGCAGAAATCAAAGAAATCTTGAAAGCGCAAAAACCATACCTGGCCAAACGTTATAGAATTGTAGAATTGGCCGTGTTTGGCTCTTACATTCGTGGCGAGCAACAAGCCGGTAGCGATCTTGACGTATTAATTGATGATACAGATGGCGCAAAGCTGGCCTGTTGTTGAAAAAGTAGCTGCATAAAAAAACGGCCGTGTCGGGGACACGGCCGTTCTCTATCTACCCATGCGCCACCGGCGGCACATCCAGCGGCCAACCAAACTTTGCCAGCGCCTCGCGGGCCATCGCCCGCACCTGCCGCCATTCGGCGCTCTGCCGCAGTGCGGCGTCTGACCAGGCCGGCTTAAACCGGGAGCCACTGAGCAGCAGCAATTTCTTGTCCAGCCGGTTCAGCACCTCCACCTGCTCGCCGGTCAAATCCTCTTGCATCTCACCACGCGCCTTAGCCTGCCAGCGGTCAAAGGCCAGCGCCAGTTCCTCCACCCTGCACCCATCCCGCGCATGTAGCCGGAGTTGCGCAGTGACGGGCAGGGCCAACGTCTGTAAAGCATATTGTAGTTGTTGCACACTCCTGTTCATGATTTACTCCTGAGATTGAGAGAGTGAGAGATTAGGAGATTGATAATCTCTCAATCTCCTAATCTCCCAATCTCAATTCTTTGTTAATCAGCCGCAGCCAATTCGCGTTCACCAAGTTCCTCTTCCAACCGCTGTTCCATCTCTTCGCGGAACTGGCGGGTGTAAAGGTTGTAATAATGACCGCCCAGGCGAATCAGTTCGGCATGGGAACCCATCTCGGAGACGCCGCCGTTTTCGATCACCATGATGCGGTCGGCATTCTTGATGGTGCTCAAGCGGTGGGCGATGATGAAGCTGGTACGGCCGTGCATCAATTTGTCCATACCTTGCTGAATCAGCGCCTCGGTCAGCGTGTCCACCGAACTGGTCGCCTCATCCATAATAAAGATGTCCGGGTCGGCCAGGATGGCCCGCGCCAGACTGATGAGCTGTTTCTGCCCGGTGGAGAGCAGCACACCGCCCTCACCCACCTGCGTCTCATACCCTTCGTCCAGGTCAATGATGAACTCATGCGCCCCGGCCATTTTGGCCGCTTCCACCACTTCATCATCGGTGGCGTCCAGACGGCCGTAACGCAAATTGTCATACACCGTGCCCGAAAACAGGTGCGGCGTCTGCAACACCATACCGATGCGTGATTGAATGGCATGTTGAGTCATGGTGCGGTAGTCACGGCCGTTGAAGCGGATTGTCCCTTCTGTCGGCTCATAAAACCGGCAAATCAGGTTGACTATCGTAGACTTACCCGCGCCCGTCGGCCCCACCAGCGCCACTGTCTCGCCTTGCGGAATCGTCAGGTTAAAGTTCGTCAAAACGGGCTTGCCCGCTTCATACTGGAAGGACACATTGTCAAACGTAATGTCGCCACGAATCGTACCGGGGTCAATCGCCTCCGGCGCATCCACAATTTCCGCGTCCATATCCAACAGCGAGAACATGCGCTCACCGGACGCCACCGCCTGCTGCATACTGGCATACACCGCCGCCAACTGCTGAATCGGCCAGAGCATGAAAGTGATGTAAGCAACGAAAGCATGAATGCTACCGGCCGTCATACTACCGGCGGAGAACTGCGCCCCACTATACCAGACCACCAACGCCACCCCGGCCGTACTCACCAACTGCACCGCCGGCAAGAACAGCGCCGACAGCCAGGCCGCTTTGTAGCCGGATTCATACATCTGATCCGTCAACTCCTGGAAATTGTTCAGGTTCTTCTCTTCGCGCCGCAGGGACTTGACCACGCGCACGCCGGTAATGTTCTCGCTGGCAGCGGCCGTAATCTGCGAATTCACCTTCCGCACAATCCGGTACTCCACCAGGATGCGTTGCTTGAAGTAGATCGCTACTTTGTACAGCACCGGCAGCAGCAGGATGACAATGATCGTCATTTTCCAGTTGATAATGAACATGAACACCAATGACGTAGTAATGCTCGTCACCGTCCAGGTAATGTCCAGGAAACCCCAAGACACCAGGTCGCCCACGCGAGTTACGTCCGACGTGACGCGAGACATTAACCAGCCGGTCGGCGTCTTGTCATAGTACGACAGCGAAAGGTTTTGCAGATGGTTGAACATCGCTTTGCGCAAATCATACTGCACGCGATGACCTAACACGCCAGCGCAGTAGATGAAGCCAAAGACAAAGACGGCAAAGATAGGCCAGGTCGCCAGATACAACCCCATGTAATAACGCAGGGCACTGACATCCTGGGCCACAATACCCAGGTCAATGATCTGTTTGCTGAGATAGGTATGCCAGGATTCGATGAGCGATACCAGGGCAATGAACACCAGGAAGCCCACCATCAACGGCCAATGCGCCAGACCCAACCGGGCAATGCGCCACATGGTGCTTCTATTCACTTGTGAGGTGTATTCCTCTTCTTCAAATTCCATGTAATCTTCAGACATGATGTTTTCTCTTGTAGGGCGATTTTGAAAATCGCCCTACTTAATCTCCGGCTTGCGGTAACTCATGTAAATGCACACGGCCGTTCTTCGGTACAGCCGCCACCTTTGCCAGATCCGCTTCCAACTCCGCTTCAATGCGCGATTGCAGGTCATAGATTCGCCGGTAGACGCCGCCTTCCTGTTTGAGCAGTTCGGTATGCGTACCCATTTGGGTGATACGGCCGTGTTCCAGCACCAATATCAAATCCGCATCCATCACACTCTGCACCCGGTGCGCAATCTGGAAGGTCGTCCGCCCTTTCAGCAGTTGGCGCAGCGCCTGGCGGATACTCTCATCCGTCTCCGTGTCCACAGCCGACATGGCATCGTCCAGAATCAGCAGGCTGGGGTCACGCATGATCGTGCGCGCCAGCGTCACCCGCTGCTTCTGCCCACCAGAGAGCGTTACGCCGCGCTCCCCCACCAGGGTGTTGTACCCTTCGGGGAAGCTCATGATCACGTCATGCACGGCGGCGGCGCGGGCGGCAGCATACACTTCTTCATCCGTCGCTTCTCGCCCCAGACCATAGGTGATGTTCTCCCGAATCGTGGTCGAAAACAGAAACGGCTCTTGCATCACAAAACCAATTTGCTGCCGCAGCAGGTCGCGCGGGTACTCACGCAAGTCCACACCATCCAGCTGAATACTGCCGCGTGTGTATTCGTAAAAACGGGGCAACAAATTGACCAGCGTCGTTTTGCCCGAACCGGCGCCACCCATAAGGGCGATCTTCTGGCCTAGCTTCACGCTGAAGGTGATATTGTGTAGCACGTCTTCATCTTCACCGTCGTAACGGAAACTCATATTGTTAAAGGAGAGCGCGCCTTGAATACGGCCGTCTGGCTTGTAACTGCCCGTATCCAGATTCTCTTGATCCACCTTGATCAGCTCCTGGATACGGCCAAAGGAGACCGAGCCTGTCGAAATGTCGGCAATCAAGCGGCCCAGGTTACGAATCGGCCAGATGATCTGCACCAGAAAGCCCACGTAGGCGATGTACATACCCACCGTCAGTGTCCCATCCAGTACCATCAACGCCGCCACATAAAAGCCGGCAACCATCTGGATACCCAGAATGAAGTCAGTAGACGGCCAGTAAAAGGAGTGCATGATGGTCAGCTTGCGCCCTTTCTGGAACTTGTCCATATTCTCTTTTTCAAAGGCGTTTATCTCATATTCCTGACGGGCAAAGGCCTTGACCACGCGCACTCCCGTCAGGTTTTCCTGAAGCTGGTTCGATAAGCGTGATTCTTGCGCCTGAAATGCCTCGTATGCCTTGCCCACTTTTACAAAGAAGTAGACTGAGATAATCATAATCACCGGGATGACGGCCACGGAAAAGAGTGCCAGGGGTACATTCAGAAGTAGCAGGGCAACAAAGTTCACCACAAACAGCAGCCCGATACGTCCGATACCGATCAACTGCTCGGCAAACATCCGCCGCACCGCGTCCACGTCGGAGGTAGAACGGGCCAGCAGGTCGCCGGTCTGCGCCCGGTCGTGGTAGCTGAAGGTGAATCGCTGCAAATGGTCATACAGGTAGTTGCGCAGCCGCCGGGCGATGCCTTCGGACGATTTGGCCGCCAGCCGCCCACCGGCGTAGGAAAAGAAACCTTGCATTACAGCCAGCGCCAGCAGCACCAACACCACCCAGACCAATGCCTGGTTCAGGTTGTCACCGGGCAAAATCTCGTCCACAAACCTGCCCAGCACATAGTACAAACCGGAGCGAGCAATGGCCGACAGGCCCACGCAGACAATGGCGACAAAGTAAATCAGCCGATAGCCCGTCATCAAGCGCCAGAATCCGGTTACTTTTCTCTTGGTAACAGTATTTTTCAGATCAATCATTGAGGGTTCCATGGTGGTCTTCCTCTTGGTTAAGTTTTAGGTTTATTTCTTCCTCTCACGTACTTGCGGAACATCGTGTGGGGACACGGCCGTTGAACACCTTTCACCTGCTCATCTGTACTCTACTTTTCATTCCTGACATCCTTTGTCACATTCGTTCTATTCAGTTCTGCCAGACAAAAAAAGCCACGGGACGTTTCTTTCCCGTGGCATGGAACACATTAAAACAAAAACGGCCACGGGCTTTTTATAGTTTGCGCCGTGACCGTTGAGGTTTCGTTAAATTAAACGAAAGGAGTTTTAGGCTTGTCTAAAACCTCCGGGGTCACAGGCACGAACGACACCACTACCACCGATGAAGGCGGCAATAGCATACATGAAAGACCATTTGCGGTTGATGATGTTGATGTTGGGATTCATTTGTGCCTTACTCCTTTTTAGATTTGCAGTGTTAGACATTTATCTCACACGCAGGCAGCAGTGTAACATAGCCCGTTTGATGCGTCAACCCCCAAAATTCAAATTCTGGGGATTTTGTCAGAATTGCGACAATAAAAACGACAAAACTTATAGCGGAGTAGAGGCTTTAGCTATAAATGCAACGGCTAAAGCCTTTACTCCGCCGTCAATTGAATCAAACGGCTTCAGGAACAGCCACTTTACCATTAACCGGCGCTGGCTCCTCACCCGCAATGTACTCTTCCACCATGCGGCGGGCCACATCGTCGGTGAACTGCTGCGGCGGCGACTTCATAAAGTAGGAGGAGGGGGCAATGATGGGACCGCTCAGTCCGCGATCCAGGGCCAGTTTGGCACAGCGCACGGCGTCAATAATCACCCCGGCTGAGTTCGGCGAATCCCATACTTCCAGCTTCAGTTCCATTTGCAGCGGCACATCGCCAAAAGCGCGCCCTTCCATGCGGATGTGGCACCATTTGCGGTCGGTGAGCCAGGGCACGTAGTCACTGGGGCCAACATGCACGTTTTCCGCGCCCAGGTCATAGGGCAACTGGCTGGTAACGGCGTTGGTCTTGGAGATTTTTTTGGATTCCAGCCGTTCCCGTTCCAGCATGTTGTAAAAGTCCATATTGCCGCCAAAGTTCAACTGGTAGGTGCGATCCAGGTGGACGCCGCGATCCTTAAACAGGTTGGTCAGAACCCGGTGGGTGATGGTGGCCCCGACCTGACTTTTGACATCGTCGCCGATGATGGGCAGCCCGGCTTCGATGAAGCGTTTGCTCCAATAAGGCGAACTGGCGATGAAGACGGGAATGCCGTTCACAAAAGCGCAGCGGGCTTCAATGGCCTGCTCCACATACCATTTGGTGGCCATTTCCGAGCCGACGGGCATGAAGTTCACGACGACATCAGTTTTGGTTTTTTTGAGGATACCGATGATGTCATCGGTGGGGCCAGGCGCTTTTTCGACGACGGTACTGACATATTTTCCCAGGCCGTCATGGGTCATGCCCCGGTGGACTTTGACGCCCAGGTGAGGGACTTCGGCGAATTTGATGGTGTTGTTGGGGTGTGCCCACATCGCTTCGCTGAGGTCTTTGCCTACTTTGCCTTTGACCACATCGAAGGCGGCTACAATTTCAATATCCCGCACGTGATAGCCGCCAACGGTAGCGTGCATGAGACCGGGGATTTCGGCGTCATCGGCCGCGTCCCGGTAATAGTGAACGCCTTGTATGAGTGAGTTGGCACAGTTGCCAATGCCGATGATGGCAACCCGTACCTTTTTTCTTTCTGCCATTAGATTTTCTCCTTGAAAAGATGTATTGGTGAGTTGGCTGGAAAGGTGCCACGAATTTCACGAATGACACGAATTTTTGCTGGGTAAACATTCGCGGTCTCGGTGTTCTTCGCGGATTTTCCGGGAACTCTTGACTGGCTTTTGGTAGCCATTGTGCAGTCACAGATTCTACCATGCCTGTTTTGATTAACACAGTGCCAGCACAGACGCTACGGCCGTGTGGCCGTTTGCCTCCGTTTGTTGCTGATGAGTAAGACCAGGATGAGAACAAGCCAGATAATCAGGGCTGCAAAGGAGAGGACACGGCCGTACCCCACCCTCGCCGATTGATATGCAAACACCACCTCATGTTGTCCCGGCGGCACAAACACACCCTGAAAATAACCATCCGCCGGGTAGAGTTGCGCCGGTTGCCCATCTACCCAGGCCTGCCAGCCGGGGTAGTAGGCTTCCGATAGCACCAACAGGCTGTCCGTTTCACTTGCTGTCTCCACCACAACCCGCCCTGGCTCATAATGGCGAATGTTTGTAGTAGGCGATTTATCGCCAGGAGCAGGCGATAAGTCGCCTACTACAAACGGGGGGGGAGGGGCAACGAGTACGGCCGTAACCCGTGGATCAAACCCTTCTTGTCCCATCGCCGCCAAGCTGGTGGGCACGTCTGGCTGCCACTGCCACTCTTGAACGAGAAAGGCGCGGGGCAGTACATCCAGATTCTCATAAATTTTCACGTCGCCAGAATGAATGAGGCGATAATTGCCTAACGTGAGCGGCATGAATGTGCCGTCTTCCTGATTGATGAGCGTGGCTGCCAAAATGCGCCAATCACCATTGGCGGCACGCAGAGTGATGGACTCCGGCATCATTACCCGGTAATCTCGCGGCCGGTCATACGGCGGCGGCCAACCGACCCAGAGCATGCCACTTTCCACCGGGAACGGCTCACGTAACCAGGTTTCACCGTCGGTGGTTTGAATTTCTACTAATCCCGGCTCCCCTTCCGCCAGGAACACCAGGGCAGAAGTGGGGAAATCGGGCACGTGGGCAATGGCAAACGAGGCACCAGCGGCCAGTTCCAGCGGGTGCTGCAAGTCAAAAAAGACGGATTGGTGCATGAAACCGGCCTGCCGCCAGACATCGCCGGTTTTGTCAGTGATCAGGTAGCGAGCGTTGAACAGGTCGAGCCATTTAGCGTCAGGCACGGCCGTGAGATATTCGCGCAAACGGCCGTCTACCGTCTGCACCCCTTCTGGCAAAATCAGGCGCATTAACTGGCTATATGATTCCAGCGGCAAAATACCCCCATCAAACCCATCCACCGCCGCCAATCCAAAGGCCATCGGCAAATTAGGGCCAATCACTTCCTTGTGCTTAATGGCAACGGTGTAATCATACCGTGCCGCTTCCGGCAACTGATCGGCATAAATCGTGTCAATCTCCGCCTGGTCGCCCACATCGAAGAAGATATTGGAGAGGCTGAGGAAGCGGGCGGGGGGGGATGGGGAGATTGGCGGTGAGGACACCGCGAGATTAGGAGATTGGGAGATTGGAGATTGAGCAGATTGGAGGCGGGCGATGGGCGGGCGCAGGTCAAAGTAGGCTTCGGGGGTAGTCAGGTTGTTGTAGGGATGGGTGCGGGTGGCCAGGAAGAGGCTGGCGAGCATGAGGGGCAGCAGCCAATACGGGGAGCGGGGACGGGAGCGTTTGATGGTGAGTTTGTAACGGCCGTTTCTGTCTACCCCCACCCGTTCCCCCGTCAAAATCCAGTTCGCCAGCAGCAGTTCCGCCAGCCAGAGCAACAGCGTCAACGGCCGTGCCGCTTCATACGGCGCTTCGGCCCCGGTGGGAATGAAAAAGACGAGGAAACCGGCAACCACATTCCAGGCCATCAAGCCAACGATAACGTAGATGGCTACGCGAATGGGTCGTTCCAGATGGGCCAATTGTTCTCTGGCTCGTTCTGGCAGTTCGGGCCAGGGGTGGGTGCGCTGCCAGTGGCGGTACAGCGCCGCCTGGAAACCCGCCCCCGCCAGCAGCGCCAGGCCCAGGGTATACACCGCCAACCAGCGCGCCGGGACGCGGAACAGATTAAAACCGGGCAACCTTGCCAGCAGCCAGTTTCCAGGATTAAAAACGCCCAAAGCCAGCAGCAACCCCACCGCGACCAAGACCAACGCGGCAAAGACGCCGGGCTGCCGCCGCCACTGCCAGGCGCCAATGAAGGCCAGGAGCACGGCCGTGACCGGCACAATCGCCATATATTCGCTGAACAACGACTGCCCATAGGCGGGCAGCAGTGCCCGCGCCAGCAGCAGCGGATGCAGCGAAAAACTCAGCACCTCATTGGGCGGCAGCCCACCCTGGCGGCTGGAGTGTTGGGCTAATTCAAGGGTGGGTAGGAGTTGCACGGCCGTGAGCAGCAGCGCCAGCAGCCCACCCATCAGAAGGGCAATGGGCACACTGAATTTGATTCGCTGCCAGTGAAACGTAAAGCGTAAAGCGTAATCCGTATTCCGTAGCAGAAGATGGCTGGTAAATTCGGCGGCGATCCAGATAAGAATGGTGAGACCGCTGATGAAGAGGGTTTGGGTGTGCCCGGTCAATAGCTGCATGGCAAAGAGAAAGGCAAAAGCCACCGTTGCCCAACCAATCTTTTGCCAGCGTGAACGGTCGCTGCGGGCGCTCCAGCCAATGAGTGCCAGATACCAGGGCAGCCAGGCCAGCCCTTGTAGCTGGTTGATATGCTCCACTTGCGCGGTGATGTAACCGCCGAGGGCAAAGAGCACGGCCGTGACCCAGGCCGCCCATCCTTCCAGCTTCAGCAGCCACCGCCCCGCCAGATACGCCCCCACCCCGGCAAGCGCCAGATGCAGCAAAATGGAGGCGCTGACGGCATACGGTGTATCCAGCAGCCACCAGAGGGGCCAGTTGAGTGGATAAAAGAACCCTACCTGACTATTCGCCACAAAAGGGGAACCCATAAAAAGGGAGGAGTTCCACAGGGGAATACGGCCGTCGCGTAATGCTTCCGCCGCTGCCTGCCAGTAGGGGTAAAAGTAGAGAAAGGTATCCCCCCGCGCCAGGATGAGGTTGCTGAAGGCCATTTTGTGGAAAAAGAGGAGGAGGGTGAGGAGGAAGGCGGTAATCGGTAATCGGTAATCGGTGATGCGTGATGCGTGATGCGTGATGCGTGATACGTGAGGTGTAATCCGTAATCGGTAATCCGTAAGGCGTGAACGGACGGCCGTCACCTTGTCACTTTGCCACCCTGTCACCGTGTCACCTCGTCAGGCAAAATTTGATACAGGGCTATATTACCCGCCGCAGCGACGGGCTGCAATTGAAAACCGGCGGTGTGGATGGTGCGGATGATGGGGTGGCTGATAGCGCCATCCGGCAAGGCCACATATCGTTTGTGCCCATCGCGGCCAAAAACGGCTAAATCTTCAGCCAATGCGGCCCCATGTGGAAACCAACTGACGTACACTTTGCGGTAAAAAAGGTGGTAGCCCCAATGCCAGCTAAACCAGTGGTCGTACAGGACTGTGCCATACGGTTCATCGGCCAATATCGCCGCGATTTGGGCGGCGCCCTGATCGGCATTTGCCTGCCCACCCACCGGGTAACGGCCGTGCCGCCCCCCCCCTGCCGAAAAGAGTAACAGAATAAGTAGAAAAAACGAGATTAGGAGATTGGCGGTGGGGGCACCGCGAGATTGGGAGATTGGGAGAGGCCATAATCTCCCAATCTCCCAATCTCCCAATCTCTCAAAACCGCGTCCCATCAAAATCGCCACAAGCGGCACAAGCGGCAGCAGATAACGGTCCCAGACGGGCACGGCCGTCAGCCAATGCAGCACCATATACCCCGAAACGAAGAAAACGAGCAGCAGGTCTACCCGGCTGGCAGCATCGTCCACCCGGAACGCCCGCCAGGCCAGCCAGACAAGCAGCAGGAGCAAAACCGGTATAAGAACGATGGGCACGGCCGTAACCCACAACTGTCCCCAGGCCAACAGGCGCGGCCACAACTCCCACGACCAGGCCGGCCGTAGCCCGCCATAGTTGCCAATCTGCGCTGACCAGAGTGACCAGGAGCCGGTGCGGGCCACATCCCAGAAAAGAATAATAGCTAACACGGGGAGTAAACCCATTAACCAACGCTGCCATTGGGCACGGCCGTAGCCTGCCTGCCAGCCAACTCCGATTACCAGCGGCAGAAACAGCACGGCCTGATATTTAGTAGCGATAGCCAGACCTAAGAAGAGGCCCGAGGTAATCGGTGATCGGTGATCGGTGATCGGTGATCGGTTTACGGAATACGGGTTACGAATGACGGATAACGAGGTTATCAGCCAGAAGGTCAACAGCGGGTCGGTGAAGGCGGTGGCGCTGAACTGGATGGCTAAGGGGGAGCAGGCAACGATGAGAGCGGATATGAGGAGATTGATCCGCGAAGGGGCGCGAAGTAGGGGCGGGACAGCCGGGAAATGGCTTGCAGGAAACAAAGAAGGGTGTTTCCCGGCTGTCTCGCCCCCCTCAGTGTAGGCCCGTGGCAAGGCAATAGATTCCAAATAAAGGCGGCGGTAGAGCACGGCCGTGAGCGGAACCAGCCAGACCGAGACCATGAAGTTGGGCAGGCGGGCGGCCCATTCCACCGGGCCTGATGGCAAGTAGAAAAGCGCCTGGATGTAAAACAGAAGAGGGGGTTTATCTACCGCTTGCGTCAGCAGCAGGGGGTCTTTCCAGGAGGCGACGTGCCGCGCCCAACTGGCAAAAAGGGCTTCATCGGCGTGAAAAGAGTTGGCAAACAGACCATGCAGCCGCAGCCAGAAGGCCAGCAATGTTATGCCCATCAACCCAAGCCAATACCACCGTCTCTTGCTCATCGCGCCGATTTATAACACGGCCGTCCATTTCTGCCCTGCCGTTACCCGCCGCTTCCGCTATAATCCCCGTTCGTAGTGGGCGATTTATCGCCTTTCTCAGGCGATAAATCGCCTACTACGAACTATTTTGTGAGGAGAAAAACATGAGTGAACCAACCCGTGATTCCATTGTGACCTTACGCGAAATAACGAAGGATAATGCCTGGAGCATTATCAAGCTAGAGGTGGCGGAGGGGCAAAATAAGTTTGTGGCTCCCAACGATGTTTCGTTGGCGCAGGCTTATTTCGAGCGCGACAAGGCGTGGTTCCGCGCTATTTATGCGGACGAGACGCCGGTGGGTTTTATGATGCTCTATGACGACCCGCGTGAGCCGGTCTACTTTTTGTGGCGGTTGATGATGGATGCGCGGTATCAGGGGATGGGCTACGGCCGTCGCGCCCTCGACCACCTCGTTGACTATGTGAAAACACGGCCGTCGGCCACCGAACTCAAAGTGAGCTACGTGCCCGGCGAAGGCAGTCCTGGCCCGTTTTATGCCAGGTATGGCTTTGTGGAAACGGGCGAAGTGGAAGATGGGGAAAATGTGATGAGCCTGAAGCTGACTTATGCGGATGGTGAAGGCCCAAAACCGGCCTGGGGACGGCCGTTGACCCACATCGTCATGATCAAACTCAAAGACCCCACGCCGGAAAACATTGACGAAGCCGTCGCCCAAATCCGCAGCATGGAAGGCAAAATCGAAGGGCTGAAATCGTTGGAAGTGGGCCAAGATGTGGTGCGCTCGGAACGCTCCTATGATCTGGCGCTCATTGCCCGCTTTGAAGACCGCGCCGGACTGGAAATTTACAACACCCACCCAGTGCATCTGCCGGTGCTGGCCTATTTGCGGGAACGGATGAGTGCGGTCACGGCCGTAGATTTTGAAAGCTAGTCGTAACTATACAGGTACAAAACCTGTGATATAAATAGGCATCATGGAAGAGTTGCTGCGCGAAAATGAACGGCTCAGGCAAGAAAACCAAGAACTTCGTG
>JACTMP010000024.1 GCA_014584575.1 Chloroflexota bacterium
GAGGTAGCCCGCTCCCTGGGGCACCTCCACGGCCACACCACCGGCCAGCACCAGGTCGGCTTCGTAAGCCAGCAGACTCTGGCAGGCCAGGTGGACGGCAACCAGGGAGGTGGAGCAGAAGGTTTGCACGGACAGGCTTGGCCCGCGCAGGTTCAGCTTGTAGGCGACCATCGAGGCCAGTGCATCCGCGTCGTTGCCACTGGCAACTTGCAGGCGGGTGAGCCGGGCGCGTACTTCGGGGTTAGAGGCCAGATTGCGCCGCAGATATTCCGAGGGGGCTTTTCCGGCGACCACGCCAATCAGCCCTTCATAGCTTTCCGGGTCATAGCCGGCGTCTTCCAATGCTTCCCAGGCGCATTGCAAAAAGAGGCGCGATTGGGGATCCATCGTTTCAGCGTCACGCGGGCTGAAACCAAAAAAGGGGGCGTCAAATTTGTCTATATCCGGCACTATCACGCCAGACTTAACATAATCCGGGTGCTGGTGAAGCTCAGGCGGCACACCGGCCGCCTGTAATTGTTCATCGGCGAGTGGGTGAATGACGCAACGGCCGTGTACCACATGCTGCCATAAAGCCGAAACGGTGCTGGCATCCGGGAACCGGCCGGCCATGCCAATAATTGCCAGAGAGGATCCCTGGGCTGTGTCATCATTGTGTGCCATGTAATCAACGCCTCCGTTCTAATGCGCGTTGGCGGCGCATCTGTCCCCGCACCAGCCGTTGTTCGCTGGCGTCTTCTGCTGGTTGGTCAGATTGCAACTGCGCTGCCATCTGGCTGATGGTAGGCGCGTCATAGAGCAAGTTGAGTGGAATAGTCTCTATCCCCGATTCCTGCCGCAGCCGGGTGACCAGGTCTACGCCAATCAAGGAATTGCCGCCCAACTCAAAAAAGTTGTCCTGCACACCCACCGTTTCCACACCCAATAAATCGCTCCAGATGGCCGCAATTTGTTTCTCCAGGTCGGTGGCCGGGGCTATGTAGGGCGTACCCAGCGCCGGGCGAGGGTATCTGGTTTTGTTTTCCTGTCTGCGCTGATGGTGGGAAATGGTCTCGGTGGAGAAACCGGCCGCCACCCGTGCAAAATCCTGAGTGGAAACGACCACATGTGGTAGCCGATGGGCCAACAGCCGACGAATCATCTCAAACCCTTCCGCAAAACTGATGCCAAACCGCTGCCGCCGCGCCTGGAAATAGGCGCGGGTGCCGGGGTCAAACCCTTCCAACCCGGCCTGCCAGGCGTCCCAAAGCCATTCACCCCACCCCACCGCCAGGGTCAACCCATGCTGCCGGGCATGGCGGCGGGCAAAGGCGTCTACAAAGGCATTGGCGGCGCAGTAATCAATCTGGCCGGGGCCGCCGCCGGTAACGGCGCTGATGGAAGAAAACAGCAGCAAAAAGTCTAACGCACGCTCTTTGAACAATTCGTGTAAAACGAGGGTTCCCTGCACTTTGGGGGCTAACACGGCCGTCGCCGCCGCTACCTCTTTGCGCACAATCAGCCCCAATGGGGGCACGCCTGCCGTATGAAAGACGCCATGAATCACGCCAAAACGGTCATATGCCTGGGACACGGCCGTTTGCATTTGCACCAGATCGGTCACATCAGCCGCCAATACCAGCACCTCGGCCCCCATTGCCTCCAATTGTTGTACCTGGTGGATTTTGTACCCCAGGCCGTTGGTAATTCCCTGCCGGGCCACAATTTCCGCCCATTCCCGGCGCGGCGGCAAGGGGGAACGGCCGAGCAACACCACTTTGGCCTGGAACTGCTCTACCAACCACCCGGCCAGCGCCAGGCCAATGCCGCCCAACCCGCCGGTAATCAGATAGACGCCTGCCTGACGCAGCCGCTGCGCCGGTTCATCGGCCGGTGGAATAGGGGCCGGTTCGTACCGCTGCACCCAGCGGCTGTCATCCCGCCAGGCAATAACGGCCGGGGGTAAATCGGCGACCAGTTCGGCCAGCAGACGAGACGCCAGCTCCACTGCCTGCGGGCTGCCGGGGATGGGTGCGGGAATGTCTATGCTGCAACAGCGGATGTGCGGTAGTTCCTGGGGAATGACTTTATACGGGCCAAGCACGGTCGCTTTAGCCGGTTGCAGGTGAACGGCCGTGGTCACATCCTGCATATCGCTGGAAACGATTGCCAACTGGCAGGGGGCGCTGCTGAGATTAGCCCAGGCCTGCGCCAGAAAGAGCAGGCTGTAAAAGCCATGCTCCAGGGTGTGAGTCAGTGTCACGGCCGTGTTCGCCGCCGTCACGCTCCAGAGATGGGCAATTTTGGTGGGCATCTCGCCCTGTTTGTGCAGCGCCTGCAACAACTTCTGGTAATCGGAAGCCTGGTTGGGGCGGATCATGTACTCATTCCGGCCCAAATAACTAAACTGCCAGCCAGAACGCACCACAACCACCGGCTGTTGCTGCGCACGCATATCTGTGACCAGCCGGTCGGCCAGACCACACTCATCGGCAAAAATGAGCCAGCGCTGCCCAACCACTGCTAATTGCCCTTTCGGCGGCAATGGCGGCGGTACGGTGCGCTGCCAGGAAGCCACATACCCCCACTGCGTCAGATCGGCCAGCTTGGGCGGTTCCTGGGCCAATAAGGCTTCAATGGGTGATTGGCCTGATGGCGCTGGCGCAGGTGCATGACTAACCCCGTTAACGCCGGGCGACAGTTCCGGTGGCGCAGAAACGCGCCGCCAATAACGCTGCCGCTCAAATGGGTAGGTGGGCAATGGCAGGCGACGTCGCTTTTCCGCCCGGTAAAACTCTTCCCAATTGACCGTTACACCCGCCAACCACAATTTAGCCAGCGTTTGCAGTAGAAACGGCCGTGCCGGTTGTGTTGTGTGGGCGTGGGGTAAGGTGGGCAGGATGAGGGGATGCTGGGCCGGTGTGCAATCCGGGTGCAATTTTGCCAGCGAACCCAGCGTATTACCCGGCCCCATTTCCAACAATACCTGGTTTGGCTGGCGTAGTAATTCCGCCAATCCGCCGGCAAATTGCACCGGTTGTTGCAGGTGCGCTACCCAATAGGCCGGGTCGGTGGCCTGTTCGGCCGTAATCCACGTGCCGGTCACGTTGGAAAGATAAGGGATGCGGGGTGGTTGCAAGTTAAACGAGGCCACCAGCGCCGCCAGATCAGCGGCAATGGGGGCCATCATGTGTGAATGGAAAGCGTGGCTGGTAGGCAGGCGACGGCAGGCAATGCCCTGCGTTTCCAGGCGGTCGGCCAATGATTGCACGGCCGTTTCCGACCCGGCCACCACACACATCTGCGGCCCATTCACGGCCGCCAGCGAAAGTTCGTCATGGATATAAGAAGCAACTGCCTCGGCGGGCAGGGAAATCGCCAGCATCGCGCCACGCGGCAGTTCTTGAATCAGTTTTGCCCGCCGTGCTACCAGCGTCAGCGCCTCTTCGAGTGACAACACCCCTGCCAGACAGGCGGCCACATACTCACCCAGGCTGTAACCAATTATCGCGCCGGGTTGAATGCCCCAGTTCATCAGCAAACAGGCCAGGGCATATTCAATGACAAAAACCGCGGGTTGGGCTACGGCCGTTTCCGCCAGCCGCCCCAATGAATTCTCCGGTGATGGGCGGGCCAACAGGCGTCGCAAATCTGGTTTGTGACCGTTTGTGGGTGCGGCCGACGGCCGTTTGTCCGGTGGGTACAATATCTGTGCCAGTTCAAGCCCTTCGTTAGCCGCCAGATACGCCAGGCACCAGTCCACCGTCTCCCGGAATTCCCGTTCGTGCTGGTACAGGTCATGGGCCATGTTCACGTAATGGTCGCCCACACCGGGAAACAGAAAAGCTAACGGCCGTTCTTCCCGCTCTTCAAAATGGGTCAGCACCCCGGCCGTCTCCGGTTTTTCCAATAAAGGCAATAACTCATCTCGCTCCTGGCAAATAATGGCCCGGCGGTAGCTGAAACGGGTGCGCCCCACCTGCAAGGTATAGGCCACATCGGCCAGATTAGCCGTGGGATTCTGGCACAGCCAGGCCGCCAGATTAGCTGTCATGTGTGCCAGCGCGGTTTCCGACCGTGCCGACAATAGCAGCAGGTGGTGAGGACGGGCAGGCGCAGTTGGTCCGGCAATAGGCGCTTCTTCCAAGACCACATGGACATTAGTGCCGCCCATGCCCAATGAACTGACACCGGCCCGGCGAGGGTGCCCGTTACGCTGCCAGGGCAACAGCCGGGTATTCACAAAAAAGGGACTGCTGGCAAAATCAATCGCCGGATTCGGCGACTCGAAATGGAGCGTGGGTGGTATTTGCTCATGGTGCAGCGCCAGGGCTGTTTTGATCAGACCGGAGATACCGGCTGCCCGATCCACATGCCCGATGTTGCTCTTGATCGAACCAATGGCGCAGTAGCCGGTGGTTTGGGTCGTGCGGCGGAAGGCTCTGGTGAGGGCGGCCACTTCGATGGGATCGCCCAGCGGCGTGGCTGTGCCGTGCGCTTCGATGTAATCAATGGTATCGGCCGTGACCCCTGCTTTTTCCAGGGCGGTGGTAATGACCTCAGCCTGGCCTTCGACGCTGGGGGCAGCATAACCGACTTTGAGCGAGCCGTCATTGTTCACGGCCGAGCCTTTGATGCAGGCGTAAATGGTGTCGCCATCTTCCAGGGCATCTTCCAATCGCTTCAGCAGCACCACACCAACGCCGTCGCCAAACATGGTGCCGGCAGCACGGGCGTCAAACGTGCGGCAGTGGCCGTCCGGGGATTCCATGCCGCCTTCGGCCGCCAGGTAACCACTCTTCACGGGCACCCGCACCGAGACGCCGCCGGCCAGGGCCATATCACATTCACCGGCCAGAAGGCTCTGGCAGGCCAGGTGAACGGCCACCAGGGAAGTGGAGCAGAAGGTTTGCACGGAAAAACTGGGGCCTTTGAGATTGAGTTTGTAGGACACGGCCGTTGTCAACGAATCCTTGTCATTCCCCACCGCCAATTGATAGCTGGACTCATAAGCGCCCAACGTGCGCAAAAATTCCGGGTCACGCGCCATGCCCAGCAGGTAAAAGCTCAGCCCCATGCCGCCATAGACACCCACCAACCCCGGATAACTCTTTGGCTCATACCCGGCCACTTCCAATGCTTCCCAGGCACATTCCAAAAAGAGCCGGTGCTGCGGGTCGGTCAGTTCAGCTTCGCGGGGGTTATAACCAAAAAAGGCCGCATCAAAGAGATCGGCGTCCTCCAGAATGGGGCGCGCCGGTACATAGTGAGGGTGGTTTATCTCGGCCGGAGCAACGCCAGCGGCGATCAGTTCTTCGGCCGTAAATGTGGTAACCGCTTCTTTACCGTCCCGCAGGTTTTGCCAGAGATGGTCAATGGTGGGTGCACCGGGGAAACGGCCGGACATGCCCACAATGGCGATGCTCTGCGCCCCGGCAGCCTGGGTGGCCTGTTTGCGCCGTTCGGTCAGCCGGTTGCTTTCTGTCTTTGCTGCGCTAGCTTCAGGCGCGGGGCGCAGATACCGGGCCAGGGCGCTGATGGTGGGCGCTTCAAACAGAGCCGTCACCGGAATGGGAATATCAAATATCTCTTTGAGGCGGGCGATGAGGGTGATGCCGATCAGGGAATTGCCACCCAGATCAAAAAAGTTGTCATCAATGCCAATTTGCTCAATGCCCAGTAACTCTTGCCAGACGGCCGTGACCTTCTGTTCAATCTCATCTGTGGCGGCGGTATAGGCGGTTGGTAGAGGGGGGCGCACAGCCGTAGCCGCCAATACCGGTTTCGCGCCGCCATCCCCTGCTTTGTCCAGTCGCAGCCATTGCTGCAAACGGGCGTCCAGTTCGCCGGTAGATTGCACCAGTTGTGGCCCCACCTGGTGAGACAATACCCGTTCAAACGCCGCTACCCCTTCCGCTGGCGTCATCTCAAACGCGGCCACCGTTTTGCCTACTATGTCGTTAGCGCCGGGGCGCACCCGCCAGGTGTCCCAGTTCACGCTCAACCAGGGCACGGCCGTGCCCTGGCGGCTTTTCTGGTAGGCAAAGGCATCCATGAAAATGTTGGCGGCGGTGTAGGCCACAAAACCCAGCCCCCCCAGCACCGAGGAGAGTGAAGAGAAGAGCAAACAAAAATCGGGTTGTTGCCCGGCCAGCGCCGCGTCCAGGGCATAAAGCCCCGCCACTTTGGGCCGGAAATGCAGGTCGCATTGCGCCGGGCTGATCTGCTCCACGCTGTTAAAGGCGTGCAGGTCGGAAATACCGGCAGCGTGAATGACGCCATGAATGGGACCAAAGTGGGCGCTGGTTTGGGTCACGGCCGTAGCCATTTGCCCCACATCCGCCACATCCGCCTGCAGCAGCAGCACCTCCGCCCCTATATCTTCCATAGCCTGCACCAGGCGTATTTTGCGGCTGATGGTGTCATCCTCTGGGTGGGTCTCCAGCCAGGTTGACCATTCGGTGCGTGTGGGCATGGCCGAACGGCCAATGAGCGCCAGCCTGGCCTGGTAAACACGCGCCAGATGTTCGGCCAGGATCAACCCCACACCACCCAGCCCGCCGGTAATGAGATAGGTCCCTTGCGGGCGCAACAATGGCGTCCCGGCGGCCAGCGGCATGGGCTGAAAGGTGCGTTCGTACCGTTCTCCCTGCCGGTAAGCGACTTCCAAATGGGTCAGAGACGCGCCCAGTTCGGCCAGTAGATAACGGGCTTGATCGGTGACGGCTTCGCTGGCGTCCAGGTCAATGGCGCGGCAGGTGAGGGTTGAACATTCCTGCACAATGGCGCGGCACACGCCGAAAACGGCCGTGCGCTCTGGATAAAACGGTTGCGTTCCCATCACCGGCTGCGCATTGGCGGTCACAATGACCATTTCCATCGGTTGGCGTATCTTTTCCCGGCTCAACGCCTGTAAGCCGTATACCATGCTGTCAAAACCGGCGCGGCGGGCCGCCGCAAACCGGGCCGGGCCAACGGCCGTTTCCGCAACCAACCCGGTACTCCACAAATGGATAACGGTTTGCGGAATCCGTTTTTGTGCCCGCAGCGCCTGGCACAGGGCGCTGTAATCTTCCGGCGCTTCGGGGCGGATAGTAAATTGCCCCTGCCCGGCATCAGCAAAATGATCCCCGGCGTAGACGCGCACCACCTTTCCCGAACATTGAGCCGCCAACACCTCACCCAACCCGTCAGCATCACAGAAAATGAGCCAGGAATCAGTGGGCCGGCCCCCTGCCGGGAGCATTGTTTTTTGCCAGACGGATTGGTAGAACCAGTCGGTAATGTCCGGTTTACGGCCGTTCCCAATAGATGGTGCTGATGGTGTTGTTTGTTTATTGGCCGCCGTTTGCCGCGCCGCCACCCAATACCGCTGGCCGATAAAGGGGTGGGCCGGCAGGGGCGCCCGCTGCCGCCGTTCATGCCGGTAATAGGCGGCCCAATCCATCTCTACTCCGGCCAGCCACATCTGGCCCAATACCCGCAGCAAAAAGGCGATGGCCGGTTGCGGCTCATAAGCATACGGCAGGGTAGACCAGACCAGTTGGCGCTGTGCCCCGTTCACCGCCGGGTGCTGCCGGGCAAACGAAGCCAGACTTTGCCCCGGCCCCACTTCCAAAATGCCGGCAGAGGATGTGAGCAATGTCGTCAGGCCATCAGCAAAGCGCACCGTCTGGCAGAGGTGTTGCGCCCAATAAGCTGGAGATGTGGCTTGCACGGCCGTGAGCCAGTCGCCGGTCACATTAGAAATGAGCGGAATCTGCGGCGGGTGCAGCACAACCCTATCGAGCCAGGTGGTCAAGGGGGCCGCCACCGGCTGCATCATGGTTGAATGGAAGGCATGACCGGTGGGCAGGCGGCGGCAGGCAATCGCCCGCGCTTCCAGTTGCATCGCTACCTGGTCAATGGCTGTTGCCGGGCCAGAAAGGACAACGGTATTCGGGTTGATGTCCGCTGCCAGGGCCACTTCTTCGCTCAAAAAAGGCTGCACCGCAGTGGCAGAGGCAGAAACAGCCAGCATCCCCCCTGCTGCCAATGTTTCGATCAGCGCCGCCCGGCGCGCTATCAGCGCCAGAGCGTCTTCCAAAGAGAAGACACCGGCCAGGCAAGCGGCCACATATTCACCCAGACTGTAGCCCATCATCGCCTGCGGTCGGATGCCCCAACTAAAAAGCAGTTGCGCCAGCGCATATTCGATCACAAAAACGGCCGGCTGGGCCAGGGTGGTGCGATGGAGGGGGGTATGGGGAGACGGCCGTGCCATCATCCGCCGTAAATCAAGCGAGGCCAGCGATTCAGGTTCACTCTCTGCCGGGAAAAGGTGTTGGCGCAAATCCAGCCCCAGGTGGGGCTGCAACAGGTGGCAGCAACGATCCACCCACTCGCGGAAAACGGGTTCGGTCTGGTACAACGCCTGGCCCATGCCGGGGTAATGGTCGCCCACGCCGGGGAAGAGGAAGACGATGGGGCGTTCCGGTTGCACATCGTTGCTGGTGAAAAGGGGCGGAGGGGCGACGGCCGTGTCCACACCTGGTTCTAACGCGGTCACAGCTTCCGCTAACGTCTGGCACACCACAAAACGGCGATGGTTGTAGGCAGCGCGCCCTACCTGCAAGGTGTAGGCCACGTCAGCCAGATTCAGGTCAGGGTGTTCCCGCAGATGGGCAGCCAGGTTGGTGGTGGCCTGGGCCAGCGCCGCTTCGGTCTTGGCGGAAAGTGGCAGCAGATGGTAGGGGCGAGACGGTGCGGTGGGCAGAGGCGGCGGCGCTTCCTGCAACACCACATGGACGTTGGTGCCTCCCAGACCAAACGAGCTGACCCCGGCGCGGCGCGGCCCGGAATCGTTTGTCGGCCACGTCTTTAGCTCAGTGTTGACATAAAACGGACTGTTTTCCCAATCAAAGTCGGGGTTCGGCCGTTCAAAATTAAGCGTTGGCGGCAGCAACTCATGTTGCAGCGCCAGCGCCGTTTTGATCAATCCGGCCACACCCGCTGCCCGATCCAGGTGGCCGACATTGGGCTTAACGGAGCCAAGAGCGCAAAAATGGGTGCGCTGGG
This sequence comes from Chloroflexota bacterium, assembly GCA_014584575.1. GTDB lineage: Bacteria > Chloroflexota > Anaerolineae > Promineifilales > Promineifilaceae > CAADGU01. The sequence continues at coordinate 9,037 of JACTMP010000024.1, forward strand.
TGCTGTGGCGGAACGCCCGATTCATGGCTTCCAATTCGACGGAATCACCCAGCGGTGTGCCTGTGCCGTGCGCTTCAATATAGCTGATGCTGTCGGCCGTAACACCGGCACTGCCAAGCGCCTCCGCAATCACGGCCGCCTGGCCGTTCAGTCCGGGCGCGGTATAACCGACCCGTTGCATCCCGTCATTGTTCAGAGCCGAGCCACAAATGACGGCAACGATGTGGTCGCCGTCGGCCAACGCCTCATCCAGCCGCTTCAACACCACCAGCCCCACGCCATCACCAAAAACGCTGCCTTGCCCCCTGGCGTCAAAAGTGCGGCAGTATCCATCAGGGGAGGCGATGCCGCCTTCCTGATACAGGTAGCCCTGCCCTTGCGGAATTTGCACGGCCGCACCGCCCGCCAGCGCCATGTCACACTCAAAGGCCAGCAAACTCTGGCAGGCCAGATGCACGGCCACCAGCGAAGTGGAACAGTACGTTTGCACATTCACGCCCGGCCCTTTTAAGTCCAGTTTGTAGGCGATAAGCGTAGCCAGGGAATCGTTCTGGTTGCTCAACCCCACTTGCAGCGACCCAACGCGCTCGATGACCTCAGGGTTGGAGCCGAGGTTATAGATCATGTACCAGGGGAACCGTTTCCCGGCAAAAATACCCACCGGCCGGTCAAACGTGCCCGGCTCATAACCGGCCTGGCTGAGCGCTTCCCAGGCACATTCCAGCAGCAAACGGGATTGGGGGTCCATTATCTCGGCTTCACGCGGGGTGAAGCCAAAAAAAGAAGCGTCGAAGTGATCAAGCTGTTCCAGAACGGTACCGGCTTTGACGTAGTGGGGGTTTTGTAACAGGTCAGGAGGGACACCCGCAGCCAGCAGTTCAGCATCGGAGAAAAAGTGGATGGCGTGGACGCCATTGACCAGGTTACGCCAGAATGCGGCGACATTGCCGGCGCCGGGAAAGCGCCCGGCCATGCCGATGATGGCGATGGCGGCGTCAGGCACGAGGGGAGCATTATCCATGATTCAACCTTTTTTGCAGGCGCCCGGCGTATTGCTGGCGGCGTCTCAGGCCACGGGCATGTTGGCTATCTACCAGGGCGGCATCAGCCTGTTGATCCTGGCTTAAGAGTTGGGCCAGGGCGCGGATTGAGGGGGCTTCGTAGAGAACGCGGTCGGGGATTTGGGGCCGGGCTAAGGTTTGTTGCAACCGTTTGACCAGGTTCAGGCCGATGAGTGAGTTGCCGCCCAATTCAAAAAAGTTGTCATCAATGCCGATGCCGGTGAGGCGCAGTGCTTCTTCCCACACGGCCGTGACCATGCGTTCCAGTTCGCTGCGCGGCGGTACATAGGTGATGCCCAGCGCCGGGCGGTTGTGCCGAATGTCAGTGGATGCTTGCTCGCGGTGTGTCATCAGGTTGGCAATGGTCAACTGCCGCGCCGCCTGTGCCAGGCGGGGGAAATCTTGCGTGGAAACGATGACCTGGGGGTAGTGGCTGCCCAAAATGCGAGCCAGCGCCGCCACGCCTTCGCCAGCTTCAATGCCAAATTCGGCGCGATTGCGCCGGAAGAAAGTTTGCACGTCCGGTGAAAAACCGGCCAGTTCCCCTTCCCAGGCGTTCCACTGCCATTCGCCCCAGTTGATCACGGCCGTGAACCGTTTTTGCCCCTGGCATTGCCGGGCGTGGGCGTCCAGAAAAGCATTGGCGGCGGCATAGTCGGCCTGGCCGGGGCCGCCCGCGGTCAATGAGGCAATGGAAGAAAAGAGTACAAAAAAATCGAGATCAATAGCTTGCAGTGCCCGCTCTAAAACGAGCGTTCCGTTCACTTTAGGGGCCAGCACGGGCGCGGCCATTTCCGGCGTTTTGAATTGGATCAGCCCTTTGCCCGGCGTCCCGGCCGCGTGGATGACGCCGTGCAACGCGCCAAAATGGGCCAGGGTTTGCTGCACGGCCGTGACCATTTGTTGTTCATCGCTCACATCTGCCGCCAGATACAAAACATGGCCGCCTGCTGTCTCTAGCTGCTGTATCTGGCGTATCTTGTGGCCCGGCCCATGTCCGTTTTGGCTGCCAGCCAAAACAGAAGGCCATTCGTGGCGCGGTGGCAGCGCGGAACGGCCCAACAAGACCACGTTGGCCTGCACCGTTTTGACCAGATAGTCGGCGACCGCCAGCCCTAAACCACCCAGGCCGCCGGTGATGAGATACGTTCCTTTCTGGCGCAAAATGGGCGGCGTAGCATCAGCAAGGGGGGGCAACTTGACCGGGGTGAAGGTTTGCCGCCACCGTTGTTCGCGGCGCAAGGCCACGACGGGTTCGGTCAAATCGGCCGCCAGTTCACCCATCAGGTTGGACAGCAGCGCCTGCTGCTCACGGCCGTTGACCGGCAGGCGTACATCCACCAGACAGCAGGTAAGCTGTTCATATTCCAGCGGGATGGCCCGGCACGGCCCCAGGATGGTAGCTTTGGCAGGGGACAACGGCTCGTCGCCGCTGACGCGGTGGGTGTGCGAGGTGATGACGGAGAGCCGGGCCGCCAGGTTGAGTTGCCCCAACGCCTGCGCCAGATAAAGCAGGCTGTAAAAACTATCATCCAGCGCCTGTTGCCCATCATCGCCCGCTTCAGCAGAAACCGTCCACAAATGAACGATGTGGGTGGGGACACGGCCGTGCGGCGCACAGCTTTGCAGCAGGGTGTGATAATCAGCGGGATGGGACGGCCGTATCACATATTCATCGGCTGCCGTCTGTTCCCACTGCTGTCCGCGCCGGACAGTGATGACCTGTTGGCGCTGCTGCCGTAACCAGGCAGCTATTTGCTGCCCCAAACCCGCTTCATCCAGAAACAGCAGCCAGTTTCCAGCCTCATCTGGCAATACCGGCGGGTGGGGGGCGGCCTGCTGCCAGCCGGGCAGGTAGAACCAATCCTCGAATGGGCGGCGGGGCAATGCGCCTTCAGCGAGTGGTTGTTGGAGTGGGGTGGGCGGCGGTACGGCCGTGACCTCATCCACAAATTGGCGGGTCGGAGGGCCAACCCAATATGGCTCCCGCGTAAAGGGGTACGTGGGCAGCGAGATACGCTGTGGTTTTTCCCCGCCGTCATATAAAGCTGACCAATCTGGTTTGAAACCGGACAACCACTGATCGGCAGTCGTGGCAATCGTTTCCAGTAGTGGCGTCGGAGCAGGTAAAGGCGTCAGGAGGTGATCGGTGTCCGTATGGTCAGGCTGTGGCCACACCGGTGTACCAGGCCCCCTTTCCGGCACTGTCTGGTGGGGCGCGGCCAACAGGCGCAGCGCCTCTTCACGATCCCGGCAAAGTAACGCTCGCCGGTAGGTGAAATGCTGCCGCCCGGTTTGCAGGGTGTAGGCCAGGTTGGTCATGTTGATGTCTGGATGAGCCTGAATATGGTCGTGCAGGGCGGTGGTGGCCGCTTCCAGGGCAGCCGGGGTGCGGGCAGAAAGGGGTAGCAAGAGATACGGCCGTGCCGCTGTCACAGTTTGCTGTGCAGGCGCTTCTTCCAAAATGACGTGGGCGTTGGTGCCTGACCAGCCAAAGGAGCTGACGCCGGCAATACGCCGCCCCTCAATGGGCAACCAGGGCGTCAACTGTGTTGGGGTTTGTAAGCGATTGTCCCAGGCAATGTTCGGATTGGGTTGGGCAAAATGCAAATGGGGTGGAATGGCCTGGTGCTGTAAGGCCAGCACCGTTTTCAGCAGCCCGGCAATCCCGGCGGCGGTATATAAATGGCCGATATTGGTCTTCACCGAGCCGATCCATAAGGGTTGGTCAGCGGGGCGGTTTTCGTAGAGAACGGCCTGCACCGATTCCACTTCAATGGGGTCCCCCATAGGGGTGCCGGTGCCATGCGCCTCTACGTAACTGACCAGATGGGGAGCGACCCCGGCCTGGCGTAGCGCCTGGCGAATGACACGCTGCTGCGACAGGCCGTTGGGCGCGGTCAGGCCATTACTACGGCCGTCTTCGTTTACGGCCGTGCCTCGGATAATCGCTTTAATCTGGTCGCCGTTTGCCAGGGCATCGCTCAACCGCCGCACCAGGACAATACCACACCCCTCGCCCAGGCCATACCCATCGGCGCGGGCGTCAAAGGTCTTGCAACGGCCGTCCGGCGAAAACATACCCATGCGGCAGCCGACAATAAAGGTTTGCGGCATCATCACCGCATAAACGCCGCCCACGACGGCCAGATCACACTCCTTGTGGCGCAAACTCTGGCAGGCCAGATGCAGCGCCACCAGCGAAGAAGAGCAGGCGGTGTCCAGCGAAATGGTGGGGCCGCGAAAGTCAAAGGTATAGGCCAGCCGCCCGGCGGCGGCGCTACAATCGCTGCCAATGCCGGCAAAGGGGTCCTGGTAAAATGTGGCGTCGGCCATCACCTGGCGCAAAATGTGCTGGTTGTTGGTCATGCCGATAAAGACACCGGTGGCACTGCCCGCCAGCGTATCGGCCGCTAATCCCGCTTCTTCCACTGCTTCCCAGGTGGTTTCCAACAGTAATCGCTGCTGCGGGTCTAGCCGCAAGGCTTCGCGGGGCGAGAGGCCAAAGAAGTCGGCATCAAACAGGCGGAGGTCGGGCAAAAACCCACCCTGGCGCACATAGGATTTGCCGGGTACACCGGGGTCGGGGTCGTAAAAGGCAGCCATATCCCAGCGGTCGGCGGGGACATCCATGAGGGCTTCACGGCCGTGCTGCAACAACTCCCAAAACTGTGCCGAATTATGCGCCCCACCCGGAAAACGGCAGCCCATCCCCACGATAGCCATCGGCTCTGCTTCTGCCCACAAGAGGTCGGCTAAAACAGCGCGTTTATCCGGGCTTAACCGGGCCAGAATTCCTCGTAATGCGTCGCTCATTGTTGGTGCCAGAGATTGATTAATGAGTAGAGTAAATAAACTAAAGACCTGAATGGCCGGTACATCGCAGTCATTTATATGCCGCCTCATTGGCGGGGTAAATAGACAAACAGCTAGGGCAGTAGGCATTTGTACCGTAGAGTTGTTTCCGGCGGGCAAAGGTGTTACAAGTGGCCCATAAGGAGTGATGCACCATGCAAGAGTTCCAAAATAAAGTAGCAGTTGTTACCGGAGCGGTCGGTGGCATTGGCCGGGCGATAGCGGAACGGTGCATCCAGGAAGGGATGAAGGTTGTGTTGGCCGACATTCAGGAGGCGGCCCTGGTGGACACGGCCGTAGCCTTGCAACACAAAGGGGGGACAGTGCATTGTGTGCCAACAGATGTTTCGCGGGCCGATGACATGGAAAAGTTGGCCCAGGAGACGCTGCGTGCGTTTGGCGGCGTCCATTTGTTGTTTAACAACGCCGGCGTGGGCGCAGGTGGCACCATTTGGGAAAGCACCCTGGCGGAGTGGGAATGGGTGCTGGGCGTTAACCTCTGGGGGGTTATTCACGGACTACGCTTTTTTGTGCCCATGATGATGGCCCAAGATACGGATAGCCATATTGTCAACAGCGCCTCGCTGGCGGGTTTATTGCCGTACCACCCCAGCGCCCCCTACCAGGTGACAAAACAGGGGATCGTGGCTCTTTCCGAGCAGTTGTATTATTCGCTGAAGCAGTGGCAGGCGCCTATCCATGTCTCGGTTCTTTGCCCAGGGGCGGTGCGCACGGGAATTATGGAGACCATGCAGCAAACGCCTCCAACATGGCAAAGTGACACGGCCGTACCGCAGGCCGTACCCACAACTGGCCCCGATTATGCCGCCGCGCTGGAAAGTATGCGCCGGGCGACGGCCATGGGCATGTCCCCCCGGCTGGTGGTGGAACACGTCTTTAGTGCCATTCGGGAGGAACGTTTTTATATTCTGACGCACCCGGAGTTTAATACGGCCGTTCACGCCCGAATGCAAAGTGTGTTGCTGGGGCAGAACCCACCCGACCTGCCGCGCGTGATCGGTTATTGCATGAAATAAAGCCCCAGACCTGTCAGGTTTTTTGAAACCTGACAGGTCTACCAATCCCAACGCAGGTAAGCATAGGGGGCAAATTGCGCCGCATCTACTTTGGCGATGGCTTTGGTATTGCCCAGTGCGTTGTTTCCCACGGTGTAGACCGCGCCTAACAGGCGCACAATTTCTACTTCTGACCAGGGGTCGCTGGCGGAGGGGGGCATCTCTACTTCGGCCACGCCAAAGTGGGTCTCACGGGCGCGCAAGATTGTCTCCGCCCGCACCAGGCGGGGGTGGTAATCAAAGCCGGTGAAACCACGGCCGTCGGGGGACAAAAACTGCTTGAAGTTGTACGAAACGGCACAGTCAGGGTCGGGCGCGGTGGCTTCGGCAACAACGGCCGTGAAATCCGCCGCATTCGTTTGCCCACCCAACCGGGCACGCGCCGTAAAAAAGCAGTTGCCGTGGCGCGTCATCGTCCCGGCGACCCGATCACCCTGGCGTTCCAGGGTGATGTCCGCCAACTTCTTAGGAAAGCCATACTTCTCCCGCCCCAACGCCATGCCCATATCGCCGGTAACGGGCATACTCAGGCAGTAATTACCGGGCTGTCCGTTAAACTCGGCCCGCAAAAATAGCGCCCCTTCGTAATAACCAGGGCCAAAATTAGTGCGCGGGTAGTTGGCGACAAAGGCCATGGCTAACGGCCGTGAAGCCGGGCGCAGCGGCGGCGGCAATAACCGGGCCACAATCTCCGGTTTTGTCTCCCAATAGACAATCAACATTTCCGCGTCGTAAAAATGCGCCATTTCCAGCGCGGCAATCTCATTTAATTCCTGCGTTGTTTTAACAAATCCCATCTTTCCAGGCTGCCTTTGCTTACCGATTACCGTTCGCCGATTACCGATTACGATTGCCAGGCATCCACCGGCAAACTATCCAATTCATCCAGCACCAGCAGCAGATCCTCTTCTACCTCTGGCGAGACCAGATTAACGACCAATTCGCCCGGTTGGACTGCGCCCTCTAGTTCCAAAGAAATGCCCAACTTACGGGCAATATGCTCAGCCATGGCGCCAGGCGTGGGATAATTCCAGACCATTGTCCCGGACAGGGTAACGCCAAAGGCTGCCTCCAAATGGCCGCGAATTTCCAGCGCCATCAAGGAATCTACGCCCAAACTTTGCATGGTGGTGTTCGCCTCGATGCGGGTGGGAGAAATGCGCAGGACACGGGCGACCTGCTCGCGCAGGAACCCTTCCAGCAGGTGGCGCTGTTCTTTGGGTTTTGCCGTCAATAGCTGTTCACGGATGACGGCACGGCCGTTAGACTGCCCGGCATCTTTCTTCTGCGTCAACAAATCACTCACTTCCTGAACCAGTTGCGCCAGCAGCGGCTGGGCCAAAGCGCGGGGGTGAATTTGCGCCCAGCGGGCCAGGTCAAAGATCATCACCCCAATTTGCGGCTGTTGGTGGTGGAACACGTGGGCCAGCGCCGCCACCCCTTGTTGTGGCGGAATACCACCGATGCCCTGGTCGGCCAACCGTTCGCCGCGATTAGCCTGCGCCGCCGCCATGCCCACCTGCGCCCAGGCGCCCCAGTTGACGCTGAGCGCAGGCAATCCCTGGGCGCGCCGATAATGGGCCAGACTGTCCAGAAACGCATTAGCCGCCACATAGTTGCCCTGCCCTGGCGTGCCCAGTAGGGATGCAGCCGAGGAGAAAAGAATGAAGAAATCCAACGGCTTTGATAACGTCTGCTCGTGCAAATTCCAGGCCCCTTGAATCTTGGGCGCAGCCACCCGGTGAAAACGGTCCCGGTTCAAATTCAACAGCATCGCGTCATCCAGCACCCCGGCAGCGTGTACGATACCTCGCAGCGGTGGCATGGACTGTTCAATCTCCGCGATGATGCGGGCCACATCCTCCGCTTTGCTGATGTCTGCCCTGGCAACCACAATCTGCACACCGCCTGCCTCTAATTCCGCCAGAATGGGGCGGGCGCTTTCACTGACGCCGCTGCGCCCCACCAGCAGCAGGTGGCGCGCCCCCGCGGCGACCAGCCATTGCGCTACTTCCAGACCCAAACCGCCCATGCCGCCGGTAATCAGGTAGGTGGCATCCGGGCGAGCAATGGTGGAAGTGGGTTGGGCCGGGCTGATGGGCACGTCGGCCGGGTCGTCAAAGGGAACGATGATTTTGCCAATGTGCCGGGCGCGGGCCATATGTTGGAATGCCTGGGCGATTTCTGTGGGTGGGAAAAGCTGCATGGGCAATGGTTGATAGATGCCCTGGGCAAAACAATCCATCACTTCCTGAAAGAGGCTTTGGGTAAAGTCGCGGCGTTCCTTGAAGATGGGGTCCATATCCACCGCATAGAAGGAAAGGTTGCGGCGGAAGGGCAGCAGACCGATCTGGCTGTCCTGGTAGATGTCCTTTTTACCGATTTCCAGGAAACGGCCGTGTCTGCCCAACACCGTGATGCTCTTCTGCAAAAACTCCCCGGCCAACGAATTGAGCACCACATCCACGCCTTCGCTGTTGGTCAAGGCCATAATCTCATCGGCAAAATCCAGTGTGCGCGAATCAAAAACATGCTGGATGCCCAGGTCATGCAAGAACTGCCGTTTTTCGGGGCTGCCGGCGGTGGCAAAAATGTGTGCGCCCACGCTTTGGGCGATTTGCACGGCCGCCAACCCCACACCACCCGAAGCGGCGTGAATCAGCACTCGATCCTCTGAACTCAGCCGCCCCATGTGACGCAAGGCGTAATGGGCGGTGAGGAAGGGCAGGGGAATGGTTGCGCCCTCGTTGAAGCTGAGATGCGCCGGTTTGGGGATCACATTGCGGGCGTCGGTACAGACATAGCGCACAAAGCCGTTATACACCAGCGCCAGCACTTCGTCACCGGGAGCAAAGCGTGTCACTTCCGCACCCGCAGCTACGACAACACCGGCACACTCGGTGCCTAGCGGCCCGATGCCGTTGGGGTGACTGGGCAGCGCCCCCAACGCGGACAAGACATCCATGAAGTTCAAACCGGCCGCCCGGACTTCAATACATACTTCACCGGGTTCTGGTTGGGGACGTTCGGTTTCCCGCAAAGTGAGCGAATCAAGTATGCCCGGTGTGCCTTCCAGCCGGTAGGCCCGTTCCCCGGCCGGTGTGAGCAGCGCGGCCTCTTCCGCAGTGGCGGCGGGGCCGGTTTCCACGCTGCGCCGCACCAGGCGAGCCACATAACGTTCTGCAGCGCGCAGGACAATGTGATCTTCGCCGTCGTTCCCGTGCAATTCGTGGCAGAGGGCGTCTATGTCAGCGGTGGGTGTTTGCAAGCCCAGGTCAACCAGGCGACAGGCCATTTCCGGGTGTTCCTGCATGATCACTTTGCCCAGACCCCACACCGGCGATTGGTTGATGGCGGGCAGGTGGTCGTTCATCTGCACGGGGTGGACGCCCTGGGTGATAACCCAGAGGGGCGGTGGGGCGGGCCATTCTTGTTCGGCGATGGCCTGCACCAGGTGAAGCAGGCTGAGGCAGCCTTTTTCCTGGGCAGCGAGTGATGGTATGGGGGGTACGGCCGTGTCCAGATTCCAAAAGTGCAAAATACCACGCCAGTTACCGCCAGTTTCGGCAAGCAACTGCTTAAAGGCGGTTGTCTCCTGGTAATTATCATTCCAGGAGACCATCAAGCAGCCGTCGCCGTGTTGGGCTAACCGTTGTTGCACCTGGGCGGCCACTCCCTGATCGTCAGCCAGGATCAGCCATTGGCCTGGGCCTTTGCCGTTTGTGCCGGTGGCAGCCAGTGGTTTAGCCTGCCACGCGATGTCATACAGCCAGTTGTTGATTTGCTCGGTTTCGTTGCGCTCCAGCTTTTGCAGCCGCAACCCTTCAATTTCCAGCAACACCTGGCCGTCCGTATCAAAGAGGGATAAATTGCCGCGTAGACGGCCGTCGCTGTCTGGCTCAGGTGCTTGCAGGTGGGCATAACACCAGATTTCTTCGGGGTTGGCGGGTTGGTAAAAACGCACCCGGTCTACACCAACAGGGATATAGGCATCTTCGGGCACGGCCGTGACATCAGCTTGTGTCAGCGTAGCCACCGGCCCATGCAATACCTGGAAGGCCGAGTCCAGCAAAGCCGGATGTACCTGATATTTGCTCGCGCCGACCTGCACCGACTCATGCAAACAGAGGCGGCCCAACGTGCCTTCGGCCTGATGCCAGATATGCTCAATTCCCTGAAAAGCCGGGCCATATGAGAGAACCAGATGTTCCAACGAGCGATACAACGCCTGGCCGGGCATATCTAGGGCACAGGCGGCCTGGATACTTTCCGGGGAAGAATGCCATTGGCCTTCAGGAGTAGGCGTTTCCAGGCGCATCTGGCCGGTGGCGTGTAAATTCCATTCAATGGCCTGGCCTTCAGCGGTGGCCGGACGGCTAAAAAGTTGAAATGTGGCCCGATCAGCCTGGCGGCGTTTGAGGACAAATTGCACCACCCGGCCACTCTCCTTTGCCAGGATGCAGCCCTCGGCAAAATGAACATCCTCCAACACATAGACGCCGGGGCCAAAGGTAGACCGGGCCACAGCCAGTGCCATCTCCAGCCAGGTAGCGCCAGGCACGACGGCCAGGTCGCCAATGCGATGCTCTAACAAATAAGCAAATTGGGTAGCATCTAATTCCATTTCCCATAACTCGGTGTCTGGCTGAAGGGCGGATTGGATATGCTGTTGCAAAAAGGGGTGGACGGCGGCAGTCTGGCGAGCGGTGGCTGGATGCCAGCGGGCAGGGCCTTTTCTAGCACGTTCGGCTTCAAACCAGAGGCTTTCATGCTGCCAGGGGTATGGCGGCAGGGGCATAAATTGGCCCATGGGGTACAGAGCCGACCACTCTACGGGAATGCCAATGGTGTGCAGTGTTCCCAAAGAAGCCAACATTTGCAGTTGTTCCGGCTCCTGGCGGCGCAAGGAAGAAACGACGTGGCCGGGCCGGTTGGCAATACGCAGACAGTCGTTAATGTCGCGGGCCAGGGTGGGATGTGGCCCCAGTTCGATGAAGGTGTGGTAGCCATCGGCAATCATTTCGGCGATGGCCTGGGCGAACAAGACCGGCTCGCGCACGTTCTGCCACCAGTAAGCGGCGCTAAATGTTTCGGGATCGGCCGGTTGGCCGGTGACGGTGCTGTAGGCGGCCATTGTTGGTTCGGCGCAGGTGATACTCTGCAAGACGGCCAGCAGCTCTTTTTGCAGCGGATCCATGTAGGGGCTGTGGTAAGGCACGTCGGTTTTGAGGAAACGGGCAAAAGCGCCGTCCTCTTCCAGGCGTTCGGCGATGATTTCCAGGTGGTATTCGTCACCGGCCAGGGTGACAGCGTGGGGGCCGTTGACGGCCGCTACCGAAATCTGTTTTTCGTAACCGAAGATATATTCTTGCACATCTGAAAGAGACAGACCGACCGCCAACATTTTGCCCGTGCCGGCGGTGCGTTGTTGCAGGCGGCTACGATGGTAGGTGACTGTGACGGCGTCTGCCAGAGAGAGGATGCCGGAAAGATAGGCGGCGGCGACTTCACCGGTGCTGTGGCCGACAACGGCCGTTGGCCGGATGCCCCACGATTGCCACAATGCCGCCAACCCCACTTGCAAGGCAAAGTTGGTCGGTTGGGCCACATCCACCCGTGCCATGCGCGAGTCGGCTTCGGAGGACATCAATTCATCTACCAGCGACCAACCGGCCAGCGGTTGGAAGGTAGCGTCACAGGCTTCAACGGCCGTGCGGAATACCGGCTCTTTCAACAGCAGTTCGCGCCCCATGGCCCACCATTGTGGCCCCATGCCAGTGCAGACATAGGCCAGCCGGTTTTCGCCATTGTGTTGGCTGCCGGTGGCCATGCCGGGGTGCATCTCGCCCTGGATATAGGCTTCCAGTTGTGCTACCAGGTCGGCATGATCTTTGACGACCAGGGTGAGGGCGTGGGCGTGATGGGTGCGGCGCTGGCTGAGGGTATAGGCAAAATCAGGCAGGGAGAAGGCAGACGCTGGTTGCAGGCGCACAAAGTCCAGATAGTTTTGGGCGAGCGTTTGTAAGGCTTCGGGGGTGTGGGCGGAAAGGGGAAGGAGGTAGGGTCTATCGGACAGGGGGGGGGTGGCACGGCCGTTGAGGATATTCGTGGTAAGCGCTTCTTGCAGTACCACGTGGGCATTGGTGCCGGTGATGCCAAAGGAGTTGACTCCGGCCAAGGCGGGGCCGTTTGTTTCCGGCCATGCCTGGAGCGATTGAGGGATGACAAAAGGCAGTTCTGACCAGGGGATGTGGGGGTTGGGGTTGTGAAAGTGCAGGTTGGCCGGAATGGCCCGTTGTTGCAGGCAGAGGACGGCTTTGATGAGACCGGCCACGCCGGCGGCTGCTTCTGTGTGCCCGATATTGGTCTTGCCTGCCCCCAAGACGCAGGGGCGGTCAGAAGGGCGGTTTTCACCCAGCACAGTGGCCAGGGCTTCTACTTCGATGGGGTCGCCGACGGCCGTGCCCGTGGCATGGGCCTCCATGAAGCTAATCTCTGCGGGGGAGACGCCAGCGACGGCATAGGCTTCACGCAGCACATCAATTTGGGCTTGCAGGCCCGGCGCGGATAAACGGCCACCGGTACGGCCGTCGTTGTTGACGGCGCTGCCACGAATAATAGCGTAAATGGGGTCGTTGTCGGCCATCGCCTGGGCCAGCGGTTTGAGCACGACAATGCCGACGCCCTCACTGCGGACGTAACCGTTGGCAGTAACATCACCAAATTTGCAACGGCCGTCGGGGGATAAAATATCTGCCTGCGAACCACCAATGGTACTCATGGGGTCCAGAATCACGTTCACGCCACCGGCCAACGCCATCTGCGATTCACCGCGCCAGATACTCTGGCAGGCCAGATGCACTGCCACCAACGACGAGGAGCAGGCGGTATCCACCACAAAACTTGGCCCACGAAAATCGAAAGCATAGGAGATACGGCCGGCGGCCGGGTAACGCGGGCCGCCCAACAAAATGTGAAAATGAATATCCTCAGAAGTAGCCAGATAGCGGTCGTTATAATTGCTCGTCCAGATGCCAATAAAGACACCGGTCTGGCTGCCGACCACCTTTTCCAACACCTGCCCGCCATTCTCCAACGCTTCCCAGGCCACCTCCAACAACAGACGGTGCTGCGGGTCCACATACATCGCCTCGCGCGGCGAAATACCAAAAAACGAAGGATCAAATCGGTCAATGTCTGATAAAAACCCCCCCTCACGGGTAATCACTTTTCCTGGCCGCCCCTTTGGTTCATAATAGTATTCGATGTCAAAGCGGTCTGGAGGCACCTCTGTCATTGCATCTGTCTCATTTTCAAACAATTTCCAGAAATCCTGTAACGTATTAGCGCCACCGGGATAACGGCAGGCCATACCGATGATGGCTATAGGTTCTGTTTGGGCCTGTTTTTTTGCCTGGACGATTTGCATGGACACGATCAAGTCTCCTTCGTAAATATGGGGCGATTTTCCAAATCGCTGCCCGATTTGGAAAATCGGGCAAAATGAACTGAGAAATCAGTGTTGATAACAATTCATTTATAAGTGGCTGTTTTGCCATGGTAAATAGACAAACGATTCCATACTTAGGCGTTTGTACCGTCAGGTTGTATCTTTAATAACAATCTGCTAGGCTGGTTTACTATATGGGAGGTTGCTTTTATGTCTGCTATCCAGGTAGCCATTCTTGATGATCATCAAAGCATCATTGATGGTTACATATACCGACTGAAACAGGTCGAAGGAATTGAGGTTGTGGCCGCGGCCACAACCGGTTCTGAGTTAACAGCGATTTTGACCAGACATTCTATTGATGTGCTGCTGCTGGATATTCATGTGCCCACGGCGCCGCACAACCCCAATCCCTATCCCGTCCTCCAACTGATCCCGCAGCTATTACAGAAATATCACAACCTGGCTATTTTGATCATCTCGATGTATGCAGAGCGGGCGTTGGTCAAGTCGTTGATTGCGGTAGGGATTAGTGGGTATATTTTGAAGGATGATCGGGAAGCGATTCAGAATTTGGGGGGAGTGGTGCTGGACATCGCCAACCATGGCATTTACTTTAGCCCACGCTTACAGAAACAACTGGCTGAATATCAGGATAATGATCCGTTGCTGACGCCGCGTCAATTGGAAATTTTATCGCTGTTTTCAGCCTACCCGGATATGACGGCCAGTGCGGCGGCACTGCAACTCAATGTGGCCCATTCCACTGTGCGCAATTTATTGTCAAATGCTTACTTGAAATTGGGCGTCCGCAACCGCAGCGCCGCCATTATGCGAGCGCACCAGTTGGGATTGCTGGCTTCATCCACCCCTATCAATATGATGGATTTAATGAGGGAGTCTAACGAGAATAAAAGTAAAAGTGAACGGAAAGCGTGAGGTTACGCTTTCCGCATCCGCTGGCTGAAAAATATACAGCCCCAACCGATTGTCAGAAAGATTAACACGGCCGTGCCCACATTGATGGCCAGCGCGGACATATCAAACTGCTGTGATAACTCTGGTCGCAACACAAAAGTCGGCGCGCCCATCAGTCCACACAAGTTCCAGGCGGCAATAAAGAAGAAAACCTGCCCTAACATTTGCAGGTCTGCGGCCGGCCGGGCAGCGGCCGATAACTGTGGGCGGAGTTTGATCCAGTTCCAGGCGCAGCCGAGGAAGGAAAGCATAATCAAGCTGCCGCCAATGCCAAAAAGCGGCGGTATAACCTGGCTGATAGGGCCGGAGGATAGCCAGAGCACGATGAGCATGGTGGCAATGACGGCGACCCAAAAGCGCCGGTCAGGGGCGACGGCCGCGCCTCCCACAGCCAACAGTAATGCGCCCAGCGGGGCAGAGACGGCCCAGATCATCACGGCCGTGCTAAACCCATACAACCCAATCTCCCGCATCAGCGGCACGATCCACCAGGTAGACAGACCGCTCACAATAAAAATATAAACCACGCCAATGCCAAAAATGATCATCCCCACACGACGCGAAGTGATTGCTTTAGGCGCGGTTGGCACATGTTCTATGAATTCAACGGAATGTTTGTTTTGCATGATTTATCTCCAAATCCTTCAGACGGCAGCCTTCGCGTCTGCGGCCCACTCCCGTGGCGTCTCTACCGTTTGCAATAGTTTCTGTACAGGTCTGAAGACCAGGTTTAATAGTTCCGTTAACCCGGCTTCATAGGCCAGAGACATTTGGGCCAGGAGGTCTTTTGCCACTTCATAACGAGATGCTAACTGGTCCAGGCAGTAACTCACTGCACCGCAACGAATGAGGATGGTCTGGGCTTCGGCCAGCGCGCCGGGATGGGTAATGGCGTTACATAGGGCGAGAAATTGGTCCTGTTGCGGGTGTGGCACCGTCTTGGCAAAAAGAATGGGCAGAGGGGAACGGCCAAGCAGCCAATCCGAGTTTGCCGGTTGGGCCATGGCATCGCCGAGATCATCGTGAATTTGAATCATCTCCCCATACAACTCACCCAACTGGCGCATTTGCACGGCCGTCTGCGTTTCAGTAGCCGCCAAACCGGTCAATGCACCAATCTGGAGGGCAACGCCAAAAAATGGTGCGCTTTTAGTTTGCACCAGACGCCAGTAACTGGCTTCATCCATAGGATTTTGCGCATCCAGATATTGGCCACAGGCGATGGTCAGCGCCATCTGGTTCAGGTGCTGCAAGATACTTAGTTTGGCATGGGGAGCCAGGCTCTGGCACTGAGCGATGACGTCAAGACTAAGGGCCTGGAAGGCAGCTGCCATATTGGCGGCCGCTGCCGCGCCTATCCGGTGGTATTCGCCGCGAGGGTCGTCGTCCAGCATGTCATCAATTAAGACTATGCTGATTTGCAGACAGGCGATAGCGGCAGCCGCCGGAATGGCTTGCGCTGCTGTGCCGCCAACGGCCTGGCAGGCGGCTACCGGCAACTGCCAGTCGCATGGTTCGGCGGATATGGCGCGCTGCAAGAGGGATTTCATTTCAGGCCAGGATTGCACGAGGGGAAAAGCAAACAGGAGGTCGGCAATAGCAGTATAGATGTTCATATATCATTACAGAAGGAGGAACGGCCTGGGGAAGGGGAAAACGGCCGTTCCTCTCAATAAACCCCCACTTTTTTTGCTGAAAAACAGGGGGGCCGGCTAATACTTAAACATCTGTTACACCCGCTTGTAAGAGAAAGATAGGAAAGGGAACTTAAAGTTGGCTTGTTACCACCAGCCAACCCAACCCAACTGTTCCCGGTCGTCATTTAGCTCCGCCAATGTCAGCCGGGTTAATCGGGCCAGTTTTTCGTGATAGGTGTCAGGGAAAACGGCCGCCGTCAACACATCCTTTTTCTTGACAGATATCTCTGTTTTTCCTTCGCCTGATGCGATTGTCTTGGTCAAATCCATATAAAAAACTTGCATAGTAGACATGATAAACCTCCTCCACAGGATATACGTTTGTGAATAAAACTACTCGCAACCCGGCAAAACAAGCTCTTCATGTTGTTAGCTGTATGGAGCAGTATCTTGACCAGGACTTACAAAAGTGCCTTATCATTTTCTCTTACTGGGCGGATATAGTAACAAATTTAGATGAGAAATCTGGTTGAGTAAATAGACGGGTAATATAGCCTTATAGACAATTGTACTGTGTCCCTTGACAAAATCACAGTACACGCCTCATCCCCGATTTTCGGGAAAGCATCATCAGCCTCACTCGAATCCCTCGTTAATCAAAATCGCGCAATCACGGCGGCAGGGCTTTTCAGTAAAAAGCAGCTAAAGAGTTGGCTGGCAATGGAAGCATCAAAGTACCGACGCGCCGAAGCCAGATTGGAGTAACCTAATTTCTGCACCAATCCGATAACAAAGTTGTTGATGAGGACACTTCCTACCAAGTTCAGGTGTTTTTTCACCCTCCTATACTTTTACTGAAAAGCCCTTGCGGAAACGTGTCAGGAAATTCTGAACACCCTCGATTTTGATTGATTAACCGCGTCAGAAAGCATCTTGTTCCCCCGCATAATCGAAGAGATAGCTGCTTCCCTCTTTACCAACGGCCGTCAATACATCACAGTGGCGCAAGGTGTAAGTGAGGCGCTGCGCCAGGTGGGGGCGGATGGCCAGGGCTTGCGCCAGTTGTTTGTTGGTGAAGGGGCGATGCAGATCGGCGGGCAGTAGCGCCACAAAATCGGCGGGCTGCGGGAAAATGAGTTCTTCGTTGACGGCCAACAAACGGCGTTCGGCAATGCTCCATCGTTTGCGCCGCCAACTGCCACGGCCGTCGTCGCGCCAGATTTCCTCTTGTTGTGTCAGCAAAACAGTCAGGGTCAGACGCGGATGGGGCAGCAAATGGGGAATCCGCACCAGTTCGTCAAACACGTCCCAGACCTGCCCACGTTTGGGAGACTGGCGGCGGCTGAGAGTATGGCCCACGGCGGTTTCGCGCACAATCCACTTCTGCTGCGCCACCGGGTAAAGCAGATGAACCGGATGTTTTTCCAGCAGGCGCGCCAGTTTGGGTTTGAGGGCGGCAAAATTGCCGGTCTGGATTTCCACCAATAACTCACCGCGCACGATGTCTACCACGTAACCATCTACTGGCGTTTCAAACTGGTCAGCGTCACGGCCGTACCACGCCTTGATCCCTGCGTGTAGTCCACCCTCTTGTAATGTGCCAATGTTACTCATCAACCCGCTCTACCGGCGGCCCAACCGGGAAGGTGTACGGTGTAGCCGGCGGCACGTAGTCCGCCGCAAACATGACCGGTTGCCCGTCAGCCGTATAGACCCCCGGCGGCAACATCAGGTCATCGTGCCGCCACAGCCACCAATCATCCATAAACCAGCCATTGTTGCGAATGGCATATCGGCCACGGATGGCTATTTTTATCTCTGTTTGCCCGGCTTCGGTGCGGACGAAAACATAATAGTAGGTGTTTTTGTCCAGAAATGATGGCAATACCCAGCCCGAACTTGTGTTACCGGCATGGAATTCTATTTCACCAGACAGGGGATCAGGAGCGGGGATTTTGTTGCCTTGATCGTCATAATCCACAACCAGGTCGGGAAAGACGCTGATTTCCATCACGTATGTCCCTGGCTCCAGCCATACGCCCTGACGCAAAACATAACTGATTGAACCATATCCTTTGAATACTTTCAGTGTATTATTGCCGTCCCAGATAAACAATGGGTGTTCATGTGGTGGTAACAGTTGGGCCGGCAAGACGCGCACCTCTGGCCGAATCCAGGCATTCCACCAATCGTCTGGTTCGGGGGTAAGGGGGTTGTCGCAGACCGGTGGTTGGCCGCAGTCACGGCCGTCCCACTGATTTTCATAGTCAAATACCCAGCGAATGGGAATCTGTAATTCTGGTATGCCTCCCGGATGATACCAGCAAAGCTCCGGGTGGGGTGGGTTGATCTGGCAATCCCCTTCTCCTTCAAACGATGGATTGAGCAGCAAATTATCACCGCGTGTGAAAGCGATGGAACGGCTAATGAGCGGTAAATAGATGGCATGGTCATCTTGGGCTGTCACCGGCTGGCTCTGGTTCGTGATGAAAGTGATTATGACGCCTGCGCCCAACAAAAACACCATGAGTTGCCATAGAGTTCCTGACTGTTTGGCGGACATATCCTTTTCTCCTTCTACGCCAGGCAATTGTATGCCCGGCATACACCCGACAGTGCCTGGATTGTAACAAAGTTTGGTGGGGTGGTACGGCCGTGTCTCCACAATTGACTCAACTTTCACGAACATGCCTATCTGTTAGTGTCACG
Organism: Chloroflexota bacterium; assembly: GCA_014584575.1. Taxonomy (GTDB): domain Bacteria; phylum Chloroflexota; class Anaerolineae; order Promineifilales; family Promineifilaceae; genus CAADGU01. The sequence continues at coordinate 27,803 of JACTMP010000024.1, forward strand.
AAGTTTTCGCCACCCTCTTCAGACTACAGCGGATGGAGAAATAAGCGGATAAATTTCCAGATAGGAATCCGTTCATTTCTTTATCCGCTGTAGTCATGGCAAAAAACTAAAGACATTACCCCTATCTTGACCAAACGCAGGAAGATTGTTACTATTTTATGTAAATTGCTTATCCATCACGAGATGGGCAGGAGGTAGTACCATGAGTGAAGAGTATCCGGCAGAATATGAACCAACAGACGACGTAATGTCTCCCGCGCCACCGCCAACTGTAGAAGAGTTGGTAGACGCGCGTCTGGCAACTGTGCGTGATGAAAGCGCTGCCCGGCGGCGGCGGATGGAGTACCTCAAGTTTGGCATTTTGGCCGTGATCCTGTTGGTAATCGTCGTCGGGGTTGCGCTGGCGCAACCGCTGATTTTTGACCGTATTGTACCGGCGGTGATGGGCGGCGACGGCAGCACGGCTGGACTTGATGAAACCAGTCCGGCTGACGCACCGGCCAATCAAGATACAACAGCGCCCGAAGACAATACCCAAAACCTGCCTATCATTTCCGTGCCCGGCAGCGATGGTGCGGGCAGCGACGGCGCCGGTACTGGCGGTGAAGGGGGGGAAGAAGGCGCTACGGCCGTGCCCGCCCAAACTTACGTGGTGCAACAAGGTGATACACTCAACAGCATCGCCCGCCAGTTCAACACCACCGTCGAGGCCATCGTCGCCGCCAATGACATCCAGAACCCTGATTCGCTCCTGGTTGGCGAGACGCTGATTGTGCCGCAGCCCTGACCAGGCCACAACACACAGGCCGACGCAGCGTTGGCGGCACGGCAATGACAACTGCAAAATTTCCAGTTCGCCAAACTGGTGTTTAGACGCCAGTTCGTAATGCGCGCTCAACCAGGTGCGCACCTCTTGTTCCGGGTCTTCCCATCGTTCAAATCTGGTGTTCGTAATAAGCCAGACCGTTTCATATTCTTCCGGTAGCCGCGAAAATTCTTCATGCCTGACCGGTTTTACGGTCGCCGGTGAATGATTTTGCTGGTAATACTGAAATACCGTATCCATCCACACCGGGTTCAGCACAATGGCGTCTTCACTTTGTACCTGTGTCTCTATGAAGACGACGGCTTCACGCCAGGGGGGTTTTTGCAAAGTAGCCCCATTCACAAGCGCCGCCGCCAGACTGACACCCAACAACAAGATGGCCCCATAGCGCCATTTTGGTGTTTGTTTGGCCAGCAACCAAAAGAGCAGCACACAAAAAAAGGGAAAAAGGACAAACGTCTGGCGTTTCAAGGTAGTCATGCGGTCGCTCATCGCCAACGCCAGCCAGCCCACGTAGATAAGCACCGCCCCGGCGGTTAAGGCCATGATCAGCAAACGTTCGCCAGAAGCGGGCAATGTCATCCGCCCGCTGAGCCAGAGGACACAACCGGCAAATGCCAGCACCGCCGCCGCCGCCATCACGCCGATTACCGGCGTGGTGGACAATACCCACAGGGGATAATCGGTAGACTGGCGAATAAGCGCCCAATGGGTAGGCAGTTGTGGCAGCCAGGGCAGATAGAACAGCACAATGAGGAACTGGCTGCCAAACCAGTAATGCCAGGGTAGGGTTGGACGGCCGTCAGGCCGCGCCATAAACAAGGCAATGGTATACATATTTTGGGCCACAACGACCATCAGCATGGAATAGTGGGTGTATAAACCGAAGGTTGTGAACACCACATAGCCCACCCCATAACGCCAGCGCTGGCCGTTGTTTTGCAGCCAACAGACCCAGCAGTAGGTGGCAGCCAGCGCCCACATCACCACCAGCGCATACATGCGCGCCTCCTGGGAATACCAGATAGCCAGGGGAGAAACAGCAAGCAGCACGGCCGTGAACCAGGCTACCGGCGGCCCCGCCAGGCGCAAACTGAGCCGGTAGATCAGTAAAACAGAAATGACACCAAAAACAACAGAGGGCAACCGGATAAAGGCTTCACTATGCCCCAGGCGCAGCCAGTAATGTAGCACCAGGTAATACAGCGGCGGGTGAGGGTCCCAACGTTGACCAACGATTTGCGCCACCGGTTTTAAGGAATCACGGATGGTGATGACTTCATCATCCCAAAAACTTTCGTAAGAAAGAAACAAAAGCCGCAGGCAAACAGCCAACAACAACACGCTCCATATGGAGAAGACCCATACCCAACTACGATCTTTTGTCATCTGCAATTACTATCTGGCCCGTTTGCGTGTGGGTTTCACCCCGCCCCGGTAACTGGGCGCTTCAATTAAGAAGAAGGTACAGCGGCTGCCGTCCAACATCCGCGTTGCCAGGCGCGGGTCAATCTCGTCTACCGGCGTAGCGGTGGTGATGACGGTGGGCAGGCGGGCATTGTAGCGGTAGTTGAATAGCTGGTACAGCTTCTCCCGCGCCCAGGGGGTGGCGCTCTCCGTGCCTAAATCATCCAATACCAGCACAGAAGCCGTCTTGATCTCATCAAACAGCTTGTCATAACGTTGGCCACTGGCCGGGTTAAAGGTGGCCCGCAAATGATCCAGCAAGTCAGGTACCACAATGAACAAAACCGGCTCACCTTGTTTGGCAATGGCGTTGGCGATGGCGGCAGCCAGATGGGTCTTGCCGTTGCCATAACCGATGCTGTTGAAGACCAGCCAATCTTGGGGGGATTGGGCGAACTCTACGGCCGTTTCCAACGCCCGCTTCAAATTATCTGACTGTGACTTCGGCAGTTCCCGCTCCCGCAAATCAAAGTTCTCCAACGTCTTGTCGTGATGCAAACTCAGTGTAGACAGGTCGGATTGATCCTGATCCACCCCCGCCCGGCGAAAGTCCGGAGCGGCGATGTGAATAATTTGCACCAGGCTGGGATCAACCATGCGTGAGCGAATGCGAATCTCTATCGCTTCCAATTCCAGATTGGTGGTAATGACGGTGGGCAGGTGGGCGTTGTAGCGATAGTTGAAAATCTGGTACAGCTTTTCCTGCGCCCATTCGCTATTGCTCTGTGTGCCCAGGTCGTCCAGAATCAGCAGCCGGGCATTGCGCACCTGGTCAAAACGTTCGTCGTAGCCAGAGGTAGCGTTGGGGGCATAAGCCGCCCGCAGATGATCCAGCAAATCGGGTGTGTTGATGAACAGCACCGAATGTCCCAGAGCCAACCGGTAATTGGCAATGGCCGCCGCCAAATGGGTCTTGCCGCAGCCGTACCCCCCTTTGAAAACCAACCACCCTTTGGGTTCTCTGGCATAAGCCGAAGCCCGTTCATAGGCCATTTTCAGGTTGAGTTGTTTGCTGGGGGTCAGGCCATGCCCTTCGGCCAGGAAGGTTTCAAAGGTGCAATGTTGCAGCGCGCCAATCTGGCTGATGCGCTGCAACTTTTCCATGCGCGTCAGTTCGCGGTCTACGGCGCGGCAGGCGCAGGGCACGGCCCGGCCAAAGCTGGGGTGAATGGGCGGTACGTCTGGCATGACATAACCCAGGCCGCCACAGTGTGGGCAGTCGGGTTTGCCCAGACCTTCAAATTCCGCGGCCGCGTTACCGCTTGATGATGTCTTTGAGGTCATCGGGGATAGGTTGGCGTAACTCCTTTTGAGTATCTCGCCGGCCGGTTCCATGTTGTTTTCCTTCTTGCCGCCAGCGTTCCAGGATGCTGACGACGTAGCGCCATTTGCGGACGTTGTTTTCTACGGCCAGTTGGATGGCTTCCTCGATCCAGCGCGGCGGGTAGGTCTGCTCGGCGTCGCGCAGTTCGTCGGCGATGACGGGGGTGAGGGGGCCAATGTTTTGCTCGTACAGGACGAAGATGTTCGGCCGTTCCACCAGCAGGGTGATCGGTTCGTCCTGGTCGGGGTTGGGTCGCCATTCGCCGCGGGTGATGCCGTCTACGGCCGTGCGCCCCTTCACCGTATTCAAAAAGTACAAATCCATCTTGCCGTCCGCGCTCTCGATGTTGATGTGCAAAAAGGTGCCTCGCGCCACCGCCCGTTCCACCCCATCCAGCAAATTTTCGGTGGCAATCTGGGTGGTTGGCCCCAACCCTTTGACAAACTCCGTGTCGTTCATAAAGTCGGTCAGGCGCAAGAAACGCACCTTGCCCTCTTTCTGCCCCAACGCCCAAAATGCGTACAGCGTCACCTTTAGCTCCGCCAGATTGTCAATAATTGGCAGCAGGTCGCTGAAAAACAGATTGGGAATCTGCGTCAGTTTTAGTTTGCCTTCGGGAAATCCGGGGAAGCCTTTCATAATGGTCAGTCAATGGTTAATGGTCAATTGACAATTGAAAATTGACCATTCCTACAGGTTGATTTCCTGGCGTTGCAGGTTGCGGAAGGTGGCCAGTTTGCCATGCCAATACAGGTCTACGCTGCCGATAGGGCCGTTGCGGTGTTTGGCGATATTGATTTCGGCGATGTTCGGCCGTTCGGTGGTATCGGGATTGTAGTATTCGTCGCGGTAGATGAACATGACCACATCGGCGTCTTGCTCGATAGAATTATGGGCAATGATGTCATTCGCCACAAAATTGTGTGGGCCAGGAACGGTAAGATCATAAACCTCTTCTTCACCAACATAATTTACGGAGACAATCTTGTCCCAATAAACGTCGCTTTGAGCTAAACGCTCCAATGGCTCAGATTGTACAGCCTGGGCCACTCGTGCCGCCCGGTCACGGCTCACATTTTGTTTATATAAGGATGTGCCGCAATAGGGTTGGTTGATAGCTTCTTGCATTTGCCGACCAGTCATGCCAATCATGGACATAGCTGGCGTTACATATTCGCGCCAGACGGTGAATGGAATAATGTCCCGATTTGTGTTTGCTACCGATTGATCCAGATACTGTTCTAATTGTTGCAGACTGTGTAATTTATAAGCACCGACGGCCCCGATATGGGCCACAAACTTTCGCAAATCGGCATTTCCACTGATAATTGCCTGATATTGATCACGACCTTTCCCCTTTTGAGGCAGACACTTGAGACGGGCATTGATGCCTAAGCGGAGCAAGAGCGTTTGCACATCACGCGCCAGATGCGGGCTGCTTGAAGCGTAATAGACAGCCGGGTAGACACGGCCGTCAACCTCCCGCACTTTTATACATCCATCTGTTGCCCAAAGGTGACGCAGGAACACCGCAAGGCTTTCGGTTGGTTGTGTAAATACTTTTTCCGGTACAAACTTTTCATAAGAGCGCAAACCAAAGATGCCCAATTCAGTAAACCAATCTGTCACGGCGTTGTGAACGCCATGTGTGTGATGGCGTGTTGAAGTCAAATAGACCTGGTACCATGTGCGCTCCCGTTGAATACGCGGAGCGATGGCTTCACCAAATGCTGCAAGGGATAAGGCAGCAACTTCTTCCGCCAAATCATTTTCTCGTGTGGTGTATTGAATAGCGTGTCGGGGCAAAACGCAGCCATCCCCAATCAGGTGGCCCAACAGAGCTAATTCCGCGTGGCTCATCGTTGGCTGTGTGTCAATGGTAATGTTTCGTGGCAGGGCCAGGAAGTCTGATGTTGTCAACTTATCCAAGCGTTTCCAACCAGCAAATGTGCGGAATTGATGGTTGGCTGTGGCCCGAATGGTACGCCCCAATTGTGTTCTCAATTCATATACCGGTTTAATGCCTGTGGAAAATGCGCGGCTGGCAACGGCCGTCTCCACCTTCAAAGTATCTTCATTCAAAGCCAGCACCCGGAAGCTGTGATGCCCTACCAGATTGCGAATAGGCACACGCTCGCCCGTATCGGCCATCGTTACCAGCGAATCGCCCGTCAGACAACCAGAATCGCGCAGGTCGGAGAGCAACGGCCGTTTCTCGGATCGTTGTTCTACGGCCCGGCTGAGTTGGGCGGCGGCCAGCACCGGCACATCCAGTTCCCGCGCCAGCCCCTTCAGGCTGCGCGAAATCTCGCTGATTTCTTGCACCCGGTTGTTAGTCGAGCGTTCGGCCTGCATCAACTGTAAATAATCAATCACAATCAAATCCAGCCCATGCTCGGCATAGAGGCGGCGGCACTTGGTACGTAGCTGGTTGGGGGTGATGGAAGGGGTGTCATCAATAAAAATGCGCGTTTCGGAGAGACGGCCGATAGCCTCCATGAAAATAGGCCATTCCTGCTCTTGAAGCTGGCCGCGCCGCAGCCGCTGCGAATCTATGCGCGTTTCGGTGGCGATCATGCGCTGCACCAGTTGTTCGCCGGACATTTCCAGGTTAAACATCGCCACCCGTTTGCCATAGCGGGTAGCGGCCGTTAACGCAATACCCGTTTGCAAGGCGGTGTTATGCACAATCATATCGTCGGCCACAAAATTATGTGTGCCCGGCACCGTCAGATCATAAACTTGCTGCTCGCCCACAAACTCAATAGAAACGATTTCATCCCAAAACAGATCACTTGCGGCCAGATGGCGCAGCGGCTCGTCCTGTAGAACATCTGCCAGCGCCAGCAAACGGGCGCGACTGGGGGCGCGTTTACCCACGTGGAGATTGTGAGAAGGGGAGAATCCCAACTGCCGGTAAACCGTTGCCCAACTTTGTTCTCCTTTTGCCTGCGCAATTTGCTGCCAGACTTCAACGGGAATGGTGTCCACATTGCTGTTTCGGCCCACGTTCAGGCAACATTCTTTAACACGAGCCAGCGATTCCTCCTTGCCCAATGCACCAATTTCAGCCGCAAATGTCAGCACGCTGGCGGCATCGGTCACTCGTATTTCGTAGGCCGGTCGGTAGCTGCCCTGATATTTCATCTGGCGAGAACGCAATTTGCTGAGGATGCCAAAGCGTAACAAGAGATGCTGCACCGAGTGGGCTAACTCTTTGGAAATGGTGCTGTAAGACACCACCGGTTGTGACTGGCCCTGCACATGGATGCTGCCATCGCAGGCAAACAACCGGTTGAGAAAGAGCGCCAGTTTGGGCTGGGTATAGCCAAAAACTTGTGCGGGCACATTCTTTTCGGCCGCTGCCTTACCCCATACGCCAACCTTTTCCAGCCAGTCTGTCAATGTGTTTTTGATCTGGCTGGAATAAGCAAGGCCGGTAGGCAGCAATCCGTTTTCATTAACGGCCAAAACCTGGCAAATGGCGTCAAAGTTGGCCGGTGTGGGGATGGCAATGCCCGAACGCCATTGAGTGACGGTGCCATAGCCCACATTTGCCTCGGTCGCCAATTGCGTTGTGGACATCTCTTTTTGCCGCATGATTGTTTTCAAGTTTTGGGCAAAGTGTGCCCTTTCGGGTGCGAAGAAGGCGGCGTCCTGGCTGATATAGACGGTGGGAGTGCGACGGCCGTTGGAATCATCCACACGCGCCTTGTTGCCCGGAAAATGCAGGGCGGCTTGGGTAAAATCTTCGCGCAGGTGGGGGTTGCTGTTGGTAAATTGGGGAGTGCGGCCCACTAATGAACCATCTGCCAGCAAATAAGCCAGCGTTTTGACTTCATAATCTGGCGCGTCGTTTTGCCCAAAAACGGGGATGATTCTGGGTGTAGCCACCCGGTCACCTACAGCCAGATTATAAAGCGGCTGCCAGCCATTGACGGTCAGGAAGGGATGGGAAAGCGTCGTTTTAATTTCCCGTCCCTGGCGGGTGGTGACACGGTAAACAGGCTTGATCCCATTGTCTATAAAGTGGCTGGCCTGCGACGGCCGTAACTTATAGGTATGATCCAGGGTAAGCAGGTTAGCCTCCTGGCGCTGCACCAATGTCTCAATGGTGGTCAGAGCACCCGTTTGGGGATCAACCAGCCGGGTATCGGCTGTAACGCATTTGCCCATACCCGGCCTGGCAGCCAGGATGAGCAGGTCGGATTTGTTCAGGCCGCCCAGTAGCCGGTCCAGGTCGGTGAAGCCGGTGGGTACGCCGATAATGTCCTCGCCGCGTTCGTGCAGTTTTTCGATGCGCTCCAGGTATTCGCGGGCGATCTGTTTGACGGGCACCAGGTCGCGGGTGGTGCGTTGTTCGCTGATGCTAAACAGGGCTTGCTCGGAGCGGTCAATGACGATGTTGACATCTTCGGCTTCGTCGTAGGCCAGGTTGGCGATGGTACTGGCGGCGCCAATGAGTTTGCGGCGCAGGGAGGCGGCCTCGACGACACGGCCGTAGCTCACCGCATTGATCGCCGTCGGTACCGCATTGATCAGGCTGATGATGGTGGCCTCGCCGCCCACCTTTTCCAGTTGCTCCCGCCGCCGCAGCTCTTCCGACAGCGTAATCAGGTCCAGCGGTTCACGCCGGTCGGTGAGGGAAAGAATGGCGTCGTAGATCGTCTGGTTCTGGGCGCTGTAAAAGGCTTCCGGGCGCAGGAAAGTGGCGACGTCAAAAATAGCGTCCGGGTCAATCAGCAGCGAACCGAGGACGGCTTCTTCGGCTTCCAGACTATGGGGGGGGAGGCGGTCTATGGTCGTCATGCGGGCAATTGTATCAGAAAGCAAAACGTGAAACCGGGGCGTTTCACGTCTGACTACACAGTATTGGGTTGTCTTCTAACCATCCAGACCTGGCAGATTTTAAAAACCTGTCAGGTCTTTGTGTCAGGCTATTCGTCAAAATCCTCAAAATCCAGCGAATCTACAAAATCAGAAAAGACGTCCAGCGTTTCGCCTTCCTCTTCCCTGGTTTCCTCTTCCAAAATATCCGGCTCTGGCAGCACACCCACCTCATCCATCACCGCTTCATTGACAAAAATGGGCACTTTCACACGCACTGCCAGAGCTATGGCGTCCGAGGAGCGGCTGTCAATCTCCTTCAATTCGCTGTTCATATCCACAAACAGGCTGGCGTAAAAAACGCCATCATTCAACGCCTTGATCAACACATGAGACACCTTGCCGCCCAGTGCCGCAATCACATTCTTGAGCAAATCATGTGTTACAGGGCGCGACACTTCCACGTCTTGTAGTTCAATGGTAATGGCATCTGCTTCATAGGGGCCTATCCAGATGGGTAACTGGCGTTCACTGTCCACCTCCCGCAACACCACAATGCGGTGCTGAGAGACCAGACTGATACGGATGCTATCTACTACCACTTCAATCATGAGATTCCTCTTCTAACTTTTTCGCCAATCGGTCAATCCCACTATTAAGCGGCATTGTAGCATAAAAGACAAAATGATCCATGTGTAGCGGGCGGCGCTACACATGGATCATTGCGACAAGATCCAATGATTGCCAGACAGGACAACGGTCAGATTGGTCAGGTTAACACCGTTGGCAGGGGTGGCCTTGACGACAGCGCGGCTGCCGTTGAGGGCTATCTGCTGCGCTTCAAAACCGGCCTTATCGGCCACCCGCACCACTTCCAGATAATTGCGCGCCAGGGGGTCCAGGAATTCGCCGCTGTTGAGCACCCGCTCGATACTGTCCAGCAATATGTTGGCCTGCTGATAGTTGCCGTCGCGCACGGCCGTGTCCGCGGCCTGCAACATCACCTCCAACGTCACATTCACCTCGGCGCGGGGACGGCGTGACAGGTCGGCGGGGTTGCCTTCGCGCACCAATGTTTCCGGGTGGGGCAGCCAGGCGGTCAGGAAGTAGGCGGTGGGGTCATAGAGCTGCTGGTAACGGCGCATGACGTTGTAGAAGCGGACGGTGGCTTGCAAATCGGCCACCGCGGCCGGGTCGGGCGGCTGCTGCGCCAGAAAAGCCAGCCATTGGCGCTCGGCTTCGGCCAACGTCAGGCTAAAATGCTGCTGCAACTTCAGGTCTATTGCGCCAGACAGGGTGGCGGCATCGCCCGCTTTCACATCGCTGTAAAAGTCACGGAAGCGCCGCCAACCATAGGTATCAATCAGGTATTTCACAAAGCCGGCCGCTTCCAGATAACCAATTTCGTGCTGCACCGGGTAAAAATTGTCAAAAAGCTGCGCCAGCGGCACATACTGCCCAATGGCTATCAAAGCGGCGGCGCGCCGGTCTATATTTTCCGACTTGTAATGGCCATCGCTGGCCCACACCGCCACTCCTTCGGCCAGCGAATTAATGCGCTCCGGGGCAAACTGACGATCCAGAATATGCACGGCTTCATGGGTCATAATCTGGTGGAAGCCGTTGTTGGCGTAGCTGCGATCCAGGTAAGAGACGACAATGGAGTAACCGGCATACCCACCCTGGCCGATGACGCGGTCTATCAGGTAAACATCCAGTTTGCGCGCCGGTTGTTCACCCAGGCGAGCGATGGCTTGCTGCACGGCCGTTTCCACTGCCATCTTCAACTGGTTCAAATCCCGTTCGGCGGCCGTGCCCTTGACCACATGCAAGACGCAGCAGGCAATTTCGGCCGATGTCCAGGCCGCCTCCCGTTCCGGGCGGGAAAGCGTGGCCGGGTCTAGCACCGTCACTTCTAGCGCCACCTGGTTATTGTCCCGGTTTTCGTCGCCCACCTGAATGGTATCGTACCGGTCTAAAATGACGTGCACCAGATTGGCGCCTACCGTGCCGGTGGTGTCCCAGGCCCATTCAAACAGCCCCACGCCGCTGCCCTGTAAGTTGGAGGCGTTGAGCGTGCCGCTGACCACATCCTGGTAATTGACCAGCAGGTGTACGGTGACATCGGCGGGATTCACATTGTCCGGCACGTGCGCCAGGATTTGGAAGGTCACTTTTTCACCGGCGTAAATGTCGGGCACGGGATACAGCCGCACCCCTTCCGGGCTGATGGAAAGATCAGGGGGGAAGGGAGTGGGGGTGATGGTCGGCACGGCCGTGTCAGAGGGTACGGCCGTGTCGGTGGGGATGGCCGAAGGTAACAGTGTGGGCGTTGGCGGGCTGGTAACAATGGCAGCGACGGCCGTAGGCGACGGCGGCGCGGCCGTCACCAGGGTACAACCGGCAAATACCAATACAGAAAGACACACCAATAATGGACGAATCATACGTTTTTTGTTTGAGGCGCTTCTCACTCCATATTATTCAGAAGTTCAACTATTCAGGAAAAGTTGAACTTCTCAGTTCACTATTGTATACCAGGCATAAGCAGGGGTTTGGCTCAAACCCACACCTGTTCAGGAATTGCTTAAAAAGATGATTGAGTGATTGCGTAATTGGGTAACTGGCAAGGCAATTCCTCAATTACCCAATTATAGCCACTAACAACATCAACAAAAAAGAGATTAGCGGCAGGAGGGACGGCCGTTTGCACAAATACCACACCCGCGGCGGGCCAAATAGCAGCAGCAAGGCGGGCAGTAGAATGTACCAGGGCAGGGAAAGGGATTGGAGTACGGCCGTGAGCAGCAACATCATCCCATTCACCCCCGCTAACCCCAACAGCGCCAGCGGCACATAGCGGCGGCTGTGTACCAGAATCGTCTCCCGCGTCGGCGCACTCAGCACCAGAATGTAAAAAAGCGAGGCCGCCAGAAACGCGCCGGGTGCATAGACAAAAAACGCCGAAGATTCCCCGGCTCCCAGGCGGCGATCATCCACCAACAACACCGACTCCCAATACCCCAACAGTTGCAGCAGCAGCACCGCCAGCGTCAGGCCAAAAAGAACAGCCAACACCGTCATCGTCGGCCGTGCCGTTAACCATGCGGGGATGTTTACTTTTGCTTCATCTGCCGCCAACTGTGGTTCCAACTTGCGAATGAGATACACCGCCACGCAAAAGAGAAAATAAACGAACGTCAGGGCGACCACATTCGTTGCCCGCCGCTCGGAAAACCCCGCGCTCATATCGGCCAGAAAGAAAAAGCCAAGCAACACGGCCGTGCCATCCACCACCGGCGCTAACATTTCCAAAACCACGTTTGATTGTTTCAACCTATCTCCTTCAGCGTAACGCGATTTGGCAAATCTCGTTACGACTGTGTAATCTTTGTGTGATTATTTTACGTCAGGAATACAAAGGCGGCAGGCATGATTCGTGTTTACAATCCAGGTGATGCGGCCACGCTCACGGCCGTCCACAACACCCTCTTTCCCCACCAACATCACACCCGCCCAAGCTGGAGGGCGCATATGGAGGGGATATTGCGGGCCAACGGCCGTGCCTGGACGCTCCTCGTAAACAACACCCCCATCGCCTACGCCGCCATCCTGCCCGTTCCCGGCCTGCCCGGCCTGGTAGAACTGCAAGGGTTTGTGGCCTCAGCCCGGCAGCGACAGGGTTATGGCACACACCTGCTAACGCATATCAAAACAGAATTGAGGGGCACGGCCGTTACCCAACTTTCCTACCCCGTCCCCCACCTGCACACTCCCGCCGCCCACTTCCTGCTGAAAAACGGCTTTTTCATCGAACACGAAGAATGGATGATGGAATTGACAATGGTCAATGGTCAATGGTCACTTGTCAATGGTCAATGGTCACTTGTCACCCGCCACCTGCCACTTGCCACCGCCATCCCCCTCTTCTGCCAGCTATACATCACCTGTTTCACCGGTCTGCCCTGGAACCAGCCGTTCACAGAAGCAGAAGTGGCGGGCACACTGCGGCGCAGCGAAGATATGCTCTTTTTAATGGAAGGTGACACCCCCATCGGTTTTGTCTGGCTGCGACCGCAGACCGATCGGAGCGTGCAGTTAGAACCCATTGGCATCATCCCGGAAAAGCAAGGGCAGGGCTACGGCCGTGCCCTGCTGCACATAGTCTTGTCTCAATTAGCCACACAGGGGGTCACGGCCGTGACGTTGGGCGTCTGGGCCAACAACGCTCCCGCCCTTCACCTTTATCAAAGCCTCGGCTTTCACCAGACAGAGAGCATTGTATACCTGGCCTATGACGTTAATCGCCAAAACTGATGCCTAAATCCCGCGCCGTCAGCACCGTGTCGCAGTCCAGCGGTACCTGTTTCATGCGCCCGGCGACCTTAGCCAGGGGCACGTAGTTGACGTTGGGTGGGTCCAGCGCCACCATAATGCCGGACTGCACTTCGGCAAGGGCGCGCACGGCCGCCGCCCCAAACCGCAGCGAGATGAGCCGGTCATACGCCGTCGGCCGACCGCCGCGCAGCAAATGGCCCAACACTACCACGCGACACTCTTTGCCGGTCAGGGCTTCTAACGCAGCAGCTACTTTTTGCCCAATGCCGCCCAGCCGCTCCGCCTGCCCCACAGCCTTCCCCTGGATGACTACTTCGCCGCCCGCCGGTTTGGCCCCTTCGGCCACCACCACAATGGAAAACTCACGGCCGAGGCGGTCTCGCTCTCGTATCTTTTCCGCCACCTTGTTAATGTCGTAGGGGATTTCCGGGATGAGGATCACATCGGCCGAACCGGCTACGCCGGAATCCAGGGCAATCCAGCCAGCGTAGCGCCCCATCACTTCCACCACAATGACCCGCTGGTGGCTTTCGGCCGTGGAGTGCAGGCGGTCAATACATTCGGTGGCAAAGGCGACGGCCGTGTGAAACCCAAAGGTCGCCACTGTCTTATCCAGGTCATTGTCAATGGTCTTGGGCACGCCAATGACGGTCAGCCCTTTTTGCGCCAGGGCATAGGCAATCTCCAGCGAGCCGTCGCCGCCAATGGCAATCAACGCATCCAGCCCGGCGGCGCGGAAACGCTCCACTAGCTCATCGCCGCGATCCACTTCCTCGTAGACGCCCGCCTCATTCAAGACGGGGTAGTGCAGCGGATTGCCCCGGTTGGTGGTGCCCAAAATGGTGCCGCCCAGGTGGGTGATGCCACGTACCCGGTCCCGATCCAGAGGAATCAGGCCGCCCTGGGGGAACTGTTCGGGGATGAGCAGGCCGTTGTAGCCGTCCCGAATGCCCACACATTCCCAACCGCGCTGGTTAGCCGCCAACACCACAGCGCGAATAACGGCGTTCAGCCCCGGGGCGTCGCCCCCGCCGGTACTGATGGCAATGCGTTTGATTTTCATATGGGTCTCCTTCGTAATTAGGACGCAGATTCACGCGGATGACGCGGATAAAATGCTATGAATTGGTACCCTGTTTTCATATGGCGTGGGGGCTGCTACCCACGTTGAATTCCTGTTTATTTTGACGCAAAGGGACAAAGGGGCAAAATAGGTCCTTCGCAAGATTTGACAAATCTCCAAGATTTGTCAAACCTGGAGCATATTGTCACCACAGTCCGAACATTTGCAAGTGACAAAAGACCGAGAAATTTGATGATGTGGCGAAACTGGTGGGTTAATCTGGTGCGCTTTGGCTTTCGCCTGCTGTATAACGAGATGGCCTGGACGTATGGCCCGGTCAGTTGGGGCGTCTCGTTGGGGCAGTGGCGGCAGTGGCAGTTGGCGGCGCTGCCTTTTGTGCAGGGACGGCGGGTGTTGGAATTGGGGCATGGGCCGGGCCATATGCTGCTGGCGCTGCAAAACCAGGGCTTTGACGTGGTGGGGCTGGATTTGTCTTCCTACATGGGGCGGCAGGCACGGCGGCGGACGCAGCGCACGGTGCCGCTGGTGCGGGGGATGGTGCAGGATTTGCCGTTTGCCACGGCCGTGTTCGACACCATCTTGGCGACCTTCCCCACCGATTACATCATTGACCCACTCACGTTGGCGGCGGCACACCGGGTATTGCGGGCGCACGGCCGTCTGGTCATCGTGCCGGAAGGCCATCTCAACGGGCAGGGGCACATCTACCGTTTCATTGACTGGCTCTTTCAAATTACCGGGCAGCGCGAAGGGGTATTTACGGAAGAGGAGGGGCACATCTGGCCCGCCGATGCCCTGTGGGAACCGATTCGCCAGCGGTTTGCCGCCGCCGGTTTTGCCCTGACCATTGAGCGCATCCAGCTTCCGCGCAGCGGCGTGACGGTGCTGGTGGCGGAAAAGACTCAGACCTGACAGGTCTCCGAGACCTGTCACCTTACAAAACTGCGCTGCGAACAGAATTTGGCGCAAGTCAATCGAATCTCTCGCTTCGCCGATCAATCCACCCTGGCGACGGCCCTCAATGAGCTAAGTCAAATGAATCTTGACCAATTATTGCTCGCTACCCGTCAAATAAGTGACCGTTGCAGCCAAATGCGGCAGCTTATAGCTGCCGCCCGGAGCAAGACCGGATGATTGGCTGCTGATCACGCTTCTTTATTCATACCTTAACGCTTCCATCGGGTTCAATCAAATACGCGGCGTGGCTGGCCGGATAGAGGCCAAAGTTATAAACGCCAAAGAGGGCGATGGTACCATCGCCCTCTTTGATTCCCACTATTTCCCACTGAACCGCGCATTTCAGCACAAGTCACGATGAAGTATACGGCAGCAGCGACTCATTCTCTACGGTCAAGTTGCCAGAAAGCAAAACCCTCCCGTTTGGCAAAAGTGTACAGATGACACTGAGTGGAGGTGGTTATCGGTTATCGGTGGGTGGGCGGGGTCAATTGTTGGGGGCAGGTAAGTGTTGGCGGACGACTTTTACCAGGTCGTCCAGGGAGTATGGTTTTTGCAGGAAGGCGACCAGACCGTTGCCAAAACCGCGCACGGCCTCTATTTCCGCATAGCCGGAGGTGAGAATGACCCGAACCTGGGGGTTTACTGTTTTGAGCCGGGCAAAAACTTCTTCCCCGCTTAGATCGGGCAGTGACAGGTCTAATAAAACCAACCCTATTTGATCCTGATACTGCTGGTAAGTAGCAATGCCGGCGTGCCCATCCACGGCCGTCATCGTCGCAATCTGTTCTAGCTCTAAAATATCCACTACGGTATCGCAAACAGCAGGTTCGTCATCCACCACCAGCACCATACCAGGGGGAGCAGATGCAGGCGTGGACGATACACCCATCGCCAACTCCACCTGGCTAATGGGAAACATCAGTTCAAACGTGGCCCCCTGTCCAGGGGTGCTCACCACCCGTATTCCACCCTGATGCCCACGCATAATGCCTAATACGGCCGCCAACCCCAGTCCCCGCCCGGTGAACCGGGTGGAAAAGAAGGGTTCAAACAGGCGCGATAATGTTTGGGTTGTCATGCCTTCGCCATTATCTTCCACTGTGAGGCAAATGTAGTCGCCGGGCGCCAGGGGGCTGTTGGTGATTTGCCAGTAAATGTCGTCGGCGGTCGTAAGGGAGCGCACGGCCGTCGCCAGTTGGATCACCCCTTCGCGGCTGCCAATCGCTTCGCTGCTGTTGAGCACCAGATTCATCAACAATTGTTGTATCTGGCCGGGGTCGCCTTCAATGAGAGGCAGGTCGGCTACCAGATCAAGACGCAAACGCACGTTGGCGCTCAGGGGCACCTGGAGCAACTGCACATTATCGCGGATGAGGTCGTTGAGGTTGAGGGGCACGGCCGTAAACTGCCCATGCCCGGAGTAGGCCAGCATCTGTTTGGTGAGCGCGGCAGCCCGCTCCGCGCTTTGCATCGCCTTGTGTATATGGGGCGCGGCCGGGTTGTCGGCCGGTGATTTGGCAATTGCCAACGAGGCTTGGGCCATCATGCCCACCAGCAAGTTGTTAAAATCGTGGGCGACGCCGCCGGCCAGAATGGCCAGACTTTCCATTTTCTGGGCATGGTGCAGTGCTGCTTTTGTTTTGTTCCGTTGGGTGACATCTCTGGCGGCGGAGACAACGGCCGTTACCTGCCCCATCTCATCCGTGATCGGTGACAAAATATACTCAACGTCGCGCACGCCCATATCAAGTTGCACCCGAATTTCACCGTGAAATGGCCTGCCGGTAACAAACACCTCCACCCGTTCACGGTCCGCCTGGGCAATGACATCCTGGGGTAAAAAGCGCAGTTCTGCCAACGTCTTTCCTTGCACATCGTCCAGCGACAGGCGTAAACCTTGCAACATGGCCGGGCTGGCAAAGGTGATACGGCCGTCGCGGTCATACACCACAAATTGATCCGGCGTCGTCGCCAAAATCTCCTCAAAAATCCGCGCCTGTTTCACAATTTCCGCCGCCATTGCCCGCAGTTGGTCTTCAGACCGCTTCCGTTCAATGGCCGCTGCCACCTGCCCGGAGATAAAAAATAGAAGTTGCTGTTCCCGCTCGGTGTAAGCCAGGCCATCCCGGTAACTTTGCACTACCAAAGCGCCAAATACCCGCGCCTGAGTACGCAGCGGCACACCCAGCCATACCTCAGGCATAGCGCCAATGACCTGCACCAATTCTAGCTGTATCAGCCGCTTAAGCTCCATGCGGGAGAGCAGTTGGGGCTGTCCAGTTTCAATGACATAGGCTGTCAGCCCGCCGCTGCCATCAAACGGCAGGCCATCATATGCATCCATCTCATCAACAAAGTATGGTAAATGAAGCAGCCCCGAAGGTTCCTCTACCAGCGCAATGTAAAAATTCTGCACATCCATTAAATCGCTGAGAATGGCATGGATAGCCGGGTAAAGCTGTTCCAAACTTAGATCAGCATTGGCTACTGTGGCAATGCGATACAGCGCCGATTGTAGGATTTCCGCCTGTTTCCGTTCGGTGATGTCCGTGATACTACCTTCTAAAAACAGTAGTTTGCCGTCCTTGCTGAAGACCCCTTTTCCAAAATCCTCTACCCAACGCCAGGCGCCTGAACGGTGGCGAATACGATAGGTGATCTGGAACATGCCACCCCATGGCGGTTCTTCCCGCTCCGGCAGAATGAGGTGGGTATCATCAGGATGGTATAGATCGCGGAAACTAATTTCCCCACGCAAAAACATCTCTTTAGGGTAGCCGGTCAGCGCCTCCACCGTATCGTTCAAATAGAGCATGTCAAAGGTGTAATTGTTCACACATTGATAAATAACGCCGGGCACATTATCTGTCAGCAGGCGCATTTTCTCTTCGTTCTGGCGCATTTGCTGGAACAGGCGGGCATTTTCAATGGCAATGGAGAGGTGGTTGGCCAGGGCAGTCACGGCCGTGCAATCTTCGGCCGTTATCGCGGGATCTGCCAGATACAAAACCCCACTGACCCGCCCACCGGCGTACAAGGGGGCGAGTACACCGGACATCCCCCCAAAGGCAGCCAGGAATTGGCGGAAAAACGGCCGTGTCTTTTCCGAAACCAATGCTCGTAGCAGCGATGTGTTGTCGGGTAGGAATACCGCCTTGCCACCGGCGAAAACATCTCGCTGCTCTCCTAACACGGTTAACGGCAGTTGGAAGCCCACGGCCGTTTGCCCCGCCAGGCGTTCAAACCGGCGCAGCAGGCGCAGCAGGCGGGGCGAAAAAACAACGGCGGCAATTGTCAGCCTGGTATATTCTTCGTCAAACCAGTTAATGCTGCCTTCCAACCCTAACAGCGTCATCTGTTCTCGGAATGCTTCGTACACGGCCGTTTCCGAATGCGCAGACCGCTGTAAAGCAGCCGCGGCCGTGTTCAAAACCTCCCAGAAGTTGATAGCCGCCTTTTCCGGGCCGGGTTCTGATTTATCCGCCCGCCACTTTTGCCACATACCACCACTCCACACATTAACTGTTACATACCATGGGATAGTTACGGAATTGTGTCCATAGTGTAACACCAAGCAAACAAGATGAGAATTGGGCCTTTGCTTATATGAATTATGAACCCATTGGGTGTTGGCAAAAATCTGATATACTACACCGGCAGGTTCACATAATGAAGACCTTAAGGGCTTAAGGGGAAGTCCATAGGGCCTTTCACAAAGGAGTTCCGAATGGCTACCATCCTGGTTATTGACGATGATGAACTGGTATCGCGCACCTTGCAGCGTGTCCTGAAAACCTATGACCACACCGTCATGGTGGCAAACAGCGGCACCGAAGGGCTACAACTGGCGCATCGCCATCCGCCTGACTTGTTCATTCTGGATATTATGATGCCCGGCATGGATGGCTACCAGGTGTGCCGCCAGGTGCGCGGCGACCCGTTGCTCAAGGAAATCCCGGTGCTGTTCCTGACGGCCAAAGCCAAAGACGAAGATAAAATCGAAGGCTTCCGCGCCGGCGCCGATGATTACCTGGTAAAACCATTTAACATGGAGGAGTTACAACTGCGGGTGCGGGCTATCATGCGCCGCATCACCCCCAAAGCCGAGGTGACAACACCGCCAATTGAAGTCGTTGCCGGTAAAGCAGTGCTGGACACGCGCAGCTTCAAAGTCACCACCCCTCACGGCGTGGCCCTGTTGACCAATGTGCAGTTTGACCTGCTCTACCACCTGATGAGCCATGCCGACCAGGTATTTAACAGCCAGCAGCTTTTACAAGATGTGTGGGATTACCCCCGCGACACCGGCAGCCCCGAACTGGTGCGCGCCCACATCAAAAACCTGCGCGAAAAGATCGAACCCATCCCCAACGAACCACGTTACATCCTTACCGTGCAGGGGCATGGGTATACCTTTACCACTACGCCGCAAGAGGACTAGAGATTGGAGATTAGAGATTGAGTCTCTAATCTCCAATCTCTAATCTCCAATCTTGATGTCAGCCACTCTCCCCCTCTCAGAATCCAACCCACCACCATCTCATCTGCTCATTGTGGATGACGAACCGGAGATTGCCGAATCGCTGGCCGATTACCTGATCAAAAAAGAGGGTTTTGAGGTCTCCATCACCAGCGATGGCGAAGAAGCCATTTCGTTTTTAGCCGCTACGGTGCAGAACCAGACAGAGATCGATCTGGTGCTGCTGGATATGCGGATGCCCAACCTGTCTGGCCTGGATGTGCTAACGTGGATTCGGGAGCATCCCGACCTGCGGTATACACGGGTTGTGCTGCTGACGGCGGCGGCGGGTAGCAGCGAAAAGGTGGAGGCGCTCACCGCCGGGGCGGACGATTACATCACCAAGCCGTACCGTCCCCAGGAATTGCTGGCACGGGTGAAGACAATTCTGCGCACGCAGCAGTTGGAGAAGCAGTTGCAGCGACAGGGGCAGCAGTTGGCCGGGCTGAACCGGCTGGCGCAGACGGTGGCAGCCAAACTGGAGCAGACGGAAATTCTGGAAACGGCCATCGAAGGCATCCACACCCTCATGGAAGTAGAACTCGCCGCCGTGCTGCTGCTGGAAGGGGGCAAACTGCGCTACAAAAATCTGCGCAACCGTGACGGGGAAGTGCCGGTGACGGCGCTGCCCTCCCTCGCCACCGATGAGGGGATCATGGGGCTGGCTTATAACGAACAACGGGCGATCTATTTGAACCAGGCCGCCGCCGACGGCCGTTACCAACCCACAACAGATGCGCCGCCCAACTACGATGTGCAATCGCTGGTCATCGCCCCGCTGCTGGTGCGCGGGCGGGCTGTGGGCGTCATCTGCGGCTATAACAAACAGGACGGCCGTTTCACTGATTTTGACCTGGACATATTCAACTCACTCGCCAGTTCCGTCAGCGAAGCGGTGGAAAACGCCTGGCTCTTCCAACGCATCCGCCAGCGCCAGCAAGAGCTTCTGGAAAACCGCAACACCTTACAGGCGCTCATAGACGGCATTCCCAACCCCATCTACACCATCAACGACGAATGGCAACTGGTGGCGGTGAATAAGGCCAAAGTGGATGAACTGGACGCCACCCTGGAAGAGTTAGTGGGGCAGGTGTGTTATCGGGCGTTTTACGGCCGTGTCGCCCCCTGCGACCACTGCCTGATGTCCCACACTCTCAGTGAAAAACAGGCCGGGCACTGGACGCTCAACTACAAAGGCGACGACCACCTGCCCCGCGAATGGGACATCAACGCCTACCCCATCCCCGGCAAACAGGCCAGTTCCGCCCGCGCCGTCGTCGTCTGGCAAGACCGCACCGAAGAGCGGCGGCTGGAAAGCTCGCTGCTGCAAGCGGGCAAACTGGCGGCCATCGGCCAGTTGGCCGCCGGCGTAGCCCACGAAATCAACAACCCCCTGACGGCCATCAACGCCAACGCCGAAATCCTCAAACTCACCATCCCCCCCGACGATGAAAATTACGAATCGGTAGACCTGATCCAGCAGGCTGGGGAGCGGGCGACCCGTGTGGTGCGCGGCCTGCTGGATTTTGCCCGCCAGGAGCAGTATGATTTTAAGGCGGATGACATTAACAAATCCATTCGTCAGACGTTGGCGCTGGTGCAATATCAATTGTTAACGGCCGATACCCAGGTTGTGCAAAATCTGGCCAATGACCTCCCCCCCATCGTTGCCAGTTGGGAGCACCTCAAAAGCGTCTGGCTCAATTTGGTCATCAACGCCCGCGACGCCCTGCAAGTGGTTGCCCAAGACCGCCAGATTGAAATTACCACCCGACTTTCTCCAGATCCCAACTATGTGCAGGTTCTATTCCGCGACAATGGCAAAGGAATGGCTGCCGCAGAACTGGCTCATATTTTTGAACCGTTTTATACTACCAAAGACCCCGGCAAAGGAACCGGCCTGGGGCTGGCCACCAGCCATCGCATCATTGAACAGCATGGCGGTGAAATTAATGTGGTCAGCGCCCCTGGTGAAGGGGCAACATTTATTGTGCGGCTTCCGATAAATAGTGGCCGAAAGAATGAGATGGGGAGATGGGGAGATTAAAAGATTGGTGCGTTAATCTCTTAATCTCCCCATCTCTATAATCTCCTGAAGAATATGAGCAACCAACCCTCGCATGGGGAAGTGAATATCAGCGATGTGCTGCGGCTGGCGCTGCCGCTGCAAACGGCCGTAGCCGCCGGCAAAGACCCCGCCCGCCGCAAAGTGGATTGGGTGGTCGTTCTCACCTCCTGGGACAATTTGCCCTTGCAGGCGCAAATACATGACCTGGTCATCTTGCCCCCCGCCCTACAAGAGCGGCTGGCCGACA
Organism: Chloroflexota bacterium; assembly: GCA_014584575.1. Classification (GTDB taxonomy): domain Bacteria; phylum Chloroflexota; class Anaerolineae; order Promineifilales; family Promineifilaceae; genus CAADGU01. The sequence goes on from JACTMP010000024.1 coordinate 49,463, forward strand.
AACAATTGATCCCTAAATTGCAAACCCTGGCTGAATTGGATGTGGCCGGTATTTTGCTGTTTCGGGCAGTGTCAGAGGCCACGGCCGAAGAAGCCACCCGGCTCGACCTGCCCATACTTATTGCCCCACCAGAAACCTCGGTGCGTGAAGCCAACCGCGCCATTGCCGCCTTATTGGTAGACCGCTATTCCGCCACCACCGAGCGTGGCTTGCAGCTATACCGCACCCTCTCGGAAATGTCCCGCGAAGAACAGGGCATTCCGGCCATGACCGACGTGATCGCCAAACTCACCGGCAAAATTGTGGTTGTTCAGGACAAGCGGCTGGAGATCAAGGCGATCAGCGTCCCGGCGTCAAACACGCTGGATGTGGAAAAGATCGTCGAAGAGTTGACACAGCGGGAAGAACTGCCCGCTGTTTTGCGCAACCGCAAAGCCGCCGCCCGCGCCCGCCAGAGCCATTGGCAGCAAATTCTGCCCATTGAAAATATCGGCCGTCTGGTCAGCCCCATCATTTCCGGCGACCGGGCGCGCGGCTATCTGTCGCTCATTGGGCTGGCAGACGAGCTAGATTTGCTAGACCAGCAGGCGGTAGAGCATGGCGCGGCGGCGTTTGCCCTGGAGATGGCGAAGGCAAAGGCGGTCAGCGAGGCGAAAAAGGCGCTGCGCGGCGATTTTCTGGAAGGGCTGCTGGCAGGCACGCTGCCGCCACGTGAGATTGACCGGCTGGCCAGCCGCCTGGATCATGAAACAAGTACGCCCCATGCAGCCATGACGCTAACCTGGGTGGGCAAGGATGCGCCTTCGCTGCGCCGGTTGGAAACGGCCGTGAACTGGGTGCTCTCCACACACGGCCGTGCCGCCCTGGTACACGTCTACGGTAGCGCCCACATCTGCATCTTCCAGGAACTGCGCGCTGAAAACGATATGGACTCCGCCAGTGAACTGGGGCGACGGATTCTGGAACAAGTGCGCGCCGAATTCCCCAAAGAGAGCGTAATTGCCGGGATGAGCGGCCCCGCCTCCTCGCTGACCGATTGGCCGCGCATATATGGCGAGGCGCTCCAGGCTATGCAGCTCAGCGCGCGACTGCAAATTCGGGACGAGGTGGTGGAATTTGGCAGCCTGGGTGTGTATCGGCTGCTGGGGCAGTTGGAGGATATTCCGGCGGTGCGCACCTTTACGCGGCAGGTGATTGGGCCACTGATTGATTATGACGAACGGCACAACAGCGCCCTGGTGCAAACCATTGACGCCTACTTTAACCATCATGGCAACATCAGCCAGACGGCCGAGTCCCTCTTTGTGCATCGAAACACATTGCTGTACCGATTGGAGCGCATCCAGGAACTTACCGGGCATGATCTGAACCAGGCGAATATGCGGCTGGGGCTGAATCTGGCGCTCAAATTATGGCAGTTGCGGTCGGATAAATCGTAGAGACAGAACACTTCCACCTCTATGTGCGCGGGCAAAGAGAAACCGGCCAACTGCCATCCGCGTCCCGGTTATTGACAATGGCTATCGGCGCCCTACCAGTGTCTTTTTCCTATTGGACAGTCGCCATCCCCCGGTTATCCTTATTGCATCTGATGTGAACCCGCCCGGCTGGGGAGATATTGCCCGCCGACTGTCCATCCATCATCAATGGAAATTTGCCGATGAACGACACGATTCGTATTTCCCCCCCTTCTGATCCAGAGCCGGATAACCGGCGTTGGGCGCTGTGGTTGACCGGGGGTTGCCTGTTTCTGCTGCTCTGCCTGGGGTGTGTGGGAGTTGTGGGTTTGGGTGGTGGTTATTATGCGTATACACAGTTCCGTGATGAGATAGCAGCCAATGCCACTGCCACCGAAACGGTGCAGAGTATCCCCAGCCGCGCCGTGACCCGGCCGGAAGACACGGCCGTACCCCCACCCTCAGCGACACCTGTTAGTGAAACGCCATCAACCGTGGCCACGGCCGTTCTATCTACCGCACTACCCACCAGCGCTGCGACTGCCTGGTTATTACCTGTACCCACAAACGTTGCGCAGGCCACCCTCCCGCCGCGCGCCGAATATGATTTACAACAACTATACCAGACTGAGTTTCCGGCGCATGACTATTACGAAACGGCCATGCGCCTGGGCAACTACAGCGGCCCCCGCACCATTACGGCTTCTCCCTACCAGCCGGGTGATGTCACCACCTTTTATCTGGATGATGAGGAGATTCTGGCTACGCTAACGGCCGTGACCGAACATGCCTACTTCTGGGTAGCCAATGATGTCAATATCAATGCGGCGGCCGTAGCCACTGCTGCTAATCGGTTTGAATCTGAACATTACCCCCGGCTGGTGGAACTATTTGGCACAGTCTGGCAGCCTGGTGTAGATAACGATCCCCGCTTTTCTGTGCTGCACATCAGCAGTTCGTCCGCTGATGAGTTGGGTTATTTCCGCACTGAAGATGTGTACCCGCGCACCCTTTTTGAATTTTCCAATGAACAAGAAATCATTTACCTGAATATGGGTGAACTGGAAATAGGGGAGGACCTTTATTTTGCCACGCTCATCCATGAAGTGCAGCATTTGATTCAATGGAATATGGACCCTGGCGAAGCCGCCTGGATGAATGAGGGATTGTCACAGTTGGCCGAGATCATGCTGGGTTTCAGCGACACCGCCAGCACCACAGATTACCTGGAAAATCCCGCCACGCGCCTTAACAGTTGGAATTATGAGGACGATGCGGTGTATGCCCATTATGCCGGCGCTTATCTGTTCCTGGTGTATGTGTGGGAGCAGTTGGGGGAAACGGCCGTGCAAGAACTGGCCCGCCACCCGGCCAACGGCATGGCCGGCGTCTATGCTATTTTGCAGGGGTTTGCCCCCGACGTGACTCTGGAACAGTTTACGGCCAATTGGGCGGTCGCCAATTATCTGGACAACGGCGTCAACAGCAATCTTTCCGCAGACGGCCGTTACCATTACCAAAATCTGACGTTGCGCCGCCCGGCCCTGTACCAAACGGTAGAGGCCAACCAGCCCTATGACCGGGTAGACACGCTGCCACAATTTGGCGTGCATTACATTGACTTGCGCGATGTGCGTGGGCTGGTGACGATTACCTTTGCAGGAGACACGGCCGTGCCCCTCATAGACGCCAATCTCAACCAGACCCCCGACAACGTGTTCTGGTACGCTCCTGCCGTAGACGAAATGAATGCCACCCTTACCGGCCAATATGACCTTAGCCACGTCAACCAGGCCACCCTCACCTATTCCACCTGGTATGATCTGGAAGAAGAGTTCGATTATGCCTACCTCTCCATTTCCACAGATGGTGGGCAAACCTGGCAAACACTCACTCCCCAACACAGTAGCCTGGGAACACGCGGACGGGGATATAACGGCCGTAGCGCCGCCAAACCGGGCGCCAGAGACGGCTGGCTCAAGGAAAGCATCTCCCTAGACGCCTTTACCGGACAGCCTGTGCAGATTCGCCTGGATGTTATCACCGATTCCGGCATCACCGGACAAGGTTTTGCCATAGACGATATTGCCGTGACCGGTCATCAGGCAGCCTCATTCACCGATGGGCCGGAAAACTGGCAGGCTGAAGGTTTTGTCTTAACCGGCGGCTGGCTGCCACAACGCTGGTCTGTGGTCTTAATTGAAGAGAAGGTGGAGGGTGAATCCGGCCCACGAGTAACGCCCCTGGCGCTGGACAATCTCAATCAGGGGCAGTGGGAAATAAACATTGGCAAAGGGGGCGGCGTACTCATGATTATGCCGCAAACCCCCTTTGCCAATAATGAAGCCAGTTATTGGCTCCACATCAGGTAAAACAAGACATCCGATTTTTCGGAAAAATCGGATGTCACATCAGTTAACCTGTACAAAAATCTGCCGATGTGGTGGTGTTCCAGAACCAGTTATAGCTGAAGTAGGGCGATCCCTGGGCGCGAATAGCAATCTGGCTTAGTCCCTTCACGCCATCAGGGATGGGCATGGTATAGCGGGCCACACCACCGGCGCCAGAGTTAAAAGTACCGGCCGGGAAGCCCAACAATCCTTGTGTCCCCATGGCCCCCATCGTCACTGTAAAGTTCATATTGGCCGGGTAATTGGCCGTCTGGAACTGGACGGTGCTATCGCGCGCCACCTGGCAAATCTTGATTGTGGGAATACCCGTGACCGGTGGCACCACAACAATGGGTGGCGTGGGGGTTGGCTGACCGCCGGTACTGCCACCGGTTGTGTTATTCCAGAACCAGTTGTAGGCATAAAACGGATTGGCATGGCGTGTTTGGGCGCGAATGGCAATGCGGGCCTGCCCGCGCAGTTCGGCCGGGATGTTGAAGGTCTGCTGGATGGCCCCACCGGCGCCGGAATTAATCTCACCTACTTTGATGCCGCCAATGCCCTGCGTATACATCAGCCCCATGGTCACGTCAAAAAGCTGGTTGGGCGGGAAATTGTTGGTCAGGATGGTCACATTGGTGTCAGTTGTAACACTGACGATGCTAAAGGTGGGGATGCCCACATAGCTGGGCGGTGGTACCGGTTGGCCGCCGCTGCCGCCAGATGTACCGGTCGTGTTGTTCCAGAACCAGTTGAAGCTGTAATACCCCTGGGCGCTGTCTAGCCGGATGGCAATTTGCTGCTGCCCTCTCAGGAAAGTGGGAATGGTATATGTGGCCGTAGAATCACCCCGGCTGGAATCAAAGGTGCCAACCACTTCGCCACCCACACCAGCGGTGCCCATGTAGTTCATACGCACGGTGAAAATCTGGCCGCGTGGGTAGTTGTGGGTCTGAATGGTCACGGTCTGGTCTGTGACCACGCTGACAATAGAAATGGTAGGGATGGTCTGGCTGGCGGCGCTGGTGGTGCTGGCCCCCAGCAGCAAGAAGAGCGACAGAATAAACAGGGTTATTCCCAGCAGTCGCCAGGGTGAACGGCCGTGCCGTCCCGTTTTTGTGTCGCCAAACACCGACAGACTCCCTTGAGCAAATTGATTGGACATACAAACCTCCTTATACACTTATGCAGTTGTTCGATAAAACGGAGGTACGGCCGTTGTTTCACCCGGGCGGGCAAATCATTGCAGGTGAATTTAATCTCGGTGATCAAACTCCTGATGAACCATACCCCTCATGCACCATGAGGGCATTATACATCAAGATTATGTCATCTTCTATAGAACATTCATTCGTTATGTAAAAGCAGGTTGTGCAACCAACCGCTTGAGCGGTAAACGGCTGAAGCCGTTACTACGAACGATTGCAACAAAAAAGCCCGCCGATTGAGTGACAATCGGCGGGCTTGGTTTACATAATAAATAGTGCCTACATCGGATTCTTTTCAATGACGATCACGCCGGCCTCATCCCCCTTGGCAATACAGTGCGTGGGCGTCACGTTATACCGCTTATCGGCGTCAGCAAAGTTCTCCAGCGCCCCCTGCAAAACACCTACCGCCAGGTAACAAACGGGAGAATCAGAGGTGCGCCCGGTACACATGGGGCACACATGAATGTTCCAATACCAGGCGTTATCATCTTCTTCCACACTGACGCGCTGGTCGCTCACCTGGTTAAAAAACTTAGCAAAGAATTGTAAACCCAACGATACCCGCCGCTCAAACGAACCAATTTTCATGGCCGCGCGGGCCGCTTTGGCGATCTGCCCAAAATGCTCAATGCCATCATTCAGCGTCTTTTTGCCGGCGCGGGTGGCAAAAGCACGCGCCCCACGTGGCCCATACATATCCCAATAAGCCTGTTGCAGTTTGCCCACATGGTCAAAGGGGAACTCCTTTTTCATATTGTCGGGGGGATAGTTGCCAATATATTCCGGGAGTCCAGCCAGATTCAACAGCGAATTGACGCCATTTTTGCCGATGATTTCCTCTGTTGAAATCAAGAGGATGCGCATCCACCTGTTCGGGTAGAAACAATTTTCATTTTGTGTGCCTGAACTCATTTTTACCTCCAACAACCGAGTAACCTGTGGATTGAGAGCCTGAGGGTTTCTGAAACCCTTAGCCCTTGCCTGATTTTAGCAAGAGCGTGTTAATTATATACACCTGTACAAATCTTACATAATCAAAACAGGGTGGATTACCTGGGAAAATTATACTATGTCTACTTGACGCCTTCAATGATAGCGCATTTTTTCAAAAAGTGCCTACACTTTATTGACAGGCAAACCAGCCTTTTGTTATGATGCCCATCGTGGGAGTAATGTTTAGCCAGATTTCCCTATAGTGTGTGCCATAAGCCAGACAACAACTGCCGGACAGTTCCCGGCAGGTGGCCGTTTCTGGCAAAGGAGGAAAACAAAATGTCTCGTTTGTTGTGGTTATTACGCAGAGTTAGTCCCCTGCTGGTCCTGGTCATTTTTGCGCCATCCGCTGTCCACCACGCCACCGGCCAGCCATTTCCGCTTCCCGGCCCCGCCGGGCCGCCGGCGGCAACCACCGGAGTAGTTTTTGTGCAATTCCCCGAAGACGGGGGGGGGGGGGTAACAACTACGCTCTATCCGCTGGGCAGTGACGACGATATGCCCGTTCTGCCCCAGGCCATCCCCCTCTATAGCCAGACAGACCCGCCCCGCTGCCAGACCGACGCCGTCCACGCCTCCCCCAATGGCGCTGCCCTCCTGCTGCAATACAATTGTGAAGACACCCTCTTTGCCCGGCTGCTAAACCTGAATAACCCCGATGCCGTTCTCCTGTTAAACCAGGGTTACTTTATGAACTGGTCGCCGGATGGTGCGTGGCTGCTCTTCCGCGATGTCGAAACGGGCCAGGTATGGCTTATCCCTGTTAGCGGCGGCGAATGGCAGCCGCTTGACTTACCTGCCGGTACCTATGACGCAGCCTTTGCCCCAGACGGCCAGCGCGTCTTGTATGCGGCCTCAGTTGGCCTGGGTTTTGGCAGCGAGATAGGCGTTCTGAATCTGGTCGATGGCCGCCTGACTCCCTGGCAAACGTTTCCCAACCAGCTGGTGGCCCATGCCGCCTGGTCGCCGGATGGTAAATACCTGGCTTATGTGCTGCTGCCGGACACCAACATCCCGTTTGTCATCGGTGAATTGTGGCTGGCTGAACCGACCAGCGGCAAGCAGCTGACGCTGTTGGCCGAAGTGGACGCCGGGCATGGTTATGCGCCGGTCTGGTCGCCAGACAGCGCCAGCCTGGTCTACGTGCATCGGGAAAACCCGGATGACATTCAAGCGGACCTTGAGCCGCTGGCCTTGCGCAGCAATCTGTATCAGGTAGACGTGTATGCCGGTGCGGTAACGCCCATTACCCAATTTGAGGACAGCCTGGTCTATGACGCCGTCTGGTCGCCGGATGGGCTGCTGGCTTTCACTGCCGACGATGCCGTCTGGATATGGACGCCATCGAAAATGCCTGTGCAAGTCAGCCCACCTGGCATTTACCGCCACCCTGCCTGGTTGTCGTCCCCTATGCCGTAATCCGTTATCCGTATGCCGTAATCCGAAGTCCGATTACCACCAAAGGAGGCCCATATGAAACCCCAACACCTGTTGCTGAGCCTGGGTTGGCTGATGCTGATAACTGGCTGCACCCCCACACCGGAAACGGTGGCTACGGCGCCTGCCACTCGGCCCGCGAGCGTAGCTACAACGCCCGCCCCGGTTATCTCGCCTATTCCTGACACGCCGCTCTTGTTGCCATCTTCTACTTCTACACCCACATTCACCCCGCTCCCCACCCTTTCGCTGGCCGAATTGGGAGCAACATACACCGCCCAAGCCGCCGCTTACACCCCCCCACCCACCCAAAGGCCCACCTCTACCTTCACGCCAACCCCTACTTTCACCCCCATCCCTGGCCCGGTCTGGCCCATCCTCTTTGCTGGCGGGCGTTGCCGGACTGGCGATGCTTATACTAATTGTGGCCAGGATATGGTTGATGAATGGGGTTGGTACCAGATTCACAGCGATGGCTCCGGGTTAAGGTCTGTGCCTCAGCTCAATCTGGAGCCTGAGTTTCGTATCCAGGCAATCCGTTTCTCCCCTGATGGGAACAAAATGGCCTACTGGGCCTGGTCAGAGCAAGGGTACCGGCTATTTCTGGCTGGCCTGGACAACAGCAATCCGCTGGAAATGATAACCACTCCCTTTGAGCGGTCGGCTTTATTAGGTGGGTTTGATTTTATGCCGGAAACAGATTGCCTGGTGCTGTATTGGCGATTTGACATCAACCAGTCACCAGAGGTTGAGAAAGTTTCCATAGAACGAGTGTGCCCTGACCGGATGGAACCACAGGTACTGGACGTGATCGAGTTTCCAGATTTATGGCCCCGTTTTGCCCATCACTATCTATTGTCTCCTCAAGGGGATGCACTCCTGGCAGTTGGCCCTGATCGCAACTACAACGAATACCTGTACATTCAAGAATTAGAGACTATAGTATCGCCACGCCTCTTGTTTACTGCACCTGACCAACAGGGACTGAGTCTGGGGCCGGTATGGTGGCAACCAGATGGGCAGCAGATTGAATTTATTCAGAACGTGATTCAGCCTGACGACACTGTATCCCTAACTCATTACGTAGTGAGTCGTGATGGCCAAAACGTGCAAAGTCGGCTGGAATTAACGGCAGAATTTGTGCTTGTGACCGGAGGTTGGTCGCAGGATGGGCGTGAAATCGCCTTTTTCTCTAGCTTGTTTGACTTCAAACCGGAAACCACCGGCATCTATGTGTTTGATCTCGAGAATGGCACCTGGCGGCAAATCCTGGCTGGTTATTATCTCTTCGAGTGGCCGACCTGGATCCCGGAGTTGCCATAATCCAATCAGGAGGAAAAAATGATAACCTTACCCCGGAAAGTCATTTTGTTCGGCGTCTCTATATTATTTTGCCTTCTCGTTTGCTTGCAGCTTATGGCCAAAGCGCCTGCGGCCCAGGCGCAATCCACCGAATTTCTCACGCCGCCTTACTTTGGCACAAAGTCAGTCTCAGTCATATTCGACCACGAATACCCGACTCTCTTCGGAGGCACGCCGAGAGATTTACCAGGCTCTGTACACCGGGATGGATTTACCTACCCGGACGAAGGCACTCCGGGAATATGTGTCGGCTACAGCGGCCACGCGGGTATTGATTACCCGATGACTTATGACTATGTGCTGGCGGCGCACAGCGGCCAAGTTGTGTTTGCCGGCTGGCAAAACCCGCAAAATCGCCGCGCTGATTTGGGATTGTTGGTAGAGATACAAGTGACGAGTGCTTGGAATAATAGCACATATAAGTCTCGTTATGGTCACCTCAGCGCCCTGACGGTGCAAAGCAACCAGACTGTTACCCAAAAGGATGTCATCGGCATAAGCGGTAAGACGGGCAATGTCGAGGGAGACTCCGGCCTCCATTTACACTTTGAGGTACACAAGCAGCATACCACCGGCGTGTTTTACCCGGTAAACCCCTATGGTTGGGCCAGTACCAATCCACAGCGACCGGATGATCCCTGGCAACTAGCAGGTCGTCCGGCCAGCGTCAATCTGTGGCAACATCTACCCAGTATCAACACATACAGCAGCTGTCCAAAGCTTATGTACATTTCCGGCGCCCCATTGCTGCCATCCAATGCCCCGCCCCTGGCCCCAGACTTAACCAACCCGGTACACCGGGTAATAGATGATAGCGACACCAATCGTTTTGTTCAGTTTGGCCCTTCCTGGCAGACAGTAAACAATTGTGGCAGCCAGGGGCAGTGTTATGGCGGCACGTACCGCTGGCGTGTACGCGCCAGCGGCGACACCTACAACAGCGCTTATGCCCAATGGAGGCCGCGCGTCCATGACCTGGTGGTGGGCACATATGACGTCTACGCCTACATTCCCAACCAGCACGCCAATACGGTTCTGGCTTTCTACCGGATTTACCACAATAATAAGCTGCATTGGGCCGGTATTGACCAGAGCCGGTTTAACAAGCCCGGCTATTCGCGCACCTGGGCTTACCTGGGGCGGTATGACTTTGACGATGGGCTGAACTTGCTTCAAGCCCAACAGATTGTCGTTTACCACGATGGCAACGTAGGGCAGGAAATGGCCGCCGATGCGGTGGCACTGGTGCTGGCTGACGGCCCACCAGACCTGAACTTGCCCATTGCCCTGGGTTCTGACGATGCGGGGCCAAACGCAGAATGGGTATGTCTCTATGGCGAGGACCACAGAGAAATATACCTGGGACATTGTACTACTGGCGCAGAAATTGTGAGCGGCTTCCGGTTTAGCAACGTAAACATCCCACAAGGCGCGGTTATTTCCCGGGTGCATGTTCACTTCACCGTGGATGGAAGTCCGGAAATTGATCCGCTGCTTTTACGATTTTATGGCGATGAAGACCCGGACTCGCCCACATTTAGCCCGACCAACCGGCCAGAAGACCGTTCACTGACCGTTGCCTGGCGCCGCTGGTACATACCCGGCACGGATGCATGGTCATGGGAACCGCCGCCACAGCCGCCGCAGATTCGTTACAGTCCAAATTTAGCGTCCATAGCCCAAGAGATTGTGAATGATGGGGAATGGCAGCCAGGCAGTTCTGCGCTGACCTTTATTGTCAAACCGCAACCGGGCTTCAGCGGTACAGACCACCGGCGGGTGATGGCTTATGAAAGACCTGATGCACCGCCCGGCACATATGCGGCGCGGCTGCTGGTCTGGTATGATGAATGAGGCAGAAATTGGTCATCTGCTTTTGACAACCTGTGGGTCATTTGTTACCATTCGGCGCACAATTGAATAGATAAATAAAACACTTCTTATCCAGAGAGGTCGAGGGACCGGCCCGATGACACCTCAGCAACCGCCCGGCGGCAGCCGCCAAAGGGAAATGGTGCTAATTCCGGCAGAAGGGTAGCACACTAAACTACCAATGCTTCTGGGAGATGAGCAAGTGGCGCACAGGATGATACCCGGACGCCCTTTCTGAATCTGCCAGGAAGGGCGTTTTTGATTGGAGATTAGGAGATTAGGAGATTAGGAAATTAGGAGATTGGGAGATTGGGAAATCTCTTAATCTCTAATCTCTGCTCTCTAACCTCCCATTTCCGAGGAAGTAAACATGACCACAATTGCTTTTTCATCAAATGGGCAAGGGGAGGCTACGGCCGTCTCCCCTCTCCCTTCACCCGGATCCTCCACCCAGGCCGTCCACGGGGATGTTGCCCGGCGGGGCTGGCAGCCACACCACAGCCTGGTTACGCCCATCACCCAGACGGCGACCTATACCTTTAAGGACACGGCCGATCTGTGTGCCTTCATGGAGGCGAAGATGTGGGGCGGCAGTGAGGAGCGGGGGGAATACGGCCGTTACGGAAACCCCACCGTGCGCAGTGTGGAAAGACGGATTGCTGCTTTGGAAGGGGGTGGGGATGCGCTGCTCTTTCCCACAGGCATGACGGCCGTTACCCACACCCTGCTCTCCATCCTGCCCACCGGCAGCCACATCGTCATGACCGACGACTGCTACCGCAAAACGCGCCAGTTTTGTAACACCTTCCTGGCGCGGCTGGGTATTGAAACAACGGCCGTGCCCATGGGCGATTACGACGCATTGGCCGCCGCCATCCAACCGGAGACACGTGTTGTCCTCAGCGAAAGCCCCACCAACCCCTACCTGCGCGTGGCCGACCTGGAACGGCTGGCGGCCATTGCCAGGCCGCACAAGCGCGTCAAGACGATCATTGATAGCACCTTTGCCACGCCGGTGAACCAACGGCCGTTGGCCTTCGGCATTGATCTCGTCATCCACAGCGGCACCAAATACCTGAGCGGGCACAATGACGTGATGGCCGGGGTGGTGGTGGGCGAAGCCGGGCTGCTGCACGCCCTACGGCAGAGCCAGGGCATGTTGGGCGGCGTGGCCGACCCGCACACCGCCTGGCTGGTGGAGCGCGGCCTCAAGACGCTGGCGCTGCGGGTGCGCCAGCAAAACGCCAGCGCCCAGGCGGTGGCCGAATTTCTGGAAGCACAGCCGCAGGTGGCGCGGGTCTGGTATCCGGGGCTGCCGTCCCATCCTGACCACGCCATTGCCCGGCGGCAAATGGACGGTTTTGGCGGGGTGGTCAGCTTTGAGATTGCCCCCATCCCCGGCGAAAATCCGGCGGATACCACTTCCCGGTTTATTGACGCCATGACCATCCCTTACATCGCCCCCAGCCTGGGCGGCGTGGAAAGCCTGATTGAGCAACCGGCGTATATGTCCTTCTACGAGCTTTCCACGGAGGAAAGATTGACAATTGGCATTAAAGATAATCTGGTCAGATTTGCCATTGGCATTGAAGATACGGCGGATATATTGGCGGATTTAGCGCAAGCATTAAGAGAGATTGGAGATTAGAGATTGGAGATTAAGAGGCCAATCTCTAATCTCCAATCTCTATATATTTGGAGTAAACAATGACCCTGGTTATGAAATTCGGTGGCACATCGGTGGGGAGTGCGGCGGCGATGCGGGACACGGCCGTGCTCATCAGCCAGACCAAACAGGCATGGGGGCAGGTGGTGGTGGTGGCTTCGGGCATGGGCAGTAAGCCGGAAAAGGTAACTGACCTGCTGTTGAACGGCGCACACGCGGCGGCGGCCGGTGATGGCGAATTATACAAACGCAACGCGGCCCTGATGCGCCAGATTCATCTGGAAGCGATTGACGATTTGTTGGAGCCGGATGGGGAACGGCAGGCGGTATTGGCGGAAAACGGCCGTTTCATAGACCGTTACGAGGCGTTATGCCAGGCCGTCTTTGTCCTGGGTGAACTTAGCCCGCGGGCGCTGGATGCCATGGGCGGCATGGGTGAGCAAATGGCGGTGCGCATCCTGGCGGCCTATTTACGCCAGCAAGGGTTCCCGGCGGAAGCGATTGACGCCACCGAATTGATTGTGACGGACGACAACTTTTTGAACGCCTCCCCCCTAAAAGCGGAAACCAATGAGAAGACACGGGGGCGGTTACGGCCGTTGCTATCCGCCAACACCATCCCCATCGTCACCGGCTTCATTGGCGCCACGAAGGAAGGTATCACCACCACCCTGGGGCGCGGCGGTTCCGACTATACCGGGGCCATTTTGGGCGAGGCGCTGCAAGCGGACGAGGTGTGGATTTGGACGGATGTGGATGGAGTGATGACGGCCGACCCGCGCATTGTATCCACCGCCAAAAGTATTCCCAGCCTCAGCTACCGCGAAGTGTCTGAGTTGGCCTTTTATGGGGCGAAGGTGCTGCACCCCAAAACGATGCGGCCGTGTATTGAAAACGATATTCCGCTGCGCATCAAAAACACCTTCAACCCGGAACATCCCGGCACCGTCATTGTGCCCGATACAGGGGCGGCCAACGGCGGCATCAAAGCGGTGACGGCCATTAAGCAGCTCAGTCTGATCACGGTGGAGGGCAAGGGGATGCTGGGTGTGCCCGGCATTGCCGCCCGCACTTTTGGTGCGGTGGCCCGCGGCGGCCAGAGTGTGTTGCTCATCAGCCAGGCGTCGTCGGAACAATCCATCTGTTTTGCTGCGCCGGAAAGCGGCACCAAAACCATTATCGGCAGCCTGGAAGCGGAGTTTGCCGAGGAATTGAAGCGGCAGGATATTGACCGTATTTGGGCGTTGGAGCCGGTCTCCATTGTCACCGTGGTGGGGGCGGGGATGCGACACACGCCGGGTATTGCCGGGCGGTTGTTTATGGCGTTGGGCAATGCCAGCGTGAATGTGGTGGCCATTGCCCAGGGGTCGTCGGAGTGCAGCATCAGCGTGGTGGTGGCAGATCATGATACGGGCACGGCCGTGTCCCAAATTCACCGGCTCATTGGCAGCTAGCGTGATATGGTATACTAAGGGTGGAGATGACGCATGAATGATTATTACACCACAACGGGGACAATATCTGACAAAAACACCCTGATTTTGGATGGGCCAATCCCTCTTCCAGTTGGGCGGGTGCGTATTACGGTTGAAAGAATAATGCCCCCACCAACAGGCGAGCATTTTCTGACGAAACTACACGCCTTACAGAAATCACTGCGAGCCAGCGGCTACCAATCGCGTACCAAGACTGAGATTGATGATTATATTCAGGCTGAACGAGACAGTTGGGGTGAATAAGGATGCGCCTTTATCTCGATTCAGCGCCGCTAATCTACCTGATTGAAGATGTGGCCCCTTATGCTGAAAGCCCGGCTAAACGCCTTTCCGCGTCCAATATAGAACAGGTATGCAGCGACCTCACGCGCATGGAATGTCGAGTCAAACCTTTGCGAGATGGAGAGATAGCTTTGCTCACCGCATTTGACACCTACTTTGCCGACATTATCAGTGATTTTGTGCCGTTATCTCGTGCTGTTATGGATCAGGCTACTGTGCTGCGGGCGCAGTATGGCTTCAAGACGCCAGATTCTATCCATCTGGCAGCCGCTATTGTCGGTCAATGTGATTTGTTTCTGACAAATGACGGCCGTTTAAGCAAATGTAAAGAAATCGTGGTGGAAGCACTCTCCTAACCAACCGCCAGTGTACCCTGGTTAACCCTCAATTTAACCCTTACCCGTTTTCAGCTTAACGGCCGTCAACGGCCGTTTAATCCTCCGTCAACTTGTAAATGAACCCCTGGCCTTGTTGCCCCATTCCCATATGCGAATAATCGTAATGGAGTAATGGGGCATTTATGCAGCTCCCCGTCACTTACAATAACCAATTACCCTAAAGGAGTGTTTGTTTGACATGCGACGTTTAATAATTCTGGCTTTATTAGCCTTGTCTGTTTTACTCATGGCCTGCCAGCCCCAAACGGAAACAGTGGAAGTAACCCGCGTCGTCACCGAAACGGAAGAGGTGGAAGTGACCCGCGTGGTAACAGAGACAGTGGTAGAAACCGCCACAGAGTTGGTGGAAGTGACCCGCGTAGTAGAAGTGCCGGCCGAAGCGGAAGTGGCGGATCCGGGCACATTGATTATCTACTCTGGGCGCAGTGAAAGCCTGGTGCAGCCCATTATTGACCAGTTTGCGGCCGCCACCGGCATTGACGTGCAGGTGCGTTATGGCAGCACCTCGGAAATGGCCGGGGTTTTGCTAGAAGAAGGGGCCAACAGCCCGGCCGATATTTTTTATGCCCAAGACCCCGGCGGGCTGGGCGCGGTGCAACAAGCCGGTTTGTTGCAGCCATTACCGGCGGAAATTGTGGCCCAGGTATCGCCCCGTTTTGTAGCCGAAGACGGCTCCTGGACAGGCATTTCCGGGCGGGCGCGGGTGGTGGTCTACAATACCAACACGATCACCGACCCGGCCACGCAACTGCCGGATGATCTGTGGGGATTCACCGAACCGGCGTGGAACGGCCGTATTGGTTGGGCGCCCAGCAACGGATCCTTCCAGGCGATGGTCACGGCCATGCGCGCCGTCTGGGGCGAAGAGCAGACCCGCGAATGGCTGCAAGGCATTCAGGCCAACAACCCGCGCGTCTTTGAAGGCAACACGCCCATTGTGGAGGCGGTAGCAAATGGGGAAGTGGCGGTAGGATTTGTGAACCATTATTACCTCTATCGCTTCCTGAACGAGCAAGGAGAAGCGTTTGCGGCGCGCAATTACTTCCTGCCGTCCGGCGGCCCCGGTTCGCTGCTGATGGTTTCCGGCGCGGGCATTCTGGCAGGGGCGGACAATGGGGCCAACGCGGAGCGGTTTATCGCTTTTCTGCTCTCCGCGCCCGGCCAGCAATACTTTGCTGCGCAGACGTTTGAATATCCGGTGATTGAAGGCGTGCGCTCGGAAGCCACACCGTCGTTGGCGGAACTGGATGAACTGGCGCTGGATATTTCCCTGACCGACCTGGCCGACCTGGAGGGAACGCAGGATATGTTGATCGATCTGGGGATTATTGAGTAATTGCTCAATTACCTCAATAGCAGTTCTCAATTTGGCAAAACCCGGCGATTAAAATCGTGGCAACAAAAGGCAAAGCCGACCTTCGTCGGCTAGAGACAGTCGGCGAAGGCCGACTTCGTCTCTTGTTGGTGCAGATTTATCTGTCGTCGCAAACAAAATTGAGAATTGCTGATTACTTCATTACCCATTTGCCTTCCCCTCAGGTAAAATTGCGGCCATCTTCATCTCTGGATGCATCATGGCTCAGCAGTTATTCCTGGCATTTTTTCTCAGCGTCCTCATCGTCGCCTTAGCCTTTTGGCGGGGTTCGCTCTCGAACTCTGGCGCGGTGGGGGCGCTGATTGTTGGTACGGTAACGTTTGGCTTGGGCGGCTGGCAGTGGGGGGTGTTGCTGGCGATTTTTTTCATCAGTTCCAGCCTGCTTTCCCATTATAAAGAACGCGAAAAGAAGGCGGTGGCCGAGAAGTTTGATAAGGGGCATCGCCGGGACATCTGGCAGGTATTTGCCAATGGCGGCGCAGGCGCCTTTTTTGCGTTGATGAATACCCTGGCGCCATCTGCCATCTGGCTGCCGCTGTTTGTGGGCGCCATGGCGGCGATGACGGCCGATACCTGGGCCACGGAATTGGGCACACTCAGTAAACGGCCGCCGCGCCTGATCACCAGCGGCAAAACGGTGGCGGTGGGTACGTCTGGCGGGATTTCGGCGTTTGGCACGGCCGTCTCCTTTGGCGGCGGTCTGCTTATTGGCGGTACGGCGGCGCTGCTCACCGGGCAGTGGGCGCTGGTTTTGGCCGGGGGGATGGGTGGCCTGTTTGGCTCGCTGTTTGACAGTTTGTTGGGGGCCACCGTGCAGCAAATTTACACCTGCGCCGTTTGCCAGAAGGAGACGGAAAAGCGGGTGCATTGTGGGCAGGCCACACGGCCGTTACGCGGTTGGGCCTGGATGAACAATGATCTGGTCAACTTTCTGGCTTCTGTTTTTGGTGGGTTTACCGCTTTGTTAATAGGTTGGTTCAATCTTTAAGATTGAAGCAACCTCACACGTATGAACAACATTCCCCCCGATTTCACCCTCTTGCACACTTTCAGCGCCAATAAGCGCCACATCACCCGGCTGGCCTGGACGCCGGACGGGGCCGCGCTGGCTACCGCCTCGTATGACCAGACGGTGCGGTTATGGGACATTATGAGTGGCCGGGAAATACGAAAACTGATCGGCCACAGCAGTTCGGTGTTTGCGGTGGCGGCGGCGCCCGACGGCCGTTTCCTCCTCTCCACCTCGAAAAATGCCCTCAAGGTATGGGACCTGACCGGGACGGGCCTGTCGCGCTCGCTGCGCGGCCATGCCGACTATATTTACGCCATCGCCATCACCCCAGACAGCCAGACGGCCGTGAGCGGCGATTTTGAAGGTAAACTGTTCCTGTGGCATCTGGCGACGGACGCGCCCACGGCGCAGATGACGGCGCACAAGGGGCGAGTGAACTGTGCGTTGGCGCTGGTGGATGGGGTCACGGCCGTGTCCGGTGGCGCGGAAGGGCAGGTGCGTTTCTGGCGCATCCCGGATGGGCAGGCGATAGACCAGATCGCGGCCCACAAAAAGGAAGTGCTGGCGCTGGCCGAATCGCCGGATGGAACGGTAATGGCGTCTGGGGGCCAAGACGGCCGTGTGCAAATCTGGCGCACGGCAGACCGGTCGGCGGTGTGCGGGCTGGCGGGGCATACGGCGGCGGTGACAGGGATCTCTTTTGCGGCGGACGGCCGTTGGCTGGCGTCTAAAGCGGCCGATGGTACGGTCTGCCTGTGGCGCTGCGCCGATTGGGCCAAGATCGCCACCCTGCCGGAACCCCATTCGGGCACGCTCTTTGCCGGGCTGGCCTTCCACCCCCATCTCCCGATTTTGGCGACATTGGGGGAAGAGGACACGGCCGTGCGCCTCTGGCAGTTGGATGGGGAAGCGTTGGTTGGCTGATCACCACGCCGGTAAAAAAACTGAACCAGGCTCATACCGGCTTAGCAGGCTGCGCATCCTTCACATTTCACTGCCCGGCCATCCAGGTGATGGGGCCGTCGGCCGACCACACTGGCGCACATTTGAAATAGGGCGCAACCATCAGCCGCAGGTATATCTGGTGGCCGACGTTGTTCCCGGCGAGCAGAGCATAACCACCTTCGCTGTTCAGCAAGGGCACGGCCGTGATCTCCAACCCCTCCAGGCGCGTCACCATCACCAACGTGGTCGCATTCCATACCTCAAACCAACGGCCGTTGTCATCCCACCCATCCAATAACAAATATGCGCCATCAGGTGTCAGTCGCAAACGGTTCGCCGGAGTCTCTTTTGTTTGCAGCAGACGGCCGTCGGCCACATTCACCACCTGCAACCCACCAGATTGCCGCTCCTGATGCAGCACACCGGCCGCATCGGGCACAATCTGCCACGAGTTAGCCAACACGAACAACCGCTGCCCATCTGGCGACAAGGCCGCCGATTTGATTCCGCCGTTCATCAGCGTTTTGGCCTGGGCCGTGTCCGCCGTCAACGCCAACAACCGTTCCAACCAGCTTTGGGGGGATTGGATAGCAGTGGTGTGGGCGGTACGGCCGTGCAAGTCCACCGTCGTCAGTTTGTCTTCATCGGCGTGAACAATGTAGAGGGCACGGCCGTCCGGCGCGGCCACCACCCCCGGCTGCCACGATTCGGTGCGCTGTTGGTCGTGGGGGCCATCACACACGGCCGTACACCAACTGCCGCTTACCACTTCTGGCAAGGCCAGGGCCCATTGTTCAGCCAGCGTCACCCCATCCAGAAGCAGCACGGTAAATGGGCCAGGCGGTGTGATGCCCCGCTTTTCCCCGTCCGCTGCCCCGGCCAATACCAATGAACCATCATCGGTAAATGCCATCAAGGTTGGCTGGAAGGGGTGGGGGAAGAAATATCGCCCCAACTGTATGCCGCTGGTGGCATGAAATAGTAGTATCAGGCTGCTATTTTCATGGTGATATGCCAGCGCCAGCCGCGATCCATCCGGGCTAAACGCCATTGGCCCAACCCAACCCTCGCCAGATAGGTTGGCCGTCACCCCCTGCCAAATCGCCACATCCACCAGTCGCAGCCCGGTGGCGCGAGCGCGGCAGGCCGAACCGCCCCCACTGGCTTCGCACGTCTCCCCATTGGTTTCAATGGCAGCCAGGGTACGGCCGTTCGCCGACAGGATTGATTGTGGTGTATAGGTGCGCTCCCCGGCCAGCGGCAGCGGCGTATAACCGGACACATCCTGGCCGGTGGTAGCGTCTACCGGGCGGATTTCGTAGCGGCTCGTGTCTGTATCCCAACGAGCCAATAAAGCGGTGGTGGTTATAGGAGTTGTGATGGTGGGGACGATGGCGGAGGTAGAGGTGGGGGACACGGCCGTAGCCGACGGCCGTGTGGGGCCAATCGCAATTGGTTCCGATGTCGGTACGCAGGCCGCCAGCCAGAATACCAGCCATAGCACCACCCCCACTATTTCATATTTGCCTTTCTTGGCTGTAGAACCCGATTTCATTACCTGTGTCTCCTTTGTGGGGCGATTTTCAAAATCGCCACCCAACTATGAGCTATACACCGCTCACGGCCGTCGGGTTCCCGCAAAACGTTTGTGCAAAAAACAGACCCGCGCTATGATCTCCCCATCATCTGGTAGTGACCCGGTTGACAGCAGATTTGCAGGATTCACGGATCAGATATGCCTGAGAAAAATCCGCAAATCCTGTTCAGAGAAGGCGCAAATTTGCATCTGCTGAAACCGACAAAGGATACATACTCACCATCAACCACCCCATCACCCCATCATCCTCTCACCTGCTCACCCCCCACCGCTATGCCGCTTGACGTATTTCGTATCCCCCTCACCTTCGATTATCTGGCGACCTTTCTCTGGGCGCTCAGTGGCGCCATTGTCGGAATGCACAAACGGTATGACATTACCGGCGTGTTGGTCATTGCCCTGGTCGCCTCTACCGGCGGCAGCCTGCTGCGCGATGGCCTCTTTCTGCAAGAAACCCCTCCCATCCTGACCAACCCGGTCTACATTCCCTTGATCCTGTTGGCGACCATTGTGGTCAGCTTTTTTCGGCAGCGCATTAACCGCATGGTGTTTATAGATCGGCTGATCAGCGTTTTTGACGCCATCGGCATGCCCGCCTTTGCCATCATCGGGATGCAGTTGTCGTTGGAAGCCGGCGTGCCGCTGCCCGGCGTGGTGCTGGTGGGCGTGGTCAACGGCGTTGGCGGCGGCATGTTGCGTGACCTGCTGGTAGGCGACACTCCGATCATCCTCAAACCCGGCCAATACCTGATGTCGGCGCTCATTGTCGTCTGCATCTTGTTTGTCATCCTCGATCAGGTTTTGCATGTGCCCACGGTGTTGGCTGGTTATGGCATTGTCGTTCTCTACTTCGTCATTCGCATGTTGAGCATCCGCTATAACTGGCAGACCTCCCCCGTTTTGCGCGAGCCGCCAGGCTGATTTGATTGGTAGCTGGTGGCTGGTTCCCGGCAACCAGATTGTTGCCCAAACGGGCATTATTGCTAGACTTGTTCATATTGAAGTTTACGTCTTTGTGTTGCAATTCAGTCATTATAAAAGCGGTTATCAGTCAAGGAGAAAAAGACGATGTCCTTATCTAGTGAATCCGCCCGCCAATACTCTCGCGCACACGCCGAACGCTTCCGGCAAGAGCTTCACGACCTTTTACGCATCCCCAGCATCAGCACCGACCCGGCCCACGCCGCCGACATGCGCCGCGCCGCTGAATGGCTGGTGGCCCACATGCAATCGCTGGGCCTGGACAAGGCGCAGGTGATGGAAACGGCCGGGTACCCTGTGGCCTATGGCGAATGGCTGGGGGCCGGGCCAGATAAACCCACCGTGCTGGTCTACGGCCATTACGATGTCGTCCCGGCAGATATGGCTGACGGCTGGCACACGCCTCCCTTTGAGCCGGTGGAGAAAGACGGCAAAATTTATGCACGGGGGGCGACGGATGACAAGGGGCAGTTATTCATTCACGTCAAGGCGTTGGAATCCTATTTGCAAACGGCCGGCCGCGCTCCGGTTAACATGAAATTCCTCATTGAAGGCGAAGAAGAAGTCTCCTCGCCCAACCTGGTGCCCTTTATCAAAGAACATGTAGACCTGCTCATGGCCGACGTGTGCGTGATTAGCGATACTTCGATGCGCACGATGGAAGAACCGGCCATTTTGCACAGCCTACGTGGCATGACCTATCTGGAAGTGGAGGTGTTTGGCCCCACCGATGATCTGCACAGCGGGCTGTGGGGCGGCGCGGTTCATAACCCGGCGCTGGCGCTGGTGGAAATCCTGGGCAAGCTGTATAACGCCGACAACACCATTGCCGTGCCCGGTTTTTATGATGATGTGGTACCGCTGACGGCCGTCGAACGAGAAATGATCGCCAAGACCGACCTGTCGGACGCCCAATACAAACAATCTACCGGCGTCCCCGCTGTCTGGGGCGACGCCAACTATACCATCCGTGAACGTATTTCCGCCCGGCCCACGCTGGACATCAACGGCCTGTGGAGCGGGTGGAGCGGTCCCGGCCCTAAGACCATCGTGCCCGCTAAAGCGGGGGCCAAACTCAGTTCCCGGCTGGTGGGTAACCAGGACCCACACAAGATTTTTGAGCAGATCAAAAGCTATATCGAAGCCATCACCCCGCCCACCGTGCGCGTGGAAGTGCGGCTGATCACCACCGGCAAAGCGGCCCTGTTTTCCTTTGACATTCCTGAAATGCAGGCCGCGGCCCGCGCCTACGAGAAGGGTTGGGGGGCCACGCCGCTCTTCACACGCGGCGGCGGCAGCATCCCGGTGGTGGCCGAGATTGCCGATCTGATGCACATTCCGGTGGTGTTGATGGGTTATGGGTTGGATGACGACGGCCTGCATTCACCCAACGAGCGGTTTAGCATTGAGATGTTCCATCGTGGCATTGAGACGGCGATTGTGTACATGGAGGAGTTGGCGGGCTTACGGCCGTGACTCCGTTCGTAGTGGGCACTTTAGTGCCATCCATAGGCGATAAATCGCCTACTACAAACTTGTTTTGCAGGAGGGAAAATGAGTAAGAAGCAGGCAGCCAAAACCCAGGCTGAGAAAAAATCATTCAGTCAGAAATTACTAGACGGCATCGAGCGGGTGGGCAACAAAGTCCCCCATCCGGTGCTGATGTTTTTATACCTGATCATCTTCGTCATGGTGCTGTCCCACATCCTCTATGTGCTGGACGTGAGCGTCACCGAAGAAATCGCCGTGCCTGTCCTGGAACAACCGGCCGACCTATACCTCTTAGACTCGGTTGAACCGGCGCTGACTTATACCACCGACCCTTACGGCCAGGCATTTGAAATCAAACAAGAAACCATTGCCATCCGCAGTCTTCTGTCGGTAGAGGGCATTCGCTTCATCTTCACCTCGTTTGTCGCTAACTTTGCCGGTTTTAGCGTGGTCGCCGTTATTTTTGTGGCTATGGTTGGTGTGGGTGTGGCTGAAGAGGCGGGGATGATGGGCGCTTTGATTCGCCGAATCGTTAAAGTGACGCCGGCGCAGCTTATCACCTTCATCCTCATCTTTGTCGGCGTCCTCTCCAGCGTGGCCACCGACGCCGGTTATTTGATCCTGATCCCATTGGGTGCTATCGCCTTCAAGAGCCTGGGGCGGCATCCATTGGCCGGTGTAGCCGCGGCCTTTGGCGGCGTCAGCGCCATCTTTGCCGTCAACATCCTCATCGCCCCGGTAGATGCTATGTTGACGGAGATTACCAACGAAGCCATTCTGGCGGCCGGTGGGGAACCGATTACCATTGTGGCGAACTTTTACTTCGGCACCGTTTCCACCATCGTCTTGAGTGTGGTCGCGGCCGTTGTCACCACCAAAATCATTGAGCCACGATTGGGCGTGTATCAGGCAGCGGAAGGCGCGCCCGAAATAGTTACCCCCGATGCCAACACAGAAGCGGCCGAAGCGCGTGGTTTACGCTATGCCTTGTATGCCTTCCTGGGTTTCCTGGCCTTCATCCTGCTGCTAACCATTCCCTCCTGGGCGCCGCTGCGCGACCCGGCGACCGGGGCTATTATTGGCAATACGCCATTTATGACCAGCCTCATCTTCATTATCACCCTTTTCTTCTTCTTTGCCGGTCTGGGTTATGGTATAGGCGCCAAAACGATCACCAGCAGCGCCGATGTCATTAAGGGCGTTACCAAGACGTTTGCCGGTTTGGCCGGCCTCATCTTCATGCTCTTGATGATCAGCCAGTTCATTGCCTTTTTCAACTACACCAATATGCCCCAGGTGGTGGCTATCTGGATGGCCGAAGGGTTAGAGCAGGCGAACATTGGCGCACTGCCCCTGCTCATCGGTTTTATCCTGGTCATCATGCTGCTCAACTTCATCATCCCCAACGTGGTGCCCAAATGGGCCATCTTCGCCCCCATTTTCATCCCCGTCTTTTTACGGTTGGGCGTGGCCCCGCAAACGGTGTTGGCCGCTTACCGCCTGGGCGATTCACCGACCAATATCATCACGCCGTTGATGGTCTACCTGCCCTTTGTCCTCACCATTGTGCAGCGTTACCAAAAGGACGCGGGCATCGGCACCGTTATCGCCCTGATGCTGCCCTATACGCTGGTTATTGCCGTCGTCTGGATTTTGCTCTTTATCGTCTGGTTCCTACTGGGTATCCCGCTGGGGCCAGGGTATCCGGTAAGTTTCTAGTGAGGAGTGGGCGTCCTCAGATGCCCGCCGTCCGCATCTGAGGATGCGGACTCCGCAAATACGGACTCCGCAAATACGGACTCCGCAAATACGGACTCCGCAAATACGGACTCCGCAAATGCGGACTCGCAAATTCAGAAATTTGAAGGTTCAAGCTGACCTGCGACGGGGCGAAGTAATACAAAGGATTATGAGCGCCTATGACACAACAAGTGAACACGGCCGTTAACGGCAAAACCGTTCAGACCGCCTCCTGGCTGCCCCTGGTGGTGATTCTGCTGGCGCAAATTCAAATGGCTTTTAACGTGAATGCCATTCCTGTTTCCATTGGCCCGATTGTGGAGGAATTAGGAGTACCGGCGACCAGCGTGGGCACGGCGCTGGTTTTTTACGCGCTTTTTGTGGCTGCTTTTGTCTTGTTGGGCGCCAAGCTAGGCAAGATGTTTGGCGACCGGCTGGTGTTTCAGGTAACGGCGCTGGCGCATGGTGGGGCCATGGCTCTCATGGCGTTGAGTACCAGCGCCGCAACCATGAATCTGGCGCAGGCATTGGCCGGGTTGGCGGCGGCGGCGCTGGTGCCCACGCTGGTGGTGTTGATTGCTGCCAATTACCGGGAGAGGCAGCAGGCGCAGGCGTTGGGCATCCTGGCGGGCACACCGGCTATTTCCGGGGCGCTGGCCTTTTTCATTGCCGGTCTGTTGGGGACGTTGTTAAGCTGGCGGCTTTCTTTTGGCATTCTCAGCGTTCTTTCGCTGATTGTCTTCGTCCTTAGTTTTCGTTTGCAGCCCATTCCGCGCCAGCCAGGGGTGAAGATTGATTTTGTAGGCGTGGTGTTGGCAGCGCTGGCAATCATGCTGATCTCGCTAGGGTTCAACAATTTGAACGCCTGGGGGATTACGGTGGCCAAACCGGCCGCGCCGTTTGACCTGCTGGGGTTGTCGCCTGCGCCGTTTATGATCATCGTGGGTCTGGTGCTGGTGCAGGCTTTTTTCGCCTGGGCGCACCGGCGGGTGGAGCAAAAGAAAACGCCGTTGCTGGCGCTGGAAGTGCTGGATTCGCGGGCGGAGCGGGCGAACATTGTGGCGCTCATGGTGATTGGGGCGTTGGGGCCGGCCGTAAACTTCCTCATCCCGCTTTATATCCAGATTGTGCAAAACCGCAGTTCGCTGTTCACGGCCGTGACCGTCATCCCCTATACCCTGGCCATTGCCACCGCCGCCATCCTCATCGTCCGCTTTTTTGACCGGCTGACGCCGCGCCAGATCGCCCTTATCGGCTTTGTGGTTGTGTCCGGCGGCCTGACCCTGCTGGCGGTGACCATCAACAATGAGTGGAGTACACCTGTCGTTATCTTTAGCCTGATCCTGGTGGGGTTGGGTGAAGGCGCGCTGTTGACCCTGTTGTTTAACGTGATGGTTTCGGCTTCGCCAAAGGAGTTGGCCGGGGATGTGGGGGCGCTGCGCGGCGTGGCCAACAATCTTTCCACCGCCTTAGGCACAGCCTTTGCCGGGGTGGTTGCCGTCGGATTGTTGAGCGCCATTGTTTTTAGCAGCCTGGCCCAATCCAGCATCCCTGACTCTTTGAAGTTGCAAGTAGACCTGGACAACGTCAACTTCATCACCAACGATCAGTTAGAGACCGTGTTAGCGGAAACGACGGCTACCCCGGCGCAGATAGCCGAAGCCGTGCGCATCAACGAAGAGGCGCGTTTGCAGGCGCTTAAGGATTCGTTCCTGATTCTGGCAGGTATCGCGTTATTAGCATTGGTACCGGCCATGGGATTGCCCCACTACGCGCCGGGGGAGATTATGCCTGATGGGCAGCCAGCGGAGAAAAGAAGGCGGAGAAAGTGATGGGTGATGGGTGACGAGTGATGCATGACCTGAGAAAAGTGAAGGTTATAAGGAGATGGAAAAATGAGACGACGAGGCCCTATTGGTGGTAGAGCGATGCGACGTAATGTGCGCCGCGCCCGGCGGCGGCGGATACGGATGCGGCGTAGACGCATGATGTTGGTGGGCGGGATGGTGGCCATTGCCGTGGCCGGTACTTCTTCGGCCATCAAAATGAGCCAGCAAGACGCGCAGCGCATTGAAGAGCACACCGGTCAGAAGCCCGAAGATTTGACGGAAGAGCAGTTTGAACAGGCGCTGAATGATCTGGAAATTGATACGGACGAATTGACCGATGCGGAAGTGGCGGCCATTGAAGCGGCCGATGCGGAACCGGATGCCCCGGCCGCACCACCACCCCCGGCGCAGGCTGCGCCTGCGCCGGACTACATCACCCAACTGGAACGGCTCGGCGCTTTGCGGGATCAAGGCATTCTCACAGATGAAGAGTTTGAGGCCAAGAAACGACAGATTTTGGGCCTCTGACCGTATCATCTCAATAAATGGAGGTGAGAGGAGTGCGCATCCTCAGATGCGCATCTGAGGATGCGCACTCCTCCTCGAAGACTATAGCCCTCCCAAATGAGTTGTGGATGGAGGAGAGGTTTTAGCCGATTCGCTGTTCGCCTAAAGGCTCGTCTCCGACTGTCCCCATTTCAGAGAGGGCCGCTTCAAGCGCACTGGTTGTACCGTGCCTGACAGAGTTCATTTTCAGGATAGAAATATGAGAGATTACGCGCGAAGGGTATTGTTATTACTCTCCCTTCTTCTTTTAAGTTTTATTGTTGCCTGTGCGTCGCCGACGCCGACGCCAACCAGCGAGCCGACACCACTGCCAACAGTTTCCCCTACGGCCGTGCCTACCAGCGCCCCAGAAACAACGAATCCCGCGGACGAGCCGCCCCCGGCCGTTGAATACAACCTGGGCGAGGCCATTATCGTGCAGGACAGGTTTCCCGAAGACAGCCGCTTCCGTAACATGCCGGTGCAGTTGAACGGGATCATTGCCGTGCCGCCTGGCGAAGGCGGGCCGTACCCGGTGGTGTTGATCATTCACGGTACGCACCCTGGCTGCCCGGTAAACGATATGGGCGTAGACGTCTGGCCGTGTGCGCCGGAGGATGAACAGCCCAATTACCGGGGCTTTGATTACCTGATCAGCCACCTGGCGGCGCAGGGCTATGTAGCCCTCTCCATCAACGCCAATGCGGAGAACACGTTTGGTTATGGCGAAGGCACACCCGGCGAACGGTTGAAGCAGATTTTTGAATTGCACATGAACGCGCTGGTAGAGGCAGCCAATGGGGGTGAAAATGGGTTTGGCGTGGAACTAGACGGCCGTGCTGACCTGAGTAATCTCGTCTTTTTCGGCCATTCCCGCGGCGGCGAGGCCATTGACTGGCTGGCGCACGAGGGGGGGCTGACCGCCCCCGATGCCGCCGAACGTCATGGCTATGGCCCGGTGCGGGGGCTGCTCATGATCGCCCCTGCGCCTACCTTTACCTTCCCTGATGGTTCTGACGTGCCGCTGGCAATCATTTTGCCCGCCTGCGACGGGGATGTGGTCGGCCAGGAGGGACAACATTTTTATGAAGGGGCGCGGCAAAACCCGGCACAGCAGGAATGGGTCACCTCCGTCTGGTTGGAGCAGGCCAACCATAACTATTTCAACTCGATCCTGGGCGCCGATATGATTGCGCCGCGCGGCCGTCCCGACTGCCAGGCGCCGTTAGGCCAGGCAGCCCAACGCGCGTTCCTGGCTGATTATGCCAGCAACTTCCTGACCCTCATTTTCAGTGACGATCCACAAACGGCGGCGACCACATGGGCGCGCCTGGGGCTGGATGCACAATCACCTGCGCCCGATACCCTTCTTGGCCTGCCTGCGCGGGTGGCCGTCCTGGCCCCGGCAGCTGATCGGCAAACGCTGTTCATTCCGGCCAGCGCTGATGAATTGACCACAAACCGGGTGGGTGGCGCGGTGATGGCCGATGGCGTCACCACCTTTTTCTGCGAAGCCGGCCATTACACGCCGACGTCGAAACCGGGCAGTGAACCATGCCGCCGGGTGAACGTGACCATACCGGGCCAACCGGCGCTGGTGGTGGTTTCCTGGGAGCAGCCGGGCGGGGCGCTGCGTTTTGCCCTACCGGAAGGGGCCGGGGATTTGCGCGATTACACCACCATCAGTCTGCGCACGGCCGTTGACCCGCTCTCTCCCTTAAATGAACCCGGACAACCGCAAGCGTTTAGTGTGCAATTGACGGACAGGGCGGGGGCGACGGCCGTTGTTTCCACCCGTCCCGATGAACCGGCGTTGGTCTTCCCCCCCGGGGAGGCGGAGGAAGATCCCATCTTCGACGAACTGTTTACGGGCCGCGCCCCCCTGACCACCGTCCGCTGGCAGTTAAGCGACTTTGCCGGGATAGACCTGAGCCAGATCGCCGAAATTGCTTTGCTGTTTGACCAGACAGAGAGTGGCTCGTTATTCATGGGGGATGTGGAATGGGTGCGGTGAACGGTGAAAGGTAATCGGTGAGCCTTATAAAAAAAGCCCTCCGGGGCCAGAAGTTCAGCTTTTCTTCTCGACAGGAATTGCCGGTTGACGATAAAAAGTTGAACTTCTTTCAGTAGGCTCATTCATAGGCAACAACTGGTTTCAACCATCTTTTTTAAGGCGGGCCAATTCTGCTTCTACGGCCGTCTCCAACCCCACATAATCGCCGGTGAGGGGCACGGCCGTGCCCGCCAGCAGTTCATCTCGTAACGTCGCATCCAGCCAGTCGGCGCGCGCTTCCAGGTGTTCGGCGTGGCTCTCGGCGGTGGCAATCGCTTCACCCAGGTCGGCCAGGTCATGGAAAATATCCTGAATCGCCTTGTTCACCTGAATCTGGGAAGTGGCCGTCTGGTAACGGGCGGCCATCGCTTCTTGCCGGGCCACGAACGCCTGAATTTGGGCGATCAGATGCTGCTCTACGGCCAATAGCTGCTGCTCTTTTTGGGCAATAGCTTGGAGTTGCCCGGCTATCGTTTTCAGTTCAATAGCCGTAATCTGGCGCTGGCGCAGCGCCAGCCGCGCTTTGTCTTCCTGCCCGGCATCCAGCGCGGCCCGCGCCTGTTCTTCCAGCAGCGGCAGGCGGGTTTGCAGTACGGCCGTTTTGCCCACCAACCCGGCCCGCATCTGGCCAATATCCACCAGCGCCCCCTGCACATTGCGCAGGAGTTCTTGTTGGCGTTGTGGCAGGTACACGGCCGTTTGCCGGGGATCTTCCGCCGGTTGGAGCAAAGAGTTTAAGCCCTTTTTTAACCATGATGTGCGGGACATGGCATTCTCCGGGGAGCGGGTAATCGGCGCCGGCCGATTACCCGCTCACAGCGATCTCCCACTCACTGGCTGAGCAGCCGCCGCCGTTGGGCGCGCTGGATGCGCCAGTAATAGGCGCCTAACCCACCCATGGCCGCCAGAGTAATGCCCCGCATTACCAGCAGTTCCATGCTGGCAGAACTGGTGAGGATGGCGAGGTCGGCTGCCAGACAGACGAAGGCATAAGCGCCGAGCGCAACCAGGGCATACAGAGCCGTCAGACGAGGCTGAAAGACAAAAGCAAATGCCGTCAGGATGGGGTAGTAGAGGACAAAGAGGAAGCTATCCAGCCCTCTTTCTCCCGGCCACACTACCATGATCAGGGTGATGATGAACAGGTCTACAAAGCTCAATATGACGAGCAATGTTTGGTTGACCGGTTGTTCCATCAGGTAACGGCCGTGTATAAAAAAGTTAATGCCCATCATCATCACAATCAGCAAGATGGCGGCGCTAAGCTGCCCAATATCATCAGCAGACCAGAGGGCGAAAAGGCCGCCCGCCAAAATCACAAACCAACGCGCCCAGATGAGGACGATTTGACCAAAGAAAATATCTTCGGCCGCTTCTTGTTTGGGGGTAAACACTGTTTGCATCTGAAATCTCCTCGTATCACTTTAGTAGGGCGATTTTCCAAATCGCCTGTTAGCTGCCAGCTACCTCTGGCATCTCCTGCCGCTGTTGCAATTCTTCCAATAAATCCTGCCGCGCCCAAATGGCTGCCTGCCGCCGCTGCGCCTCCACACGCTGGTAAAGTGCGCCACAGGCCACCACCGCCGCGAACATGAGCAGACGCACCACCAGAATTTGCGGAGCATCAGCCCCCATTGTCGAGTCGTACAGCGCGGTAAAAAGCGAGATCATGGCATAGAGCGTGATGACGCCGCTGCCAAAGATCAAGGTAGTTGCCAGGGGGAAGGCTACCGAAATGGCCAGCAAAGCGGGAAAGTAAAAAATATAGACGTTTGAGGCGAAACCACCCTGGGTCATGACCAGCAAGGTGATGGCGGCAATGTCAAAGGCGCTGGCGGCCAGCACCACCTGTTGCAGCGTGGGCCGCCGCATCAACAACTGCGCGTGCAGGTAAAAGTTGGCCACAGCCAACAGCAGCAAAACGGCTACCTGAAAGCGCAAATCGTTTAAGGGATCCGGATTCCATAGAGTCAGAAATAAGCCGGCTATTACCAAAATCCAGCGCGCCGCCACCACCACCAGTTGGCCGCTGGCCTCATCGGACAGCGGTTCTTTGGAACGGAGCGGTTGGGCGCGGCGGGGGACCGGCCGGGGCCGCAAGGTGGAAACATTATTATTGGATGTCATCATTTAATCTCCTTTTTTGAACCATAAGTTGATAAGATGTTGTTGGTAAGAACGGCCGTTGTTGCGTTATCATTGCCCCACCATAGCGCATCCGGCGTTTTAGCTAAACCGGGCGATGCTTAAATTCACTCAAGCAGCACTTAAATGTCATTTGTCATTTGTATCCCACAGTAATCAACGACCAATGACCAATGACCAGTAACCCATGACCACCTTCGGACACCTTCTCCGTCTTTACCGCCGCCAATGCAGCGACCCGCTGCGCGGCGGTGTCTTGACCCAATCCCGATTGGGTGAGCTGATCGGGCAAGAAATGGGAGACGCCGGTTACTCTGGCGCGGCCGTTTCCGACTGGGAACGGAACAAAAGCAAAATTCACGCCGATGACCGGCTGGTGCTGGTGGCGCTGCTGGCCGTGCTGCACCAACGTGGTGGCCTGCCCTCCCCATCTGAAGCCAACACCTTCCTTGCCGCCGGCAACTACCGTGCCCTGGATGAAGCCGAACTGGCCCAAATCTTCCCCGACGCGACACCTGCCCCGCCACACTCCGCGATGTCTCCATTGCCCGCCCCATCACCTGCTCCCCTGCTCACCCCTTCACCCCGCGATGTCCTCATCGCTCACCTCCTCACCGACAGGCGACGCAAAGAATTGATCCTCCTGGACAAGGTGGAGAATTTTTGGGTCAATGGTGTATTGGAGAAGGCGGTAAGTGAAACGGCGCTGCTGGATGTGGCCTGGGAGCGATGGGACACGGCCGTGTCCCACCCCTGGCAAGATATACTGGATACAGCGCAGCCAACCGCCAGCGATGTTCCCGGCATCTTCTTTGCCACCGACCGCGCCCTGCTTATTTTGGGTGCGCCCGGCAGTGGTAAAACCATCACCCTGATCACCCTGGCCCGCCACCTGATTGCCCGCGCCCGCGCCGATGCGTCGCAGCCCATCCCTGTCATCCTCAACCTGGCCTCCTGGGCCGAAAATCGGCCGCCGCTGGCGAATTGGATTGTGGGCGAGTTAACGGCCAAGTATCAGGTACCGCGCAACCTGGGGCGTGATTGGTTGGCGGATGATGACCTGATCTTGCTGCTGGATGGGTTGGATGAAGTAACCCCCCATTACCAGGCGGCCTGCATCCAGGCGATCAACCAGTTTCGCCAGACAAACGGGCTGGCGGGCATTGTGGTATGCAGCCGCCAGAATGATTACCAGGCCGCCCAGACGCCCATTAAACTGAGCGGCGCCATCCGGCTGCAACCGCTGACATCGGGGCAAATTGAAGAATACCTGACGGCCGTCAACATCCCCCTGGAACGCGCCCGCCGCGCCATCACCCGTGACCCCGTCCTGGGCGAAATGGTGCAATCCCCCCTCATGCTGCGGGTGCTGAGCGATTCTTACCGACCGGAGACGCCTGTCAACACCGCCCCCTCTACCGACAGTGAAACTCGCCGCCGTCAGGTATTCACTACTTATGTCAACCAGGCATTGGCCCGGCGCGGTACCCTCTCCCACACGCCCGAACAGACCGGCCATTGGCTGGCCTGGCTGGCGCGTAAGATGGAGCAGCACAACCAGACCGTCTTTTTGCTGGAACAGCTACAACCCAGCTGGCTGCCCACACCAGGGCAGCAGCGTGCCTTTATCCTCACCTCACGGCTGCTGGATGGCTTCTCATTGGGCGTCGTGCTCTCCATGTTCTGGCTGTTGGTGCGCCTGTCACTGCCCCAGTTTGATACGGTCTGGTCAACGGCCGTGACCGATGCCTGGCGCATTCCCCTGCTGCCACTCAGCCTGACGTTGTTCCTGGTCATTTCCCTGCTGCTGGGACTGCTGGTGGGTCTGACGGACATTGCCTTTTACGAACGGCGCGCCCGGTTGGGCGAGGCCTTTGTGCCCCGGCGGCGCGATGAATGGGGGCAAACGGCCGTCGTCGTCCTGGTGGTGTCACTGGCTTCGCTGGTCTTTGCCGGTTTATACCGTTCACCCCTGCTCGGTCTGGCTTCCGCTCTCTTTACCGGCATCACCTTTGCCATCATTTCCTTTTTCATTCATGGCGCCAGCTACCGCAGCGACATCCGGTCCATTGAAGTATTAAGCTGGTCATGGTCGGGCGCACTGGTTGGTTTGGGGTTTGGGCTGGTAGCCGGGGCCATTTTTGAACTGGTGGAGTATCAGGTGGTAGGATCAAATCCCATCTTCCGCACCGTTTTCAGCATCACCCTGCTGGCGACGCTGTTGGGTGGCTTGCGTGGCAACCGCCTGCCCACCACCAGCGCCCCCAACCAGGGACTCTGGCTCTCCGCCAGCAGCGGCCTGGCCGCCGCCGGCCTGTTTGCCATTGTCATGAGCCTGACCACCGCCTTCTTTTGGAGCGGCCCATTTGGGGCATTGGTCGGTGTGTTGGTGGCCTGGATTGCCGCGGCGTTATACGGCATGGGCAGCGTACTCAACCATCTGTGGCTGCGTTTCTGGCTGGTGCAGTTGGGGCACATGCCCTGGGCATACAGTGACTTTTTAGACGAAGCCGCGAACCGTGCCATTCTGCACAAAGTCGGTGGTGGCTACATCTTCATCCACCGCCTGCTGCAAGAGCATTTCGCCAACCTTGATTCCAAAACAAAAATCTCAAATCGTTTATAATGCAGGGTATCTTAGATTGAGGAGGCATGGAAAATGACTCTTGGTGATGTATTGCAAAGCATTCACGCTTTACGGGAAGACCTGTTGGTATTTGAACGGAAATATGGTGTGCCCACCGAGGTTTTTTATAAGGCATACCAACAAGGCGAGGAGCCGGCCGATTCAGCCTGGGTATTGGACTGGAGCCAATGGGCTGGTACCTACGAATCGCTGGAAGAACTGCTAACAATTTATAACAACACGGTAAACCGATTGCTGGCCCAAAAGCAGGTTGCCGATTTATCACAATTGATTGAACGCACTGCCCGCCATGAACCCGTTGCGCTCGCTGCCTGAGTACGAAACCTTTATCTATACATTGCAACAAAGACTCCCTGGCATTAACCGCTCCACTCTGGTCGTAATTCGCCGTGGCCCGCTAAGTGCTATTGTGCAAGGCGACATTGAACTTCCAAACGGCTATCGTCTTCATGTACGGGAGAACCTCATTTTCATACAATCTCCGGGCACAATCAGAAGCTATGGCTATGAGGTCTGGCAAGGTGAACACCTGCTTTACTGGTATGATTCGCAGCCACATCCAAATGAGCCTTCTTTGGCAAGCACACATCCGCACCACAAACGCTCCAGGTTTGAGCTTCGAGCAGCCAAACATTCCTTTCCTAATTGGTGAAATAGAACAACGCACCTAAGCGGCCCTTCCCATCATGCCAATCCCCCCACCTGCCACTTGCGACCTGCCACTTGCCCCCTTATCCCTGTGACGATAGCCGTCACATAATTGTGTTATAATCAATCACGTTATGTTAAAAGAAAAACCGGGTTCACGCCTTGCATTTTTACCGGCAGCGGACATTGAGCCGCTGGCGGAGTGTCTGGTGGCGCTGGCTAATGGCGATGGCGGGGTGATAGTGTTGGGGCTGGACGACAACGGCCGTCCCACCACCCCCATCTGGGAAGAAGAAGCGGAAGGCGCGCTGCGCAAAGCCGCCGGCTTATGCCGCCCCCCTGTGCCCACCACCTGGCAGCCGGTGGAGACCCGCAGCGGCGTCCTCATTGGCCTGCACATACCGCGCAGCACGGAACTTCATGCGTTGGACGACGGCCGTGTCCTCATCCGCAGCGGCGCCCAAAACCGTCCCCTCAGCGGCGACGAAGTGCGCGACCTGGCAGCCAGCAAAAATACCGCCGAGTACGAAACGGAAATTGTGCCCGGCGCTCGCCCTGATGATCTGGATACCGACATTGTTCGTGACTATCTGTCCCGGCGGGAAGAACGCGGCGCACCGCGCACACTGGATGTGGCCGAACTGCTGTATGAGATTGGCGCCACCAACCGGGAAGGGGAACCCACCACCATTGGCGTGTTACTTTTTGGCAAAAAGCCACAGCTCTTTTTCCCGCAAAGTGGCATCACCTTTGTGCGCTTTCCGGGCACAGAGCCGCGGGGGGAAGATGGGGGGATTGGTTACGGCCGTCGGGATGAGATCACCGGCAACCTGGCCCGCGTCATAGAACGCGCCTGGAACATCATCTTTGAAGAAATGCGTGTGGGCGCTACCGTCAACGGCCTGGAGCGAGCCGAACTGCTGGAATACCCCCGCTACGCCGTGCGTGAAGCGTTGGTCAACGCCGTCGCCCACCGCGACTACCGCATTCGCGGTCGGCGCATTGAAGTGCGCATGTACGCCGACCGATTAGAAATCATCAGCCCCGGCGGCCTGCCCGGCTATATGACGCTGGACAACCTGGTGGAGGAGCATTTTTCACGCAACCCGCGCCTGGTCAGCGGCCTGTTCCAATGGGGTTACATTGAGGAGTTGGGTCTGGGCATTGACCAGATGATTGAGGAGATGACGCAGGCCGGGCACGAGCCGCCCGAATTCAAGGCCACCCCGCACCTTTTTACCGTTATTTTGTACAACAAACGAGAACGCGCCCCTGTGCCCAAGTGGACAAAGAGCATGAACGAACGGCAGGCGCGCGCCCTCACCTTTGTGCGCGAGAACGGCAGCATCACCAGCCGCGACTATCAGCAGCTATGCCCGGACGTGACGGCCGAAACGCTGCGCCTGGACCTGAAAGATTTAGTGGATCGGGGTATCCTGCTTAAAATTGGCTCCAAAAAGGGGACCCACTACATTTTGAAATAGACATCCGATTTTTTTCAAAAAATCGGATGTCTGGGGGCTACTCTTCGCCGGGACTGACCGAGGCGTAACCAATGCCGATGACACCCAGACCAACTGCCCCTAAAATAGCGACCACAAAAATGATCAGGGCGATAATGCCTACAATGAGGGTCAGGACAAAACCGGCGGCATCACTGCTGCCCTCTTGGGCCACCTCTTCCCCGGCATGTTCATCTTCTTGCTGGTAGTGTACGGCCGTACCATCCTGTTTCCCGCCATCATTGTTCAAAGCGAACACGGCCGTTGGCATCCCCACCACCAATAAAAGCACCAACACCATTACCAATCGTCGCCATTTTCCAGTTTGCATAACCGGTTAAACTCCTTGTGTGAAAATTGGCACGATTATAGTGCAGGGAAAAGGATTTGGGTAATTGCGTAATTACCCATTTACCATCAGGTGAGGGGCTGGCTGACGGGGGTCACATCCGGGGCTGAAGGAGATTGCCACTGTGCCTGGGCTTGGGTGATCACGGCCGTGACCAGCAATACACCCAATAACAAGACAAAAATGGCTGTGCTGAGCCACACGGCCCAGCGCGGTACCTGCGGCTGCACCCGCACCTGCCCCATTTTCACCTGCTGCTGGCCGTTTTCGGTGCGCACTTCCACTTCATAGGGGACCAATTGTTCCCGGCCAAACAACGGCCGTTGCCGCGCCCGTACCGTGACCACCTGGGTGATGGCCTCTCCCGGCTTGAGGTGCATCCGCCCCCGCTGCCCGCCAAATTGCACCAGGTTTTTGCCATCGCGCCCCAGAAGGCTGTAGGTGTTGGGCACATTCCCCTCGTTGCGAATGAGAATGCGGATGTTGTCGCCATCATCTATCTGTGAAGGCCACAAGCCCAATGAAAATTGCTCCTGAGTAGTGACAATGAGCATACCGGCGATCACGGCCGTCTCCGCCTCGCTCGTTTTGGAATGGACAATCAGGTCAAAGGGGTAGTTGCCGGCAGCAATGCGGTAAGACATCACGGTGCCGGTAGAGGGCAGTTGAATAATCAGGGGGATATTGGCCCGCGCCCCCGGCGCCAGGGTGACAAAATGCTGCGTCAGCGAATAAGTGCCCGAAGGCAACCCACTGACCGCCAGTTTAAGCGTATCTGTGGCCGGACCCTGGTTAAAAAGCTCGACCTGGACAGTGGTCTGGTCCCCGGCCATCATCGTTAGCAACGCCGGATGCAGCGCCACACAAAAGCGCCCGGTGCTGCTTTGCACCTGGCTGGTATC
Organism: Chloroflexota bacterium; assembly: GCA_014584575.1. GTDB lineage: Bacteria > Chloroflexota > Anaerolineae > Promineifilales > Promineifilaceae > CAADGU01. Next base: position 85,789 of record JACTMP010000024.1, read on the forward strand.
CTGGGACACCTGGAACAGCTCTGTTTTTGGCTCTTCATTGGTCGGGGCCGATGATGTCAATTCGGTAGCAGACGCCCAATGTAGAAAATAGGGCCCGATTTGCAAAATCTGTTCGGGCGACCACGATTCTGGTTCATTGACGCTGAGACGACGGCCGTTGCCAAATGTGCCGCCGCTGCTGTCTAAATCAGTCACGCGCCAACGGCCGTTGACCCAATCCAGCCGCGCATGGTAACGTGACACATCCCGCGCATTCAGCACAATGTCATTATCTTTAGCACGGCCAATAAGAATCTGTGGTTTGTTGAGAGTCGCCCGGCGCGGTCCCCGTCCCTGGCGAATAATCACAATCTGCGCCGCCTGTTCTGGTACTGCCAATACATGTACATCGGTGGGAAGTTCTTCTACCGTCTGCGTCAAAGCGACCGGCATAGCCATCGGCGGGGTTGGTTGCGATGGCGTCTCAGGCAGGGGCAACGATGTGCCCACCCCTTCAACAAATGGCGCTGTAAACGGGGGGGGCGTCGGTATATCCGTCTCTGGCAAATGGTTGATATGTATGCCTGCATCACTGGTGGAGCGATCAAAAACAGGGGTGTCAAACTGTGGCTGCACCGGCATCGTTTCAGACAACGCCAGCGCCGGTGAATTGTAAACAGGTTGTCTGGCTGGGGGTGGCGGCGCTGGCGGTGGGTCAGGCGGGCTGGCTGCCACCTCTTTACCCAGTCCATTTTGCCTGCGCCCCGTTAACTCGGCCAGAGTACGGGTGCGTGGCGGCGGCGACGGCCGTGTCAAGACCCCGTTTTCGGCGCTGGATAAGGTTTGGGCGGCCTGGCGAAGCGCATCGGCCATTTGCTCCGCCATCTGGAATCGTTTGGCCGGTTCTTTGGCCAGGGCTGTATAGACCACATTGGTGATGGCGGGGGGTACGTCCGGGCGTAAATCCCGCACCGGCAGCGGCGACTCTACCGAATGACGCATGATCGCCTCGGTGGGTGACTGCACGGCAAAAGGAACGCGCCCCGTTAACAACTCATACAAAATAATGCCCAAGCTGTAGATGTCGCTACGGCCGTCTACAACACCATTGGTACATTGTTCTGGCGACAAATAAGGGAAGTTGTTATGCAGATCGACAAAGGCGGTTTGAATACCTGTTTCCGGGATGAGCGCCAGCCCAAAATCGGTCAGCATGGCACGCAGCGACGACTCCCCTGGGCGGGAAGGGCGCTGCTGCCGTTTGATGAGGATATTTCCCGGTTTTAAGTTCAGATGGTGTGTGCCTGCCTGGTGGGCGGCGCTGAGGGCATCGGCCGCCTGCGCCATAATATGCAGAACTTCATCCAGGGGCATGAATTGGCTGCGACTGTTCAGGCGCAACAGCGCCTTGTCCAGGCTAATGCCATTCACAAAATCTGTAACCAGATAGGCACGGCCGTTCTCGTTACCCAGGTTATACAGGGCGACAATGGAGGGGTGGCTCAGCGAAGAAACCTGGCGGGCGGCCTGCGCTAACTGGCGCTGAATGCCAGGGTGGATAGCCAGTTCAGGCGATAACAGCTTAATGGCTACCGAACGATCCAGGTTCAGGTCACGCGCCTGATAAACTGAGCCGGTTTTACCTTTGCCCACAAACGACTCAACTAGAAATTGCTCAATCTTCTTTCCGATAAAATTGTCCATACAACACCAATACGGGAGCAGCACCCGGCTTTTTGCAGACAGTATAAATTTGAAGGTCAACCATACCATTCAAGGGGCGTGAATTATAAAGGAGGGCCGGGCCAGTAGGAATAAAGTACAGTAGTGGGTGAAACGGCCGTAAATTATGCACAAAAACCCCGCCCGACTATGCTAAAATGCGCAGACCTGTCAGGTTTTTGAAACCTGACAGGTCTAAAGGTAGACCATGACAACTAATGCCCTCTTGAACTCTGACACCATCCAACTGTTGCATACAGCCTTCCCTGACCTCAGCCGCAATGACATCGAATCGCTGGTACAGGCCGCCCAGGTGCGTACCTTTCCCCCCCATTTTGACATTTTCCAGGAGGGAGATGAAGGCGATTCCCTTTTTCTGTTGGAAGAGGGCGAAGTTCAGATTGTCGTCCATGCCGATGACCAACAGGAGATTTTGGTAGACACGCTTGGGCCTACCCGTTACTTCGGGGAAATGGCCTTCCTGGGCGAAACCTCGCGCATGGCTACCATCCGCACCAAAACAGAGTGTCGCGTTATCGAGATCAGCGAAGCAGACTTTATGGCCATTGCCCGCACCAACCCCAGTCTGCTGCGTACCCTCATGCGCCAGATCATCGGCCACATTCGCCGCACCGACCGGGCCGTCATCAACGAATTAAACGTCAAGAATGACGCTCTGGAAGAGGCATATGCTGACCTGGAAGCGCAAGAGGCGCTGCGTTCGCAAGTCATCGTCACCCTTTCCCATGAACTACGCACCCCGCTCACCTCCATTCGTGGTTATCTGGGGCTGATTAACCAGGGGGCAATGTCCGGCAATTCGCTCAAGGTAGCGCTGGCTTCCATTACCCGCAATGTGGAAAAAATCATCGGCCATACCAATGATCTGTTGCTGCTGTATGAAATGCACCCCAAGGCCACTGATTTTGAGTACGTGAATGTGCCGGATATTTTAATTGAGGCGCTGAACATGGCCCGCGCCACGATGGAAGCGGAAGCAACACGGGTGACGATGGATATTGGCCCTGATGTGCCCGAAATTTTTGCCGACCGGCGCGGGCTGGTGCTGGCTATTCGGGCGCTGCTGGAGAATGCTTTTAAGTATTCGCCAGACAAAACACCGATAGCCATTCGCGCTTACCGGGATAATGGCACGGGGGTGGCTATTGCCATTCAAGACCAGGGGATTGGTATTCCCGAACCAGAAGTTGGACGCATCTTCGATGCCTTTTACCGCCTGGAAAAAGAGGGGGCGTCGCAGCTTTTTCCCGGTTTGGGCGTGGGGCTGACCATTGCCAAGTTTGTGGTGGACCGGCATCACGGCCGTATCACCGTCAGCAGTACACCAGGCGCGGGCAGTACGTTTACCATCATCCTGCCCCACCGGGCAGCTTAACACGGGTCGTCTCCTTTTCTATACTGGCAAAGGGCATAATCTGACATCTTTTTCACCTTGTCAGATGTCACTTTGTCACCTTGTCAGGTATAACTTGCCTGCAACATCTCATAACCGACTGCGTATGGCACGCAGGTGAAAATTATGGATGAGTCAACTGAAATTCTCAAAATAGAAATCCCCGATGAAGAAGAAACACCAGCCGCTACGCCGGACAACGGCCGTACCACCACCATCAAGGAGCGCGCCACCCAGGCGGGCAAGGGCGCGGCACAGGCGGTGACTGGTGCGGCAGCACAGGCAGCGCAGAAAGGGTGGGACAGTGACGCGCGCAAAACCGTGACCGGGGCGGTGAAAAAGGGGGCTACGGCCGTGGCCGCCAAAAGCGCCGACCTGCTGCATGAACATCTGGTGAAAGCGGCCGAAGAGCAAGCGCGTCAGCAAAAAACCAATCTGGAGACCCGCCTGCGCGAAACCGACTGGAAAGCCGAAGGTGGCAAAGCAGCCACCGCCAGCCTGCGCTGGGCCAGCCGCCAGGTTGGTCAACTGGCACGCCGACTCTCCCCCAGTTCCCCGACCCCCGACCAGCAAGATAACGAACGATAAGGTGCGGACAAGCGGGTGCGCGGGGTTTATTTGGGGGAAGCGTGAAGAGCGTGATGCGTGAACCGTAATCCGACTTCGGTTCACGGATTACGAATGACGAAGTACCCCTACTCCGGCGTGATCTGGCCCGATGGGTGTTTACGGCCGTTGGCTTTGCTGCTTTTAGCGAGGCATGGTTCCCTGGCGTACAATCTGGCCGATGGTATATCAGAAACAAGAGGTGGTCTTCACGGCCGTGACCTGGCGAACTAGACAGGTTCCGGCGGGCAAAGGTGGAGCGGCGCGGTGGGGACACAGGCCGCAGCAAGCCCAAGAAGACCGCGCTGGAGCAGGGTGCATCCTGCTGGCGGCAGCAACTTTTAGGGAAGCCAGAGAAGGCTGGTGATATTGCTGCCTAGTAGAGGGGTGAGGTCGTAGAGGGTTGAGTTGTCGTCGGGGATGTAGAAGAGTTGGCGGGTGTCGGCTGTGGGCAGGCTGTAGAGAACACCGCGGGCATCTGGTGTCCAGGTGAGGGATTGCCGGTGGGTAGAGTCCCAGAATCCAGAAAGAAGGGGTAAATTGACGAGAGGCTGTGGTGGCTGCTCGAAGCTCGTGATCAGGTAAAGGCTGCCGATGGCGGCGGTGTGGTTGAGGATGAAGGCGAAACGGCCGTCCCCCAATTGACTGGGGGCCGCCGGCGGAACCCCCTCAAGATCAGGCAGAGCCAGCGAAGCCGCTGCTACCAGTTCATTCCCGGCAATCTGCCATAATTCGGCCACATTATCTGTTTCGCCATTGATATAGATTGGTGGCCTTACCGTAAACAGGTGATTGTCTGGAGTCCACTGCCAGTAAGCGACCTTATCGAGTCCGGTAACAGAGTTGGGCACGGCAATGGTCTGACCGGTAGTCATGTCTAAAACCCAGCGGTTGCTGCCTTCAAAGCGTTGAGCGGAAAGGAGTTGATAACGGCCGTCTGGCGACCAATCGGTCGTAGGGCTGTAAATACGGGGCAAATCCTCCTCAAAAAAATCATGGGCTACCAGCAGCCGAGGTGCTTGTTCGCGGCCACCTTGCCATACGCCTTCAATATCACGCCAGAGCCAGGTACGGCCGTCTGGGGCTGCAACCAGGCTTTGGCAACGAAGCGTATAGGTGAAGCTGTTGGTCTCATTGCCTAATTGGCGACTGTTGGGGCAGTCGGTGAGTTTGGAAGCCTGGCCTGACTCACTGTTAATGAGTTGAACTGTTTCCACACCTTCGCCGGTCTGTGAGGATGTGGTGCCGGTAATGAGGGCCACGGAACGGCCGTCTACGGCCAAAGCATAGGCAAAGAGATAAGTATCTGATTCTGACCATAACTCTTGCAGCAAGCGCGTGGTGGCCTGAAACAGAAAAAGCGTGAAGCCCGGCTGATCATTGTCAGGGGTTTGGGCAATAAGAACCGATTGTCCGTCGGGGGTTGTTCGCCAGCCATTTACGATCATGTTAGATTCTGTCTGTGCCAGCAGGGTGGTTACTTGCCCGGTTTGTGGCTGCCATATCTGTAATTCCCCGTCGTTGATAAAAAGCAAGTCATTGTTGATGGGGAGAGCTTGCCCGGTAGTTTGCTGTTGAGTGGGGGTTGTCGGGTTTGTAACGGCCGTTGGCGCGGGATCAGGAGTCCAGGTTGGCACAGCAGTGACCGTTGTTGTAGAAATTATTGTTGGGGAAGGTGTCCAGGTAGGAGGAGGTGTGGCGGCAACGGCCGTTTCCCCGGCAGCCATGCGCGTGATGTCGGGCGGCCCGGCAGGGCGGCAAGCCAGCAAACCTGATACAGATAATAAGGTAACAATCGAAAGAAAAGGTTTCATATCAACAGCCATCCAGTTCAATGTATTGTTTATAGCATAAGCGAAAAAATTGCTAATAACAGGATGGGTTCCCTCTGCGTCCTGACCGGCAGCGATACGAATCTCATCAGCACGGCCGTAGCCCCTTACCGCCTCATGGTATAATCGCCCTCCATGAGCGACCTCACCAACCCCCACGACAAATTCTTCAAGGAAACCTTCAGCCGCATCGAAGTGGCCCGCGATTTCTTTGCCAACTATTTGCCCGAAACGGTCACGGCCGTGCTCAACCTGGACAGCCTGGAACTGCAATCCGGCAGCTTTGTAGACCCCGACTTGCAGGAACAGTTCGCCGATTTGCTCTATCGTGTCACCCTGCGAGACGACAGCGAAGCCTATCTTTACGTCTTGCTGGAACACAAAAGCTACCCTGACCCACTGACCGCCTTCCAACTGCTGCGTTATCTGGTACGCATCTGGGAACGGGATGTACGCGCCGGGGAAGGTTTGCGGCCGATTGTGCCGATGGTGCTGTATCACGGCCGTGAGCAGTGGCGAGCGGCAACCGATTTTGGCGGCTTGTTTACGGGAGAGGAGGCGCTACGGCCGTATTGGCCGACCTTCCGCTATGACCTGCAAGACCTCTCCCGTCTGAGCGACGAAGACATCCGGGGAGCGGTGCAGGTACAAATTGGACTGCTGGTACTCAAATACATCTTCAGCCCGGCACTGCGCGAACGGTTTGGCGACATCTTAAACCTGTTCCATGACCTGACCCAAACGCAGACGGCGTTGGAATACCTGGGCACGGTGTTGTATTATATTGGTCAGGCGAGCATCCATCTGGCCCCGGAAGAAATGGTCACCGTGGTGCAGCGCACCCTGGCTGAAAAAGGAAACGAGACGATGCAAACAGTAGCCGATTATTGGATTGAGCAAGGCATAGAACAAGGTATTGAGCAAGGCATAGAGCAAGGTATTGAGCAGGGCTTACAAGAAGGCATCCTGGATATTCTGGAAATTCGTTTTGGGGGCGTCAAACCGGAAGTGGGGGAGCAAATCACGGCCGTGACCGATGCCCCTCGTTTGCGCCACTTGCACCGTCAGGCGCTGGTGGTGGATTCCCTCACTGCCTTTACTCGCCTTCTGGCTGAATCGGTTTGAACTGCACGGCCGTAGCCTCCCCTACGGCCGTGCTTTTTTATATGGTGTAGTGGGGTTGGGGTTACGGCCGTATAGAGTCACTATTCACGTGGAGAAAAATAGGTGTGGCACGGTGGTGACACCGGCCACAGGGACAGACGGAAGGCCGCGCCGGAGCAGGGAAAGGAACACTCGGCGATAAAAATCGCGGCTACAAGCAGCAAAGCCGACCTTCGTCGGCTAAGACCAGTCGGCGAAGGCCGACTTTGCCTTTTGTTGGGGCAGATTTATCTGCCGCCGCCGGGCAAATTGAGAATTGCTGTTTTCGGCCGAGAGTACCTGCACAAACGGCCGTTTTCCGTTATCCTTGTAGAAACCGGCACACTCAAACCTGCCCGGTCTCTCACGTCCTGAACTGTAGAAGTATTGGTAAAAACGCATGGCAACCGAATCCCCTATTCCCGTCTTACAAAGTTATGTCTCTGAACCGGTGGTGCGGCAGTTGGCTGCCGGGCAGTCGCCCACATTAGCTCCGGCTTATGATGAGTGGCTGGCGGCCGGTCTGGTTGTGGACATTTCCGGCTTCACCCGACTGACGGAAACGCTGGCCGGGCAAGGTGTGGCCGGGGCCGAAGAGCTTTCGCGCATTTTGAACCGCTATTTTGACCAGATGATCACCATGATCACCGGGCAGGGGGGGCAGATCGTCCATTTTGTGGGGGACGCGGTGATTGTGGTCTGGCCGGAGGATGGGGAACAAACGCTGGCAACGGCCGTACAGCGGGCGTTGACCGGTGCCTGGCAATTGGTCATGGCGCTCAACGGGTACGCCGTGCAGCCCGGTATGCGCTTGTTTATCAAGTGCCTGGTAACGGCCGGACCGGTGCAGGCGACCAGCGTGGGTGGGCTGCGTAACCGCTGGCAATATCTGGTGACGGGCCAGTCCGTGGGCCAAATTGGGCGCTTGTCGCCGTGGGCGACGGCCGGGGAAGTGGTAGTCGCCACAGAAGCGTGGGTAATGGCGGGGGATGCAGCACAGGGGGATCAGTTGGCCGAAGGGGTGATGCGTCTGAAACAGGTGAAAGAGTCACGGCCGTCCGCCACCCCATCTGCCCTGACACTATTGCCAGAAACAGAGGCGCAGTTGCGCCGCTACGTGCCCCATTATGTGCAGCAGCACCTCACCGCCAGCCGCCATGGCTGGCTGGCTGAACTGCGCCGCCTGACCATTCTATTTTTGCAGTTAACCATTGATTATGAACAACCGGAGGCCATGTCCACATTGCAGCGGGCGGTTACGGCCGTGCAGGAACTGCTCTACCGCTATGAAGGCCACTGGACGCGCATTGTGGTGGATGACAAGGGCACCTATTTGCTGATGGTGTTGGGATTGCCGCCATTTGCCCATGAAAATGATCCCCTGCGCGGCGTACAATTTGCGCTGGCGCTCAACCCGGCGCTGGCGGCGTTGGGGGTGCAGGGGGCGCTGGGCATTACCACCGGGCGTGTTTTTTGCGGTGAACAGGGAAACGACCTGCGGCGCGAATACACCTTCCTGGGTGATGTGGTCAACCTGAGCGCCCGGCTAATGTCAGCCGCCAGTGAGATGGCTATGAATGGGGGAGTTGTAGCTTTGTGTGATGAAACCACCCATCAGGCGACAGCGCACAGTGTCACTTACCAGGCCATGTTGCCGTTGACGCTCAAGGGCAGAAGCACGGCCGTAACCGTCTACCAACCACAAACCACCATCCAAACCGGGTTGGCAAACCGGCAGGAAATGGCCGCTCACTGGCCGTTAATTGGCCGCACAACTGAACTGGCGTTTTTGCACCAGCATATTGAGGCGCTTATTACCGGCGGTGCAGATGGGTTGGTGCTGGTAGAAGGGGAAGCCGGGATTGGCAAATCGCATCTGGTGGAAACAGCGTTGCAAAGCGTCATCCGCCAGGATATTCCGGTCTGGTATGTAGCGGCGGAAGCCATCGAGCAACATACACCGTATCATGCCTGGCGGCCCCTGTTTTTGAGCCTGTTGGGGCTGGAACATGAGAACCGTTTGGATGGGCCAACGGTGCAACAACTGTTGACGGAAAAAGTGCCGGATGCTCTTTGGCCGCTGCTGCCGCTGCTGAACCCGCTGCTGCCGGTGGATTTGCCGGACACGGCCGTGACCGCGCCAATGACCCAGGAAAACCGGGCCGATAATACCCGCGATTTGTTGGTGACATTGTTGCAGCAACAGGGCCAGCCAGACCGTCCCCATGTGTTGTTGGTGGAAGACATGCAATGGCTGGATTCCGCCTCCTGGCAACTACTGGCGGCGGTGCGTAGCCAGCTACATCCCCTGCTCATTTTGCTGACGGGACGGCCGTTGACTACCCAGTCAGAACAAGAGCTGCCCGACGAAGCGCGCCTGCTGCTCAACACCGCCGCCACGCTGCGCCTGGAGCCATTGAGCGGCGCTGCGGCGTTGGAACTGGTACAGCAGCGGTTGGGCGTAGCCAGTCTGCCGGAGAGCGTGGCCGACCTCATCCGGCGCACGGCCGAAGGACACCCCTTTTTCAGCGAAGAACTGGCCTATGCGCTGCGGGATGAGGGGCACATTGTGGTGGCAGACGGCCGTTGTCGTGTGACCGGCGATTTGCAAAAAATCAACTTTCCCACCACCATCGAAGGCGTCATCACCACCCGCATCAGCCGTCTTTCCACAGAACAGCAGCTAACGGTCAAAGTTGCCAGCGTCATCGGCCGTATCTTTGCCCTGCACATCCTGACCGGTATCTACCCCATCCCCGATGAACGAGAGCATGTGCCCGCCTACGTGTCTGAGTTGGACCGGCTGAACATCACCCCCTACTATGCGGCCGACCCGGAAATCAGTTACATCTTCCGCCACGTTCTCTCCCGCGAAGTGGCTTATAACCTGATGTTGTATGCCCAGCGGCAACAGTTGCACCAGGCAGTAGCACAGTGGTATGAGATTGTTTTTGCCAATGACCTCTCTTCGCACTACCCCCTGCTGGCCTATCATTGGCATCTGGCGGCCACATTGGGGCAGCAAGATGATCAACTGGTACGCAAGGCGATTGAATACCTGGATAAGGCCGGGATACAGGCCCTCTACAATGGCGCCATGCGCGAAGCGGCGCGGTTTTTGGGCGACTTGCTGGCGTTGGTGCAGCAGTTACCGGCCGAATCCCCGGTGCGGCAGGAGATCACCCCACTGCAAGAAGGCAAATGGAACCGTTACATGGGGCAGGCATTGTTGCAATCGGGCCGCTCTGACCGCTCGATCCCCTACCTGGAACAGGCGATTATGCTGTTGGGCTTTCCGGTACACCGGGCCGCGGCGCGGCTGGCGTTGGGCACGGCCGGGCAATATGGCAAACAGGCATTACACCGCTTTTTCCCCGGCCGTTACCTGCATACCAAAGCGGAAGAGTCGGAACGGCTGGTGACGGCGGCGTATGCGTATGATTATCTGGCGGAGGCGCACTTTAACGCCAGCCAGACGGTGGCAGCCATGTATTACTCCATTTGCCGCCTCAATGTGGCCGAACTGGCCGCCCCATCGCCACAGTTGGGGGCTTATGCCAGCATCTCCATGACGATGGGGCTGCTGACGTTGGGGGGGCTGGCCGATAAATACGGTGAATTGGCATTGGCAGCAGCGGCGGAGATGGAGGATCTGTCTATACGTGGGCTAACTATGCTGCGCGTGGGCACACACTGCATGGGCTACTGTCAGTGGGAAAAGGCGCGTCAGTTAGGTGCAGACATTCGGGCGATCTGTGAGCAGTTGAATGATGCCCAATTGGGGGCGACCAATGCCGGTTTGGAGGGAGCGGTAGCCCGGTTTACCGGCCGTCTTCAGGAGTCTAGTGCATTTGCCCGGCAAGGGCTGGCCTATTCGCAGCGCAGCGGCAACCGGCTGCACGACACCTGGAATTTGAAGCAGTTGGTGGAAAATTTGCTGGCGTTGGGAGAGTTAGACGAGGCCCTGCGGATCGGCCTGGAAACGCTGGAACTTTTGCAGGAATACCCTAATGAATTGGTGGAGATCAGTGTCTACGGGTCGGTGGCGCTGGTGTATTGGCGGTTGGGGGAGCAGCGATTGGCGTATGAGACGGCCGTGAAAGGGGCCAACATGATCGCCAATACCTTGCCCATCGCCTTTATTTCGCAGCCGGGGCATTGTGGTGTGCCGGAAGTGCTGCTGCGCTTGCAAGAGGCGGGATACGCTGCGCCGGAACTGCCAGCGCAAGCGACGCAGGCGGTCAAGGGCTTAAAAGCGTATGCCCGCTCGTTCCCCATTGCCCGGCCTTATTTGCATCTGTGCCTGGGGCTGGCAGCGTGGTTGACAGGCAAACCGGACAGGGCATACAAGGCATGGCAGAAGGGGATTGAAGTAGCGATAAGACAGGGGATGCCTTATCCACAGGGGTTGTTGTTGAGCGAATACGGCCGTCGCCTGCCGCCAGAACATGCAGAGCGCACGGCCGTGCTTGAGGAAGCGGCCCGCATCTTCACCGAACTCGGCTGCCGGTTTGATCTGGCGCAGGTACAAGCGTGATTATGTGTCATGTGTCATGTGTCATGTGTCATGTGTCATCTGGCAGGTGTCAGGTGTCAGGTGACTTGACACTTGACACCTGATACTTGACACTTTTTATTCATTCAGGAGGAAAAATGACGACGATTCCCTGGTATTTCACAGGCATTGAGGTTGGCGCGTATGTGCTGGCGGTGCTGCTGCTGTGGCAGGCAGGCAAACAGGGGCGGTACATGCTGCTGACGCTGATCATGGCGATGTTGTATGGCTATTTGCTGGAATACATGGACATCCGCGATTACCACGCCTATGTGTACGGCCAGTTCCACGTTATGCTGCCGGGGGCGGTGCCGCTGCCGGTGGCGGTGAGTTGGGGCATGATTTTTTACGTGGCTACACAAACCAGTGATAAATTGGGGCTGCCCTGGGGACGACGGCCGTGGCTGGATGGGCTACTGGCGATCAGCATTGACCTCTGTATGGACCCCATTGCGGCGCAGTTAGGGTACTGGGAATGGACGCCACCCGGCCCCTGGCTGGGCATTCCCTTTGGTAACTTTTTTGGCTGGTTGGTGGTGATTACGGCGCTTTCCTACGTGTGGCGGGCCGCCAGCCGCCGTTTCCAGGCAGTCACCCAGGGGCTATTACAACAATTGCTCATCCTGGTGGGGGTGATGGTGGTTTCGCTGCTGATCTTGTTTGTGGCGCTGGCGGTGTTTGAACGGCTGACGGTGACGCCAGTGCTGCGCGAAGGCTGGCAAGGGGTGATGGTGCTGGCCTGGATCATCCTGGCGGCGGCATTGGTAGCGCCTTATTACCGCCGCTTTGAACGCAATAATCCGGTGGATTGGCCTGTGTTGGCGCTGCCGCTTTTCTTCTTTGGCTACCTGACGTTGATGGTGTTCACGGCCGTGACCAACCCCTCCACGGCGCTGGTGGTGAATACGCTGGTCACGGCCGTTATCGGTCTGTGGCTGTTTACCCTGCCGTATTCAAGTCGCATATTTAATCGGTGAGCGAGGTATAATAGCGAGCATGGCAAAAATTATGTCTCCATTTGAGTCAGATATGAAAACGTTATCTCCGGCTGAACTGTTGGCCGGATATCGCCGTTTCAATGCGTGGGAAAATAAAGAGCAAATGATTGAATTACCCGGCTTGTCAGTGGAAGCTGGTTTGATTCAATTTTTTCAACTATGTTCCCTGGCACAGCAACTGGCCGGAGAAAATGACATTTTTCTCACCACACAAAACAAATCATATTGGATGCAACAACTGGCAACTCGACAGAAAGCAGCCAGGACTATGGGCTATGCTCGATCAACTACAAGCCCTTCACGAAGTTAAAACCTTTCTTGAAGAACACAATATCAGTTACCTGATCATCGGGGGTATTGCTAATGCTGTATGGGGACGGCCACGAGTCACTCTGGATGCTGACTTTAAAGTTCTTCTGGGGAATTTGACTATTGATGACTTTGTGAGATTAGTTGGTCAGAAATTTACCTTCCGTGTCCAGGACCCCCATTTGTTTGTGAAGCAAACATATGTTGCTCCTATTCTTGCCCATAATGGCGTTGCTGTTGATCTTGGTCTGGGTTTCCTCCCCTATGAACAATTAGCCGTTGAGAATGCTGTAATCATTGAATTGGAAGGCGTGTCATTTCCGGCATGTACGGCCGAGGATTTAATCATCCACAAGGCAATTTCGGAGCGCGAGAAAGATTGGAACGATATTGAGGGGGTTTTGATTCGTCAGGGGGAGAAACTAAACCAGGAATACATCCGCCACTGGTTAGAGCAATTTGCAGAAGCTCTGGAACGCCCTGAGTTATTGAGCCGGTATGCAAAATTAAGAAGCCGGATAACGGGTGAATGAATTCTGGCCAATGGTATGTGCTGCTGGCGGCGGTGCTGTGGGGCACGACGGGCACGGCGCAAGCCTTGGCTCCGGCGGGGGTCCCCCCATTGGCAGTGGGGGCGGTGCGGTTAGCCATCGGCGGCGGGGTGCTGCTGCTGTGGGCGTGGGGGCGCGGGCGGTTGGCCGACGGCCGTGCCTGGCACAGACGGCCGTTGCTCCTGGGCGCGTTGGCAGTGGCCGCGTACCAGCCCTTTTTCTTTGGCGGGGTGGCCCGCACCGGGGTGGCGGTGGGCACGATGGTGGCCATTGGCAGCGCCCCGGTGATCGCCGGGTTATGGCAGTGGGCGGTGGGGGGAGTACGGCCGTCGGCCCACTGGCTGGCAGCGACGGGGTGCGCAGTGGCCGGGTGCAGCTTGCTGGCACTTTCTGGTGGTGATGTCCAGGTGGACATGGTGGGGATGCTGCTGGCGTTGGGGGCGGGTGGTAGTTATGCCCTGTTTGCCCTGATGAGCAAAGAGTTGTTGGCCGACCATGCGCCGGAGACGGTGACGGCCGTTGTCTTTAGTTTGGGCGCATTATTGTTATTGCCGCTACTCTTTTTTGTGGACATAAGCTGGCTGGCACGGCCGTCTGGCCTGATGTCGGCGTTATGGTTGGGGCTGGGGGCGACGGCGCTGGCTTACCTGTTGTACACACGGGGATTGGCGCAAATTCCGGCGGCGACGGCCGTCACCCTCTCTCTGGCCGAACCACTCACGGCATCTTTGCTGGGCATTTTCCTGCTCGGTGAAGTTGTCAGCGGGGTAATGCTGGTGGGGATGGGATTTATTTTGGGCGGGTTGGGGATTTTGGCAGTTGAGGGAAAGTAACAGGGAAATTGGGTAATTGCGCAATTACTCAATTACTCTCCAACGCACGCAGATGCCAGCGGCGGGTAATCGCCAGATCAATATCGGTCGCCAGCACCAGTGCCCGCTGGTAGCGATCTTCCCGATTCTTGGCTAAGGCTTTTTGCAGGATGGTATCCCAGGAAACGGGCAGGTCGGGGCGATGGGTGCGCACCGAGGGGATGGGGTCGTGGAGGGCGGCTCTGGCGGCCTGCACCGGATCTTTGTAGGGATAGGGCAGGCGGCGGGTGAGACATTCAAACAGCACCACACCCAGGGCGTAGATGTCGGCACGGCCGTCCAGCGTCTCCCCCTTCATATGTTCGGGACTCATGTAATGGGGTGTACCCATGACCAGTTCTCTGGTGAGGCCCGAACTGCGGCGGGCAATTTTGGCCAGGCCAAAATCGGCCAGATATGCCTGCTCTTGTTCATCATACAAAATGTTGGCCGGTTTCACGTCGCGGTGAATGATGCCCCGGCCGTGCGCCTCATCCAGCGCCCCGGCTACCCGTTTCATCAGACTATTCAGTTGGTCGGGAGCAATTTCTCCCGCCCGCAGCCGGTCAAGCAAGGAACCACCCGGCAAATAACGCATCACCATATACAACTGCTCGCCATGCCAGCCAAAGTCATAGACGGGAGCGATAGCCGGGTGGGAGAGGGCGGCAATGGTTTCGGCTTCGCGGCGGAAGAGGTGGGTGAAGAGGGGGTCATCGGTACGGCCGTAGGGCAGCACCTTGATGGCTACCTGGCGTCGGGTCTGCGGGTCATGGGCCAGAAAGACGGCCGCAGTGGCCCCTTCGCCCAATTCTGATTGAATTTCATATCGGCCAATGGTTTGCATACGTCTACTCCTGGTGATATGGCTGTTATCGTAGCAGATTTTGGGGTGTGGCTCTATAGGACTTGGAGATTGGAGATTGGAGATTGGAGATTGGAGATTAAAAAGCGCCGGTCATGAACCGGCGCTTTTTTCACATAGAAAGGAGGAGGAAAGTTGTGCTGCGTTTGTAACTGTTCAGACCTGACAGGTTTCTGTCAAAGAAATTTGCCCCATAACGCTAAAAACCTGTCAGGTCTTAAGATTTGTTACACAGCCTTGATTTCAATGCGCTTCGGTTTCACTTCTTCGGCTTTGGGCACGTGCAGGCTGAGGACGCCATTTTCAAAGTTGGCAGTCACGGCCGTGCTGTTCACCAATACCGGGAAGCGGACACTGCGGCTGAAGCTGCCGGTGCGCCGTTCGCGCACATGATACTGTGTCTCTTCAATGGTTTCGTCGGCCTTCACTTCGCCCTTAATGGTCAGGACGTTATCTTCCAGGGTCAATTCCACATCATCTACGGTAATGCCGGGCAAATTGGCTTTCACCAGATACCCCTCTTCATTTTCGGCCACGTCTAACGACACGCTCCACTCATTGCTCCAGCGTTGCGCCGGGCGGTTCACAAATTCCTCAAATAGAGCAGTCGGGTCTACACGATTCCAACGTACTATTCTGGTCATTTTCATATCTCCTTTATTTGAACAGGTCTTTGCTTAAATCAGTTCGTATGGGCCGTATTCTCTGCCGCTGCCGTTAGAAAAATGTTAGTGGTAGATCGGAGAAATGTTGGATTTTTGTATGAAAAACGTTAACGCTTGGGGTTTGGCGCGGGCTGCTTTACAATTCTCAACAGATCGAAGCGGAGTTCGCATCCTCAGATGCGAACTGGTGGGCATCTGAGGATACCCACTCCTCCCATTTCAATCTACTAAATTCTGGCAATCAGGTAGTTCTCCCGATGAGGGATTAAATTCATAATTCCGTAGGAGGTGGATGATGCGACTGGGACTGATGTTAGGGTATGCCGGGCGGCGGATTGAGTTGCCCGTAGAGTTAGTGCAGGAAGCGGATCGGTTGGGCGTGTATGCGCTATGGACGGCCGAAGCCTACGGTTCGGACGCCGTTTCGCCGCTGGCGTGGTTGGGGGCGTTGACGCAGAATATCAAATTGGGCACGGCCATCATGCAAATGCCGGGGCGCACACCGGCCAATGCGGCCATGACGGCCATGACGCTGAATCAGTTGAGCAACGGCCGTTTCCTGATGGGGCTGGGTCTTTCCGGGCCGCAGGTGGTGGAGGGCTGGCATGGGCAAAGTTACGCCCAACCGCTGGCCCGCACCCGTGAATACGTGGACATTGTGCGCCAGATTTTTAGACGGGAGGAGCGGTTGGTGTTTGACGGCCGTCATTACCAGATTCCCTATCGTGGCGCGGATGCCACCGGCCTGGGCAAACCGCTCAAAAGCACATTGGAAGCGGCGCCGGACATTCCCATTTACCTGGCGGCCATCGGCCCTAAAAATGTGGAACTGGCCGCCGAAATCGCCGATGGCTGGCTGCCCATTTTCTTCTCGCCGGAGAAGTTTGACGACATTTACAAGCCCCACCTGGAAGCCGGTTTTGCCAGAGCCGGAAACGGGAAATCGCTGGCGGACTTTGATATTGCCCCGACCGTCTCGGTCGTCATCAATGACAACATGGATATTTGTTACAACATGTTACGGCCGTTTCTGGCGCTGTACATTGGCGGTATGGGCGCTAAGGGGCGCAACTTCTACAATGATCTGGCCGGGCGCTACGGCTATGAAGCGGCCGCCGCCGAAATCCAAGACCTCTACCTGGCCGGTAAACAGGGGGAAGCGATGATGAAAGTCCCTGCCGGGCTGATTGACGAGGTGGCCCTGGTTGGCCCACGTGAACGGGTGAAAGAACGTCTCTCGCTCTGGCTCAACTCCCCCATCACCACCATGAACATCACCGTCTTCGACATCGAGACCTTGCGCACAATGGTAGAATTGATGGCAGAATAGGCATAGGAGGCGTCACTATGAATGTGGAATTTTCGGAGATCACCATACCAGCGCAGGCTGAAGTTAAAGTCGAGCTGACCGTCACTGCGCCAATAAATGTTACGGCTCAATCGGCTCAACGTCAGGTTAGTAAATTGCTGCTGGATCAGGTGGGGAATTTGCTCTATGGCGAACGCCCTAATCTGGTAGCCGGGGAGAAATTGTGGTGGCGTGTACCTATTTGGATTGCTTTGCCCACAACCGGCCCATTGGGGCAGGTTGGCACTTTGGATGTAGATGCACAAACTGGCGAAATTCTGTACACACAACTCATGTTGAATAACATTGCAAATCGCGCCGATGCCGTTGCTAAAAGAGAAGTTAACCAATGAGACATGTCCTTATTTATCCAGGTGAAGATGGCTTTTGGGTAGCCGAGTGTCCAGACCTGCCCGGCTGCTTTAGCCAGGGAGAAACAAAAGAAGAAGCTATGCTGAACATCCGAGAAGCCGTTGATCTGTACATTGAAGTTTTGAAAGAAGATGGGCACCCGGTTCCCGAAGCTCCCCAATTATGAGAAAGTACGAGGCGAATACGATAGTGCCGCCGGCCGAGGTGCAACAGTTGGCGGCGGAGTGGCTGGCGCAGCATGAACCGGTGCGGCTGGAACCGGAGCAGGAATCGCTGTTCATCCAGTTTGTGCAGGCGTTGGGGCGGGCGCGGGCGGAAACGGCCGTCGGCATACCCCTGAGCGGCCCCGCCTACCAACGGCTCATGCGGACGTATGCAGCGCGAGGGCTGCCCTGGTTGGGCAAGAGTGACGTATTGTCTTTGTATGCGGAGATGTGCGCCGACGGCCGTCTGCCCTACGACCCTGATTTTGTCACCCTCCTGCAAAAAAAGCCCACCCGCAGCCAGGCGGGCGTCACGGTGGTGACGGTATTGACCAAACCATACCCCTGCCCCGGCGAATGTATCTTCTGCCCCACCGATGTGCGTATGCCCAAAAGCTACCTGCACGACGAGCCGGGGGCGCAGCGCGCCGAACGGCACGGCTTTGACCCCTACGCGCAAACCGCCGCCCGCATCCAGGCATTGGAACAAATCGGCCACCCGGCAGAAAAGATTGAACTGCTCATCCTGGGCGGCACCTGGTCCAGCTACCGGCGGGATTACCAGGAGTGGTTTGTGCAGCGCTGCCTGGACGCCATGAACGGCGAGGATTCGGCTTCGCTGGCGGAAGCGCAGGAAAAAAACGCCGTTGGCCCCCGCCGCAACGTGGGGCTGGTGGTGGAGACGCGGCAGGACTTCATCACCCCGGACGAACTACGCTGGTTTCGCACCCTGGGCGTGACCAAAGTGCAGGTGGGGATTCAAAGCCTGGATGAGTATATTCTGGCGATCAACAAACGGGGACATGATGTTCAGTCTACCCGTGACGCTTTCCGGCTGCTGCGGCTGGCGGGATTTAAGATTCATGGGCATTGGATGGCAAACTTGCTGGGGGCTACGCCGGCAAGTGACCGGGAAGATTTTGCGCGGTTGTGGTCGGATACGGCCGTTCGCCCAGACGAGCTAAAAATTTACCCCTGTATGCTGGTAGAAAACGCAGATCTGTACGCCTACTGGCAGCGCGGCGAATACGAACCGTATGACGAAGAGACGCTGACGGCGCTGCTGGCCGATTGTCTGGCGCAAGTGCCGCGTTATGTGCGTGTGAACCGGGTCATCCGCGACTTCCCCACGACGAATGTGGTGGCGGGCAACAAGAAGGCCAATTTACGGCAGGTGGCGACGGAAAGGGTGGAGCGGGACGGCCGTGCCCTGCAAGACATCCGCGCCCGTGAAATCCGCCGCCAAAAGGTGCGCCGCGACGAACTGCATTTGCGGGTGACCACCTACGAAACGGACGCCACCACCGAACATTTCCTCAGTTTTGAAACGGCCGATGAACGGTTGGCCGGTTTCCTGCGCCTCTCCTTCCCACACCCGGATCAGGAGTTGCCCATCCCCGAACTGGCCGGGCACGCCATGATCCGTGAAGTGCATGTGTACGGCCCGGCGCTGAACCTGGGCGATGACAGCGCCGGCGAAGCGCAGCACATGGGCCTCGGTTCGGAACTGATCCTCAAAGCCAAAGAGATGGCTCGAGCCGCCGGATTCCCCCAGATCGCCGTCATCAGCGCCATTGGCACGCGGGAGTATTACGGCCGTTACCACAACTTTGAAATGGACGGGCTGTATATGACGGCCGTGTTGTGATATGGTAGAGGCAAATTCAACAAAGGTGAATGACGATGGAAACGCTAACAATTTCACTTGATGACGATCTGGCAATTGCTCTGAAAAAACTGACTAAAAAAACCAAACTCCCGCAGGAAGAACTGGTACGCAGAGCCATTGCAGAATACGTCGCACCACAAGACGATCCGTTGGTTGGCCTGTTCGATTTGCATGATCCTGACCTGGCTGAGAAATCCGAAGATATTTTGCGCGAAGCAATTACATCTCACAGCGGTTGGACAATAAAACAATGAGAGCGGTCGCTGATACGGGATTTGTCATTGCCCTGGTCAACCGTAGTGACAAATATCACCAACAAGTTGCCAGCGCCTATAAACAGCCAAGTGAAATCATTCTTCCACAAACCACCCTGGCTGAAATTGCCTATCTGCTTCAATCCCGCGCCGAACAATTAGCGGTCGTCAGATTTATAGAATTCTTGCCTTCCAGCAAGTTGAAAGTCTTGCCACTTACTGACGAAGATTTGCAATTGGCAGGCCGTATCTTGCGACAATATGCGGGTAGCCGCATTGATTTTGTGGATGCGACCGTGATGGCAGTTGCCGAACGGCTGCAATTAGAAACCGTTTGCACTGTGGACCGGCGAGATTTCCAAATTTATAGACCTTCATTTGCGTCATACTTCACTTTGCTGCCTGAATAATTTCATAAAAGGAGAATCCGATGGCAACTTCTGTTTTTATTTCCAGTACATCCAGAGATTTAGCAGAGCATCGCACGGCCGTGCGCGAATCGCTGCTCCATGCCGGGTACCACCCCATTGACATGGCCGATTTTATGGCGCGGGCCGAAGGGGCCAAGGCCGCCTGCCTGGATGAAGTGGCAGAGGCCGACCTGTTTGTGGGTATCTATGCCTGGCGCTATGGTTTTATTCCCAAAGGCAGTAAAACCTCTATTACCCAGCAGGAATTTGACGAGGCGCGGCGTTTGGGCAAACCTTGTTTTTGTTTTGTGCTGGATGAAAAGTACGAGTGGCCGTCCGAATACAAAGAAGAGGGCAAGGGGGCGGAGTTATTAGCCAAATTTAAGGCCAAAATTGACGCACAATTGGTGCGCACCACCTTTACGACGCCAGACAGCCTGGCCCGCAAAGTTCTCAGTTCCCTGGCGCGTTGGGAGAAGGAACAGCACAAATTAACACTAGAAATAGCCACAGAATTACTGTCCGGTATCTCTACCATGGAGCAGGCGCAGCAGATGATCACCGATGTCTTTGAAGAACGGGGCATCGAATATGAGATAGACAAATATGGCGGCTATAACACCACATTTGGCACAACCACATTGACCGTTCAGGCAATCGTGGATGACCAGCTTGGCTTGATGGTAGATTTTCGGGCAGACCTGGCGCTGGATGTTGATCTGGAGAAAACGCCAGCCGAAGTAGCCTTAAACTTGTTGGCTTATAACTGGACTTCGCCGATGGGCGCTTTTGCCATTCAGGCTGATAATGGCATCGTTTGGTACAGCTATAAATTACCGGCGGCGCTGCTGAATCCCGAAGCGGCGTTCATGTGCATGAGCTATGTAGCCACCATTGCGGATAATCTGGATGAGCAAGTATCCGAAATGTTCCCGACCCGCCCGCGACGGCGCAGCCGCCTGTAACCTTGACGGCCCATGAAGATTTTCTACCTGGAAATGCTTTCCCCGGAGGCGTTACGGCCGAAGCAAACCGATGATCCGGAGTTTCGGGTGTTGGAAACGGCCGTGCCCCAACCCACCTTCAACAAGTATCTCTATACCCTGGTCGGCCAGCAGTGGCAGTGGTTTGATAAGGCTGGCTGGACGGACGAAGAGTGGCGTGACCATGTGCTGTCCGGCAATGTGCGCACCTGGGTAGCCTACAAAGGGGGGACGCCAGCCGGTTATTTTGAACTGCAACAGATGGAGTACGGCCGTGTGGAAATCCTCTACTTTGGTCTGGCCCCGGACTTTATCGCGCAGGGGTATGGCGGCCCGCTGCTCACCGAAGCTATTCGCCAGGCGTGGGCCTGGGGCGCGGAACGGGTGACGGTGCAAACCTGTACCCTGGACCACCCCGGCGCCTTAGCCAATTACCAGGCGCGGGGTTTTACGATTTATGATGAGGTGGAGAAGTAGGGACGAAAGCCGCAAAACGAAAACTGTAATTTGAACGAGACTGCCGTAGCGGGTACGGCCGTCTCTTTTTTTGTTATAATGCCAACTGATAGGCATGATGAGGATTTCTACTTGTTATTGAATGATGGTGACACAAATGGCAGCTATTAATGAAGTGGTTAAAAAATGCAAATCACTCCTTGAACAACATTATGGCTCCCGGCTAAAGGGAGTGGTCTTGTATGGATCGGTTGCCCGGAACCGGGCAGAACCCATGAGTGACATAGATTTGCTTGTGATATTGAGTAAACCTTTTGACTACTTTGTAGAACTCCGCCAGTTGATAGATGTGTTGTATCCCATCCAGCTGGAATCAGAGCAGTTGATTTCGGCCAGGCCCGTTTTGCAGCAGGATTTTGAACAGGGAACCATTCAACTGTATCGAAACGCCAGACGTGAGGGGATCGTTGTTTAATGTCAGGTTACGAGCAAGAAATCGTCGCCAATCTCGAACGCGCCAGCCAATCTATTCAGGCGGCTAAAGAGTTAGCTCGCCAGGGTTATTATGATTTTGCTGCATCCCGTGCCTATTATGCTGCCTTTTATGGCGCATCGGCCGTTTTGCTCAACGAAGGTCTGGATTTCAATAAACACAGCGGCGTTATTGCTTCGATACATCAGCGATTTGTCAAAACAGAAAAATTGAGCAAAGAGCAAGGCAAAGATTTAAACTGGCTTTTTGAAATGCGAAATGTGGGCGATTATGGGGGAACGGAGCATGTATCTCAGCCCCAAACAGAGCAGGCGATTCGGGCCGCCGAGAATTTTCTAGCCGCTGTCAATTCTTTGCTCAATAAGGGGTAAACAGAGGAACAGCATGTCTACAACAATTACCATTCCGAACGTCCAGCTAACAATTGATCAGTTGGTGGCTGTGGTGCGCCACCTGGAACCACATGAGCGGGCAAAAGTGGCGCAGGCGTTGTTAGCTGATGAAATGGACGTGCGACTCGCGCAACTGATCAAACGATTAGCAAATAAAATCCCGGTAACTGACATTACGGATGAAGACATCAACGCAGAAGTCACGGCCGTTCGCCGCCAAAATCATTAACACATCATGCTGCGCGATGGCTCAATATGGTGTGCAATTGCGGGGTGTTCAATCCTTATTGACCGTACTTGAAAACGGTTAGGGTAGCAGAGACGGCCGTAGCGGGTATGGCGGTCTCTGTTTTTGTTATAATGCTGCCAACCTGACTGTAGCAAACGAGACGTCTTGTTTCTCCTTGCATGGAATCGTTAATATATACAGGCTTGTTGCAGTGAAAAGTAGCTGGAATAGGCGATATTAGACCTTAATCTCCTCTCCTGATAGAATGCACATAACACTCGATTCAATTGAGTTATAGGAACAAAAATGGAGTTTATCCCTTCGCGCAGGCACTTTGAGCAGAAACTGGTTGCGTCTAACTTAGTCAGATATTTGGAAGAAAACGCGGCCGAGCTACAACTTCAAGATAGTCACGTTTATTTTGAATTTCCTCTCTACCGCAGCGATTTAGGCCAACCGGTTATCTCCGAATTGTTGATTGTGTCGCCAAATCACGGCGTTATAGCTATTGGAACATCAGAAGAAACTTCAGGAGAACGCATATTAGATAGCATTAAGCAGTCTGACGAGCAAGTCAATAGAGTCTTTGACTTTCTTTATTCCCGGTTGGTCAGAAACAACAACCTTAAAAAGGATCGTACAACTCTTCAGTTTACTTGTGACGCTGTTATTTACGCGCCCTTCGTGGAAATTGAATCCCAAGCCTTAGATGTCTCTTCCAGGGTACTAACTAGCGATTTGAGCGTAAACAATTATTTGTCAGGTCTAGAGACAACCGCTATGACTCCAACTCTGTTCGCAGAGTTGACTACAACGATTGACGGCGCAAAAGGTCTAATAAGACCTCAGCCTCGAAGCGTTACTGGGAAATCTAATACCTCAAAAGGTTATCTTGCCAACAAGTTGGAGGCTGAGATAATTAATTTTGATAACCGCCAAAAAGTAGGGGCATTTTCTACGCTTGATGGACCTCAGCGTATTAGGGGCTTGGCTGGCTCAGGGAAAACCGTGGTATTAGCTATGAAGGCAGCGCTAACCCACTTAAGGTATCCTGAAGCAAGCATTCTTTATACGTTTTACACACGTAGTTTATATCAGCATATACAACGTTTAATCACTCGATTTTATAGACAGTTTGATGACCACGACCCTGATTGGTCGAAGTTGCAGATTATGCACGCATGGGGAGGTCAAAATATTCCAGGTGTTTATTTCAATGCTTGTTTGGACCATGGCATACAGCCCATAACTTTCACTACAGCCTATCAGCGATCTAAGGATCAACCATTTGACTATGTGTGTACGCAATTACTTAACGCTATAGAAATCCAACCAACATATGATTTTGTTATAGTTGATGAAGGACAAGACTTCCCTGCTTCCTTTTTACGACTTGCCACAAAGCTCGCAGAAAAGAATCGTATGATTTTCGCATATGATGATCTTCAAACAATTTTTCAAGTTTCTGCTCCGACACCTGGAGAAATATGGGGTACCGATAAAGATGGGAAGCCGCTAGTTGAATTAAGCGAAGATGTAGTCTTGTATAAATGTTACCGCAATCCTAGAGAAGTTTTGGTTTGCGCTCATGCGCTAGGTTTTGGTATATACGGTGATCGGATTGTCCAAATGCTTGAAAATCAGGAGCACTGGGAAGATATTGGCTATCGTTTTATAAAAGGGGCTTTTGTTGAAGGAGCGTCAATAGAAATAGAACGACCCGCAGAGTATTCATTATCAACTATATCCGATTCACAGGCAGGTAGTGTGATTGTACAGGTTACGGTCTTCGAAGAATTTGCCAAAGAAGTAGAATCGGTGGCTGAAAGCATTAAAGCCGATGTTGAAGATGGACTACAGCCCAATGACATATTAGTTGTAGTTGTGGATGATCGAAATGCACGCACTTATCTTGAATACATAAGTCAATTCCTGACAACATATGAGATTGGCTTTAATAACATTCATGTTGATTCTTATGGATTAAAGGATTTTTCCCAAGAAGGAAAAGTCACATTGTCAACAGTCCACAAAGCAAAAGGAAATGAAGCCTATGTAGTATACGTAGTTGGGGTGGATGCCCTTTATTCATCGTTTGCAGGCGTTCGGGAGAGAAACATGCTTTTTACGGCAATGACTCGAACAAAAGGTTGGGTTCGAGTTTCTGGGATTGGAAGTGCGGCAGAGATATGCCAACAAGAGGTGGAAACTGCCCTAAACAATTTCCCATATCTCCGATTCACTTATCCAAGTGCACAAGAACTCAAAATCATGAAGCGTGATCTGGCTGAAAAAGCAATTCGTAAACAGAAGTTAGAACGTATGTTAGACGACGTAAGTAAAGAATGGACACAAGAAGAAATTACTCGTTATCTTGAGCAAAGAGCAATTAAGAAAGGGTGAATCAGTTCCAATCAATGAACGGGGGTATTTTCCATAGTCAGATCAATACAGGCGGGGATATTCTGAAGAAACTTGGACTCGGCGCGGAATTTATTCCTATACCAAACAGTTCCCGTAAACCAGCCTCCTTTTTTCGCAAATTAACCTATGTAGAAACATGGCGGGAATGTTATCAAAATCAATACTACAATTTTCTGTTGACAGACTCTTCATTAATTCTATTCTCGGTAGATAATTTTCCACCATTAACAGTCCGATATGTCTATTATGAATGTCCTTATCAAGCTGTTTCATATTTTGAATTCCTTGTAGACAATGGCTTTGATCCAAGAGAAGTTGGAGAGGAATTTAAAGAAGATTACGAAATCTATCTGGGCAATGTAAACATAAAAGAGACATTTACCCCGATAAGATATGATTTTAGTCCCGCACAGTATCAAGAAGGAATTCATCCTGCATCCCATATACACATTGGACATAATAACCAAATCAGAATTGGTACCCGGAAGGTTCTTCGCCCCTTATCTTTCTTGCTGCTGATAATACGGCAATGTTATCCAGACCATTGGCGAAGATTGTTATTATTAGAGAGTGCAGATTTATGGTGCAGAAATATTAGAGAACATCTTGATGATATAGAGGGGCAGTTTTGGAATAATGGGGATTCAAACGAGATGTATTTAACATAAGTCATTTGAAGATTCTGGCAAAGCCATAAAACAGTACAGCTAACGATGGCACTAGAAGGATGAGCGTTTTAACAGACTGGAGGAATTCCTCTTTGGACGGGGGTGGATGAAGCAGTGGTTACCGCCGTCCCTTTTTTATTCTCCTCAATCTCGCAGCGGCACCGGACGGTTAAATTCGGCGGGCGCACGGCCGTTAAACCGGGCATACAACGCAGCAGCTACATTCGGCGGCACCATGCTGGTCACATCCCCACCCAACGAGGCAATCTCCCGCACTGTCGTGCCGCTGAGGAAGGTGTGTTCCTCGTCCGTGATCAGGCTCACCGTCTCAATCTCTGGCGCTAACCGCTTGTTCGCCAGCGCCAGCCGGAACTCAAACTCAAAGTCCGAAAAGACGCGCAGCCCGCGCACAAACACCTCCGCCCCCACCTGCCGCGCAAAATCCACCGTCAACCCCGTAAACGGCACTACCCGGATGTTATCCAGTTCACCCAGCGCCGTTTCAATCATCTCCACCCGTTCGTCTATCGAAAAGAGCAGCGACTTGGTGGGCATATTGTGGTCATACACCGCCACCACCAACTCATCAAAAATAGCCGCCGCCCGCTTCATCAGGTCAATGTGGCCGTAATGCACGGGGTCAAAAGTGCCGGGGTATAAAGCGCGTCTGGTTTTCATGGGTGGGAATCCTTTTGGGGAGGAGATTGGCGGTGGGGACACCGCGAGATTGAGAGATTAGGAGAGTGATTGTGTACTCAATCTCCCAATCTCCCAGTCTCCTAATCTCTTCTTCAACTAATATCCGTCGCATCCTCCCAGAATCGGGCAATGCGTTCTTTGAGCAGGGCGTGTTCTGGTTTTTCTAGCTGCGGGTCGTCGGCAAAAATAGCGCGGGCTTCTTGCTGTGCTTTTTGCAGCATTTCCATATCCAGCAGTGAGGCCAGTTTCAGTTCCGGCAGGCCACTTTGCCGCCGGCCGAAAAATTCACCCGGCCCGCGCAGTTCCAAATCTTTCTCCGCCAGTACAAAACCGTCGTTGCTTTGTTCTAGCGCGGCCAATCGTTCGCCGGCGCCGTTGGCTTCGCTGTCGGAGATGAGCAGGCAGTAGGATTGATATTCGCCGCGCCCCACCCGGCCACGAAACTGGTGCAACTGCGCCAGGCCAAAACGGTTGGCCCCTTCAATGAGCATGACGGTGGCGTTGGGCACATCCACGCCCACTTCAATGACCGAGGTGGAAACCAGGATGTCCAGTTCGCCCTCTTTGAAAGCGCGCATCACGGCTTCTTTGTCGGCAGAGGGGAGACGGCCGTGAACCAACCCCACCCTTAAATCCGGGAACACCTGCTCATCCAGCCGCTTGTGGTCGTCTACGGCTGCCGGTGCATCCAGTTTGTCTGACTCCTCCACCAGCGGGTAAATGACAAACGCCTGCCGCCCGGCCTTCACCTCTTTGCGGATGAAAGCATACGCCCGTTCCCGGTCTCGCCCCGGCAGCCAGCGCGTCTTGATCTCCTGGCGGCCCGGCGGCATCTCGTCCAGAATGGAGACATCCAGGTCGCCATAGAGCGAGAGCGCCAATGTGCGCGGGATGGGCGTGGCGGACATAGAAAGCAGGTGCGGGTTGTACCTTTCGCCCTGATTGCTGCCTTTGTCCCGTAATGCCTGCCGCTGATCCACGCCAAAACGGTGCTGCTCATCAATCACCGCCAGCGCCAGGCTGTGAAACTGCACCTGCTCTTGAATCAGGGCATGGGTGCCAATGGCCACGTGAATGGAGCCATTGGCCAGCCCGGCGTAGATTTGTTCGCGGGCTGTGGCGGGGGTGCTGCCCGTCAGCAGGCCGGTGGTAATGCCCAAGGGGGTGAGCAGTCGGCTCAATCCCTGATAATGTTGTTCGGCCAGGATTTCGGTGGGGGCCATGAGAGCGGCTTGATGGTTGCCTCTCACGGCCGTGAACATCGCCGCCGCCGCCACCACCGTTTTGCCCGCCCCCACATCCCCTTGCAACAGCCGGTTCATGGGCACACCGGCAGCCATGTCGGCCATAATCTCGTGAGGGCAAAGGGCAGCGCCTCCTGAAACGGAGTGAGCACGGATTCATCCGTCTCAATACGAATGCCCGGCTGCGACTGCCATTCGCGGCGGCTGCCGGCCATGCCCAGTTGCAGCAGGAATAATTCGTCAAAAATGAGGCGGCGACGGCCGTTGTGCAGTTCTTGTTGGCTGTCCGGAAAATGGGTTTGCTCCAACGCCACCGGCAGCATGTCCAGGTTTTGCCGCTGGCGCACCCCGGTTGGCAGGGGATCAGGTACACGTGGCGCCCAATGGTCTACGGCCGTGCGCATCACCTCGCGCATTTTGTTGCCGTTCAGCCCTTTGGTCAACGGGTAGACGGGCACAATGCGCCGCGTTTTCAGCGGGTCCAGTTCCAGCAATTCCCAATCCGGCGAATTAAAGACCAGCCGTCCCAAAAATTGGTCAACCGTGCCGCTCAGGACGATCTGCGTTCCCGCCTTGAGTGATTCCGTGAGCCAGGGCTGGTTAAACCAGGTGGCCTGGATATTGCCCGTGCCGTCGCTGATGGTGCTTTGCACAATGACCCGGTTGTTGGTGCGGCGGGCGCGGGTTTCCCAGATGGTGCCAATGACGGTCACTGCCTCGCCATATTGCAGCCGATTGATCGGCTTCATCAGGGTGTAATCGTCGTAGCGGCGGGGGAAGGTGTAGAGCAGTTCCCAGATGGTGGCCGCCCCCAGTTTGCCCAACTGCTCGGCAATTTTGGGGCCAACCCCTTTGAGCGCGGTAACGGATTGGGCCAGCCCTTCGGGGTCGGGTTCTACCTGCTTGAAGGTGCGTTTGGGACGCGGCGCTTCTTCCGGTTCGAGCGGTGGGGGTGGCTCGTCGGGTTCGGTAATCGGTGATGCGTGATGCGTGATGCGTGATGCGTGATCGGACTTCGGGCTTTGGGCTTCGGGCTTTGGTTTACGGGCTTCGGCCTGGGGGCGTTTTTCGTCCTTTGTCCGTTGTCCTTTGTCGCTGGTTTTGCCTACCCGTTCTTCGCGCCGCTGCAACTGCATGACCAGGTCGGTGATGGCTTTGGCGCGGGCTTCGGGGCCGGGCAGCCGGTCATAACCGGCCAACACATCGGCAATCTGTTCCACCAGGGCGGCATCCAGTTCGTCGCCTGCTTCGTCGCGCGCCTGCCCCACCCAAAAGGTAGCAAACTGACGAATACCGCCGACGACGGCCGTGTTCTTGTACCCCTGTTTTGCTTCTAAATCTAAAACTCGTTGTAAACGATTAAATGATCGAGACATGTAATTTAAGCCGCATCCTTTTCTTGATCGCGCTAGATTTCCGCAACAACTTCTTCTGTAAATAATCGCATCTGTTTCGGCTTCTTTATCTTTTGTGCAGAAGTTCCTTCCAATGAGGTGATCGTCGCGCCATTTTTATGATTCTCGCTGGCGCAACCTATAGCCGCACCATGTAAGTTTTGCAGATTTACCACAGCCCCAAATTGGATAAAAACCTCAAAGAAACGGCCGTAATGATTTCCCCAATAAATCATGGCACAAGACATGGGCGCACCTTTGCCTCTGTCTTTTCCGTCTACCAGAAAACGCAAACGTGTGTCATAAAGAAAACATACGGCCGTTGCTTTTCCATAAACATACTCTTTCCAATGCCCCGTGTTGGTAGCTACGGGGACAAGCGCGATGACTTCAGAATTAAATAACCTGTGTGCTTCTTCACATTTTCGCAGCCAATCAATAATCCTGGTACCTCGTTTTTTATCATTTCCATAAGGGGGGTTCACGTATATTGTTGGAAAATCCCACGATTCTGCTAATCCATCGTGTTCCGGCAGGCAGTATTCAGTGATAGCCTTGACGATTGAAAAACGGCTGGAACAGGGATCTAAATGAATAACGCCGCCAAAAACTTCCTTCACCGCGTCAACGTATTTTTGGGGCGTACCCCAATCTTTTTTTTGGCTAATGACCTGTCTTCCGGCCGTCATAACAAATGCACCTCCCGCCACTTTTTATCACGTAACCGGGAAATATGCTCATGAATATCGCCTATTTTACCGGTTTGGGGCGTGATGACGTTAAACCATTTTTCTATTTGTGCCAAATTGTTGTGGAAATAGTTTTGCAGCGCCTGATCTGCCCCATAATCCATCTGGACTTTGGTAAATCTATTTTTCTTTTTTTCGGCGGCATAACTGGCAAGGAAAGCGCCTTTGGCAGGTTCAAGCGCAGATTGTGGCCTGAGTAAAAGTTCGGAAATGAAATCGGATAGCCCTTCGTCCGTGAGAAAAATCAGCCAATCATAAGACTGCGCCAATACTTTCAATTCTTTATTGTGATTATCTGAAGTAAACCAGTTGCCATGATTGCTTACCACGCCCACTGTTAAAATAAAATCACGCAATAATTCCGGGTCGTTTGAGGTAATTACTTCTGCGATTAACTCTTGGTATGGTCTTATGTAAACTTCCTGGTCGGCTCTGAACATGAGTCCTTGCAATTCACCGGATGAAAGGCGCAATTTATGCAGAGAAGAGACAGCTTTTGCCACATATGCGCCTTGTTTGGCTTTTTCTATTGTCTGAGGCCCTTTTTTCATCCCCTCCTCTACGCCAACCCGTTTACACTCAAACATGGCGTAGGGTTTAGCATATTGCTCAACAACAAACAAGGTGGCCTGATCTGGGGAGATTCTGAAGAGAGTGGCAACGATATGTGAATGTGGCCCGTTGGCAATAACACAAGAGTTCCGCAATGTCTGGTCACTTCTCAACAGGGTTGTGGCTGTTTTATTTACGCCCGCAGTGGTAAAGAGGTTTGTATCAACGGCCGTAAGAATTCGTGCGGCCGTGATTGGCAGTCTTAATGGCATAGATACGGCCACCTTTTGCAGAACAGGGTGAAGAGAATACTCAACGTTGTGCTTAATTTCGGGATTACCATATTCAGCCAGTGGCCTTTCAATAGCAACTGAGTGTTCAAACCCCCAGCTCTTGAGCAGGTAAAAAGTTATGATCTCCACCAGAGTTCCCAGGGCGCGACCGGCTGCTTTTTTAGCATCCCTGGTATGGTCAAAAACGGTTTCTGCCAAAATGTTTTGCAGTTTATCAACGGATTCGTAAGCCATCGTTTCTAAAATCTCGGCAACCTCATGCGTTTGCCATGGCTTCCTTGAGAACCGTCCGGAATTTTTGCGCGGCCGGTTCCTGGCCCAACCCGATGAAACTGCTGCCGGGCGTGGCCGCATTGGTGTACAAGCCGGTGATTTTAACGCCGCGATCCGGTATGCGCCGGTAAAACTCGGTCTTTTCGTAATCTTGCACCTGAATGTCGCGCAAGCGGGCGGAGAGTACGCCGGGCGTGTCACCTTCCTTGCCCGCTGCCCAGATCAACCAGCCAGGGGTAACTATCGCGCCGGATAACACAACCTCCGTTTTGCGGCCCAACAGCCCTTTTTTCTGCCGGGTGGCGATGGTTTCGCAGCAAATTAAAACATCCGCGCCTATATCGTCTACCTCATTCTTTTCAATGTAGGCGCGGATGCTGTCTGCCAGTATCGGGTGCAGGCTGTCTGGCGTACATTCACGGGTGGTGCGCAGATATTCTGTCATCTCAATCCAGTCTGAACTTTACCAAAGTAGCGCAAACCTGGCTATTGTCAGGCAAAACCATAACGCACCCGCATGGGAAAGCCCTACCCTCACAAACGGACGCAGCGAAACCCAACCGTCACATGATCCCGGTAATGGGGGGCCTGCCGGGTGTTGGGGTCCCTGGGGCTGCGGTTGGTCACGCGCAGGCTGAGTGGGCTGTCGCTGCTCCAGCAGCCGCCCCGCAGCAGGCGTGGTTCACGGCCGTCCTCCACCTCGTCACCCTCGCCAACCCCACTCTCCCACCCCGTGAGGCACCATTCCCACACATTGCCGCACAGGTCGGCCACGCCAAAGGGGCTGTGCCCGTCCGGGTAATGGTCAACCGGCGTTGTCTCGTCCATCAGGCGATTCCAGTTGCAGTGAAAATCTTCCGGTTCGGTGTGGCCCCAGGGGTAGACACGGCCGTCGTCCCCCTGCGCCGCCCGCTGCCATTGCTGTTCTGTCGGCAGCGTGATGGCCTGCCCTGTCTGCGCGCTCAGCCAACGGCCGTAAGCCATCGCCTCATACCAGGAAATGCCCACCACCGGGTGATTGGGCTGGTTCCAGTTACGATCCGCCCCATAACGAGGCGCATCCCACCCTCTGTTTTGCCGGGCTGCCCAGCCGTCGGCAGGCCAAAACTCTGGCCGATTGTAACCACCCGCCGCCACAAATTCGCCAAACTGCGCGTTTGTCACCGGATAACGGCTGATGGCGAACGCCGGCAGGTCAAAGGCCGCAGCCTGGGGCAGGTACCCACCAGCGGCCAACGTCACCGTCCCCCCTGGAATCTGTACCCATTGAATTTTTGTCATTATGTCAATATCTCCGCTGTTATTGTTGATTCTTGTGTTAACAAAAAGGGCGCGATCACGTCTACGCTGCCCAACACCACATGCCCGGCGTCAGGCAAAATGGTGACGGAAAGATCGGGCAGCAACGGCCGTAGCCGCGCCGCCACCTTCGCCATATCCCGCAGCGCGTCCAGCGCCCCACCCACCAGCAGCGTGGGCATGGTCAGCCGCCGCAATTCGTCATCGGTGAAAATGGGTAAAACGCCCATACGCGCCTTAAAGTGGCTGGTGACAGTGATCATGATTTCTTCCACGCCATCGGGAACGGGCTGACGGCCGTACAGCAGCCGCACCATCCGCCGCGCCCCCCACCGACCCATCACCGACAGGGGAATCACACGCAGCAAGAAGGACAGTTTGTCCGGCATAATACCGCCCGGACAGATCAGCCCCAGCCGGTTTACCCGCTCCGGGTAAGTGGTGGCAAACTTCACGGCCGTCCAGCCTCCCTGCGACATGCCCACCACCGCCGCGGCCGGCAGTTCCAGATAGTCAAAAACATCCCCCAGCCATTCGGCATAAGCCGGGCTGTCCCAGGGCGGGCGGTTGGGCGAACTTTTGCCCGCTTCACCCAACAGGTCAACGGCGATCACGTGATGGTCACGGCCGTATACGGCCACATCACCGGCCCAGATCGCCGAATTGGTACCGGCCCCATGCAGCAGCACCAGGGGCGGCGCGGCTCCGTCCCCACACGACAGGGCAAAGGTACGGCCGTGCCGCGTGGGTATGTCCAGCGACGTGTAGGGCATAGGCCAGTGGGATAAGGCATCGTTGTAAAGGGCGAGGACGGCCGTTTGCCCGGCTGCTGACTTGTAAATCGTTTGCTCGTTCATCTTGACTCCTTTCAGAATAATCCACAGATTTCACAGATGAAATCCGCGCTATCCGCGTTCGTCTGCGTCCTGTATTCATTCATTGTGTTGGGGTTTTACCTGCGTTATCCCCTTCACCAAATAGTGAGACGAGTAGCCTGATATCCCAATGACTCAATTACCAAATTACTCAATTACCTCTTCCCGCAACCGGCGCACCCAATCCAGTTCATGCTGATAAAAAGCCAGCCAGTAATTACCGATCTGACGCCACAAGAGTTCCTCGCGGGGTGTTCGCCGGGGGGGCTGCTGCGCGTCCCGTTCGGCCTGTATCTGGGCCATGCGCAGCTTTACATAAACCTCGTTTTCGTATTGGGAGAGCAGATGGTCTAGCTCAACGGCCGTTAACCCATCCGCCCAGGCCAACTGCGCCAGAAAGGGGTGCCGCAGTTGCGGCAGTTCCGGCGGCGTCAGCAGCCAGTCCTGCAGCGCCGCCCGCCCTTCTGACGTGATCGAATACACCTTGCGCGACGGCCCACTTTCCTGATCCTGCACATCCTTGTGTACCAGCCCCTCGTTGTAAAGCTGCACCAACGCCGTGTAAATCTGATTGTTATTGCCCGACCAATGAAACGTCTCCGAAGCCGCAAACCGCTTCTTCAGGTCATACCCCGTCAACGATTCCGCCTCCAGAAATCCCAAGATCACAAATTTGATAGCCATCGCATGTATCCTCTGCTGAAAGAGTGGCTGGTTGCTGGTGGCTGATAAAAGCAAACAACCGCCATATGTTAATAATAACATATGTTACACAAAAGAATTCAATTGTCAACACTCCAGCTCTCATCCTCGTCGTGCGTTACAACCGGCTATTGGCTAAAATAGACAGCCATCACAAATTCACCAATTGGAGAAGAACACATGAGTAAAAAAAGCAGCACATCCGTCAAAGAACGGCGGGCACAATATCAGGCGGAAGAACAGCGCCGCCGCCGTTTATATTATGGCGGTGCGGCCGTTGCCGCCATTGCCATCATCGCCCTGTTTGTCATAGTGCGCCAATTGACCGCACCCTCGCTAGAGGATGTTATTGTGCCGGACCCGCTGGCCGCGCCCGCCAACGCCGACGGCCGTGCCTGGGGACCAGCCGACGCGCCCGTCCTGATCGAAGAGTATGCCGACTACCAATGCCCCTTCTGCGGGCAGTTTGCCACCGGGGTCGGCCAGGAATTGGCCGATTTTTATGCCGCTACCGGGCAGGTGCGCTTTGAGTACAACAATTTTGCCTTCATCGGCTCAGAATCCCAGAAAGCGGCCGAAGCCGCCGAATGTGCCAATGAGCAGGGCATGTTCTGGCAGTACCACGACACCCTCTTTGCCAACCAACGCGGCGAAAACATCGGCGCCTTTAGCAACGCCATGCTCAAAAACTTCGCCCTTGCCATTGGGCTGGATACCGATGCTTTTAACAGCTGTTTTGACAGTGGCCGCCATGCCAGCACGGTACGCGCCGAAAAGACCGAAGGCGAAGGGCGCGGCGTCAATTCCACCCCTACCCTCTTCATCAATGGGGAACAGTTGTCGGGTGGCCTGACGTTTGAGCAGTACCAGCAGTTGATTAACGCCCGGTTGTCGCAATAGGAAAACAGGAGATTAGGATATTAAGAGATTGGGAGACTGCACAACCAATCTCCTAATCTCCCAATCTCTTAATATCATATGAATAGACTAACCCCCTTTCTACAAAAATACGGCGCGCACCTGGCGTTGCTGGTGGCGGTAACAGCTACGTTGGGTAGCCTGTATTACAGTGAAATCCGGCACTTTTTGCCCTGTACGCTGTGCTGGTACCAGCGTATTTTGATGTATCCACTGGTGATTATCATCCTGGTGGGCATTGTGGAGCGAGACAGGTTTTTACCGGCGTTTGTACTGCCGTTTTCGATCATAGGTATGTTGGTCTCCGGCTACCATTATCTGGTGGAATGGGGCGTCACGGAAAGCCCGGCGGCCTGCTCGGTGACGATACCGTGCAGCTACCGTTGGGTCAACTACTTTGGCTTCATCTCCATCCCGCTGATGGCGTTTACGGCTTTTGTGTTGATTACAATCCTGATGTTTGCCATCCGCCGGGCGTATAAATTGCAAGCAAACGTTGACGAAAGCCCGGCCTGATCTGGCCTACCTGGAAGAAACGTCTCAGCGGCAGCGGTACGGCCGTGTCTACGAAGAATACGGCCGTCAGGCCCCCCCTGGCTCTAAGCAACTAATGTTGGACTTTATAGATTGGTTCAATCTCCAAGATTGAACCAATCTAAATACCCCGTTAAAAAAATAACAGGAACTTTCTCATGTCATTCCGAGGAGTCTTCGACGAGGAATCCCTGCCGCTTGTACAGGAGAGGGATTCCTCACTCCGAAGACTCCGTTCGGAATGACAGGCAAAGTATTAAAGTTAAGAAGACTTATTTAACGGTGTACTAAACCCCTTCGTCCAAAGACATCCGATTTTTTGGAAAAATCGGATGTCTCCCCCCCGTTCTTGACGCCCTCCTTTCTGTTCGTTATTCTCTCGTCCTATCAGTTCGGTGCATATCTTTTGAAAGGTGCAATCTATTGGACAACAATCTCTTTTCCAGCACTCGTTTCAAGAAAAGAAGATTTCTTCTAGCACTTGCGGTCATTATTCTTTTGGTTCTATTGGGCAGTCTTGTAGGGGTGAAGAAAATTTTTGGTGACAAAGATGAGCTTCCGGCTATCACTCTGAAGGAGGGGGATTACCTTGTCTACCGTGTCTCACACTATCAACAAAAAGATCAGTTAATCTTTTATGATCTCGCCACGGATACGCATGTGCCAATTCTGTCTGATTGGGATACAAGCGACCTTAGTCTCAGCCCAACGGGTCGTCTGGCGTTCTCAGCGCCGTATGAGAACGGCCGTGCAATTTACGTCTTGGATTACCCATTTACAGCAAATGCGCCCGTGACCATTACAAGTGACGTTTCTACACAATATTATCGCATGGCCTGGAGTCCAGATGATCGCTATTTAGCCTATGTGCCGGCTCAAGATGATGTAACAACACTTTCAATATGGGATGGAAAAAGCAATTCACCAATCCGCCATTCACCGGGACTTATCGGCGAACTCGCATGGAGTTCAGATAACCGATTGGCGTTCACTGATTTCCACAATTTCAATTCTGATGACGAGGATAGAAGCGATATTTTCATTTGGGATGGAAACACAACGGTCAATCTTACCCAAAATCCAACGGGTGAGGATCGTTTTCCAGTGTGGAATGAGAATGGGCAGATAGCATTCCTCTCAGAGCAAAAGGGGGAGCATGACATTTTTTTGTGGGATGGCGTTTCCACCATAGACGGATTGCCCGATGCAAGCACCTTCCACAACATTGCCCCGTATTTGACCGGTTATATTTCACGCCCCGTATGGACCAATACTAGCTCACTTACATTTGAGGCAATTAGAACAGGAGATACGCATGTTCCAAATTATGAGTGGGATGGTATAAGCGCCACGAACATTAGTCAAAATCCTGGCTTCCATAATGGGGGACAGCGTTGGAGAAGTGATGGATATTGGTCATTTAGCACATATTTTTCAGGTGAATATCTTGTCCACATTCGTGATGAGAAAAACAAAACACGATTTATTTCCGAAGGTTATGGAGTGAGATGGAGTGACAGTGGTTACTTTATCTTCTGCCACAGAACTGTCACAGGATCGCGTTGGAGCTTTTCAATGTGGGAATTCCCACAGATTATTAAAGAATATTCAGGTTGGACTTTATCAATGTGGAATGGCAGGCAGGTAATTGAACTTGTGCAAGGATCCGAAATAGATGCAATATGGGCGAATGGAGAGGGTGTATTTTGTTCAAGTGGGTAACAGGAAAGAATATATGAACCTGGTAACAGAAACAGTGGGGGAGAGCTTTATCAGTCTATCCCTTTGGGGAAGTATGTGGTGCGTGCGCCTGGGGTTTGTGACGGCCGTACCTCCGCTTAATCATCACCATGCGGTAGGTTTGGTAAAGGTGCCTTGCGGATCGGTCAACGAAGTTGGAAAGAGGCTTTTTGATAACACACCCTGACGAATGTTCTTGATGAAATCGGCGTTGGCAATCAGCACTTTACTGGGATGTTTTTGCGGGTTGAGGATACCAATTTTTTTGCCCAGTTCTTTCTTGACAAATTGAATAGGTAACAACAGATCGGAATCGTTGGAGACAATAACGGCCACGTCATAGGCGTTTTTATATCCGTCACTCAACAGATGAAGCGCGATATTGACATCAGACCCTTTTTCTTCAGTTTTGATCACTCTGGCATAACCGCTTTTCGGCGGAGCAAGCGGCATCATAATCTCATGAGTTAAGAAATGACCGTAAATGATTTCAAGGTTTGGCGTTGTTTGCAAAGCACGTAAATAAATTCGTTGCCGAGTTAATTGGTCGGGGTCTGACGGCCGTGGATTTACAAGAGCAGTGAAGTATTTAATCTGGCTAATGGTGTCGCCGGGCAACATGAAGCGGCAAAGTTTGCCAATATCCAACCAACGATAAGGTGTATTTTTCAAAGCGCCGTAATAAAGGTTGAAGCCGTCAACGTAGATATGTGCTTTCAAGTAACCCTCCTAGAAACACGGAAGCCGTCCTTGCGGACGGCCTCGCACCCTTTCGCCGAAGCTACCGGGGGGGATATGCAAGAATTATACACCAATGAAAGTTTTAGTAAAAGAAGAGTTAATAACACGACTTTTGCAGTGACATAAAGTTATTGACATAAAGACATCTTAACAGCACCTTGACAAACGAATACGCCCAGTAGTCAGCAGAATGGCCGGAG
>JACTMP010000009.1 GCA_014584575.1 Chloroflexota bacterium
TTGAAGATTGTGCCCATTGAAGGCGTGGAAGCCAACGCGGAGCATGTGGAAGATGGCACCTATCCGCTGGCACGGCCGTTGTTCATCTACTCCGACGCCGGCATTATGGCCGCTAAACCCCAGATCGCCGCTTTCATCAACTTCTACCTGACGTATGTTAACGAGGAAGTCATTGATGTTGGTTACTTCCCCGCCAGCGATGATGCCCTGAATCTGGCCAAGTTTAACTGGCTGAATGCGAACAACTAAAGATAGTAATTGAGTCATTGAGTCATTGAGTAATTGGGTAATTGCGATACGCTAATTACCCAATTACTTAATTACTTTATAGGGGAAAAGGGAATGGCAACACATACCCAGGCAGGCACATTTGCCCAGACGGAAATCACGGCGTTGTCGCTGCGAAAAAAGCCGCGTATTGGCGAAATGCTCATTCAGGGCTTTTTATTCTTATGCGGCATTCTTTCCATCTTCACCACCTTAGGCATTGTCTATATTTTGGTCACGGAATCGTTTGCCCTTTTTAGCCGCCAGCAGTGGCAGCCTACCAACAAACAAATCGCGGCGGCTGTTGAACCAGGCATGACTGAAATTGAGGTAGGCACATCCGGCGCAGCCCTGTATGTGGGCGATGTCATTCGGCTGACCAATGAGGTCATGGTCATCACGGCCATTAACGACAACATCATCATCGTAGAGCGCGGCGCGCAAGGAACAACGCCGGACGCTTACGCCGCCGGGCTGCAAATTTCGCGGGCCAGAGATGTGAACGTCATAGATACGCTAACCAGTACCAACTGGACGCCACAATTAGGTCAATTTGGCATCTGGCCGCTGCTTTATGGCACATTAGCCACCAGTGTCATCGCCATGTTTGTGGCCTTGCCGGTAGGGTTAGCTACAGCCATTTACCTGAGCGAATATGCCTCGGAGAAAGTGCGCAGTACACTCAAACCCATACTAGAGATATTGGCCGGTATTCCCACCGTGGTGTATGGCTTTTTTGCCCTGGCCTTTATGACCCCGCTGCTGCGCTCCATTTTTGGCGTAGACAACGTGCAAATTTTCAATGTCATGTCAGCGGGTATTGTGGTGGGCATTCTCATTGTGCCCCTGATGAGCTCCATGAGCGAGGATGCGCTCCACGCTGTGCCCCGCGCCTTACGCGAAGCGGCTTATGGGCTGGGCGGCACCAAGCTGGAAGTGTCTCTCAAGGTGGTTACGCCAGCCGCTCTCTCCGGTATTGCCGCCGCCTTTGTCGTCTCTATTTCCCGCGCCATCGGCGAAACGATGGTGGTGGCGATTGCTGCCGGTTCTGGCCCCAAGAATTTTACGTTCGGCCGTGACGATCTTTTTGGTTTTATCCTGAATCCGTTCCTCTCGGCGGAAACGATGACCGGGCACATTGTGCGCATCAGCGGCGGCGACCTGAGTTATGACTCCATAGATTACAACAGCCTCTTTGCCATTGGCCTGATGCTGTTTTTGATGACGCTGCTGCTGAACATTGTGGCCCGTTATTTTGTGAATAAATACCGGGAAGTATACGAATAAAGAAGTTCAACTTTTTGAGAAAAGTTGAACTTCTCCAGGTTCTTATGGGCAAATTAGACAACCAACCACAACGATTTTTTCAGGATGAGGACACCGGTTACCCGGAGGGGGAAGCGATCAAACAGCAGATCAATGTGCGTAACCGGCGTGGTCTGTGGTGGCGCATCTTTTTCATGTTTGCGTTGCTGATGGCCATTGCTTCGCTGGTGGCGCTGCTGGCAACCATAGTGAACGATGCCTTTGGTTATGTGGTGATCATCAACAAAGAAGACCCGGAGCGTCTGGCGCTGGATGTGGTGGCTATGCAGTTGTTGAGCGCCAGCAACACCGTTTCCAGCGAAGATGACAATGAACTGGCCGCCGGTATCGCCGCCAACCCCAACGGGATTGGCTTTTTTGGCAATGCCTATTACCAGCAGAATCAGGACAGCTTGCGGCTGGTGGCAATAGATGGGGAGCTGCCGAATGAAGACACGGCCGTGTCTGGCGACTACCCCCTGGCCCGCCCCCTCTTCCTCTACACCACCGCCGATATTTTAAGCAATAACCAGGCGGCTAACGTCTTTATGAACTATCTGTTGACCAACGTCAACGCGGAAATTGAACAGGTGGGGTATTTGCCCACCAGCCAGGAAGACCTGACCTTTTCGCAGCGAAACTGGATCAAAGCCAACGCCAACATCGGGTTACAGCCAGGACAGTGGGCGGCCATCAAACCCTCGGGCATTCTGGGCAACTTTACCATTGCCGGGAGTTCCACCGTTTATCCGCTGACCGAACATATGCTGGCCGCCTACACGGCCGCCGGCTACGAAGGCACGTTTGCCAATCAAAGTCTGGGTACCACGGCCGGTATCGCCGCTTTTTGCGATGGCCAGGCGGACATTGCCGCCGCCAGCCGCCCCATCCAGTCAGGGGAATTTGAAACGTGCCGCAAAAACGGCCGTTTCCCCCAGGAATTCCGCGTGGGTACCGATGCGTTGGCGGTAGCCGTTAGCGCCCAAAACAGTTTCCTCACTAATCTCACTCAGGAAGAGTTACAGCAGGTATTCACCACAGCGGAGACGTGGGCAGATGTGAACCCGGCCTGGCCGGATGAACCGATCTACCGCTTCATTCCCGGCGCAGACAGCGGTACGCTGGACTTTTTCACCGATGCGGTTTATGACGCCCACTTATCTGATCTTTCCAAAGAAGACCTGGTGCGTCTGCTGGCAGCCAACATTACGGTTGGCCGGGGCCGCGCCCTGGAACGGGAACAACGTTTCTTTGAAAACGCCCTGCTTTTTGAAGCGCCGGATTTGTGGAACGAGGTGTGCGCCCAGCCGGCCGCTACCCGTCCCACCGGCTGTACCGCCCCGGTACGCAGCCAGGATAACATTTATGACCTGCTGATGGCGGAAGTGGTGAAACCAGACGTGGTAAAAACCTATACGCTGCTCAACAGCATCTTAAACCGGCGCGCCATTCAGGCGGAAGCGGCCGAAAGTTACCCCAATGGCGACCTGGAATTTCGCGCCTGGGTTAACCGGGACTTTGTGACCAATGCGCAGTCCAGCACGCCGGAACTGGCCGGGGTGCGCACCGCTATTCTCGGCTCGCTGTTTGTGATTGCCGTTACTATTATTTTTTCCTTCCCGGTGGGGGTAGGCGCGGCCATTTATCTGGAAGAGTATGCCGCCGATAACCGGCTGAACCGGCTGCTGCAAACGAATATCAACAATCTGGCCGGGGTGCCTTCCATTATCTATGGCATGTTGGGGCTGGCTATTTTTGTGCGGGCGCTGGAATCGTTTACCAGCGGGGCGGCTTTTGGAGCGGTGGCGGATCCGACGACGGCTAACGGCCGTACTATCCTCTCCGCCGGTCTCACCCTGGGGCTGCTCATCTTGCCGCTGCTGATCATCAATGCCCAAGAGGCGCTGCGGGCGGTGCCCAATTCACTGCGGCAGGCCGGGCTGGCCCTGGGCGCTACCAAATGGCAGACCACCTGGCACCACGTCTTGCCGGTGGCACTGCCGGGCATTCTCACCGGCACCATCCTGGCCGTTTCCCGCGCCATTGGCGAGACGGCGCCGCTGGTGGTGGTAGGCGCTTCGACCTTTATTGCCCTGGACCCGTCCGGGCCGTTTTCTAAATTCACGACTTTACCCATCCAGATTTACCAATGGACATCCCGGCCCCAGGCCGAGTTCCGCAACATTGCCGCCGCCGCCATTTTGGTGTTACTGGCGATGCTGCTGGCGTTGAATGCTACGGCCGTGTATTTGCGCAATCGCTACTCAGTAAGAATGTAGGGC
This sequence comes from Chloroflexota bacterium, assembly GCA_014584575.1. GTDB lineage: Bacteria > Chloroflexota > Anaerolineae > Promineifilales > Promineifilaceae > CAADGU01. The sequence goes on from JACTMP010000009.1 coordinate 3,855, forward strand.
GATTGATTTTGCAAATCGCCCTACGGAGAAGATAACTATGACCAACACAGTCCACGCAAACGGACATATCGCCATCAGAGCGAACAATATGCACGTCTATTACGGCAGTTTTCGCGCCGTCAAAGACATTACACTGCAATTTCCCAGCCACCAGATCACAGCCCTTATTGGGCCATCCGGCTGTGGTAAAAGCACCGTGCTGCGCTCCTTCAACCGCATGAATGACCTGGTTGCCAGCGCCCGCGTGGAAGGCGAGGTGCTGTATCACGGCAATAACATTTACGACCAGAGTGTAGACCCGGTGGAAGTGCGCCGCCACATCGGTATGGTATTCCAAAAACCGAACCCCTTCCCCAAAAGCATTTATGAAAATGTGGCCTGGGGGGCGCGCGTTAACGGTTTCAAAGGGAATATGGATGATCTGGTGGAAAGCGCGCTGCGCCAGGCGGCGTTGTGGGACGAGGTGAAAGACAAACTGGATCAGAGCGGTTATTCGCTCTCCGGCGGGCAGCAGCAGCGGCTCTGCATCGCCCGCACCATTGCCGTCAAACCGGAGATCATCCTGATGGACGAACCCACCTCGGCGCTAGACCCGGTGGCCACGCTCAAGATTGAAGAACTGATTCAAGAGCTGAAGAAGAATTACACCATCATCATCGTCACCCACAATATGCAGCAGGCGGCGCGCGCTTCCGATTACACCGCCTTTTTTAATATGGACGAAGACCGGGCCGGGTATCTGGAAGAGTACAACGAGACAAACGAACTGTTCACAAACCCGAAGCATGAATTGACGGAGCAGTATATTACGGGGCGGTTTGGGTAAAAAGGAGATTGGAGATTGGAGATTGACCATCTCTAATCCCCAATCTCTAATCTCTGATCTCCGTAAGGAAACGAAAATGATAGTACGCGAGCATTTTGATCGAGATTTGCGTCATTTGCAGGATGAGATTTTGCGCATGGGCAGTGAGGTGGAGGAGAATCTGGTCACGGCCGTAGACGCCCTCCGCACCCGCGACTTGAGACGTTCACAACAGGTCATCGAGGCCGACCACTGGATCAACCAGCGGCAGTTGACGCTAAACATGGAGGCGTTGACCATGATTGCCACCCAGCAGCCAACGGCCAAAGATTTGCGCCTGATCGCCGCCGTGATGAACATTGCCAACGAGTTAGAGCGCATTCACGACTACGCCAAGGGGATCGGCCGTATCAGCCTGATGATGAACAGCGACCCGGTCCCGGCCGACTTGATGGCCGAATTTCCGGAAATGGCGGCCAAGACGGCTTCCATGCTGCGCCGGGCGCTGGACGCCTTTGTCAACTGGGACGCGGCGTTGGCCCAGGCCATTCCGGCAGAAGATGACATCGTAGATGAGTTGTTTAACCAGGCGCTCAAAAGGATGACCGAGGCGTTTGTGCTAAACCTGACTTCTTATGAAGACATCAACCGGCTGGGATGGGCCAATCACAACCTGGAACGTTCGGCCGACCGGGTGGGGAACATTTGTGAATGGGTGGGGTATATGATCACGGGTAAATTCAAGGAATACGTGTGAGAAGGAAAAGGTGGGACGCACACTTTAAGTGCGTCCCACCTGATGTTGGTTTAGCCGCTAACAGCCTTTACCTTTCCCCCCACCGCTGCCTTTCTGACCGTTATTGCCATTCTGATTACCGTTACCGCCCTGGTTGCCATTGCCATTCTGACCACCATTGCCATTCTGCCCGGAACTACCGCTCATAATGGCGTCGAACGCAGCCTGGTCTAGCACCTGTGGCTGATAAGCCAATCCCGTCAACTGCTCATACCGGGCAGCAAAGGCACGCAAATGGCTGCTGGAGCCGGCCAGTAGATGCCGGTAAACCAGGCGGATATTGGCCTGTTGGGTTTCTGCCAGGCTGGTCTGCAAATCCAAAATGTCAGTTTCTTCAATCAGACCCCCCACCAACAGAGCGTCAGCCAATGACAGACTACCCTGAGCCATTAACTGATTGTAGAGCGCCTGCAAATCCGGGTTGGTGAAGACACCAACACCATTACCCGCCGCCGGATCAACAATACCATAGGTGTTGAGCAGATTCAACACGGCCGTGCCGTGTGTCTGTTCTGCGGCGGCAATGTTGCTAAAAAGGGGAAGCCCCCACAGCGCCCCCAGGCTGTCATACACGTCATGCGCCAGTTTTTCTTCTTCACGCATGTATTGTAAGTCGGCAATTTCTGCCGGGGTTAGGGCCGTAGTCTGGGCAGCGGCGGGCTGTACAACCGCCAATCCACCCATAACGACCAACGCGGCCACTAACAACGCCATCCGGCGACCCATATGGAAAGTTGTGTGCAATTTCATCGGATACCTCCTATCCGTGGGAACGGCCGTACCCCGCCTGGGGGTACGGTTCATGGTTGTTAAACAAGTAACCCCCATGATATTCAGGAGTGTGAAGCAAGTATGAAGAAGGTATACTTTCCGCATGAAAACAGTGGAAGAAATGACCGGCCTGATCCAACGGGTTTTGCCTCCACTTCGTCACCAATATGGCGTGCGTGATCTGTGGTTGTTTGGCTCTTATATACGCGCCGAACAAGGTGCGGAAAGTGATCTTGACATATTGGTTGCATTCGATAACCCGCATCTATCCTTAATCGAGTTTATCCAGCTAGAGCAGGAGCTAAGTCAGTTGCTTGGTGTTCGGGTAGACCTGATAGAGCGCGACACGCTGAAGCCAGACATTGGCAAACGGATTTTACAAGAGGCCATCGCGCTGTGACACGGGCCTACACCGATTACTTATACGTATTCCGCAAATTCCCTGGAAAGCGGTTGCGGGTATGAGAGATAAGCTGATCCACGGCTATTATGTGGTAAGCCTTTCCAGAGTTTGGGAAACCGTCCAACGCGATCTGCCCCCTTTACAAGAAGCTGTTTCTCAAATGCTTGAAGACCTGAATAAGTAGCAGACCTGACAATGAGGCTGTTCCCTTGCAGGGTTCGCCTCTGGAAGTTGCAGGGTAAACAACTAAATAGCGGCGGTTACCCTGCCAGAACGTGCAGGGTAATCGCTCAAATACAAATGGTTGCCCTCTGGCAGTTGTGAGGTATCATGCCTGTCAGAATATACCCTGCAATGGATGCAGGGTAATTAATCGTTAGGCGGAAGCAGAACAAAGATAGATTTTGAGCTAGCCTGAACGCCAATTTATCACACATAATATTTACATAAGGATGCACAAAATGTCTTATTCGATTATGGCGAAGTCTTACACATGGTGGCAAGGCGATGATCTCCTGGCGTTACCCCCTATGCCAGAATTACGCTGCGAGCGTGTGACGGATGTAACTTTATTGGCTAAACTACACAATGTAGAACCAGCCAAGATCGAAACGCGATTAGCGGATGCAAATACAGCGTATGTCGCCATTTTCGAAGATGAACCAGCTGGATACGGCTGGAGTGGCGCCAATTCTGTAGGGGTGTCTGACATTTATTGGCCGATTACGCCACCTTCTCGTGGTCTATGGGATTTCTTCACACTTGATAAATGGCGTGGGCGTGGCATTTATCCCCACCTGCTTCAATCCATCTTACGCAGTGAACAAATTGAAGCTGAAAAGTTTTGGATTGGTCATCGGGCTGATAATTTCGCATCTAAACGCGGCATTGAAAAGGCTGGTTTTCATCTGGTTAATTATGTGGTGTTTACGCCTGAGCGGCAAATACGACTGGTGCCGCGCGGAAAGCTGACACGTTCCTACGAAGATCCACAAGGTATGCACTTTGGTTTCATAGAAGTGGCTGATGATGAATTGACTGCCTTCGACTTTGGAAATTTTTCTGATAAAGACCTTGAACTTTCTTAGTGAGGGTCTTATTTCCTCAAAAAAATAATGAAGCTCAATTTACTCCGCCTAACAAAGCGTGCACCTAACACTGGGGATTCTGCGCACATCCCAGGCAGTTTTCTACGCCTTAGCCTTTTTCTGGCTGGACGGCTTCGCCGTCCCCACCCCAGCGCAGGTAACGCAAGCCGTTAGGTCCATTGTTTGTTAAAAAGAGAAATAGGTCACGGCCGTAATCCCCCTCCCCCCTCTCTCATTCCCCCAATAAAGCCACCACCTGTTCACCATCATGCAGCTTGAGCAGGCGGGCGGTTTTAGTGTTGTCTTCCAGCGGGGACAGATTGGCGTCAAGCTCGATAAGGCGTTGATCGGTCACGGCCGTGACCGGAACAGTCGCCAGTCCCACCACCGGGCTGCGGCGGGCGACCTGCACTTTGCCGGGACTGTTCTCCTTTTCGGGAACCTCAATCCAGCGGGGCAGCAGCCGACGGCCGTAGCCATCCGCCGTCACCAATAGCAGTTCATCCCCCGGTTGGGCCAGCGCCGCGCCCACCACCCGGTTATCCCGGTCGGCGCGGATGACCTGCGTGCCCGAACCGCGCAGGCTTTTAACCGGGTAGCGCGTGGCCCGGCCCGTTTCCGTGATCAGCGTCAGTTCATCCTCCATTTCCGCGCCCGTTGCCAGCACGGGCACACCCAACAGTTGATTGTCAAAAATGAGGGGCACGGGCGCTTCGATGTTTTCTTGCATCACACGCATGGGGTACGGCCGTGCCAGCCCCAACGAGGTCACAAGCAGCAATTTGTCATGCTGTTTCACTTCGTCCCAACGGCTGAGGCTGCACAGATATTCCCGCTGCCCCAGCATATATACATCCCGCATCTGTACATTCACGCTTTGCCGTTCGAGAAGCTGCCGCGCCGTCAGCAGCAGGAAGCGGTAGTGGGAGGTGATGATGAGCAGGGGTTCGTCCAGATCGGCAGCGAGGGCGGCGGTTACAGGATGATGGGGTGAGTGGGTGATGGGGTGATGGGGTGAATGGGGCACGGCCGTGACCATCTGCCCCTCGCCCAAAAAGACCAGGGCACGGTCGGCGTGGGCGGTTACGTCTTCGATGACGCCCTCTTGAATCTGGATGCGGCGGCGCAGCAAGTCCAGGTTGACCGGGCTGATTTGCGGGCGACTGCTGCCGGATTCGGGCATATGGGCCACATCATCGGCGGTGTACGGCCGTGCTTCCACTTCTCCGCGCGCAATCCCATGCCCGATCACCCCCAACCCGGCGGTAACGCTACTAAAGGTATCAATGATGCGCACCTTCTCCTCACCAAATTTACGGCGCAGCATGGCGTCAAACACCGGAATCTGCGAGGAACCACCGGTGCGGATCACGGCGTCAATGGCCGCCGCTTCCAGGCCAGAAGCGGCCACCGTCTCGTCAATGTGCCGGTCAATGGCCAGGATTTCTTGCTGGATGATGCGCTCAAATTCCCCCCGCGTCACAAATTCCATCACCTTAAAACCAGGGCCTTCCAGGTGAATGGGCGCGCCGCGTTTGTCCGATAACTCTCGTTTGGCGCGTTCTACAATGTCAAACATCTGCTGCCCATAATTGCTGGACACCAGGCTGATGAGCGCTTCGATCTGGTGGCGGCGCTGGGCACTGTGGGCGATGTCTTCCAACATGCGCCGGTTTTGCGCCGTTTGCAGTTCCAGGATGGTCTGCCAGTTAGAAAAGGTGTCAAATATCCAGGGCGGCACCTGCAATTTTTTATCGCGGGCGCCAAAGTAGCTGCCCTCGCCAAAATGGGGCGGCAGTTTGGCCCGCACCAGCTTCTGGTCAAACACATCACCGGCGACAGGGATGCCGCCTGTGGACAAGACCCGATGCCCTTTCTGATCCAGGTGCATCACCGTCAGGTCGAGCGTACCACCGCCAAAGTCAAACACCAGGACGTTTTGTGGCCGGTCGTTTTCGGCGGCGTAGCTGTAGGCGGCGGCGATGGGTTCGTATTGGAAGTAGACGGTTTCGTAACCGGCTTTGATGGCCGCTTGCAGCAGCCGTGCCTGCGCCAGTTTGTCCTTCTCCGGCTCATGGGAAAAACGCACCGGGCGGCCGAGTACCACCTGCTTCAACTCCCGCCCCAGCAGCTTTTCGGCACGGGTTTTGGTGATGTTCAGGTAGAGGGCGATCAGGTTTTCCAGGGAGTAGAACTGCTGGCCGACGATGCTGCCCGCGTAGTCGGGGTCACGCAGGCCGGTTTTGATGGAGAGGAAGAGCCGGCCGGGGGCCAGCACATCCACGTAGACGTAGGCATCGGTGACGTAGAACATATCGGCGCCGCGAATCTCAATTTCGCCCACCCACACTTTTTTGGTCTTGACGGAGCGCCCCGTGTTTTGGGCGAAGTAGGTGTCTACGGCCGCACGGCCCACATGCAGGCTTTGTTCATTGGTGGCGTACACGGCCGTGCGAATCACTTTGGGGTTGTTATTGGCCGGGTCCAGGGGCAGCACGTGAACGGTACGGCCGTCATACACCGCCATGCCCGAATTGGTCGTGCCAAAATCCATGCCCACCATCATGCTGTTTCCTCCTTTGCCGCCAGGGGGCGCCATGCACCCAGGGCGGTCTAACGAGTTGCCGGGGTCAATTACGCGAACTGCCAAGTCTATTCCCGGACGGCCGTTTCGTCAAATCTGGATATGAGAATTTTCGGCATGTTCAACCCCTGGCTCATAGAGATGTATAAAATCCCATCGGCAACTGCCCACAATGAGGAAACAGAGACAAACAATGAACAGCCAACAAGAGAACAGCACGGCCAATGATCCATCAAGAAAAAACAGGTTCTACCACCGGTTTTCCCAAACATCCCACCGGAAAGCCAAAATGGGCGGCGCCCTCCTGATTGTGGTTGTGTTGCTTTTTTTGCTTTACCAGGCGGTGGCGCTCTGGCGTGGCAGGAACGACCCCCGCAATCTGGCATTCTGGCAATGGGCGACGGGAAACACGGCCGTGCGCGATCAGCTCATCACCGTCCAGCGGGATACCTGCCCCGGCGCGCCCTTCATCCTGCCCACCGATGGTTTCATTGGCCTGCTCTACAATGACCCTCGCGGCCCCTATTCCGCCCGCAATCCTCACCAGGGCATTGACATTTTCAGCAACAGCGCAGCCGGCGTCACCCCCGTGTATGCCGCCTATGACGGCTACATCACCCGTGAAGAGGGCTGGCGCAGCGCCCTCATCCAGCACATCCCCGATGACCCCTTGCAGCCGGGCCGGGCTATCTGGCTCTATTACACCCACATGGCCGGGCAGGCGGGCAACAGTTTCATTGACGCCGCCTTTCCGCCGGGCACACAGGAGAAGTTCGTGCCGCAAGGCACGTTATTGGGCTACACAGGCGACTACAACGGCAATTCGCCGCGCACCATCTGGGTACATTTGCACTTTTCGATTGTGCTGGATGATGGGCACGGCCGTTACCTGAATGAACTGGAATTCGCCAATACTCTGGACCCCTCCCCCTATCTGGGCATGAACGTGAACTATGCCTGTGCGGAGGATACGGCCGTGTGTGCCCCCGTCTGCGTAATCCGTAGCCCGTAATCCAACTGCCGATAACCGATAACCGATTACCGGTCATCAACCCGTAGCACCTTCGCCCCCCGAATCTGGCCTCGTTTCAGTTCCAGCAAGGCCCGGTTGGCCTCGGCCAATGGGTATTCCTCCACCTCTGGCTGGATGTTCATGTCCGCCGCCAGCGCCAGAAAATCGCGTACATCCTGCCGGGTGATGTTAGCCACGCTTTTAATCTCCTTTTCCAGCCAGAGATGGGTGGGGTAATCCAGGCGCAGTAGTTCCGCCTTGTCAACATCCTCTTTGCGAATGGCGTTAATCACCAGCCGGCCGCCGGGGGCCAGGTTTTTCAGGGCAGCCACCACCGGCTTCCAAACCGGTGTGGTATCAATGATGGCGTCACAGGGCTGCGGCGGCGCGTCCAGCGTGTCACCGGCCCAGGCCGCGCCCAACTCCCTGGCAAAACGCTGCTCTTTTTCGCTGCGGGCAAAAACGTGTACGGCCGTGTGTGGATACAAATACCGCGCCATTTTCAACACCAGGTGGCCGGACGCGCCAAAACCGGTCAACCCCAACGGCTGCCCGTCCTGCAAACCGGTTAAGCGCAGTGAACGATAGCCAATAGCCCCGGCGCAGAGCAGCGGCGCAGCAGCAGCATCGGCCAGGTTATCGGGAATGGGATAGACAAAGTTCGCGTCCACCACCATCAGTTCGGCATAACCACCATGCGCATCGCGCCCGGTCGCCTGAAAGCGCGGGCACAGATTTTCCTGCCCGGTCTGGCAAAAGGGACACACGCCGCAGGCGGCATAAATCCAGGCGACGCCCACACGCTGGCCAATGGGCACACCACGCACCTGGTCGCCTACGGCCGTGACCCGCCCCACCACCTGATGCCCCAGGATAATGGGCAAATGGGGCGGCGGCGTCCGCCCCTCAATCTCGTCCAATTCCGTATGGCAGACGCCACAAACCGAAACGCGCACTAAAATCTCATTCCCGGTGGGAACGGGGTCCGGCCACGCCACCAATTCCAGCGGCGTCGCGTTGGTCTGCAAATCACAGACCTGCGTTAAGATCATCGCTTGCATTTTTCTGGCTCAATCCCCACCGGGCGAGGTTATTTTTTCGGAAGGCACCGTCTCCAAAGTCACAATCACCGGGCGGCCAACGGATTGCTGCACGGCCGTGACCAATTCAGCAAACGGCCGTTGCGCCCCATTACCTAACACGGCAATGTAGACAGTATCCCCCAACACCCGAATCTGGCGCACGTCGTAATCCGTGCCCGTTACCCAAACCGCTGCTGCCCGGCGGCTCAGAATCTCGGTGCGCGCTTCCCGCGCCACTTTTTGCCCGGTGACCGACAGGGGAATGGCCACAATTAAAATGGCAATGGCGATGGCAATAAAAGCATTACGGCGCGCCGTGCCGTGTACCTCGATCATGGCCGCTTTGTTTAAGCCCAACAGCGCCAGCACACCGCCGCCTGCCAGCAAAATGGAGAGAAAGTTGGTCACAAACAGCAGCAGCGCCCCCCAAGCCGCGTCCCATTCACCGGCGGAGGCGGAAATGCCCACCACACACAACGGCGGCACCAGGGAAATGGCAATCGCCACCCCCGGCAGCGAATCGGCAATATCGTCCCGGCTGAGGCAAAATGCCCCGGCCGCCCCCGACGCCAGCGCCGCGATCAGGTCAATCAGGCGCGGCGACACACGGCCCACAATCTGGCTGTTCCCCTCAAAGCTGATCACGCCAGGGTGAAAGGTTCCCCACAACCACGAGAGGAAAATAACCAGCATCATGCCGATTGTCACCAGCAGCAGGCTTTGCAAAGCGCGGCGCATATTGCCCATAATGAGAGCCGCGGCCGTGGCCATGATCGGCGTCATCAGCGGGGCCACGATCATCGCGCCAATGACAGTGGCCGTAGAGTCGCCCAAAATGCCCGCCGTAGCGATGATGGTAGACAGAAACAGCAGCACAAAGAACCGTTCCAGGTACGGCCGTCGCCGTTTCCCCTCATAAAACAACTTGTCCGCAAACTTCGGCACGTCTGCCGGCTGAAAACGATTTTCCCGAATGATGTTCGACAAGGTACTCATAAATCTCCGTTAATTTGGAGATTAGGAGATTGGGAGATTGATAATCTCTCACTCTCTCAATCTCTCAATCCCCATCCCCCCACACCATTACCGCCAGATAATAAGGCTGGCGGCTCAACCGGAGGAAAAGAGTCATCAACCGTTTGGCGCGGCGGTAATAGCCGCTCATCTGGTTGTAATCGCTCACTTCCACAAAACCAAACGGTTCGTAAAAAGCCACCAGCCGGTTGACACAGGTGAGCCAGAGTGGACGGCCGTACTCTGCCTGCAACCGTTCAATAATCGCCCGCGCCACCCCCTGTCGCCGCCACCCTTTCTTGACGGCAATAGAGGCCAGTTCACGGCTGCCGTCCCGGTGTGGTTTCACCTGCCCGCAGCCAATGAATTGCCCGGACTCATCTTCCGCCACCACAAACCGCCGCCAATCCAGCCCCATAGGGTTTATGCCCACCTCTCGAATGAGAGATTTGATAGCCGCCTGGTCGTCTTGGGTGGCGGCGCGAAGCTTAACCATGGAATTCAAATGTGAGTTAGTGGAGGGGAGGCTTTAGCCGTAACGGTTACGGCTAAAGCCTCCCCTCCTGATCGCTACTTTATTTTTGGGGAGCCTGGTGCAAAATGTGGTACACCACGATGCTCAAAGCCACATGCACGTTCAGGGACAACCCCTTGCCATACATGGGCAGGAAAACGGCCGCATCACAGGCCGCCAGCGTGGCTTTGGTGACGCCATGATCTTCATGGCCGACCACCAGGCAGGTTTTGGGGGAATAGGTGAATTGGTGATAGGGCACGGCCGTGTCCGCCAACTCCACCGCCACCACCTGATACCCACGCGCTTTGAGGTCTTGCACGGCCGTGACCGGGTCCGCTTCATACCGCCAGGGAATACGCAAACTCTTGTAGCGCCCCACTTTCTCAATCGTCGCGTTGGGCGGTGTGGGCGTAATGCCCGTCAGCACCAGTTCCGTCATGCCCGCGCCATCGGCCACCCGAAAAATGGAACCCACGTTGGCCGGGTACTCCACACTTTGCAGCAGCGCCGCCAGGTCAACGGCCGGCCGGTGCTGCCGCTTATAATCGCGCAAAAAACGTTTCAGGTCGGTGCCGATGAGGGGTTTCATAAGAACGGTAATTGGGTAATTGAGTAATTGGGTAATTACCCAATTACTCAATTACCTCCAAACGCCCGGTGCAGGGCGCACCAGGCTTCAAAGGCGGCGTGGCGCACGGCCGTGTCCGCGTTGGCATCCTGAACAGCAACCAGGAGGGCGGGCATGGCATCTCTGGCCGGCAACTGCGCCAGCAGGCGCGCCGCCAGCAGCCGGGTCTGCACGTCGTTTACTTCGGTGAACAGCAGGGCCACCAGGTTGATGGCCGCACTCCCACCAGGCACCCGTTTGCCCTGCGCCCGCAGCAAATCTTCCAGCCAGGGCTGGTCGGCGGCGCGCACCGGTCGCCAGGGCTGCGGCAAACGGCGGCGACGGATGGCGTCCAGACCGGCGGAGGCGGCCGAACGCACAATCCATTCGCTGTCGTTGCGCTCAATTTCTAACAACAGCGCCTCCACCCAATCATCATCCAACAAAGACAGCCCATGAATGGCCACCCGCCGCACCTGAATATCTTCGTCTTTCACCGCCTCCTGAAGCAGTTCCAACGCCGGGCCGCCATTTTGGGCCAGCAGTTCGGCCGTTAGCAGCCCCACCTCCTCATCATCACCAATGAGCGCCTGCACCAACGGCCGTTCCGCCAGCGGGTCATATTCACGCAGCACCAGCCCGTACACGGCCGTGAACCGCACCACCGCATCCTCATCCACCAGCCGCTCCGCTAACAACCCCACCACTTTCTCGGCGGGCAAAGCGGGCAGCACGGCCGTACCCATTTGCCGCATAAACGGATCGGGGCGACCCAACAACTGCTCCACAAATTTGAGCAGTCCATCCTCCCCCGTCAGGGCCATGGCAGCCATGGCCCGCAGCCGCAGCGCCGGTGGTTGCTCAGATTGGCGCGCCAACTGCCCCAGGTTAATCATCACCTGCCGCCGCCAGTTACCGCTGGCGCCGGTATGCGGCAGCCAGGATGCTATCTGGAACCAGCCATCCCGCGCCGGGTCCGCGTCGCCTGCCTTGAGCCAGTGATCGGCCGCTTCGGATGGGTCGGACAGCCGGGCAAAATGGAGCCACACGCCGCGCCACTGCGGGTCTACCAGATACTCTTCCAGGCCGCCGCTGCCCTGCCCGGCCAGATGCGCCGCCGCCAGGAAGTCACGCAGCACGGTACTGCGCAAACCCATTTGTCCGCCGCCCCAACGCATAAAGAGGCGACTTTGCGCCAGCGAACGGCGTAAGCGCGTCACCTGTGTTTTATTCGCCTCTGCCGGGGTCGCCCCATCGGTTGTCTCCGTCACCGCACCTTTGGGCCGGGCCGCCGCCGTCGCCAGCGCCACTACCCGGTCCACCGACATGGTCATCTGGCCGCTGTTGAGCAAGTGATAGGCCATTTCTTGCCAGAAGACCAGCAAATCATCCGGCAGCGGTGTGCATGGTTCTCCCTTTTTACGCGGCTGGAACAGGCCAAAGGCCAGCGGCAGCCAATCAGTGCGGCGGGTGACGGTTCCTCCTTCGGCTGGCTTATCGGCCCATACTGACAGCCAGAAGCGCACGGCCGTTTCCAAAGCGCTCTGTCCGGGTCGCCAGCACATTTCCAGTGGGGGAACAGCTGTGAGCGCCAATCGCTCCGACCATCGGGCCATAAATGCCTGCGCCTGCCCCATGCGCCAGGGCTGAATGACGGTGCGGCTGAAACCAAAGGGCAGTAGTTCGCCATAACCATCCAGGCCGGCCGTGACAAAGACGCGCGTTTTGCCATGCGCCGCCAGGAAGGTACGCAACCAGGCTACCACCGTGGTCTGCTGCGCTGGCGACAGTTCCGCCCAGCCATCCAGCAGCAGGAAAAGCTGCTCGGCGGCCAGTTTGCGGCGCAGCAGGTCGCCCAGTCCGGGCGCAGTCAATGGGCTGCTCCGTTTTTGCAGGGCGGTAATGAGCGGGGTGAGCGGGTCAGGATCGGCTACGGCCCCTGCGGCAGGCTCAGAGCGGGCCGTGTCCCCATTGGTGGGCGCCGCAGGCGGCGTCCACTCAATCTCGGCCATATGCAAAAATACGGGGGCGATGTCGGTGAACATTTTGTCCGAGCCGGTAGGTACGGCCGTGGCCAACCGGTAGGCCAGGTGCGCCAGCAGGGTGCTTTTGCCGGAACCGGGTGCGCCGCAGATGAGTACACGACGGCCGTCACGCAGCAGTTGATCCACCGTCGTCAACGGCAGCACGGGTGCGCCCACTTGCGCTGCCAGTTCCGGCCACAGCCAGGCCAACTGCACCGCGCCACGTTGCTCGGTCAAGATGCTGTCATCCGCCAGCGGCGCGGTCAGGTGGGGCGGGATAAAGACCTGATCCAGGGTGGCCCAATCAGCCCCCAGGTGGTAGGTTTGGCTGTATACGGCCGTCTCCGCCCGAAAACGCGCTTCCACCCCCGAACGCATCCGGCCAATGTGCCCTTCCAGCCAGGTTCGCGCCCGCCGCCCCTGCTGCCGCAGCCGCGGCCACAGCCAGACAAAGAGCGCCGCCAGCGCCAGTCCCAGGAGCAATCCCAGGAGGAGAGAGGGGGTATCCGGTCGCCAGGCAGTGATGTTTTGCATAACGGTGTTTCAATTTTAGTGTGGTCGGGATTGATTATAACAAAGGATGTACGGCCGTGCCGCAAGTAGATAATCGGGATAGGAGGGGGCGACTAGCCCCCTTCCTCCCACACCACCGGACATGCGGGTCCGCATCCGGCGGTTCGGTCAAGTGTGACGAAGCTCGTA
>JACTMP010000057.1 GCA_014584575.1 Chloroflexota bacterium
GGTTTGGGTCCTCGCATCTTGTGTCTATCCTCCAAGCCTGCCATTATCTCAAATTTTTATTCTCGGAACATATTTATGCAATCCTGTACTAAGGGTTTTTTGAAACCCTTAGGGTCTTTTTCATTCAAGCAGCCGTATTACCACCATCAACCGGCAGCAAGACACCGGTAATAAATGACGAATCGTCACAGGCCAGGAACAAAACTGCTTTGGCAATTTCTTCGGCCTGCCCCACCCGCCCCAGGGGCAGCGCCGCGCCGGTTTCGGCCAGCCCCTGGGCGACCGTGACCGGGTCGCTGCCCTCAAAGTACCCTTTCTCCACCCACCGCTCCACAAACGTATCACCGGGGCAAACGGCGTTGACGCGGATGTTTTCGCGGGCATGATCCAGCGCCATCGAGCGGGTCATTTGCACCACCGCCCCTTTGCTGACACAGTAAGCCAGCGCATCTTTGCCGCCCACCAGCCCCCAGTCGGACGCATTGTTGATGATGACGCCGCCGCCCCGCGCCCGAAAATGGGGTAATACCAGGCGGCTCATCTGCCACACGGCCGTGACGTTCAAATCTATCGTCGCTTGCCAGGTTTCCCAACTGATGGTCTCGGCCGTGCCTTTGGTGACGATGCCGGCGTTGTTGAAGAGGATGTCTACACGGCCGTAGCGGGCCACCGTCTCCGCCACACACCGTTCACAATCCGCCGGTTGCGTATGGTCGGCCACAATGTAAAATGCGTCTGGCCCCATTTCCCGCACCACCGCCTCGCCCAGTTCGCGGCGGCGTCCGGTGAAAACAACCTGCGCCCCTTCCTGGGTGAATAATCGCACCGTCGCTGCGCCAATGCCCGATGTGCCCCCGGTAATGAGCGCAACTTTGTTCTGTAAACGGCCGTGTGCCATATCACCTCCATGTAATTGAATCTGCGCCCCAATTCAAATCGCAGTTTACCCCACCACCTCGGCAACGCAACTCTCACCCCTTCACCCCCTCACCTGCTCACCCTCTCATCTTTTTGCCGTTGACGGCCGTACACACCCATGATATAGTTGACACATCAACAGTTGACATATCAACTATATGTGCGTGCAATCAATTTGCGCAAGTGAATGGGCACGCTTTCCCATTTCCCAACATGAACCCCGTATTTTTTGTGGTCTGCCACCCGGTGGGGTGGCAGCAAAATTCAACTGCAAAGTAAAAGCCTGTTTGGACTTCCCCAAGTCTGAGCAGGCTTTTTTGTTTTCACGTGGGGCGATTTTCTAAATCGCCTTAATTGAGAACGATTTGGAAAATCGTTCCACTCTGGAGAAAAGCGTAATGATAAATCGAAACCATACAATGTATAAGCTGTTTTTTAGCGTGCTGGTGGGCTTTATGTTATTAGCCCTGGTTGGCTGGCTGTTAACTGCATCAGCCGCGCCACAGGATGAGGACGTGATTGTGCTCGACGGCGTCCGTGATAGTGCCTATACAGCCATTGCATTTGATCCCATTGGCGATCTGGCTGATCCTGGCCCCGGTGGCTGGACAGGCACGCAATGGACCGATCTGTCTACTTTGTATGTAGCTGCCAACGCCACCACGCTTTATGTGTACGTGGATACCCCCAATCTCAACAATGTAGATTCCACCGGCCAGATTGGCCTGGTGTTGGAGGTGGATGGTCAGCCTAATTCGGGCGGCGCTGGCGATCCCTGGGGAAATGCCATCACCTTTGCCTTTAGCAATGTAGATGGATTCCCAGCCGACAATCCCTTACTACCTGATTACGCCATTCGTGGCAATATCTACGGCCCTTCCGATAATGGCTGGACGGAGTTGCGCACCTGGAATGGTGACTGGAATACAGGCGCGGGCGTCAATTGGGGGGGCATTAACGGCAATCCCATTGGCACGAACATCGCCTATGGCGTTGGCCAGGGAATCGAGTTTGCCATTCCCCTGGCCGATATTGGCAATCCTGATCCAGCGGCTGTGCGGATGCAGTTTTTCACGACCCAGAGTGGCGCCTCAAAGGGGGCATACGACACGCTGCCCAGCGATGATCAATCTACCGGTTGGGATGATCCTACTGCCCAAGCAAACCTGGTCTCTATACCGTTGGCAACCGACCCGCTTGGGGATCTAGATCCGAGCGGCCCCGGCGGTTGGGACGGTGTGGCCTGGACGGACATGAGCCGCCTGCACATCTGGGCAGACGATAATAGTTTGCAGCTCTTAGTGCCCATGGCTGCCTATTCAACCACCCTGTCGCAAGGCCAGTTTTTGCTGGCAATTGACACAAAAAGTGGCGGCGGCGCTGGCGATCCCTGGGGTAATGCCATTACCTTTGCCTACACGGCCACGCATCGCAATCTGGGCAGCACACCGGTGATCACGGCCGTGACCATCTTGCCCGATTATATCATTCGCGGCAATATCTTTGGTCCGGCAGACAATGGCTGGACGGAATTGCGGGCCTGGAATGGCAGCAATTGGGATACGGGCGCCGGTACAGATTGGGGCGGCATTGGTAACAGCGGTCAGCCTGCATTGCCGGGTTCTAATGTAGCCTGGAGTAATGGTGAAGGGCTGCGGCTGCGTATCCCGTTTAGCGACATTGGCATCAGCGGCGGCGACCGAATCAATCTGCAATTTATGGGCACGCAGGGCGGCGGCGGCAAGGGCGCTTATGACACTGTGCCGGAAGATGACCAGTCACAGGCCTGGGATGACCCCACCACCCACTATTACCTGGCAACGTATGATGTGCCGGTGGTCACCAGTGGCGGCGCCGGGCACGACAACAACATCTTTTGGGATGATTTAGGCCATGACAGCCGGGACACGCTTTTCCGTTCGCCCGGTGGCCCGGTGTATGCAGGCACGGCCGTGACCCTCCGTTTGCGCGCCGCCAGCAATGACCTCACCGCCGCCCGCGTCCGCCTCTACAACGACCGCGCCAACGTGCAATCCTTCCTGGATATGAGCCTGGTGGCCGACGATGGCACGTATGAATGGTGGGAAGCTACCCTGCCCGTCAGCAATGATCCCACCATCTACTGGTATCGTTTCATCGCCATTGACGGCACCGCCACCGCCTACTACGAAGACGACGCCGCCCGTGACGGCGGCTGGGGCCAGCCCTTTGCCAGCAGCCCGGACAATAGCTGGCAATTGACCATGTATGATCCCGCCTTCAACACGCCGGATTGGGTGAAAGACGCGGTGATGTACCAGATATTCCCCGACCGTTTCCGCAATGGCGACGCCAGCAATGACCCGCCGCCCGGCCGTTTCTTCTACAACGAACCCGGCGGCACGATTGTGCGTTCGGACCCGTCCGGCGGCACAGGCAACCCCTGGAACACCGTCGTCTGTGACCCCCGCGATGCTGGCGACCCCTGCGCGGGCACGTACAGCAAAAACTTCTACGGCGGCGATTTGCAGGGTGTGATTGAAAAACTCGACTACCTGCAAAGTTTGGGCGTGACCACCATCTACTTCAACCCCATCTTCGAGTCGCCGTCCAATCACAAATATGACACGGCCGACTACGGCTTTATCGCCGAAGATTTCGGCGATTTGCAGACCTTCATTACGTTGAGCCAGGAGGTCCACAACCGGGGCATGTATATCGTCCTGGATGGTGTGTTTAACCATACATCATCGGACAGCATCTACTTTGACAGGTACGGCCGTTACGCCCAGGTCGGCGCGTGTGAAAGCCATACCAGCCCCTATCGTGACTGGTACTACTTCACCGATGTCACCCCCGGAACCGGCCCCTGCGTCAGTTCCACCGGTGTGCCCAATGCCGCCAATTACACCAGTTGGTTTGGCTTTGACAGCCTGCCCAAACTGAACGCCGCCAACCCCGAAGTGCGTGATCTCATCTTTGCCGGTGGCCCCAATTCGGTGGCTATGCAGTGGTTACAACATGCCGACGGCTGGCGTTTTGACGTGGGCGGCGACATTGACCCCGGTGTGACCAATGACCCGGACAACGACTTCTGGGAACAGTTCCGGGCCACCACCCGCGCCCAATTCCCGGACAGCTACATGGTCATCGAAGAATGGGGCAACGCCTCCGCCTGGCTGCTGGGCGACGAGATGGACGCCACCATGAATTACCAGTACAGCAGCGCCATGCTCAGCTTCTGGCGGGACACCACCTTCACCGACAATGACCACAACACGGGCAGTTCAGCCGGGGAGTTGACGCCGCTGACGCCTTCGCAGTTGGACGGCCGTTTGCACAACTGGATTGAACGCTATCCCCCCGAAGCGCTCTACGCCATGATGAACCTGCTCGGCAGCCACGACACCAATCGCCCGCTCTTTATGCTGGATCACAACGCCGCTAATGGCACCGACCACACGCCGCTGCTCGACCCGGATTATGATTGGAGCGACAGCATTGCCCGGCTGAAAGGGGTGGTCTTGCTGCAAATGACGTTGCCCGGCGCGCCCACCATCTACTACGGCGACGAGGTCGGGCTGGTTGGCCCCACCTATTACTACGGCGGCAAATGGGAAGATGACCCCTACAACCGCCAGCCGTATCCCTGGCTGGATGAGGGTGGCCTGCCGTTCTACACCTTCCTGCAAAACCAGGCCAACCAGGATGAATTGTTTGATTACTACAGCCTGCTCACCAGCGCCCGCAATGCCCATCCGGCTTTGCGCACTGGCAGTTTTGACACGCTGCTGGTGGATGACGCCAATAATTTGTATGGTTACGGCCGTAAACTACCCGACCACTCCGACGCCGCCATTGTCATCCTCAACCGGGCCGGGACCATAGACGCGCCGCAAGACCAGACCGTCACCCTGGATGTGAGCGGCTATCTGCCCTACGGCACAAACCTGGTGGACGTGCTCAGCGAGGATACCGTCATCGTCGATGGCAGCGGCCAACTGACGGTGGACGTGCCCGGCCAGAGCGGTGTGGTTCTGATACTCAGCGGCACGATTGCCGCCCCGCCGTCTGCTGTGGTTGATCTGGCAGTCACGGCCGTGCGCAACCAGGAAATTGACCTGGAGTGGAGTGCGGCGGCCGGGGCCACCAGCTACGATTTGTACCGCAGCCCGGTCAGCGGCGGCGGTTACGTCTGGATTGCCAATACCACCAATCTGACCTACACCGACACCGGTTTGCAAAACGCCACGCCCTACCACTTTGTGGTCGTCAGCCGCGACGATGTCAGCGGGTTGGTCAGCGGCTACTCCAACGAAGCCGTTGGCATCCCCGCCCATGACCTCTCTACCGCCTGGTACAACCTGCAATCGCCGCCGCAAATCTTTCACACCATCAGCGCCATTACTCCCACCGAAAACATCTACGGCCAGTTGTGGATCAATGATTATACCGGCGGCAGCGACCCGGCGCAGGGCATTAGTGCCCAGATTGGTTACGCCATTGCCGGTACACCACCTATCTCAACCAGCCAGTGGACATGGGTAGACATGGCCTATGACAGCGCCCAGGGCAACAACGACCAATATGTGGGCAATTTGCTGCCAGATGTGGTGGGTGATTTTGATTACATCACCCGTTGGAGCAGTGATGGTGGCAACACCTGGTATCGCTCCGACCTGAGCGGCCCTGGCGACAATGGCAGCCCTGGTTTGCTGCATGTACTCGCCAGCGGCGATACCACCGCGCCGATGACAACCACGTTGTATGTAGATAGTACAACGGCCGCCAGTGTCAGCCTGAGTTGGGATGCGGTCAGTGACCCAGATGTGGCCGGGTATGAACTGTACCGGCAGAACGTGGCTGCGCCGGGTTATGAACGCATCGCCCAGTTGTTTGGCAATGTGACCAGTTATGAAGACACGGCCGTGACCACCGGCGAAACCTACGAATACTATGTGCTGGCTTTTGACACCAGCTTCAACCGCGCCGATCCCTCTAATGTGGTGCAGGCGACGGCCGAACCCCGCCTTGTCGAAGTCACGTTCCAGGTGGCCGTACCGGCTTACACGCCGGGCGCCGTCTACCTGGTCGGCGATATTCCCGAACTTGGCCCCTGGAATCCCGGCCTGGTGCCCATGAATCAGGTAGGGAATACGAATGTCTGGACTTACACGCTGGACATCCTGGACGGTACGCAGATGCAGTACAAGTACACACGCGGCTCCTGGGACACGGTGGAGTCGTGGGGCAGCATTGTGGTCTTTGGCAACCGCCACCTGACCATTGACTATGGCACGGACGGTACGCAGTTGGTGGACAATACGGCTACCGACTGGGGCAACGGCCCAGATGACGAGAAGGCGGTGCAATACTGGCGCGACCCCATCGTGGTGGCGTATGCACCCGTGGGTACCAATGTGCCGGTGAGCAGCACCGTTGTCGTTACCTGGAGCATCCCCATGCAGCCCAATACCACGTTTGAAGTGGCCGGCCCAGATGGCCCGGTCTCCGGCGCATTTGCTTATGATAGCGACGACTGGACGGTGACATTTACGCCGGACGCTGACCTGGCGACGGGCGCGTTTTACACGGTGACGGTCGCCGGAGCGCAGTCGGTGGGTGTGCCCGGCGGCGATAGCGGCGTCCAGCAGTTCCCGGTAACGTGGACGTTCCTGACGACGCCGGAGGCGATACAGGCCGGTTTTAGCAGCAATTCGCCGATCATGGTGGGGGACACGGCCGTGTTCACCAACACCACCACCGGTCAGCAGCCGATCAGCTACGAGTGGGAGTTTGGCGATGGCAACACGAGTACGGACGAACATCCAACCCATGTTTACGCCGCGCCGGGCACGTATACCGTTACCCTGACGGCGACCAATGACTTTGAAACGGCCGTTGTCACCGGCAGCTTTGTCGTCAACCCCGAAGCGTTGACTGCCGGGTTTGTGAGCAATTCGCCAATCACGGTGGGGGACACGGCCGTGTTCACCAACACCACCACCGGCTCTGGGCCGATCACTTACACCTGGGACTTCGGCGACGGCGGCGGCAGCAACGAGACGAACCCGACCCATCTGTATGCAGAACCGGGCACGTATTCGGTGGTGTTGACGGCGACGAATGACTTTGAGACGGCCGTGATCACCGATACTTTTGTTGTCAATCCTGTGCCGCTGGTGGCCGCCTTTAGCAGCAATTCACCGATTACGGTGGGCGGCACGGCCGTCTTCACCAACAGTACCACCGGCAGCGGCCCGATCACTTACACCTGGGACTTTGGCGATGATTCCGGCAGTAACGAAGCCAACCCGACCCATGTCTATGCCGCGCCGGGCACGTATACCGTAACCTTGACGGCCGTGAACGAGTGGGAGACGGCCGTTGTCACCGGTGTCTTTGTCGTCCATCAGGCGGAAACACCCGCAACCCTCCTCTATCTCCCCATCATTCTCAAACCGTAAGGGCGTTATAACCTGACAGGTCTACCAAGACCTGTCAGGTTTTCGCCTGCCACTTGGGGTATACTAGCCCTATGCGTGATGGTATCAGGGTCTATTGACCCATTCCCACAAAATCCCACAGGTGAACGGTAAAATGATGATGAATGAAACAGTTGACACGTTTTTGGACGAAGAAATGGAGGTGTATGGCAGCATCCTGGACACCATCGGCGAGACGCCGCTGGTGCGGCTGCACGCCATTGGCAGCGATCTGCCTTGCCAGCTTTTGGTGAAGGTGGAGTTTTTTAACCCCGGCGGGTCGGTGAAAGACCGGATTGGCCCGGCCATTATCGCCGAGGCGGAGCGCAGCGGCCGTTTGCAGCCGGGTGGCACCATCGTCGAGGCCACCTCCGGCAATACCGGCGTGGGGCTGGCCATTGCCGCCGCCATCAAAGGCTACCGCACCATTTTTGTAATGCCAGATAAGATGTCTCAGGAGAAGATATTGCTGCTGCGGGCGTTTGGGGCGCGGGTGGTGATGACGCCTACGGCCGTAGAACCCGACGACCCCCGCAGTTATTACAAAGTCTCCGAACGGCTGGCGGCCGAAACCCCTAACGCCATCCTGGCCAACCAATACCACAACCCCGAAAACCCGCGCGCCCATTATGAATCCACCGGCCCCGAAGTGTGGTGGCAAACCAGGGGCAAAATCGGCCACCTGGTGGTGGGCATGGGCACGGGTGGCACCATCAGCGGCATGGGGCGCTACCTGAAAGAGCAAAATCCAGATGTCAAAATCATCGGCGTAGACCCCATTGGCTCGATTCTGTATGAACTGCACCGCAGCGGCCAATACACCAAAGCGGAAGGGTACAAAGTGGAAGGCATCGGCGAGGATTTCCTGCCATCCACCACCGACCTGAGTGTGATTGACCACATTGTGCAGGTGAATGACAAGGAGAGCCTGCTGATGACGCGGCGGCTGGTGCGCGAGGAGGGGATCTTCTGCGGCGGCTCCAGTGGGTCGGCCGTTGTCGGGGCGATCAAATATGCCCGCGAACACAATCTGGGGCCGGACGATGTGCTGGTGGTTATCCTGCCCGATTCCGGCTCGCGCTACCTTAGCAAGGTGTTTGACGACGAGTGGATGCGCGAAAATGGTTTCCTGGAACGGGCCTGGATTGATTACCGGGCGCTGGATGTGCAGGCGGCTAAACCAGACCAGACGCTCATTACCGCCCACCCCCAGGAACGCATCAGCGCGGTGGTGGGCAAGATGAAGCAGTACAATGTGTCACAGTTACCGGTGTTGGATAGCGACGGCCGTCTCCTCGGCGCTGTCACCGAAATAGACCTGCTCAACCATATGCTCGTCACCAGCCACGGCAGCCACGACCCGGACGAAACAATTGAATCCATCATTGACCAGAATGTGCCGGTGGTACGGCCGAATACCCCCCTGGAAACGCTCATGGGCATCTTCAGCCACCACAACGCCGCCATCATCGCCACCGGCGAACAGGTGCAGGGCATTTTGACCAAAATTGACATTCTGGATTTCCTGTCCACGCAGGTGAAATAGGGGCGTAACCCGTGATGCGTAGGGGCGAGGCAGGCGGGAAATACCTTGCCTGTTCACCAAAACCTTGGCTCCCGCCTGCCTCGCCCCCCTGAGGCGGGAAATACCTTGCCTGTTCACCAAAACCTTGGCTCCCGCCTGCCTCGCCCCCCATCCTGTGAAAAACGCGGAACCTCAATCCCGCCTGCCTCGCCCACCCATGCCCCCATATAGACCGATATTTTGCCCCTTAAAGTTGAGCCGAAACGGGACAACCGTGTGCCCCTGGCGCAAGGCATAGGCCGCCAGACTTTCCAGCCAATGTGTACCCGGCGGCGGCACAAACGGCTCGCCAATCACACAACACGGAAACAACACAAACGCACAGCCAAATTGGGCCGCCGCCTCAATAATCTCCACATTGCAGCCATGGGCGTGCATCCCCACCAGCAGATCAAAATCGGCCGCCATCTCCCGGCTAAACGGCCTGTCGATGTGGGGAACGCTGGTTGTTTCGGCCAGTTTCACGCGCTGACCGGTGGTGATGTCTTTATATTTGGCGGTGAGCGGCTGGTAATGGGGATCAATGACGGTGGCCTGCCAGCCGCTTTCTTGCAGCAGGTAGGCCAGCAACCCTTTGCCGCCGGCAATATCGGCCACGCGGCAGGGGGCGAAGTGCCCCACCAGCCAGCGGTGCAGCAGTTGAAAGCGGAACTTTTTCATTTTGCGCAGTTCGGGGGGGTTGGGTGGGTCGGCAAGAGTCCCGCCTCCGGGCCGATTAGCCGTTTGTGTCAGCCGTTCTAAGCTGGCAAACAACTCCCGCCCCAATTCTACGTCCTTGTGTTTCGCCATGCCTTGATTATCCGCGATCAACTCTTCAAGCGGAAATGACTTGCCGGGAAAATAAATAACGACGCAGCCCCTACCAGCCACCAAGTTAACAATATAACCTGACCTTATGATTGTCATTCCGAGCGGAGTCTTCGGAGCGAGGAATCCCTCTTATTCAGAATTGTGGAGGTTTCCTCTCCAAAGACTTGTCGGCATGATAGGCCAACTTGAAAAATTAAGACAGAGCTGCACGGTTTGCAGCTGGATGGCGACGGTTTGGTGAATGTCACGGCCGTAGCCCCCCGCCATCGCCACCACCACCGGAATACCGCGCTCCCGGCAGCTTTGCAAAACCAGTTTATCCCGCGCCGCAATGCCTTCTTTCGTTAAGGCCAGTTTGCCCAAACGATCATTCACATGTACGTCGGCTCCGGCCAGGAAGTAAACGATGTCCGGTTGGGTGGCTAAGGTGGTTGCCAGCCCTGCTTGCAGCGCCGCCAGATAATCGGCGTCGCCGGTACCGTCCGGTAGGCCGATGTCCAGGTCGCCGGGGATTTTGCGGAAGGGGAAGTTGTTTTCGCCGTGAATGGAGAAGGTGAAGATGGAGTCATCGCCGTTGGTGATGTCGGCGGTGCCGTTGCCCTGGTGTACGTCACAATCAACGACGGCCACCTGCCGTACCAATCCTTCTGACTGTAGAACGCGGGCGGCTACGGCCGTGTCGTTATACACACAATACCCCTGCCCCTCCGCCCACCGCGCATGGTGCGTGCCGCCACCCAACGAAACGCCAATGCCATCTTTCAGCGCCGCCCGGCTGGCGCCAATGGTAGCCCCCACCGAATACTGCACCCGCCGCGCCAGTTCCGGCGACCAGGGCAGGCCAATCTGTCGCTGTTCGGCGGCGCTGAGCGTACCGCGCATCACCCGCTCGATGTAGTCCGGGTCATGCGCCAGCGTGAGCTGCTCAAAGGTAGCCGGGATGGGGTGGATCAGGTTTTGCGGCGGCACAATGCCCGCCGCTTCCACCGCCTGCCGCAGCAGTTCATACTTGCCCGCCGGAAAACGGTGCCCGTCGGGCAAGGGGTAGGTGTATTGGTCATAGCGGAAGATGCGCATGGAGGGATTAAGTATTTGGGTGATGCGTGATGCATGACCAGAGAAGGTTCACGTTTTACGGCGTCACATCCACAAACACCGTCATCCCCCAGCGCAGGGGCAGGTTGGCGGTGTCCTCCAGTTCAATTGTTACCATATAGGTCACGTCGCCGCGAGACGGGGTAGGCAGCGTGTCAATGTCCGTAATGATGCCGCGCAAGGTGGCGTCGGGGATGGCGTCTACTTTCAATTCCGCCACATCTCCCGGCTGAATGTTGACCACGTCCAGTTCCGTCAGGTCAGTCGTTTCCACCCGCCAGGCGCTCAAATCGGCCAGAGTGAGTACGGGCATACCGGATGTGACCAGTTCACCCAATTCCGGCTGGATATTGGCGACCGTGCCGGTAAAGGGGGCGCGCAAGATGGTGCGCGCCAACGCCAGTTCGGCCGCCTGCACATTGGTTTGGGCTTGCAGGAGAGCGGCTTCTGCCTGCGACACGCCTGCTTCGGCCTGGGTCACGGCCGTTTCCGCCTGGGTCACGGCCGTTTCTGCCAGTTCCACCGCCACCTCCGCCTGGGCAATCTGCTCCGGCGTCGCCCCGGCCTGCGCCAGCGCCAGCCGCGCCGCCGCCAGGTCACGGTTCGCCTGGGCAATGGTCACGCCGCCGCTGGCTGCTGCCCGCTGCCCTGTTGTTGGCCCCGCCAGCAGTGCATCCAGCGCCGCCTGGGCCGCCTCAGCTTGCAGGCGCGCCTGCTCCAACTCAGCCCGCACGGCCTCCTCGACCGCGCCATAGAGCGGGCACACCGTCTGCGTGCTGCCATCGGGCAGCGTCACCTGGGTGCAACTGTTCAAGATGGCGTCGTATTCATCTTGTTTGGCCCGCAGAGCCGCCTGGCTGGCGGCCACATTGGCCTGCGCCGCCAGGATTTGTGACTGCGGCGTTTGCAGCGCCGCGTCCCGGTTAGCGGCGGCCTGGGCGATGCTGGCGGCGGCGGCATTCACCTCAAACTCGGCAGCGGCTATATCTTCCGGGCGCGGCCCCGCCAGCATCAGCGCCAACTGCGCTTCCGCTTCGCTAATGCCGGTCTGGGCTGTTTGCACGGCCGCCTGTGCTGCCGTCAGCCGGGTTTGGGCGGCGGCTAACGCAGCCTCGGCAATGGTCACATTGGCCTGGGCCTGGCGTAGGGCGATCTCCTGCTGGCTGCTTTCCAGCCGCAGCAGGGGATCGCCGGTTTGTACGGTTTGCCCTTCCTCTACCAGGATTTCTGTTACCCGCCCGCCGGTTTGAAACGAGAGGTTAGCCTGGCGGTGGGGGGCAATCACCCCTTCGGCGGCCACAAAGTTGTTGGCCGGTGGGGTGCTTTGTATGGCGCTGGCGGCCGGCGCTGGTGTGGCCACCGCGGCGGCAGCGGTTTGCTGTTGGTAAAAGTAGTAGCCGCCGGCGATGATGACACCCACCACCACCAGGATGGCAATCAGTCGTCCCCAATTCATGTGCTTTCTCCTGGTTTATGGTAGCTGGTGCAACCGGCTACCATAAACCAACCGTTTCTATTCATTCGTCTTGATGTCTACAAAGGCGGTCATGCCCCAGCGTAGGGGCAGGTTGGTCGGGTCGTCCAGGGCAATGCGCACGCGGTAAGTGACGTCCCCTTGCGCCAGACTGGCCACGCGGGCGATGTCGGTGACTGTGCCGGAAAGGGTCTGGTTGGGCAGCGCATCCAGGCGCACGGCCGTGTCAAATCCATTGGCGATGGCGACCACATCCAGTTCCGTCAGGTCGGTGGTTTCCACCAGCCATTGGCTAAAATCGGCCAGGGTAACAACGGGCGCGCCCGCCGCGACCACCTCGCCCAATTCCGCATCCAGGCGGGCAATAGTCCCGGCAAACGGCGCTTTCAGGGTGCGCTGCACCAGCGCGTCCTGGGCCGCTGCCAGTAGCGCTTCTGCCTGGGTGACGGCCGCTTCTGCCTGGAGCACGGCCGTTTCCGCCTGTTCCAGCCCAATTTCGGCTTCTGTTTTGGCGGCGTTGGCGCGGGTCACGGCCGTTTCCGCAATGGCGATCTGCTCCGGTCTGGCTCCGGCCAGCAGCAGGCTCAACTGTGCCTGGGCCGCATCGCGCTGCGCCTGGGCCGCGCCGACGGCGTTGGCTGCGGCCGTCCGTTCGGCGCTGGTAGCCCCGGCGTCTAATTCCGCCAGCGCCGCCTCCGCCGCGGCCAGATTGGCCGCGGCAGCGTTGTACTGGACGGTAATATCGTCAATCGTATCCTGAGGCGCTTCAAAGCGGGAGGCCATGCCCAGTGCGTCCTGGGCCGATTTTTGCGCTGACTGCGCGGCCAAGATTTGCGCTTCGGCCAGCAGCCGTTGACCTTCTGTTGACCCTTCCAGCGTGAGCGCCTGGCTGCCTGCGGCGGCGCTGATTTGCGCCTGGGCCAGGGCGACGGCCGCTTCGCTGACGGCGATCTGTTCGACCGTGGGCGGCGCTTGAGCCAGCGCCAACGCCGTTTCGGCCATGCGGATGTTCACATCAGCGGCGGCTACACCCGCCTCGGCTGCTTGTTTGCCGGCCTGGGCGGCGGCCAACCCGGCCTGCGCCTGGGCCAGGGCGGCTTCGGCCTGCTGCATGGCGATCTCCTGGTCGGCGCTGTCCAGCCGTATGATGGGGTCGCCCGGCTGCACCAGGCTGTCTTCCGGGGCCAGGATTTCCACCACTTCGCCGGTGGTGGGGAAGGAGAGGGCCACATAGCGGACGGGCACAAGCTGCCCTTCGGCGGAGACCTGGCTGACGCCGGTGTTGATGGCCTGGGTGTTGACGTCGGGCACGGCCGTAGCCGTTGCCGCCGCTACAGGCTGCATTTGCTGGTAAATAAAATATCCGCCGGTCACTACTACCGCGATGATGACCAGGGCGATGAAAAGTCGCTTCATAGATGTACTCCAACGTAAACCTGACCGGTCTCAGAAGACCGGTCAGGTTTGCCTTTCATTCATACGCCAGCGTTTGCCGCACACTGAGCCGCGAGGCGTTCCAGGCGGGCAGGAAACTGGCGAACATGGCAATCAAGATGATGAGAAAGAGCCAGATAAAAGCCCAGTTCAGAGCAAAACGGTAGTTGAGCGGCGCCTGCAACAGTTCCCGCCCCACCGTGTCGCTGAGAAACTGACCGATGGGGTAGGCCAGCAGGCTGCCAAATAGCCAGCTTATCAGCCCCACGGTGATGCCCTCAACCAGTACGATTTTGAGTATAGCACCATCTGACGCACCTATGGCACGCATAACGCCAATTTCGCGGGTACGTTCTAATACATTAATGCTCATGGCGCCGGTTAATCCCAGGCCGCCCACCAGCGCCAACAGCACCGCCATCACCGTCAGCAGCACGACGATGATGTTAAACTGGTATTCTATCGTCTGGCGCAGGTCGGCGGTGATGCTGCTGTTGGAGATGCTCATGCCGGCGCTTTCAAATTGGGCGCGCAGTTCGCGTTCTAGCTGGCGTTGAAAGGCGGGGCTGTTATCCGTGCCCACGATTTGCACACCGGTAGATTTGCCTACAGATCGCAGTTGGCGCGCCAGGTAATCTTGCTGAGCATAGGCAATGGGGCCGGTGAGGACACCTTGAACCAGACCGACCACATGCCAGGTAGATTCACGGCCGTTCACCTTCAATCTGATCGCATCCCCAACCTTTATATCTGGCTCTTCCTTGATGACCAGGGAGTTAAGCACCAGGGCGTTTTGATCATCCGGCAGCAGCCAGCGCCCCTCTAACAACGTTGGTTGGATGGTCTGGGCATCGCTGGGGATGCCAAGCAGATAAATGGTCTCGCTTTCGCGCTCCTCCTGGATGCGCCGGGCGGCGCTGCCGATCCAGCTTTCGGCTGCGGCCACGCCGGGATGCTGGTAGGCAATGCGTTGAATCTGGCTGATGCGGTGTTCCCTGGTGAAGTCCAGGTTCACGTCATAGGCGAAGTAGCGCAGGGCGTCATCGAGTGTGCCCAACAGCGAGGCGTGTACGCTGAGGACGCCAATGAAGATGGCGCCGCCGAGGGTGAGGGTGAAGAGGGTCAGCGCCAGGCGGGCTTTGCGGCGGATGGTGTTGCGCAGGGAGATGCGCATGGGGCGGGAAAGGCGCAACACGGTTGCCGACAGCCAGTTGACAAAACGGTCCAACCAGCCAGCGCCAAAATGCCCTTTGCCCAGACCGGAGTCACTAAGGGCTTCACGCACGGTAATGCCGGAGCCACGTAACACGGGCACCATAGCTGCCAACATGGGCACGAGCAGGGCGACGGCCGTTTGCACCAGGATGACGTTTGGCGGAATGCGGAAACCGGCCAGGTCGAAGTTGATCAGGCTGGCAATGTAGCTGGTGAGGGCATATGCCGCCAGGCCGCCCAAAGGCACGGCTACCAGCAGCGACAGCAGGCCAAAAATAAGCACGGTGATGATGTACATGACCACAATCTGGCGCCGCCGCGCCCCCACCGCTTTCATAATGCCAATTTGTTGGGTGTGCTGTGCCAGCAGGCCGTTGATGATGTTGACCACCAGGAAACCGCTGGCAAAGAGGGATAGGAAACCGAGGATGCCTAATATCGCCAGGAGGGGCTGCACCACGTCGTTGGCGGGGTGCTCACCAGGTGAGGGTACCCAGGTGTAATAGTGGGCGCGCCCGGAGCGTTCCACCTTGTCTTCGACGCGGGCGGCGATGGCTTCCACCTGTTCTTTGCTGATGTTTTCCCCTTCCAGGCGGATGGTGAGTTCGGTAAAGTCACGGCCGTAACCCAACCATTCCATCGTGTCCACATTGATGTAACCATACGGTTCGTTGGTGAATTGCACCGGTTGGGTGAAGATGTCATGGACTGTGCCCACGACGAGCAGGTCGCGGAAACGGCCGTCGGCCGTCTCCACCCGAATCGTGCCCCCCACTTGCGCCTGGGTGTAGGGCAGAGAGGCGCGTTCGATGACCACAGCCCGGTCAGGCGGTGGCCATTCACCGCTGACGGGCGCCAGGGTGTGCAGCTTCATCCGGGCAAAGTCGGGGTGGGCGATCAGGTGCAGGCGCGCCTGTTCTGTCTCGCTTTTGTGCAGGCTGACGGTCACATCGCGGCGGGCGTCTGCTTCGGCCACGCCGTCTACCTGCTCGATGACGGTGAAAAAGTCGGGCGGGAAGTTATCTATACCCAATTGCGCATGGGCGGGGTTGGTGGCATGGTAGGCGGCGGACAAATCTTCGGCCAGCAGCGTTTGGGTGCCGGCAATCATGCCTATGGCCAAGACACCAATGGCAATGGAGAGCACAACCAGGATGGTGCGGATTTTATTGCCTCCCAGGTCTCTGAGGATTTTGCGCCAGCGTGGTCTTAACATAGCTTGTGATGCGTGATGCGTGAACGGATTACGCATCACGTTTAATGATGCACTTCGTCTACGATACGGCCGTCGGCAATCACAATGGTGCGGGTGACGCGGCTGGCTAACTCGTTGTCGTGTGTCACCATGAGGATGGTTTTGCCTTCGGCGATGAAGCGTTGGAACAGTTGGAAGATGGCGTCGGCCGTTTTAGAATCCAGGTTGCCGGTGGGTTCGTCGGCGGCCAGGATGGGTGGGTCGTTTGCCAGGGCGCGGGCGATGGCGACGCGCTGCTGCTGCCCGCCGGAGACTTCGGAGGGCAATTTGTATGCCTGGTCGGCCATATCTACCAGTTCCAGCAGGTGCATGGCCCGTTCGCTGCGCTCTTTCTGGCTGTACATGTTGCAGAAATCCATGGGCAACATGATGTTTTCAATGCAGGTGAGCATGGGCAGCAGTTGGAAAAATTGGAAGATGACGCCGACGGTACGGCCGCGCCATTCGGCCATGGGGCCTTCTTTGAGCCGGTGTACGGCCGTGCTGTTGATATGCACTTCACCCGCCGTGGGCCGGTCTATGCCGGTGATCATGTTGATGAGGGTGGTCTTGCCGCTGCCAGATTTGCCCACGACAGCCACAAATTCGCCCCGGTCAATTTGCAGGTCCACGCCGTCCAGGGCGATGAAGTCGCCTACAGGGGTGATAAACGCTTTCATCACCTGGTGCAAATCAATGAGATGGGTGGGGGTGTGGGCGGCACGGCCGTTAGCAGGCATATTTGCCCGAAAAAACTGTTTTAGCATACAACTTATAACCTCAATCAGATGTTTTTTGCCAAACCAGCGCCCTATACGGCTGATGGGTGATGAAGTTTCGGCAGAATGACGACAACGGATTTAGAATTAAACGGATAGGTCAGGCAAACAATCCGTTATGTTCCCTGATGATACCAGAGGTGAAACACATGAATCTTATTCAACCTTTTATAGATTTCCAGGGTTTGCTGGTCGTGGATGGTGGGTTGGCGACGGAGTTGGAGTGGCGGGGATATGACTTGCACGATCCACTCTGGTCGGCCCGGCTGTTGCTGGAAGCGCCGGAGGCCATTCGCCAGGTGCATGACGATTACCTGTGGGCAGGTGCGGATTGTATTATTGCCGCCAGTTACCAGGCCACACTGCCGGGGTTGATGGCGCGGGGATTGTCTGAGGCGGCAGCCAGGGAGATGTTGCAGCGGGCGGTGCGTCTGGCCTTAGAGTCCCGTGATGCTTTTTGCGCGGCGGCGGATCATCGCGGGCGGTTACGGCCGTTGGTGGCTGCCAGCATCGGGCCGTATGGTGCGTATCTGGCGAATGGCGCGGAATATACGGGGCAATATGATCTGGATGTGGCCGGATTGATCACCTGGCACCGGGCGCGCTGGCACATTCTGGCCGAGAGTGGGGCGGATTTGCTGGCCTGCGAGACGTGCCCTTCATACCAGGAATTAGAGGCATATTGTGAACTGCTGGCAGAGACGCGCCAGATGCCGGCATGGGTGAGTTTTACGGCGCTGGACGGCCGTCACATCAGCGATGGCACCCCTATTGCTGTGTGTGCGGCCCGGCTGCATGACATCCCCAACGTGGTGGCGGTGGGCGTAAACTGCACGCCGCCACGCCTGATGCCAGAACTGATCACGGCCGTGCAATCAGCTACCGACAAACCCATCATCGTTTATCCCAATTCGGGCGAGCGATATGACCCGGTGCAAAAGGTGTGGCAGGGGGAGTCTGACCCGGCCACCTATGGAACCATGTGCCGTGAATGGCGGAAGATGGGGGCGCTGTTGCTTGGCGGCTGCTGCCGGACACGGCCGGCGCACATTCGCCAGATTCGGGACCGGGTACGTCCATCACACATTCACCTGCTATAATCAATGACAGCAAACTATCACATTTATGAGGAAAACGGCCGTGTCCACTCACCCCCACTTCGATCCACCCTGCCGCGCCGTACCTGTGACAAAGCCGCCCGTCACAGGCCAAACCTCAAAGCAGCAAAGGCAGTGCGTATGACTGTAACCAGGGCCATCAATCAGGGTGACATTTACTGGATTCAGCCCGAACATATTCAAGAGGCCGAACCCGGCGATTATCCCCACCCCTACATCGTCATTCAGGACAACGTCTTTAACCACAGCCGTATTCACACCGTCATCGTCTGTGCCCTGACCAGCAACCTGAAACAGGCCCATGCGCCGGGTAATGTCTTGCTTGAGGCCGGCGAAGCCAACCTGCCCCGGCAAAGCGTGGTTGTTGTTTCCAAAGTTTCTACCGTCCCCAAAGCACAACTGGGGGAATACATCGGCTCTCTCAACGCGCAGCGGATTGCGCAAGTGTTGGCCGGTATGCGGTTTTTGCAATCTTCATTTTTCGCTGAGTGAACCCGCCCTCACGGCCGTAAACAAACAGGCGCATGGATTGACGGCCGTGACCCTCTTCAAAATATTGAATACTGAAAAACAACAATTACACTGTGGTAAACTTGCTGCGATAGAATGGTCATCACTGCTTGGATTTACGACAATTCGTTGTTTAATGAAGAGGTATAATACAAATATATGGTTGGGTGACACAATATGTTACTAAATCCAAAAGGAGAGATCGAGATGGAAAGATATGCAAATCGTGGTGGTGATTCGGGTGTTATCGGGTATGAGATTGGTGACGACTTCATCCGAGTCCGCTTTTCAGATGGTTCCATTTATCTTTATACCCATTCGAGTGCCGGGGCAAATAATATAGAGCACATGAAGAAGCTGGCGCGGAATGGTCAAGGTCTAAACGCTTTTATAAACAGAAATGTCCGTAGAGCATACGCACGAAAAGAGCATTGAGTGTAAGAGTAGTTTAATTAGTGGGCTGCTATTTGAGGCTTTTTTCAGCTGACGTAATCTTATGAATCTAAAAACACACATCAATCAGCAACTATGGATGGCCATCTCAAACACATATGAATCAGAGAATTATAGTCATGCTATTCTTGATGCTATTCACTACTTAAGCGATGTGTTGCGCGAAAAAGCCGGGGTTGATGGAGATGGACAAGCCCTAGTTGGTAAAGCTCTTGGAGGTCAAGCCCCGGTATTACGAGTAAATAGACTTCAAACCGAAAGCGAACGTGATATTCAAAAAGGGTTGGAACAATTATTGAGAGGCTTATATTTAGGTATTCGCAATCCAAGAAGCCATGAGCAAATTGAAGATTCAAAGGATACAGCAGACGCAATCATATATTTTATAAACTACCTTGTGGGGATTTTAGCGAAGTCGCAAGAGCCATTTACAATCCCTGGTTTTCTGGCGAGAGTATTTGACCCAGATTTTGTACAGTCACATAGATATGCAGAATTGTTGGTAGAGGAAATTCCTCTTAATAAACGAGCAGATGTATTGACTGAGATTTATCGCAGAAAGAGAGAGGGGACTGGAAATAATCTTAGGTATATAGTTCATGTTATTCTCCAGCAATTGGAGGAGAATCAGGTAATTGACTTTCTAGATATTGTTTCAGAGGAGTTAAAAACTACACATGATGACGCTGATATTAGAATGACCCTTCAAGTATTACAGCCTGAACTATGGTCGAAAATAAATGAA
The DNA here is from genome assembly GCA_014584575.1 of Chloroflexota bacterium. Lineage (GTDB taxonomy): Bacteria > Chloroflexota > Anaerolineae > Promineifilales > Promineifilaceae > CAADGU01. The sequence continues at coordinate 19,835 of JACTMP010000057.1, forward strand.
GCACCCCGGTTACGGATAGAAAACAAGCTAATCAAATCGATTCAACAAGGTCAGGCTGATTCTGAAGGCGGAACACTGAAAGGAGCAGGTGCTTTGGGTACATGGGCGAGGGATTATCTTGAATATTTCAAACTCAAGACAGCCGCAGGTTCAGTTATTTTGGAAAAACTCGATGAGGATTATTGGAATCAACTCTACATTTTTCATTTTTTCCTTGGGGTATTACCTGCAACCTATGACACAAGTTATAAAAAAGACCAATGTATCCGCAAGGTTGTTCATGCCATTAAAGAAAATAACACCCTAGGAGCATTGCTCCTGCACCATTATTGGAATTATCCAGAGGATTGGAGGGAAGCACTTAAGAAAGAATTACCTGACCTTTTCCCTGTTCACGAGGAAGATGATATTCCCTTCTAAATTTGTCCCAGGTAGTTTTATTGTACGATTGTAACGAATAATAATCATCTGCTCTGGTGCGGCCTTTCGTTATCTCCTATGATCGGCATCACGGCCTTGTCGTATTCGTTTGCGATGCGCATGAGCCTGATATGGCCGTACCCCCTCCTCCCGTTGATCATTGCCCATTAACCATTCCCCCCTTCCCCTGTTATAATCTTCCCAAACCAATCATTGAAGGAGATTGATCTTGCCTGCGCCAAACCTGATTACTGCTGAAGACCTCTACCAGTTTGAACTGATCACCGACGCCCGCATTGCGCCCGACGGCCGTACCATCATCTGCACCGTCCAACGCATAGACAGCAAAACGGAAAAGAAACACAGCAACCTGTGGCTGGCCGATACCCAAACCGGCAAGCTGCACCAGTTCACGCATGGCGACTGGTCAGACAGTTCGCCGTGCTGGTCGCCCGACGGCCGGTCCATTGCCTTCCTCTCCAACCGTGCCGATGAAAAACAGGCCCAGCTCTACCTCATCCCCCTGGACGGTGGCGAAGCCCGCGCCCTCACCAGCCTCAAAGATATGACCATCGGCAGCCTGGAATGGTCACCCGACGGCAAACAATTCCTTTGCGCCATCCGCCAGAAAGACAAAGAAGCCATCGAGCGCGAAAAAGACGAGCAGAAGAAAAAGCTGGGCATCGTCGCCCGGCACATCACCACCACCCGCTACAAAGGCGACGGCCGTGGCTATTTGCCCGCCGAAAAATGGCATCTCTGGCTGGTCAATGCCCGCACCGGCAAGGCCAAACAGTTGACGGACGGCCGTGACCACGAATTTGAATCCACCTGGTCGCCTGGCGGCCAATGGGTGGCTTATGCCAGCAACATCCAGCCCAACCCCGACCTGACGCCGGAAATGGACGACATTTTTATCATGCCCGCCAGCGGCGGGGAACCGCGCCAACTGGAAACGCCGTCCGGTTACAAATTTGCGCTTTCGTGGTCGCCGGACGGCCGTTGGCTGGCCTACCTCGGCTCTGACAAAGTCGGCGAATGGTGGCGCAATACGAGTGTCTGGCTGATTGCTGTTGATGGCAGTACCCCGCCGCGTAACCTCACCGCTGCCGCTGACTTGAACACCGCGGGCGGCAGCGGCAGCGATACCGGCGGCGGGCAAATGAATCCACCCACCTGGTCGCCTGATTCCCAAAAGCTCTATTTCCAGGCTGAGCACAAAGCCGACATCTGCCTCATGTCGGCCACGCTGGGTGACGAACCGGTTATTGAACGGGTCATCCCTGCCGACGGGTTGGTGGGGCTGTTCACCTTTGACGCGGCACAGCAAAAGCTGGCTTATACGCTGGCAGCGCAGCAGCACCCGGCGCACCTCTTTGTTCGCAACCTCGCCACCGGCAAAGAAATACAGTTGACCCGCTTCAATCGTTGGCTCAAGCGCAAAAGCCTGGGGCAAATTGAGGAAGTCTGGTTCAACGCCCGCGACGGCTACCCCCTGCACGGCTGGGTACTTACCCCGCCTGACTTTGACCCAACCAAACAATACCCTTCCATTTTAGAAATTCACGGCGGCCCACAAACGCAGTACGACCGGGGCTTTATGCACGAGTTTTATTATCTGGCGGCGCAAGGCTACGTGGTCTATTGGAGCAACCCTCGCGGTGGGCAAGGCTACGGCGAAGCCCACTGTGGCGCGATCTGGAACAATTGGGGCAGCGTAGATTTGACGGACGTGTTGGATTGGGTGGCGTTTGTGCGGCAACGGCCGTACATAGACCCGCAGCGTATGGGCGTCACCGGTGGCAGCTACGGCGGCTACATGACCAACCTGATCATCGGCCGCGAACCGGATTTATTCCAGGCGGCCGTCACCCAACGCTGCGTCAGCAACCTGATCAGCATGTGGGGCAGCAGCGACGCCAACTGGCAGTTCCAACAAAGCATCGGTGAAAACAAACCCCCTTACGCCAACCTGGAAAAGTATTGGGATCAATCGCCCATGAAGTACATCGGCAATGCCAAAACACCCACCCTGGTCATCCACAGCGAGCAGGATTTACGCGCCGACCAGGAGCAAGGCGAGCAGGTTTTTGTGGCCCTGCGCCAAAAAGGGGTAGACACAGAACTGATCCTGTTCCCGGAGGAGCCACACGGGTTATCGCGTGACGGCCGTACCGACCGCCGCGTCGCCCGCCTGCAACACATCCTGCGCTGGTTTGATAAGTACCTTAAGTAATCCGCGCTGTCATTCCAAATCCCCGAAGGGTTGAAAAATCCTTCGCGTCGGCCAGGGCGAAAGATTCCTCGCTCCGCGGACTACGCTCGGAATGACAGAGTTCGCCACAGCCGCCAGCCTGCCAGCACACCGACCATAACCGCGCCTGCCATCGCCCACTTCCCCCGCCCCGAACGGGATGAGCGCACCCCCTTCGCCTGCACCGGCATCGCCGCCAGCTTTGCCCCACTCTCCTGCTGCACCCGCGTTAATGCTGCCGGGTCGCGGCGTAATTCATCCGCCAGCGCCCGCTTGTGCGCCGCCACCTCGTCCGTCACGTGCTCGCCAAAGGAGCGCAGCCCGGCAATCTGGAAATTGTGTTTCTTGAAGAGGCGGTAAATCTCCTTCACCCGCTCCATGCTGATATTACGCCCCAGGGTATAGTCCTCGAAACGGCCGTCCATGGCCAACAGCGCCGTCTCTGCCAGGCAGGCATACGCCGTCTTCGGCGGTAGACCAATGTCATAGCCAAAATCAATATCCCCCGGAATCAGCACCTCGCCGCTCTCAATCACCAGCACATCTGGCCGCAGCGCCGCCTCTTCCTTGCTAATGTCCGGCGGGCGGGCCACGTCACAAATCACCGCCCCCGGTTTGCACTTGCTAATGTCCACAATGCGCTGCCCAAACGCCGACGTGGCCGTCACAATCAGGTCACATGACCCCACAAATTCATCCGGGCGGGTGGCAATCGTCACCGTTGACCCCGGCGTTTCCGCCTGAATGGTGCGCTTCAAATCAATCAACTTTTCCGGCTCAATGGAAACCAGCACCACATCATAAATCGCCTGCGCCAGCAGCCGCGAACAGACCGCGCCAATGGAACCGGTAGCGCCGATGATCATCACCTTCCCTTTGGTCAGGTCGGTGGCCCCCATTTTCACCACCGCCTGTTTGGCCGCTTCCAGCGTGGCCGCCACCGTCAGGCTGTTGCCGCTGGTAATGGCGATGTCCGCTTCATGGGCGACGGTGATGCCCGCGTCCCCCACCACGCTGGTAAACGCACCCAACCCCATAATGCGCGCCCCTTTGCGTTCGGCCATCAGCGCCGCCCGGTGAAGCTGTTTGTAGGTAAAACGCTCATCGTGGCGCATCATCTGGCGCGGTGTGGCCCCCAGGCTGATGAGAATGCCTTCCACGCGCTGCCCGGTAGCGGGCGATTGTCCGCCGGTAATGCGCGACAGGTAGAGCGGCGGCAGGTAAGCGGCAACTGCTTCCACCAGGTCGTCTGGCAAATAGCGCGTCCAGCGGAACCATTTGTGTTTGTGGACAAAACCGACGTGTAGGGGGTGAATGACAAAGGCGAAACGATTGACGCCCATTTCGTCGGGCTGCAAGGTATGGATGGCCGGCGCCCAGTCAATGTCGGCCATCAGGTCGAGGAAGGCGTCTTCGTTGAGGGCGGCTTCGGGGTCTGGCTGTAAGGTGGTGAGAATGGCTTCAATTGTGGCGGCGGAGGCGGGCACACGGCCGTATTCCCCACCCAATCCCGGCATCAATTCCACCACCAGCGCCACGCCGCGCATTTGCAGGTCGGCCAGGTCTTCGGCCGTAGCGTATTCCACCGCCACCGTTTTGTGATTAAGTTGTGCTGGGGCAAAGCGGCGGATGACGGCGATGTCGCCGGCAATGACATCGGCCCAGGCGAAGGGTGCCGGGCTGTTTTCCGGGGCAGCGCCGTTGGGGGAGGGATAAAGACGGCCGTAATCCATTCCCTTTAGCCGTTCTAATGACGGCGGCGCGGCCTGGTTGCGGCTGCGGCGGCTGCCAATGCCCGGCGCGCCGGGCAGCCCAAAATAGATGAATGGGTCAGCATACCACAGATCACAGCCGCGCTTTTCCAATGCATGCGCCAGGCCGTTGTGGTTCAGGCCGGGCGTCATCAGCACGTGTTTGCGGCTGAAAATGCCCGGTTGGGCGCGGTCGGCCAGGATGACGGCCCACCGTTCCAGCCCGGCGCGAATGATACGGCCGTCTACCACCGGTGTGGTTTGCACGGCCGTAACCACCTGCTGCCCCCAGGCATGTTCCCGCCGCGCCGGCCCCAGTTCCAGCGTCAGGGGCATATCTTCCAGGGAAATAGCGGTGACATGGCCGTCGTGGGCGGCCAATAACTCCTGGGCTGTGGCCACATCGCCGCCGCAGCTTTTGTGCTGCAAGGTAAAGGTTTCCCCTAAAAATGTAACCGTCTCGGTGCGCTCTTCCCCCTGCCAGTGTAAAACCAGAATGTCCTTCATACCTCGCTCCTCTGTAGAGCGATTTTCAAAATCGCGCCACACTTACCGTAACAGCTTAGGTGAAAAGAGGCGGCAAGCGGTAGGAGGTTTGGCACGTTTCGCGGGTGAGAGGTGTCACATAGTTTGGCGCGGCGTCGGGGGAAGTTCCCGGACAGGCGGCCGACGCCAGCCACCTGTCCGGGATATAGTCATTTACTCTTCTCGGACTACAAACGGCAGGTAAATATAGTTGTCAAGGACGGGCATATCTACTACTTCGATCACGGCCGTTGCCGTGCTGCTGCCGACTATATTCTCGGCTGTTAACGTGACCGTGTAACTGCCTGTGACTGTGAAGGTGTGTGTGGGGTGGATGCTGGTATCCAGCAGCGAGCCGTCGCCAAAGTCCCAGGTGTAGGAGATGGGCGGTGTGCCGACGGTCAGGTTGGTTAAGGTGATGGGTTGGTTGACGTAGACCGTTAATGTGCTGGTGAAGGCGGCTGTTGGCGCTACCGGTTTATCATCTATTTCGATTACGCTGGTGGCGCTGGCTGTGCCAATGGGGCTGGACACCGTTAATGTGATGGTATATGTGCCGGAAATAGCGTAAACATGGGTGGGATTGACGGCCGTGGCGAGAGGTGAGCCATCCCCAAAGTCCCATAAGTACATAAGTGGCGGCGTGCCTTGTGACTGGTTGGTGAACTGCACCGGCGCATTGGCAGAGGCGGTCGTGGGATGGGTGAACACGGCCGTTGGCGCAATGCCCACCTGAATCAGCTCCGTATGTGAATCGGAACCGGCGTCGTTGGCGGCCGTGAGCGTCACACTGTAGTCGCCCGCAGCCGTGTACGTGTGGCTGGGGTTTTCCAGGCTAGATAGTGGGCTGCCATCACCAAAGTCCCAGGTATAGGTAATGGGGTCGCCGGTCGAAGTGTTGGTGAAGAAGGTTGTGTTGCCCAACGCCACCGGCCCATTGTGGGTAAAACCGGCGACCGGGGGTGTTCCGCCAGACGTAAACGGCACAAATAGCGGCCCCATATAACAGGGGTATGTCTCCGGGTTTGGCTCGCCGGCCACCGTCCAGCAGTAATAATCGGGCGCCACTGCATCGGTTTGCGCTTGTGGCACATACCAGATGACGATGTTCTCGCTGTCTATGCTTTCGCCATTCAAATACAAGTGTGGCCCTTGCTGGTGGTCATCATGGCAGCAGCCACTCGAAAAAACATACAGATCACCATCCCCTTCGTTTGGCTGGTGCCGCACCGGGAAGAGGAAAGGATTATCCCCCCGGCCATTATCAAACTGGCCCACATCTTGCACCATGTAATAACCCAGACCGGTGACTGTATCTTCTACCTTCCAGCTATACCCGTTGGGATCAATATGATGAGGACCGTGACCGTCTTCATAGTAAGGGGTGAGATAATCCTCGGTTGTCATCACCTGCCAGGCGGCGCCGTCCCAGCGGCTAAACCGGTCGTTGTCGTCGCCATTTATCCCGATGTTGATGCGTACCAACGGGCGGTACAGCGAGTTGGTGCCACACCCTTTGCCATAGGCGGCGCTGACCGGGCGGAAGCTGCCGTCCGTATAAAATCGGAAACGCTGCTCATAACGATAGTTGCAATTATTCCCCCAACTGCCCATGCGGAAATCCTGCACCACTTCAAACCCAATGACATTGCTCTGCCCGTCCAGCAAATCCAAAACCTGGGTGTTGCCATAGGGGGCAATGAAAAAACCACCGCCGCCGCTGCTGCACCCCGTAGTATCCTGGTAGCCGGTGGCGCCATAGTCGGCATGCCATTCGGCCAGTTTCATGCTGGTTATAACCGGAATGTCATTGTAGGTGACGTCATACACATTGAGGCCATCGTTATTGGTGGTGATATAACTCAATGACCAGCCATCACGGTTGACGTTTAGCGGTGTGCCACAGTCTGTGGGCACAAAAGGCTCAAATTCACCTGGCGGGGCGGCTTCTGTCCAGTGGATGCCGGCCAGTTCTTCGGCCGTTAAATCTACAACTGCCCAGAGGACACGGCCGTCGTCCGTTGCAAAGGTCGGGGCGACACACAAATGCTGCCCGTCACAGGCGGTGTCCAATAAACCGGCGTCTACGGCCGCCAATACTTTGTCGGCAGCCGGTTTATAGCCCAGTGCTTCTATGACCTCTGGCGCATTGGTAGCAATCTCCATCGAAAGATCATGCAGCCGTTTGTTGATGCCAGGGCGCATATGGGGTTGGCGGACCACATCTAACACTTCCCGGCTGTCCAACCGGACGTAGGCTGTCACGGCCGTATCCACATCCCACAAATAAATCTCTACCTGGCGGCAATCGGTGGCCGCGCAGGCGCTCAGGATTTCCGGGTACGGACCAAGCACGACCCGGCTGACGCCAAATACCTCGGCGCGATGGCCGGAAGTGAACGCCTGTACACGCGGGTCGGCCAGAGCCAGGTCTTGCGCCGTTTGTTGCTCTGGCGTCATTTGGGCGGCGAGGGGCACGGCCGTTGTTTTGCCCCGCACCTCTATCGCTGGTTTGATCAGGACAATGGCAATGACGGCCGTTAATACCGCAACCATCAGAGACCCTAAAAGCATTCGTTTCATGTTCTATCTACCTCTTTGGGAATAACAATGACTAAATCTTTGAATCGGTAAAAAGTTTCAGGCGTTGCCGGTCTCCCACCAGGCGCCGCCGGGCAGGTACAGTCTAGCACCTTCGCCACGCTTCCGCAACCGCGGGAAGTGATGGGGTGAGGGGGTGAGGGGGTGAGGGGGTGAAGTGAATTGTCACTGTGTCACCCCGTCGCCTTGTCACCTTGTCATTCTTCCCCCACCGGCAGACCACTGGGCACACTGTCGGGGATGAGGCTGTTTAGCCCGGCAGTGGCAGGGTCGGTCAGGCTCTCCAAAAAGGCTACCAGTTGGGCAATTTCCTGGCGGTTCAACTCTGTCTGGGGCAATTGCGGCGACAGTGTTGCCAGGATGTCATCGAGGGTGACGGGATAATTTTGCAGGGTGGGGCGTAGTTCCGGGGGGAGAGTACGGCCGTCAAAAGCCCGCAGCGCCTTTTCCGGTTGCAGATGGTGGGTGATGACGGCCGTCAGCGAATCATAGGCGCCGTTGTGCAGGTAGGGGGCCGTCAGGGCCACGTTATGCAGGGGTGGGGTGCGAAAAGCGTATTTGTCGGCGGGGTTCTGGCTGATGGCGTAACGGCCGTAATCCAATGGCGCAAAATCATCTCGACCCGGCCCAAACTGCGGCGCGGCAATGTTATGGTACTCCTGGTCGGTGAAAAGCGGGCCACTGTGGCAGGCAGCGCAACCGGCACGGCCGTAAAACAACAACGCTCCCTGTTTTGCCTGCGGTGATAGGGCTGTTTGTTCCCCCGCCAGATAACGATCCCAGGGTGAATTGGTAAACGAAAACGCCTGCGCCTGAAAGGCCGCCAACGCATTCGCCGCATGTTGGAAACCCAATTCCGCCGTTGGCACGTCCGGGTACGCTTGCCGGAACAACTCCTGGTAAGCCGGTATTACCAACAGCCGCGCCATCAACAAAGACCAGATTTCGGGGAAATACTTGCTGTCGTTGGGAATGGCCGCCAGTTCATTTGGCTGGCCGAACACGTCGGTGTCTGCCCAGCCGGTGGGTAAATTCTGGGCATAAGTCGCTGCCTCGTCCAGCACCGTGCCCGGCGGAATCGCATACCCGGCCACACTATACCACCCGCCCCGCATCTCTGCCCGAATGGTAACGGGGAACATTGCCTGGGCGGCCAATACGCTGTCCAGCCCGGCCGGTAAAAATTCACCGGCCGGCGTGTGGAAGCCGGCGACGGCATCTCCTTCCACCCGGCCCTCCCAGAACATGGTTTCCCATTCGGGCAGCCCGCGATTAAACAGTTCGGTGGCGTGGCGGGGCACAAGGTCACGGTTTTGGCCCAACCGCCGCTCCGCGCCAAAGCCGCTGCCGCCCGTGCCAATGGAGAGGTGCAGTTGGTCGCCCGTGGCCAGCGCCGGATGGTGGCAAGTGGCGCAAGAAGTATCCCGGTTGCCGCTCAGTTCCTTATCAAAAAACAAGGCCTGCCCTAAAGCCACCAATGCGGGAGAAGGGGGCGCAGGCGCAGCCAGCGGCATCAGCCCTTGTTGGGCGATCAGGTTCTGTAATTCCGCGTCGAGATCGGTTGCCTGTGCTGCCTGGCGCTGTTGCCAGAAAAGGAGAAAAACGATCAACAAAACCGAACCAATGACAGCGATGGTTACTTTTTTTAGTGTTGGCAACTTGCGCAATTACACTCCTGCTCCCAACAGTCCGGCGGCTGCTTTCCGGGCGGCCAGTTCTTCGACCACATTGGCGGCCACAATGGCCTCAATGGCCCGTTGTTCGGCGGCCTGCTGCACAATGTCGGCGGCAACCAGGGCGCGGATGGCTTTGAGCACGGCCGTAGCTTCCATTTCTTTTGCCGCCGATACCACTATTTCTGCTTCCGCAATAGCTTCTGCCTTTTGGCGATGGGCGGCGCGGCGCACCGCTTCCGCCTGGGCAAAGGCGGCATCTTCCATCGCTTCTGCTTCGGCAATGCGCGCGGCCGCCTCTTGCCGTGCCCGTTCTTCTTCTGCTTTGGCCTCAGCAATTGCCAACGCGGCTTCGTCTACGGCCGTCGTTTTGATCAACTCCGCTTCGGACAATGCCTTCATCGCTTCTTCCTCTGCTTCGGCGGCGACCAGTTTGGCTGCTTTCAGGGCGGATAGGGCCTGGAGGGCGGCTGCCTGTTTGATGCGGCGCGCCTGCTCTTCCGCCTCGGCGGCCGCTTTTTCCGCCTCCACTCGCTGTTGGGTGGCAGCTTCGGCGGCGGCGCGGGCGGCGTTGGCGTCGGCCTGCGCTTCGGCGCGAATGGCGGCGGCTTCATCAATGGCTGTTGCTTCCACCCGGTTCACGGCATCCAGCACAAAGTTCAACTGATGGCTGGCGGCCTTCAACGTATCCGGGTTGATATAGGCATTGACAAGCACCCGTCCACCAGCTTTAACAATCGTTTCGCGCAGGTTCACCGCCCAATGATGTTCAAATAGGGCGGCAATGGCGGAGCTGCCATTGGGCACTCTGTCCGCCAGATTCTGTAGTTCTGCTTCCGTCAGGCCATAGTCGGCGTCTGATTCCTTGAGCGACTCGGCCAGTTCGGCGATATTGTTCTGCTCAATGCCTTTTGCACCCAGGCCAATCACTCGGCTGACCAGTTGCCCAAACGTCTCCTTTTCTTCTGGAGTCAGATCACTAACTTGTTTGCTGCTGACGGTACCATCGGCGCGTTTGATCAGGTAAAGCATGTCAAACAGACGGATGCTGCCTTTTTGCCGGGCTGCTCGTAATTCGGCGACAATGTCACGGGCATAAGCGTCGTTTTCAAATCCGATAATCACCATTTGTAAAGGGCCAATTGACATGATTTTTTTCCTTTATTAGAAGTTTCACTTTTCCCAAAAAGTTGGACTTCTAAATAATACACCAGTTTGGAAAACAACAAAGCCCCCGGTTGGGGCTTGTTGTAGAAGAGGAAAGAGGAAAAAGGAATCGAATCAACGGATCATCAACGATAATCGGTTATAGTGTGAGCATGATTGTTTATTTCAAACAAATGGAGGTGTCACGATGAATGATGATGTTAAACAATACATAGACCCTGGGCAGGAAGGCCCAGGCCCGGAACCTGTGCAGCGCATTCCTTATCTATTGGCAGCCGAAAACCTGGAAATGGCGATGGGCGGTGATGAATCAGTCGCCCCCGGTTGGGCCAATTGGGTGGCCGAGGGTAATGATTTTGGCGAAGTTGCGTTCGTGCCCGTAGAAGTGGACGGTGCATTGCGCCAGGGATTCTTTAGTCACGGCCGTTATGATGCTGGCGTCTGGCAAACTGCTCGTGTAGAAGCGCCGGGTATGCTCGTGAATGTCGCTATGGATTTCCTGGTTATCCCGGACGACGGTGAACAAGAACGGCCGCGTAGTCTGGTGGTTGGCCTGGGACTTGACCCGTTTGGCGGTACGGATGGGCAGAGCCAGTCGGTGCAGTGGGCGTTAACTGATGTGCTTTATAACGTGCCGGTGCGGGCTTCGATCACGGCCGTAGCCCAGAGCGAGGTGGTGACTATCTTTGTACGCAGCACAGCATTTGAGCCGGGTTCCACCACCGTTGTCAGCAATGGCACAGGCTCGGTTTGTGTGGCTGGTTTGTGCGCCCGTGAAGATTATGACCGCATCTACATTCTGCTGCCGCCAAACGCCGCGCCCAACCTGTGGCAGCAGGCGGCTAATGTGGCTGCCAACACCCGTTGGACTATTGGCGGCAGCGCCGATGATGCCGGTTTGGGCAGCCGGTTGTTAGGGCAAACTGTGGCCCACAAACGGCCGTTAGTAGTCTGTGTTGAGCCTAATGCCTGGAATAGCGGCAATGGCCCACTTTCACAGGCGTGGTATGACACCCACTATCCATTGACTCGTTTTCTGAGTGTATCATCTGCCCAACTGGCTAACGTGCAGGGCTTTATTCAGTTCGTCCAGGCCAATTTTTAAGGGGATCATTGGTCACGGACGCAGCGCACACCGACGTAGGGTTGTTCGTCACTTTGCATTCGTGTCCAGAGGGTGATGGTGGCGGCGCTGTCGGCAAATGAGCCACCTTTGCTGATGTGTTGGCCGCTGCCATCACCAGTGTAACAGGCGTTCACGGCCGTGTCCTGCACCCACTCGCGCACATTGCCGATCAGGTCGCACACCGGTTGATCCTGGCAGCGGTCAGCACTCACGGAAACAGCCAGGTCACGGCCGTTGCCAGATTCCGCCAGGTTGCCCAGGTCCCCATCAAACGCATCTCCCCAGGGATAATTGGCGGTGCGATTACCACGGGCGGCAAACACCCACTCGGCTTCTTCAGGCAGCCGCGCGCCAATTGATTCACAATAAGCAGCGGCATCAGTCCAACTTATACCCCAGACGGGGTGGCTGGCTTCACCTGCCGGATGCGTCCACCCATTTTCGCCAATTTGCCAGAGCGGAGGCGGGGCGCAGTTCCCTGCTTGAACACAGTTGAGATAATCCTGATTGCGCACCTCGGTGCGTTGAATTTGAAAAGGTTGGACGGGGAGCGTACAAAACTCAGAAGTTGTACCCAAAATAGCGGTACCACCAGATATGGAATGCCAGGCTGGGTCTGAGTCACGGCCGTTCAGCCACCACACGGCCGTCATGCTCAACAGCAGCACAACGATCAGTCCGCCAATCAACCATAAATTTTCGCGTAGCCAATGGGAAAATATGCGCTTCTCAACAACAGGGACAAACACTTGGGTGGGGCGGGGCCAGTTGACATGGGGACGTTCTTCCTGCAAGGCAGCCAATAACTCCGGCAACCGGTTTTGCCGGGCAAATAGCAGCGTCAGTTCACGTGCTTTGTCTGCTCTGGTTTCGCCCCCCACATCTTCCAGGTCAAGATTGAATCGCAAAGCCAGTGTGCGGAGTTCCTGCAAATTATAGTGGGTCGCTAACAGACTTTGTAGCTCGTAGATGGGGTTGATCGCTGAGGTTGGGGTTTCTTGCTGCTCATTCATGCTACGGATACGGCCGTGACTGACGGCCGTATCCGTAGCATAAACCAGTTCACCCAATTTGGGTAGGAAATAAGCTACCGCTGAATGACAGGCAGATAAGTGTAGGAGATTTCCAGTAGCGGCCACGCTTCAGCGGCCTGGCCAATGACCTCAATTTCATTCAGCGCGGCCACTTCATCCCAATACCAGCGTCCGGTAACGGCATCCACCGTCAGACGCAGCCGGTCAATTTCCACCGGGGTGTTGAAAGTGATGAGCGTACCGCCATTTTCCAGCGGTTCAATGCGGCCGGTGGCACGGCCGTCTACCAGCACATCGTCCAGATAGACATTGAGGGTGGCATTGTCCACATAAAACGGCCCATACTGCGTTGGTTCACCAAAACCGTTCCAGTCGCCGCCGTCCGGTGGCGGGCCAACCAGCCGAATTTGTTTGACGCGCATGGTAGTGGGCCAGGTTAGCTCCACCCATTCGCCGGTGGTGTGCCCATCCTCCGTCAGCCAACCCAACTCATCATCCTGATATGGGAGTCGGTATGCTGGCCCTTCCTCAAAGTAGGGCGCGATTGGGCCGCCAGCCGGAATAGGAATCCAGCCACGCCGGTCGTTAATTCTCTCTGCGTCAAATCTGGTTTCACCCTCCACTTTGTAAGTGCTGGCATTGGCGTGGGCAAAGGGGGCCACATTTTGCCAACCTGTTTCAGCATCGGCCAGCACATCATCTAGCGAACCGCTGACGTGCCCCATGTGGCAGCCGACGCAGGTGACAGTTTCGCCGGGGCGTGCCCAGGCGCTGCCCTGGGCAATGGTGGTGTAACCGCGATTCCAACTACGCACCAGCCGTCCTTCGGCGTCGCGCAGCACAAAAAAGCCCATCACATCGGCGGGTACGGACATGGTAAAAGCACCACCCGGCGTCACATCCACTTCGTCCCAAAGAATGGCCCGCACCTGGTCGTCGGCGCGGAAGTTGGCGCAGGGGTTGGGCCAATCGTTATAGCAGTACGCGCCGGTAAACTGGTTGGCGTCAATCCACAACTCTGCCGAGGCCACGCTGCCCGGCGGTGGCGAATTATTGACATAGGGAGTGAAGAGGGAGGGGTTGGCGTAGATGTTGGGGTTGTGAATGGTGGCTAACTCAATATCATTCGGCCCGTTTTGGCTGAACCAGTAGGCGGGCAAGGTGTTGGGTACATTGCCGTGTACGGGGTCATCGCTGGCGATCTGGGTGAAGGTATCGGGCAGGGATGTCCAGCCCACGCGGGGCACGATGGGGGTGGCGTCCATGAGATCGGCCGTGCCCAGGCCAAAGGGAGACAGGTCTATGGCAATGGGCATCTGCCCCGCGCCATCGAGTTCCATTGTCCACAGGCGGTAGCGCTGGTTGGAGCCTTGCAGGTCAAAGCCGTTGTAGGTGCCGCTGGTGGGCAGGCTGTTGTCTTCTTCGGATTGGGAGTAGAGGACACGGCCGTCGGGCAGCCCCGCCGGATGGAGCGCATAAGGCCCGGAGTTGTCCCCCTGGTTCCACGCTTTGTCATAGCTCAATCCGGCCAGGGCGTCAACGGCGTTAGCATAGAGCATTTCCACGCCGGGGCGGGCCACGCGGATGCCGGTGTGAAAGGTGGAATGCACCATCGTCTGGTCAGGCTGCATGGTGTAGGCCACATAAAGCTGCCCGTTGGCCTGCACGATGGCCGGTTGCGCGGCGGCGTAGGTGTCGCCGTGCCCGGAATCATTGGTCAGATTCCAAAAGCAGCAGGGCGTCCAGGCAAAGCGTTTGAAATCCGTGCCATCCGGGTTGACGGTCATCAGGTGCCAGGTGTTGGGCGCTTGCCGTACCTGGAAGCCGCCTGGCAAAATTGCCAGCGGCGGATTAAAGGTGGCGTCGGGGTTTGCCAGAATGACGGTGCCGTCGGGCAGGGTGACGTTGTGGTCGGCGTTGTCTATGCGGTTGTAGATGCCGGTTTCGGAAGGCTGGTTGAACTGGTTCCACCAGCGAGAGAGCAGGATACGGCCGTCCGGCAGTGGTGTGGGATGCAGTACCCCGGCGCGTTCGGTGGTGATGCGCCGCAAGTTATCTCCATCGCTATCCATGATGTAGATGTTGAAGGATTCACGGCCGTCGTAATGGGCGCGGGTGGGGTAACGAGAGGAGTTGAAAGCGATACGGCCGTCGGCCAGATAAGCCGGGAACAGGTCATGGTAATCGCTGTAGGTCTGCGCGTTGCCCCACAGGTGGGCGTTGGGAATGGTGATGCTGCGGTCAGATTGGGTGAGTTGCACCAGACTCGCGCCGCTGAAGTCACCCACGTTTACTTCGTAAATGCGCCAGCCATAGTCCGGATCGGTGGGGTCTATGGTGGTAGCCCCGGCAAAGACAATGGTGGTGGTGTCGAAGCTGACATCAGGGGATTGCACATCTACCAGACCGGGCAGATTGTACACGTGCAATGACCCGTCGGCGTTGCGCTGCACCAGACGGCTGCCCGGCGCATATTTGGGCAGCCCGGTGCCAAATTGCCCGGCGGGGCCAACTTCATCGCGGAAGATGGTGTCTTCGGTGGCCAGGTGGGCGCGGGCGACGAAGATGAGGGGCGGCAGGCCGCCGTTGACGGTGCGGGTGTCGGCGAGGGCGACGGCCGTGACCATAATAAAAATGATGAGAGAGCTAATAATTGCAGGAAAAACAAACCAGGATAATCGTTTCATGTTCTGCTCCTTTGTGAGGCGAGTTGCCAGACTTCTTCTACACGGAGCAGATGGTAACAGACGATGGGGGCGGACTAAACCGGACTTCGGTACTGGGATCGGTTGTAGATTGGTTCATTCTTGGAGAATGAACCAATCTATCGTTATTGATTGAATAGCGTGTGGGTGGTGATTTGGAGGCCAGGAAAGATGTTGGATTGGATGATTTCTTCGCCGATGAATTGATTGACCAGGGCGTATTCCTGACCGGATAGGGTGAAGACCTGTACGGAACGGGTTTTGGGATTGGCGATCCAATACTCCGGCACACCGGCCTGTTCGTAGGCGGTGAATTTGACGGATTGGTCGGTGCGCCCGGTGCTGTCGGAGAGAACTTCCACGATGAGATCCGGCGCGCCGGTGAAAAATTTAGCGCCGGGTTTAGGCCACCGTTCGGCGCGAATGAAGAGGATATCAGGCTGCACCGGGCGGGAAAATTCAGACAGGTGAACTTCAAAAGGGGCAGTAATGACGTAGCCCAACTTATGTTCGATGACAAAGTTACCCATCTGCCGGGCGGTTTCAAAAACGGTAAATTGATGGTCAAGTCCGGGGGCGTTGGTCACGTATAATACTCCTTCGATGATTTCATACCGACGGCCGTCATCCGGCAATTTGAGGTAATCGTCATACGTCCAGTGACCTTGTTTGGGCTTCACGACTTCTTCGGTGGGGAAAATCATTGTCTCTGCCATTCCGTTTATTCTCCGCAGTTGATAGTACGCAGTATAAAACGTAATGCGTAAGCCGTAAACCGTAATCCGATTTCGACTTTTTCACGGATTACGGTTTACGGCTTAGGTTCTTCATCCGCTCCAGATATGCCTGCTCCAGATCAATACCCGTGTAATTTGCTACTTTGAGCAGGTGGATGAGCAGGTCAGCCAATTCGTTGCGTAAGGCGGCGCGATTTGTTTCAGGGTCAGGTAGCGGCGTGGCGTCCAGTTGGCGGTGGAAGGTTTGCAGGGTGGGGAGACGGCCGTCCACCGGCAGCGCCAGTTCGACAGGGGGTGGCACAGGGGTGGGTGTTTGTGTCGCCAGCACTTCCTTGATCTGAGCGGCGGCGTAGGCCACATCGTCGGGTTGGGAGAGGAAGTCGAGGTTGTTGACGGGCAGGATGAGCACGGCCGTGTCCTGCAAATTGCTCAACCACGCTTCATAAGCGGCAGCCAGTTGACGGATATATTCCGGGTCCATGTCCCGTTCGTAGGGGCGGTCGCGTTGGGCAATGCGGCGCATCACCACCTCGTGGTCGGCTTGCAGATAGACGATCAGGTCGGGTTTGGGGATTTTGTCACCGAGGGCGGCATGGACACGGCCGTACATCGCCAGCTCGTCATCCTTCAAATTCAGCCAGGCAAACAGTTCATCTTTGGCAAAGGTGTAGTCGGAAACCAGATACCCTTGCTGCAACGCGCCGGGTACAGCTTCATGCTGCTGGTGGTAACGGCTGAGCAGGAAAAAGATTTGCGTCTGAAACGCATATTGCGCCCGATTCTGGTAAAAGTCGGCCAGAAAGGGGTTTTCTTCAAACACTTCCAGCAGAACCGAGGCGTTGGGGAAGTAGGGTGGCAGCAAACGTGCCAGCGTCGTTTTGCCCACGCCGATGACACCCTCGATAGCAATGAATTTGTGTTCTGTCATAATCGCTTTAATTGACAAGGTGACAAGGTGACAGGGTGAAGTTTTTATCACCTTGTCACCCCTTCATCCTGTCACCTTGTCATGTTCTTAGCCAATGCCGCTGCTGAGAAACTGCCCGCCGTCAATCAAGAAGGTGCTGCCGGTGGTGAAGCTGGAAGCGGCCGAAGCCAGATAGAGGGCGATGCCGGTTAACTCTTCCGGGTCGGCCATACGTCCCTGGGGAATGGTTTTCATTACCATACTGTTGATTTGCTCATTGCCCCAGATAGCCTGACTAAAACGGGTCTTGATGAAACCGGGGGCGATGGCGTTCACCTGGATATTGGCGGCGGCCAGTTCGACGGCCAAGACCTCGGTGAGCATGAGAACGGCCGCTTTGCTGACGCAGTAGATACCCATGCCGGGCTGCGGTTTTTTACCGGCAATAGAAGCCATGTTGATGATCTTGCCGCCGCCGCGCTGCTGCATAACCGGCGCACATGCTTTGGCCACGCGGAAATACCCTTTCACGTTCACATCCAGGATTTTGTCCCAATGGCTCTCTTCTGAGGTCATAATCGGGCCAAAGTGGGGGTTGGTGGCGGCGTTGTTGACCAGAATGTCAATGCCGCCAAAATGGTCGGTGGCCTGTTGGATGAGGGCGTCTACGGCCGTTTGCTCCCCCGTATGTGCCGCTACTGCCAAAGCCTGGCCGCCCTGGCTGTTAATGAGCGCGGCCACTTCATCCACACCGCTTTGTTTGCGGCTGGCCAGGACGACGCTGGCCCCGGCGGCCGCATATGCTTCGGCAATAGCCTGCCCAATGCCGCGTGAGGCCCCGGTGATGAGGGCTACTTTGCCGGTGAGATCAAATTGATTCATGGGAACTCCTTTTTTTGACGCAAAGGTGCAAAGTTGCAAAGAGAGCAAAGATAAGAAATCAAGAATAGGATGGGTAGCGGATACTATATCGGGCTATGTGTTTGTGCAAGGTAAAGGAAAAAGGTACATTTGCAGGCATGAAAAAGTGGCTACTAATAGGGTTGATGGTATGGGTAATGGTGTGGGTGGCACGGCCGTTAATCGCCCAGGAAAATAGCACCCTTCATACGGTGAACGTGGGGGATACCTGGACGGCGTTGGCGTATCAGTATGGCGTGGCGGTGGCGGATTTGCAGGCGGCGAACCCGCAGTTGAACCGGCAGCGGCAGCCGGTGATAGGGACGACGATCACCATTCCCGCCCCCGGCAGCGAACAGACGGGAATGTTGACACGGCCGTATGGCAATGTGTTAGCGACGGCCGTAGCCCAGAACCAATCCCCCTGGCAACTGGCTTTGCAAAACGGGCTGGCAACGCCTTATCGCCCGCTGCTGTATGCACCGCTTTTTGCGCCCGGCGGGGTCACACCGCCGCAAGAATGGCCCATCGGCCTGTCCGGGTTGGAACTGTCGCAGCAGGTACCGCAGCCGGGGCAGGCGTTGGCGATACGCGGTACGGCGGTGGGTGATGAACCGGTGATGGCGGTGTTAGGTGGGGCGGTGATGGATAGTTTTGTGGCCGACGGCCGTTGGGCCAACCGTCGTTGGCTGGCGCTGACGGGTACGGGCGCTTTTTACGGCCGTCGCCAGCCCGACCTGACCATTCAGGTGGGGACGGGGCCGCTCTGGTCACAGCCCTGGCAGTTTGAAGACCCCAACCTGTGGGAGTACCAATCCATCACCCTGACGGGCACGGCGGCGGCCATTGACCAGGAATCCATTCGCCAGGAGCGGGAACGATTGTTTGCCATCTGGGAGCAAAACAGCCCAGAGCCACAATGGGACGGGCCGTTCCAACTACCCATTCATGATTATCTGGAAATCTCTTCCGGGTTTGGGGCGCGCCGTTCATACAATGGCGGGCCATTCAGCACGTATCACGAAGGGGTAGATTTTTCGGCGTATGGGGGCACGGCCGTGTTTGCGCCGGCTGCCGGTACGGTGGTATTGGCTGAACCGCTCTATGTACGTGGCGGGGCGGTGATTATTGATCATGGCCTGGGCATTTACAGTGGTTACTATCATCTGTCTGAGGTGTTGGTTGCGCCGGGTGATGTTGTCCAGCCAGGGCAGGTCGTTGGCGCAGTAGGCACGACGGGCCTTTCTACCGGCAATCATTTGCATTGGGATTTGCTGGTGAACGGCGTGTGGGTGGATGCGCAGGCGTGGCTGGCGCAGGATATGGCTTGCTGGATATTGGCGGGGTGGGCACGGCCGTGTAAGCCGTGAGCGGCGTATTAAGTGTACTATGGCCTCATCTTTTTCTGGTCGTTGCTCGCTATTTCTTATAGCCAGCATGAGAGATGGCTCAACCGGTACACCATTGCCTTGCTGGCCTTTATGCCGGCGATGACCTACCTCATAGCGCTCACCAGCCATTGGCACCGCTTTTTTTTGGGACCGGTATTGGCTGGTGGAACATGGGGGGCTGGTTTTTATTGATACGGCGTTTGGCCCCTGGTTTTGGCTGTGGGCGGTGTAAGCGTATCTGGTGATTTTGGTGGGGGCGCTGATGATCATCACGGCCGTTGTCCGTTCTCCTCGGCTTTATAAGGGGCAGGCGGTCATGCTCATTTTGGGGTCACTCATACCCCTTTTCTCTAATTTTCTCTTTCTGGTTGATGTGAACCCCATTGACCCGCTGGATATTTCGCCCATTGCCTTAACCCTCAAACGAATTAGATGCCTATGCCCACATGGTTGCCCATGACCTGAAAAACCCGCTCCCGCTCATCCACCGTCGCCAACAACGTTAGCACCAACTGGCGCACCACCAGAGGTGTGGCTTGCCAATCGGCCTGGGAGATGGTCCCCGCCTGCGCGGGGAGGGGTGGCTCTGTGGCGCTCATTCTTGCAGTGTGCCTCTTTTTCATCTTTCAGGCTATGGGTCTTTTTTGCAATTGACTTCTTTCAGGCCACACCTGAACGGTTACAGAATCTCAGCCAAAAACTCAAGAAAATTTACATACAAGTTATAAAAATTTATAAATATATTGACAAAATAAATATCAGCCATTATTATCTTGACATTGGCTGGCAGGTTTTTTGGCAGGCTGGCACATCCAAAATGGAGTAAACAGATGAATTCCCCAATGGAACCAGTGACAAAAGATAAAAATGTGAAGTCGTTACGGCCGTTTTTCACCTTGTGGAGCGGACAGGCTGTTTCGTTGTTTGGCAGCCAGATGGTGCAGTTTGGCTTGATCTGGTGGCTGACGAAGACCACCGGTTCGGCCACGATTTTGGCGGCGGCTTCGCTGGTGGGGTTGCTGCCGCAAGTGCTGTTGGGGCCGTTTGCCGGGGTGCTGGTAGACCGCTGGCCCCGCCGCTGGGTGATGTTTGTGGCCGACAGCTTAGTGGCGGTGGCGTCGCTGGTATTGGCCTATCTTTTCTGGTCGGGCGCGGTGGAGTTGTGGCATGTCTTTGCCTTGCTGTTTGTGCGGGCATTGGGCGGCGCGTTCCATTGGCCGGCCATGCAGGCCAGCACGCCGTTGATGGTGCCGGCCGAGCAGTTGACCCGTATTCAAGGGTTAAACCAGATGTTGCAGGGTGGTCTGAGTATTGTGGCTGCCCCATTGGGCGCGCTGCTGGTCAGCCTGTTGACCATGCCGGCGCTGCTGATGATTGATGTGGCCACGGCGTTGTTTGCCATTGTACCCCTGCTGTTCATTGTGGTGCCGCAGCCGAAAAAGGCGGACACGGCTGCTGACGCTGGTGACTCCGATAACAAAACCTCCTTCTGGACGGACATGCGCCTGGGATTTCGTTATATCCTCTCCTGGCCTGCCGTCTTGATGCTGATGGGGATGGCCATGCTCATCAATTTCCTGCTGACCCCACTGGCGGCGCTGCAACCATTATTGATTACCCAACATTTTCAGGGTGAAGCTATTCATTTGGGCATCTTGGAAGCTGCTTTTGGCCTGGGCATTGTGGTTGGCGGTATTTTGTTGGGAGTGTGGGGTGGTTTTCAGAAGCGCGTTTATACCTCTTTGCTGGGGCTGGTTGGATTGGGCATTGGTATTTTCTTTTTGGGATTGGCCCCGGCTTCCATGTTTTGGCTGGCGGTGGGCAGCGCGCTGCTGGCGGGTAGTATGATTTCTTTGACCAATGGGCCGATTATGGCCATCTTCCAGGCAGTGGTAGACCCGGCGATGCAGGGGCGGGTGTTTACCTTGCTCAACAGCGCGGCGATGGCTATGGCGCCGCTGAGTCTGATTGTGGCCGGGCCGTTTGCCGATGCGTTTGGGGTGCGCACCTGGTTTATGATGGGTGGCGTGTTAACCTTGGTGGTGGCGTTGACAGGCTTTGTCAACCGGCCGTTGTTGGGTATTGAAAACGGCCGTACCCCAGACCAACCGGCAGCTACCAGTCAAAGTGAGACAGCCGTGTCACTAACAACGGTCGTGCAGCCTGATTGAACAAAATGCAACATTCCGATTCAAGAGGTGTAGAACCGATGATGACCTGGCAACAGTATGCAGGCTATTATGGCCTGATGGAAAAAGTTCTGGAGGTGAAAGGCCGGAACGGGGAGTTGGTAGCCACCTTTCCCGGTGTGCCGCCTGGTTTTGAAATAGTGTTATGCCCATTGGCCGCGCACTCGTTTCAGATGCACGGGGGGCCGGCCGATGGGTCGACGGCCGTTTTCCAGACCGATGATGCCGGACAGGTGACGGCCGTTTTAGTGGGCGGCGACTATGAATTCACACGCCTGGCCGGGCCGCCACCCGCTTCAGGCATTCTCACCGGTCAGGGTTTGCTCGCCCCGGAATGGACGTTGGATGCTGAAAAAGAGGTGGCCTTTTCTGCTTTATTGGCAGAGATAATGGAGGCAGGCGACGGCCGTCTGCTTGAGTACCAGCTTCCGTATCCCAAACACGAATTTCTGCAATATGTGGCCGCTCAGGACGTGGTTATTTTTCACGGTTCGGGTCAGGCAGACATTGCGGAATTTTTGACCCGCCGTACCTCGATGGAACTCAGTGACAAAAGTGGGCGGGGCAACGTGCAGGGCATTTACGGCACACACGACGCCTTATGGCCCCTCTTTTTTGCGGTTGTTGATCGTGCCAGAATTACCGGCTCCATTCGCAACGGCTTCAGCACCTTTCGCAATCGCCAGGGCGAGGAGTTACGGGTGTATAACTTCTCCATTAACCAGGAATGGCTGGATAAAGAACCCTGGCGCACCGGCACCCTCTATTTCTTGCCGCGTGAACCGTTCCGGCGGCTGCCGTTTACGGCTGAAGGGGGACTGTCTAACGAGTGGGTGAGCGAACTGCCGCTCAAGCCATTGGCGCGTTTGACCATTGAACCAGAGGACTTCCCTTTTTTGCACCAGATTGGTGGGCATGATGATTCTGAGTTGTTGCAGTTGAAGGTGTGGCAGGATGAGGTGCTGACGGCCGTGACCGACGCTGTTTTTTCCCCCGAAACCATCCACATGAAGCTCGCCTACACCGGTGAACTGGGGCCACGCCTGTTAGCGTTTATCGCCCTCTCCCAAAAATACTTCCCGACCGCCACCTATACCGTGCGTTTCCAGCCCGGTGGTGAGGTATGGTATGATTTCTCCGGCCCGCCGGCGGCTATGCAGGTGATGGAGGATCGGCTTGCAGAAAAGTTTGGCCCTTTAGAATCAAATCCGTGAAACGCGATGCGTGAATTTTCTCTGATCACGCATCACGTTTCACATCTCTACCCAGGTAATAATGACCGCAACTCCCACTCCCCCCTCTAAAGATGTCCGCTCCGGTATGTCCGGTTTTTCCATCGTCTGGATAGGCCAACTGGTTTCCCTGTTGGGCACCAGCATGACCAACTTTGCCCTGACCATCTGGGCCTTTCAGCAGACGGGCCGGGCCACCGACCTGGCGCTGATTGGCTTCTTTTTCCTGGCGCCACTGCTCTTTTTCAGCCCGGTAGCCGGGGCCATTGTAGACCGCAGCAATCGCAAGATGATGATGATGCTCAGCGACCTGGCTGCCGGTCTGGTGACGATTGTCCTCATGCTGTTGTATTACAACGACATGATGCAAATCTGGCATTTGTACATTGGCGCGGCCATCATGGGCACGTTCCAGACGTTCCAATGGCCGGCCTACTCGGCAGCCATCAGCACTATGCTGCCCAAAGAGCAGTTTGCCCGCGCCAATGCCATGATTGGCCTGGCGGAGTCGGGGTCGGGCATTCTGGCGCCGGTGTTGGCCGGGGCGGTGCTGAGCCTGACCAGCCTGGGCGTGATTTTTGCCATTGACATTTTCTCCTTTGTCTTTGCCATTAGTGCGCTGCTGGTGGTAAACATTCCCCAACCCAAACAGACGACGGCGGGTAAAGAGAGCAAGGGGTCGTTGTTGTCGGAATCATTGTTTGGCTTCCGCTATATCTGGCGACGGCCGTCGCTCCTGGGCTTGCAGATCGTCTTTTTCTCTGCCAACTTTTTCAACAACCTGGGTTTCGCTTTGTTGGCCCCTATGGTGCTGTCGCGCACCAACAGCAATGAACTCATCTTCGGTTCGGTGCAGTCCACGGCGGCGGTGGGCGGCGTGGTGGGCGGCCTGGTGATGACTACCTGGGGCGGCCCTAAACGGCTGGTCTACGGCGTGATTTTCGGTTGGGCGGCGGTGGGTTTGTTTCAGAGTGTGTATGGTATGGGGCAGGCGCTGCCGGTGTGGATGGTGGCCGGTTTTGCCATGGCGTTTGTGGGGCCGATTATCAATGGCTCTAACCAGGCCATCTGGCAGGCCAAAGTGGAGCCGGATGTGCAGGGGCGCGTCTTTTCCATCCGCCGCCTGATTGCCTGGGTCTCCTCGCCGCTGGCGCTGCTGATTGCCGGGCCGCTGGCCGATAATCTGATGGAACCGGCGATGCAGTCGGAGGGGGCGCTGGCGCAGACGTTTGGTGGGCTGGTGGGCAACACCGCCGGTTCCGGCATGAGCCTGATCATGTTGTTCACCGGTCTGGCGATAATGCTGGTGGCCGTCATTGCCTACACCGTCCCGGTGGTGCGGCACGCGGAAGCGCTGCTGCCCGACCATTTGCAGGTGATGGATGAGGCGGAAGAGGAAGAGGGCACGGCCATAGGCGAGGCAAGTGAGCCAGCCCCGATCTAAGAAGTCGGCAAAAAACAATTCCGCACTTTATCTCCCAATCTCCAATCTGATTTAGTAAGATGTTGGCATCCCTGACACCCGATTCAGTCCCGCAGATATTGGTCCATTTGGGCATCACACCCCCGGTCACGCATACCCTCACCTGCCTTGACCAACTCATCGCCGCCTACTGCCGCACCGTGCCCTGGGAGAGCGCCTTCCGCATTGCCCGCCGCGCCGCAGTTACCGAAACCGAGCAATGTCCGCGCTGGCCGGAGCAGTTTTGGCAGGAAAATCTGGTCTATGGCGCGGGCGGTACCTGCTTTGAGAGCAACTACGCCTTTTTTGCCTTGCTGCAAGCGTTGGGTTTTGAGGGGTATTTGACGGTGAATAATATGGGCGAGACGGTGGGCTGCCACACCGCCATTGTCATTCTGCTGGATGGGCAAAAATGGCTGGTGGATGCCGGATTCCCCGTTTACGCCGCGCTGCCCATCAGCCCGCGAGGGGTGATGCACCGGGCGACACCGTTTTTGCGTTATACCGTGCGCCCAGACGGCCGTGACCGCTACCAGATTGAGCAATGGCCCCATCCCCGCCACAACGCTTTTACCCTGATTGATGAACCCGTTTCGGAAGCCCATTACCGCGCCTGCACCATTGCCGATTATGGCGAAAACGGGCTTTTTCTGGATGCAGTGATTATCAACAAAGTCATCAACCACCAGCCCTGGCGCTTCAATATGCGCGAGACGCCCTGGCAGTTGCACTGTTTTGGATGGGGCACAGATACGGTTTATGATCTGAATGGAGATGCGGCCACGGCCGTTGCCCGGCACTTTGGCATGGATGAACAGGTGATGGCGCGGGTGTTCCGTCAACTGGCAACATAGCCAGGCACTAAATCATGTTTCGGGCGTTTGTGTACAATTCGGTGGTATAGAGGATGGTGACACGGCCGTCCACCTGATACTCATCAAACAATTCGCGTAAAGCCACCAGCATCGGTTCATAGTGGGGATGTCCGGCCAACGGCATCATCGAAGAAGAGAGAGTGCGCCCTTCCAGCCCGGCATAATCAAACTGTTGGACGTTCACAAACGTGCGATAGGCATAATGCTCGCCCAAAATGAACTCCGGCCCGCGTTCGTGGCCGCCTTCGCGGCGCGGCCGTCCCGTGTCATCCCGCGCAAAATCCACCAGAATCCGCTCATATGCCTGCATAAAATCAGAGCCGTCTACATGGCGCGTGTTCCAGACCAGGGCGATGTGGCCGCCCGGTTTCAAGATGCGCTGCCATTCGGCGCGGGTGGGTTCAGGTGCAAACCAGTGGGCAGCCTGCCCGGCCACGATGAAATCCAGGCTGTGGTCGGGCAGGGTGGTGGCTTCGGCCGTGCCGTTGATGCTGGTGAAGTGGGGATAGTCGGCCAGAAACGTTTCCCCGGCGGCGCGCATCTCGGCGTTGGGTTCCACCCCATAGACGGGGTTGCCATTATCCAGGAAGAGGCGGGTGAGCAGGCCGGTGCCGGAGCCGATGTCGGCGACAACGGCCGTACCCGTTAACCCCCACTCATCACGCAGGTTGGCGAGGACGGCCGTAGGATAACCGGGCCGGTATTTAGCATAATGGGTCACCCGGTCAGAAAAACGTTGGGTCGGGGCATCATTAGACATAGGGCGTGTTAGACATGCGATTTCTTCAAGAAATCGCATGTCTGGTAGCCACTATTTTACTCTGCTCCCGCTTATTCCAACACAAAGATATTCTTCTTCGCCCCCATCTCCTTCAGAATCTTCGGCCAGACGGTGACACTGACTTCTCCCAGGTGGGCTTTGCGCAGCAGCAGCATGAGGGTGCGCGACTGCCCAATGCCGCCGCCAATGCTCAGCGGAATCTCGTCGTTCAAGATGGCTTTGTGGTAGGGCAGGTTCAAAAAGTGGAGCTGCCCGGTCATTTCTAGTTGTTGCACCAGGGTGCGTTTGTTGACGCGAATGCCCATGGAGGACAGTTCGTGGCGGCGGCGGGTAACGGGATTCCAAACCAGGATGTCGCCGTTTAAGCCGTGCATGGGACGGCCGTCGTCCGAGACTGTCGGCGTCACCCAATCATCATAGTCGGCGGCGCGCATTTCGTGTGGGTAGCCATCGCGCAGCGTCCAGCCAATGCCGTAAATGAAGACGGCGGGGAACTCTTGCAGCACGGCCGTTTCCCGCTGTTTGCGCGGCAGGTTGGGGAACATATCCAGAATATCCTCGGCGTGCAAAAAGGTCAGTTCATCGGGCAGGTCGGGGTAACAGTCATCGCGCAGTTTGGGGAAGAGGCCATGCACATAACTTTCCGCGCCCTTGATCACCTTCCAGATTTTGGTGACAACGGCCGTCAGAAATTCCAGATTGCGCTGCTCTTCTGTGATGGTGCGTTCCCAATCCCACTGGTCTACGTAGGCGCTGTGGTCGTGGTCCAGGAAATAATCCTTGCGCACGGCGCGCATGTCGGTGAGCAGCCCTTCACCCGGCTGCATGTCAAATTGTTTCAGCGCCATACGCTTCCACTTGGTCGCTGCCTGCACCACTTCGGCATCAATGGGGTGTTTGTCGTAATCGTTGCTGATGTGGAAACGCACCGGCGTGCGCGAGCCATCCCGATCCAGGTAATCATTGACGCCGCTGTCCACATCCACAATCAACGGCACCGTCACCATCATCAGGTTTAGCTCTTTACACAGGTTCTCTTCAATATATTGTTTGGCGGCGAATATCGCCTGTTGGGTCTCTTTGGGCGTCAGCAAGGAATGGTAATCATCCGGCAGAACGTGCCGCAAATCATCGTAATTACCAATGCCCGGCCCGGCCAGGTCGGCAACTTTGTTGAGCATGATCTTTTCTCCTTGTCAAAATAGGGGATTTGGTAAGCAGGATGCACCTGGGGAGGGATGTGGATGCAGTCGCAGGAGACATCCGCTCATAGGTTAGACAGACACGGCCGTGACTGTCATGTATCAGTTGTCATCTGTTGCCGGGTAAAGTGTCACTTATCCTGCATCGCAGGCCGCTGGCACTATGGTACTAATTTTCACCAACGGCCCGGTTTTTAATTTTCATCGTAACCTTGCCTGCCTATAAATGGGGTTGGGTCTTCAAGAACCTGGAACAAGGGTCACGCCAGACATATTGTTTTAACATCTTAACCACATTCAGGCATCATCATCATCACATTCTTGCCGCATCGCTGCCACATAGTGACGACATCATAGCCACATTGCTGCCCCATTCTGCACATCGCTGCCTCATTGCTGCCCTGTCTGTGCGTTTGCCCTCCAAGAAGAAGGAGCTTAGGCGCCATTTGTCCTCTACATTCAGCCGGCATCTAAGCTCTTTTTTTGTCTCCCAAATCTCCCAATCTCTTAATCTCCAATCTCCCGACCTCAAAACTCACCCCCCCTCGCTGGCTGTAAATGGTCGAGCAGCGCCCGTAAACCCAACAAATAACTGCGCCAGCCAAAACCGGCAATTTGCCCCACACAGACGGGGGCAATGTATGAATGGTGGCGGAACGGTTCGCGGGCGTGGATGTTGGAGAGATGCACTTCTACGGCCGGCAGCCCCGCCCCGGCAATGGCGTCGCGGATGGCGACGCTGGTGTGCGTATACGCCCCAGGGTTGATGAGGATGCCCTGCGCCCACTCTCTGGCCTGGTGAATAGCGTCAATCAGCACCCCTTCGTGGTTGGATTGGATAAACTGCAAGGTCGCGCCTTCTTGTTCTGCTAATACGGTCAGTTGTTGGTTGATGTCAGTTAGCGTATGACGGCCGTACACTTCTGGCTCTCTCGTCCCTAACAGATTAAGATTGGGGCCATGAATGATGAGTATGTTGCTCATTATTTTCTCCTTGTTGTAGGCTGATTTTCCGCATTGGGTGGCGATTTAAAAAATCGCGTTACAGTTAGAGATTAGGTGAAAATGGGGTTACGTGCAAACATCAGCAGGCGGGAATTGTTATGGGCGGTGGCGGTGGCGATGGCAACGGCCGTACTCACCCTGCTGCCCTATTGGTTGGGTGCTGTTACTGTGCCAGACGGCCGTGTCTACATGCACCTGATCATGAACCCCGAAGATTCGCTTACCTACTGGGCCAAGATGTGGCAGGGGGCGCAGGGGGCCTGGCTGTATACCATCCCCTTCACGCCCGAGCCACATCCCGGCGCGGCCATTGGCGTTTTTTACGTTTGGTTGGGGCAGGCGGGGCGGCTGACCGGGTTATCGCTAACGGCCGTCTGGCACATCTCACGTGTATTGGCGGCTTTTGTGTTGTTTGTGACCATATTTGGGTTTACGGCCGTGTTCCTGCCGGAACGCCTGACGCGCTGGACGGCTTATTTGCTGGCGCTGTTTGGCTCCGGCTTGGGCTGGCTCTTGTTTCTATCCGGCCAGGCATATTGGCTAGACGCCTTCCCCCTTGATTTCAAAGACCCCGGCGCGCACATCTTTTTCACCGGCCTCACCTATCCCCACATCGCCCTGGGCACGGCGCTCATCCTGTTTGACATGCTGGCGCTCAAAAGCATTGGCGATCAGGCGCTAGATGGGTCAGCAAGGAATCGCCGGATTTGGCTGATCGCGGCTCTGGCCGGATTGGGCAATTTGCTGTTAGGGATTGCTTACCCGTTTTTGCTGTACATTGTGATGGTCACGGCCGTACTCTATTTCCTCTATCTCCTCTTCAAATTGCGCCCCTTCGCCAGAAGGTCAATTCCGTGGGCTGCCGGTTTCCAGGCGGCGCTGCTCTTTCTCATCTCCGCGCCACTCTACCTCTACTTCTTTTACGTCTGGCAAAACAACGACATTTTCCGCATTTGGGATGCGCAGGCGGGCACACCGTCCCCACCCTGGCCCCATTATCTGGTGGGCTTTGGCGTCATGTTGGCATTGGCGGGACTGGTGGTCTGGAAACGGCCGTCTACCCGCCCCCATTTTGCCATCCTCTGGTGTTGGATTGGCGCGGTGGTCTTGTTGATTTATGCCCCGCTTGGCCCACAGCGCCGCTTTATTCAAGGGGTGCATGTGGCCTTTGCTGTGCTGGCCGCTGCCGGGTTGGTGGATGTATTGCTGCCCCGTTTACAGAAGGCCCGCTTCTGGCAACGGTTGGTTGCCAACCCCCGCTACACCACGCCCAAACTCAACCGCTTCATCGTCGCCCTGTTTCTGCTGGGGATGAGCCTGTCTAATCTCCTGCTGTTGGCTGACGTTTCCCGCATTGCGGCGCTGACACAGCCGGACCCACTTTTCCGCCCGGTGGATGAATTGGCAGCGGTTGAATGGCTGCGGGCGCAAGAAGACGGCCGTGCCGTCATTTTAGGCGATTACCAGACCGGCAACCTGGTGGCCGCTTACACCGGTCAACCGGTGATATTGGGGCATTGGGCGGAAACGGCGGATTATGAGGGCAAGGTCACGGCCGTCGCCCAATTCTTTGACGCCGCCACCCCTGATACCCAACGGCAGGCCCTCCTCCAGCAATTCAACGTTCGCTACCTCTGGTTTGGCCCCCGCGAACAAGCATTGGGCCAATTTCAGCCAGATGTCGTTTCCTACCTGACGGCCGTCTACCAAAACGACACCATCACCCTCTACGCCGTTACCACCAATTGATGCTATACTCAATGCGCTCGGCTCTAAGCAGCGCCGCTGAAAAAAAACATAGTTTCATCAGGAGAAAACATGTCCCAAGCAGATGCACTCAGCACCTTACAGGCCCAGGTTGGGCAAGAAGTTCTTGTCAGCGATTGGCTGACCGTTACTCAGGCAATGGTCAACACCTTTGCCGACGCTACGCTGGATCACCAATGGATTCACGTGGATGTAGACCGCGCCAACGCCGAGTCACCCTTTGGCGGCCCTATCGCCCATGGTTTCCTCACCCTTTCGCTAATCCCTTATCTGACGGGCGAAGTAGACCCGGAAAAACCGCGTTACGAAGGACTCAAAATGGGCATTAACTACGGCGTCAATAAAGTTCGGTTCCCCAACCCCGTGCACGTGGGGTCGCGGGTGCGGGCGCATGTGACGCTGCAAAGTGTGGAAGAAGCCAAAGGCGCGCTGCAACTGATCAACGTCATCACCATCGAAATTGAAGGCGTGAATAAACCCGGCTGCGTGGCGGAGATGGTGTCGCTGCTTTATTTTTAATCATGATCATTGAACAAATAGACCTCTACGCCATCTCCATGCCCCTGGTCAGCCCGTTTAAGACCAGCTTTGGCACCCAGCAGCAGCGCGACTGCCTGATTCTGGCGCTGCACAGCGAAGGGCTGACCGGTTGGGGCGAATGTGTGGCTACCAACGACCCCGGTTACAGTTATGAAACGGCCGTGACCGCCTGGCACATCTTGTCTGACTTCCTCATCCCGGCCGTGTTGGGGCAGGATTTGCAAGAGCCGGAGCAAATGCGCGGCTGGCTGCGCCATGTGCGCGGCCATCCGCTGGCCAAAGCCACGCTGGATCAGGCCGCCTGGGATTTGACCGCCCAACGAGACGGCCTCTCTTTTGCCCAAAAATTGGCCGCCCCTTACCCGGAGGGGCCACGCAGCCGCGTAGAAGTGGGCGTCAGCATTGGGATGCAGCCGACGATGGCGCAGACGATGGAGGTGATCGCCCGGCATTTGGGAGAGGGTTACGGCCGTATCAAACTCAAAATCAAACCCGGCCACGACCTGGAACTGGCCCGCCTGGCGCGGAAAACATTCCCCCACACCCGCATCATGCTGGACGCCAATTCCGCCTACACCCTGGCCGACGCCCCGCTCTTCCAGGCCATGGACGACCTGAACCTGTTGATGATCGAGCAGCCATTGGGCTATGAAGACATCTACCAACATAGCAAGCTGCATCCGCAAATCAAAAGCCCGCTCTGCCTGGATGAATCCATCCACTCCACCGCCGACGCCCAATTTGCCATCGAGATCAATGCCTGCGACATCATCAACATCAAACCCTCCCGCGTCGGCGGCTGGATGACGGCGCGCGAAATTCACGACGTGTGCCGGGCGGCGGGCATCGGTATTTGGGTGGGCGGCATGTTAGAGACGGGCATTGGCCGGGCGGCGCAGTTGGCGCTGGCGGCGCTGCCGGGCATCTCCCTGCCCGGCGACATTTCCGCCACCAGCCGTTATTACCACCAGGACATTGCCACCCACTTTTACCTGAACGCCGAAGACAGCACCATCACCGTACCCACCGGCCCCGGCTTGGGCATTGAAGTAGATATGGAGCGGTTGACGGCCGTGACCCAACAAAGAAGAATGTTTAGAGATTGAGAGATTAGGAGATTGAGAGACTAAAAAATCTCCTGATCTCTCAATCTCTCAATCTCCTACAGACCGAGGTTCCCATGTTTGCAGACAAAACCATCGCCTTTATCGGCAGCGGCATTATGGGTGAAGCCATGATTCGCGGCTTGCTGACCAAAAACAGCATCAGTGCCGACCGCATCATCGCGTCTGATCCCTGGCAGCCGCGCCTGGAGCAGTTGAAAGCCCAATACGCCATTCAAACCACCAAAGACAATCGGGAAGCGGCCGAAGCCGGGCAGATCATCGTGCTTTCCATCAAGCCGCAATCAATACCTTTGGTGCTGCCAGAGATTCGCGGCCATCTGCGCAGCCGCGATTTGCTGCTCTCCATCATCGCCGGGGTGCCTATTCGCAAACTGGCCGATGGCGCGGCGCACGCCGCCGTCGTCCGTTCTATGCCCAATACCCCGGCGCAAATCGGCCAGGGCATCACCGTCTGGACAGCCACCCGCGAAGTGACCGATGAACACAAAGAGCAGGCGCGGGAAATCCTCGGTTCACTGGGCAAAGAGATATTTGTGGACGAAGAAGAGTACCTGGACATGGCGACAGCGCTCAGCGGCTCCGGCCCTGGCTATATCTTTTTATTCATGGAGGCGCTGATTGACGCCGGCGTTCACATGGGGTTTTCGCGGCGAGTGGCGGAGGAGTTGGTTTTTCAGACCATTCTCGGCTCGGTGGAATATGCCGCCCAATCGGGTAAACATGTGGCTGAACTGCGTAACCAGGTCACGTCGCCGGGCGGCACGACGGCGGCGGCGTTGTATCACATGGAAAAAGGTGGCCTGCGCACTGTCATCAGCCGGGGCATCTGGGCTGCCTACCAGCGTTCGATTGAGTTGGGACGGGGGAAGTCGGATAAGGGGCCGGAATTGTAGTTGGAAGTCCGATTTCGGACTTCCAACTACAACTGCATCATCGCTTCTTCATGCCAGCGGGAGACCATGTTCATGCCAATGAAGGGGCCGAGCCAGCCGCAAGGCATAACCAGCAAGGCCAGCCAACCGATGGGACCGCTTTGCAGATAACGATGGGGGGCAAGCAGGGCATCGCTGGCATCCACACCGGCGGCGATGGTCAGTTGAACAAAGAGGGATTGGGTGACAAACAGGACGAGGAAGGTGATGATAGTCACGGCCGTGCGCTCGCGCCAACTCTGTAGCCGCCACAAACTCAAACCAATGATGATGACAAAAGACCAGAATGTCATATACAAGAATGGCATATCGCACCTCCTACGGAATTAAGAATTATGATTGATGAATGATGAGTTGTGAGTTGCGGTGAATGTAGTCAGGATAATGGAGGGGGCGGTTATTTTCTTGACGGTGTGGCTACGGCCGTTTCACGTTTCCCCCATCATTTACATGTCTGCCAAACGTTGTCCGGCGGTTATTTGTTCCCCCATAGAGAAATGGTGCTATAGTTGTGTTCAGGTGTGGCGTACTTGGGAAGTGCGTCGCACCTGAATATCTAAAAATTAAGGAGAAACAACATGCTCAATGTAGGTGATATGGCCCCTGATTTTGAATTGCTGAACGATGAGGGCAACCCGGTGAAATTGTCTGACTACCGGGGACAACAGGTGGTCTTGTTCTTTTACCCCAAAGCGGATACTCCCGGCTGTACCAAACAGGCGTGTGGCTTCCGCGACAATTATCCTATTATTGAAGCTGCCGGGGCCACTATTTTTGGCCTCAGCCCGGACAAGCCGAAAGACCTGGCCAAATGGCGCGCCAAAATGGGTTTCCCCTATCACTTATTGGCCGACCCGGATCATGTGGTGGCCGATGCGTATGATGTGTGGGGCGAAAAGTCGTTCATGGGCAAACAGTACATGGGTGTTATCCGCAGCCATTTTGTGGTAGGGCCAGACGGCCGTGTTGCCGACATCCAGTACAACGTCAAACCGGAAGACAGCGTTTCCAGAGCAATAGACTTTATTGGTCAGGGTGTGTAAAGGGTGCCACAATCATCAGAGCAAAATCCCAACATCGTTTGGGCGCAAATTTTTGTGGATGGGCTGGCGCAGGCCGGGCTGACGGCCGTCGTCATTGCCCCAGGTTCCCGCTCCACCCCGCTGACGCTGGCTTTTGAGTCGCATCCGGCCATTAACGTGTTTGTGCATCTGGATGAGCGCAGCGCCGGTTTTTATGCGTTGGGCATGTCGGTGGCGTTGGATCGGCCGGTAGCGCTGGTGTGTACGTCGGGCACGGCCGTTGCCAATTTCCTGCCCGCCCTCGTCGAAGCCCGCATGAGCCAGATTCCGTTGCTGGCGCTCACCGCCGACCGCCCCCACGAACTGCGCCACAGCGGCGCCAATCAGACCATTGACCAGGTGAAAATCTACGGCGACCAGGTGTTGTGGAGCGTAGACGCCCCCGTGCCCCAACCGGACGCGCCCGATGTGGTGCTGCGCCATCTACACACCCTGGCCACCCGCGCCTACACCACCGCCAACGGTCTGCCCAAAGGGCCGGTGCAGGTGAATTTCCCGTTTCGCGCCCCGTTGGAGCCAGTGAACGGTAATCGGTTAACGGTAATCGGTAATCAGTCTGATTCACCGATTACCGATTACCGATTACCGATTACTCGTGGCCTCATTACCCTACCCGACGCCCATCTCGATTTTCTCGCCGACACCATTCAGGCACACCCACGCGGGTTGATTGTGTGTGGGCCGCGTTGTCCGGGTGGGGAATTCCCGGCGGCGTTGGCGGCGTTGGCGCGGCAGGTGGGCTATCCCATCCTGGCCGACCCCATTTCCGGGCTGCGCTTTGGTGAATGGGTGGCGGACACGGCCGTCCTCAGCGCCTACGAAACCTATCTGCAAACGGCCGTGCCCTGGCCGGAACCGCAGTTGATTTTGCGGTTTGGGGCCGTGCCCACCTCTAAATGGCTCAATGCCTATCTGGATAAAATCGCGCCCGCCTACCGGCTGCACATCCGCGAAAATGGGGTGTGGGCGGATGACAGCCATCGCACCACACACTTCATCCAGGCCAACGAAACGGCCGTCTGCCAACAACTGCTCACCCGCCTGCCTCAACGCGACAATGGGGAATGGGTGACGGCCGTGACCAGCACCGAAAAACAAGCCTGGCAAACATTGGAAACCCATCTGTACGAACCCTATTTTGACGGAGCGGTGGTGACCGATGTGGTAGACCTGCTGCCGCCGCAGGCCACGCTGTTTATGGGCAATAGTTCACCGATACGACACCTGGATCAGTACGGCCGTGCCCAATCCAAACCGCTCTTTGCCTACGCCAGCCGGGGCGCCAGCGGTATTGACGGCAACATCTCCACCGCCCTGGGCATTCATGCTGTTCGCCAACGGCCGCTCGTCGCCGTCCTGGGTGACATCACCTTTTACCATGATCTGAATGGGCTGTTGCATGTGGCAGGTGGCAAGTGGCAAGGGACGAGTGACAAGGGACGAGTGACAAGTGACCACCAGCTACCACTCATTATTGTCTTGCTCCACAATGATGGCGGCGGCATTTTCAACCGGCTGCCCATTGCCAACATGGAACCACCCTTCACTAAACTATTCCTGACGCCACATGGCCTGGATTTTGAACCGGCAGTGCGCATGTTTGGGCTGGACTTTGCGCGGGCCGACGGCCGTACCCATTTCCGCCAATTGTTGCGTGATAGTCTGGCGGACGGCCGTCCCCGTGTCATCGAATTCCGCAGCCACAACCAGACCGACGACCAACGACGGCGGCAGTTGAACAACATCGTCATCCAATTCATCAAGATTGAGGAGTAGGGCATCCTCAGATGCCCGCCCGTTTGCATCCTTCGGAAAGCTCAGGACAAGTTCTGAGGATGCAAACTCCTCCTTCCATCTACTGATGATAAAATCCGCGAAGGCTGCGAAGACCCGCGCATAAACCTCTGCGCCTCCGCACCTCTGCGTTAAAATCTATCGAGGAGAATTATTTATGACCAACTGGCAAACTGTAAAAGAGTACAGCGACATTACCTATGAAAAGGCGGACGGCATGGCCCGCATTGCTTTCAACCGGCCGGAACGGCGCAATGCCTTCCGGCCGCAAACGATTGACCAGATGATAGACGCCTTCCGCCACGTGTGGATGGACCAGGAAGTGGGCGTCATTTTGCTCACCGGCAACGGCCCGTCGCCCAAAGATGGTGTCCATGCCTTCTGCTCCGGCGGTGACCAGAGCGTGCGCGGCCACGCCGGTTATGTCGGCGACGATGGCGTGCCCCGCCTGAACGTGCTGGAATTGCAGCGCATCATTCGCACCATGCCCAAGGTGGTTATTGCCCTGGTGAATGGCTATGCCATTGGCGGCGGTCACGTGCTGCACGTGGTTTGTGACCTCAGCCTGGCCAGCGAAAACGCCGTCTTTGGGCAGACCGGCCCCATTGTGGGCAGCTTTGACGCCGGCTACGGCTCGGCCACCTTGGCCCGCATTGTCGGCCAGAAAAAGGCGCGCGAAATCTGGTATTTGTGCCGCCAGTATTCAGCGCCAGAGGCGCTGGAGATGGGGCTGGTGAACAAGGTTTTACCTACAGTGGAAGACCTGGAACGTGAGGGTGTGGAATGGGCACAGGAAATTTTGCGCAAAAGCCCCATTGCCATTCGTTTCCTCAAGGCGGCCATGAATGCGGACATGGACGGGCAGACAGGTTTGCAAGTGCTGGCAGGCGACTCGACCATGCTTTTTTACATGACGGAAGAAGGTACGGAAGGCAAAAATTCCTTCCTGGAAAAACGGCAGCCGGACTTCGGCCGTTATCCCTGGCGGCCGTGAGCCGAAGCCCGCTCACCGGTTACGGATAACGGATTCCCGGCCACCTGTTGCTTTAGGGCAATCGCATCCTCAATTCCCGGCGATTAAAATCGCGGCTACAGAAGGCAAAGTCGGCCTTCGCCGACTGGAACCCAGCCCGCGAAGGCGGGCGAGGAATATGCGATTGCCCTACCTGTTTCTTTTGTCTCAGTGACTTAGGAGCGGGTGATTGTTACAATAGATTGCATAAACCGGCTGGTATAATGTGACCAGCCGGTTTTGGCAAACATTATTTACAGGAGCATAGTTTCGTTGGAGTGTGGACTCTAACGGCCGTGAAGAAAATGGTAGCAGTAGAGGATCGTGAGTTTCGATTGCGGCGGAAAGTGGCAGCGTGGGGCATTCACCTGCTGACGGCCAGCGGGGTGGTGCTGGGTTTCCTGGCCATCCTGGCAATTTTTGAAGGGCAGTGGCAGGTGGCTATGGCGCTTATGCTCATCACCACCATCATTGATGGTTTTGACGGCGCCTTGTCTCGCCTGGTGCGGGTGAAAGAGGTGCTGCCAGGTTTTGATGGGGCGCTGCTGGACAACATCGTAGATTTTATGACCTACGTGTTGGTGCCGGCCATCTTTATTTTTCAGGCCAACCTGGTACCGGAAGCGTGGCTGGTAGCCACACCGGCCATCATCTTGCTGTCATCGAGTTACCAGTTTGCCCAGGCTGACGCCAAAACCGATGATCACTTTTTCAGAGGGTTTCCTTCCTATTGGAATATCGTGGTTATCTACTTTGTCCTGTTGGGTACGTCGCCCGTCTTTAATCTGGCGGTGTTGCTGGCTTGCAGCATCATGGTGTTTGTGCCCATCAAATATCTCTACCCCTCGCGCATGACGGTGGGGCGGGGCATTACCGTCACATTGACGGTGTTATGGGTGGGCGTCATGGGGCTGCTCATCTGGCAATATCCCGACCTGAACCAATGGCTCATTGGCGCGTCGCTGTTTTATGTGGCGTATTATGTGATCTACAGTTTGTATGCCAATGTACGGCCGTTCACCCAACGGCCGTCCCCCAAACCCCGGCGCCTCCCCCGGCGAAAGTAAAGTGAGAGATTGGGAGATTTAGAGATGTGAATGAATCTCTTAATCTCCCAATCTCTCAATCTCCCCTCCTACCGCACATCCCGACCCACGGCCGTAGCAATCGCCTTCATATCCCGTACCAGATTGGCAAAACGTTCTGGTTTGAGGGATTGACGGCCGTCAGAAGAAGCCTCCTCTGGTCGTGGGTGCACCTCAATAATCACCCCATCGGCGCCCGCGGCAATGCTCGCCTTTGTCACGCTCTCCACGTACTCCCACTTGCCCGTGCCATGGCTGGGGTCGGCAATCACCGGCAAATGGGATAGCTCCTTAATGACCGGGATGGCGTTGATGTCAAACGTATTGCGTGTGTACCGCTCAAAGGTGCGAATGCCCCGTTCACACAACATCACCCGCGTATTGCCATGACTCAAAATATATTCGGCGCACATCAGCCACTCCTCAATCAGGCTGCTCATACCCCGCTTCAACAGCACCGGATGTTGCGACGCCCCCACCGCGTGCAGCAACGCATAATTCTGCATATTACGCGCCCCAATCTGCAAAATATCGGCATATTGGCAGACCAATGGCACCAACGCCGGTTCCATCACTTCGGTAATAATGGGCATTCCCGTCACTTCCCGCGCCTCGGCCAGATATTGCAGCCCCTCTTCGCCCAATCCCTGGAAAGAGTAGGGCGAACTGCGCGGTTTGAACGCGCCGCCGCGCAAAATGTGCGCCCCGGCTTCCTTACACGCCTGCGCCGTTTCAATAATCTGGCTGCGACTTTCCACCGAACAAGGCCCGGCCATAATGATAATTTCATCGCTCCCCACCACATGTTCGCCAATGGGGAACTGGGTGTTTTCCGGCTTAAATTCCCGGCTGGCAATCTTGAACGGCTTGAGGACGGGCATCACCCGTTCCACCCCCGACATCCGTTCCAGTTGTTCCCGGTTAATTTGCCGGTCGTCCCCGATAATGCCAATGAGGCTGCGTTCGCTGCCGGAAGATATATGAACTTTATACCCATGATCTTCGGCCCAGGCGACAATGCCTGACTTTTCTTGCATGGTAGCGTGGGGTTGCATAATCACAATCATCATTCGATTCCTTTTTTTGTTGAGGTTGGTTAAAAAGCGGCTTGTAATACGCGCATCATCGCTTCCATCGCATCAATCTGGCGAGGGCGCACCGGGGAAACAGGGGGGGTATCTTTGCGGTCTGGCCGCAGGGAGACGGCCTCACGCAGGTAAACATGAACAATATCGCGGGCAGATTTGGTGGTGTTCCAGTGGATTAACACCCGGATGCAACGGTTGAGCGTGCCCGGCACTTCCATTTCATGGCTGCACAACAAGGCCACATCATACCAGCCCAACTGGCGGGCGGCCAATGCCGGGTAGGTGGCGTTCAGGTCAACGGTGGTGGTGAAGTAAACGCTGGCGATGTCATCCGGGTGCATCTGGTTGGCTTGCAGGATGGCTTGCAATAACTCGCGGGTAGCGCTGAGGATTTCCTCGGCGTCATTGTGGGTGACGGTGATGGCGCCGCGCACGCCCCGGCAGGCTGTGGCCGCCGGCCATCGTTCTGATTGTGCATATCCGTTTTTGCTGTTCATGTTCTTACCCCTTCTTGTTCATCTTAGACCCTAAGGGTTTCTAAAACCCTTAGGGTCTTTGCCGAAAATAAAAAGACGCGGCTTTTGGGGCCGCGTCTTGTATTGCAGGTCTGGTCGTTTTGCTTTTACTTTTTTAGCGCCAAACGACCCCCGGCATGACAAGCGCGGCGGTTGCTAAAAAAGTAAAAGTAAAAGTTTACAGCATGTATTTCCATAACGGCCGTGACTATAACACTTCCCCAAATCATCGTCAACCGGCAATTTTGCGGTAAAATAACGAAATGTCGTTTTTGCAATATGTCGCAATAAGGAGCAGGGATGTCCCACGTGGCGCGTGATTTTGCCGGGAAAATCCGGCAGCGCGGCTACCGCATGACGCCGCAGCGCCAGATGGTGTTGGACGTGCTGTGTGGGCAGGGTGGGCACATGACGGCGAATGGGGTGGTCACGGCCGTGCAGCAGCACTCTCCCTATCTCAACCGGGCCACCGTTTACCGTGCGCTAGATTTTTTGTGCGCATTGCAGCTTGTGACCCGTACAGAAATTGGTGGCCAGGTCGTCTATGAACTGGCGGAAGAGACGCCGCACCATCATCTGGTGTGCCGGGTGTGTGGGCACGCGGAGGAGTGGGACGGCCGTGCGCTGGACACAGTAACCACCCACATTATGACCGAACACGGCTTTCAAGCAGAACTGACGCACCTGGCAATTTCTGGTGTGTGTGAACAATGTCGGACGGCGGGAGAACCGTTATCGGTAATCCGTGATCGGTAATCGGTTTACGGGTCACAAAACAAAGGAGGTAGATGATGTTAGCAAGTTCTTCACTGGTGGCGGGAATCCTGCTGCATATTCCTGATGGGTTTTTGAATCTGGTGATTTCGCTGCTTTGTTGGCTGGCAACTGTTGTCATGCTGGCGGTGGCGGTGCGTAAGGCGCAGGCGGATTATGAGGAGCGGCTGATCCCGGTGGCGGGCGTGATGGCCGCTTTTATTTTTGCGGCGCAGATGTTGAATTTTCCGGTGGCGGGCGGCACGTCCGGCCATCTGGTGGGGGCGGCGCTGGCCTTTATTGTGTTGGGGCCATGGTTGGGGCTGCTGGTGATGACGGCCGTGATCGCCCTACAAGCCCTCCTGTTTCAAGATGGCGGCCTGATCGTCATGGGCGCAAACATTCTGGTTATGGGCATCGTGCCCGGTTTTGTGGGTTATGGCGTTTACCGGCTGGCCGCCAACCGCAGCAAATCACTCAAATTGGCAGTGGCCGGAGTGGGCGCGTGGCTCTCCGTGGTGGCCGCGGCGCTGGTGACGGCGCTGCTGTTGGCTTTTAGCGGCACGGCCAATTTGTCCGTCGTCGTGCCGGTGATGGTGGGGGTGCATATGCTCATTGGCATTGGCGAGGCGCTGGTGACGGTGGCGGCGCTGGCCTTCATCATGCGTTCCCGTCCGGCATTGCTGGACGAAAGCGCCGCCAGCGCCGGCGGGCGGTGGGTGTTGGCCGGGCTGGGCATTGCCCTGTTGGTTGTCTTGTTTGCCCCTTTAGCTTCGCCGCACCCGGATGGGCTGGAATGGGTGGCGGGGCAGCAAGGTTTCCTGGAAACGGCGCTGGATGCCCCGTATGAACTGCTGCCGGATTACACAATTCCCGGTCTGGGCGAAACAGGCCTTTCTACCATTGTGGCCGGGATAGTGGGCGTGCTGGCGGTCACGGCCGTGATCATGCTGGTCGGCCGTTTGCTCAAGCGACCGCAGCGTTCTCAGAGTGGCGTGTAGAAATTGGAGATTGAGAGATTGATGCAATCTCTTAATCTCAAGATCTCCCAATCTCACCCCCTATGCACACAAATGCCTTTGACCGTTACATTGTCCAGGAAAGCCTGGTTCACCGGCTTGACCCACGCCTGAAAGTGGTAGTGGCGCTGATTTTTATTCTGGCGACGGTGCTGCTGCCGGATGGGGCGTGGGCCGGTTTTGCCTGTTCCTGGTTGCTGATTTTGGTAATCACCTGGCTGGCGCGGTTGCCGTATGCCCTGGTTTTCAAGAGGTCGTTGGTGATTGTGCCGTTTATGTTGGCGGCGGTGACGGTGCTGTTGAATGTACCGGGCACGGCCGTATTCACCACCCCCCTTGGCCCCTTTACACTCACTATCACCGACGCCGGGCTGGTGCGTTTTGTCAGTATCCTCATTCGCGGCTGGCTGGCAGTGCAGATGGCGATATTACTCACGGCCGTGACCCCCTTTCCCGATCTGATGCACGCCCTCACCCATTTGCACGTCCCCGCCATATTGGTCAGCATCATCAGCTTTATGTACCGCTACCTGTTTGTGTTGGTAGATGAGGCGCAGCGGCTGATGCGGGCGCGGCAGGCGCGCAGCGCCCGGCTGCCCGGCCAGGGCCAACATGGTGGCTCGCTCCTCTGGCGGGCCAGCGTGACCGGGCATATGGTCGGCCAGCTTTTTGGCCGCAGCCTGGAGCGCAGCGACCGGGTGTATAACGCCATGCTGGCGCGAGGGTATCACGGCCGTATCCTCACCATGACCCCCCACGCCATGACCCGGTTGGACTGGCTGGTGGGGGGGACGGCCGTGTCTTTGATCGGTCTGATTCAATTGGTGGCCCGTTATCCGTAACCCGTAACCCGTAAACGGATTACGGTTCACGAATTACGGATTACGCCTCACGGATTACGCCTCACGGATTACGAAATATGCCCGTTACTCACCCAGACACGCCCCCTCCTATCGTTTCGGCCAACGGCCGTGCCACCCTGGAAGTACGGGATTTACAATTTGCCTACCCCGATGGGCAGCAGGCGCTCAAGGGGGTGTCGCTGGAAATGGCGGCGGGGGAAAAGGTGGCGTTGGTGGGGCCAAATGGCGCGGGCAAGAGTACGTTGATGCTGCACCTGAATGGCCTGCTGCACGGCGCTGGAGAAATTGAAGTAGCCGGGTTGCCGGTGGTGAAGGCCAATTTCCCCGTCATTCGGGCGACGGTGGGCATGGTGTTTCAAAACCCGGATGACCAGCTTTTTTCGCCAACGGTGTTTGAGGATGTGGCCTTTGGCCCGCTGCATATGGGATTCCCAGAGGCAGAAGTGCGGCAGCGGGTGGTGGCGGCGCTCACGGCCGTCGGCATGGCCGCACACAGCA
This sequence comes from Chloroflexota bacterium, assembly GCA_014584575.1. Taxonomy (GTDB): domain Bacteria; phylum Chloroflexota; class Anaerolineae; order Promineifilales; family Promineifilaceae; genus CAADGU01. The sequence continues at coordinate 61,847 of JACTMP010000057.1, forward strand.
GTCGTTTATCCCATCACCTGAGCATTGGGCAAAAGAAGCGGGTAGCTATCGCTACTGTGCTGGCGATGTCGCCGGAGATTTTGGTGCTGGATGAACCTTCCGCCGGGCTAGACCCACGTGGACGGCGGCAGTTGATCAACCTGCTGCGCGACTTGCCGCTGACGATGTTGGTTTCCACCCACGATATGCTGCTGGTGCAGGAATTGTTCCCGCGTATGGTGATCATGGATGAAGGGCGGATCGTGGCCGATGGGGCAACGGCCGTGCTGCTGCATGATGTGGCGTTGCTGGAGGCGCATGGGTTGGAGGCGGTAATCGGTAGTCGGTAATCGGTGATCGGAAGTCGGAAGTCGGAAGTCCGATATCCGACTTCGGACTTCGAACTTCCCTCCACACCTAAACGCTTTATAAATCGTCGGGTATTCGTTGAAAACATTAGGGGGAAATGGCTTAAACTTGGGGTATGTCCAACGAGTTTGAGTGGAAAACTGAGGAAGAGGCTGGCTGGGAAGATGAAATTGTGGTGCCAGCGACACGGCCGTCTCGTTCCCTCCCCTGGAAACCATTTGCCATTTTTTTGCTGATAGCCATCTTGCTGGCGGGTGGGGTGCGCTGGCAGATTAACCGGCAGGTGAGCGCCGCTGCTGCCAATATCGAGAATGAAGTGCGAGCCACCCATCGTTTTTTACAGCAGGTGGCGCAGAGGCAGGATGAAGATTTGTTCCGGTCGCTGCTGTCCGGGCGAGACCTGGCCTGGACAGAGGTGCAGCGCTCTCTGTTTGCTGAGGGGTGGTTTGCCAACCCACCCCTGTTGGGCGGCACGGCCGTGCCCCTTTCAGACACCTTCCCGATGACCGTCACCCTTTCCCCCGATTTTTTCAGCGCCGAAGTGCAAAGCGAACAAAGTTACCATCTGTTGAATGCCCAGAATGTGACGGAAACGGTGGCGCTGCGGCAAACGGCCGTGTACCGTAAAGGTGAGTCCCGCTGGCTCTATGCCCCGCCGGATGATGAATTCTGGGGCCACATGGTGTTTCACAGTGACCAGCACGTCTCGGTGTTGTACCCGGCGCGAGATGAAACGGTTGCCGTGCGTTTGGCGCAAGATTTGGATGATTTGGTGCAGGCCGTGTGTCAGGAGTTAGGCACGCGCAATTGTTTGCAGCGTACACGAATACAAGTGCGCTTTAGCACGGAACCGGCAACCTTGCTGACCGGCGCTGATACCGGCACATTCATCTACATCTTGAGCTTGCCCACGCCGTCGCTGGTGGGGCTGCCTCTGGATGAGGCTGGCTACCAGGCATTGTTCCGGGCATATGGGGTGCAGGTGGCTACGGCCGTGATCACCCAACAGGTGAACTACCAATGCTGCCGCTGGCAATTGTTGTACCAGGCATTGTTGGAACGGCAGTTGCACAAATTGGGATTAAAACCCTGGCCGCTTACCTCCGCCACCTATGACCAGTTATTGGCGCAGCCAATTCCCGGTGGCCTGACGCGGTTGTTGGTGAACCGCCCCAGTTATGAAGAGTGGGAGCATCTACACCTTTATGCCTTTGTTGAATTTCTGGAAACTACCATTTCTCCTGAAGTGACGCTGGCCGACATGCAACGCACACTGGCAGAGGCGCGCACCGTGGCCGAATGGGTAAACCAGTTTGCGGCAATACCATTTGCCGTTGACACATTAGAACCGGCCTTCTTCCGCTACCAGTTGCAGCAAACCACCTATGCCCAAATGCGCCCGCCTTTTCCATTGCCTGACGCCCGGATTCAGTTGGTGTGTAATATGGCGCGGCTCAATGGCGCTGTGGAGATGTATGAATATGCACTACCGGCCGAAAGCTGGCAAGAGATATTCTACAAAGAAGGCGCATTGTTTTGGGCCAATGCCCAGCCGGTACACGCGGCGCCGGACCTGGTCTGGTTCATAGAATATCCTGATCAAGGGGCCACGACCATTACCTACACCTTGCTGGAAAGAGGTTATCCGCTGGCCTCCTTTACGTTCGATGAGGGGAGGGACAATTTTTTCCTGTGGGGCAGCGATCCACACGGCCGTTACCTGCTGCTTGCCAGTTGGGATGTGGGAGGTGAGCCACCAGAATTCCGCCTGCTGGATGTAGACGCCTGCCGCCAGGGAGAGTGCCGGCCGCAGCCGCTAGACGGCAGCCTGATCTGGTCGCCAGACGGCCGTTACACCCTGACAACCCGGTCTGAAGAATTGCAAGCGTCATCCTCGTCTGATCCGCAAGTTCTGTGGTTAGGCGATGCTGTCGGCGCCAACCGGCAGGCGGTGGGAGTGGGGCTATACCCCTTCTGGCTGGATGAAAACACCTACGGGTATGAACGGCTGGGGGAGTGGGTTACGGCCGTGATTGGCGAAAACATACCTCGTCACCTGTTCACGGTTGGAGATTTGCTGGCCGTTATACCCCAGGCGCAGCGCCCAGAATCGTTAGCTATTGACAGCCCTATTACCGCGCCGGGCCAGGCAGGTCAATTATATGTACGGGCCAACTCCCATTCAGGGCCAGATCAGACTACCTATTCATTTGCCCTTACACTCACGCCCGATCTGTCCCAGGTGCAAACCATCAACCTGTTATCCGAAAGCGGGTTGGAAGGTTGGCAGGATATTTCACCAGACGGCCGTTGGCTGGTGATATATGAAAGTAACAGGTTTGGCGGTGCAGTAAACAGACTGCAAAATCTGCAAACCGGCGATTTGCAAACACTGCCATTGATCTCTACATCCTCAAATGCCTTCAATCTTTCCTTTTCGCCGGATGGCCGGTGGTATGTACGTGCCGGTGAGGGCGTGCTGGCCCTGGGCGCGCCCGATGCCAGCTATGAACAGTATATTTTTCACGACTATGGCGCCTGTACGCAGGTTTTTTGGAAATGACTGAAAAGAAGTTCAACTTTTGGGAAAAGTTGAACTTCTGGAGATGCGGATTGACACATGTCGGCTGATTTTGAATGGGTGACGGATGACGAGGGTGATTGGCCGGAACCGTCGCTGCCGCCACCGCTCCGACCGCGCCGGGCCATCCCCTGGCGCTGGCTGCTGTTCCTGCTGCTGGTTGTGTCCCTCGGTAGCGTCTGGCTGGCCGGGCAGATGCAGCGGCGAGTAGAGGCGGCGACAACGGCCGTCATCCAGGATGTGCGCGCCGTGTATTCCCTCTACACCCGTGCCGCCCAAAACCAGGATGCGGATTTGATCAAAACCGTTATTTCCGGCTCATCGCCGGTCTGGTGGCAGGGGCAACTGGCGCTGCTGGATGAAGATTTGCTGCTGGAACGATGGTCTATGGGGCTGCTGGCCCCCGCCAACAGAAATACGCCGGAAAATGTCGCTGTCAAACCGTCTCCCGATCTCAATGAGGCTGAGGTGGTAGCCCGCCAGCCGTTTGTCGTGCCCTTTGCCAACGGCCGTACCGAAACCGTTACCCTGGAAACTACCACCTTATTCCGGCGCGGTTCAGACCGCTGGTTGGTGGCGGCGCCAGATGCCAGATTTTGGGGTGAGTGGCAGGTGATGAACGGCCGTCGCCTCAGCCTCATTTACCCGCAGCGTGACCATGACATGGCCGAGAGACTGCTGCCCGCTCTGGAAGCGCAGCTAGACCGCGCCTGCCAGGTATTAGACCTGCCCTGTCCAACCGCCAACAGCTACACCATCCGTTTGGACAGCGACCCTACCAGTTTTCTGCGAGCTGCCGATCCTGTGGACATGCTCACGCGGCAGCCCATCCTCAATCTGCCCACGCCCACCCTGGTGGGCCGCCCCATAGACGCTGCCGGCGAACGGGCGCTGCAACGCGCCTACGCCGCCCACTTCATTGCCGCCGTGCTGGTCTACAGCAGCGGTTGGCGCTGCTGTGAGCAGGGTCTCTTCCATCAAGCCCTGATAGATTACCAACTGGCGCAGCTAGACCTGCGCCCCTGGCCGCTGCAAACCAGCCATTACCAGGCGATGGCCCATGATCCCCTGGTAGGCGTTAATGGCCTGGGACAGTTCTGGCATGAGCCACCGGTACGCCCCCTGAGCGGTAGCGCCCAACCCCAGATTTATGCCATGATCGAGGTGCTGCTGCACCAGAGGCCGGAATTGCACCCCTTTACATTGCAGCAGCGCCTGGCGACGGCCGAAACCTATCAGTATTGGGTGGTGCGCAATACCGGCTACACCTTTTTCAATCAGGGGCACTTTCAGCAGGCGTGGCTGGAAAATTTGCAGGCGCATTTACCGGCCCGGCCGGAGAATTTGTCGCTGCCGGAACAAGATATTCTGCTGCTCTGCCAGGCGCGGGATGCGGGTTTCCCCAAGTTGTACCGCTATTCCTGGGCTGACGAAGAATGGACATTAGAAATGGACGGCCGTCGCCTGCGCTTCATGTCCCCGATGCCCGGCGATGAGGGCGTATTGTTGCAGGAGCAGGTCGGGCGGGAACGGTTGATACACGTTTTGCATTGGGCCGACGGCCGTGAACAATCCATCGCCCTCTATCCGGACCAATCCACCGTTTTCCGCGTGGACCCGGTGGGGCAGGATGTGCTGCTCTACGTCTACAAGTTTGATGAGCAAGGTGCGGAATTTAACCGGGTTGATATGGCTAACTGCCAGCCCGACGGCTGTGGCCTCGCCGGGTATCCTTATCCGCCGCTCTGGTCGGCGGGTGGAAGCTGGCAGTTGGGTGTGAGCGCAGAGGATACCATCTGGCTGCTTGACGCGGACGGGCGAGTGGTGCAAGAGCGTTATGGCCATGCCCCCTTCTGGCTAAACAACATTTTCTATGGATACGTCACCGACAATCTCCTGGTCATTAACTCGCTGGCGGAAACGTTGTCGCCGCGCCGTTATTCGTTGTCGGCGGTGGGGGGCATCGTGCCTGCCGGGCGCCGCGCCCATGAGTGGGCGGTACACACTATCATCCCTGCTGCTGACGGCCGTAGCCTCTATCTGGCCGTTGCTTATAACATTTCTGCCGGGGATGAGCTTTTTCCTGGGACGATGTTACTGCGATATGATCTGGCTTCTGAGACGGTGGAACTGTTATTTGAGGGGGCGGAGCGGTTTGGCCCATATCGTGCGTTGGGGCTGTCGCCTGACGGCCGTTGGCTCACCATGCAGAGTTACAGCGACCACGAATTTGACTGGCAACTTGACCTTTATAACCTGGAAACAGGCCAACATGAACGGTACCGGTCGGCGCACAACATTGCCTTGCCGGGGTATGATTGGTCGGCTGACGGCCGTTGGCTTTTGCGCATAGATAGTGAGTTTATCCACCTTAGCGCCGCTGATGAAGGATATGATAAACTCGTGCTGACAAACAGAGCCACCTGCAACTTTGCCGCCTGGGTGCGCTAATATGGCTGGCAGATTAAAAGACATCACGTGGAGACTTCACCGGCTGCCGCCGACCACCATGAATGAAAACAGGACGCCTATTCACAACATTCTATCTGCGTCATCCGCGTGAATCCGCGTCCTATTTTCACAGGAGACAACACGGGCGGCAGCCCACCACGATAAATGAAAACAGGACGCCTATTCACAACATTCTATCCGCGTCATCCGCGTGAATCTGCGTCCTATTCACAACATTCTATCTGCGTCATCCGCGTGAATCTGCGTCCTATTTACGAAGGAGGAATCAATGAAAATCAGCAAAGCCGTGATTACGATGGCGGGCAAGGGGCAGCGGGCGCTGCCCCTGCAAACTTTAATAGACCGCGATGGCGTGGAGAAGTCGGTGTTGGGTATTTTGGTCGAGGAGGTGCAGCGGGCGGGTATCGCCGAAATTGGGCTGGTGGTAAGGCCGGGGGACGAAGGGGGCTTAACGGCCGTAGCCGGCAATCACGCCGGTCATTTGCACTTTATTCCGCAGCCAGAGCCATTGGGTTATGGGCATGCCTTGTTGTCCGCCCATGACTTTGTGGGCGACGCGCCATTTTTACATCTGGTCGGCGACCATATCTATATCAGCCGCAACGAGGCGGGCTGTGCGCAGCAGTTGGTGCAGATGGCGGAACGGGAGGCGTGTGCGGTATCGGCCGTGCAGCCCACGCGGGAACATTTGCTGCCCTATTTTGGCGTGGTGGGGGGACGGCCGTTGCCGAACCGGCCATCATTGTATCGGGTGGAAGCGGTGATTGAAAAACCAACGCCAACCGTTGCCGAGCAGGAACTCATTGTGCCCGGACTGCGCGCCGGGCATTATCTTTGTTTTTTTGGCATGCACGTGTTGACGCCCGGTGTTATGGAGATATTGGCGCGGCAAATAGAAGCAGCCGACCGGCCACAGCAGGTCACGTTGTCACACGCTTTACAGGAATTGGCGCAGCGGGAGCAGGTGTTGGCGTTAGAGAAACAAGATTGGCGCTATGATCTGGGAGCGCGTTATGGGCTGATGATGGCCCAAATGGCGCTGGCGCTGCACGGCCGTGATCGGGATCGGGTGCTCACCCAATTGTTGGAACTCCTGGCTTCGCGCCAATTGTGACAGTTATGCAGCGATAGATGCCTTCGCGTAGCCATTTGATTACACCCCCAAACAACAACAATATAGTTTGTTATCTGATTCCTGCCAGATAGGCGGCAATAGCATCGGCCGCCAACTGGTTGCCAGCCTGGTTCCAATGTGGGTCGGCAAAGTGATAGAGTTCACCCATTTCGATGCTTTTTTGCCAGAAAATGGGGGTGAGATTGAGGAATTCAATGCCGGCTTCGGCCGTGAAGTTGGACAATAGCTGCTCCTGGGCGCGCTGGTTGGCTGTGAATTGGTCATAGCTGAGGTAGATAGGGTCGAAAAGCAGACGGCCGTGATCCCCCTCACTCAGCCGCACCGTTACCGTGCGTTCCAACACATTGTTCACATCCACCTCATCCCACACCCGCGACCACAACACATGCTCCTTACTGGGGATGTACACCACCACTAGCCGCGCCCCTTGCGCCTCCGTGAGTGCCCGAAGTTCCAACAGGCTTTCCCGCATGGCGGCAAACTCATCGGAGCGGGCCAGGGTGTCATAATCGGCGCTGAGGGGCAGCAGATGTACTTCCTTAAACACCGTTTCTATCGGCCCTACTTCGGTGTTGGCCGCCACCGGATAGCGATAGTTCACCGGCGCTGTCTCCTCCGGCGGGAATAATTTGCCCCACATATAGCGGGTAAAGTGCGGCGTAATCAGGCGGCGGCGCAGCGACACATCTTGCATGTCATACTCGCGCCAGTCCAGGCCGCTGTCGCGCCGCTCCAGATATTGACCGGTATTGACCAGATCGTTCCCCTCAAAAAACATGAGCAAGACCCATTCCGGGTTTTTGTCCAGGCCAAATTGTTTGATCGCCTCCACTTCGTTGAGCGTACTCCAACTGGGCGCACCCAGGGTGAGAATGTCGCTACCGGTTTGCTCGGCCAGCAGTTCCATCCAGGTTTGCGGCGCGGTGCGAATGGTGAAGGAGTCCCCGGCAATCACAACATCATAACTTTCCTGCCAGGGGCCGGGATTGTTGGGAAAACCCATGTCATCCGTTTCAAATAGATAGGGGAAGTCATCATCGCGGGGAGTAGGCGCGGTGCTGTTTTCGCTGTTGGCCAGGAAGGGGTTGGCCGGGTCCCACGTCCCTTCCAGCCGGAAGCCAGGGATGTATTTATAACCGTAGCGAATCGGTTTGTCGTACTCAAAATAAGGCTGGCAGTAATAGGTGCCAATGATGTGGTCGGCGGCGCATACTTCTATGGGAATAAGCTGGTAAAAAAGGCGGAAGGCCACTTCCAGAGTGACAAAGATGGCCAGAATGGAAAGGGTCAGGGGGACGAGAATGTTGAGCAGGCGCATCAGGCGGGGATGGGGTTCTGGTGTCATGTTTCAAGTGTCAGGTGTCAAGTGTCAAGTGCCAGGTGTGCGTTTACTTGACACCTGACACCTGACACTTAAACACCTTTTCTCTGCCTCATAATTTCAAAGCCGAGTACGGCCGTTGCCGCCGCCGTGCCCAGTGATTGATTGAAATTGTCACGGCCGTAAGGTATCTGCAACCGCAAATCAGCCTGGCGCAAAAAGGAGCGGGTGATGCCCCGTTTTTCGCCGCCGATGAGCAGGAACAACGGCCGTGTCAAATCCGCTTCGTAGATGGAAATGGCCTCTTCATGGCTGGCGCAGGCGATAGTCAAACCTTGCTGGCGGAAAAAGGCGGCGGCTTCCTCGGCGGTTTCAGCGACGGCCGTAGGCAGCCATTCCGACGCCCCTGCCGAGGCCCGCGCCACCGTACCCGCCGCCGAAAGCCAGTTGCGCGGCCGTAAAACCAGCCCATCCGCCCCCGCCGCATACAGCGCCCGCACCGCCTGGCCAAAGTTAAACGGGTCTTCGATGCCGTCCAACATGGCGATGAAGGGGATGCCCGTTTCCGGGGCCGTGCCGGACAGCAACTCCTGACAACGGACAAAGCGGCGCGGCCCTACGCGGGCCAACACGCCGCCATGGCTACCGCCGCCAGCGTGTTCGACGATGAACGCTTCGTCTACGGTTTGCACGGGAATGTGGGCGGCGACGGCCGTGTCCACCAGCCGCGCCAGCTTCCGGTCATGCCGCTGCCGGGCATCTTGCTGGATGTAGACGGTATAAACAGGACGGCTGCCCGCGGCCAACGCCGCCATCACGGAGACAATGCCTTCCAACCAGGTTTCTGTTTCTTCTACGGGTGATGCTGCCTCAACCATATGCCTCATTGTGCCCCAATTGACGGTCGTAGACCAGTCAGAATTAGGACACGGTTTTTTGCGGATACGGCGGATTAGCGTAGATGGTTGACTGTAGTCGCCAAATCCATTATGATTTTTTCCAGATTAAGTCGGTATCCGACATATAAAGAGCAAGGATCACAAACGATGCAACATCAGGATGATGACATTTCCCCCCTGCTGCCCCTGCGGGAACCAACCTTCTTCATTTTGCTCAGCCTGAGTGAAGGAGAGAAACACGGCTACGCCATCATCAAGGATGTGGCCGCGTTGAGTAACGGCAAAGTCAATTTAAGCACGGGAACGCTGTACGAGGCGTTGGCCCGGCTGCTGGATCAACTGCTTATCGAACGGGTAGAGGCGGGCGGCGAAGCGCCGGGGCTGGAAACTCATCCGGGCCGCCCGCGCAAAGCATATCGGCTGACGCCCAAGGGTGGTTTGGTGGTGCAGGCGGAGATAGCCCGTCTTCAATCGCTTGTCTTGACGGCTGAACGACGGTTGGCAGGACGGGCGGGCGGTTAAAAATGTACTCTCTGCTCATGCTGCTCTACCGCTTCTCTCTGCATCTCTTTTCGCCCCACTTCCGGCAGGAGTTTGCCGGCGAAATGGAGACGCTGTTCCAGGAGCAGCTGACAGCGGCAGCGGCCTACGGCCGTCTCTCCCTGCTCATCTTTTTCCTACGTGAATCAGGGGGGCTGCTGGTGAGCGGCGTGCGCCAGCGTCTGTATGCCTGGCAGACACGGCCGTTGCTGGCCGCCCAGAGTGGCAATGGTGTGGCGGTGTTGGCTGATCACCGGTGGCTCTGGCGTAAATTCCTTCTGTTGGTGCTCCTCATTGTCCTGCTGGGACTGTTACTATTTTTGGCATTTTGGATTTACATGCTCTTCTTTTTTTCGTTTGAACGGCCGCCGCGTGTGCAGGAGATTGCGCTGGGCGACCTGAATGGGAATGGCTATCTGGATGCTTATCTGGCAATAGCGCCTGACGGCGAACCATATGTGCATCCAGATTACCTGTTGTTTAATGAGGGGGACGGCCGTTTCATAGACAGCGGGCAGGATTTTGGCGAAGCCCCCAGCTTTTCTGCCAAATCAGGTGATGTGAATGGGGATGGTTTGCTGGACATTATTGTCGGCTGGCATGGGGTCAAACTGTATTTGAATAATGGTAGTGGTCTGTTCAAAGCCACTCATTTAAGCGGTAGTGCCAGTGACGGCACACACAGAATCAATGTGGGATTGGCCGATCTAAACAATGATGGCTATTTGGATATTTTTAGTGCGGGTTGTTGTGGCAGCGTCGCCTCATACAGCACCTCTCATCATCGTGTGTTCCTACCCGGTAGCCGGGTTTGGCTAAATGGCGACGGCCGTTTCACGCTAATCAGCCAACTTGGGAGTAATGCGGTTGCGATAGGTGACTTGAACGGCGACGGGACCTCCGACGCTTTTCTGGCTAACAGCAGCAGTATGGACGCTTCGGGCAACGCTCAGCGCGGCGTACCCAACACCGTCTGGTTTAACGACGGGCAGGGAAACTTTAGTGATAGTGGGCAGCGGTTGGGGCAGATGGAAAGCACGGCCGTCACCCTCGGTGATGTAAATGGCAATGGTTTTCTGGATGTGGTGGTCGGCAATCGCGGCCCGGACGAAATCTGGCTCAACGATGGGCAGGGCAACTTCCATGACAGCGGGCAACGGTTGGGCCGTGGCCTGACCCACTCCCTCTTCCTGGCCGACCTGGACGGTGATGGCGACCTGGATTTGGTCGTGGGCGGGGAAACGAGCGCCCAGGTATGGCTAAACGACGGCATGGGCCAGTTCCGCCGGGGCCAGAGAATCAGCTACGACCGGTATGAAGCTATCGCCCTGGGCGACGTAACCGGCGATGGGATTGATGACATTTTTGTGGCGGGTGTCGAGTCGTATCAGGTGTGGCGCGGGGTGGGGGACGGCCGTTTCCTTCCCGACCCACGCACCAGTTATCGGTGACTTATGTGGACGGCCGTAATTAGATTGAGGAGGCAAGATGGTTGAGACAACCAGGTCTGAACACAACTGGCCTGCGGCTCTGCTGGCCGCTTTTCCCCATGTTATGCTGGCCTTCTTTGCCACGTTAACCATCGTTTCTGACGACAAGTCAACTTATTTATGGGGCCAGTTAGTTTATTCAGCCATCATGGTGATCATGTTTGTGGTTGCCTGGCGTCAGGAATGGCCACTCTGGAGCGGGAGTTGGGTGATCTATTGGCTGCTATTTATATTTTTTGACCCATTGCTCGACGACCCATGGATATGGGTTATTAATGATTTTTTATTTACCTGGATGTTGCTGCCGCTAGGTATACTTGGACTCCTGATTCTCATTTTTCAGCGCCGGGGACTCATGGGGTTACTTGTACTCAGCAGCCTGCTTGTGCCACCATTTATCTACTTTACGAATAATGACAATGCTAACCCGTTATTAGCAGAGCTATCAATCAGTGTAATTGTTTTATTGCTGCTGGCATGTACAACCAGCGCCATGGTGTGGTTGGGTACTCTTCGCGCCGGTGTCCTGCTTTTCATAACGTTCACTATCGCTTGCATGCTTATTTACACTTCTGCTTATAATTATCTGCCACGGATAGGATTGGGGGGCCCCCTGATGCCCTTGATCCCTTCACCCCTTGCTATCGAACAGAGAATCAACGATTTTGTGCCTGCTGTGTTGGCAATAATCAATATCGCTCTGGCGCTGGTTTTGCTGTACCTCTTGCGGGGGTTGGCATTACAAACAGGACAGGCGGGGCGGCCCTATTACGCGCTGCTTTTGTGTGGTATAGCGATTACCTGGGTGAGTTATTTCTCACTGTATACACGTTGGTTTTTGGTGAGAGGATCAGCGTTGGCTGCCACCGTTGCTACACTGGGCATCATAGTGGGATTGGTATTGGCTGTGGGGGCCGCTATTTTATTGATCCAGGTTGTGCAGCAAGGCCAAAGATGGCACGGCCGTGAGCACATTGTATTGTTGCCGCTGCTTTCAGCATTTTCTCCACTGGTCGTCTTGCCATTAGCCAGGCCTTTCTCGACAGAGCCGCTTTTCCGCTACAGCGCCACTTTCCACATGTTTTTGTTGTTGAGTTACATGGGGGTGGTCGTTTGGTCATTAGCTGCCCTATGGGTCATTAGCCATAGTGTTAAACGGGGCCATCATCCTGCTCATGTATAAATATCACACAATTATCTGGATGTACCGTTGTTTTCTACGCCTGTTCTCACCCTATTTCCGGCAGGAATTTGAAGAGGAGATGACGGCCGTGTTTCAGGCTCAATTAGAGTGGGCAAAGGCAAACGGCCGTTTCGTACTCCTGCTCTTTTTGCTGCGTGAATTGGCAGGAATGATAACTGCCAGCATATCCCAGCGGTTTTATAACTGGCGGAGACGTTCGTCGTTAATAGCGCAGACAAGTCAAGGCGTTGATATAGTGGTCACCGGTCAAACGACCGACATACCATTTCGTTACATCCTGCTGTTGATTGTTATGCTGGTTATGTTTGGCATCAGTGGCGTCGTCGCTGTAAGGGATATAACCGCGGCCAGCGATGCGAGACAGCAGCGCGTTTCCTGGATACGCCTGCTTGATCTGGATGGGGACAATGACCTGGATGCCTATTTGGACAGCAATCGGACTTCTGACTTTATGATGAATGAGGGCGACGGCCGTTTTGTTGTCGTCAAACGGGGATCAACTGAGCACGAGCGCGGTTACGCAGTGCTGAAAAATCTCGCCGGGGCCGGTTTTTACGGCAAAGTGATATTCATAAACGCTGGAGATGGCAAAAACGCCATGCCCAATTATTGGTGGTACACTGACTTTGAGCGCACTTATGGGATTGCCCAATCCTATACCCGGCATCCCTTTTTGAGGAGTTACTTCCAAACAGCACATGCCATTGTCCTGACAGACTTGAACGGTGATGGCGCTCTTGATGTGTTTGTGGGTAAATCCTCGATGTACATAGATGGAGAACTCCAGCGCGACCTGCCCAATGAAGTCTGGCTAAACGATGGGGAAGACACCCTCGAAGACACCTTCTATGACAGTGGGCAGCGGTTAGGGCAGCACGAAACTTACGCAGTGGCATTAGGAGATGTAAACGGTGATGGTTTTCCAGACGCTGTAGTGGGCAATGATGGGCCAGATGAGGTATGGCTGAATGATGGGCTGGGGAACTTCCGACATAGTGGGCAACGGCTGGACCGCAGTTTGACGCTATTTGTTTTTCTGGCTGACCTGGATGGCGATGGTGATCTAGACCTGGTTACCGGCAGCCAAAACCGTGGTCAAGTCTGGCTCAATGATGGTACAGGGCAGTTCCAGCGCGGGCAGCGTTTTAGCTACGGCCGTAACGAAGCCTTTACCGTGGGCGACGTAACCGGCGATGGGATTGATGACATTTTTGTGGCCGGTGTCGAGTCGTATCAGGTGTGGCGCGGGGTGGGGGACGGCCGTTTCCAGAAAGCTGGCGATTGATCAGGGCTGTTGGTTGGTAACTGAGCCATCCGGTATACTTGCCGGCTTATGACGCTGAATTGTTCTTTAGGCATTACCGCTTACAACGAAGAAGCCAACATCGGCAAACTGCTGCAACACATCCGGGATCAGCAGTTGCAGCGCGTAGCTATCACCGAAATCATCGTCGTTGCCAGCGGCTGCACCGATGGCACGGAGCGAGTGGTGCAGGCCGCTGCCACCCAGGATGACCGGATTCGCCTGCTGGTGCAGGAGCAGCGAGAGGGCAAAGCCTCGGCCATGAACCTCTTCATTCACGAAGCGCAGGAGGATTTGCTCATCCTGTGCAGCGCCGACCTGCTGCCCGCCCTGGACGCCGTGGAACAACTCATGCTGCCCTTCACCGACCCGGAAGTGGGCATGACCGGCTGCCATCCCGTGCCGGTCAATGACCCGGCCACGTTTATGGGGTTCGCCGTACAGTTACTGTGGCGGCTGCACCATGCGCTGAACATGGCGGGCAGTTTCAAAGGGGGAGAGATGGTTGGGTTTCGCCGCTTGTTTACGCGCATTCCCTACCACACGGCCGTAGACGAAGCCAGCATTGAACCCATTGTGCGCGGCCAGGGCTACCGGGTGCAGTATTGCCCCGATGCGGTTGTGGCCAACAAAGGGCCGGAGACGGCGGCCGACTTTTTGCGCCAGCGCCGCCGCATCTATGCCGGCCATCTGGATTTACAAAAACAGGTGGGCTACCAGGTCAGCACCATGTCTGGCACTCGGGTCATTGGCCTGCTGCTGCGGAACATGGAATGGCGGCCACGGCCGTTCCTGTGGACGTGGGCGGTGGTGGGGTTGGAGGTGTACGGCCGTTTGCTTGGCCGCTACGACTACAAAACCGGCGCCAAAAACCACACCATCTGGGAAATTGCCACCACGACGAAGGAAATAACAACTGAGCAGGTGAGCAGGTGAAGAGGTGGAGGGGTGATTATCACCTGCTCACCCCTCCACCTACTCACCCCCACACCCGTTCATCCCATCACCTTATGAATTCAATGCCCGGCGTGCTCGCCCGAATCCCTCTGTTCCAGGCTTACCGGCGTTTTGGCTGGCCGAAAATGCTGCCGCTCAACCTGACGCTCTCGCCATCACCCAAATGCAACTCCCGCTGCCTCACCTGCAACATCTGGATGAAGCGCGAAAACGAACTGACCATCGCCGAATGGGACAAAGTGTTGGCCTCGTTAGGCACAGCCCCTTACTGGTTCACCATCTCCGGCGGCGAACCGCTGATGTTCCCGCACATCGTCGAACTGGCCAAATTGGCTTATCAGCATTGCCGACCGGGCATTATCAACATCCCCACCAACGGCATTTTGCACAGCGGCCCGGAGCGGGTGCGCGCCATCTTAGAAGCGTGCCCCGACAGCCAACTGATTATCAACCTCTCGCTCGATGGGGTGGGGGAGAAACATGATTTCATTCGCGGCGTGGTGGGTAACTTTGAAAAATTCGAGGAGCGACTGGAGCAATACCTGGCGCTGCGCCGCGAGTTCCCTAACTTTGTGGTGGGCATCCATTCCGTTATCTCCGTCTTTAGCGTGGGGCATCTGGACGAATTGATCGCCTATGCCGACCGATCCGGCGCCGATCAATTTATCACCGAAATTGCCGAACCGCGTGTGGAACTGGACACGGTGGGGCTGCCCATCACCCCCAGCCCGGAAGCCTACGCCGCCGCCATTGACCAACTGATGGCCTACGTGAACAGTAAATCGTACAAAGGTGTGGCCAAAATCACCGAGGCGTTCCGGGTGGAGTATTACAAGCTGGTCAAGCGCATTCTGGATGAGCAAGATCAGGTGATTGGTTGTTATGCCGGCTGGGCCAGCGCCCAGATTTACGCCGATGGCACGGTGTGGCCCTGCTGCGTGCGCGCCGACAATCTGGGCAATTTACGCGACCATAACTATGATTTCAAGGCCATCTGGTTCGGCGAAAAAATCCAGGACGTGCGCCGCAGCATCCGCGCCAAAGAATGTTACTGCCCGTTGGCCAACGCCTCTTACACCAACATGCTGATGGATGCGCCCACCTTGTCCCGCGTAGGACTGAAAGTGATCCGGCCGGAAGACATCTCGGTGCGTGAGCCTGCATCTTTGCCTGTCATTCCGACCAACGGGAGGAATCCTTCCCGGTAATCAGGCAAATAGTAGACCTGGGTAAAAGATTCCTCGCTCCGAAGACTTCGCTCGGAATGACAATTCGCCTATAATCTCTACATGAACACACCAGAAGTACAAGACCTCCTACAATTTGCCCTGGATACGGTCTGGCAGGCCGGCCGTATCACTCTGGGTTACTTTCAAACTGGCGTGAAAGCCGAGCGGAAGGCAGACAACACCCCTTTAACCATTGCTGATCAGTTAGCCGAACAGAAAATACGCGAACTGATCACCGCCCGTTTTCCCGATCATGGCATCGTGGGGGAGGAGTACGGCCGTACCCAATCCGACTCGCCCTATACCTGGATTATTGACCCCATAGACGGCACCAAATCATTTGTCAGCGGTGTGCCCATCTATGCCAATTTGCTGGCCCTGCTAGACGGCGAAAGAGCGTTGATAGGCGTCATCAACTTCCCGGCGCTGAATGAGATGGTCTATGCGGTGCGGGGTGGGGGGTGTTTTTGGAACGGCCGTCGCTGCCACACCTCCGCCACTAACAATTTGCAAGACGCCGTGCTGTTAGCCAGCGATCTCAACTCATTTGGCCCGCGTCAGCCGAAGTGGGAGCGACTGATCCGGGCCACCTACATCCAGCGTACCTGGGGCGACGCCTATGGCTACGCCCTGGTGGCCACCGGCCGCGCCGATGTGATGGTTGACCCGATCATGGCGTTGTGGGACGCCGCGCCGTTGCAGGTCATCCTGGAAGAAGCGGGTGGCACATTTACGAACTGGCAGGGAACGCCCACCATCCATCACCAGGAATCCGTAGCCACCAACGGCCAATTGCTCAACCAGGTGATGGAAATCTTGATTCGTGATGCGTGAGGAGGAGCCAATCACGCATCAGCAGTAGGGCAGGCCAACTGTTGCCCCAATCAATCCATACTTAAACTAATTTACATTAGTTGAAGTATGTGATAGACCAGTTAATCACCTCCAAATACCAAATTATCCCTCTTTTTCGCTATGACTACAGCGGATGAAGAAAGGAACGGATTCTCCATGTGAAAAATTATCTGCTTATTTCTCCATCCGTTGTTGTCTTCTGTTTCCATGTAGGCAACAGCGCCGTTTTATCTTGCCCGCAAATCTCAAACAAAAGGAGTTTTGCTGTGGCAAGAAGATCAAATCAACAACACCTGGACGAATTACGAGACGCCATCATCGAATATCCTGAACAGCGAGCCGGCTGGCTGGCGCGTTTGTTAGGCCGCGACAATAAGACCGTCCTGCGCGACTTACCCCAATTGGAAGCACGTGGCGACTTGCTGATGGAAGATGACGACGGCCGTTTGCAATGGTACGGCCGTCGTCATTGACCAGTTGTCCTATCCGGCAACCAATCTGGCAAAAAGTGGCGTTATTTGGCAACCAGTTGTGGTATTATCTCCCCAACCGCCCAGGCCAAAGCCAAAAATTACCGGTAAAATATATTATGTAAAGGAGCAGCCAAATGCCCTCTGTTGAACGCAACCGCCATGCCCTGATTGAGGAAATGGAACGTCTTTATTTAGACCGCGCCTGGTCAGACCAGGAAATGGCCGACCGCATCGGCACCGGCCGCGAAAATGTGTGGAAAATTCGCACCAAAGAAATGGAAGCCAAAATGGGCATTCCGTTTATTACCGAAGACGGCGGCCGTCACCGCATTGATCGCACCGCCTACGTCGCCCACATCCGGTTGACCCCGCCGGAAGCGTTAGCCCTGTACATCGGCGGCCGACGTTTGCAGCAGCACACTAAAACCGGCCAGCAAGACGTGGCCAACGCCCTGGAAAAGTTAGCCAACGCCCTACATCGGCCGCTGGTGCGGGAAATGGTGCTGGCAGCACAAACGGTGCTTAACCAGGAACAAGACGCGCAGCAGGTGGACAATTTGCGCAAAATCATGGAAGGGTGGATGAACGGCCGTCGCCTGCGCATCACCCACCAATCCCCCCACGCCCCCACCCCACGCGACTATATGGTGACACCCTACCAGCTTGAACCGGCCGTGTGGGGGGATGGGGTGTACCTCATCGGCTACAGCGACTACCATCGGGGCATCGCCACCTTCAAACTATCCCGCATCCAGCGTGTCTCCGTGACCATGGAGCCGTTCCCGCCGCCCGATGATTTTGACAGCCGGGCGATGCTGCAACATGCCTGGGGTATCTGGAACAGCGACAAACAGCCGGAAACGGTGCGGCTGAAATTCAGCGCCTACGTCATGCCCTACGTCAAGGAAACCATCTGGCACCCCGAACAAACCATCCAGGAATTGCCCGAAGGTGGCTGCATCTGGCAGGCAGACATTGCCGAATGGCGCGAGATGCTCCCCTGGGTGCGCGGCTGGGGCGCGGATGTGGAGGTGTTGGGGCCGCCAGAATTGCGAGAGGAACTGGTTAAAACGGCCGTCCGCCTGAACAAGCAGTATCAAATATCACGAGCAGCAAAAATGTTACACCATCTTCCCTACGCCAAAACCAACCCCGATAACCGGGACGAAATTCATCTACTCCTCTACCATTTGATTGACGTCGGTCAGGTGACGTTGGTGATTTGGCAGGACGTGTTAACAGAAAGCATCCGGCAGCGATTAGCCACTATGCTTAACCTCACTACAGAACAGGCCGGAAGATTCATTGCTTTCCTTGCCAGCCTGCATGATATTGGCAAGGCAGGGCCAGCTTACCAGCAAAAATATGTTCCAGAGTGGCTGAAAAAAGAATTGATTGATGCAGGTCTGGGGCTGTCAGGCATCGGC
The DNA here is from genome assembly GCA_014584575.1 of Chloroflexota bacterium. Lineage (GTDB taxonomy): Bacteria > Chloroflexota > Anaerolineae > Promineifilales > Promineifilaceae > CAADGU01. The sequence goes on from JACTMP010000057.1 coordinate 80,081, forward strand.
AAAGCCTATGAACCTAAAACCCCACATGGTACTGTTTCCACCTGGACATTGGCCGAATTGCTGCCGCAAATGGCCGGGCTGGATCAAGGTTTTGCCTATCAGATCGCAGTTGCCGTCGGTGGACATCACGGCAGTTGGCCGCCGCCAGGAGCAACCGATGGCATTGAGGACCAGGCCAGGTATCCTCTTTGGAATGAAGTGCGCCGTGATTTATTTTGGGAACTGCAAGCCGTTTTTCAGCCACCCACGGCCGTTCCCCCACCAGCCAGCCATACCGATTTGAATACCTTTCTCACCATCTTTTCTGGCCTGGTCTCTGTAGCTGACTGGCTTGGTTCGCGCAACAAAGAATGTTTTGGTTTTGTAGAACAGCCAATGCCCACCCGCCAATATGCTGCCCGTGCTGCCCAAAAAGCAAAAGAATCACTGGCTGATCTGGGCTGGATAGGCTGGCAGCCCGACGGTCGTACTGTCTCTTTCACTGAAGCCTTTGCCTACTTGCCTGACATTCAAGAACCACGCGGCGTCCAGGCCGAAGTTATTGCTGCCGCCAAAGATGCACCACCGCCGGTTTTGCTTATTCTGGAAGCGCCGACCGGTATTGGCAAGACAGAAACGGCCGTTTACCTGGCCAACCACTGGCTGCAAACGTACCAAAGCCGGGGACTGTATGTCGCCATGCCCACCCAGGCCACCAGCAACCAGATGTACGGCCGTATTGGGAACTTCCTCAACCATCACTATGCAGAGATGGCTGTCAACTACCACCTGGTACATGGGCAGGCTGCCTGGCAGGATGAGCTAAAGAAACAGGTGGAGCTACAGAGTGTAGGTGACGATAAGGATGGCAAAACGGCCGTGCAGGCCGAAAGCTGGTTCACGCCGCGCAAACGCACCTTGCTGGCCCCCTTTGGCGTGGGTACGGTTGACCAGACGCTGATGAGCATTTTACAGACACGCCACTTCTTTGTGCGCCTGTTTGGTCTCAGCCATAAGGTCATCATCTTTGACGAAGTTCACGCTTACGACACCTTTATGAGTACCCTTTTTTACCGCTTGTTGGAATGGCTCAGCGCCATTGGTACATCCGTTATCATCTTGTCGGCCACCCTACCGGCTAAAACACGCCGTGAATTGGTGCAGGCATATACAGGCCAGGCGTTACCCGATGCACCTGTTTCCTATCCTACCCTCACTCTTGCTGCCCCAAATGCAGCGCCGCGTGTCATTGAACTAACCCAACCGGAAAACATTCTGCTGCAACTCGGTTGGGACGTAGACCAGGAACCGGAAAACATTCTGGCGTATCTACAAGAAAAGGTGGCTAACGGAGGCTGCACGGCCGTTATCTGCAACACCGTTCGCCGCGCCCAAGACATTTACCGGGTGTTGGACAATGCCCGCAATAACGGCCTGTTAGACATTGAGCCGGATAACCTCATCCTGTTTCATGCCCGTTTCCCGCCCATCTGGCGGCAGCAAATTGAAGCAAAAGTGTTGCAAAAGTTTGGCAAACCGGACAAAGATAGGCGCTCCCCCCATCGCCCTCACAAAGCCATTGTCGTCGCCACCCAGGTTATTGAGCAAAGCCTCGACCTGGACTTTGACCTGATGATCACCGACCTGGCCCCCATTGACCTGATTATTCAGCGCGCCGGCCGTCTGCACCGCCACCAACGCGCCGAACGGCACGGCCACGAACGGCGGTTAATCATCACCAGACCGACACATGATGAAGCGGGCCTGCCGGACTTTGGCCGTGACATCTATGTTTACGAACGATACATTCTGCTTCGGTCTTATCTGGCTTTGTATAATCAATCAGCCATTCTCCTGCCGGGTCAAACCACAGCCCTGATCGAATCTGTCTACGGTGATTTTGGAATTGACACAGAACTCTCGCCTGCCTGGCAAGAAGCGCTGCAAACGGCCGCCAGCAAGATGGCTGCCAACCAATATGAAGCAGAAAGAAAAGCATCCAATCAACTTGTGCTGACTCCCGGCAGCCAGCGTTTGCTAAAGCAGCGTAACGAGAATCTGGACGAAGAATCGCCAGATGTACATGAAACCTTACGCGCTCAAACTCGTGATATTGACCCTGGTATTTCGCTTGTCTGTTTACACCAGGCAGAAGAGGGGGTGTTTATTTATACCGGTGATGGTTCAATGACCATCAACCTGGAAGGAGCACTAACAGCCAATGTAATCAAACAGTTGCAGCAAAACATCATCACTGTCCAGCATAAGGAAGTAGTTCGTTATTTTGTACCCCAACCGCTTCCGGCAGGTTGGCAAGAGCAGGCTGCGTTACGCCACTGCCGCCCCATCCTGTTTACCAACGGCCGTTACACAGCAATGGAAAAGCACGACCTGTGCTTAACCCAGGCATTAGGCCTGGAAATCATAAAAAAGGAGGCTACATGACCCATGACCCCATCATTTTCATTTAACCTGGTTGATGAACCCTGGCTGCCCTGTACGCGATCAGACGGCACGGCCGTAACCCTCAACCTGCGTGACGTGCTGACCCAGGCTCATCAACTGCAATCCCTGGCCGGTGATTCGCCGCCGCAAACGGCCGCCCTGCACCGCTTTCTGCTGGCCATTCTGCACCGCATTTTTGGCCCCGCCGGTTACGATGAGTGGGCAGAATTGTGGCAGGCAACACAGTTTGATGCCAGCGCAGTGAACAACTACCTGGAAAAATGGCGACACCGCTTTGATCTCTTTGATGCGGAACGGCCGTTTTACCAATCCGCTCTACTTTACCTGGAGTCGCAATGGGTTTCCATTGATCGCTTAGTCCACGAGCTTAATGCAGCGTATCCCTTATTTAACCACTCTGAAATGAGTGTGAAAGACTTCCTCAACCCTGCGGAAGCGTCTCGTGCGCTTATTATGGCTCAAAGTTTTAGCCTTTGTGGTACGAGTGGCGCCTTCTTTCCACAAACCAATCCTCGTGAGAAGAAAAGGCAAAGCATGTTTGTTGATGGTTCAATTGCTCGTGCTGTCAATTTTTTGATAGATGGCAATTCTCTCTTCGAGACCTTGATGTTGAATCTGGTTCAGTATCCAGATGACCAGATTGTAAAGCACTTCAAAGATGATGCCCCAGCCTGGGAACAAGAAGATCCATCAAGCCCGAAAAGAGGGCCACTTTTAGGGTATCTGGACTACCTAACATGGCAAAATCGGCGTGTGCTTCTCCACCCAGAAGGAGACATCTATGGAAATCCGATCATTCGACAAATGCGTTGGGAACCTGCGGAACGGATAGAATCATCGCCTCTGGATGTAATGCAGCATCACTTTCGGAATAAGAAAGAGGGATTCCAATCGCTCTACTTTAACGAAGGTAAAAGCTTGTGGCGAGACAGTGCCGCTTTGTTCTCATTGCACCAGGCACAAAGCACTGAACAAGTTCACCTACCACCAGCTACGTTTCGGTGGTTGAAAGAGCTAATTGATGAACCTGAAATTGGATTTCAGAAATCTCAGGTTTATCGGTGTCTAGCACTCGGAATGTCTACTAAGCCAGGTCAGGCAACTGTCTACTTTTACCGCCACGAAAGTATACCTTTACCGTTAGCTTATTTTGATGAGCCAAGACTGGTTGATCTGCTGCAACTATCTCTGAGCCGAGCCGATGAAATTTCCAGAGCGCTTCGCTTTGCTATCCAAACCATCCTCACTTACTTGAAAATCCCAGATGCCGATGAAAAGAAGAAACGTGGAGATTTCAAGCCTGTTCCCAGAAAAGAGGCAGATGACTGGGTAACTCATACGGGAATCGAATATCGGTATTGGGCGGCATTGGATATCCCTTTCCAAGCCTTCATTGTTGACTTGGCTCAGGATACAGAACCGGCATTGTTCCGTTGGTATGAACGGCTGCGACAGGCGGCTCTTGATGCCTTTGAACAGGCAACTCAATATGCTGGCAGCGACGGCCGTTCCTTCAAAGCCGTTGTGCGTGGCCGTAGCTACCTCAACTATCGTTTATCTCAACTCATACCCCAAAAGGAGGAAGTCACATGAGTCAAGAACATCCATTTGTCACCTATCTCGAATCCCTGGCCGAGGATCGGGCCGCTCTCGCGGCCCTACGGCGGGGATTGGGCCAGCCGCCGGGTACTGTGCCCGACATGTTCCCCTACGTCATCAGGCGGCTGCCGGACAGCGCCTATCCCGGCAGTTGGGAAGAAAGCGCCTATTACCTCATCGCCGCCCTCTTTGCCCTGCATCCCGAAAAAGGCAGCGGCGTGAATCTCGGCGCTCACTTCGCCCAAACCCTCGACCCCAATCCCGACCACAACGGCGCTGTCGAGCGGCGCTTCACCGCCTTGCTCACCGCCCACCCGGACGACCTGCCCTTTTACCTGCGCCAGGCTATCAGCTTCCTGAAATCCAAAGAGGTTCCTGTCAACTGGCATCAACTGATGTGGGACGTGCGTGATTGGGGCCAACCCGACCGGCAAACCCGCGTACAAAAGCGCTGGGCAGCCCAATTCTGGCGCATCCAGAAACAAGAAAAAGATGAAAATCTGGAAGCAGCGGCCAATTAAAACCAACAGATTTACAAACCATTTTAATTAATAAGGAGAACTCTGACATGTTTATCGAACTGCATATGATCCAAAACTTTGCCCCGTCCAACCTGAACCGTGACGACACCAACAACCCCAAAGATTGTGAATTTGGTGGCCACCGCCGCGCCCGCATCTCCTCCCAATCTCTCAAACGGGCAGTCCGCCGTGAGCCGGTTTTTGCCGCCACCACTCAGGCGGAAACAGGCCAACGCTCTAAATGGATGACCCGTCCCATTAAAAAACTGCTGATTGACGCAGGTAAAGGCGAAGCAGAAGCCACGGCCGTCGCCACCGCTTTTGTCACCGATTACGCTGCCAAGTCAGACAAGAAAAACCCGGAGAAAAGCAGCGTCCTTATCTACTTTAGCCAGGAAGAAATCCAGAAAGTAGTAGATGGATTGCTGGCCGATTGGGACACGGCCGTTGCCAGCGCCCCCTCCGGCAAAACCCTGCCTGAACTGGTCAAAACCATCAGCAAAGAAACTGAAAAACGCACCAGCGCCCCGGACATTGCCCTCTTCGGCCGTATGCTGGCCGAAAAGCCGGAACTCAACATTGATGCCGCCTGCCAGGTAGCCCACGCCATTTCCACCCACCGCATCAGCATGGAAATGGACTTTTACACGGCCGTAGACGACCTGCAAACCAGCGAACAAGACGAAGGCGCCGGCGCCGGTATGATGGGCTTCACCAGCTTCAACGCCGCCTGTTTCTACCGTTACGCTCGCATAGATTGGCGGCAGCTTGTGAAAAACCTCGGCGGTGACGCGGCTTTGGCGCAGCGCACCGTCGAAGGGTTTCTCCGCGCCGCCGTTGACGCCATCCCCACCGGTAAACAAAACAGCTTTGCTGCCCAAAATCCCACCAGCCTGGCCGTGGCCGTTGTCCGTGAAGATGGCAAAAGCTGGAACCTGGCCAACGCCTTTGAAAACCCGGTGCGTTCCAAACGAGATAGCGGCCTGATCGAGCCATCCATCCGCGCTCTGGACGCTTTCTGGGGCAACCTTACCCGCGTCCGTGATGATGCGACCTTTACGGCCGTCGCTGCCTTCTCTGACCAATATAACGATGCCCTCGATCATCTCAAGCCCTACCTCCAGCCCAATTTCTCTGGTTGGATCAACGCTGTGAACGCTGCGCTACCAAAGCCAAAGGAGTAACACATGCCGACTTTACTCTTACGCTGCGTTGCGCCGCTCCAATCCTGGGACACCCAAAGTCGTTTTGGCGTGCGTACCACCGGCCGCGAACCTTCCAAAAGCGGTATTGTCGGCCTGCTCTGCGCTGCTCTGGGCCGCCCACGTACCGCCCCCCTGGATGATTTAGGGGCATTACGCATGGGTGTTCGGGTGGACAGGGAAGGCAGCATCTTGCGCGACTGGCACACAGCCCAAAATGTTCTCAAAGCAGGCGGCGGTCTTAAAGACACCGAAACCTCCACCCGCTATTACCTGAATGATGCCGCTTTCCTGGTTGGCCTGGAAGGAGACAGTTCTTTATTAGAGCAGCTTCATGCCGCGCTGCGCCATCCCCACTGGCTGCTCTTTCTCGGTCGTAAAGCGTGCCCGCCTTCCCTGCCCGTCTACCTGCCTGATGGCCTGCGTACGGAATCTCTGGTCGAGGCATTGGCCGGTTACCCCTGGTTAGGCAGCAATGCCCGCCAACACGAAACATTGGGACGCCTGCGCCTGGTTCTCGACGATGACCATGGCCCTCAGGTACGCCACGACTACCCCATCAGCTTTGTTAAAGGCAATCGGCACTTCACCCCGCGCCGGGTGCGCACCGACTTTATTGACAAACCACCTTTTGCCGCAACAGGAGACCCTGGAATCCCCGATGTTTTAGAGGAGACAACCTGATGTACCTCTCACGTTTACTGCTCAACCCCCGTTCCCGCCAAGTACAGCGCGAAACGGCCGATCCCTACAACCTGCACCGCACCCTCATGCAAGCATTTGCTCCCAGGCGTGACCAGGCGGCCGTCCTGCATCGCCTGGAAATTCATTCTCATACCGGGCTACCCGTCTTGCTTGTGCAATCTCAAATGCCGCCCGACTGGTCAAAGCTGCCCCACCCGGATTATTTGCTGCCGCCAGACCCCTTTGACGCCACGCCTAATCCGGCCGTTAAAACCTTTGATCTGTCCTTGCGTCCCGGCCAGGTATTCCAATTCCGCCTCACCGCCAACCCCACCATCAAAAAAGTGCGCCGCGACGAGAACGGAGACCGCAAAAACAGCAACCGCGTTCCCCTGGTGCATGAAGACCAACAGGTGCAATGGCTGGCAGACAAAGGCGAGCAGCACGGTTTCCGCCTGCTGCACGTCACCACCAGCAGCCAGCAAGCGCAAAAAGGGTGGAAAAAAGGGGAATCGCCGCTCACCCTCTACACCGTCCAGTTCAACGGCCGTCTGCAAATCACCGATACAGATAAATTCGTGACGGCCGTCCACACCGGCATCGGCCCCGCCAAAGCATTTGGCTGCGGCCTGCTCTCTCTCGCGCCCGCCTGACCCAGACCCGAAGGGTTTTCTTAAACCCTTCGGGTCTCATCACCGTACCTTAACAACCACAAACCCATTCACCGATTACCGATTACGAAATACGGATTACGGAGGCATCATGCAAGACCTACACGAACTTCCCAAGCTGCGCGACTCGCTCAGCTACTATTACGTCGAACACGCCATCCTGGACAAAAACCAGCAGGCTATCGAGAGCATCCAGAAAGACGGCCGTACCCTCATCCCCACCGCCAACCTCTCCGTCCTCCTGCTTGGCCCCGGCACCTCCATCACCCACGCCGCCGTCAAAACCCTGGCCGAGAATGGCTGCTCTGTACTCTGGACGGGCGAAGACGCCACCCGCTTTTACGCCCAGGGTACCGGCGAAACCCGCAAAGGCCACCGCCTGCTGCACCAGGCCGCCCTGGTCAGCGACCCCCACAAACGGCTGCAAGTCGTCCTGCGTATGTACCGCTTTCGCTTCCAGGTTGACCTGCCTGAAGACCTGACCCTGCCCCAAATACGGGGCAAAGAAGGGGTACGTGTGCGCGACGCCTACGCCCAGGCCAGCAAAAAATATGGCGTTCCCTGGCACGGCCGTAACTACGACCGCGGCAACTGGCGCAGCGCCGACCCCGTCAACCGCGCCCTCTCCGCCGGCAACGCCCTGCTCAACGGCCTCTGCCATGCCGCCATCGTCGCCGGCGGCTACAGCGCCGGCCTCGGTTTCATCCATACCGGCAAACAACTCTCCTTCGTTTACGACGTCGCCGACCTCTTCAAAGTAGAATTCACCATCCCCACCGCCTTCGCCATCGTTGCCGAGTCCCATCAGAAGATCGAAAGCCGCGTCCGCGCCGCCTGTCGCCAGCAGTTCAAGCAGACTAAATTGCTGCAACTCATCCTGCCCATCATAGATGCCATGCTTGATCTGCCGCCCGACCCCACCGCCACCGAAGACGAAATCACCGGCGGCATAGACAGCGACCCCGCCCGCCCCACCGCCCTTTGGTCCGCCCTGGAAGATGACGTTGATACCGAAGAGGAAGATCCGGAGTAAAACCAGCATCTTATCCGCGTCATCCGCGTATATCTGCGTCCCATCTACAAAGGAGACACCACATGATTGTTATGATCCTGGAAAACGTGCCCATTGGCCTGCGCGGCGAACTGAGCCGCTGGCTGCTGGAGCCACAGGCCGGCTGTTTTGTCGGCCATGTTTCTGCCCGCGTGCGGGACAAACTATGGGACAAAGCGTGCCAGGCGGCTAACGGCGGCGGCGTCCTGCAAATCTGGTCCACCAACAACGAACAACGCTACCGGATGCGCATGTACGGCCGTACCAGCCGCCGCATTGTTGAATGTGAAGGGCTGCAACTGATTGAAATTCCGCACGACCTGGACAAACTGGTCGGCGGAAGTGTCATCAAGCAGCGACTTGAATCCTTGCGCCGCAGCGCCACATCTGGGTAGAGAATTGGCAGCAGACCCCATATATGGTAGAGTGTGCCCATCAAGGGTTTTCCCCACACACGTGGGGGTGAACCGTATGGATGAAGGGGGACGATGCCGAGGCGAGAAGTTTTCCCCACACACGTGGGGGTGAACCGCAGAGGCATGGGTGACATCGGCGCGGAGTTTGAGTTTTCCCCACACACGTGGGGGTGAACCGCTGGCCTTGCAGCACAATGTAGTCAGCGCCCACGTTTTCCCCACACACGTGGGGGTGAACCGTAGAGGAACTATGAGCAAGATTGTACCCAATAGTTTTCCCCACACACGTGGGGGTGAACCGTAGCGTTTTCATGTTCCCTTCACTCGCCGCAAGTTTTCCCCACACACGTGGGGGTGAACCGCCCAACCCCGGTATGTTGCTGCAAGCGGCCAGTGTTTTCCCCACACACGTGGGGGTGAACCGAACATGGACAAGGCGATTGGCAAACTGTTGACGTTTTCCCCACACACGTGGGGGTGAACCGCGTACGCGGATATAAAATTGTCGCGGATTTTCGTTTTCCCCACACACGTGGGGGTGAACCGTATGATAAAATCAGAGGCAATCATGGACAAAACGTTTTCCCCACACACGTGGGGGTGAACCGCAGCAGCAGCAGCTTGTCAAGATACAAGTTAGGTTTTCCCCACACACGTGGGGGTGAACCGGATGCGGCGCTGCAAGAGATTCAGGAACTAGCGTTTTCCCCACACACGTGGGGGTGAACCGTTCGAGCAAATTGAAGCCAGCGCGGATTATGAGTTTTCCCCACACACGTGGGGGTGAACCGGGGTAAACCGGAAATTACCTAAAGCAATTCCGTTTTCCCCACACACGTGGGGGTGAACCGGTGTCTGATGAGTGGCAAAACGTGGTGGAATTGTTTTCCCCACACACGTGGGGGTGAACCGGACAGCGTGCAGGTGGCCGTTGACCTGATTAGCGTTTTCCCCACACACGTGGGGGTGAACCGGAGGTGGTGGATCGGCATGTGGCGCATGAGGTGTTTTCCCCACACACGTGGGGGTGAACCGGGAGCGGATTCGTCGCTCTGATTTTTGGTCTCGTTTTCCCCACACACGTGGGGGTGAACCGTCCTCATTGGTGTCAATTTGCGGAAGCTGTTGAGTTTTCCCCACACACGTGGGGGTGAACCGAGTGTGAATCGTGAGTGCAATTATCTGGAAAAAGTTTTCCCCACACACGTGGGGGTGAACCGGATGCAGTAAAAAGTATTTTTGATGCTTCGACTGTTTTCCCCACACACGTGGGGGTGAACCGCCGCGTCTGCTGGCAGCACACTGCGGCGAATCGTTTTCCCCACACACGTGGGGGTGAACCGAGTTGCGCCAGCAGTGGCAGACGGAAACGGGGGTTTTCCCCACACACGTGGGGGTGAACCGAACAATGTTGGTGATGCCGTCCCCCATGCGCTGTTTTCCCCACACACGTGGGGGTGAACCGCCGTAACGGACGCCGATAAGCTGGCTCGGTTGGTTTTCCCCACACACGTGGGGGTGAACCGAGTTTGCCTCCTCGCCGCCCTCGGCCGTACATACGTTTTCCCCACACACGTGGGGGTGAACCGTGGCGCGTCGAAGAACACCCAAGCGGCAACCCGTTTTCCCCACACACGTGGGGGTGAACCGGATGGGTCCATCACCAGGTCAAAGCCGGTGAAGCGTTTTCCCCACACACGTGGGGGTGAACCGTTTCGCTGGAAGATTTGGTTATCAGTGGGGGAGTTTTCCCCACACACGTGGGGGTGAACCGCCCTGGTGGGCATGATGATGACGCCAGACCTGCCGTTTTCCCCACACACGTGGGGGTGAACCGCCGGGTTCGTCAATCAGCGTCCGGGCCGCCTGGTTTTCCCCACACACGTGGGGGTGAACCGAATGACTATAGTTGCAAATATATGGGGTACGGCGTTTTCCCCACACACGTGGGGGTGAACCGCATCATGCCAGCCACCGCCAACGGCCGTGCAGGCGTTTTCCCCACACACGTGGGGGTGAACCGAGGCGCGCCGGCGGGCCGCCACTGGCGAATCCGTTTTCCCCACACACGTGGGGGTGAACCGGTGACGGCAATGCCGGTAGTCGGCCCGCCGTCGCGTTTTCCCCACACACGTGGGGGTGAACCGCACCTGCGCCTGGCGCGGGGAAAACTTATTTAGGTTTTCCCCACACACGTGGGGGTGAACCGCTGTGCGACTGACCGGCATCCAGTTCGATTTGTGGGTTTTCCCCACACACGTGGGGGTGAACCGATGTAGAGGCGGTGGATGAATGTCCCCGCTGCGTTTTCCCCACACACGTGGGGGTGAACCGCGCCAAGAAGGGCAGCATTGGCGCCAATGCGCGTTTTCCCCACACACGTGGGGGTGAACCGGTTGTCAAAGCTGGCGGGGGAATAATGTCCACAAGTTTTCCCCACACACGTGGGGGTGAACCGGGGCTGTTAAGCGCCCCTTCTCACTCGGTGGGGTTTTCCCCACACACGTGGGGGTGAACCGTTAGCCCCGTTTACGCGCCCCACCAGCTTGGCGTTTTCCCCACACACGTGGGGGTGAACCGTTATGCAGCAATTAACGAGCCATGACATTGCCGAGTTTTCCCCACACACGTGGGGGTGAACCGCAATTCAAAGAGGCCACCCGCGAGACGTGGGCGTTTTCCCCACACACGTGGGGGTGAACCGGTCTATGAATGGGAGTGCCCGGCTTGCGAGGCGTTTTCCCCACACACGTGGGGGTGAACCGAACGGTGGCCGAGGTATAGAATGGACTGACGCGTTTTCCCCACACACGTGGGGGTGAACCGTATCGCTTAGACATCGCCCCCTCTCGCCTTATGTTTTCCCCACACACGTGGGGGTGAACCGTGGGTACGAGCCTGATTTTAGCTCATCTCAGTGGTTTTCCCCACACACGTGGGGGTGAACCGGCGCGGCTGGCTTCGCTGCCCTGCCCTAAGGCGTTTTCCCCACACACGTGGGGGTGAACCGTGCCGGGTCTTGCCGCTTTATCTTGGCTATGACGTTTTCCCCACACACGTGGGGGTGAACCGGTACGGCCGTCTGCCAGAGGCGTGTTGCGCACGTTTTCCCCACACACGTGGGGGTGAACCGGTTGTCGCCAAAAACAACGGGGCGGTCTATACGTTTTCCCCACACACGTGGGGGTGAACCGCAAGCAGGCATCCATACCGGCGGGCGTCTGGGGTTTTCCCCACACACGTGGGGGTGAACCGGCATCCCCATCCCTGCTCCAGCCGATCATGTTCGTTTTCCCCACACACGTGGGGGTGAACCGTATTCATCACCAATCAGCCAGCCTACTACCCAGTTTTCCCCACACACGTGGGGGTGAACCGGAGCGGGCAGCAGCGTTAGAGGCGCAGGGCTAGTTTTCCCCACACACGTGGGGGTGAACCGCGCCGGGCGGCGGTGGTGGTGGTAGCTCGGATGTTTTCCCCACACACGTGGGGGTGAACCGCGTAGCATTGCCCAGGCCGTTGGCGGGGTCTACGTTTTCCCCACACACGTGGGGGTGAACCGATTACCGGCTTGCTTTAGCCCAGGGGGGCGGTGTTTTCCCCACACACGTGGGGGTGAACCGTCGCCCTCGGCCGCAATAATCGCCATCGGTTCGTTTTCCCCACACACGTGGGGGTGAACCGATTGTCCGCGCTGGACACGGGACCGGCTGAATGTTTTCCCCACACACGTGGGGGTGAACCGGATTGGTTTCACAACGCCCTCTTCCAGGAGGTGTTTTCCCCACACACGTGGGGGTGAACCGATGATTCATTTTACCATATTAGTTAGCTAACTGTTTTCCCCACACACGTGGGGGTGAACCGTACACCCCGGCCGAAGGGGGAACAAGGAACACGTTTTCCCCACACACGTGGGGGTGAACCGGTGACGGCCGTCTCTGGTGTTGGCGGTGGTGCGTTTTCCCCACACACGTGGGGGTGAACCGGATAACAAAATGGAGTGTTCGCAGATTTACAGAGTTTTCCCCACACACGTGGGGGTGAACCGCCGGGGCGCAAAGCTACCGACCACGAGGCAGCGTTTTCCCCACACACGTGGGGGTGAACCGTTGACGCGCTGGTTGCCGTTATTAGCGGTGGAGTTTTCCCCACACACGTGGGGGTGAACCAGTTTGACGCGCCAGGCGCATTCATCATCTTCCGCGTTTTCCCCACACACGTGGGGGTGAACCGAATAATGCCCGGTTTTGTTCTGCCACTGCGGGGTTTTCCCCACACACGTGGGGGTGAACCGTTGACGGGGATTTTCAGGGGTGCGCCACTGTCGTTTTCCCCACACACGTGGGGGTGAACCGATAATGGTCAGGAAGAGCGCCAGATCAATCGTGTTTTCCCCACACACGTGGGGGTGAACCGAGCCGGTATAAAGAGGTCTTCCCCCATGTGCAGTTTTCCCCACACACGTGGGGGTGAACCGCCCGCCCGCGTCAGAGATGGGCAGCCCACCAGCGTTTTCCCCACACACGTGGGGGTGAACCGTACGCAATGTTCACGGGATGTTAAAATGCCGCGTTTTCCCCACACACGTGGGGGTGAACCGGATGAAAAAGACCGATTGACCAAAGCTCACGCCGTTTTCCCCACACACGTGGGGGTGAACCGGTCATCAATATCCGCTCGGTTTCTAGTCTGTTCGTTTTCCCCACACACGTGGGGGTGAACCGTACTCCTATCAGGTAAGAATCCAACCCACCACGTTTTCCCCACACACGTGGGGGTGAACCGAACCCGGCGATACGGGTACGGGCGGCCAAACAGTTTTCCCCACACACGTGGGGGTGAACCGATGCTTTTAGCGGATGAATCTGCGTATCACTGCGTTTTCCCCACACACGTGGGGGTGAACCGACGTGTCGCCGCTTGATCAACGTGTCGCCGTGCGTTTTCCCCACACACGTGGGGGTGAACCGCAAAACGCACAAAAAAGCATTTTTAACGTTTTGTTTTCCCCACACACGTGGGGGTGAACCGGAGTGTGGATCGTGAGTACAATCACCTGGAAAGTTTTCCCCACACACGTGGGGGTGAACCGTCCTGATAGCCCTGGCTAATCGGTGTGCCATTGAGTTTTCCCCACACACGTGGGGGTGAACCGAATTACGGGTCATCCATTCAGCAAGCGATAAACCGTTTTCCCCACACACGTGGGGGTGAACCACGCTGGCGTGACCGCATTAGAAAGCCAAAAGCGTTTTCCCCACACACGTGGGGGTGAACCGCCGGCCGTCGCAAGCGCCACCCGGATTGGACAGTTTTCCCCACACACGTGGGGGTGAACCGCAGAAAGATATACTCGTGTGCCTTTGTGCAACGTTTTCCCCACACACGTGGGGGTGAACCGACGGCCGTGTGCGCGGGCACACGGCCGTACTCAGTTTTCCCCACACACGTGGGGGTGAACCGGATAGTGCCATGTGGAAACCGCTATTAAGTTGCCGTTTTCCCCACACACGTGGGGGTGAACCGGTATGGAAGAAGATAGAGCAGGGGGAGATGAATGTTTTCCCCACACACGTGGGGGTGAACCGCAAACCTTCGGTGCCAATCTCACCTATTCCCCGTTTTCCCCACACACGTGGGGGTGAACCGCGGGCCTGAACTCATTCAACAGTTCTTTAACAGTTTTCCCCACACACGTGGGGGTGAACCGCATCCAGTTCAACGCCTTCACCTCAAAGTGAGGTTTTCCCCACACACGTGGGGGTGAACCGGTTGGAGCAATTGACTTAGTAATGTTCTCAGCAGTTTTCCCCACACACGTGGGGGTGAACCGCATCACCATCGCACGATGCCCCCTCATCATTGCGTTTTCCCCACACACGTGGGGGTGAACCGTGGTTGCAGGTATTGAACGGGGAGCCGTTTTTCGTTTTCCCCACACACGTGGGGGTGAACCGTGGGGTCCTGCATTTCCCGCGCGGCCAGTTCCGTTTTCCCCACACACGTGGGGGTGAACCGGTACGGCGAGCCTGTGGATAACTCTGTGGATAGTTTTCCCCACACACGTGGGGGTGAACCAGTCTGCTTCAAACTCCGTCGCCCACTTGTTGAGTTTTCCCCACACACGTGGGGGTGAACCGTCGGCAGGTGTGCTGGAAGCCTTCGCACCAGCAGTTTTCCCCACACACGTGGGGGTGAACCGTCCAGCAAATAGTCAATGCCAAACACGAACGGGTTTTCCCCACACACGTGGGGGTGAACCGTCCTTGAACCAGCCTTTGGACACCAGCATTTCCGTTTTCCCCACACACGTGGGGGTGAACCGTTGATCGGACTTATCACTAAAGGCGGCCTCGCGTTTTCCCCACACACGTGGGGGTGAACCGAGTTGGAAGCCAAGCTGCTGCATCATTTTTATTGTTTTCCCCACACACGTGGGGGTGAACCGGATGGCGACCAAAAAGACGATCCCGACACCATCAGTTTTCCCCACACACGTGGGGGTGAACCGAGCGCCCCGATGTGGTGCAGGACATCCTCAAGCGTTTTCCCCACACACGTGGGGGTGAACCGCCTGTATACACCAAAGCCCTGACAACTGGACAAGTTTTCCCCACACACGTGGGGGTGAACCGTTAGCGTTCTAGCTGCCACCGATTCGTCTGCGCGTTTTCCCCACACACGTGGGGGTGAACCGGTGACGGCGCGACGGCCGTCGGCGGTGCATTTCGTTTTCCCCACACACGTGGGGGTGAACCGACGCCACCCGGCTGATGTCTGCTAAATAAAGCGTTTTCCCCACACACGTGGGGGTGAACCGGAGCAATGATGAAACTGAGTGACCTCATCAGCCGTTTTCCCCACACACGTGGGGGTGAACCGGACACGGCCGCGTGGCAACTGGATATAGAGCAGTTTTCCCCACACACGTGGGGGTGAACCGTTTGGGTGAGTTATGGGAAGCATTGGGGCCAAGTTTTCCCCACACACGTGGGGGTGAACCGGCTGTGGACGTGCTGTGTGAGGCTTGCAAGGAAGTTTTCCCCACACACGTGGGGGTGAACCGGTGCTGACCGGCTTTATCATTGGCCTCTTTGTGTTTTCCCCACACACGTGGGGGTGAACCGTATATGTCGTCGCCTGCGCTGTACGCCCGTCCGTTTTCCCCACACACGTGGGGGTGAACCGCTAAATGCGGAGTTGCAGGAATTGAAGCGGGCGTTTTCCCCACACACGTGGGGGTGAACCGGGTTGAAGAAGGGGGAGAAGATTGTGTTCCTGGGTTTTCCCCACACACGTGGGGGTGAACCGGGATACAAATTTTCGATTGGTCTACCACTAACCGTTTTCCCCACACACGTGGGGGTGAACCGCCGTGTTGATAACCGGCTTTGGCCACACCATTCGTTTTCCCCACACACGTGGGGGTGAACCGTCGCCGCTATCAATGGCCACATCGGCCAACAGTTTTCCCCACACACGTGGGGGTGAACCGGCCGTAGAATCACTGGAGGAATTCCTTGCCCCGTTTTCCCCACACACGTGGGGGTGAACCGGATGGCGATGTCACCTACGTGACGATGATACAGTTTTCCCCACACACGTGGGGGTGAACCGTACACGGGCGCGGGGGAATTTCTGCAAGGGATTGTTTTCCCCACACACGTGGGGGTGAACCGCCCATATTAGCGCCCACCTTCCCCGCCAGGCGGTTTTCCCCACACACGTGGGGGTGAACCGAGATGATGGAACGGGATATGCAGCCAACGGAGGGTTTTCCCCACACACGTGGGGGTGAACCGTCCCTTCGCGCCCACCATACCCGCCAGATGTGGGTTTTCCCCACACACGTGGGGGTGAACCGGATGTCAGGGGCCACGGCCACCCTGAACGCCCGTTTTCCCCACACACGTGGGGGTGAACCGTATCCTGGCGGCAGTTCTAGCGTTTCGGCCGTAAGTTTTCCCCACACACGTGGGGGTGAACCGTTTAGGTTATGTATATCCCCAAACCTTTCAGTCGTTTTCCCCACACACGTGGGGGTGAACCGTGAAACTATCAGACTTTGCCGCCAGCAACCACGTTTTCCCCACACACGTGGGGGTGAACCGGTGATTTTTTCCCCACACACGTGGGGGTGAACCGATACGAACACCACAAATTGGTTTGCTGGAGTTAGTTTTCCCCACACACGTGGGGGTGAACCGTTGGAGCCGCCGCCCACCAGCAAGCCGGTAAGCGTTTTCCCCACACACGTGGGGGTGAACCGCCCGTGCCCAATGCCGACCACACACTGCCATTCGTTTTCCCCACACACGTGGGGGTGAACCGCCTATCTCGATCTGCAAGTGCCGCTCATCGTCAGTTTTCCCCACACACGTGGGGGTGAACCGGTGTCCTGCCAGTACATCACCACACTCGGCGTGAGTTTTCCCCACACACGTGGGGGTGAACCGCCTTTACGGGCATCATTGCCTACGACCTGCCCAGTTTTCCCCACACACGTGGGGGTGAACCGATATGCTGGTGACTGATGTGGTCAGCCGGGGCGTTTTCCCCACACACGTGGGGGTGAACCGGTGAAAACTTGGGTTTGGGTAAGGCAGACATCGTTTTCCCCACACACGTGGGGGTGAACCGCAGCGGAGCAACCCGAATTGAGCGGCATATGCGTTTTCCCCACACACGTGGGGGTGAACCGACGGCCGGCGTCACCGAGGCGGGGCCGCCAGCCGTTTTCCCCACACACGTGGGGGTGAACCGGCTGCGTAATAGAAAAAGTCACTGCTTATAAAGTTTTCCCCACACACGTGGGGGTGAACCGTTTTACGCGGTTGACAGGTCAGGGGAGGCCAGGTTTTCCCCACACACGTGGGGGTGAACCGTTTGCCCAGAAGGCCGCGCCGCCTGCACCTGAAGTTTTCCCCACACACGTGGGGGTGAACCGCTGCTGATTGTGCGACCGGGGGATTACAAGGAGTTTTCCCCACACACGTGGGGGTGAACCGTCGAATGTGCAGTAATCGGCGAACTTATCAAAGTTTTCCCCACACACGTGGGGGTGAACCGACCATCGCCTTGCCACTACCTGCCAAACATGGGTTTTCCCCACACACGTGGGGGTGAACCGTAAGCGGCTTACAGGAATGAACGATGTGCAAAGTTTTCCCCACACACGTGGGGGTGAACCGCACATTGCCACCGAACTGGGCAACCGCATACCGTTTTCCCCACACACGTGGGGGTGAACCGACCCAAAATCTTCGTTTTAACGGCCGTAAGCGGTTTTCCCCACACACGTGGGGGTGAACCGGAAATGAAAACCTTACGCGAATATCAGGATCAGTTTTCCCCACACACGTGGGGGTGAACCGTAATTGGTATACCAGTTTTTACTATGAACAACGTTTTCCCCACACACGTGGGGGTGAACCGCCGAACGCCCCAAGCCGCCGCAGCGAAACCAGCGTTTTCCCCACACACGTGGGGGTGAACCGCAAACATCGTCTTGTCATCCAGCGCCAGTTCAGTTTTCCCCACACACGTGGGGGTGAACCGTGCTGGCCCCATGATGATAACGAACAGTTAACGTTTTCCCCACACACGTGGGGGTGAACCGGGCGGCGTTCCCGCGTAGGCGGGAACCGTCGCGTTTTCCCCACACACGTGGGGGTGAACCGCCAGGATAGCCAACGCCGCCGGGGATTTTGTGGTTTTCCCCACACACGTGGGGGTGAACCGGCGGTTGGGCAGGCGGTTGGGCAGGGGGAAAAGTTTTCCCCACACACGTGGGGGTGAACCTTCAGGCAGCGGAATCGGCCACGCACCCCACTCGTTTTCCCCACACACGTGGGGGTGAACCGTGAAACTATCAGACTTTGCCGCCAGCAACCACGTTTTCCCCACACACGTGGGGGTGAACCGGTGATTTCGTGTGCAGATATTCGTTTTCCCCACACACGTGGGGGTGAACCGGCCGTTGGCGACCTGCACCTGTCGGCCGTTGCGTTTTCCCCACACACGTGGGGGTGAACCGCCGCGCCCCATCGCATACTCTTTGGCAGAGGCGTTTTCCCCACACACGTGGGGGTGAACGGCCAGGTGCGTTGCGCCTCATCGGTGCAACGCACTTGGGTGTAAAAGTCGCTTAAGTGAGGCGCATTTGCTAAAATGTTATCTGATGACAGCGGCAACCACGCTGCTTACTAATCCATGTTCAAACACAAACACCCCAGGTGAAGATATGAGTGAAACACATTCCCTATCAGCCGCTGAAATAGAATCCATTGTCAACGGGCATCATGGTGACCCGTTTCGGGTGCTTGGCCCTCATGCGGCGGACGATGGTGTCGTCATCCGCACCTTTATGCCACAGGCGGCGCAGGTAGAGGTGGTGATGGGCGACGGCCGTTACCCGATGACCCGTAAACATTGGGATGGCTTTTTTGAACTACTGCTGCCCGGCCAGGCAATGCCCGTCCGCTATCAACTGGCGATTATCACCCATCACGGGCAACTACAGCTCTATGAAGACCCCTACGCCTTTCTGCCGCTATTGTCTGATTTTGACGAGCACCTGCTGGCCGAAGGCAGCCATTTGCACCTGTATGAACAGTTGGGCGCCCAGTTGATGGAAATCAATGGCGTGTCCGGCGTTCGTTTTGCCGTGTGGGCGCCTAACGCCCAGCGCGTCAGCGTTATTGGCGACTTTAATAACTGGGACGGCCGTCGCCACCCCATGCTCTTCCACCACGGCAGCGGCATCTGGACCCTGTTTGTGCCCGGCCTCAAAGAAGGTGACCTGTACAAATACGAACTACGCACCCGCTACAAGGAGTACACCGTGGCCAAAGCCGACCCGGTCGCTTTTGCCAGCCAGATGCGCCCCAATAACGCCTCCGTGGTCTGGAACATCAACAAACACCGGTGGCAAGACCAAAGCTGGATGAATGACCGCGCCCAACGCCACGCCCCCAACGCCCCCTTAGCCGCTTACGAAGTTCACCTGGGGTCATGGCAGCGCAAAAATGGCTGGGAATGGCTCACCTACCGCGAATTGGCCGAACAGCTTGTGCCTTACGTAAAAGAAATGGGGTTTACCCACATTGAACTGCTGCCGGTAGCCGAGCATCCCTTTGACGGCTCCTGGGGCTACCAGGTGACGGGTTATTTTGCGCCCACCAGCCGCTTTGGCACACCCGACGATTTTATGGCTTTTGTAGATGCCTGCCACCAGGCCGGCATTGGCGTCATTGTAGATTGGGTGCCGGCCCACTTCCCCACCGACCAGCACGGGCTAGGCTTTTTTGACGGCACACATCTATACGAACATGAAGACCCCCGCCAGGGCGCACATCCCGACTGGGGTACGTACATTTTTAATTACGGCCGTAACGAAGTCCGCCAATTCCTCATCAGCAACGCCCTTTTCTGGCTGGATAAATACCACATTGACGGGCTGCGTGTGGACGCCGTCGCCTCCATGCTTTATCTCGACTTTTCGCGTAAAGCGGGGGAATGGCTGCCCAACCGGTACGGCGGGCGGGAAAACATTGACGCCATCGAATTCTTGCGCCGCTTCAACGACCAGGTGCATGAAAAGTATCCCGGCGTCCTCACCTTTGCCGAGGAATCCACCGCCTGGCCTGGCGTCTCTCACCCCACCAAAGACGGCGGATTAGGGTTCGACCTCAAGTGGAATATGGGCTGGATGCACGATACGTTGCAATACATCAGCAACGATCCCGTGTACCGCGCCTACCACCAGGGCACGTTGACCTTTTCGCTGCTCTATGCTTTCAGCGAACGGTTTATCCTGCCCTTTTCGCATGATGAAGTCGTCCACCTGAAAAAGAGTATGCTGGACAAAATGCCCGGCGACCTGTGGCAAAAATATGCCAATCTGCGCCTGCTCTATGGCTACCAATGGGCGCATCCGGGCAAAAAACTGCTCTTCATGGGCGGCGAGTTTGGGCAATGGCGGGAATGGAGCGAAGAGCGCAGCCTGGATTGGAACTTGCTGGAGCACGACGCCCACAAAGGTTTGCAGACGTTTGTCAAAGAGTTGAACGGGGTGTACGGCCGTGAGACCCCCCTTTATGCGGATGACAATTCCTGGGAGGGTTTCAAGTGGCTCGAGTTCCGCGACAGCGAACGCAGCATCCTGGCCTTCGTGCGTATTGATCCCACCAGCGGCGATAAATTGGTGATTGTGTGCAACTTCACGCCGGTGGTGCGGCAAGAGTATCGCCTGGGCGTTCCGGACGCCGGCCAGTATGTGGAAATCCTTAACAGCGATGATCGGCGTTTTGGCGGCAGCCACGTCATCAATGAAGGCACATTCCACACCGAAAACATCGCCTGGCAAGAGATGGCCTGTTCCATCCAGATCACCCTGCCGCCGTTAGGCGTCGCCCTTTTCAAACGGGCCACAGCATGATGGATCCGGCCGCTACCAGACTGGCCGCGCCGCTACCTTAGTAACGGCTAAGTAACGGATTCATCTGCCCAAAGTGGGTTATAATCAATATCAGCCTGGTCAGTGAACGGTATAAGGAGAAACCTCCCCCCTAAAACTGGCACGAGAGAAACGCGACTGGAACAACCGCTGATCAGGTGAGGGTAATGTCCCTCCTCCTTATATCGTAACATTACCCGTTAACCAGCAATGCTCTTCCCTCCTGGAGTATTGCTAAAAAAGAGACGACTACCTTTCCCAAAGGTAGTCGTTTTCTTTATGGTGGCATATCATTAAAGCGATGAGATCGAAACGACGCATTGTGGGGAGCTTTCTGCTACTTTTTTGTACGGCCGTTGCCATTGGCCTGCTCATTCTCACTTTTTTCCCCCAGGCAGGCGCCAGAGTCGCCAAACCGCTGCGCGCCATCATTGGTAATGAAGCAGTAGGCCAATTGGAAACCATCTACTTTACCTTGCAGGACGGCGCCCGGCGCACCCAATACCAGACCGGGCTGGCGCAAGTGAGCGCCCCCTGGGAAGTGACGGTTTTGCCGGTGACGGCCGTGCCCACAACCACTCAAACTGCTACCCCTGCCCCATCGCGCACCCCCACAGCCATAGCCACACAACCCGCCCACACAACCCCAACAACGGACGCGATTACCCCCACGGCAACGGCGACTGCCACACCATCAACAACCGCCACGCCCAGCCCCACTCCCTGGACGTTGCCTCCCCTGCCCCCACTGGGGACACTGGCTGGCGAAGGCGTATGGCAGCCATACTTGTTTGATCCCGCGGGAGAGGTGGTGGCCGTGCGCACTTTTTTGCAGCCAGATGCGGCACGGCCGTATGCCATCGTGGCCATTGTCGCTTTTGACCTGCGCAAAACCCGGCTGCATTACGTTCTGGGCAGCGAAGAACCGGCCCTGCCCAATGGCCCGCGTGGTTACGGCTTGATGAACGCCGACCATAAGATACCCGGCCGCCTGTTGGCGACCTTCAACGGCGGCTTTATGGGGTCGCACGGCGCGTATGGGGCGATGGCTGATGGATTATTGGTGTTGCCTCCGAAAGATGGATATGCCACAGTGACTATGGGAAATAGCGACGGCCGTGTGCAAATCGGTGAGTGGGGCAGCGACATTGCTGCCGATGGCGACTACCAATCCTGGCGGCAAAATGCCCGGCTGATCACCCAAAACGGCCAGATCACCGACCGCGTTTATAACGGCAGCGCCGCCACCTGGGGCAGCAGCATCAATGGCGATGTGGTCACCTGGCGTTCGGCGCTGGGCCTCAGTGAGGATGGGCAAGTGCTCTTTTTTGCGGCCGGCCCCAGTCTGAGTATGCCCGCTCTGGCAGAAACCATGCTGGCCGTCGGCGCTTATAACAGTCTGCTGCTAGACATCAACGAAACCTGGGTACATTTTGCCGCCATCCGCACACACGGCGACACACTCGTCGCCGAACCCCTATTACCTGAAGGCATGTCCACCAATCCTGACCGCTATTTGAAACAATCCCAACGCGACTTCTTCTACATCACGATCAGCGAACCATGGCTCCAAAGATGACAAGTGGCAGGTAGCCGGTAGCCTGCTACCTGCCACTTGCAACACCTACCTGCTCTTCCGCCACCGATCCAAATCATGTGGGTCGGCGACATGATAGGCGCTGAAGCCGAGGCGGCGCGCCCGCTCCCGCACCAGGCCAAAGTTAGCGTCTGGCTCCACGGCGATAAGCACGGGGTTGTACCCGGCGCGCGCCAGCCGGTGCAAGGTCTGGCACACTTCCTCTGTACCTCGCGCCGTGATCGCCAGAATGGTGACACCCCAACTGAGGTGGGCAGTGGCTTCGGTGGCCCAGGCCACCAGCGGCACAGTATTTTCGTTTTCAATGCGAGCCAGCCGCTCCAGAATTTTCACCAGATGGTGACGGCCGTGACGCGGCGGAATGGCGGGCGGCAGCAGGGAGGTTGGGTTTTCAGAAAGTACCGCAGTCGAATGGCGCAGTAGACGGCCGCTATTTTCATCAAAGGCAGGGCCATCCCCGACTGCCAATGGGTCAATGCCATTCGTAATTAGCCCCACCGCCTGACGCTGGTCTACCAGGTGCGCCGCCAGCGAGGCGGCCACTTCAATGGCCCATTCAACGGTGCTGGCGCGGTTTTGACGGCCGTAGGAATCGGTGTGCAAGTCGAGCAGTACGGCCGTTTCCAGCGAGATGGCCGGTTCATAAGTACGCACCAAAAGCTGGCGGGTATGTGCGCTGGCCTTCCAGTTAATCTGCCGCAGCGAATCGCCGGAACGGAATTCGCGCGCCCCCATCGGCCGCGCCGGGTCGGCAAACAGCCGCTGCTGGCTGGCCAACACGCCAAACGGCAGGCGAGATGGCAGTCCCAACTGCACCAGCGGTGTAATGCGCGGATAGATGGTGATGTATTCGGCGGGCAGTTGGGCGTGGCGCTCCGGCTGGATGCCAAACAGGTCGCCCATCGTCAGGCGCAGTGGGCCGATCTGGTAAAAGCCGCGCCGCCGGGCGGCGATGGTATAGGTCAAATCTACCTGTTTCTTGTGCCCCAGCGCCACCACCGTATTCACCGGTTCCCCCTGGCGCAACTGCACGGCCACGCTTTCGGTCACCCGCACCCAGGGCAGCGGCAGCCGCCCCTCATTTTTCAGGTGAATGGTAATGGGCACCTGTTCCCCCCAAAAGGAATGAGTGGTGTAGGTACGGCCGCTGTGCAAATTCCGCGCCGCCCGCGGCACTACCCACCGGCTCCAGGCGTACACGCCCATGCAAACGTAAATGATGTAAAACACAAAATCCACCCGCAGCAAAAAGGCAATCGCCAGGAAAATCAGGAGGAGGGTGGAGAATTGGTTCATGGGAATTAGGGATTAGGAATTATGAAACGGTTTCACAATTCACAATTCATAATTCATCCTTCATAATTCTCCTATATCCAGCAGCGTGTCCTTGAGGATGTCGGCCAGGATGCGAGCGGTGGTGAGGCCGCGCAGGGCGCTTTCGGGGTGGATGAGGCAGCGGTGGGCCAGGATAGCCGGGGCCAGCGTTTTCACGTCGTCGGGCAGGGTATAGTCACGGCCGTGCATGGCCGCATACGCCTGAATGCCCCGGTAGAGGGCATGGCTGCCGCGTGGGCTGGCCCCCAGCACCAAATCTTTGTGGCGACGGGTGGCAAAAACCAGGCGCACAATGTAATCCCGCACCGTATCATCCACATGCACCTGCCACACCTGCTGCGCCAGTTCCGGCAGCCGGGCACCATCCACCACCTGCGTGAGCGTTTCAATGGGGTGGACGCCGCCCAGATTGAGCAGCATCTGCCCCTCCGCCTGTTCATCCAGATAACCCAGGCTGACCTTCATAAAAAAGCGGTCAAGCTGCGCTTCCGGCAGGGGGAACGTGCCCTCATACTCCACCGGGTTTTGGGTGGCCATGACGAAAAACGGCCGTGTCAGTGGATACGTCACCCCGTCCACCGTCACCTGTCGTTCCCCCATCGCCTCCAACAGCGCCGATTGGGTACGCGGCGTGGCCCGGTTGATTTCATCCGCCAACAAAATGTGGGTGAAGGCGGGGCCGGGGATGAAGGTGAATTTTTGCTGTTGCTGGTCAAAAATAGAAACGCCGGTCACGTCGTTGGGCAGCAGGTCGGGGGTGCATTGCAGCCGCTTAAACTGGATACCCAGGCTGACAGCGAACGCCCGCGCCAGCATCGTCTTGCCCACGCCGGGCACATCTTCCAGCAGGGCGTGTCCCTCGCACAACAACGCCACCGCCAGCAGTTCCAGCGACGGCCGTTTGCCGATGATGACCTTTTCTACATTATCAATCAGTTGTTGGGTGAATGTCTGGATTTCTTGCATGATGGTATGAGGAGATTGGAGATTGGAGATTAAGGCAATCTCCAATCCCCAATCTCCAATCTCATTTCGCTTTCGTCTGCATTAACTTTTGGATTTCATTCTCAAAACGGGTATCTGGGGTAAACAGCAGATGCAGGCGACGCACAACGGCCGTCCTTGCCGCCAGATACGCCGCCACCAATTCCCGCAGATGTACGGCCGTTGCCTTTGTGTCCCGGTTAAAATAGGCCGCCAACAAACCCTGGCGCGCCGGTTCCTCCGGCGGCAGCACTGTCAGCAGCGGCGGCAGCGTGAAATGGAGCAGTTCCAGGTAGACGGTGAACGGTTTGTCCCGGTCGCCGCGCAGCACTTGCCGATATACATCCCAAAACATGACCCAGAAACGTTCGTCTAACTGTTCCAATTCGGCGGCGGTCATACGGGGTACAGGTTGTGATGTTTGGGTGCAGGCAGTCTGGTACTGCCCGGCCCAGCCGTTGTGGTCTTTCAAAATGCGGATGTCGCGGTCCCAGGGGTTGGGTGGCAGGGCCAGCGTCTCGTAGCGGTAATCCACTTTGGCGCCGTTGCTGTAGAGGGTGATGTGGAGATACGGCCGTACATGCACCGCATCAAACGACCGGGCAGGCACATAGGGTGTTACCGAACGCACAAATTCGCGCCGCCCCGCCCAGGCGCTCTCCCTGGTTGGTTCGTCGGCAAATACCAGGGCCACGTCCAGGTCAGAGTAGGCGTCGTCGCGGCGACGGCCGTAAGACCCCGCCAGAAAACAGGCCGCAATACTGCGCTCGGCCAGCACCCGCTGTTGTAACCGTGTGATAACCCGCTCCTGTTCAAACATGGGCCGTAATCGGTAATCGGTAATCGGTAATCGGTAATCGGTAATCGGTAATCGGGGGGATTATACTCTGTTTCACATGATATAATAGGCACAGCTTTTACTTTCACAATGCACCTGTCATTCCGAGCGAAGTCTGCGGAGCGAGGAATCCCTCTCATCTACAGATGGGAAAGATTACTCATTTTATCTTTGCCCCTTTTGCTTCTTTGCGCCTTTGCGTCAAGATCAATAACAGGAGAAAGAGGATGCATATTCAAATTACCGATGTATTGTTTGATGCCGAAACGAAGCTGGTCATGGTCGAGTTCTCCAACCCATTTGGCGTGGGTGTGGGGGAATGGCGTGGCGAAATCACTCCCGAACGGTTTAGCCACCACCGTGTTGAAATTGAAACGGCCAACCGCCTCATCTGGGGGCAGGATATCCTGCCAGCGCCGGATGAACATTTCATCATGGACTACGACCTGAACCAGTTGGTTACGCTGCAAGGGACGCTAGAAGCCGTTCAGCCTGATGGTGTAGCTTATATGCGTATTGGCACCGCTCTGGTCACCGTAAAAACAATCGGCGACCCCTTACCGTTGGATACTTTTGTACGCGCCCATGCCGAAAAAATCATCCTTTTCCCATATGAACCATAAAGTCAACCATCCACTCTGGTGGGTTTTTACCACCGCTTTGTTCTGTCTCCTGGTTGCCTGGGTGTTTCGTGCGGCGGCGGCTCAGCCAATACCCCAGGGCCTTGCGACAAATTTGTGCCCACCGTTACCCCCATCTACAGGATCTTTGATCACCATCTCTAACGAGGCGACATTACGCAATCAGGCTTTTAATGCTGCGCCCGGAACCACCCTCCTCATCCAGCCCGGCACATACCACATGCAGAATTATGTCCATATTGTCAATGCCGGGATTAGCCTGCGCGGGGCAACGGGCAATCGGGGTGATGTTATCCTCGATTTTGGTGGCATGGTGGGCGGCCATTTTGGCATTTTGGTGGAGGCGGATGATGTGACCGTTGCCGACCTGACCATCCAAAATGCCAGCGATCATGGCGTGTCCATTCAAGGCCGTGACCGGCCCGTGCTCTATAACCTGCACATCCGCGACATTGGCGACCAGTTGGTGAAGGTAAACCCGTTTGCCAACGGCAGCGAGGACGGCCTGCTGGCCTGCTCGCGGCTGGAATACACCACCACTGCGCCCGATGAATACACCAATGGCATCAGCGCCCACAACGCCCACCGCTGGCGGGTGCGGGATAACGAGTGGTACCGCATCCGCACCCCCGGCAACAGCCCCGTGCCCACCATTCTTTTCTGGTCTGGCTCTTCGGACACCATTGTGGAGCGCAATTTGCTGGTGGATTGTTACCAGGGTATCGCTTTTGGCAATTCCGGTCACGGCGAGGGCGACCACGTGCGGGGGATTGTGCGCAATAACATGATCTATGCCAGCCAGCCGCATGATGTGGTCATTGAGATGGTTCATGCTTCCGGCTGGCTGGTGGCGCATAACACGGCGCTGCTGCTGAACCCGGCGCCGGGATTAACCTGGGGCATGGAAGCCCGTTTCAGCGACAGCCAGGGCACATTCGCCTATAATCTGACGAACATGAACATCTGGGGCGACCGCGACGGGGCCAACGGCACACTGACCGGCAATCTGACCAATGCCCAAAGCGGCTGGTTTGTGGATGCGGCGGCGGGTGATTTGCATCTGGCGGCTACGGCCGTAGCCGCCATAGATCAGGCGCTCCCCCTGCCCCAGGTAACGGATGATTTCGACGGCGACGGCCGGTCCGCCGGCCCGGCCCCAGACATCGGCGCAGACGAATACGGCAGCGCGCCGTTTGAACCCACGGATTGGATTTATTTACCCATTGTGACAAGGTAGCAGGTGGCAGGTGGCAGGTGGCAGGTTGCAAGTGACTTGCCACATGCCACTTGCAACTTGCAACCAAAAGAAACACCCTTCGAGACATGACTGACTTTATCCTTCTCCCCCACCCCCAATCCATCACCTACACCGGGCAGATTTTTAGCCTGCCCGCTACCGGGCTGGTCGCCCTGCATGGCGAGGATATACCGGCGATGATGTTCACGGCCGTGTGGCTGCAAGAGGCCCTCTTTGAACATACCGGCGCAGATTATGAACTGGTAGGTGGCACGGCCGTGCCCCCGGAACAGATTGTTGTGCAACTCAGTCTCAACCCCGGCAGTGTACGCCATGAACAGGGGTATGAATTGACGGTGGTAGACGGCCGTGTGGACATCATCGCCAACACCATTCCTGGCCTCTTCTACGCCGTGCAAACCCTGGGCCAACTGTTGCAACAAACCGGCAACCAACTACCCACCCTGCGCTGCCGCGATTGGCCGGACTTCCCGCAGCGCGGCGTCATGCTGGACATCAGCCGCAACAAAGTGCCCACCCTGGAAACCGTCCTCGATCTGGTGGATTTGCTGGCAAGCTGGAAAATCAACCAGCTTCAGCTCTACACCGAACACACCTTTGCCTACCGCCACCACCCCATTGTCTGGCAAGACGCCTCCCCCTTCACCGCCGAAGAAATCCTCACCCTGGACGCCTACTGCCACGACCGCGGCATTGAACTCGTGCCCAACCAGAACACGTTCGGCCACATGCACCACTGGCTCAAACATCCCGCCTACCAACACCTGGCCGAAAAAGCGGACGGGGCACAAACACCCTGGGGTTACTACAACCCGGAGCCGTTTTCGCTTTCGCCGGCCGTACCCGGCAGCCTGGATTTGGTGCGTGACTTGCTGGATGAACTGCTGCCCAATTTCCGCAGCCGTCAGGTAAATGTGGGCGGCGACGAGACCTATGATGTGGGGCAGGGTTTGAGCAAAGAACTGGTGGCTGAAAAAGGCAAGGGGCGTGTTTATCTGGAACATCTGCTGAAAATTTACCGCGAAGTAAAGGCACGCGGCCGTACCATGCAGTTCTGGGGTGACATTATCATGGAGCACCCGGAATTGACCGGCGAACTGCCACGCGACCTGATCGCCCTGGAATGGGGGTATGAAGCCGGGCATCCATTTGATGCACACGGCCGTCTCTTTGCCGAATCAGGCGTCCCATTTTACGTTTGTCCGGGTACGTCTACCTGGAATACGTTGGGTGGCCGCACCAACAACGCCATTGGCAATTTGCAGAACGCGGCGCGACACGGCCGTGCCCATGGTGCCGTCGGGTATCTCATCACCGATTGGGGCGATAACGGCCATATGCAGCCGCTGCCCGTCAGCTACCTGGGGTTTGCCGTGGGTGCGGCGCTTTCCTGGGCAGCGGAAGCCAACCGGGAACTGGACGTGCCCGCCGCTCTCAACCTGTTTGCTTTCCGCGACGAGGCGGGCATCATGGGGCAACTCGTCTATGATCTGGGCAATGTATACGAAATCACCCAGATTCCCAGTTTCAACGGTACGCCTTATTTTTACGGCCTGGTGTATGACCTGGCGCAGATGGTGAATGCCGACGACCCAACGGAAACGGCAACCCGGATTCAAAATTTGGCGAAGGCGGTCACGGCCGTAAACGATCTGCTGACCCGCCTGCCCCACACCGACATGCAGCGGGATGACGCCGATCTGATTGTGCAAGAGTTGACCTGGGCGGCCAACATGATCAAACACGGCTGCCGCCGCCTCATCTGGGCCAGTGGCCGGGCGTTGAGGCAGGAAGACGATACCCTGCGCCAGGAACTGGCGGCCGAGACGGCATCTTTACTGGCTGAATTTGAACAGGTGTGGCACGGCCGTAACCGCCCCGGTGGTTTCGCTGCCAGCCTGGCCCGGCTGCAAAAAATGGCGGCCGATTATACCGACTCCAGACCCTAAGGGTTTTCTGAAACCCTTAGGGTCTGGTCTGACTACCCATCACAAGGACACAGATGACAACTCACAACTTTCCAAAAAACTTCATTTGGGGCACAGCCACTTCGTCTTATCAGATTGAAGGAGCGTGGCAGGCCGACGGCAAGGGCGAATCCATTTGGGATCGTTTTTCGCACACGCCGGGCAAAATTGAAGACGGCACGACCGGCGATGTAGCCTGCGACCATTATTACCGCTGGCCGGAAGATGTGGCCCTGATGCGGGCGCTCAATTTGCAGGCATATCGCTTTTCCATCTCCTGGCCACGCATTTTGCCGGAGGGAACGGGGCGGGTGGAGCAAAGGGGGCTGGATTTTTACGGCCGTCTGGTAGATGGTCTGCTGGAAGCGGGGATTACCCCTTTCGCCACCCTCTACCATTGGGACATGCCCCAGGCGTTGCAAGACAAAGGCGGTTGGCCGGAACGATTTATGGTAGACGCTTTTGCCGAATATGCCGATGTGGTTTCCCGCTATTTAGGCGACCGGGTGCAGAATTGGATGACACACAACGAACCCTGGGTGGCCGCCTTTTTGGGTTATCAGGTTGGCGTACATGCACCTGGTTTGCAAGACCAGGCGGCGGCATTGCGGGCGGCGCATCATTTGTTGTTGTCTCACGGCCGTGCCGTACCCATCCTTCGCGCCAACAGCCCAGACGCCGAAGTGGGCATGGTGCTGAACACCACCCACGTCTACCCAGCCTCCGCCAGCGCCGCCGACTATCACCAGGGGCGTTGGCTAGATGGCTGGATCAACCGCTGGTTTATGGATCCGTTGTACGGCCGTCACTACCCCGCCGACATGGTAACGGCCTTCAGCGACCATTTAGAAGGCCTGAACTTCATACAGCCCGGCGACATGGACGCCATCGCCGTACATACCGATTTCCTGGGCATTAACTATTACAGTCGCTCTGTTACCCGCGACGAAAAGGCCGCCGACAACCTGCCCCGCACCATTGACCCTTCGCTCAATGAACATACCGACATCGGCTGGGAGGTTTACCCGGATGGTTTGTTAGGGCTGCTGACACGCCTGGACAGCCACTACCGCATTCCCAAAATCTACATCACCGAAAATGGGGCCAGCTATAACGTGGGGCCGGATGCACACGGCCGTGTGCCTGACCAACGCCGCCTGGATTACCTGCGCGACCACCTGTTGGCCTGCCACCGCGCCATTGAAAATGGCGTCCCGCTCGCCGGGTATTTTGCCTGGTCGCTCATGGATAATTTTGAATGGGCGAAGGGGTTTTCGCAGCGTTTTGGCCTGGTGTGGGTGGATTATGAAACACAGCAGCGCATCCCCAAAGACAGTGCGTTGTGGTATCGAGAGGTGATTGCCCGGAATGGGGTAATCGGTAATCGGTAATCGGTATACCGATTACGGTTCACTGAGTTTGCAACCAAATTTTAAGGTCACGGCCGTTGACGGCCGTCTCACCTCAGATTTATAATGCCATTGTCTTTGAGCATTAACAACCCCTACCTATACCACCCCGGATGACACAGTAGATCGACTAGGAAAGTAGGCACTTTTGAAATCTCCGCTAGTGCGCCTGAATGCTTCCACATATGGAGTGAGCACCGGAAGCCAACATCTGTCAAAGGCCACCAAGAGATTCGAGTACATTGAGCTGCTGAACACTTAGCCAATTCCAAATCTACTGTCCCTCGCCGGGGTTTTTTTTGCCGACTTATAAAGAAGTTCAACTTCTTCTGAGAAGTTGAACTTCTATCACCTGCCCCGTCCCTTATCGGGGTTTTTTTGCGCTTCTACATCTGATCTGCTACTTAACGTCGCCTGCATAATCTTCCACCCGGCGCTACAATCACCCTATGCAACGCTGGCTTGTCATTGGGATTGTGCTGCTCTTCTTAGGGCTAATTGTAGTGGGGATTATTCGGCAGGAAATGGGGATGGCTGTGGGACACACGGCCGTGCCCACCCTGGCCAGCACATTCGCCCCTGCTCTGTTACCTGTTCTTATCACTGCCACCATTCCCCCTACATTTACATTTACGCCCCCCGTGCCGGACAACCCATTGAACACAGCCACAGCAGCGCCGGTAACGGCCGTGCCCACTCCCACTGCCTCTGTGCCCACGCCAGAACCCACGGCGACTGCCGTCCCCCTGGCTGACTCCCTCAATGGCATCCCTCTAACCAGCATCCTTGTGATGCCAGAGCATGTCGTTGTTAATGCACGGGCTATTTTTGCGCAAGGGCAGGTGTACGGCCGTAACCCCCACGCCTATTCCAAAGTGGGCGACAGCACCATCCAAAACCCGCACTTCATGGCCCGTTTTGACCAGCCCGGTGGGTATAACCTGGGGCCATATGCCTATCTGCAACCAGCAGTCGATTATTTTGCCGGGTCACACGGGCGGGAAGGCATGGCCGTGCGCAAAGGGTTCCACTCCTGGACCGTCACCGACCCACTTTGGGCAGACAAAACGATTTGCCAGCCAAACGAGACTCCCATCGCCTGCGAAATACGGGTACACAATCCGGCCATCATTATTATCCGTCTAGGCTCCAATGATGCCGGTGTGCCCCGCTTGTTCGACCAGAACGTGCGCCAAATTGTGGAACTGGCGATTGCCAATGGCATCATTCCCGTGATTGGCACAAAAGCGGATCGTTTTGAAGGTAGCAATATCAACAACGAGTTACTGCGCCAGATTGCCGCTGATTATCAAATTCCGCTGTGGGATTTTGACGTGGCGGCGCAAATGATTCCGGGGCGTGGCCTGGATGTGGACAGGGTGCATCTGACCGGCTTTTTTGCCCATGATTACGGCTCGCCCACTACCTTCCAGCGCGGGCATGGCGTCCACAGCCTGACGGCGCTCATGGTGCTGCAAACTTTGTTAGATGAGGTGATTTTGCCTGATGCGTAGAAAGAAGATTTTTCTGTTGACTATGTTGGTCATCATGGGGTTGGCAGCCTGCACAACACCGGCGGTTTTGCCAACGGCCGTACCCACCCTTTCCATCGTCCCGGCCACAACACCTGTAGCCACAACGGTGGATGTGGTGATCGCGGTGACGGGCACGGCCGTACCCATACCCACCGATACGGCCGTGCTTCCCGCCACCGCCACCCCCACGTTGCCCCCCACCAACACGCCGATCCCCTCCGTCGCGCCTACAGCAACCGAGACGCCAACCCCCTCACCCACCCCCCTGCCGCCGCTCAACGGCCTGACCATCCAGGACATCCTGATTATGGATGAAACAACCGCCGCCAATGTGCGCCAGATCTACGCCGCCGGGCAGCAGCTTGGCCGCGACCCACGCGCCTACTCCATCCTGGGCGACAGCACGGTGATGACGCCACACATGCTGGCCCGCTTCGACCGGCCGGATTTGAACTTGGATGAGTACGCTTATTTGCAGCCGACGGTGGATCATTTTCGCGGTGTCTGGAAGCGGTTTGGCGTAGCCACCAATTATGGTCTGCACGCCTGGTCGGTGTTTGACCCGATGTGGGCAGACAAAAAGTGGTGCGTACCCAATGAAGATTTGCTCGCCTGTGAAGTGCGATTGCAAAACCCGGCCTTCCTGCTCATCCGCCTGGGTTCTAACGACGCCGGCTCGCCAACCGGCTTCTCTTACAATGTGCGTCTGGTGATTGAATATGCCATCGCCAATGGTATTGTACCCATCATCATCACCAAACCAGACCGCTTTGAAGGGGACAATACCAACAACGAGATTTTGCGGGAACTGGCTGCTCGTTATGAGGTACCAATTTGGGATTTAGACCGGGTGGCGGAGACGCTGCCGGGGAAGGGCCTGGACACAGACCAGGTACACATGGTGGAATACCCGGCCAACGATTTCAGCGACCCGGCCGCCTTCAGCAGCGGCCACGCCATGCAAGACCTGGCCGGGTTGATGATGCTGCAAGCCATCCTGCAAACGGTGCAATTAGTCGAGGATTAGCTATAATTTGCCACGAACAATGACCAGGTGACAAAGTGGCACGGTGGCAGGGTGATCTCCTGGTCAGACATTGGAGGCGATTGGAGAAGGAGAGATTGAATGAAGGAGTGGATGAAGAAATTGGTTTGGGTTGTATTGTTTGTATTGGGAACGGCCGTGCTCGCTGCCTGTGGTGGTCAATCTGGGGGCGGCGACCCGGCGGCGACGGTGGAACGCTATTTGCAGGCCAAAGTAAAAAGTGACGAAACGACCATCCGCAGCCTGATCTGCTCCGAAATGGAGCAGTTTGCCGAACGAGAAATCCGCACCTTTGACAGTGTGCAGGATGTGACCATTGAAGATATGGTCTGCACCGATACGGGCAACGGCCGTGTGGCCTGCACCGGCGTGATCAAAGCCCTCTATGGCACGGAACAAACCGAATTCCAGCTTACCAACTACCGCGTCGTCCAGGAAGACGGCGAGTGGAAATGGTGCGGCGAGACCCCATGAATGGTAATCGGTCATCGGTAAACAGTTATCAGTCCAGTTTACCAATGACCATTGACCATTGACCAATATGAA
Source organism: Chloroflexota bacterium (assembly GCA_014584575.1). GTDB lineage: Bacteria > Chloroflexota > Anaerolineae > Promineifilales > Promineifilaceae > CAADGU01. The sequence goes on from JACTMP010000057.1 coordinate 114,285, forward strand.
GCGACTTTTCTCTCGTGAAAACCTCATTGCCATTGCCCTATGTCTGCTCGTCATCTTGCTAATCATCGTCACAACCGACAGCGCACCCCAATGGATTTACCAGGGCTTTTAAGACGCATAGACCTGTCAGGTCTCTTAAGACCTGACAGGTCTTGGTTTCTCTGGTTTTGCCTGACGGCCGTCTTACTCACCGCCTGTACCCAGACAACTGCCCCCCCGACGGCCGTGCCCACCCTCATCCTCGCCGCCGCCATCACGCCTACCCATACAACCACAGCAACCCCACCACTGCCCACGCACACACCCACAGCTACTTCAACGGCGTCCAGCACAAACATCCCGCCCACCCCTTCACCCACCCTCACCCCTTCATCCCCTCACCTGCTCACCCCACGCCTACTTACCCCGGCGTCTTCGCCGCCCCCACCCATCCCCACCCTGGTCAACGGCCTCGTCCTGGAAGATTTCCTTATCATGGACGAAACCACGCGCCAACATGTGCGCGCCATTTACCAGGTCGGGCAGACATTGGGCCGCAATCCCCACGCCTTTTCCAAACTGGGCGACAGCGGCGCTATAACCGGCTATTACCTGACCCGTTTTGACTACCCGCCTCATTACACTCTGGGCGACTATGCTTACTTGCAGCCGGTCATCACCCATTTCCGCAAATCATTCCAACGGTTTGGCGTCGCCGTCGTCATCGGCATTAGCTCCTGGCACGTGCTGGACCCGGCGCGCAACAACCCTCACTGGTGCGCCCCAGAAGAGCACATGCTCGCTTGCGAAATCCGGCTGCACAATCCCAGCATCCTGCTCATCCGCCTGGGCACCAATGATCAATCCTCTGCCGCCGTGCTGCAACGCAACCTGCGCCGCATCGTCACCTTTGCCATAGAAAAAGGAGTCGTCCCTGTGTTGGCTACCAAAGCCGACCGTTTTGAACTGGAATACGACAGCAATAACGCCGCCATCCGTGAGTTAGCGGCCGAGATGCACATTCCCTTGTGGGATTTTGACCGGGTGGCGGCCACACTGCCCAATCACGGCTTGCTGCCCGACCAGGTGCATCTCTCCCATTCCGACCGAAACGACTACACTGACCCGACAACCTTCACCAAAGGCTACCCGATGAATGACCTGACGGCGCTGTTTGTGCTGCAAGAGATTTTGAAAGTCGTTAACGAAGAGAGTGCGTTGGATGCCAGAGATTGGAGATTAGAGAACGGAGATTAGCCAATCTCCAATCTCCCAATCGCCAATCTCCTAATCTCTTTTATGAATGTTGACCTGCGCATTATCGCCTTTTTTGTACTTGTGGCCGTGTTTTATGCCCTGCTATTGCCGGGCCGGTGGCGGGGCTGGTTTTTGTTTGGCGGCAGTGTCCTGGCCATCTATTGGCTGCAAACCTTCACGCCACTCCGTTTTGCCGATTACCTGTTGCAAACGCTCACCATTTTGCTAACGGTGCTGGTGTGGTGGGTGACGAGACCTGACAGGTCTCAAAGACCTGTCAGGTCTGATCTGATAGCGCTGCTGGTGCTGTTTGTGCTGATGCTGTTGGTAGCGGGCAACCGATATGTGGCGGCCGAATGGCGCTTTACCCCTTCCCGCCCGCCGTCCATCGTGTGGGTGGCGTTATGCCTGATGGCCACTGCCGGGGTGTGGGCCGTCCTGTGGCACTGGCTGCGGCGGGTGGAGCAGCGGACGGTATGTACGGCCGTCATCCTGCTCATCGTCATCATTTTTGTTTTGCTCAAGACGCCGGTGCTGGCGACGGCCGTTGCCACCCTCTGGCGCTCTCTCACCGGCCAACAAGTCGCCCTGGCGTCGCCATCTGACCTGGTCTGGCTCGGCTTTTCCTACGTCGCCTTCCGCCTCATTCACACCTTGCGCGACCGGCAAACGGGGCAGTTACCGCCCCACTCGCTACGCGAATTCATCGCCTACGTCCTCTTCTTCCCCAGCTACATCGCCGGGCCAATTGACCGTGTGGAGCGGTTTGTGGCCGACCTGCGGCATGAAGAAGAACGGTATTCGGTGATCGGTAATCGGTTATCGGTCGCCCGCTCACCGATTACCGATTACCGCTTACCGGCCACCGATTACGGTTCCCGCGCCTGGCAGGGCGGCGCCCGCATTCTGACCGGTCTGTTCAAGAAGTTTGTGATTGCCGATACGTTGGCACTGGGGATGTCGCTCACGGCCGTGAACGCCGAACAGGCAACCAGTGCGTTTTGGTTATGGGTGCTGCTGTATGGGTATGCGCTACGCCTCTATTTTGATTTTGGTGGCTATACTGACATTGCCATCGGCATTGGCATCCTGTTTGGGGTGAAGCTGCCAGAGAATTTCCGACGGCCGTACCAGGCCACCAACATCACCGCCTTCTGGCAGCGCTGGCACATCAGCCTCAGCGATTGGGCGCGCTTTTACATCTTTAGCCCCTTGTCCCGCTCCTTGCTGCGGCGGGAATGGCGACCATCGAATACGATCATCCTGCTCATCGCTCACCTGACAACCATGGCTGTCATTGGCCTGTGGCATGGCATCACCATCAACTTTTTCATCTGGGGGCTGTGGCAGGGGGTGGCGCTGTTTGTGCATAAACAGTGGAGCGACCGCACCCGGAAATGGTATCGTGGCCTCAGTGAAAAGAAATGGCAAAAGCGGGGGTGGACGGCCGTGACCTGGTTTCTCACTTTCAACTATGTTACCCTCGGCTGGGTCTGGTTTGCCCTACCCACCCCCCAACTGGCCTGGCAGACGTTTGGTAAGCTGTTTGGTCTGGCAAGCTAACAGAGAATAAAATGTACAACTGGCGAATGATGGGCCGTATTATGTCCAAAGCCACATTTTTGTTTGTGGCAGTCAATTTGCTGTTTGTGGCGCTGCGGCCCGAAGCCGCTTCGGGTTCGCCGTCTACCATCCTCCCCTCCTTCTCCCTCTACAACCACCTCTATCCTGGCCGAGAGCGGCTGCCTTACGGGGAGAACCCGGTCGAAAGTTACAACCTGTCGCTCAACAGCATCCCGGCGATGTTTGCCAGCCATCACCTCAGCCAGCCTAAAGCGGCCGATGAATTCCGCGTCATCATCCTGGGCGACTCCGGCATTTGGGGTTGGTTTTTGCCGAATGACGAGACGTTGGCGGGGCAGTTGAATGCGATGGGGTTGGAAACGGCCGTCGGCCAGCGCATCCTCTTTTACAACCTGGGCTACCCCATTATGTCCTTGAGCAAAGATTTACTAATGCTAGACGAAGCCATGCACTATGACCCAGACTTGATCATCTGGCCGATGACGTTGGAATCATTTGCGGTGGGCAGGCAGCTTGATCACCCCATTTTGCAGCACAACCCGGCGCGGCTGCGCCCCCTCATTGCCACATATGGCCTGAATCTGGATGGCGATGACCCGCGTTTTGTGGAGCCAGATTTCTGGCAATCTACCCTGGTGGGGCAGCGGCGGGCGCTGGCCGATTGGCTGCGTTTGCAGCAGGTGGGCGTGGCCTGGGCCGCGACAGGCATAGACCAGGTTATCCCCGCTGACATTCCGCCGCGCCAATCTGATTTTGAAGAAGATTTAAGCTGGCAAAATTTTGCAGAAGAACGCACGTTAACGGCCGTTGACCTTTCATTTGATGTGCTGCGGGCCGGGCTGGCGCGGGCAGGAGATGTGCCCGTGCTGGTCATCAATGAACCGATTTTTATCAGCAGCGGCGAAAACAGTCAGTTACGTTACAACCTCTGGTACCCACGCTGGGCGTATGACCAGTACCGGGCATTGCTGGCCCAGGAGATGGAAGGGCAACCCTACCTTGACCTGTGGGATTCCGTCCCGCCTGATGAGTTTACCGATAGTCCGGTGCATCTGACAGCGACGGGCACGGCCGTGTTCGCCGACCATGTCCGGGAAATACTGCCCACACTAATCCACCAATAATTCACCCACTCACCCACTCACCCACTCACCCACTCACCCACTCACCCACTCACCCACTCACCCACTCAATCACTCAATCACTCAATCACCCACTCACTCAATCACTCAATCACCCCCTCCCCACCATCGCACGTAATTCCTCTTCATTTACCACCGGCACGCCCAATTGCTCCGCTTTCGCCAGTTTGCTGCCGGCGTTTTCACCGGCCAACAGGTAGTTACTATTTTTGCTGACGGCGCCGGTCACTTTGCCGCCATGCGCTTCAATAAATGCTCTGGCTTCGTCACGGCTCATGGTGGGCAGCGTACCGGTAATAACAAAGGTAAGGCCAGCCAGAGGTTGAAAGGCAGTCGGAGGCACGGCCGTTTTTGTGCTGGCAAATGGCAGTCCCGCTGCCCGGAATTTTTCCAGCAACGCCCGGTTGCGCCCATCGGCAAACCAGTCCACCACGCTGGCAGCGATCTGCGGCCCCACCCCTTCTATCGTTTCCAACTGTTCTTGGGTTGTGGCCGCCAGCCCATCCAGGCTGCCAAACGCATCCAGCAGCAGCCCGGCAACCACACTGCCCACATAGGGAATGCCCAAGGCTGTTAAAAATCTCTCAGCCGACTGGTTCTTGCTCGCTTCAATGCCACCGAGCAGGTTATCCACCTTCTTCTCCTGGAATCCTTCCAATGCCAGCAACTTTTCCCGATCTAGAAAATAAAGGTCGGCAATATCATGGATGAGACCTTTTTCCAGCAGCAACACGGCCGTTTTCCCGCCAAACGTGCCAATATCCATTGCTCCCCGGCTGACAAAGTATTCCACGCGGCGTACCAGTTGTTCCGGGCAGGTCGGATTGTCGCAATAGATAGCCACTTCACCGTCAATGCGCTTGACCGGCTGCTGACAAAAAGGGCAAACCGTGGGCGGCGCAATCACCTGCTCTGTGCCATCCCGCCGCTCAAGAACCGGGCCGATGACGTAAGGGATTACGTCCCCGGCCCGTTTTACCAGCACCGTGTCGCCAATGCGAATGTCTTTGCGGGCGATTTCGTCATAGTTGTGCAGGGTGGCGTTGCGCACTACCACGCCGCCAATTTCCACCGGCTCCAGGACGGCGTTCGGAGCCAATACACCGGTTCGCCCCACATTCACCTGCACGGCCAGCAGCCGGGTCGTTTTCTCCTGCGCCGGGAATTTCATAGCAATCGCCCCACGCGGGTCTTTGCCCACAAAACCGAGGCTGTCGGCCAGGGGGCGGTTGTTGATTTTGACAACAATGCCGTCAACTTCATAGTTGATCTGGTTGCGGCGGGGGATCCAGGCCTCATAGGCCGCAGCAACGGCCGTTAAATCCACACAATACACACTATCCCCGGACACCGGAAAGCCCAACTGCCGCAAATAATCCAGCCGCTCCCACTGCGCATCGGGCACGGCCGTACCCTCCCAGGCCACCAGGTCATAACAGTAAATGGTCAGGGGGCGCACGGCCGTGATCTTCGGGTCTAGCTGACGCAGGGAACCAGAAGCGGCATTGCGAGGATTCATATATAACGGTTCCCCCGCCGCCAGCCGGGCCGCATTAAACGCCTCAAACTTGTCCAGCGGGAAAAACACCTCACCACGCACCACCAGATAAGGTGGCGCTGCCAGGCCACTGTCCGGCGCTACCGGAATTTTTTGGGGGACGGCCTTGAGTGTGCGCAAATTTTGGGTGACATCCTCGCCAACTTCGCCATTGCCACGAGTTGCGCCCTGGGTGAAACGGCCGTCCACATACGTCAGCACCACTGTTAGCCCATCCAACTTGGGTTCGGCCACATAATCAAGTGACATCGCCGGGTCTGGCAGATACCGCTCAATCCGCTGCCGCCAGGCAAATAAATCTTCCACGTTGAAGGCATTGGCCAGGCTGAGGATGGGCGCAGGATGCGTCACTTTCGTAAAAGCGTCCAACGGTTCTGATCCGGCGCGCTGCGTAGGCGAATCGGGCGTCACCCATTCCGGGTGGGCCTCTTCCAATGCCAGTAGCTCATGGTACAGGGCATCATACTCGGCATCGCTGATAACCGGCGCATCCAACACATGGTATCGGTAAAGGTGGTAATTGATTTGATCACGCAATAAAACGATTCGCTCCGCATCCTTTTCCATCGTCGTGTACCTTCGCTTTTTCAGTTCGCCCCAAAAACCGGGTTTGGGAACAATTCACAGTCAAAGAATACCGAGATCATACCTTGCTTCCGACAAATGGGTAGAGGAGGAGCAGAGGTGGGCCAGGGGCAGAAACAAATGTGGAGAAGGGCTTGTACAAAAGTATTATTTTCGGGTCTTAACATAAATGTGAAAACATGTATAATAGGAGCGTACTTTGCATAATGTTGCTTTGCTCATACTGCCCGCTGTGCTTAACAAAGCCGGCAGGTTATAAAGCGGGAGGCTATGATGATGTCGAAAAAAAGGATTGCAGGATTATTGGCAATGCTGCTTTGGCTAGCAGCCAGCAGCGTGGTCTGGGCGCAAACGCCGCGCCCCACACCAACCAATATACCACCGCCAGGGGGCGGCGGCACCGACCAGGTCTCGGACGAACAACGCGGGTCCATCTCTGGTTTCATCTATGAGGACGTAAACGGCGACGGCCGTTGCGTGAATACTGGTGTGGCCGGCGAAAACCCCATCCGCGGCATAGATGTCCGTTTTGTCAGCAGTGACCGGCAGACGGTCATCACCCAATACTCTGGCGAAAATGGGGATTTTGGCCTCTATGCCGCCGGGCAAAGTTATTGGGAAGTGACCGTATTACCCGGGGCCGGATGGACGGTGGCTGCACAAAGCACCATCTATGTGCCCGTATACGCGGAAAGCCCAAATCACGCCAATATCAATTTCTGTCTGACCAGGGGGACGAACGCCGTAATCCAGCTACCTGGCGTCGTGGGTACGATCTTGTTACCGGAATCGGGGGCCAGTCATGCCGAACGGCAGGCGGCGCAAACAGAGATGATGTGGAGGTGGGTAGCGGCGCTCACGGCCGTGACCGGACTCACGCTCATCGCCGCCGGCCTCTATCTGCAATGGCAGCGACGCCAAGCGTAAAGTTACACTGGCAAAGGTCTTAATCTGACATTTGTATCACCTTGTCAGATGTCGCCTTGTCACCATGTCAGGTACAACGTATCAAAAACCTCTGGCAAAATCAGAGGTTTTTTAATTTGCGTGTGAGTGTGTCTGGGGGCGTTGGGCGATAATCTGGCGAGCCACATCAATGACGGCAATGGGGGATGTCATCATTTCTTCAAAACGGCCGTCTATCATCACCACCGGTTCGGCCTGCATGATAACGCGACGCAAGGCGTATAGTTCTGCCTTGAGCCGCCGGTTTTCTTCCTGTGTGATGTTTACCATATGCTCCCACTCCTTATCTTCAGGCGGCAATGTATTCCACTTCCAACGGCGGCAGGGGCACACGGCCGTTGCTGCCCGGCTCTTCCATCTCCGCCAATTCCAGCGGCATATGCCACTCCCAGTCTGCCAACATCGAAAGCGCATGATAGGCCGTCAGGTCTAGCTGTAAGGGCGTCACCGAGGCATAACCCTGCGCCAATGCGCCCACATCCGTCCCCTCTTTGGGCACACCGGTGGGGCGGTCGCCGCCGATCCAGTAATAATCATTACCGCGCGGGTCTTGCCGTTTGTCCAGCCGGTCACGGTATACACGCAGCCCCTGGCGCGTCAACTGCACTCCCTGGAGTTCGCTCAGGGGCAGATGGGGCACATTCACATTGAGAAAGGTGCGGTTGGGCAACCCTTTGTCAATCACCGTTTGCACAACCTGGCAGGCCACTTCCACGGCCGTGCCATAATCCAATTCCCAAGAACTGGTACCCCGGCCATCTAGCGACACGGCCACGCCGGGCACACCCCAGATAATGCCTTCCATCACGGCCGTGACCGTACCCGAATAGGTCACATCATGCCCCAGATTTGCCGAGGTGTTTACGCCGGATACCACCAGGTCTACTTTTTCATTCAACAGCCCCATCAGGGCCAGCGCCACACAATCAGAAGGCGCGCCATCACTGGTAAAAGCCGGGCTACCATCGGCCAACTTCACCCGGCGCACCCGCAGCGGGCGGTTGAGCGTTTTCACATGCCCACCACCCGACCAGTCATGGTCCGGGGCCAAGACACTGACTTTACCCAAACGCCGCATCCCCTGTGCCAAAGCCAGCAGCCCAGGCGCGGTCACACCATCATCGTTGGTTACTAAAATGTGCATCGTTTTCTCCTTCTATTCATACGGGTGGTAGCATACCCACAACCGGTTAAGCCAGAATCAACAGCCAGTTAAGAGCCTGCTAAGGTTTGGTTAACAACTGTTTAACCGGACGGAGCGGTTGAAACCGCGACTACATAAAGCGAAGACCACCTTCGCGGTCTGGTAGCCAGCCGACGAAGGTCGGCTTTGCTCCTTGTAGCCGCGAATTTATTCGCCGGGCGATGATCACCGGATCATTTGGTTAACCATCATCAAAACCGGCCCCGTCTTCAGGTTGGTTTGTAGAATCCGATTGGCTCTGTAAAATTCAGACCATGTACGAACGCGCTTTTCGCATCCGCCATTATGAATGTGACGCCTATGGGCACGTGAACCACGCCAACTATTTGCGTTACATGCAAGAAGCGGCGCTGGATGCGTCCGCAGCGGTGGGGTATGACATCCCCCGTTACCAGCAGATGCAGCGCCATTGGCTAATCCGGGAGACGGATGTGACTTTTTTACGGCCGTTACACTATGGCGATACGGCCGTTGTCAAAACCTGGGTGCAAGATTTCCGCCGGGTACGCTCCCGCCGCGCCTATGAAATTCGCCTGCAAAGCAGCGGCGAACTGGTGGCCCAGGCGCACACCGACTGGGTCTTCCTGGACAGCCAGACCTTACACCCGGCTACCATCTCGGAGGAGATGATCCGGGCTTTTATGCCCGGCGGCGACCCATCGCCAGCGCCGCGCCGCGAACCGTTTCCGGCAGCGCCACCCGCGCCGCCTGGCGTGGTCGCCATTCGCCCCACCGTCCGCTGGCGCGATATTGACGCCGCCGGGCATGTGAACAACGCCATGTATCTGGCCTATATTGAAGATTGCAGCCTGCAATCATTGGCTGCATACGGCTGGCCTATTGACCGCCTGATGGCGGCCGGTTTTGGCATTGTGGCCCGTCGCTACCGTATTGAATACAAACAACCGGCCTTGTTGGACGAACAATTGGAGGTCTGCACCTATATCAGCGACGTCAAGCGGGCAACGGCCGTGCGCCATTGCACCATCACCCGTCTCCATGATCAGGCATTGCTGGCGCAGGCGTGCATCACGGCCGTGTGTGTTGACCTGACCACCGGCCAACCCCGCCGTATCCCCGCCGCCTTTTTGGCCGATATGGCCCCACATATTGCCTACCCGAATTTATACCCATGAACCCGAAACAGATGGATCGCCGCTTATTAACCATTTTCCTCATCGTATTTGTGAATATGCTGGGCGCGGCCATGGTGCTGCCGGTGCTGCCGCTGTATGCGCTGCGCCGTTTTGAGATGGAACCGCAGGTGATCACCCTGCTTGGCGCTTCCTTCTTCCTGGCGCAGGCCATCGCCAGCCCCTATTTAGGACGACTATCTGACCGGTACGGCCGTGTGCCCATCCTCATCATCTCCCAGATTGGCACGGCGATCAGTTTTGTCATGATCGCTCAGGCGCAGTCGGTCGCCATGTTATTTGCCGCCCGCATTCTGGATGGTATCACTGGCGGCAACATCATTGTGGCTCAGGCATACATCACCGATATCACCCCCCGTGAAAAACGGACCCAATCATTAGGGCTGGTTTTTGCCGCGTTTGGCCTGGGTTTTGTTTTTGGCCCGGCATTGGGGGGATTGCTTTCCGGGTTATTTGGCCCGACAGTGCCTTTTTATCTGGCGGCGCTGGCGGCCACGGCCGTGGTCTTGATGACCTACTTCACCCTGGACGAAACCCTCTCCCCCGAACAGCGCCAGCAAAACCGGCAGCGCGGCAGTGGCCAACTGTCTTTGCGGCACATCGTCGCCAACTACCCGCTGGTCATCGTCTTGCTGCTGACCTTTGTGGGACAATTTGCCCTGGGACTACTACAATCCACATTTGCCCTGTATGGCGCGGCCGTTCTCTTTGCCGGTTATACACAACAAATCACCGACCTGGGCATTGGCCTGTTGCTCACCGTAGTCGGCGTCACCCAGATTATCACCCAGCTTATGCTACTGCCCCGCGCTATCAAGCGATGGAACGAGACGCTCATTATTGCCCTGGGGCTGGTGATTCGGGCGGTGGGGCTGCTGATTTTTGCGGTGGTCGCCTCACCCTGGCTGGGCGCTTTTGGCAGCGTTTTTTTTGCCCTGGGCATGGGGCTGCTGATGCCGCCGCTGCAATCGGCGGCGACGCGCACGGTAGAGGATGAAGTGCGCGGCGAGGTGTTGGGCGTCAACCAATCGGTGGTCAGTATTTCCACCATCATCAGCACGGCCGTTGCCGGTACAATTTTTGCTTTAAGCCCCGTCTTACCTTATGAAATTGGCGTGTTACTCTCGATTCTCACCCTTCCCCTGGTGTGGGTGCTGCACAAGGCCATACCCACCGAACCAATAACGAGCCGGGCGACGGCCGTAAGCGACCAAATGTAAACTGAACCACACTTTGTGAGTATGGCCGTTTTATAATGTCATTCTTGCCGAACTTAGTTTTCAGCAAATTTTATTAACTTGAAGATTCCTCCCATGTGGGGTAGGCGCCAGACACAGAGTAGTAATCATTCGCCAATATCTGATTGTGTGACGCTGTGCCCGGCGTGGTTGTTGACGTGATCTGACATGACCATTTTTTTCACTCTCCTGCTGGCGCATCTGCTAGGAGATTTCCCACTACAAACGAACCGCATCTTTCGCATGAAAGTGCAAGGGCCAAAGGGGTTGGCATTGCACGCGGCCATTCACGTGTTGGTGACTGCGCTGCTCATCCGCAACCTCTGGCAGGCCTGGCCAGCTTTACTCATGTTAGGCTTCCTGCATTACCTGACCGATTGGGCCAAACTGCGTTACGCAAATGATCCGCTCACCCCCGGATTTATTTTAGACCAGGCCATCCATGTCGTGACGCTGCTGGTCATCACCGTATTGACCCCGCAAATAATCCCCCTCTTCCCACTCTGGTTCCTCATCCCGGCGGTGGTATTGGCGCTGATTCCGGCCTTCCTGACGTTTGCTTACGTCTGGGCCAGCGACCAGTGCCGCGCCAATATGCCCCGTCCGTTCCTCTCTGCGACCACCATCCAATGGGCCTGTAACCAGCTTCTCCCTCTCTCCCAAAAGACCGGCTGGATCATCGTGGTCATGCTGGTCACGGTGGGGTTGCTGGTGGTCTAATCTCCTGCTGGCTTTAGTAACCCGGCGTGGGTGAAGGCGTGCTGCCGGGCGGAGATGGTGTATTGGTAGCGCCTGGCCCCGGGTAAGGGCCGCCCGGTGCGGTGGGGGTGGGTTGCGGCGGTGGGCTGGTTGCGCCCGGCGTTGTCAGTGTGCCGGTCGGCGTGGCAGTGGCGGTAGCCAGCCGCGTGCCGGTGGGTGTTGGCGTGAGTGAACCGGTTGGCGTGGCGCTGGCGGTTCTGGCTGTGGTTGCAGTGAGGGTGGGCATGAGTGTACCGGGCACGGCCGTGCCCGTTCCCCCAGGCGCAGCCAACGTCGGGCTGGCAAAGAGCGTCGCCGTCGCCTGGCCGGTGGGGCGCGGCGTGTTGGTGGGGCCAACCGTGGGGAACAGAGGGGTGCTGATGCTCATGAGCACGAAAGCAGCCGGATCGGCCGTCGTGGCCGCCAGTGGATTAGGCTGCACAATACGCTCCACCTGCAAATACCAGACATCGGCCGATTCCGGCGCTTTGCCGCAGCCATATGGCCCGCTGCGCAAGCGCCAGACGCCTTCCACCGTCAGCGCTGTGCCCGGCGCCGCCAACGCCAACGGCCGTTCAAATCCCTGCGCATTCAACTGCAACCCCTCTGACACCAGCGACCACTTAAAAATCGGCCCATTATAAAAGTCACATGCCGGCGGCGACAGCGGCAGGTAATAACCGGTGACACGAATGCGCTGGTTCAGGTAGGCGGCGGCGTTTTCGCTCAGTTCCGGGAAGGTCACAAGCTGCGGTTGGCCGCTGATAATCAGGGCAATGGCAGTCGGTTCGCTCCGAAACGGCCGTAACGAACGCACCTCACCTTGCAGCAGCAAGACGGCCATTGCCAGGCACAGTCCCAGCCCCAACACCGCCGCCAGCGCCATCAGCAGTAATGGGCCACGCACCCGGCGCGGCGCAGTGGTAGTTTCGTCTTCGTTCAGTAATTGGTCATCGCTCATTGGTCATTGGTAAATATACTGGCAAAGGCCATAATCTGACATTTTTGTCACCCTGTCACACCTTGTCAGCTATAGTTTTCTTCGCGCCCCTCGCAGATCATCTCAGTTTAAGCCTGGGTAATTGCGCGCCGCGGTGGTGTACCCACCACTCTACCAGCAGCACCAGAAAGGCCAGCGCCAGCAGCCAGGGCCAGAATTCACGCTGTCCAACCGCGCCCTCCTCGGCGATGGTCACGGCCGTTTGCCCCACCTGCACCTGGGCCGCCGGTAAAATCGCTGATTCGGCCGGGTTAAACAAATTTACAGCAAAACTACCGGCCGGGCGCTCTTCGCCGCCCGCGCCGCCATCACGCAGCCGCACCTGGTATAGCCCCAACTGGTCGGTTTCGGCAAAGATCACCGCGCCTTCGCCCACGTCAGCGCGCCAGGTGGCACCATCCGGTTTAATGACGGTCACGGCCGTGCTGCTAGCCCCCGGCATAATAGAAACCGGCTCACCCGGCTGCAACCCCGTCGGCGCATCAAACGCCCGCCCCGGACTGAGCCAGCCGGTCAGGTTCGCCATCAAGATGGGAAAGGCGATTTGCAGCGGCAGGTCGGAATCACGCAAATCAAAATTGAGCAGGGCCACGCGGTAGCCGCCGCGCTGCCCAATTTGCAGCAGCGGCCCACCCTGCGCCTGCACCAGCGTTTGCGCCCAGGGCGCAACCACTTCCTGCGCCTGGCGCACATTCACGTTCCGCCAATCCACAAATTGCAGCAGCGGCGAATCGGTCAGGCGGATTGCCACCGTGTTAGAGAAAACGTCGTTTACCGTAAACAGGTCGCCGCCACCGCCGGACTGCGGGTTAATGATAAGCATATCGGCTGCGGGCAGCGGCTGCGGCAAGGGCACACCATCAAACACATACAAATCAAAAGCCGCCGCCCCATTTTCGTTGAGCAGGTCGCTGCCTGGTGCGGTCTTAAACGCTTCCACGCCGGGCAAAACGCCAAAGACCTGCTCCAAAAACAAATTGCCTTGCGTCACCAGCAGGGCGCGGTTGCTGACGCCGCCTTCATGTACCGCCCAGGCGGTATCATCCAGCGACAGATTGTCCCCCTGGTGGTTAGAGAGATGGGCCTGGATCACGGCCGTGTCCGGCGGCAGCGACCAGGTGACATTGGCCGTACTTTGCCCCGGGGCAACCACCCGGCGTGAATCAAACAAGACGCCATCCAACGTAATGGTCAGCAGCGCCTCCCGGTCAATCACACCCTGGTTGCTGACGCTGGCAAACAGTTCCACGCCGTCGCCGGTGGCGCGGGTAGCCAGGGCGGAGATCGCCAGATTTTCGCCGTTGCTGCCCACCGGCACGTAAACCAGTTCAGCCGGCAGCGGCGGCAAATCACCTGGCAAACCGCCGTCCGAAATGAGGATGATTCTGGCGTCTTGGAAACCCTGGGCCGCGCCGGCAGCCAGGGCAAAGGCAGCCGTCCAGTCAGCCGCGCCATTTTCCGGCTGCGCCTGCTCAATAGCCTGACGCAGCACAGTTTTGTCAGTCGTGGGAGGGGAAAGAACAACGGGGGTCTGCCCGGCCAGGATGAGGGTCATCTGGTTGCCGCCGCCCAGGTCGTTGACCAGGCGGCGGGCTTCCGCCTGCGCCGCTGCAAAACGGGTCAGTTCCACATCAGTGGCCTGCATGGAAGCGGAGCCATCCAGCACCACCACCACGCTGCTGTTGACGAGAGAGGGGACGGGCAGAAACGGCCGTGCCAATGCCAGCACCAGCAACCCTAAAATGAGCAGTTGCAAAAAGAGCAGCAGATTGCGCCGTAAGCGCTGCCAGGGGGCGTTGGCCTCCCGGTCGCGCAGCAGTTTTTGCCAGAGCAGGGTACTGCTGACCACCATCTCCCGCCGCCGCAAACGCAGCATGTACAGCAGGATAATGGGCGCTGCCAGTAAACCAAGAAGCAGAAAAAAGGGCGCTAAAAATGCCATGCGGCTGGAAGATTACCATAGAACGGATAATTAGGTAATTGGGCCATTAAGTCATTGGGCAATTACTCAGTTACCAACTACTCAATTACCCGGCGGTGGGCACACGGCCGTTGGGTACACCATCCGCTCCATAGGCCAGGGTTCGGCGTACCAGAGCAAGTACTCCGTCAGGTGCTGCGGCCAATAACTGTCTTCGTGTGCGCCCTCGTTCAGAACCCAGGTGTGAGGGATGCCCTGGGCGGTCATATCCAGGTGCAGTTGTTCGGTGTTTGGCCGAAGATAATCCCGGTCGCCAATGTCCAGGTAAATGCGCAAATCGCCCAAGTCGTTGCTCAGCGCCGTGTATTGCGGGTTAATGTCCGGCCCGGCGTGGGAGTCAATAAGAGCGGCGCTGTGCCCACCGACGCTGACGAACTGCTCCGGGTGGCGGAAGGCAATTTCCAATGACCAGTACCCCCCCCGCGACAGGCCGCCAATCGCCCGCCCTGCCGGTTCACCCCAGACGCAATAATTTTGCTCGATGTAAGGTATCAGGTAATCGAGGATGTGCGCTTCGTAGGAGTTTGGCCCACCGGACGTGGTATTGGCAATCCAACCGCCATCTACCATCACCAACACCAGCGGCGGGATGAGGTTTTGTTGGATGGCGGCTTCGGCAGCCTCGTCCAACCCGTAGTTGTCCCAGGCGCTATCGTCCTGGCTGTTGCCGCCAAAGAGGTAGATGACGGGGTAGACCCGGCCGTCCAGCCCATAACAGGGCGGCAGATAGACGCGGTAGCTGCTTTCGCCGGTGAAGCGGCTGGGGAAAAGGCCAGTTTGTATCTGGCCAGAGGGGCAGGGTGTGGGCGCCAGAGTGGGCGTAGCGGTGGCAGAAGCTGCGGCCGTAGCAGTGGGCGATGGGGTATGGGTGAAGGTGGGCGGCAGGGTGAGCGTAGGTACGCCTGCACTGAGCGCAACCGAAGTGGCCGTGACGCCAGGCGCAGCGGTGGGCGTGGGCACGGCCGTAGCCGTTTCGGTGGGTAGGACGACAGATAGGGCCACGGCCGTGGGCAACGGTTGTGGCGCTGCCGTACAGGCCACTCCACCCACCAGCCCAATGAGCAAGATAAATAACATGATACGCATCTGTCCATTATCGGATCAGTTACCAAAATTGCCACCCCCCGGCCCATGACATACCAGCAATTCGAAATATGGTTTGCGAGGTTTACGGTTTGAGCAGGATCGGCAGGTACAACTGCCGCACGGCCGTACCTGTCACCACCACCGTAAAGGGCTGGCTGGCACGGCCGTTGCCCGCCACATCCCACACCTCTACCACCAATTGATACGTGCCCGGCGCGGTGAAGCTGTGCGGGAATGTCCAGTTAACACCGTTACGGGTGGCAGGCTGCCAGACCGCGCCGCCATCAGGTTGGGTGATGCGCACCAGCACGTCCGCCACCGCGCCGCCATCCGTGGCCGTGCCGCTGAGGATGGGGCCGGCGGGGGGACTGCCCAGGTTAATCTGGCTGATGTGCTGCACGGCCGTTAACTGCGGCGGTGTACTGTCAATCTGGAAAGAGCGAATGACGGGGGCGGAACGGTTGCCAACGGCGTCACGGCCGTAGAAGACCAACGTCACCGGCTCCCCATCGGCCCCGTCCACCGGCAGTCGCAGCGACCAGTCACCGGTGGGTGCATCGCCCGGTACCACCCGGCGCACGCTGCACGTCACCGGATCGTCCTGCTCCGTGCAAATCTCGATCAGGCTGGCGCGGTAATTGTCCACCACCTGCCCGCTGAGCAGATTCTCGTCGGCGCTGAGGTAGCCGTCGGCGATGGCCTCTTCAAAGGCGGCGCTGAGGACGACGGTGGGCGCAGTGCTGTCTACCGTCAGGAAGATGGGGTTGCTGAAACCGCTGGCATTCCCGGCGCGGTCAACCCCGGCAATGCGCACCCGCACCTGGTTGTAGCTGTTCAGGTCGCCCACATTCACCGGACAGGCCCAGGTATTGTCAAACGCATCGGCGTCATTGCAAACATCCGTTTGCACCGCGCCGCCGGGCAGCGGCTGCCATTCGATGGTGACACTGCTCAGGCCAGAAGCGTCTACCACCGTGCCCTGGAAGGTCTGCGTAAACGGCCGTATCCACTCCACCGGGAAGCTCAACGCCAGGGCAGGCGGGGTGGTGTCCAGGTCATGTTGCACCCAGGCCCAATCATGGACACCGCGCCACTCATCCTGGATCACGGCCGTCAGTTCGGCCGAGATGCCATTGGCGCTGTTGACAACGGCCGTGACCGCAACCTGGCCCGTTTCCCCCGGCCCCACATCACCCAGAGAGATGTTCGCATTACCCGTCAGCGTCAGCGCCCCCCAATCTGCCAGATTCACCACCACATTGGTCGCCGTCACCGGGCCGCTGTTGGCGTATTGAATGGTGAAGGTGATGGGCTGCCCATTGGCCAACGGCCGTTGCTCCATCACAAATGGCAGTTCCACGTCTATCTCGCCGTCGCCGTCGGCGTCAATCCGGCCACCCGGCGTGAGCAGGTCGAGCAGGTCACTTTCCAGATAACCCACGCTGACGCCGGCCGGGCTGGCGCTGACGCTCACCTGCAAATTGCTGGCGGCAAAACGGCCGTCATCCGGCAATGTGCCCAACGCCAGCGGCGTCTGGTGATACAACGTCAGGCCATACACATTCAGGTCGCGGCCGATGGCGATAGGATTGACCACCCGCTCGCTGTTCAGCGGGTTTTTGTCCGGCGCAGCCGCCCACAGGCGCAGCCCCTCCTCTTCGCTGGCCACGGCCAGGAGGCGCAAGGTGCTGGTGCTGCTGAGGCCCACCTGACTAAACGGCAGGTAGAGGTCGGTAATCGGTGAACCGTTATCGGTGATCGGTAGCGGGCCGACCGGCTGCCAGACAGTGCCCGTCCAGGTGAAGAGGGTGGCGGTGATGGTGCTTTCTACCTGGATGGCGTAGTTGGGCGTCATGCCCACCGGGAAGCTGATGGTGGTGGTGGGCGTGGTGGTGTAGGGATTGTAGAGGGTGGGTGCGCCGCCTACGGCCGTGTCCAGATAGATGAACAAGTCGCCGTCCGTATCCCAATTGGCCCCGTCCCAGGCCAGGCGCAGCGCCACATCATCCCAACTCAGGTAGAAGCGCTGCGGCCCGCCCTGGCCAGATTGGCCGTAATTGCCGTTTAGCAAGGCGAAATCGGCCGCCAGTTGCGTCGCGCCGCTGTCGAGCCAGCCCAGATAACCGGCAAAGACGCCGCCATCCGGGTGGCTGATCAGGTCTGGCGTGGCCGGGCCGTCTACGTAGAACGGGCCAAACGATTGCTGGCTGCGGTTGCCGTAGCTGTCCACGGCAACCACGTGGGCATAGCGGATTTCCGCCTCGCCCACGGTCTGGGTGTGCTGCAACGGCCCGGCGGGGGGCACAAAGGTCAGCGCCGCCAGCGTGGGCGTGGGTGAAGTTGTCCAGCCGACGTAATACCCCTGTAAACCGCTGCCATCGCTGAACGGCTGCCAGGTGATTTCTAACTCAGGGTTAGCCTGGTAGATGGTCTGGCTGGTAGTCAGCACATCACCATTATGCAGAAGGGTGATTTCTCCGGCTTGCGGCGGCAGCACATCTACGGTGACGGTCTGGCTGGCCTGGCCCGTCTGCCCGGCGCTGTCGGTGGCCTGGGCAATCAACGGGAAGGAGTCGCCGTCCATGTCCCCCACCAGCCAGGGCAGTTGCCAATTGCCGCCGTTGAGGGTGGCGGCGCGGAATGGATGGCCGTCTACGCTGACACTGACTTGTGGCGGCGCAGCCGTGTCGCCGGCCGTACCGCTGAAGGCGATCTGCCCGTCGGCCAGCAGGTGGGTGCTGGTATAGACGGTGGGGGCGATGGTGATGGTGGGCACGGCCGTGTCCACCATCACCTGTATCGGTACCGTCATCGTCTGCACCCGGCCGGCCCAATCTTCGGCCACCGAGGAGAGGGTGTAGGCGCCTTCGGCGGGCGGCGTCCAGGGGGCGGTGAAGAGCGTTTCCGTCACCGTACCGTTGGGGTAGGTGGTAGTCGCCAGCGGCGCGCCATTGACGGTAATGGTCACGGCGCGGGCAAAGTCGAGGGCGGCGATGGCGGCGGTCACGTCTACCGCGCCCAGGCTGGCCAGGTGGCTTTCGTGGGCGGGGGTGATGACGGCGCTGTGCAGCAGCGGTAACTGGTGCGTGGGCGGGGCAGGGTCGCCATCATCCGGTGCAGCCGGGGCGCTGTCCAGGTAGACGCCATACACCGTGTCACAGGAGGCGACGCCAGAGAGGTTACTGACGCGCAGATAGTAACGGCCGTCCGCTGGCGGTGTGAATTGCAGACGACTGTTGAGGCCCGCGCCGCTGTTGTCGTCGGCGGCCAACAGGGTCGTACCGTCTGTATCATACAGTTCCAGGTAGGTGTCGCCGCGCCCGGTCTGGGAACCGGTGTTGATGGTGTAGATGATGGCGCGGGAGGCGTCAAAGTAAAGCCAGTCGGCGTCGCTGAGGGTGTGGAAGTTGTGGTCTATACTCGCCTGTTCCAGGGTCACGGCCGTCGCCTGCGTAAAAGCGTTGTCTGGCTCATAGGCGTCCGGGCCAATGGCGGCGCAGCCCGGCGGGTAAGGATAGTGCAGCGCCACCGCTTGCGGCCCGCCGCTCATATTGCCCACCAGCACGGTAGCCGGCCCCATGCCATCCAGAGGCATCTGCTGCATATCGAAATCGGCGTCCCAAATATGTTCGGTGCCAAAGACCAGTTGCAGCGTCGTCCGGTCCAGGTCAAGCCCCCGCGGTACCAGGTCGCCATCTTCCCACATGGTGCGCAGGCAGCTTTCCGGCAGGGGGAACTGTTCGCCACAATTCAGGTCAGCGCGACGGATACGGCCGTAAGGGTCTTCAAAACCACCGCGATACGTCCATAACAACCAGTTATGGTCTGGGTCAATCACCAGGCCAACGACGAACGAACCAATTGGCGGCGGCATCTGTGTACCGTCATCTGCCAGTACCACCTCCACCTGGCTGCCGTCCAGATTGGCGCGGTAAATGATTTTGGCCGGGTAGTTGTCTTCATTCAGCCAGTACATCTTTTCGCGGATGGGGTCAAGGGTGATGTAAGAAATGAAACCCAGGCCGCTCAGGAGAGGCGTCAGTTGCTGGCCGTCCAGCGTCATCCGGTGGATGCTGCCGTCCAGGTCGGTGACGTACAGGTAACCAGCCACCGCATCCAGCGCCATCTCGTTAATGAACAACGTGGGATCGCTGAAGATTACTTCCTCATCGCTTCCATCCAGATTGGCGCGATGAATTTCGCCGATAACGTCTGACGAGAACCAATACACCTTGTTGTTGAAAGAATCAACGGTAATGGCGCTGATAGTGGAATCGCCAGGATTGTCGTAAATGGTGGTGACGCAGCTGCCGTCGGCGCAGCCGGTGATGGGGGCGCGTTGCAGCAGGTCAAAAGCGCCAAAGAAGAGATTGGCGGCAGCCGGTGGCCCACCCGGCGTGGGCGAAGGCAGCGGGAAGGGGGTGGTGGTGGGCGTGGCCGTGGGCGCGGGCGTGTTCGTCGGCGTCGGCGTGGGGGTGTTAGACGGCGTGGGCGTGTTGGTGGGTGTGGGCGTGTGGGTAGGCGTTGGGAAGGGGGGCGTGTACACCTGGGCCAACGGGGCCAGAATCCCGCCCTGGCTCAGCCTGGCTACGCCGGTAGCCACCGTTTCCTGGTTGCTGCCATCCACATTGGCACGATAAAGCGTTTCACCTTCCGACCAGTACAGCTTACCGGCGGCAGCGTCAATGACCAGGCCGCTGTAAGGCCAGACCAGGGTTTGCGGCAGGGAAGTAACCCCCTGCCCGCCGTCCAACGGCGCAGATTGGATGAGACCCTCATTGGAGTTGATCCAGTAAAGTCGCTGCCCGTAACTGTCCAGAACCATGCCAAACGTCCAGGTGGAGGGGCCACGCTGCCGCTGCACGGCCGTGCCATCCAGCCCACTGCGATACAAACTGCCCGTGCCATCCGACCAGTACAGGTAGCCGCGCAGGCTGTCCACCAGCAGATCTTTACCGGCAATCAGGCCGGTGACAATGATGGTCTGATTGCTGCCGTCCAGATTGGCGCGGTAGATGACGTCCGTATCGGCGTCAATCCAGAAGAGGGCGTTGTGGGCCGGGTCTACGGTGACAGCGCGCGCCGGGCCGGGCACGCTGATGCTTTGCAAATTGCTGCCGTCCAGGTTGGTCGTCTGGATGACATGGGCGCCCAGGCGGGCAAAGTAGAGACGGCCGTTCACCTGATCCACCGCCACGCCATCGGCCAGGCCATCCTGGAAGGGCAATCGGATAACCGTTTCCGGGCTGCCGGGCACGTCCAGGCGCAGGCGACGAATATCATAGTCGCTGCTCCAATAGATGAAGCGGCCTACCGCCGGGCTAACCGGGGTGGCGGTAGCGGGGGGCACCACCAGACCGCGCGTCAGGGTGACGCTGTTGTTAGCCAGGTTGCTGTCCTCTTGCCGGGCGGAAACGACGGCAGTGTTTACCAGCGTGCCGCTGGCTGCGCTGGTGATATTGACGGTGAGGGTGACAGTCACGGCCGTGCCGCCATTCAGCGTCGCCAGGTCACAGGTCACTACCCCGGCACTGCTCTGGCAGGTGACGCCGGGCGGCGTAGAACTGACGCTGTGGTAGGTGACGCCATCGGGCAGCGTGTCTACCAGCGTCACGTTGGTGGCGTCCAGATAGCTGCGGTTTTGCACCACCAGGTCATAGGCCAGCGTGCTGCCGGTGACGGCCAGGCCACTCTGTAGCTGCTTATCCAGCGCCAGGTCTACGCGGGTGATGGCCGCCGCCGGGATCAGGCCGGCGGTCATCACCCCCGCGGCGTGATGGACGTACATGTCCAGCGGTGGGCTGTAGCTCCACAACGCGGGCAATACCGTGCTGGTCTGGCCGGTAGTTAAATCGGTGACGGCAATGTTGCTGAAGTTGGTGTAATACACCTGCTGCCCCACCGGGCTGACCAACAGCGAGCCAACGTCTTGCCGTGAACTGGCGGCATAACCGAGATTGGTGACGCCGCTGCCATTGCTATTGGCCCGCCACAGTTGGAAATTGTTAATCCAGTACAGGGTAGCGCCATCCTGGCTCAGCGCCAGGTCGGTCATATTGAACACTTCTGGCTGAACGGGCGCGGTGTAGATGGTCTGGAAGCCGCTGCCGTCCACGTTCAGGCGGAAGATGGAGGGCTGGTAGCTGTTGTTAAAGCTGGCGGTGGCAATGCCGTAGATACGGCCGTTCAGACGATCCAGAACGATTTCACCGGCGGTAGCGTCATTGGCCAGCGTATGCAGCAGGGTTGCCCCAGAGCCATCTACGTTGGCGGCCCAGATTTGCCCTTGCTGCGTCCAGAAGAGGCGGTTGCTGGCGGGATTGACGGCCAGGCCACCGGTGCGCGGCAGGCGAGCGGGACTGTAGGCCAGGCCGGTAATCAGATCTTGGGGGGTGTAATCGTTCAGGGAGGCGCGGCGGATACGGCCGTTGTTTCCCCCATCCCGGTCAATTTCTAGCCAATACAGGTAGCCGGCCTGTTCGTCCAGAGCAATGCCGCTGACGTGGTCCAGCCCATCAATCACCACCTGGCGGTTGGCCCCGCCCAGCAGGTTAGCGCGCTCAATACGGTTAAACTCGAAGGTGAGGCGCGGGTAGCTGGCAAAAAAGAGCTGGTACTGGTCAGGTACGGCAGCAGAGCAGCGGCCAAACTGGTCACAGGCGCGGGCGAAAACGGCGTCGCTCTGGAAACCGCTGACGGTGCAGGACGGCGTCAACTGATTGAGCCGGGGGGTATTGTTGCTTATCGTCTGCCACCAGGCAGAATCGTCGTAGTGGGCGTCGTTTGGTTCCAGAGCACAGGGGCCGGCGTAACCATCCACCACCAGATTGAAGTCGGTGATGTTGGCGCTGTAGGTGGTTTGGGCAGACGCGCCCAGGCCGCTGTATTGTACACCCAGGCTGATTTGCGGCGGGGCCAGGTCAATCAGGCCGCTCCACTGCGCCCACAGGCCGCGCTGTTCGTCCTCACGGTTGCCCAGCACATCCGCGCCTCGCATATCCACCTGGTAATACCCTTCCAGCCCCTCGCCAGGGCCGCCCTCGGTCAGGGCATAGCTCCAGGCACTGCTGCTGACGCCGGGGCCGGATTGGGCCAGCGTCACCGGCTGCCAGCGGCGGTAAAGGGTGTTCACCTCGTCGGCGGTGAAAGCGGTGGTGTAGATGGCAAATTCGTCCATACGGCCGTTGAAGTAATCGCTGGTTGCTTCGGGGGCATAACCCAGGCTGAGGCCGTCTTGGGCGGTGAAGTCGGAAGCGGTGACGACGCCGCTGGCCTGCGCGTCGCCATCCACATAGAGAGCGTTGCCGTTGCTGCCCAGGGTGTGGATGAGCTGATGCCACTGCCCATCGGCCCAGTTGGTACCGGTGGTGCAGATGGTTTCGTTGAAGGCCGTGCCATCCACAAAGGAGCAGACGTTGCCGTTTTGCAGATAGAGGCTGCGGTCGTGGCCACCCGCGCCCAGGATGCCCTGGTCGGCGATGAGCAGACCACAGTCGGCGCAGGTGGTGTTGAACCAGAGGGCGACGGTGGCGCCGGATTCGGGGATGTTGGCGTTGATGTCCAGGAAGTCGTCCGCGCCATCGAAACTGATGGCGCCGCCAAATTCGCCGCCGCTGCCACTGGCGCGGGGGCAGGCGTCTACGGAGCCGATGTAACAAAGCAGTTCATGGTTGTTGCCGGAAACTTCGGCGAAGTCGGTGCTGCCCGCCGGTTCATTGAAGTACATGAGCAGGTTAGGGGCGGCCAGCGTGTCCAGCAGGGGAGCGGGCACAAAGGCAATTTGCAGTTCGCCTACGCCTGCGCCCACGCCATTGGTGACATCGGTGATGAGACCGGTGAAGGTGAGCGGTTGGCTGATGAAGGTGGTGCGGGTGATGGCGGTTTCGTTGGGGGAGATGACGGCCGTTTCCACTCCCACCGGATCGAACTGCGTTTGCGGCGCGCTATTGTCCACGCGCACAGGGAAGACCAGGTAGCCGGTTTCATCGGCCACGTTTTCCACATTGTCAAAGGCGCGCACAGTGACGGTGTATTGGCCGGTGGGTTCTACCACGGCGTTGCCGCTGCTGTCGGTACTGGCCAGGGCGTAGGCGATGTTCCAGTCGGCGCCATTGCGCACGGCCGTTTGCCAGCCATTGCTCAACGGTTCCAACCAGACCTCCACCCGGCCCACGCCGCTGCCGGGGCTGCCGCCAACGGGCGGGTCGCTGACCGTGCCGCTGAGGGCCACCGTCCAGGCGTTTTGCAGGTTGCGGTTGGCGCGATGCACCGGGTTGCCGGTGTCGTTGCTGGTGAGCGCGGGCGGCTGGCCGTCAATAAGCACAGTGACGGTGTTGACCGGCGATTCCACAAAATCTACGGCGTCAACGGCGCGGGTGCGCAGGGTGAACGGCCCTTCGGTAGCAGGCACGTTCCAGGTGAAGGCCCACGCCTCGGCGCCATTGGCCGGGGTATAGGTGGCGCCGCCATCCACGCTCACTTCCACGCGCTGCACGTAGGAGGTGGGGTCGCTGGCGCTGCCGCCGATGACGCGGTAGCCGCCGGCGCGCACATAAGCGCCGCTGGTAAGCTGGCTGGCAGGCTGATCATTGTCTACAGTGAAAGGCAGATTTTCGCTCAGGTCAAAGAAGAGGCCGGGCGGCGTCGTCATCTGGTCGGAGCTTTGGGCTTCGGCCAGGGCGCTGTTTTGGATGGTGACGACCTGGGAATTGCCGACGGCCGTGAGGTTTGCGGCATAGGTGGCCTGGTCTCCCTGGAAGATGTAAAAGGAGGTCACCGGCTGCCCGCCGCCCAAGGCGGTGGGGAAAGTAGTTGTCAACGAGCCAGCAGCATAGAGCGGCACGTTGAAATTGTTTTGCACAGTGGCGGTGTAGCGGATGGTGGTGTTCGGCCGTACCACATTGTCCAGGTCACTGGTGGATGGGTAAATGCCGATGGGGGCCTCATTGAACACATCGGGATGAAACGGGAAAGCGGTGGGGTCGAGCAGGTGCAGTTCGCGTTCGGTGCGGTCGTTCATGCCGTCGTCATCGCCGTCCCGTTGGGTGGGATCGGAGCTGATGCGTGTTGTCTGGCCGGAGGCATAGGTGAAGAGCCAGCCGCCAATCCATTCGGTGGTGTTGCCATCGTTGTCCATATCGCAGCGATCCTGGCGGTAGACCTCTTCGCCGTCTGTCAGGCCATCGCCGTCGGTGTCGGCCAGGTTGGGGTTGCTGCCCACGCGCAATTCGTCGGCGTCACACAGGCCATCGCCATCGGTGTCCTGGTTAAGCGGATTGATATACCCGCCGCCATTGGCCGTACCCAGGCTTTGATACCCAATTTCCATGTTGTCGGTGAGGCCGTCGCCGTCCGCGTCAAAGGTGGTGTCATCCGGGTCATTGCCGCCATGGGCGATGCTGAGCAAGCCATCGCCGTCCAGGTCGCGTTGGTGAGCCAGCCAGCCAGGCGTCCAGTCGGTGCTGGCAAATTCGTTAATGGTGGCGGGCAGCACGTCAAAGTAAAAGTTGCTGCCCAGGGATTGGGTGAAGCTGGCATTTTCGTTGAAGTTGTTGCAAATGTCGGCGGCGCAAGACCAGGCGGGAATGGCCAGGCCAACGTTGAAGTGCAGGGGGATGGTGGTGTTGATGCCGGTCGTCAGGGGAATGGGATCGCTGACGATGGTGCGCGTCTGGTAAACGCCCCGGTACAGGTCCAGGGTGAACTGGTAGGGGACGGGGATGGAGGCGATGGTAAAACGGACACGGCCGTAGTCATAAAACGTCCAGCCATCCCGGTTACTATCGCGGCCGGCAGCCAGAGAGTCGTCAGCGGCGCTGCTCAACTGGTAGTTGAGGCCGGTGCTGCGGATGGTGGTTTGCCGGTAGGCGCCGGTGGCCGGGCCATCCGGTACCGAGGGACGCAGATTGGTGCTGACGGTGGCGGTGAAAACCAAACTGTTCCCGGCCGCCAACCCGGCGGCGGGGTCCGTCAGGCGCATGTCCAGAGAGCGCAGATTGATGGAATCGGAATGGTCGGCAAAATTGAAGATGATGTTTCCCCGGTAGAGGAAGCGGGCAATTTCCTGGGTGAGCTGGTTGCGAATGCTGAAGCAGCCATTTCCCTGGAAATCTTGCAGCGCCCCGGCAAAACCGAGTTTGCACAACCCCAGGATGATCAGGTCTACCACTGCCGCCAGGCCAACGATGATGTTGACGCCAGGGATGGCACCCAGGGCGGCATACAGGGCAGCGACCAGAGAGGCAGCCAGAGAAACGGCCAGCAGTTGTGAAAATTCAGCGGAGTTGGGGTCAATATTACCGCTGGCAATCTCATAAATGAAAACGCCCCAGATGACGCCCAGTTCGATGATCAGGCCGATGGCCGCAGCCAGGGCGTTGGCTTTGACGCTGGTGAAGCTGGAGGCCAGCCGCGATCCGTTGACGGTGGTGGTAGCCACGCTACCCACCCGGATCAGGCCGATCAAGTCCAGAATGGGCAGCACGACGCTGAGGACAAATATGATGATGGCGGCCACCAATACGGTAATGCCCACAATAAAATCTACCGTACCGCTGCTGGAATGGGCGCGGGCGGCAATGAGAGCGACCACCACACCGGCCACCAGTGCCACCACCACCACAGCGACAATGGTGACCACCAGGGCGATTTGCACCCGGCTTAGCCCCTGGAAAAATTCGCGCACGGGGCGGATGAGGTTGGCGTTGATGGAGCGCACCGGATTGGATAGCCCCTCGGTAAAGGTGCGGCCGAGCCTGGCCCATATGCTGCTGGGGATGTCGCCGCTGGTGACCAATACGTTGCCCACGTAGATGACGCCGGTGATGAAACGGCCGACGCCGGCCGCGCCGGCCTGTATCGCCCGTGAAGCGGTGACGTTTTCCGGTTCACGATAAGCGGGCACGGTAATATCGCCAATCTGAACGACGTTCTGGACGCCACGCGAGAGAGCCAGGAAATAAAGCTGAACGCCCATGAGCATCCCGTCAGCCACCTCGGGGTCGGGTTCGTCGGCGAAGTCGGCGGCGTAGCGCTGCCCGGCCAGTTTCCAGACGGCTTCGGGGGTGAGGCGTGACCAGGTGACGGCCGTGTCATCATACCCATACGCCGCCAGTTTCAAGTTGGCCTGGGTAAGCACGGGCACACCGCCGTTCCCGGCAAAGTTGACCGTCAGGCGGCTGGTACTGTTCCAGGTGAGCGTACCGTCGGCGGCAGCCAGGCTGTCCAGGTTCAGGCTACGGTAACGGTAGTCGTAGGCAAAAAGCAGGGTGGGGGTGATGGGGTCGGTGGGCGTCCAGTGCGGAGCAAAGGTGTCCAGGATGGGGGTGGTGGTTTCTTCGGCAGTGGCGCGCACATAGTCGCCCAGGGTTTCATATTGGGCGCGTTCCACACGCAGGATATTTTCAATCTCCCAACGCTGCAAAGCGGGCACAAACTGGTTGGTGGGGTGATTAAAGCGGCGCTGGATTTCGGCGGGCAGGATGTCGCGGAGGCCGTCGCCCTGGCAGTTGCCGTCGGCATCGGCCGTGTCACAGTCGCGCCCTTGCAGATAGGCCAGATCCAGGCCATAGGCCAGGGGGACGAGGGCGTTGTCGCTGTTGAGGTCGCTGTCCAGCGCCGGGTCTTCGTAAATGGTGACGGCGTCTACCTGCCGCTCTTCGACGACGTTGAGACCGGTGAGTCGCCAGCTTTCGGGGTAGGTGTGGATGACGCGGGGAACGTCGTTTTGTTCCTGGTAACAGCCATCAGGTATACCGGGCAAAATAGCGCCATAGGTACACACTTCGTCGGTGAGCATATTCACCGTCCAGACAAAACGGACCTGGTGGGCGCTTTGCCAACTGCTGCCGGGCAGATAGAGCATCTTGCCGCTGAAAGCGACGCGCTGGCCGGTGCGGTCATCGGTGATGAGGCTGAGAGGGACGTAGATGGCTTTGGTGTTGCGGTCGGGGGAGATGTCGCGCACGGAGATCTGGTACGGCCGTAGCTGTTCCTGGTCCACCATCTGGTTGCCCACAAAGGGGATGTGCGGGATTTGGGCACAGCTGATCAAGTTGCGCGGGTCAAATTCACGGGCGACGATGATGTGGCTGCCATCGGCCCAATCTTGTAAGCGCACACCAGGCACGATGGTCGTCAGGCCATTGGTGGGAAAGGGAATGGGGGTGACGATGTTACCGGGTGCGGCGCAAGTACCTTGCCGCACTGTCAGATTGTCCAGCCGGTTGGTGCTGAAGGTGACGGCCAGATCATTGCCGCTGGGGGCCAGGGTCAACGTGCCACTGAAGATGTCGGTCTGGGGAATGACGCCGGGAATGGGGCGGATGGGCACAACAGCGATGGGATTGGTGAGGGGCAGGTTGGCGTTGGCGCTGCTGGTCTGGATTTCCAGCGCGGGCACAAGCTGGATGTCCCCCAGGCTGTCGGGGAAGGTGGCCCCGGTGATGTCTTTGATGTTGCCCAGCGAATCAGACGGCCAGTCGTAGGCGTTGAGGGCGTACCAGAGATGGTCGGGGTTGGTGGGGCGGAGTTGAAATTCGACAAAGGTGGGTTCACCGGGCGTCAGGCCATTGACGAGCAGGGAAAAGGGGTTGTCCTGGTTGAAGGTCTGGCTGTGCTGGCTGAAAGGGGAGATGTCGAGCCGGTCGGGCACACCATCGTTGTCGTTGTCTTCGTCGAAGAGGTCGGGAATACCGTCGTTGTCGGTGTCCCAGGTGGCGTGAAAGGCTTCGGGGTTGTTCCATTCGCGGTCGTCGGCGATGCCGTCCTGGTTGGTGTCGGAGTCGAGGGGGTTGGTGTGCCATTGACGGCCGTTGTGCGTAAACCCCTGTATCTCCTGCAAATCCGTCAGATTGTCGCCATCAGTGTCCGGGTTGTCTGGATTTGTGCCCAGGATGGATTCTTCGTAATCGGTCAGGCCGTCCTGGTCACTATCGGCGGAGCCGAAAGAATTAGGAATTATGAAGGATGAATTATGAAGTGAAGAGACCTCTCCTTTTTCATAATTCCCACTCCGGATAGCCGCCAGGATTTCAGGCGACGTTTGGGCCAGGTCGTTGGCGGCAGCCTGTTCGCGGGCGTTGATAAATTCTTGACGGCCGTCTACCTGTTGCTGGTAGCTCTCTTGTACCTGCTGGCGCTGGCTGCGGCGGTGGTAGGCGGTTTCGGCGTGGACGGATTGCAGCAGGGGGCCAAAGATGGTGGAGATGATGAAGGTGATGGTGATGGCATTGTAGACCAGGCGGGAGCGGGGGCGGCGAATGACAAAAAAGAGGATGAGGCCGGTGAGCAGGCTGGCAACGGCCGTGAACAACAACCCCTGTTGTAGTGTGGGCAGGTAGCGGTTGAGGTGTTCGGGAGAGAAGAAGGAGACGGCCGTGTCCGGGAAGCCATAGGTAACAACTATTTCCGTTTCTACCCGGTAGCCATCCTGGGGCGGAAATTGCAAGCGCGTCACCTGGCGCTGCGGGTAGCCGTTGGCGTCCAGCCACAGTTCGCCTGTACCGCGCATTTCTCGGATTTGTTGCGAGACTTCCAGCGTCATGCCGGGCAGCAGTTCGCCCTGGCGGAGCGCCTGGTTTTGCAGTTGGTCGCGCAGGTAGGCGGCGAAGGCGGCGGAATCAATTTCGTAAGTAAAGTGGGGGGATTGGGGAGGCGGAGATTGGAGATTGGGAGATTGGGAGATTGGAGATTGAACGTTGTCGGCGGCGACGAGGAAGCTGAGGAAGTCACCCTGGGGGGCGAAGCTGTCCAGGACGTTGGGCAGCTCTTCCCAGGGACCGTTTTCGCGGCGGATGCGGGTACGGCCGTCACGCACTTCCACTTCGGTGCCGCTGGTGGCGTCCAGGATATTGCCGCCGTTGGACCAGAGCGTCAGGTTGAGCGATTGGGCAGACAGGTCGGCTGTGCCTTGCAGGTGCAGGTTATCTTCGCGGTCAGTCTGGCCTACGTTCAAAACAGTGGCGACGGGGATGGAACGCTGGCGGATGTCGGCGCGAAAGGTGTAAGCGCCGGCCCGTTGGGCCTGTTGCCAGGCGGCGTGGAGAGGGTTTTGGGTGACGGCCGTAGCCAGCAATGCCATTCGCCCCCATAACAAAAGGAGGGCGATAAGGCCACATAGAATTACGGCAAGATAACGGCGCGATTGATAGAAACGAACAAAACGATGATTAAAAATGGCCATGGGTTAAATCCTCCAAAAGTTACAACGCGGCGCGTCCTTAAAAACCGTTCCCCAGGGGGGAAAAGTGGCATTAACCAATTTTCCATCTCTAATCACCAATCTCTTCTCTTGTGTCAGCGACTTGAACTTCCCGGCTGCCAGGTTGGGGCGCGGAGGCTGCACGCGGCAATGAGGCAACCAAAAATGAAAACAGGGCCTCCAGGCTGGCAAACCCCCAACGCTCCCCGGTGGTGGCATGTTGTAAAGACACACGCCAGGGAGCGTCTGGGCCTTCTTGCCACAACCGCAGCAGGTAGGTCTGCCCGGCTAATGGTGAGGGGGGCAACGGTTTGGTGGTCATACGGCCGTCACGATAGCAACGAACCGTGACGAAAACGTGACGGGATAGATGAGGGGAGAAATAGGATGAGGGGGGTGGGGGACGACCGTGCGCCATCCTCGTGTTGGTTACTTTGGCGCCGGCGTTGGATACGGGCTAGAGCGGGTTAGGGCGATCAACAGTTCCGGCTGGCTCTTGTGTTCGTCGTAGAGGTTTGCCGGGAGCCTATGCCGCGCAGAAGCGAAACATCAAACGTATCTTCTCAATAATCCGTACAGGCCACCAACCACTATCCCCCTACTTCATCCTCCTTCAGCGTGATTTTGAAGTAGCCTTCGGCGTATTTGTAACCTACTTTGGCCCCGGCTTCGGATGACCATTCCTTGAGCATCGGCTCTGGATCCCATTCGCCTAGCTGGCTGGCATGGCAGCGCAGAGCCTTTAGTTTCAGATCAATGGTGTCGGTGATGTCTATGTAAATGTTGGCGTCCCGCCGGCCGAAGCTGACGTAGACGTAGTTGACTTTGTGCGGCTCTAACCCCTCGTCCAGCAGTTCCGGGAAGATAAGGGGCGAGTCGGCCGAGGGGAAAACGGCTTCCATGGCCACCTGCCCGGCGTTGCGGTGGTCGGGATGGTTGATGTACCAATCGCTGTAGTAAAAATTGGGATCGCCGCAGACCACCACGTTGGGTTTGTGCTGGCGAATCAGGCGTACCAGTTTTTTACGTAATTCGAGGATGGGTTGGAGACGGCCGTCTGGTTCCCCCATATAAACACACGTTGCCCCCACCACCTCGGCGGCGGCCGTCTGTTCCTGCCGACGAATTTCCGCCAGCTTTTCGGCCGTCATGCCCGGTTCGTGGCTGCCAATGTTGCCGTCTGTCAGCACCACGTACAGCACTTCCGCGCCACCCTTTACCCACTTCGCGGCCGTGCCCGCCGCGCCAAACTCAATATCATCAGGATGAGCGAAGATGAACATCGCTCGTTTGGGAATGTAGTCGTTACCTTGTGCCATCTTTTTCTCCGGTAGGGCAAATTGACAATTTGTCCTACGCGCTTGTCGCCACCGTCGTCTCTAACACCGGCTCTTCCTCTACCACTACCGCTTGCAGCGTCACGCGGCGGAAGCCTTCGGCGTACTTTAAGCCCACGTTTTTACCCACTTGCTCGGCGCGTTGGCGGATGCGCTCTTCCGGGTTCCAATCGCCAAGCTGACTTTTGTGTTCGCGCAGCGCCGCCAGCTTGGTATCAATGGTGGTGGATATGTCCACGTAAAAATCGGGGTCGGTGTAGGTGCTGATGTAGACGTAATTGACTTTGTGGGGGGTGATGCCCTCCTGCTCAAATTCGGAGTAGAGCAGGTGCATTTCGCTGGCGGGGAAGACGGCGTCTATGGCCGCCGTAGCGGCAGCGCGATGGTCGGGATGGTTGATGCGCCCGCCCCACAGCACGGCCGTTGGGTCGCCACAGACCACCACATTTGGTTTATGCTGCCGGATGAGCTTCACCAGTTGTTTGCGCAATGCCAATGATGGCTCCAACATGCCATCGTCATACCCCAGGTAAATGCAGCGATGCACACCGGCCACTTCGGCGGCGGCGCTTTGCTCCGTGCGCCGGATGACGGCCAATTGCTCCCGCGTCATATTCCGGTCATGTGACCCTACGTTGCCATCGGTGATGACTACGTAGGTGATGTCACAACCACCATGCGCCCACTTCACGGCCGTGCCCGCCACCCCAAACTCAATATCATCCGGGTGAGCAAAAATGAACATGGCGCGGTCAGGAATATAATTCTGACTCATACATATCTCCTTGATTTGTGTCAGGTGTCAGGTATCAAGTGTCGGATACTTGACACCTGACACTTGATACCTGAATACGTGATTATATCGGACGGCCGTCCGTTTGCGTATGGTCAATCGTCCAGGAAAAACAGATATGTTATACTCCACCACATCCTGAAAAAACTGGGAGCAGGAGGGTTTATGGCAAACTGGCATCAACTCAGCGTCGAAGAGACGGCCAGACAGATTGAGACCTCGATAGAGGCCGGTTTGACCTCTGCCGAAGCGCAAAAACGGCTGGAGCAGGTTGGCCTGAATGAATTAGTGGAGCGGGGGGGCCGCCGGCCCCTGGAAATCATTGTGGAGCAGTTGAAAGAGCCGCTGGTGATTGTGCTGATCATCGCCGCGCTGGTGTCGCTGCTCCTGGGCGAATTTGTGGAAGTTGTGGTCATCCTGGCGATTGTGGCACTCAATTCCATCATCGGCTTTTCCCAGGAGTATCGCGCCGAACAGGCCATTGCCGCCCTCAAGAAACTGGCCGTGCCCACCGTGCGCGTGAAACGCGATAACCACCTGGTGGAAATTTCCGCCAACGAACTGGCGCCGGGTGATGTGGTGCTGTTGGAAACGGGTAATCTGGTGCCGGCCGACGGCCGTGTCATTGAAAGCGTCAACCTCAAAATTCAAGAATCGGCCCTCACCGGGGAATCAGAGGCAGTCGAAAAACAGACCGAGCCGCTGGCCGATGACCATCTCACCATAGGCGACCGCAAAAATATGGTGTACATGGGGACAACGGTGACGTATGGGCGGGGCACGGCCGTGATCACCGCCACCGGTATGAACACCGAACTGGGCAACATCGCCGAACTGCTGCAAGACGTAACCCAGGAAATGACTCCGTTACAAAAACGGCTGGCCGACCTGGGCGTTAAGCTGGCCTGGGCCGCCCTGGCCATTATCGCCGTTGTCCTGGTCATCGGTTTTGTCACCCGCGACCCAAACGTCCCCCTCAGCGAGACATTGAAAATCCTCTTCCTGACGGCCATCAGCATGGCGGTAGCGGCCGTGCCCGAAGGGCTGCCCGCCGTCGTCACCATCACCCTGGCCCTCGGCTCACAACGCATGCTCAAGCGCAATGCCCTTATCCGCAAGCTGCCCGCCGTGGAAACGCTCGGCTCCGTCACCGTCATCTGCTCCGACAAAACCGGCACCCTGACCCAGAACCGTATGACCGTTACCGTCCTGGATGTGGTCGGCCATACCCAACAAGTGGCTACTCTGCTCAGCGGCAAGGGCATCATGCTCAACGCCGACGCCAACCCGGACGCGCCACCCGCGGAGCGTACCCTCAGCCTGCTGCTGCGCGCCGGGGCGCTGTGTAATGACGCCGTACTGGAAACCAAAGAAGACGGCAGCATTCATGCCATCGGCGACCCCACCGAGGCGGCATTAGTCGTCGCCGCCAGCCATTTTGGCTACGACAAAAACAACCTGGAAACCACCTTCCCCCGCGTGCGCGAAATCCCCTTTTCTTCCGAAAGCAAACGGATGATCACCATCCACAAGGTAAATGCCAATCCCGAAGACCTGCCACCCAATATGACCCCCTATATCGCCTTTTCTAAAGGGGCTATTGACAGCTTGATGGACATTTCCGACCAGATATGGACGGGATCGGAAATTGTGCCGCTGGATGAAGAGATGTGCGCCCGGATGCAAGCGGCCAATGACCGCATGGCCGACCAGGGGCAGCGGGTATTGGCCGTCTCCTTTCAACTGCTGGAGTCGCCGGATGAAACGGTGGAAGAACATGAAGTGATTGTGGGGCTGGTGGGCATGATTGACCCCCCCCGCCCAGAAGTGAAACCGGCGGTGGAAATGGCCCGCACCGCCGGGATTCGCACCATCATGATCACCGGCGATCACCCCCTGACCGCGCAGCACATCGCCCACGAATTGACCATCACCGACAACAATGCCAACCTGACCGGACAGGCGTTGACCAAAATGAGTGTGGATGAATTGAAAGCAGTGGTAGATGAGGTGTCGGTGTATGCCCGCGTTTCGCCGGAACATAAGCTGAACATTGTGGATGCGCTGCAAGCCAAAGGGGAAGTGGTGGCCATGACCGGCGATGGCGTGAACGACGCGCCGGCGTTGCGCAAAGCAGACATTGGCGTGGCCATGGGCATCACCGGCACAGATGTCTCTAAAGAAGCGGCGGAGATGATTTTGCTGGATGACAACTTTGCCACCATTGTGGCCGCTGTGGAAGAAGGGCGCACCATCTATGACAACATCGTCAAGTTTGTGAAGTACACGTTGTCCAGCAATACCGGTGAACTGCTGGTGATGCTGATTGGCCCGCTGCTGGGGATGCCGCTACCGCTGCTGCCGCTGCAAATTTTGTGGATCAACCTGGTGACGGACGGGGTGCCGGGGCTGGCGCTGGCGACAGAGCAGAAGGAGCCGGGCATTATGCGCCGCCCACCGTTTAAGTCCAGCGATAGTGTGTTTGCGCGGGGCATGGGCACACGCATTCTGATCATCGGCCTGTTCATGGGACTGGTGTCGTTGGGGGTGGGCTATGGGTATTGGCGGGTGGATCCGGCGGACACGGCCGTGTGGCGCACCATGATATTTACCACCCTGGTATTGGCGCAAATGGGCAACGCCCTGGCCATTCGGTCTAACACCGAGTCGGTCTTTTCCATTGGCTTTTTCACCAACCGGACGATGATTGGCGCTGTATTATTGACCTTTGTCTTGCAACTGGCTCTGCTATATATTCCCTTTTTGCAAACGATCTTTGACACGCAACCGCTGAACGCCAGAGACCTGGGCATCGCCATCGCCGCCAGTGCCATTGTGTTTGTAGTCGTAGAAATAGATAAATGGATCGGTCGGCTTCGTAAAGGGAAGGAGGCACGGCCGTCCACCCAAGTATCGGTATGAACGAACAATCAACAACACCTAAAGAATCTGTAACTGAACCATCTGTCTTACATGCCCGCCAGTCCTGGCGGCAACTAGGAGTACGTCTGCGCTCGTTAACACCTTCGCAGTTAGTGCGTATGGGGTTGGCTCTGGGCATGCTCACTCTTCTGCTGTGGCTGGCGGTGAGTACCTGGCCGGCATTGGCGCCGTTTGCGGTGGGCGCAGTGGTTGCTTATGCGCTGCTGCCGGTGGTCAACTGGCTGGATCGCTTCTTGCCGCGCACGGTGGCCATTTTGCTCACGCTGGGTGCCGTGCTGGCGGGTCTGGCCTTTTTTTTCCTGGAATTGGTGCCGCTATTAAGTTTGCAGTTGAACTTTATTTACAGCAATCTGCCCACACCAGAAGAAATGCAAGAAATGGCCGCCCGGTTAAATGCTTTTGTGCAAACTCTGCCCACACCCATACAAGGTACAATCTATGACATTATAGATGCGGCCGCCGAAACGGCCCAGACCAGGCTGGACCTGGCCATTCGTCAGACGGTTAGCCTGGGATTGGGTGGCATTCTGTCTCTGGTTAATACCATTGGTTTTGTCCTGGGCTTTTTGGTGATTCCGGCGTGGTTGTTAGATGTGCTGCGGGATCATCAGGTAGGCTTGCGCGCCATTAACCGGAATGTGCCGCCACCGATGCGGCGGGATTTTTGGGCAGTAATACGCCTGATTGACCGGCCGTTCCGCGCCTTTTTTGAGGGGCAGGTGATCCTGGCTATCGCCGCCGGTGTTGGCATTTACCTGGGGGCGTTGGTATTAGAGGCGTTGGGATGGGAAGAATTCCGGTACAAAGCGGTGGTTGCGGTGCTGGTGGGATTGTTTCAGCTCATCCCCTTTTTAGGCCCGATCATCGCCGCCGTTGCCCTGTTTATGCTGGCGCTGGTACGGGGAGT
Source organism: Chloroflexota bacterium (assembly GCA_014584575.1). GTDB lineage: Bacteria > Chloroflexota > Anaerolineae > Promineifilales > Promineifilaceae > CAADGU01. The sequence continues at coordinate 149,937 of JACTMP010000057.1, forward strand.
TGAGACGGCCGTCGCCGTCGTTCTTCTCCATATTGTGGTGCAATGGTTAGTGAATTCGTTTGTCGCCCCGCGCGTGGAACGGCGTTACATTGATATTCACCCGGCGGTTTTGGTAATGGTGATTGTGGCCTTGAGCGAATTTGGCTGGCTATGGGTGCTGGCGGCGGCGCCTATTACGGCCGTGGGGCGAGACGTATTTCGGTATGTGTACGGCCGTTTCAGCGACCCCCCTCTGCCCGCCGGCGTCTTGCCCGGCCGGCCGCCCCAAATTTTGCCGGACAGCCGCCTCTTTGCTCCCTTTATTCCCGCCCAACCGCCGCCGACCGAACCGCCCGTGCCCATCGCTTACCGGCGTAACCGGGCGATTCGCCAGTCGCGGATGTCAAATGGGAATCGGTGATTGGGAGATTAGAGATTAGAGATTAGAGATTGGAGATTGGAGATTGGAGAGATGGAAGACGAGACAGTTATTTCTGCATCACCCCCCAGTTATACCCAGCTCACCCAGGAGCAGGTGCCATTGGAAGAGGCGGCCATGGCCTTCACCCGGCGAGACGCCAGCGGCCGTATCCCTATTATCATTATCCCGACACGGCCGTTTCGCATTCGCAATGACGTCATGGCCCTGGCCGTCGTATCGTTTATCGTCGCCTTTTTGTCAGGGTTTTTCTTTGACAACTTCGCTTTGGCTTCAGTAGCCGTTTTGTTAGGCGTCATCCTGCTGATCCTGGGTATTTACCGCTCCTTGATTGTGCGCATCCCCGAAGGCTCTACCGCTATTCTGACACGCGGTGGCCGTTACCAGCGCACCATTGGCAGCGGTATGACGATGTTGCCCCCCTGGATCGTGGTGGCGTACCTGATTACCAATCGGGAAATCCCCTTTGACGTGCCCCTGGTGGAACTGCCCACCCAGGATAGTGTACGCGCTAACGTGGACATGCTGATCACCTTCCGCATTACCGACCCTTATAAGTTTGTCTACAACATTTCCGCAGCCGACTTTGACCAGGTATTCCAGGCGGTATGCCAGGATGGGCTGCGTTCGATGATGCGCCACATCACTGTGGAGCAGGTGGTGGATTTGAAGAAGCAGGATTTGAACTATATGTTGGAGGAGTTGAGCACGGCCGTGGCTTCTTATGGCGTCACCGTCACCAACCTCAGCGTCACCTATGCCCAACCACCGGCCGAATTTATGCAGTCGTTAGAAGCGCGCCAGTTAGCCATGCTGCAACAAGAGGAGCAAAAACAAAGACAAGCCCTGGCCAAACGCCGCCAGACCGACTCGGAAGAGTTAGCCATGCAAGAGGTGGAGGCGGAAGTAGAGCGGGACAAAGAATCTATCGAGATACAGATTCAACGGGCGGAAGCGCGGCTGCGCCTGGTGGAGCTGGAAGCAGAGGCGGAAGATCTGCGCCTGCAAAAGCTTCAAGAACGGCTGCAAAAATACCCGGAAGCGGCCGAATATGACGTAGGTTTGATCAAATTGGAAGTGGCCCGCTCCCTGGCCGGCAACACCCGCGCCATGCTGCAAATGGGTTCGGCCGATGACATCGTGAAGGCGTTTGTGATGCGCGACATTTTGAAAGATGTGCCTTTTCCCGGCGAAGACAACGGCAGCGGCAGCGAAACACCCGCCGAACCACCGCCGCCAGCACCCAAGAAAACAACCCCACGCCGTTCAGAACCGGTGTAATAAAGAGAGAGGGATTCGATTGAATCCCTCTCTTTTTATCTTGCCTACGGCTTGAGAATTGCCGGTAAGTAGATGTATACGGTACTGCTGACGACAGTGGCGGTAGTGGTTAAGGTCACGGTTTGAGCAATTGTGGTGTTGAATTGGGAAGTGGCAGTCACGGCCGTGTCGTCCACACTATCCGGGTCAGCGGTAGACGGTATTTGCACCACCACGGTGAATTGCTGGCTCTGACCGGGCATTAGCTCCGCTGTGGTGACGATAGAGGGCGTTGCCGTCCAATTGCCATTCACAGAGATGGCAAACGTGTCTGGCCCATTGCCGCTGTTCTGCACTGTTAACGTATACGTCACCGGCGCACCCGGCAACCCACTGCCGCTGGTTGTCATGGGGGTCAGGGTGACGACGGCCGTTTGCGCCACCACCTGCACCGTCACCGGCAGCAAAACTGGCGAGGTGTGCGCCGGGTCGTTGTGTTCCAGCGCCAGCACTGCCTCATGTGCCCCCACCGCCAGACCGGTTGTGTCCACTGTGATTGTGAATTCCTGTGTACCATGCCCGGCCATGTCACCCGAAAGCGGCGAAACCGACAGCCAAGGCACATCGCCATAAGCCGGGGCCGCCAGCCAGTTCATCACATTCATGGCAAACAACATATTATCGGCATAGGTGATGCGGTAGTCGTCAAACAAAGAACTATCAATCACCACCATCTTGCCGCCGTTTTGCTCCTGGGCCACCGCCTGGGCATAGCCATTCGTATCGCGCACCACCGCGTTGGCGGCCGCGGTGTAGTTGAGCGTATAGTAGCTGTAATCCAGGTAAATGGCGCTGACGCCGGCCGTGGTAGGATGGGGCGAAATATCGGTGGTGGTGCCATAGCTGTACTGGCAACAATCGTAGGTGATGTTGTAGATACCGGCCACGTCAGTCGCTGCCGGATAGCTTTCGCTATGTACCAACACCGCGCCACCAGCCTCCATCCAGGCATTCACCACCTGTAATTCGGCAAACGTCCAGTTAGTGCCACCACAGCAATCCACCCACAACACATCTACATCGTCCAAAACATCGGCGGTAATGGGGAAGGTGAAATTGACCGTAAGGAGACCGCCAGCGCTGCCAATGGCACTGCCCAGAGTTGTATAATTGGATAGATTGCCCTGACCATGCGCCATATCATACATAATGACTTTACCGCTGAGGTCAACCGGCGTTTCTGGTTGGCGCAGATTGGGCGCGACCTCGTGCCAGGTGTAGGACAGCGCCAATGGGCCGGTATTGGACAGGATAAGGGTGTGTGAGAGGATGTGGCCGGGCACGGCCGTGATCACCAACTCTTCTGGCATTCCCTCCATACGTGGCTGGGCCGGTTCTAAAGCAATATCCTGCACTACCACGCCATTGGCCGGAATGGTGATATTGTAAGTGCCGGTCATGTAGCCGCTGGCCGAGGCGATGAGGGTGTGGCTGCCAGCGTCAGCCCAGATGGAGTAGTCGGGGTCGGCCGTGTCTGTATAGACGCCCACCAACTGGACTGTGGTCGTCAGCGGGTCGCCCGTCCACAGGTCAGTGACCGTTCCCATCACCCGGCCCATGCCATCAGCCGGAGAAACGGTCATAGTCACGGGGATGGTGAAACGGCCGTTGACCGGATCATTGCTATCGAAAATCATGTTGGCCGCGTATGTGCCCGGCTGTCGGCCGGTGGCATCAAATGTGACGGCTACCGGCTGCACACTGTACCCGGCAACTGCACCGGCATCAGGCTCAACTATCAGCCAGGAAACATCCCCGGGTGCCCAGATATACATATCCAATAAAGAATTTTCCAAGATAATCGCGGCATCCCAGTTATACCACCAGGCAATCTCCAACGTCTGTCCTGTCAGCATGATACGGCCGGCGCCTATACGATAATCAACTAACGTAGCCTGACCATAATTCGTAGATTGGGCTACCACCAGTGAACCGGGGAACAGGTTGGTAAAGTAGTTGTGGCTGGCAGAGTTGCCAAAGATTTGCCCGGACACACCGGCTACCCAGGGGTGGCCTGGAAGCAAAACATCATTGTAATCATCCCCGCCGAGATGGTTCAAAACGCCGCCAGGCGCGGCTGGGACTTGGCCCTGGGTTGTGCCGGACAACCACAATGCGCCACCCGCTTCTACATATTCCTCAAACCTGGCAATATGGATATCCCAGTTGTCATAAAAGGTAGTGCTTTGAACACTGGGAATAATGACCAGTTCATAGGCAGACAGGTCAATCGTCGCCATATAACTTGAATCAACCTGATCGTATGGGATGGCGTGGGCGCTTAGGATTTGCTGGATGGAATCAGCCCCCCAGGGGTATTCATCCTGGATGATGAGGACGGAGTTGCCGTTTATATGCGTCTCTGAGGGGATGTCGGCCAGGGAGCCGGTGGAGGATGAGGACACGGCCGTGTCCGATTGTATATCCAGCAGCGGCAGATCAAGCCTGTCCCGAACATAGCTTAATGGCGTATATCCGGTTGCCGCCCGTACCACATCGAACTCCAGCAGCGCCGGCCCGGCATTCGTGATAGTTAGGGCGCGGGTGGTCATCTGCCCCACATCTTGGGCCACGTTCATGTCATCATGCGACACTTCGATCACCGGCACATTCAGTACCAGGTCAAAATCCTGGATGATCCCTTGCTGCGCCACAATGTTTACAGATTGTGTTTCTGTGACGTAACCATTGGCCGAAACCTGCAACGTATAGCTGCCGGCATCCAGCCACAATTGGTAATAGCCGGTATTGGCATCTGAGGTAATGGTGTAAGGTTGTCCCTGCGCAATAAGGGTCGCTTGCAGCGGTAAACCTGTACCGGCATCGGTAATTGTACCTTCTACCCACCCCATGTTCGCCGTCGGCTGCACGGTCATTGTGACCGGCAGCAGCAGCGCGTTTTGGTTTTCATCATTGTGGCTTATCTGCAAATTGGCGGTGTAGTCCCCTGGTTGAAGGTTGGTGGCATCCATGACTACGTTCACAACGGCCGTATCATTTGTCGCCACGCTGCCCGATTCCGGCACTGTATACAGCCAGGAAACGTCGCTACCTTGCCAGAGGACAGCATTGGCCAGCAGACGGGCCATCTCATCGTTGTAGCTGTAAAAGTCAAGCCCCATCAAGACAACACGACCACTGGCAATCTCATCCACAGCTACGTTAACATAGCCATTGGATTGATGGGCAACAAGGGTCTGACCGCTGGTTGTTAAATACTGGACACTCCCATTCATACCAATAAAAGAAGGCGGCAGACCCTGCGTCACCGGATGGTCGGGATTGACAACATCCAATGGTACATCACCCCAACAATCATAAAAGGTTATATCCATTAGCCCGGCGCCTGGAAACATACCAATTGTCACATTGCAATGATCCATCAAGACTATTGTGCCGCCACTTGCCAGGAAGTCGTTGAGGGCGTTTTGCCAGGACTGTCCCAGGTTATACATGGTAGAGTAACCTGCATACTCCTGTTCTGGCATCAAGAATACATCGGCCTGTTGCAACAATCCCGCCAGTTCGGTGGGATCGGTCGCAGTGGTCTCGGTTAGCGAGTAGGTTGCATATTGGGCAATGGCATTGAGTGCATTTGTGTACTCCTCATAATAATCGGTGTATAGAGTCCAGGCCAGGATGTTGACCGGCCCCTGCAGTTGACGCAACTCCTCTGGCGTATAACGGCCAATGGTGGGCAAACCTGTATTGTGTTCATCCTCCGTTTGGCTTGCCTGAGCCAGAAGCGCCTGAATTTCATGGTCACTACGGCCGTGTCCCAACTGGGCCACAACATCTAAACCACGTGGGCGGGCTGCTGTCTCATAAGTCAGGGTAATCCCATTGCCATTGCTGATGCTCAGCGCCTGGGTCACAACCTCATGGGCAAACTGCGTGGAGGAAAATTCTTCCGGCGTCACACTAATCTGCGCAGAGGCATAAGCCTGCGTCGTCGCAATAGCGGTAGCAGTATAGATGGTAGGGCTGGTTACCGAAGTGGCATTCACCGTCGCATCATCTACATCATACCAATCAGCCCCCAGCGGTACGGTCACGCTGACGGTAAAAGCAACTGTTTCGCCAGGCTGAAGCGGCCCAACCTGCGACGTTGACAGGGAACTGTCCCAACTATGCCCCGCCAACGTCAGGTCATAGCTATCAGCCGTATCCGTGGCATTGACCAGGGTTAATTCATGTACGGCCGTTTCCCCTAATGCGGCATCATTGATCTGCGTTGTCGGCAACAATGCAACGCCGCTAATTGCAAAATCAGGACATATGGCAATACCACGAGGCCCATAATATCCGCCTAGTGAAACATAGTTTGTTACAGTGTAGCCAGGAATGTCTACAACCGGCACGTAGTCATTATAACCACCGCCTACATACAGCTCATCGCCAGTACAATTTACCACCGGGTTATAAGCATCGCCAACTCCGTAAATGGTTGTCACATTGGTTAGGGTGGGCACGTCAAAAACGTATATACCGTTGTACCCGCCGCCGCCAAACACAGTTTCTCCATCTGGGGTGATAGACAGGTGATACACACTACCAGGGGCAGGGATGGTGGACACCACCGTGTTTGTATTGGCGTCTATGACATGCAGACCAGCCGGATAGTTAGTGTTGCTGGCAAAAATCAATTGCCCATCGGGGGAAACAATGACATCGTAAGCATAACCAGACAAGGCAATGTTTTGCACAACAGAAAAGGTGTTGACATCAATAACCACCAAACCCCCGTAGCCAACTGTTACGTAAGCATAATCCAGATACGGGTGAGCAGCCACACGTTCTGGCGGATTTGAGGTAATGATGTTGTTAACAATGGTGAAGGTAGTGGTTGATACCACTACAACAACGGAGTAATCCGGCACTGTTACCAGGGCATAAGCGCCATTTTGCACAAAGGCAATGTCATAGGCAGATGCGGGCAAATTAATGTTTTGGATAACGGTATTCGTCGCGGTATTTATCACGGCCACAGAGGAACTGCAAGCCACAAAGACCAGGCCCTCATCCGGGGACATGGTCACCTGGTAGGGATAATAACAATCGGCAGCGGCCATATCTATCGAGCTGATGTATGTATGCGCGACAGTATCCAATATAGCTACTCGACTATAATCGGGCAGAGAAACGTAAGCCCGGCCAATATCTGTGGGCGCCGCCGGTGATTCTTCCATGCGAGCGGAAGCAGCCAGCGGCAGCAGGCTGATGACCAGCAGCAACATGGTTAGGACTACCACGCAAACAACAACAATTCGCCTGTTACCGGCAAGATTTTGGGTTTTCATTTTTCCTCCATATATCCTTTTAGCTCCCCAATTTTCATTTTGGGGGCGCAACTGTTTTCATCCTTTGCAAATGACAAAAGATGGTGTTAAGCACGGCCGTATTTTACCACTTTCACACGCCAAAATACAGCTACCTAATGCCGTTGCAGCAATTCTCAATTTGCCCGGCGGCGGCAGATAAATCTGCACCAACAAAAGGCAAAGTCGGCCTTCACCGACTGGTCTTAGCCGACGAAGGTCGGCTTTGCTGCTTGTAGCCGCGATTTTAATCGTCGGGTTTTGCCAAATTGAGAGTTGCTGATGCCGCTGCATGATTTTCGGTTTGCCTCTCACGGCCGTTGCAGGCACAATCCCCGTATCATTTCCCACAACACGAGGTATGAGATGGACACCCTGAATTTGAACCATATTTCCCCCGTTTGGAGCCGTTCGGCGACAGTGATTGCCGATCATGGCGAAGGTATTTATTTGGTTGATAAGGACGGCCGTCGCTACCTGGATTTCACCAGCGGCATTGGCGTCACCAACACCGGCCACGCTCACCCCAAAGTGGTGCAGGCCATCCAGGCCCAGGCGGGCAAAATCCTGCACGCCCAGGCCAACATCGTCTACCACGAACCCATGATTCAACTGACCGAAGAGTTGAGCCGGGTGGTGCCTGCTAAACTGGACACCTTCTTCTTTTCTAATTCTGGCGCAGAGGCAGTCGAGGCGGCCGTGAAACTGGCGCGGGCGGCTACTGGCAAGCCAAATATCATCGTGTTCCAGGGGTCATTTCACGGCCGTACCCACGCCACAATGGCCATGACCACCAGCAAAACGATCTACCGCGCCGGCTACCAGCCGCTCGTGCCCGGCATCTTCGTCGCCCCCTTCCCGTATGCGTATGCCTATGGGTGGGATGAGGAAACGGCCGTCAACTTCTGCATCAAGGAACTCAAGAAGCTGCTGAAAATGCAAACCGCCCCCCACGAAACGGCCGCCATCGTCATCGAGCCGGAACTGGGCGAAGGCGGCTACGTGCCCGCTCCCAATCGTTTCATGCAAAAACTGCGCCAGCTTTGTGACGAGAACGGCATCCTGCTGGTCGCCGACGAAGTGCAGACAGGGTTCGGCCGTACCGGGCGCTGGTTTGCCAGCGAACACAGCGGCGTCACCCCAGACATCCTGATCATGGCCAAGGGGCTGGCTTCCGGGATGCCTCTTTCTGGCATTGCCGCCTCGCGGGAACTGATGGAGAAATGGCCGCCCGGCTCTCATGGGGGCACGTATGGTGGTAATGCCGTTTCCTGCGCGGCAGCCGTAGCTACCATCCGGGTCTTGCGCGAAGAAAAACTCATCGTAAATGCCGCCAACATGGGCATTGTCCTTACTACCGGCCTGCGTAAACTGCAAGAAGAACACCCCGAAATCGGCGACGTGCGCGGGTGGGGGTTGATGGTCGCCAGCGAATTTACGACGCTGGAAGGTGAACCGTGGGGGGAAAGGGCCACGGCCGTAGCCAAAGCGTGCCACGAACACAACCTGATGCTGCTCACCTGCGGCGCTTACGGCAATGTCATTCGCTGGATTCCGCCGCTAGTCGTCAACCAATCCCAAATCCAGGAAGCCCTCGCCATCTTCGCTGCCGCCCTGGCAAAGACAAAGTAAAAGGATGCTGTGACTGAAATATGCAGGTTCTACGGTATTATCAAAGGTATCTTTAGAATCAATTTGAAGAGGGTGATTTGATGCAAGTCTGGCGCGTGAACGTACAAGGACAAACTTTTAACCAGGAGCCGGTACCGGCGCATTGGCAAACATTAGGCGGGCGGGGGCTGCTGGCACAAATTTTGGTGGATGAGGTAGACCCCACCTGCGAACCCTTAGGGCCGAAGAACAAGCTCATTTTTGCCCCCGGCCTGCTGGTGGGGCACATGCTCTCTAGCTGCGACCGCATCTCCGTGGGCGGTAAAAGCCCGCTCACCGGCGGCATCAAGGAGAGCAACGCCGGCGGCAGCACCGGCCTGGCCATGACTTACCTGGGCATCAAAGCCCTCATTATCGAAGGGCAGCCCACCACACCCGGCTGGTGGATTTTGCACCTGAGCAAAGAAGGGGCGCGCTGGGAAAACGCCGCCGAATTTGCCGGGATGGGCGTCTACAAAGTCGCCCCCGCCTTGCTGGAACGGTACGGCGACAAGGTAGCGATTTCTCTCATCGGCCCCGGTGGGGAGATGAAACTTTCCAGCGCCGGCATTCAAAACCTGGATAAGGACAAAACGCCGTCCCGCATCAACGCCCGCGGCGGCCTGGGCGCGGTCATGGGCAGCAAGGGGTTAAAGGCCATCATCTTTGACAAGGAGGGGTGCGACAAGCCCCCCATCGCCGATAACAAAGCGTTCCGCGCTGCGCAGAAGGTGTTTAATAAGGAACTCATGGCCCACCCCCAAACCCAGTCCTACGCCGACTATGGCACGGCAGCCATGACCCGCATGACCAATACCTTTGGCGCTATCCCCACGCGCAACTTTTCCGACGGCCAGTTTGAAGGGGCGGACAATATCAGCGGCGAGTTTATGCGCGAACTGCTGTTGCAACGGGGCGGCGCCAGCGAAACCACCCACGCCTGCATGGCCGGCTGCACCATTCGCTGCTCCAACATCTTTGGCGGCGAAGATGGGCAGGAAATTGTGTCCCCGGTGGAGTATGAGACGATTGGGCTGATGGGGGCTAATCTGGGTATTGATTCGCTGGATACCATTGCCCGCATGAACTGGGAAGTGAACGACATGGGGCTGGACTCCATTGAGATTGGTGCGGCGCTGGGCGTGGCCGCCGAAGCCGGGCTGATGGCCTGGGGAGATGGCGAACGGGCGCTGGCGCTCACCCGCGAAATCCGCACCGGCTCGGCGTTGGGGCGGGTGCTGGGTAATGGCGCGGCCACGGTGGGGCGAGTATATGGCATTGAGCGCGTACCGGCCGTCAAAGGGCAGGCTATTTCCGCTTATGACCCCCGCGCCATCAAGGGTACGGGCGTCACCTATGCCACCTCGCCACAGGGGGCCGACCACACCTGCGGCCTGACTATTCGCGCCAAAATTGACCATCTGGATCCGCTCATCCAACAAGAGGTTTCCCGCAATGCGCAGTACAACATGGCCGGGTATGACACGCTGGGGGCGTGTGTGTTTGCCGGGTTTGGTTTTGCCGCCGCGCCAGGCACGATCCGGGACTTGCTGAATGCGCGGTATGGCTGGCAGGTGGGCGACGCCATTTTGCAGGAGTTGGGGCGCCAAACGATTGAACTGGAACGGGAATTTAACCGCCGCGCCGGGTTCACCAAAGAACATGACCGGCTGCCGGAGTGGATGACACGCGAACCGCTCAACCCAACCAATGCTGTATTCGATGTGCCCCATGAACACCTGGACACGATCTTTGAATAGAAACCAGGATTGTAGTAATGGCTTTAGCGGGCAAACCGGCTAAAGCCGTTACTACAAACTATTGTGGATCAGGTGGGGAGGGGTTGCTGGCGATTGCGGTAGAGGGTGGGGTCTACGGAGATAGCCATGGCCTGTGTGTCTAAACGGCCGTCCAAAAACGCATGAATCTGGTCAATCGCCGGGCGGGGGTCGGCCAGGACATCGCTGTAATGCAGGTATAAGGTTTTGATGTTAGGCTGCTGATCCAGCCATTGGGTCACGTGGGCCAGATGTTTTTCAAAGAGGGCGGTTAGCTCTTCATCGCTGACGCGGTGGGGGTCTTCGCCGCGATGCACCAGCATCTTTTTTTGGGAAGCCAGAATTTCGTCCATGTGGCGGCGCATAAAAATGACGCGGTATTCCTGGTCGGCCGGCAGGTGGCGCAGCAGTTGGGAGATCACTTTGACCGCTTTGCCCTGGGCGTCGGCAACCCAGGCGGTGTCCCCTTTGTCCAGTTGTTTGACGCGCTCAAATTCGTAATACCCTTTGGGATTGTCGTCGTCGGCGGCGCGAATCTGGTCGGTGAGGGGCGGAATGCCGCCGGCTTCTAACATCTTCATCATCATAGAGGTGCCGGAGCGGGGCAGGCCGGAAACAATGATGATGGGTTGCTTGTGTTTGAATAGTTTCTTGAAAAAGCTCATGGAGGGTCTCCGGGTTATCGGTAATCGGTTATCGGTTATCGGTTATCGGTTGTCGGTAATTGGTAATTGGTTGAGAAGAGTGGCCAGGAAGCGCTGCCCGGCCTGTTCCAGGTCGTCGGTGATGGCGAAGGTGAGGCTGCGCACGTGGAGATGATGCAGGTGTACGTCCAACGGCCGTACCAACTCCACCGGGTACACCAACACCGCCTGGGGCGCGCCCTTCGCCTGGGCATACGTCACCACCTGGTTTACGTCCGTCATGGCAGTGTGGGTGGGCGTTTTGTATTTGGTGTCCAGCACGGCCGTGACCCGGCCATCGCCATCATACAACACCAGGTCCAGTTCAAACCGCAGATCGTTGGCCTGGCCTACGGTCACTACCTCCTGCACCTTCAGCCGCCAGGGAACAGGCAGGTGTACACGCAGCCAGGCAGCCACAAACAATTCAAACAGGCGGGTCATATTCAGCAAAAACGGCGGCCCGGCAAACGGGCCAGATTCCACCAGCGGCGTACTTTGTTCCAACAAAAAGCGGCACAGGGCATGAATCGGGCGGTAATCTTGATTCAGCCGGGTGTAGGCCCAACCCACCCATTCATCCGGCGTGAAAGAGCGTGGCGTAACGGTAGCCTGGAAATGATGGGCGGCGCAGCGCACGGCCGTTTGCAGCCCGTCTGAACAGTGGCAACTGCGGGCCACTTGCTGCAAGGTATAGGCTATTAACTGGTTTTCAGGGATGTCGGCGGTGTGTTCTTCATAGTGACAGCGCAGTTCCACCTGGGGTGGCTGCGGATAAGCGGTGATACGGCCCCGCACGAAAGGGGTTACGGCCGTGTACCCCTGATACGCCCGGTACAATCCCTGCCGCAGCCGCCGCTGCACCCGCGCCAGCAGCAGCCGCACCACCTGCTCATAAAACGCGGCCAACGATTGCACCCCCACCAATTCATCCCCCAAATCTTCCTGATGTAAGTCGTAAGCATAAGCCCACAGGGGAAACAGGTTCGTCAGCGGCAGCCGGGGCTGAATGTGCAACGTCATGTCGGCAGCCACGGGAATGTGCCCGGCCCAGCCCTGGGGGGTAATTGCCCATTGATTTTCAGTTTTGGGGGAGGGAAAGGAGATGTGCAGCCGTTTGCCACGCTGATCAAACTGCCGCCATAAGGCCAGCCCCTCGGCAAAACTCAAGGCTTCGGCCGGCAGATGGGTGGTTTCGTACTCCACCAGGGTCAGGTCACGCCGGGTCATGGGTATTGCGCCAGACCTGACAGGTTTACCAAAACCTGTCAAATCTCCACGTCGTCGGCCGCCGGTAAGCTGAACCAGAAGAGGCTGCCAACCCCCTCCTGGCTTTCCAGCCCCACTTCGCCGCCGCAGCGTGTCACCAACCGGCGCACGATGGAAAGACCTAACCCTTCGCCGCGCACCTGTTTTGGCCCCAGGCGGGTATGGGGTCTGAACAATAGTTGCTGGTCGGCTGCGGGAATACCGATGCCGTTGTCTTTCACCCAAAAGCGCACCATGCCGCCGGGCAGGGGGGTAGCGCCCAGTTTCAGGCGGGGCGGCTGTCCGCCATATTTGATGCCGTTGCTAATGTAGTTAACCCAGACCTCCTCAATCCACGACCCATACCCCATCGCCAGGGGCCAGCTTTCCGGCAACTGTATCTCTACTTTTGATTGTTCAATCTGGTAACGCAGCCGTTTGAGCACCTCGGCCACCACCCGCTGCATATTGAGCGGCTCCACCGCCACCGCATTGTCGCGCATACTGGCCAACAGCAGCAGTTCCATGACCACGTTGTTCATTTTGTGGCCGCTTTGCACAATGCGAGAGATGGCGGTGGCAAAATCATCATCCAGTTCACGGCCGTACTGCATTTCCAGGAAACTGGCATATCCCACCATCTGGCTGAGCAAACCCTGTACCTGATGCGCCATCGTATGGGCAAACTCGTCCAGGGCGATATTGCGTACTTCCAATTCGGCCGCCCGTTCACGCATGGCGTTTTTAGCGCGCTGATGGGAAGTGATGTCGCGCAAGGAGGCCTGGTACACTCGTTCCCCCTGCCAATTTGTTTCTACCAGGCGCATTTCAATGGCCGGGGATTGGGCGTCATCTGGGGCGACGGTGAATTCGGCTGTGTCTTTACGCGGCAAGGGCAGGGTAAACTGGCTGCCCACCAACGTTTCCGGCATTTGCGGCAACATGTGGGTGGCGGCGGCATTGGCATACAACACAATTCCCTGTTTGGAGACCAGCACGATGCCGTCGGCGTTGTTTTCCACCAGTTGGCGATAGGGCACGGCCGCAGCCATCATCTGCTGCCGTTCACAGGCCAGATCAAGAGCGTGCTGTAACAGGGATGGGGTCAAGGACGGCCGTGCCAGAAACTCTATCGCCCCCTGCCGGATGGCCCAACGGCCGTCATCCGTTTCCTCCCCCACCACAATCACCGGCGTGTCGTCGTTATGCGCCTGGATCACCGCCAGCCGCTCTGGCCCATCGGCCAGACCCACACCCAGCATGATAAAGTCAAAGGTGATGGTATGCAGATAGGCAACGGCCGTCGCCAACTGTTCACTATGCAGCACCTCATAGGCGGGCGTGTGCGACGGCGTCACCCGTATACCGGCCAACAAACGCCGAATTTTCTGGATGAGCGCCACATCGTCCGCCGCCAGCAGAATTTTGAGGGGAGGCTGCACCATAAACTTTACACTACCGGAGAGTCATCAGAAAGCGGTTCGGCCAATAACAATAATGTGAGTAGTATAGCCCGTTCCACCAGTTTATCTATATATAAAAATTCGTGCCGGGCGTGGGCGCCGTCGCCCACCGGCCCCAGCCCATCCAGCGTGGCCGTAAAGCGGCTGGTGGTGTTGCCATCCGAGCCGCCGCCGGCCATACCTTCTGCCAGTTGCAGGCCCATTTTCTGCCCGGCGGCCTGCGCCTGTGCCCACAATTGGGCATTGCGCGGTGTGCGTTCCAGGGGAATACGACCAATACCGCCGTTAATTTCCAGGGATGCGCCTGTTAAAGTAGGGATCAACTGATTCACGGCCGTGTCAATGCGCTCGGTATCTACCTGCCGGGGTACACGCACATCCACCCAGGCCGTACATTCCGGGGCGACCACATTGGTACGCATCCCACCCTGCACCAGCCCCACATTCACGCTGACGCCACGCTCTGGATCATTCAAAGCAAATAGCTGCTGGACAATATGCGACATTTCCAGGATGGCGCTGATCCCTTTTTCCGGTTCCAGCCCGGCGTGGGCGGCACGGCCGTGTACCACCACCTGATAGTTCGCCACTCCTTTGCGCGCCGTTTTCAGCTTGCCGGTTGGCCCCAGCGCCGGTTCCAGTATGAACGCCCGGCACACTTGCTGCGCCAGCGCCTCAATGTGCGGCGTGGATTCCGGGCTGCCGATTTCTTCGTCGGAGTTGATGAAACAGAGAGGGGTGACGGCCGTTGCCAATCCCATCTCTTTTATCGCCCGCAGCGCAAACACCATTTGCGCCAGCCCCCCCTTCATGTCATATACCCCCGGCCCGCCCATCACATTGCCCTCAATTTTGAGCGGCATTTCGCGCAAAGTGCCAATGGGCCAGACCGTATCACAATGCCCCACCAACAACTGCTGTGGCCGGGCAGGATCAAAATGGCGGGGCCGGGCCAGCAAATGCCCACCCGTCATCTGGCCGGGCAGGTGCGTCACCTCATAATCCAGGCGGGTGAACGCTTCACGCAAGAGCGTTTGTACCCCTGCCTGGCTTTCCGGCTCCGACGACGGCGACTCGGCCAGCACCAACGCCGCTAAAAAATCCACCATCTCCGGCCGGTGTTTTTCCATATATTGACGAATTTCCGTTACAGGCATGAGCCAAGTGTACCAAAGAGTGATCCCCCCTACCAATCTGCCTGAACCGATTGTGAAACTTTTGTCAATGCCCCCCCTACCCGTTACAATCCACCCTGATAAACTCACCATCTCTAACTTGACACATGACACTTGACACACGACACTTGACACTTGATCACCGGACACAACATTATGCGCTGGCCCCCCTACCAACACGTTTTTTTTGACTGCGACTCGACGCTCACGGCCGTAGAAGGCATTGACATCCTGGCTGAAATGGCCGGGAAAAAGTGGCGCGTGGAAGTGCTGACCAACGCCGCCATGGACGGCAAGCTCGACCTGGCCGACGTCTACGCCAAACGACTGCAAGCGATCAGACCAACGCAGGAGCAAATTATGGAAATCCGGCGCATCTACAAGCGGCACATCGTCGAAGATGCGCGGGAAGTGATTGCCGCCCTGCAAGCCTTAGGCCATCAGGTCTACATCATCAGCGGCGGGTTGGCCGAGCCGGTGGCCGAATTTGGCGTGCATCTGGGCGTGCCGCGCAGCCACATTCGCGCCGTGCATGTGGATTACAACCGGTTGGCCGGGCGCTGGTGGGAAGCACCCCCGCCCGACGCCGACGCCCCACCGCCTGGCTCTTACCTGGATTATGAAGAAGGTGCGCTTACCATCAGCGATGGCAAGGCTCAGATTGTGCGCGAACTGCTGGCCGAACATCATGTCGAACCGGAAGCGGGTCACGGCCGTAGCCTGCTGATCGGTGATGGCGTTAGCGACCTGTTGGCGGGCACGGCCGTAGACCTCTTTGTCGGCTATGGCGGCGTGGTGGAGCGGGCGCGGGTGCGCCAGGAAGCACCCGCCTTTTTACACACGCCCAGCCTGGCCCCACTGCTGCTGCTGGCCGCCGGGCCGTCGGTAGGCCGCCGTTTACATGACACTCCCCATTACGCGATTTTTGAAAAAGGATACCAACTCATTCAATCAGGAGCTTTAAGTTTTAACCATGACAAACTCAAATCAAAATTCTTTCAGGCAATCCACGCCACATATCAAACTGTTCATTCCGGGACCAACTGAGGTTCTGCCCGAAATCCTGGACGCTCAGGGCAGATGGATGACGGGCCACCGGATGCCGGAATGTACTGACCTGATGGCCAGCGTTGAACCCAAATTGCAGCAGGTCTTTATGACCAGCCAGCCCGTGCTCATCTCGGCGGCTACAGGCACCGGCTTTATGGAAGGGGCGGTGCGTAACACCGTCAACAAGAAAGCGCTCAACTGTGTCAACGGCGCGTTCAGCCAGCGCATGGCCGAAATCACCGTCGCCAATGGCAAGGCCAACGAGGTGTATGAAGTAGAATGGGGCCAGGCCATCCTGCCAGAGCCGGTGGCCGCCCGGCTGGCCGGCGGCGAATTTGACGCCGTAACCCTGGCGCATAATGAAACCAGCACCGGCGTCGCCAGCCCGGTAGGTGAGCTTGCCAAAGCCATCCGTGCCCTCCCCAACGGGAACGACATCATCATCATTGTGGACGCGGTCAGCAGCCTCTCTGGCGCGTACCTGCCCTTTGACGAGTGGGATTTAGACGTGCTGTTCACCTCCAGCCAGAAGGCGTTTGCCCTGCCGCCCGGCCTGGCCTTTTGCGCCGTGTCGCCGCGGGCGATGGAGAAGGCCAAAACGGTGCGGAATCGCGGCTTCTACTTTGACTTTATTGATATGAACAAGTTCCTGCAAAAGCACCAGACCTCGGCTACCACACCGCTCTCGCTGTTGTATGCGGCCGATGTGCAGCTAGACCGGATTCTGGCGGAGGGCATGGAGGCGCGTATTGCCCGGCATACGGCCATGCGTGACCGTACCATCGAGTGGGTCACGAGCCGGGGGTTCCAATTGTTTGCCGCGCCAGGTTATGAGTCAACGACGGTGACAACGGCCGTGAATGCCCGTGACCATGACCGCGAAATAGACATCTCCGCCCTGAACAAATTCCTGCGCACGCGGGGCATGATCATTTCCAACGGCTATGGCAATCTGAAGGGCAAAACGTTCCGCATCGCCCACATGGGCGACCTGCAAATGGCGGATATGGAAACGTTGTTCGCGGCCCTGGATGAATTTCTGGCAACGCCCTCCTGATATTTATATCTGACAGGGTGACAAGGTGACATCTGACAAGGTGACAAAAATGTCAGATTATGCCCTTTGCCAGTATAATAAGAGGAGTAGATTGAGCAGCACGGCCGTCAGACAGTGCGGCCGTGCTTTTTTGTGTAGTGCAGGTGTGGGGACACGGCCGTCACCCTTTCACCCCCTCACCTGCTCACCGAAGGGGCACGGCCGTAGCCCCTTTCTCCCCCTTTTCCCAATTTGACCGCCCTCTGGCAGGAAGATATAATTTTCTGTCGCTTTGAGGATGAGCGGTTGTTTAGATTTACAGCACACAATTCGTCTCACCCCTTCTTTCCGACTAACATTTGACAATCAGAAGATCGAAATAGGCGGAGTGGGCATCCTCAGATGCCCACCAGTTCGCATCTGAGGATACGAACTCTGCTTTGATCTATTGACAATAGACCATCAGGCAAAGATCGTGTGGCAATTTCCCTAAAATTGCCCTCTATCTACAGACTAAATGGGTGGCGCGATTGTGGCTAATCGCGCCGCCTTTATGAAGGAGACTTGAAACATGCCAAAACGTACATATCAACCAAAAATTCGCCGCCGCATGCGAGTCCACGGGTTTCGGGAACGCATGAAAACCGTTGGCGGGCGCAAAGTGTTGAGCAGCCGCCGCGCCAAAGGCCGCGCCCAGTTGACCGTCAGCATGAATGATCATGTGAAAAAAGTGAACTGGAACGCCACATCGGCCACCGCTTACCGTTCCGTTAAACGATGGGGCGGCGGCAAATAAGTTGCCACCAGGGGCGCCACCAGGTTCCCCACCTTGCCCACCTGGCCGGTAGATCATGCTGCAACCAAATCATCGTTTGCGGCGCCCGGCCGATATTCAACAGGTTCGGCAGGCCGGGAATAGCTGGCGCCACCCCTTGTTAATCCTATTGGTACAGTCTAATTCGTTGAACGTTAGTCGCTTTGCTTTTGTGGCCAGCCGCCACGTGGGTAAAGCAGTTCAACGCAACCGAGCCAAACGGCTGCTGCGGGAAGCGGTGCGGGCACATTTACCTGAAATTCAACCGGGATGGGATTGTGTATTAATTGCCCGGCCATCATTGTCCCAGGCTACTTTTGGGGAAGTTGAAACGGCCGTGACCCAATTACTGCAACGAGCAAAACTGTGGGCAAGACCCTAAGGGTTTTTTGGAAACCCTTAGGGTCTGCCCACTTCGTAAGCAAATGAAAAAAATAGCCTTGTTGCTCATCCGCTTTTACCAGAGATGGATTTCACGTTTTACACCGCCTAGCTGCCGTTTCCAACCCACCTGTTCCCAATATGGTTATGAAGCCATTGAAAAATATGGTTTTCTGAAAGGTGGGTGGATGGCCGTAAAACGCATTTCCCGCTGCCACCCCCTACACCCCGGCGGCTATGATCCCGTCCCCTGATTGCGGAGGTATTTCTTTGTTCTCAACGACACGGCCGTCCCTGCGGTCTTCCATACTCCTGATTTTATTTTTTAGCCTGTTCCTGACCGGCTGCGCTGTTCAAGCCATTTCAGAAAACTGGCCTGGCCTCACGGCCAATGGCTCAACCGTCTATGTGGCCTATGGCCCCGCTGTTGTCGCTTATGATGCGGTGGCCCAGCAGTCACGTTGGATATTCCAGCCCCAAAATCGGGCGCTGCAAATGAACGCCGCTCCGTCCGTGCAAGACGGCCGTGTCATCTTCGGCGATTATGGCGCGTCCAGTGGCATGTTCTCCCCCACCATCGTCGTCTCCGTTTACGGCCTGGAAGAAAACGACACACCCACCCCCACTACCTTGTGGACAAACAGCACCGTCGCCGCCGACAAAATCATCGCCGGCCCCTTACAGGTGGGTGATCTTGTGTATGTGGGCACGGCCGATAACCACCTCTCCGCTTTAGACGCCAGCACCGGGATGGAAAAGTGGCGCTTTAGCACCAGCGGTCCAATCTGGGCTACCCCCACCTACCACGAAGGCATCCTCTACCTGACCTGCATGGACAAACAAGTATATGCCCTTGACGCCAATACCGGAGCCCAGTTGTGGCAAACCGAGTTAGGCGGCGCTATCTCCGCCCAGGCCATCGTCAACCCCGGCGAAAATCTGGTCTACGTTGGCGCTTACGACAATGCTATGCACGCCCTCAATATGGAAAATGGTACAGAAGAATGGCGCGTAGAAACAACCAACTGGATTTGGAGCGCCCCTGCATTGGCAGACGGCAAACTCTATTTTGCCGACAGCAGCGCCCAGGTTTTTGCCGTAGATGCTGCCAGCGGTGAAAATTTGTGGCAGGTAACCGTTAATCAAATGAACGAATCAGGTGGCGTCGCCAATCGCATCGAAGTAGAAGGGGCCGTTCAGGCCAGCCCAGTAGTAGCCGATGGCGTGGTATACATCGCCGCCGAGGGCAACGTCGCCACCGAAGAAGGGCTGCTGGTGGCTCTGGACACCGAAACGGGCGCTGAAATCTGGCAGCGTACCACCCGCGCCCCACTTTTTACAACACCTGTCATTGTTGATGATATGATTGTGGTGGCGATGAATAGCGAACAGGCCATATTGGCCGCGTATGATCGCGCTTCAGGTAATCCCCAATGGGCCTATCTGCCCGTTTTGGAATAACCTGTCAGGTCTCTTGGAATGGATTGAAAGATGTTTTCTTTGTTGTGGAACTCGTTAATTATTGACCCGATGCTAAACGCCCTGTTGTGGTTATATGGGGCCGTGGGCAATTTTGTGCTGGCCATTGCCATCTTCACCATCATCACCCGCGTCATCATGCTGCCCCTGAACCTGCGGCAACAGCGCAGTATGGCCAAAACCCAGGAAATGCAGCCGCAAATTCGGGCCATCCAACAAAAATACAAAGACAATCCGCAGAAAATGCAGGAAGAGTTTAACAAAATTGGCTATAACCCGGCCGAGAGCCTCTCCGGTTGTTTGCCTCTCATTGCCACCATGCCCATTTTGTTCGGTTTGTTTGCGGTACTGCGGATTGTATTGGGCACCACACCACAGGCGCTTTTGGAGATGACACAGCGGGCCTACCCTTTTATTGACCTGACGGCGCTGCTGCCCATTGACAGCCAGTTTTTGTGGATGAATTTGGGTCAGCCTGACCCATTTTATGTGCTGCCGGTGCTGGTCTTCATCACCACTTTTCTACAAACTAAAGTTTCCATGCCGCCCAAACCCAAGAATGGCAGCGCAGATAAAAAGAAACAGCAGCAAGATGATCCTACAGCCGCCATGACCCAATCTATGCAATATACCATGCCGCTGATGTTTGGCTTTTTTGCGCTGACCTTCCAGGCTGGTCTGTCCATCTACTTCATCTTATCCAATGTGATTGGTATTGGGCAGGGGTATTACACACGCAAGGTAATGGAACGGGAAAAGGTCGAGCGAGAGGAATCGAAAAAGGCAGCAGATACGGCCGCGGCCGTTAATGGGGGCGGCACGGATGGCGTAGGGGCGGCCAACGGCCGTGCCCCCGCCGAAGAGAGCACCGAGCAGGAAACGACCGCCGCAGAAACGGCCGTCAAAGCCACCGCCACTAAACCACCCGCCAGGGGAACATCGTCTACTTCCAAACGCAAAAAGAAAAAAGGCAAATAACGCCTGCACCAAAATAGAGGGTATATGAGTCGAGAAATTGAAGTCCGAGGGCAAACAGTGGATGAAGCGGTAGAGGCAGGATTAGCCAGATTGGGCCTGAACCGCAGTGATGTGATTGTGGATGTCATTGATGAGGGTAGCCGGGGCATCTTGGGGCTGGGGGCACGGGAAGCAGTCGTGCGGCTGGTCTCCATGGCCCCGGCCGCGCCTGAAAAGAAACCGGAACCGCCGCCTGCCAAACCCGCACCAGCGCCTGCCAGACCGGCGCCCGCCAAAGCGGTAACGCCCCCGCCACCGGCAGCAAAACCGGTCGTGGAAGCCGTCACCCCCATCACGACCGAGGAGTTGGAACAGGAACGGGACACGGCCGTAAACATCCTGCAAACCGTCCTCGGCCATATGCAAATTGAGGCGACCATCAGCACGGCCGTGACCGAACCAGACGATGTCACCGGCCAACCCATCAACCTGATCGAGATTACCGGCGCAGACCTGGGTGTTTTGATTGGCCCCCGCGGGGATACACTGGCCTCGCTGCAATACGTGGCCCGTCTCATTGCCAGCCACCAACTGAAGACCAAAGCCGATTTTGTCATTGACGTGGAGGGATACCGCGAACGGCGGCGCCAGGCGTTGGCGCGGCTGGCGGAACGCATGGCCAGCAAGGTGGTGAAACAGCATCGCCCGGTCAGTTTGGAACCGATGCCCGCCAATGAGCGACGTGTCATTCACATGACCCTGCGTGACCACGCCGCCGTTTATACGCAAAGCACCGGCGAAGGCAGCCAGCGCCGGGTACGCATCCACCCCAAACGGTAGGGGACCCGAAACGGTAAGGGCGAGGCAGTTGGGAAGTCAGTGGGTCTTCGCTCACAAGACCCGGCCCAACTGCCTCGCCCCTACAGACTGACCAATCGCACGTGGGTAATCGCCGGGATAACGGCTAAGGCATCGAGTACGGCCGTTGGCGGCCGACTATCCAGATTGATAAACGACAGCGCCTCCCCACCCGGTTTGTCGCGCCCCATGCGCCATTCACCGATATTCACTTCATAAGCCGCCAGAATCGTGCCTACCTGGCCAATGACGCCGGGCACGTCCTTATTGCGCAGCACCAGCACCTCGCCAAACGGCTTGGCTTCCAGCGTATACTCGTCCACCTGCACCAGGCGCGGCTCGCTGCCGCCAAACAACACCCCCGCCAACAGGCGCTCGCCGCCGTCCCACTGCACTTTGCAGGAGATCATGTTGGGGTAGTCAATGGGCGTGATGCCTTTCGTTTGCGAGGTAGTAATGCCATTTTCTTCGGCCAGAACCGGTGCGTTGATGTAGTTCACCTCTTCAGAAATAGATTTCTGCAAAATCCCTTTCAACAGCCCGGCAGCGACCGGCTTGATTAGCGTGTCTACGTCTTCACCGCGCACCTCAATTTCCACGCGGCGAATCGCGCCCTCGGCCAGATGGCATTGCAGCAGCCCCAACGTTTCCGCCAGGGACATGTACGGCCGTAACGCCTCAAACCCTGGCCCCGCCGGAAACGGCATATTGACCGCATTGCGGAAATCTTTGCCCCGCAGCGCATCCAAAAGCTGGTCTACAATTTGCGTAGCCACATCCCGCTGCGCCTCCACCGAACTCGCACCTAAATGGGGCGTATGCACCACGTTGGGCAGGCCAATCAACGGGCTGCCTTCCGGCGGCTCTTTGCGGAACACGTCCAACCCGGCGGCGCGTACCTTACCGCTCTTGAGTGCTTCCGCCAGAGCATTTTCATCAATCAGTTTGCCGCGCGCCGCATTGACAAGGATCACCCCACCCTTCATCTGGGCAATCGTGTCCGCGTTGATCATGCTCTCCGTTTCCGGCATCAACGCCGTGTGTAGACTGATATAGTCAGACTGCGCCAGCAAGTCATCCAGGTCAACCAGCGTCACCCCATGATCCCGCCCCACCTCTTCAGACACGTAGGGGTCATAGGCCAGCACTTCCATGCCAAACGCCTGGGCGCGTTTAGCCACATGGCGGCCAATCCGCCCAAAACCGACAATGCCCAACGTCTTGCGGTAGAGCTGCACACCGGTAAATTTGGCCCGGTTCCACTCGCCCGCGGCCAACGACGCATGGGACTGCGCCGTGTAACGGCTGGCCGCCAGCATCAGCGCCATAGCCTGTTCGGCTGTGGCAATGCTGTTGGCCTGTGGGGTATTCATCACAATGATGCCGCGCATGGTGGCAGCGCGCACATCAATGTTATCCACGCCCATACCGGCTCGTCCTACCACTTTCAGATTTGTGCCCGCCGCCAGCACCTCGGCGTCCGCCTTCGTTTCGCTGCGCACAATGAGTGCATCATAGCCGGGCAAGACCGCCATCAACTCTTCTTTACTCATGCCCGTTTTCAGGTCATAGGTGGCGTCTTTAGCCTGGTCCAATCGCTCTAAACCGGCCGCGCCCAATTTGTCAGAAATCAGAATCTTATACATGCGCCTTCCTCTTGCGTAGTCAAAACTTCGAGTTTGCTCAATTGATTGACATCCGAATTTCCTGGGGAAATGGGACGCCTTACGCGGGGATTATAATAATTGACCTGTGCCGGTCAAATTATTTGTGCAGATTGTCACAAGCTCCGGCCAGATAAATACACGTGAAAAATTGTGAACAATTGGAAATCTCATGTATTATCTGCCAGTGACAGGGTTAATCATTTGTGAATACAGGAGTGGCGCATCAATAATCCTGCTTAGCCTGTTGTCGTGTCCTGTATCGTCTCAAGGAAGGAAAGTATGAAAACATCACGTTTAGTTGCCGGATTTGTCGCTTTATTGTTTCTGGCGGTGGTAGTAGCCGTCGTGTCCGCCTTCAGCTACACCGTGCAATATGGCGACACCCTCTTCAGTATTGCCCGCCGCTATGGCACCACCGTCCAGGCCATTGTCGCCGCCAACAACATCCCCAACCCCAATCTCATTTTCGTGGGGCAGGTATTGGAAATCCCCACCGGCTCGCAACCACCGCCACAACCCACCGCGCCGCCACCTGGTCCGCAGCCCACGCCACCACCCGGCGGTACCACCACCTATGTAGTACAGCGCGGCGATACGCTGTCTTCGATTGCGCGCCGTTTTGGTACAACTGTCAACGCCATTGTCGCCGCCAACAACATTGCCAACCCCAACCTGATTTACGTCGGACAGGTGCTCATTATCCCCACCGGTTCCACCCAACCGCCGCCAGGCAGCACACCGCCGCCACCGGGTAATACCCCACCACCGCCGCCAACGACCGGCTTTGAATTGGGTGGACAGACTTTCAACATGGGCAATCGGGCGCGGATGCAGGAAGCGGGCATGAATTGGATCAAGGTGCAGCACAAATGGGCGCCAGGCCAATCACCGGACATGTTGTCCGGGGTGATTCAGGATGCACACAATAACGGCTTCAAGATTTTGCTCTCCATAACCGGCGCACAAACCTATCCGCCGCCCAACGGCATTGACTTCAACGGCTACGTCAATTTTGTGCGCGGTGTGGCCGGTTTAGGCCCTGACGCCATTGAAATCTGGAACGAACAAAACATTGACTTTGAATGGCCGGCCGGGCAGATCAGCCCCACTTCCTACGTCAACAACATGCTGGCCCCCTCGTATAACGCCATCAAAGCGGCCAATGGCAACGTTATGGTCATCTCCGGCGCGCCCGCACCCACCGGTTTTGACAACGGCACCAACGCCTGGTCAGACGCCCGCTACATTCAGGGCATGGCGGCGGCCGGAGCGGTCAATTACATGGATTGTATCGGTGTTCACTACAACGCCGGGGCCACTTCGCCCACTGCCACCTCCGGCCATCCGGCCGATCCTGGCGACCGCCACTATAGCTGGTACTTTGGGCCAACCTTTGATCTCTATTACAACACCTTCGGCGGCGCGCGCCGGGTTTGTTTCACGGAGTTGGGTTATCTCTCGCCAGAAGGGTTTACCTTCCTGCCACCCAATTTTTCCTGGGCCAGCAACACAACAGTCGCCCAACAGGCACAATGGCTGGGTGAGGCGGTCACACTGGCGCGGAACAGCGGCCGGGCGCGCATGGTCATTGTGTTTAACGTTGACTTTACTACTTATACCCAGACTGATCCGCAGGCCGGGTATGCCATCATCCGGCCAAATGGCTCCTGCCCGGCGTGTGCCACGTTGGGCGCGGCGATGCAGTAGCGAAGAAGGGATTGAGAGATTGGGAGATTTGATAATCTCTCAATCTCCTAATCTCATTCTCTTTCCATGCGTCGGTTGGAACTTGGTGGGGGGCGGGTGATTGATTCACCATCACCATCCTCCCTTTACCGCCTGCAAATCCCCCCAACCAGACAAGGTTATTCGGATGCCCAACTGGATGACTATGGGCTGGCAACGGTGAAAGGCCGCGCCGACTATCCCTGGCGGGTCTTGCAGACTGGTGTTTCGCTGCGGGTGGTGGCCCGCTTTTCACATGGGCAAGGCGTTCTGTTGGGCACGGCCGGTTTTGGCTTTTGGAACGCGCCTTTTGGCGACCCGACGGTGCGGTTTCCGGCACGGCCGTCGGCCTGCTGGTTTTTCTATGCTTCCGCGCCGAACGATTTACCGTTGGCCCCACGTGGGCCGGGGCGGGGTTGGTTTGCGGCGACGTTGGATGCGACACGGCCGTCTGCCCTGCCCCTGATTCCACTCGCCCCCTTTGTTTTGCTGGCAAATCGGGTGGAAACAATCCGCCGCCGGCTGTGGCCCTGGGTGCAAAAACGGCTGGCGATCTCGTTTGCCCCTCTGGCAGTGGACATGCAGGCGTGGCACGAGTATCGGCTGGATTGGCAGCGGGAGGGGTGTGTATTTATGGTTGACGGCCGTACCCTTCTGCATACGCCCTTTTCACCTCGCGGCCCGCTTGGTTTTGTCTGTTGGATTGATAACCAGTATATGGTAGCAACGGAGTACGGCCGTTTCCGCTGGGGCACATTGGCAACTGAAGAAGCACAATGGCTGGAATTGCAGGCGTGCAAACTGAAAAAGCTGCCATCATTTAGCGAATGACAATCAGTTCCGGCAAAATGAATCTATCATCAGCCAGAGGAGCGCCTCTTTCACCTACGGCCGTCGCCCGCCGGATCGCGCCATCGGCCAGCCGTTCATAGAAGCCCACTGCCAGTTGATACGCGCCGGGGGGCACGGCCGTCAGGTCTAACACCACCTCATCCACCACCACTTCACCCGCCGCCCACTGGCTGGTTGGATAAGTGCCGTAACGGGGCAGGTTATCGTCCTGCGCCAGCGGCGGTTGATTGCTATCCGCCGGAATCAGATGCACAAAGCGGGTGTAATCTGTTTGCCCCGGCGTGAGCGCCTGCCAGACAAGGGCCACTGCCAGGCTAGAAGCTGTTTGCTGCCGGGAATAGCCGCGTAAGGCGATCTGGTCATTGAACACGGCCGTCGCCTCGTCCACCGTCTCTGGCAGATCAAACAGCGGCTCCGTGGGGCGGAACTGCCATTCGCCGGCCCCGGCCGGCCATAATTCCCCCAGGCGGCGCGTCAGTACCGGCTGGTGGGGGGCGCCGACATCATACAACTGCACCACCAGCACGTAGGGAAACTCATGCGCGCCCGGCGACAAGGCTAGCGATTGCCAGTCATTCACCCATTCACCCACCGGCCACAGGCTGCTGGGCAAGAATCCATAGCCCGGCTGCCGGTCGGCCAATTGTAGAAATTGTCCTTTTGCATCGGTGATGCGCAGCGCCACGTTATAGTTGGGCGTCAGTGGGGCAGTGGTGCGCCAGGCAAGCTGGATGTCCAGCAAATTAGGGGAACGGGAGTGTACGGCCGTCGCCCGCACGTCCAGCGCCGGGGTATCTGACCCGGCCAGGAAGCTGTTCTGGATGCGCAACGGCCGTAAGAACAAATCACCTCGCTCTTGCCCCGACAGCGTTAGCGGACGGCCGTCAGCCACGAGCAACTGCGGCATCACCAGTCCTGGCGGCGCATCCGGCGGAATGCGCAGATGAAAAACGGCCTGCCCATTTTCCACCCACCGGCTCTGTTCGGCCACGACGGGCGGCGCGGGATCACGCACCCGGTTAGCCGCCGGCGTCACCAGCCGCAGCGTCACCAACAGCGCATGAGGGGCATCCCAATTGGTGTGAATGGTCAACGGTTCCCCGGCTCGCAACTCGTCGGCGCTGTAGCGGTAATTTTGGAATACAGCGCCATTGTTATAAACCACCCCCTCTGGCGCATGGTGCAGATACGCCATCTCGGCAAAGTCCCAATTCAAATCGCCACTTTCGGCTGTTGGCTGCGGCCATAGTTGGGCAGTTACCAGGAGCACAGACAATGTCGTCCCGGCAACAAGCGCCGCAACAAGCGCCGCTTTCCCAAGCAATCTCCTACTGGCTATACGCAAAATACTGCGCAGGTACAGCCAGAGAACAATCAGCGCGGCGACCAGGGATACCAGTTCTGCCGCCAGCCGCACCGGGGTGCGCGTCAGGCGCAGTTCGATGGTGTGCGTTCCGGCGGGCACATCCAGCATAATCAGGCCGGAGCCGGGCGACGGCCGTATCGCCGCCGCCTCACCATCTACCCAGGCCCGCCAGCCGGGCCAGTGCATGGTGGGAAAGAGGAGGGTAGAGGGCACGGCCGTGTCCACTTGCCAGGTTTGCCGGTTTGTTTGCGCGCTGTGCAGGGTGACGGCCGTTAATTCACCCACCAGCGCCCGCACCGGCCAACGCTGCCCATCGTTTAACCAGCCGCTCGTCACCATACGCGGCTGCACGGTGGTGGGCAGATATTCGGCGCTGATGGTGGTGCCGATATTGCCGCTGAACCATTCGTACTGCGCCAGCCGTTCGGGGGTGATGTCGGCGTCACTGAGCGGTAGATAATCGGGGCGCAGGCTGCCCAGGGCGGCTATGATGAGCAGCACGGCCGTAAGCGGTGCAATGACTTGCCGCCAGGGTACAAAGGCCAGCGCCCCAACAGCGAATGCCCCGGCAAACGCCTGCACTGACAGGAAGCGCCAGGGAAATTGGGTAAATGACAACAGGGGGACGTGTGCCCACAACGGCCGTGACAGCGGCAGTAACATGAGCGTGCTGATGAGCAGGGTAAGCAAGATGAACAGGCGGCGGTCTGGGGTTAATGGGACGCGGATGAACACGGATAGACGCGGGTTTTTGGGGAGGATGAGCAGAATGACGCCGGCCAGGATGGCCACGGTTTGCACCAGCCCCATGCGGAAAGCGGCACGGCCGTTGACGCCATAGTCAAAGAAAAAGCTGTTTTGCCACAACGGTTGGTCGGCCATGCCCAGAAAGTGATTGCCGAAATGGAAATACCCTTCCGTTACCGGCCCCAATTGCGCCAATCCCTTCTCGGCTAGGGCGGGTACAAAAAACCAGGCGGAAAGGGCAAAGGCGAGGAGGAGGGCGGCAGTAATCGGTAATCCGTACACGGTAATCGGTAATCGGTAATTCGGTGTCTGAAGTCCGAAGTCCGACTTCGGCTCTCGGCTTAGTTGCAGCCAGCACAACAAGATGTAGAGCAGCAGGAAGGGGGAGAAGATGAGGGCGGAGATGTTGTGGCTGAGAATGAGGGCGGCGTAGGCCAGGGAAAACAACACCGTAGGGGCGAGGCAGTTGGGATAGGACTTGTCTGGCAAGACGACCTGCTCCCCAACTGCCTCGCCCCTACCTGCCACGTCTGGCGAGACAACCTGCCCCCCAACTGCCTCGCCCCCAACTGCCACCTGCCGCTTGCAACCTGCAACCAAATGATCCGCCGCCAGCAACACCAGCGGATAAAAGGCCATCGCCCAAAACTCGGCCAGGGAGTCGCCGCGCACGTAGACGTTGACCATGTGGAAGGGGGCAAAGGTGTAAGCAACGGCCGTCAGCAGCCCCGCCCATTCGCTCTGAAACCAGCGCCGCCCCAGGGCGAACATGCCCGCTGCCGCCACTACAAATCCGGCCAATTGGGAAAGCTGGATCGCCTGCACATAGCCGAAGCCGAACAGCCGGAAGAGCAAAGTGATGTAAATGGAAAGCGGGGCGTAGTAGTTGTAAAAGGGGTAGCCGTAGCCGTAGTTGGCTTCCGGCATCCAGCGGGCGGGGAAATGGCCGTCTAACACGGCCGTTTCCAACTGCTGCAACCGCTGGAGCAAAAAGGGGCTGTCACCCCCACCCCGTGTATTCAGCAAACCCGGCCCGGCGAATATGGGAACAGCCGCCATCGCTGCCAGCAGGATGACGGCCGTCCACCAGAACCAATGCCGGGTGTATCGGTGCATTACAGGCTGGCCGGTGATGCGCCTGGTGAAACTCATCCCGGCCCAGCTAACTCAAACGCCGTCGCCACAATCGTCTGGGCATCCGCCTGGATTTGCCTGAGATGGGCTTCGCCCAGGAAACTTTCAGCGTAAATTTTGTAGATTTCTTCGGTGCCGGACGGCCGTGCCGCAAACCAGCCATTCGCCGTCACCACCTTCAGCCCGCCGATGGCTTCACCATTGCACGGAGCGTGGGTCAACCGGGCGATAATTGGTTCACCGGCCAGTTCCGTCGCCTGCACCATCTCCGGCGACAGGTTCGCCAGCGCCTTCTTTTGGGCGGTATTGGCCGGGGCGTCCATGCGTTCGTAGGCGGGGTCGCCAAATTCGGCGGCCAATGCCCGGTATTGTTCGCCCGGATCGCGCCCGGTGACGGCCAAGATTTCCGCCGCCAGCAGCCCCAGCAGCAGGCCATCCTTGTCCGTCGTCCACACCGCGCCATCCTGCCGCAAAAAGGAAGCGCCCGCGCTCTCTTCACCGCCAAAGCCGAATTCGCCGCTGAGCAACCCATCCACAAAGAATTTGAAGCCCACCGGCACTTCACACAGGGGTCGCCCCAACGACGCGGCCACGCGGTCAATCATGGAACTGGAGACGAGCGTTTTGCCTACCGCCACTTGCGGGCCCCAGTGGGGACGATGTTGGAAGAGGTAGGACACGGCCGTAGCCAGAAAATGATTCGGGTTCATCAGCCCGGCGCTGCGGGTGACAATGCCGTGCCGGTCGGCGTCCGGGTCGTTGCCAAAGGCGATGTCGAAACGGTCTTTCAA
This sequence comes from Chloroflexota bacterium, assembly GCA_014584575.1. GTDB lineage: Bacteria > Chloroflexota > Anaerolineae > Promineifilales > Promineifilaceae > CAADGU01. The sequence continues at coordinate 179,847 of JACTMP010000057.1, forward strand.
CTGAATCAGGCTGGCCATGGCGTAAGGGGAGGAACAATCCATGCGGATTTTGCCATCGTGATCGAGGGTCATAAAGGCGAAGGTGGGGTCTACGGCCGTGTTCACCACCTCCATGTTCAGACCATACCGTTCGGCAATCGGTTCCCAAAAGGACAGCCCGGCCCCGCCCATGGGGTCAACGCCCATTTTCAGCCCGGCCTGGGCAATCGCCTCCATCTGAATCACGCTGCCCAGGTCGGCCACGTAGGGGGTGATGTAGTCGTACTCGTGCGTGGTGGCGGCTTTGAGCGCCCGGTTGAGCGGCAGGCGGCGCACACCGCGCAGGCCATCGGCCAGCAGTTCGTTGGCCCGGTCTTGAATCTGTCTGGTCGTGGCTGTGTCCGCCGGGCCGGCCGAAGGAGGATTGTATTTGAAGCCGCCGTCGCCGGGTGGATTGTGTGAGGGGGTGATGACCACACCATCGGCCAGGCCGTCTTTGCGACCACGATTGTAGGTGAGGATGGCGTGGGAGATGACGGGCGTGGGCGTGTAGCCCAGACCGGCCTGGATAAAGACCTGCACATCGTTGGCGGCAAAGACTTCCACGGCCGTGTACAACGCCGGTTCCGACAACGCATGGGTATCCATGCCCAGGTATAACGGCCCGGTAATACCCATCCCCTGCCGGTATTCACAAATCGCCTGACTAATCGCCAGGATGTGGTCTTCGTTAAAGCTGTATTTCAGCGACGTGCCCCGGTGCCCGGAGGTGCCAAAGGCAACGCGGTGGGCCGGTTCGGCCGGGTCTGGTTTGTGCGTGTAGTAGGCGGCAACCAGGCGGGGGATGTTGGTCAACAATTCGCGGGGGGCGGGTTGGCCTGCCAGTTGGTGAATACCCATTTCAACCTCCTAAAGAATTTAACGCAGAGACGTGGAGACGCAGAGAGGATTGGTTCGTATGAGCGTCTCCGGCATGGGATGATAGCACTTTTAAGCGAATAAACCACCTGTCGCGCCAGATAAATTGAGATAAGGATTATGTAAAACAGAGGAGATAAGGTAATGTTCTTGCCAAAAAGATAGGAGGTCAAAATGGGTTGGGAATGGCGAGAAC
>JACTMP010000040.1 GCA_014584575.1 Chloroflexota bacterium
TCCTGCCCCACCTGCTGCCGCGCTTGCTGCCGTCGTTGTTGGTACACCGCTCGTTCGCTTGCCGTCTCGCTCTCTTCCTCGACCTCCGGCTGCAAGTAGCGCGCCAGGCTGCTGATGGTCGGCGCCTCGAACAGGGCCACCGCCGAGACGGGCATGCCCAACTCCTTCTGCAACCGGGCCACCACCTGCAAGCCGATGAGGGAGTTGCCCCCCAGGTCGAAGAAGTTGTCGTGGATGCCGATGCCCTCGATGCCCAGCACCTCTTCCCACACCCCCCCGATGCGCTTCTCTATTCCCTTCCCCGCCGCGGTGTAAACAGTGCCCAGAGCGGGTCTTTCGTAACCGGCCCGGTGGGAATTTGTCTGGGCCGTTAACCCTTCCAGGGTCAACCATTGGCGGATGCGTGTTTCCAGATCACCGGTCGAGTTGATGATATGTGTTTCCACACCGCTGGCCAGAATGCGCTCAAACGCGGCCACACCTTCCGCGGGTGTCATTTCATAGGCGGCCACTGTCCGTCCGACGATCTCATGCTGATGGGCATTTAGTTGCCAGGTGTCCCAGTTGACACTAATCCACTTGCCGGAAGCGGTGCGGTTGTGCTGGTGCGCCAGGGCGTCCATGAAAATGTTAGCGGCCGTATACCCCACAAATCCCAGACCGCCCAAAATGGAAGATAGGGAAGAGTAGAGCAGGCAAAAATCGAGATCATGCCCGGCCAGGGCGCTTTCCAGGGCATACAGGCCATGCACTTTAGGCCGAAAATGTTGCTCACACTGCCAGGGTTCAATGACCTGGATGCCGTTAAATGAACCAGGATCAGAAATCCCGGCGGCGTGAATGACGCCATGAATCGCGCCAAATTGCTGCACGGCCGTTGCCACCACCTGCTGCATCTGCCCGGCATCGGCCACATCAGCCGCCGCCACCCAGACTACTGCCCCCAGCCGTTCCAATGCCTGCACCTGGCGAATCCGGGCGCTGGTTGGGTCGCTCTCCGGGCGCGAAGCCAACCAATCCTCCCAGGCGGTGCGTTCCGGCAGCCCCGACCGGCTAACCAATACCAGCCGGGCCTGCTGTGTTTGTGCCAGGTGTCTGGCCAGCACCAGACCAATTCCTCCCAACCCACCGGTAATCAAATAAGTACCTTGCGGGCGCAGCGGCAACGGCCGTTGCCCTTCCAGGCGCACCGGTTCATAGCTGCGTTCAAAGCGTTGGCCCTGCCGATAGGCCACTTCCAGCGCTGTCTCCGGCGACAGAATATCTGCCAATAACGTGGGCGCCAGTGCCGGTAAATTTCCAGCCACGTCCAGGTCAATCGCGCGGCAGCGCAGGCTCATACATTCCTGCACAATCGCCCGGCACACGCCCCCAATGGTTGTTTTTTCCGGGTAGAAGTTTTCTTCTCCGGTCACAGCCTGGGCGTTGCTGGAAACCACAAAAATGTCCATTGGCTGGCTGATATTGTGCTCGCCAAGCGCCTGCACCAGGTAGATGAGGCTGTAGAAACCGGTTTCTTGCACGGCCGTGAACGCCGCCGCGCCTGTCTCCACTTCCCCCACACTCCATAGATGTATCACCTTTTGCGGCAGTTGCCCGGTCGTCGCCAGTTCCCGGCACAACGCCTGATAATCCGCTTTATGGCCGGGACGAATGGTAAATTGCCATCCATCTTCCGGTGAGTGGTCTGCCAATGATTGGCTAAATTGCGGGCCTGGCAGTACCTCAACCACCTGGCCCCCCTGCTCTCGAATCAACGTCGCCATCTGATTTCCCAGGCCAGACGCATCGTTGAAAATGAGCCACGAACTGCCCGATGGTACGGCCGTCTCTGCCGCCATCACACGCTCCCGCCAGACCGGCCGATAAAACCAGTCGACCATATCCGCCTTTTTAGCGGAAACCGGCCCGGTGGCTGTGTTGGCAGGCAGCACGGCCGTAGGCAGGCCAAAGGGTTCCACCCAAAAGCGGAGCGGTTCAAAGGAATAGGTAGGCAGGGAGAGCCGCTGCCGTGTCTGGTGCTGCCAGACGGCCGTCCACGCCACATTCACCCCCGCCAACCACAACTTACCCAGCGCCACCAGCACAAACGCCCGCTCCGGCTGCGCCTCATACACCCCCGGCAGTAGCGGCACGATCAGGTTCATCCGCTCCCGTTCACACGCCGGGTGCTGCTTCAGCAGCGCCGCCAACGCCTGCCCCGCCCCCACCTCTAACAACGCCATTTCTGGCTGCGCCAGCAGTGTGCCCAACGCCGCCGCCATCTGCACCGGCTGGCACAGATGCGCCGCCCAATACGCCGGGTCGGTGGCCTGCCTGGCCGTAATCCAGTCGCCGGTTACGTTGGACAGGTACGGTATCTGCGGTGGTTGTAGGTCAATTTCGGCCATCAGTTGGGCCAATTCCGCCTGGGTGGACGCCAGCAGCGGTGTGTGGTAGGCGTGGTCGGTGGGCAACACGCGACAACTGATACCTTCGGCCTGCAACTGCGCTGCCCATTGGCGCACGGCCGTATCCTTTCCCCCCACCACACACACATCTGGCGTCAAAATACCAGACAACGCCAGTTCCGTCGGCAGCCGCGTTTCTACCTCGGCTGCCGATAGAGAAACAGTCAGCAAAGCCCCCGTTTCCGTCTGGGCAATGAGCGCCGCCCGCCGCGCCACTACCTTCAAGGCATCTTCCAGGCTCATCACCCCGGCCACACAGGCGGCCACATACTCACCCAGGCTGTGCCCCACCATAGCCACCGGTTCAACGCCCCAGCTTTCCAGCAATTTCACCAGAGCATATTCAATGACAAATACGGCCGGCTGTGCCAGCGTCGTCTGGCTGAGGGCGTCCGGTTCCCGTTCGCCGTTGAGCATGGTGCGGAGGTTGGGGATACGGCCGTTACCCTTCTGATTGGTCGCATCAAACAAATAGTGGCGCAAATCACGGCCCAACGCCGGCGGCAAAAGCTCACAGCAACGGTCTACCCACTCGCGGAACACCGGCTCATCCGCATACAAACTCCGCCCCATGCCTGCGTAGTGGTCGCCCACACCGGGGAACAGGAACGCCACCGGCCGCTGTCGGTGACTCTGCTGCCGCCGATAGACCCGCTCTGGCTGC
>JACTMP010000071.1 GCA_014584575.1 Chloroflexota bacterium
TGACCCGGCCTATTGGGCGGCGCAGATGTGCCTGCCGGTGCAGTTTTATACGGCCGTGGGGACGTTGTTAGAAAATGAGGGGCAAATCTTGCTGGAGGTGGGGCCGGGGCAGGCGTTGGGGTCGTTTGTGCGCCAGCATCCGGCCTGCGGGCGGGAGCAGATGGGCTTGATCCTGCCCACGTTGCCCTATGCGCACCAGCAACAGCCGGACCTGGCGTTCCTGTTGGAGACGCTGGGCAAGCTGTGGTTGTTGGGTACGGCCGTCCACTGGCCCGGTTTCTACCAGCACGAGCAGCGCCGCCGCCTCCCTCTCCCTACCTATCCTTTCCAAACCTCTCACTTCTGGTTGCAGGGGAAGAGCCTGGCTATGGCGACAAGCGCCTCGGCGAACGGCGCCACGCAAACGCAGGGAGACTCGCTGGCCGAGAAAATCAACCAATCCCCCCGCCAGGAAGTGAGCGATTGGTTTTATTTACCGGGCTGGAAGCAGATCGGGCCGCCTGATCCGCAAACGGCCGTGCTGAAAACAGGTGCAAACGATTGCTGGCTGCTGTTTGCTGACACGTTTGGCGTGGCGGAGACGATTGCAGATTGGCTGGCAGCGCAAGGGCAAACGGTGGCCTGGGTGCAGCCGGGTGATGGGTTCAGGGCGATGACCCCCAACCAATTTACCGTGCGGCCAACGGTGCGCGAGGATTACACGGCCGTGCTGCAAGAACTACGGCGGCAAGGGTTGTCACCGGCCAGGGTGGTGCATCTGTGGACACTGACCGATGATGACAATTTGCCCACCGACAAGGCGCTGGCGCACACCCTCGACCTGGGTTTTTACAGCTTGATGAGCCTGACCCAGGCGATTGACGATGCCGGTGTGGAAAAGTGTGACATTTCCATCATCACCTCTCATTCGCAGGCGGTACACAGCCACGAACGCCCCCGCCCGGAAAAGGCAACCGTGATCGGGCCGTGCCGGGTAATTCCCCAGGAGTATGACAACATTCAGAGTCGTTGCATTGATATGACTTTGCCCTCGCCGGGAAGCTGGCAGGCAGAAGCCTTCACCAACAACCTGTTGGGGTTGCTAACAGCAGAAGTGAATGATCGGCTGCTGGCGCTGCGTGACCAGCAATCTTGGGTGCAATGTTTTGAGCCGGTTCACCTGCCGCCCACGACGCCACAAAAGCCGGTGTTACGGCCGTCAGGCGTTTATCTCATCACCGGCGGCCTGGGGGGTATTGGCCTGGCTGTGGCCGAACATCTGGCGCAAAACCAGCAGGCTCGCCTTATTCTGGTAAGCCGCACCGGTTTGCCGCCGCGCTCGGAATGGGAGCGCATCATGGCAAGGGAACCGGGCACGGCCGTTGCCCACAAAATCGCCCGGTTACAACAGATGGAAGCGGCGGGGGCGGAATTGTTGGTGGCGGCGGCGGATGTGTCCGATGGGGGGCAGATGACGGCCGTTGTCCAGCAGGCCCTGGCCCGGTTTGGCGCTATTCACGGCGTCTTCCATACCGCCGGTTTGCCCGGCATGGGGCTGATCCAATTAAAAACAGCCGACCAGGTAGAGCCGGTCTTAGCCCCCAAAGTGCAAGGCACGTTGGTGCTGGAACAGGTATTGGCAGACATCGAATTGGACTTTCTCGTTTTATTCTCTTCCATCACCTCCGTCACCGGTGGCGGCCCCGGCCAGATTGATTACTGCGCCGCCAATGCCTTTATGGACGCCTACGCCCAAAGCCAGGTTGGCCGCCAACGCCTCACCATCGCCATTGATTGGGGAGAATGGCAATGGAATGCCTGGGAAAGTGGCCTGGACGGTTTTGGCGAAAAGGCGCGTACCTTTTTCAAAGAAAACCGGCAGCGATTTGGCATCAGCTTTGCCGAAGGCAATCAGGCCATCGAACGCATTTTGTCACGCCGTTTGCCCCAGGTGATCGTCTCTACACAGGATTTCTGCCAGTTCACCGAATTAGCCAAACAGTTCACCATTTCCCGCCTGCTTGGGTGGGAACGGGGCGAAGGCGAAACACAAACCAGACATCCACGCCCCGTTCTGGGCACCTCCTACACCGCCCCCAGCAACGAACGGGAACAGCAAATTGCCGACATCTGGGGCGATTTGTTAGGTGTGGCCGAAATTGGCATTCACGATAACTTCTTTGACCTGGGCGGCAACTCCCTGATTGGCCTTGACCTGGTACGCCGTTTGCAAAAGGCAACGGGGCGGGATGACATCCCGGCGCGCATCATCTACGAAGCGCCTACGGTGGCCACGCTGGCCGCCTACCTGAACCAGGAAAACGATAGTCAGGCCGTGATGGATCAGCGGCTTTCGCGGGGTGAGCGCCGTCGGCAACAATCGCAGCAGCGCAAACAAATGACACGGATGAGAGGTAATTGAACATGACGACAGATAAATACGACCCGCCTGATGATACTTCCCTGGCCATTATTGGCATGGCCGGCCGCTTTCCGGGAGCGCATAGTGTGGCGCAATTGTGGCAAAATCTGATCAACGCCGTTATTTCTGTCCACCCTTTGGCGGATGAGGATTTACGGGCTGCCGGTGTAAACGCTGACCGGCTGCGTGATCCACGTTACGTGAAAGCAGGCGCTGTTCTGGAAAATGTGGACAAATTTGATGCCCCGTTTTTTGGCTTTACGCCCCGTGAAGCCGAAACATTAGACCCTCAATCACGCCTCTTTCTGCAATGCGCCTGGGAAGCATTGGAGGACGCCGGCTATGACCCGGAAATCTATGACGGGCTGATTGGCGTGGTGGCGGGCAAGGCTCCTTCTGAATATCTGCGGCGTAATTTGCTCTCAGACCCGGAGATGTTAGGCAAAGCGGGCAAGTTGCAGCTATCTAGCGGCAACGACGCGGACGCACTGGCCTCCATGGTAGCCTACAAACTGAACCTGCGCGGGCCAAGCCTGTCCGTGCAAACCTTCTGCTCCACCTCCCTGGTCGCCGTCCACCTGGCCTGCCAGAGTCTGCTGGCTTACGAAGCCGACCTGGTGCTGGCCGGTGGTGTGGCCGTGGAGGTGCCCCAGGGAGCGGGCTACCTC
>JACTMP010000061.1 GCA_014584575.1 Chloroflexota bacterium
TGACGAATGATAGGCCATCTTGCTCTCCTTGTTGTAAAATGACCCCTATTCTACGGCATACCCATATCTGGGTGTACCCCCTGTATTCCCATTGAACCTTTTGTTATTCAAACAAGTAATGCTTTTTTGTCAGTCAAGGAATGTTGCCATCGGGTGCGCCGGAGTTCAAAGCAGGTTCTGCGTTCAGGGCAGTGACCAGATTTTGAATATACAACAAATCCCCCCGGGCAAAGGCAGGCACGTCCAATACTTTGCTTAACTCAGCCTGGGACTGCTGCAAAATAAGCGCTCTGGCATGAAAAAGCGAATTGTAATTGTAAAGATTGGACATGACTCCTTCGCCGATGGTGGTTTCGTAGCGGGACACGAACCAATATGGGGCGATATATTCATACTCATCTAAAGCAGCCTGTACCTGCGCCAACCTGTTTTGTCGCAAATAGTTACCTAATTCTGGTGTTAGAAACATGAAGTTGCGCGCCAGATCCAGGTGTTTTTTGTAATAGTTAAAATTCTGATTCCCAGGAACCCAGTAAGAATCTTTGGTGAAAATGGTAGCCCTTAGTTGCAGCAGGGTGGTCAATTCGTTGTTGATCTGGTTATGCAAGGTGGCATCGGCCGGTGGGCTGCCCGCCAGATTATATAAGCCCAGAAAGCCATAATGACCGGCAATCCAGGCATTTAGCTCATAAGGCTGCTGCCGGAAATAATCGTTCTGACCATTCGGTGGGGTAGGTACGGGGTAATTATTTTCTGCCACTTGTTTTGCTAGGTTATATACGGTTTGCACATTGACCCCAGGCACGTTTTGGGCGTATTTCCACATGGCGTAAATGTTGTGATGCGGATATTGCCATAAGAAGGCAGCGCCGGGGCTAGCAGAAGGGGGATAGTTCCCAGCGGCGATGTCGGCGGCAACTTCTGGAGGCAGATCCATGGCTTCACGGGCCGCGCCAGACCAGCCAGTACGCGCATACATTTCGTTGTCGAAGTAAGTGTTGAATTCTGTTTGCAGGTAAGTGCGTACCTGGTTTTGGAGTGCGCTGGAGAGATACGGATAAGCGATAGACAAGGTGTATAGGGTATCCCCAGGATTTTCAAAATAAGTTTCCAGGCCGCCATAAGTAAACTGGGCTACGTTGTAATAGCCAGGGCGTAGATGACCGGCGTCAATAATTTTTTGGATTTCGGATTCCAGCCGGTTGTAGATGTCGGTGTTGGTGAGGGTCACGGCCGTATCCTGCCCTGGATTAGCGGTGAGTAACGGCCGTTGCCCTGGCCCGTTCCCGGCGCCGTAGGCAATGATGGCATTACTGCGATGGGCAAATAAACGTCCCTGATAAGGTATCAATGGCGCCTGATCCCCATGATTGTGATAGGCAGCATTGACGCTTTGGCTGGCGCCCCGATACCAGCCACGATGACGCGAGATTGCGCCTGGCGCAATATACCACATAGAATCATAGCCAGGCGCTTCAGCACTCAAGCTATATGACCAGGCATTGCCATTTTGGCTATTTGGCGACAGGTAATTGGTCCAATCACCAATACGGTCACAGCACAAATTACGATAGATATAGCTGCCACCCACAGAAATAGCTTGTGGTTCGGCCAGTGAGGCAAAGCCCCCCACGGGCGCGCCAATTGGCCCTAAGAAGCTTAGATAACGGGGGAAATTGATGTTCCATCCCATAACCCGCCCTTTAGCATCTGAACAGCAATCATAACTGTTGCCAAAGTACAAGATGCCATCGCTGCCCACAACTGGCGGGTATCGGTTGCCAGAACCGGTGCCCCAATAGGTGGCCGGAATGTATTCTGGAAAGCCATCTTGATCCGAATCAAATGTAAATTCCTGCCCATTAGACAGATTCAGCACGGCAAACATTCGCCGCCAGGGCTTGTGTTTATATGTGCCTGGCTGGGGATTATCTTCCAGATACTCGGTGATGCGGTGCCCATCAACGGCCGGGAAACCATGTGCCCAACTCTGCGATGGGGCCGGGTCATCAAAAATCTGCGGCCCTTCCGGGAAAACGTCATCTAACTGCATTTGTCGGTATTGCCCATAGATGCCTCCACCTGGTGGCGTTATGCTGCGTGTGCCCGGAGCGCGATCTTCTCTGTAGGCATGGGCTACGGGGAAGATGACTTTGTCGCTGTAGATAACGGGCCAATAGGATTGGTATTGAGAACCAGGCAATTTCTCAGACTGCCAGATCAACGTTCCCGTGTTGGCATTCAAGGCATACGCATACATGTCATTGGAAGCGAAGTAAATCGTGTTGTTATGGTAGGCTGCACTCATCAAGATAGGCCCATCGGTTTCATATTCCCAGATGAGCTGTCCTTGCTGCGCTGTGCCGTGCGCGCCAATGGCATACATTGTGCCATCCCGATTGCCAACGTAAACTTTGCCATTAACAACCAGCGGATTTGTCGCATAACCGGCTTCAGCGCCGTCAAAAGACCACAAATGCTGGCCTGTGAGGGCATTTAAGGCGTGTAGTTTACGATCATACCCGCCAACATAAACGGCATTGCCCACGACGGTTGGGGAATGACCTAGTGGAAGTTGAGTATCATATCGCCAGGCCAGATCGCCGTTGTTGGCGTGCAAAACTACCAATCCTTTGGAGGTGGAAATATACAACAAGCCGTATTCGGCAATGATTTGCACATTTTGGGGAATGTAAGCTTCAATGGGGCGATACCAATGGACATTCAGAAAACCTGTAACTTCGACAGGTGTGTAAGAGGTGCGTTGAGGATTGGCAGCGATGGTGGGCCAACTATCGCTGGGAGGAATGGGGGAGGAGATGAGGGGTAGGTAGACATTGTTGCCGCCGCCTTGTTGCGCCGAAACCAGGCCGACGAAGAAGAAGATCAGTATCAGATAGAGAAATAGCGAACGTGTGGGGATTTGCTTATTTTTTTTATTCATTATGATGCTCCTATGGTTAAGGTACGCCATTCCAGCCGGCCAGACGGGCCATGAGAACCCATAAAGCTTTGGCAGCGCGAATGGCGCCGGTAGAGGTGCTGCCCAAATGACCGCCTTCGGTTTCGGTGGTGTAGTGCTGGCAGATGGCCAGGTGATTACGGCCGTCATCCGGGTAGTTTTCTGAAGTGTGTTGATTACTGTAGGGCTGGCCGTCGCGGTTATCGTAACAGGGATTGCCGTCCGGGTCATGGGATAATATGTCGGCCAGGTCAAATAGGACTTTGTTGTGTTCGATGGCGTATTGGCGTACCTGGTCATTAAATTGATCGGATGTTTCTGTGCCGATGCTGCGGGCCAGGCTGGTTGTCCAATAGATGATTATTTTGTCAGGGTGTTGGGCCTCAAAGGTTGCCAGGTCGTTTACATCACCTGGGGTGGGTATGTCGGAGAAAAAACCATTTGGCTGGTCGGCAATGGTGGAGCCATCGGTTACTTCAAGGTAACTAAATTTGAAGGAGAAGACTTGATATTGGTCCAGCAGTTCAGTAACTCTGTTGGTGAAACAGGGAACGTGGCGCTGCCAGAGGCGGCAATCGTTTTCAGGCCAGGTTTCATAATGCCAGTTGTCACGGCCGTATCCCCCTTCTCGGCTCCAACTCACTTCACTGGGATCAGAATCAAAAGCGGGTGTACCTGCATGTTTATAAACAGAACAATAATGGGGCGCGGTTTCATGGGAGGGGAAAGCCAGACAATCGAGTGCTTCGCTAATGTTAACGCCAACGGAACGGTCTATGAACAGCATGGGAATATTGGCAGCCGCTGCCAGGTATTCTTCTGGTATCTGCTCAAAGAGAACCACATCATTATGGTCAATATAAATCATGTCTGTCGGCGGCGTAAGAGGATTGGCAGATGGATCAGGAGTTGGCAGGGATGAGGGTGTGGCGACGGTCGTTGCGGTGGGAGTGGCCGTTAAGGGAACGGTGACCGTTGCGGACACAGTCGCGCTGGTTGCCAGAGGCGTCGGCGAGGCAGTCGCTGTTTGGGTGGCTGCAACTGTTTCGGTTGGGTTTGCACCCGCAAATTGAATTTCGGATAATGGCGTGGATGTTAATTCTTGTGAGCCACTATCACTATTTTGACAGCCCGCCACCAGCAAGCTGGTGAGTACAAGACAGGCAGCCAGGACATATTTATTTGTATTTACCATCAATTCTTCTCGCTTATTCTGCTAATCAAGCTAATTTTCTGCTCATCAAAACGCAGGACAACACGCCGCATACTATAATAAGGCGTACGGATGCTTGCATGAGAATCGGGCAAAAGCCGATAGGGTACTTATATAATTTTAATTTTCTGGTACGGCCGTGAACCAGCTCTGGTGTTAAGCACAACCTTAATTTTATTGTGTTTCCCTGATTGGGTGTTGGCCTGATGATGTGGGGCCGTGTCTAATTATGTTCTCAGGCCATCAACTTCCCAATGGGATGCCTGGCATAGTTAATCACCGTCGCTCTTGTGGCAAGTAATGGGTGATGACACAAAATACCAACAACAATTTCCAACTCGTAATTATTCAGACCTGACAGGTTTCTACCAGAGGAATTTGCTTCACCATCAGCTAATAAAACCTGTCAGCTTTTGAGAGGCTGTATAGTTACTTCAACTCATTGTTTAAGGGATTGAATCTGTGAATCATTTGCGTCGGATGATAGCATTAGTAGGAGGTATGTTATGGCTGGTGGGCGGCATTTCTTTGCTGTGGGCGCAACAATCTGGCCTGGATTGGATTGAACCAGAAAATCTTTCTCAGTCTGGGGCCACAACCAACCCGATGATGGTTGTGGATAACGAAGGTGTCCTGCATGTATTTTGGCAGGATACGTATGATGAGGCGTATGTTTACCAACATAACGTCGGCGGGAGTTGGAGTATGCCTGTTACTGCTACCCTGCCGTTTACGATGACAATACCGCATCTGGTGATTGATAATCACAACCAGATGCATGCTTTTTGGCGTTTTGCTGATGGGGCTGATGATCTGTCGGTGCGTTATAGTCATGTACCTGTTACGGCCGTGACCAGCTTTGCTGCCTGGTCGCCTGTGCAAATCGTGGCCGATGCCGCCGCCGACCTGGATGTGGCGCTGGATGAGCAGGGGGAACTACATTTGCTGTTTGCCCGCCCTAAAGAAACGATGGATGCCCCGGCAGGGGTTTACCATGGGCATACAACCAGCGACGGAGATGGTATTCACACCTGGATAACCCCCACCCTTTTGTTTGCATCACCCTATTTTCGTGGTTTAAAGCAGTCGGATGCCAGTGTGGATTTGGTGACGGCCGTTAGTGGCAATAATTCCTGGCTGCTGGCTGCCTGGGACAACCGCCCGCGAAAGCAAATCTTCTTTGCCCGTTCTGGTAATGGTGGCGCCAACTGGGAAACGCCTGTTGAAATTGCAGGCCCTGAATCCGGTTCCGGTGTGGTCTTCCCATTTAACCTCCGTGTAGGCGTGAAAGATAACAACGTGCTCCTGGTTTGGAACAACGGCCAGCCGGGGACGAGTTGTAATCAATTTGCCTTAGCATCACCAGATTTGGGTGCTACCTGGGGCGAGCGGTATTTGATGGATGATTTGCTGCCAGGGACAGCAAACTGTATTTCCCAAAACGAATTTATCCCAGGTGCGCACTTGTTGTTCCTGCTATCTACCGTGCAAAATCGGCGTTATTTATGGGCATGGGACGGCAGCCGGTGGAGTTCGCCGGCGCTGCAATCTATATTGACCACTTTTGATAATCCAGAAACTTTGAATGCAGTTGTGTTGCGTTGCCAACAAACGATGGGTTATGGCGCGGATCAGTTGTTGGTTGTTGGTTGCGAGGAGGATATACGCGGGTATGGCGATGGTGACATCTGGTTATTGTCACGGTCGTTAGGTGATAGCGATGCCTGGTTCCCACCCCCCACTGCCTGGGGGCCTGTACAATCGGTAAACAGTAGCCCGGATGCTTACCATTCATTGGCACTAACACCGGGTATGCCCGGCCAAATGCTGGCGTTTTGGACATTAGCCGATGGCTCCGGGAATGCTCAACCCGCTGTTGTTGTTGCCCGCGAAAGCGAAGGCAGGTGGCTGTTGCCGGAAACGGTGTTAACTATACCCCGCACGACAATCGCCAGCCCTCTGGCGCTGGCAACCAGTTCGTCCGGGCGGCTATTTCTGGCGTGGGCAGATGTGAGTGGGCAGCCCTATCTGGCGCAAACGAATGTGGCCGATGCACACGTGGCTTCTTTATGGTCGCCGATAACCGAAGTGCCTTTGCCAGGTCCGGCCAATTCCCTGGCGATTGCGGCAGATGAAAACAACAAACTTTACCTGGCTTATACTGTGGCCGTTAATGAGGGGCGTGGCATTTATTTGCTCATATCAGCCGATAACGGCCGTACCTGGAGCGAACCAACTGTCATATTGGACGGCACAATCGCCGGTTGGGAAGTGGTTGGGCCGGTACAGATGGCTGTAACCGGAGCAGGTCAGGTTCATATTCTGGGAGCACAGCAGTCATTTTTGGGTGGTACTCCTCAAACACAGGCACTTTATTATACCCGTAGTGAGGACGGCGGCCAGACCTTTTTACCGGCGACGATGATGACCGGAGGCCACATCACCTGGCATGGGTTAATCGCCGCTGATGAAAATTCCGTCCATCAATTCTGGCGAATAATGGAAAATCAAACTGATGCTCTGCAACATGTTTACTCTTTAGATGGGGGGCAAACCTGGAGCCAACCCGACCTCATCAACACTAACCCGGCAGCCGTTGCAATTGCCGGTCATGAAAATGGATCTGTTTCCTTGCTCTTGTTGGAAGATGCGGCGGTCAATGAACGGCATTGGCAAGACGGCCGTTGGACACAACCAACAGGTATTACGCTTAATGATTATTATCCGCCCGCCGCGCCTGACCGTCAGATTGCGGCTTCCTTTTCGCCTGATGGCCAGCTAACGACCTTGTTTACCGGTCAGATGATAGCGGCTGAAGCTGAGTCGCAAATTTCTCATACGCTTCATGCGTCCAGCCGCGTAGCGGGCGAAGCGGTCAACGAACGGCCACCTGGCCCCACCGGTTCACCTGCCTTACAGCCAACCGTGACGCTGGCAAGCGCTAGCGATACGCCCACACCTATAGTGGTAAACACAGAAACGGATGTACCCACGCCGACGGCCGTACCTGATTTCGGCGGGACGCCATCAGACTCTGCAAACAATTCGCTCTTAGTAGGATTTGGCATTGGCTTTGTGCCGGCTGTCCTGCTCACCCTGGCTGTTTTTTTCATAGGCGTTCTGATAATCAAACGGCGCAGCCGGTAAGTCGGCAGCGTCGAGGCGGTTGCTAAAAAATCATGTACTAAGGAACCCCATGGATCATTCAAGAATGTATAAAGAAAGAATGTATAAAACAATCACGCTAATTAGTTTAGTCACACTGCTTAATGGGTTCTTGTTTTTGCCACAGGCTGCTTTTGCCCAGGCACGGCCGGGTGATGTGGTGAACTGTGGCCCAATGACTAACTTTTCGCAATCGCCTGGTTATACGTCAGCCGATCCACTTTTGTTAGCCGACCCGGCGGGAAGCATCCATCTCTTTTGGGTGGAACGTATAACCGGCGCGCCCGATGAACCCCCTAATATGCCAGATGCGTTGATGTATGCCATGTGGAATGGAGAAACCTGGTCAAAACCAATCGATTTATTTCTATCGCCCATTGAGTATGCCAATAAGCGTGTGGGCGCAGTGCGCGGCCTTATTGATGATAACGGTTATATTCATCTGACCTGGATTGGGCCGGATAATACCTTTTTTTATAGCCGCGCCCATGCCAGCCAGGCGGATCAGGCATCGGCCTGGGCCACACCCACTTACATTTCTTATGAACAATCCGGGTCGCAGTATTCGGGCGATATTGCCTATGCATCTCCTGACACGTTGCATATTGTGTACGGCCGTGATCCTGAAGAGGGGCAAAATCAGGTTTTGGCGCATATCCTCTCAACGGATAGGGGGCAGACCTGGACTGCGCCACAAACTGTTTATACAGTTCCTTATGTGGATCGTGGCATCAGCAATGTGCGTGTGTGGACGCCACAGCCCGACAAGTTATTTACCACGTGGACGGAATGGGATGCGACCGGGAATGGGCA
The DNA here is from genome assembly GCA_014584575.1 of Chloroflexota bacterium. Lineage (GTDB taxonomy): Bacteria > Chloroflexota > Anaerolineae > Promineifilales > Promineifilaceae > CAADGU01. The sequence goes on from JACTMP010000061.1 coordinate 8,154, forward strand.
GGTGATATATCTGGCCCGCTCATTAGATAACGGCCAGAGTTGGGAAACGCCTATCCGGTTAGCCGAGCGGGTGGGAGAGGAGTATGAACGAGATTGGGTCACACTGGCCCCTCTGGATGATGAGAGACTGGTGGTGTTTTGGGAAGGAGGGTATCGCGCTTATCGCCAGGCTCAGTATTCGCAGGATGGGGGCGTTACCTGGAGTGAGCCGATAGATACATTGGATTGGCTGATTGCTGATAATGGTTTTGCTGAATTTGTGCGCGACGGTGCGGATCGTTTGCATCTATTTGTATTTCAGCGTGTACGTGAGGGCAATCTGGATAGAGATCATTTTGGAGAAGAAAGTAATGGACTCTGGCACACGGTCTGGGATGGTGGTACAACCTGGCGGCAGCCGGCAATGATCGGCCAACCCAATCCAGGGAACTTTGTGAGTGTGGCCGTGCGTGGGGGGAATGAGCTTTTTGCCGCCTGGTTTAGCTATATTGGGCTGGAATTGTATATTATGCGCTGCGAGTTTAGGGATACACCGGCTATTCCGTTGCAGCCGTGGGGAGAAATCCAGCCATTGCCCGCACAAACGGTGGAGCAGGTTACGGCCGTGCCCCCCACTCCCACCCCTCTTCCAGTTGATGATTCGGCCTCCGCCGGTTCCGGCTCTGCTGGTTCTGGCTCTGCGGGTTCTGGGCTGTCGGCGGCTGCCTCCACGGCTGCCAGCCCTGCTTATTCCATTTTGTTAGGCGTTGTACCTGCGGCCTTTTTAATTGCTATTATTGTGGCTGTTAGCCTGCAAAGGCGGCGCCACTTCAGATAAAGGAGTTCCAAGCAATGTCTGCAATCCCGGCCGAGACCGGTCATCATCACACATTGGTTATTCAGCCCACGAAAGGATGGGCGGCCTTAGGGCTGCGTGATCTATGGGAGTATCGTGAACTGCTCTACTACCTTTCCTGGCGTGAACTTCAGGGTTCCTATCGCCAGACGGCGTTGGGGTTCTCCTGGGTATTTTTACGGCCGATCATCAGCATGGTATTACTGACTTTTGTATTCGGCCGTATTATTGAGGTTCCTACCGGTGACATACCCTACCCTTTATTTGTGCTGTCGGCCCTGATTCCCTGGAACTTCTTTACCAACGCCGTTACACGCTCCTCGCGTAGTCTGGTAGATAACATGCGCGTCATTTCCAAAGTGTATTTTCCCCGCATGATCATTCCCATTTCGGGGACAATTTCTGGCCTGGTGGATTATGGCGCGTCCTTGATTGTATTTTTGTTTGTCTTTTTGCTTTACCGAATGCCGCTGCGTATTGAGATGTTGGCGCTGCCGATTTTTTCGGTAGTTGCTTTTGCCTTTGCATTATCAGTGGGTTTGTGGCTGGCCACGCTCTCCGTTAAATATCGAGATGTGGCTTTTGCCGTTACCTTTTTACTCCAGGCCATGATGTATCTATCTCCCGTTATATATCCGGTGGAGATGGTGCCGCAGCAGCTACAGTTTATCTATCAACTGAACCCGATGACGGGGGTCATTCAGGGCATACGCTGGTGCATGTTCGACAATGTGGCCCCGCCTGGGGTTACGTTTGTTTTGTCCACATTGGTAGTAGTTTTGTGTTTGGTTTCCGGGGCATTTGTTTTTCGGCGCACGGAGCGAACAGTGGTGGATATATTGTGAGTAACCCAGTTATTCGTGTAGAGAATTTATCTAAGAGTTATCGTATTGGCCTGCCACCTCAAGATGAGCAGGGGCGAATGGCTTTCTTGCGCAAGGCGGCGGGTACATTTGGGTATCTGGCCTCTACTTTGCGCGAGGCTTCAGAAGCAGAGATCCTTTGGGCAATCAGAGACATTTCTTTTGAGGTGGCGCAAGGTGAAGTCGTGGGTCTGGTTGGTCGCAATGGGGCCGGGAAAAGCACATTGCTAAAAATACTTTCCCGTATTACAGATCCCACGTATGGCCGGGCATTTATTCACGGCCGTGTCGGTTCCCTCCTTGAAGTAGGCACCGGCTTTCACCCTGAATTGACGGGGCGCGAAAATATCTATCTCAATGGGGCCGTGTTGGGCATGAAACGGGCCGAAATTGATGCCAGGTTTGACGAAATTGCCGCTTTTTCCGGCGTGGAGAAATTTCTGGATACACCCGTCAAGCGGTATTCCAGCGGCATGTCGGTCCGGTTGGCTTTTTCAGTGGCTGCCCATTTGCAGCCGGAGGTGCTGCTGGTCGATGAGGTGCTGGCTGTGGGTGATGCGGCTTTTCAGAAGAAATGTTTGGGCAAAATGGGTGACGTAGCGGCCGAAGGGCGCACCGTCCTCTTTGTCTCGCACAATATGGTCGCGGTACAAAACTTATGTAATCGGGCCATCTGGCTGCAAGAAGGGCGGTTGGTGGCTGATAGTGACGCCAACAGCATTGTGATGCAGTATTTACAGGCCGCAAACCCGGGGCTACGGGAACAGGTTTGGGAAGAGATGGAACGTGCGCCGGGTAATGACCTAGTGCGGCTGCGCCGGTTGAGCGTGCGTCCAGCGCAGGGCAGCCCGGAAGAAGCCATTACGATGGAAACGGCTTTTGTGGTGGAAGTGGAATTTTGGAGTCTCACCTCTGAGCTTTTCTTAGATGTGCGCATTTTTCTATATACGGAATATGACGTGGTCGCATTGGGTGCGGATACGTCCTATGAACCGGATTGGCACGGCCGTCAATTTCCTGAAGGCGTTTTCCGAACTGAGTGCGTCATTCCTGGTAACTGGCTCAATAGTGGCAATTATCGTATTGGCGTGGAGATTGTGAAGGACGGCCGTCGCAAAGTGTTTGTGCAGGAGAGCGACTGGCTCAACTTTGATATTACGGAGCTTGGGGAACGGGGTGGCACCTGGTATGGCAAAGAGCGGGGCATCTTCCGCCCCCGGCTGCAATGGAAAACGGAACTGATCAGCCAGGGGGTTGAAGAAGAGTTGGCTTTGCCGTAATGGGGTAGACTCAAAGGGTTTGCCAAACCCTTCGGGTCTTATCGGACGATCACGCAATGAGGTTTTCATGGTGCTAGATAAAGAATTCCTGTTTATTATTGGCGCGCCGCGCAGTGGCACAACGTGGGTTCAACTGATGTTGGGGGCGCATCCGGCCGTATGTACATCCGTTGAATTGACGCTTTTTGTTTATACCAACCGCTGGATTTACATTTGGGACAGACAGGTGGAGGATATTGCGGCCGACCGCTGGCATATTGGCCTGCCCATGATTTGGAAAGAAGAAGAGTTTTATGGCTTTCTGCGCCAATTTTTAGAGCAGGCATATGCACGGGTATGGGATGGCAACCCGGCTATTACCCATATTTTGGACAAACATCCTGCTTATGCCGCCTTTGTGGAAGAGATCAACCGGCTGATTCCGAACAGCAAGTTTATTCATGTGGTCCGCGACGGCCGTGATGTGGCTGCCTCTATGGTTTCTGCTAAAGAACAAATGGGGTTTGGCACCGGTACGGTCAGCGAATCCGCCGCTGCCTGGAAAGAGCATATTGAATGGGCGCGTAAGGCCCGGCAGTTTGACGGCCGTTACCTGGAACTGCGCTACGAAGAAATCATGGTGGACCCGGTTGGCGCGTTGACCAATCTATATAATTTTTGCGGTCTGCCTGCTTCCCCGGAGCAGGTTGAAAACATTGTCGAAAAACACTCCTTTAACCGGCTTAAAGCCGAACGAGTTTCCCCTGTTGAAGGTGTTGCCTTACCCCAAAATTTTTACCGCAAAGGCAAAGCAGGCGGTTGGCGCGACGATATTTCTCCAGTTGAGCGATTCCTCTTTGATAGAGCCGCCGGTGATTTGCTGGTGGAATTGGGTTATGCCGAAAACGGTTGGTGGGCGGAAACGGCCAGCCAGCGCTGGTTAATCCCGTTGCAGGCCGTTTTTTCCAGCCGCCAACGCTTTCGTTCGGCCGTTAAGAAGGGGATGCTGCGGCTTTACCGGCCGTTGGCAGGCAATGTTTAGCCGATGCCTACCATTTGAAATCATGCAAAAGCTAAAGTCTGGTTATGTTATCTGGTTTGTGCTTATCGTTGTGGTTGGTGTGGTGCTGCTGTTGTGGGCCACTCAGTGGGGTATTGGCACATCCCCAGATTCTATCGCCTATATTCGATCAGCGCGGAACTTCTGGACTGAGAGCGTTTCGGCTTCCAACCCGGCCTTAATTTTTCGCCCACCTTTTTATCCCCTGCTACTGGCAATAATTGGACTGACAGGCATAGACCCATTTGTCGCAGCTCGCTGGCTTAACACAGTTTTGTATGCAGCCAATATCTGCCTGGTCGGCATGATCATCTGGCGGTACCAACCCCACTCACCCTGGCTGGCTGTTTTGGGTGCATTATTGATGCTGCTGGCCAGTCCACTGCTCGAAATTCATGCTTATGCCTGGTCAGAGCCGCTATTTATCTTTCTGGGGTATCTTGGTTTGCTTACACTGGCAAGTTACCTGGAAAATGGCAGGAAACGGTATGTATTGCTGGCGGCCGTGCCTTTAGGCCTGGCGTTGTTTACACGCTACGCCGGGGTTGCCTTTCTGGCCACGGCCGTGCTGGCGTTATTGTTGTGGGGGCGGCAGTCGTGGTGGCGGCGGGTGGGCACGGCCGTTGTTCTGAGTGTGGTGGCGATAGTGCCACTGCTGCTGTGGATGGTACGACACGCAGGCCATGATCGGCTGGCGGGGGGGCGGGCATTGGCCTTCCATCCGGCCGGGCGAGACCATTTCTGGCAGGCCGTATACACCTTTTCTGACTGGCTGCAAGCGCCGACCGCTTTATCCGGTATTTTGCGCATAGGGCTACTGGTGTTGGTGGGAGGTACGGCCGTTGCCCTTCTCGTCCGCCGTTTTGTGTATGCCCGCCGCCAAAGCAACCCTATACCTGTTTTTTACCAGGTGTTGCTTCTGCTGCTGCCCGTGTATGTCCTGTTTCTGCTTGTGTCCATCTCCTTTTTAGATGCAGCCACTCCCTTTGATAACCGCATATTATCACCCCTCTATCCGGCGCTGATCTTTCTGGGAATATATGCCCTCGAGGAATTGTTTCAACAGTGCCGCCGTTGGCGGGCCGCCCAGATTGCACTGGTGCTGCTGCTGCTGTTTGTGGGCATCTCGGCCGCCCGGAACGGCCGTTGGCTCCTACAAGCCTCCCAAAACGGACTGGGTTTCTCCAGCCTCACCTGGCAGCAAGCAGAGATCATCACACAAATTGAGATGCTGCCAACTGACACACTGATATTCTCCAATCTTCCCGATGCCGTCTATTTTTTATCTGGGCGCTCCGCTAACCCACTGCCCAGAAAACGGGACGCTACGACGCAGCAGGTGAACCATAACTATGAAACAGACCTGCTCCGGATGGGGTTGCGGGTGAACCAGGAAGATGGGGTTGTTATTTATTTTAAGGCTCTGCAAGGCAACCCCGCTTTACCGACATTACAAGAAATGACCAATACACTATCATTACACCTGCGTGTAGAAACGGTCGAAGGCGTGATCTACGGCAGCCAATAATTAATTGTACAAGGAACACTTATAGCCGCTATGAAAATATCTGTGGTTATCCCCTGTTATAATGAAATAAACACCATTGAAGCCATTATTAACAAGGTTATGGCAGTTAATCTGGATGGTTTGGAAAAAGAGATAGTCATCGTAGATGACGGATCGAAAGATGGGACGAGAGAATACCTGGATACATTACGATCAAACCATACCTTTCAAATCATTTTCCATGAAACAAATACAGGTAAGGGTGGCGCGCTGCGGACTGGTTTTGCCCGTGCAACCGGCGACATCATCATCGTACAAGATGCCGACCTGGAATATGACCCCAATGAGTATCCCCGGTTGTTGAACCCGATTTTGAATGGCAATGCGGATATTGTGTATGGTTCCCGTTTTGCCGGGGGAGACTCGCACCGCGTTCTTTATTTCTGGCATTCGTTAGGCAACAAGGTGCTCACCCTGATGTCTAATATGTTTACTAATTTGAACCTGACAGACATGGAAGTGTGTTACAAGGTTTTTAAGCGGTCTGTTTTAGAAAAGATTGAGTTAAAAGAGGATCGTTTTGGGTTTGAACCGGAATTTACGGCCAAGGCTGCCCGCCAGGGCTTTGTGTTTTATGAGGTGGGTATTTCTTATTACGGCCGTACCTACGCCGAAGGTAAAAAAATCAACTGGAAAGACGGCGTCCGCGCCATCTACGTGATTTTGAAATACGGAATCTTGCGATAAACGCCAGACGGTCGTTCTAAAAACCGCCGTCTAGGGGCGCCCGGCTTCTATGTCCACCATTAGCGTCATCATCCCCGCCTATAACCAGGGCCACTTTCTGGCTGAGGCTATTCGCAGCATCCAGGCCCAAACCTATCAAGATTGGGAAACTATTGTGGTGGATGATGGCTCCACAGACAATACAGCCGAAGTCACTCGCAGCTTCACCGATCCCCGCATCCGCTACGTCTACAAACAGAACGGTGGCCTTTCCTCGGCCCGAAACGAAGGCATCCGCCACGCACACGGTGAATACCTCTCCTTACTCGATTCTGATGATTGTTTCTTGCCGGAAAAACTGGCTTTGCTGGTATCTGCGCTGGAGGCACAGCCCCACCTGGGCCTTGTCGCCGGGCAGGCAATCCCGGTTGACGAACACGGCCGTCCCGTCGGCAAACAGTTCGACACACCCCTTCCCAACGACCCTGCGCAACTGCTCTTAGGTAACCCTTTGCACGTGGGCAGTGTGCTGCTGCGTCGCTGTTGGCAAGAAAAAGTGGGTTTCTTTGATGAAACGCTGCGTTCCTATGAAGATTGGGATATGTGGCTACGGCTGGCGCTGGCTGGTTGCCAGATGTCTTACATACCCCAACCTGTCTCCTTGTATCGCTTCCACACCGCCCAAATGACTCGTGATGGCGGCCAAATGACCACGGCTACTTTTGCTGTGCTGGATAAATTATTCAGCAATCCCCAATTACCGGCTGAATGGCAGGCCATGAAAGAGCGCGCCTACAGTCATGCTTATTTGCGCAAAGCAGCCCAGGCTTACCGCAGCCGCCAGTATCAGATTGGCCAGGAGAGTTTGTGTCAGGCGGTGGCTTTAAATCCTGATTTGATGGCCGACCATGCCGACTCTTTAGCCCGCCATTTTGCTGGCTGGATTGAACTGCCCAAAACGCCTGACAAATTTGCATTTCTGCAAGATATTTACAACAACCTGCCACCCAACATGCCAGAGTTACAGGCGCGGCGGCAGCAAGATTTAAGCCGTGCGGCCATGCAGATCGCCTATGAAGCCTATGCCGATAAAGACATGAAAAAAACACGCACGGCCGTGCGCCATGCCCTGCGTTACCAGCCCAGCCGTCTGGCAAATCGTGGTACATGGTCTTTGCTTGTCCGTTCTCATCTCGCCATAAGTAAAAGTGGCGGTTAGTGGCCGGTGGCTGGTGGTTTGCTAACCACCAGCCAACAGCCACCACTTACGAAGGAGTTTTTATGCCCGGAATCCATTTACGAAATCAGGTGACGCCATTCGTTGTCCTCTTTATCGAGCGCGATGGCAGCACCTACTTGATCAACATGCTGAAAAACCACCCTGAAATCAACGCCGATTACGAAAGATTGGATGTGATGAGGCAGGAAAATAAAACGGCCGCCGAGCAGTTGGCCTGGGTCAATGAATTCCTGACGCCACCCCTGATCAGTAAATACAAGGCAATTGGCTTCAAGACCAAGCTCAAAGATGTGTTAGACCTGGAAGGGTTTGCCAGATTATTGCCACAGAAACAAACCCACATCATCCATATGCAGCGGCGCAATGTCATCAAAGCAGTTGTGTCCCGGGTGAATGCCCGGCGACTGCATGATAAAATCGGTGTATGGAATCTCTATGACGAGGCCGACCGCCTGGCTCCGGCCATGCTCGACTATGAGCAATTTGATACGATGGTGCGCAATCGGGAGGCGCAGGATAAGGCACTTTCTGAGTTTGTTGCTCGCTTCGACTTGCCCAAGATGGTTATTGCTTATGAGGATTTATTGCAAGATCGGGACAGGGTGTTACATGAACTGTTTGACTTTTTACGCATCCGTTGGGTGCCGCTAGAAGCAACCACGAAAAAGAACACCGGCGATGATCTGCGCCAGGCGATTGCCAATTATGACGAAATACGGGAGCGATATGCCGGTACACGGTATGAAGCAATGTTTGATGAAGTGCTGGTTTCATAACTAAAAGGTAGTAAAAGATGCCTGGTTTAATTGGTTTTGCCGGGGGAACAGCCGACGGCCGTTCCCTGCTTTCCCAAATGGCTCTTGCGTTAGAGCCAGAGGAACGATTCAAAACAGAAAGTTGCCTGGCTGATGGGGTAGGTCTTGGCCGCGTCAGTCTTGGGATTCTCAATCCCCGGCCACAGCCATGCTGGAACGCCGACCAGACCATCTGCGTGGTGATGGAAGGGGAATTGTTTGCCACCGATGGTCTGCGCCAGGAGTTGGCGCGGCGTGGCTGCCAGTTGACCCATCAAGATGATCCGGAACTGATTTTGCATTTGTACCAGGAATTTGGCTGCCACTTTCCACAAATGCTCAATGGCGCCTTTGCTCTTGCCATTTGGGACGGCCGTAGCCAGACTCTACTCCTCGCCAATGACCGGTTGGGTTTATACCCTCTCTATTATGCCCAGACCGGCGGCGAATCCGGCGCGGCTTCGGGCCGTTTACTTTTTGCTTCCGGCGTGCGGGCTATTTTGGCCGATACAGATGTGCCTCGCACGCTGGATCGTGTTGCCCTGGCTCAATATCTCACCTTCGACCACTGCCTGCACGACAACACATTTGTGGAAGCGGTGCGCCTGCTGCCGCCGGCCTCCCTGCTCACCTGGCAGGCCGGACGGTTCACCATCACCCCTACCTGGCGGCCCCAAATGCCCCGCCACTACGAACTCATCCCCGAACTCGACTGGCTGGAGATGACTAAAGAAGCCATGCGCACGGCCATCAAACGGCAATCTGGTGGTTCGCTGCGGTTAGGAATGCTGCTCAGTGGTGGTCTGGATTCTCGTTATTTGCTCGCCCTCATGTGTGGTGGCGCGGCTCAATGTAACTTGCAGACCTTTACCTGGGGCATACCCAATTGTGATGATGCTCGATATGCCCGTGAAGCGGCCGTCAGCCGGGGCACCAGCCACCACTTTTTTGAACTTCGCCCCGATTGGCTGCTTGGTCTGGCTAATGAATGTGCGCGGCAGGTAGATGGCATGGGCAACATCCTCAACCTGCATGCCCGCGCCGTGGTCGCGCAGTGCGCTCCCTATGCTGACGTGATCGTTAAAGGCTTTTTGGGGGATGCCATGGCCGGATACGCCCAAATGCACCAACATTGGGCCGATTATGATGATGAAACGCGCATTCAAGCGCACCTGTCTGTCCACCGGGCGCAGGGGGTGATTACGTTTGAGCAGGCAGAGCAGGATGAGTTATTTACACCGGAATTTCGGGCAGCCATTGGCACTGCTGTTTGGGATAGTTACCGCCAGGGGATGGATGAGTCTGGCTCCACGCAGCTGGCTGACCAACGAATTTACTTTGATTACCGGCAGCGCGTGCCCCGGCATACGCTCAATGGCGTGGAAGTTGTGCGTAGCCACACGGCCGTGCGCCTCCCTTTTGCGGATAATGACCTGATTGACCTTTTTTTGCGGATGCCACCTGGCTTACGGTATGGACGGCGGATCATGCGAGAAGCGTTCATCGAAGAGTATCCCGACCTGGCAAAAATTCCCTCGCCTGATGATGGGATGCCTATGATCGAGTGTGCCCGCAGTACGCGCATTCGCGCCGAACGGCTGATACGCTGGCAGTTGCAGAAGGCCGGATTGAAACAGGTCAGTTATTGGGGGTTACGGCCGTACAAAGACTACCCCGCCTGGTTTCGCGGCCCCTTGCGCCCTTGGGTCGAGGCCACCCTTCTGGACAAACGCCACCTGGAACGCGGCGACTTCAACCCCGAGGTTATTCGCCGTCTGGTCAGCGAGCATATGTCCGGCCAACAGAATCACGGCCTCAAATTAGGCGCGCTCTTGAGCATTGAACTATGGCGACGCCAATGTATAGACCACGCCTGATATGTGGCATGTGGCATGTAATACCGTAGCAATGGAGTAATTTATGAAACTAGGCGTTGCCAGACCTCCTGAAGACACCGGCTCCTTTTTCCCAGAGATTCTGGCCGATTTTCGGGCGCATCATCAGGTGCAGGCATTTGCAGAGCGCACCATCAACTCCCCAGCGTTCCATACGCGCCTGAACCGCAAGTTGTATCGGCGTGACTGGCAAAACTTTCTGAAAACCAATGATGTCGTCTTTTTTGAATGGGCTAGCCGTTATCTGGTAGATGCAACTCAGTTACCCAAAACATGCGGCATTGTGACCCGGCTGCATCGCTTTGAAATGTATGAATGGGCGGAACGGGTGAATTGGGAGATGGTGGATAAAATCATCCTGGTTAGCCAGGCCAAACAGCGGGAATTTAACCGCCGGTTTCCCGGTCATGAAGCGAAGACGCTGGTTATTCCCGAAGGGACTTCATTGGCCCGGTTTCAGGTGGGGGCACGGCCGTTTAACGGCGATATTGGCACCCTTTGTCATCTGCGGCCGCGAAAACGTGTATATGAACTCATCCTGGCCTTTGCCGAACTGGCAAAAATCCGTGATGATGTGCAGTTGCACATTGCCGGTGGGGAAGCGCCTTTATTAGGTGATTATTTTGAGGCAATGCAAACGGCCGTGCAAAAGCTAAAATTGCAACATCGCGTCACCTTTTATGGTAAAACTACCGACCCGGAAAAATGGTACCGAAACATAGACATTTTTATCTCTAACAGCTACTCCGAAGGGTTACAACTGGCCCCCATGGAAGCCATTGCTTCCGGCTGTTATGCGCTGGTGCATGATTGGGATGGCGCGGATGAACTGCTGCCCGCCGAATATCTCTACCTGACCGACAATGAGCTAAACGCCCGCATCAGCCATTTTTGTGATTTGCCAGAAGCAGAGCGGCAGCAGCACCGCCAGCAGCAGTTGGCTATCGTCCGCGAAAATTTTGACATCAATCACATAAAAACTCGGATTCGACAGGTTGTAGAAGAAGTGGGGCGGCGCTATCAATGAAGATCGCCTATGTGTTGCAGGAAGGTGCGCCAGATGTGCGGGAACGGCCGTTCACCGGCCCGGCCAACCACGTCTACCAGGTATTCAAAGAGTTCCAAAAATTGGGGCATGAGGTCAAAGCCCTGACCCGCTGGAACAACCAGATTTTTCGTTCGGCCGATCTGGATGCCTTTGAGCCGGTCTTTGTGCCACGGGTAGACGCCGGTTTGTTCCGCCAGACAGAACGAGTGGTGCGTGGTGTGCAAGGGCGGATGGGTCTGCCCTATGCAAACTGGTTTGAAAGCGCCCGTTTTGCGCAGGCGTGTTTGCAAGAGTTTGCCGGGTATGACCTGTTTTATGAGCGCATGGGCTGGATGGGGTATGGCGTGGGCATGGCCGCCCGGCGTATGGGTGCGCCCCATGTGGCCGAAATTAACAATGGTGATTTTATTACCGAGTTGGAGCGGCTAGGCGTAGCCCCGAAGGGCATTCACCGCTCGGTGGCGATGTGGCTTATGCGCCGCGCCGCCCACCGCCCTGATCATGTGGTGGCTTCCGGCGAAGGGCATCGTGACCGCTTCATTGAGTGGTGGGGTGTGGCGCCGGATAAAGTGTCGGTAGTAGAAAACGGCACGGAACTGGTGGAATTATTGTCGCGGGAGCAGTTGTCTTGTTTTCGGGAGTCGCGGCCGGATACGGCCGTGAACTTTGTCTTTGTGGGCGCGTTTGAACCCTGGCACGGCATATTAAAGTTGATACCAGCGATGGCTCAAGTGGTTACGGCCGTGCCCCACAGCCATCTCACCCTCATTGGCGGCGGCACCGAGCATGACCATATCATCCAGCTCATTGCCGACTACCAGTTACAGTCCCGTGTGACTCTGACCGGCCGCTTGCCCATTCCCCAGGTCGCCCAACAACTGGCCCAGGCCGATATAGGCCTGGCCCCTTATTGCGGCTGGATGGAGTTTTCCGGCCTGAAATTATTTGATTACAAAGCGGCTGGCCTGGCCACCGTGGCCTCTGGCGCAAACGGGCAGCCTACCACGCTCAAACATGAAGAGACGGCCCTGATTGTGCCGCCATGTGATGAAGCCGCTCTGGGTGCAGCTATGATTCGTCTGGCGCAAGAGCCTGAACTGCGGCGGCGTATGGGGCAGGCTGCCCGCCTGGAAGCCGAACGGTCTCATAGGTGGCAGCATACGGCCGAAGAAATCATCGCTATCTTTGAAAGAGTAATGAAATGAGAGCGGAGATTGTGAGACGATGAGATCGAGAGACCGGGTAAATTCTTATTTTGTTAACAGTGTATCCAGTCTCTATATCTCCTCTTTGGCAGACAACAGATGAAAACAGGCATTATCAGCATCATCATGCCGGTATACAACGGCGAAAAATACCTGGCGCAGGCGATTGCCAGTGTGCTGGCGCAAAGTTATCCGCACTGGGAACTGCTGGTGGTGGACGATGGCTCCGTGGATGGCACGGCCGTCATTGTCCGCCAATTCTCCGATCCCCGTATTCGTTACCATTACCAGGAAAATCGGGGACAGGCGACCGCTTTAAATACCGGCCTGTCTCTGGCACAGGGGGAATTTGTTACCACGCTGGATGCTGATGATTGGTACCCACCGGATAGTTTGCAGGCGCGGATACAGGTGCTTACAGCTGATCCAGGCTGTGCTGTGGCTTACGGCGATGGCAGCTATTGTTATGAATCCGGCGAACCTTTTTTGCGGTTTACTGAACAAATGCCTGCCGGTGTGACGGGCGATGTATATGACACGCTGATTACCTCGCCGTTTTATGGCACAGGGGCGACGGTGTTGATCCGGCGGCAGGTGCTGCGAGATCATGATATTCGCTATGATGATACGATTGTCTGGTGCCAGGATTGGGATTTTTATGTGCGGCTGGCGGCTGTTGCCCCATTTGGCTTTACACCTGCCAATACGATCTTTTATCGAATGCATGGGGAGGGGATGACGATGGCCATGCCACACGGCCGTCGCCTGGAATCGTTCATTCGTACCAAACAAAAGATTTTAGCTTCGGCGCGTTTTCAGCAGGCAGCCGATGACAAAAAGGCAGCCTTTTTTTATGATCTACTGCTGCAAGACCTGGCTGGAGATGTGACCGCTCAGGAGAAAACATTGACCGGTCTGGCCTTCCAACAATTGTCGGGGGGGCAGCGTTCACGGCTGCTGCGATTAGTGGCGGTGGATTACGTGCAACAGCGGGAACAAACGGCCGTTGCCCGTCGTTTGCTGCGCCAGGCCTGGGCGGCCGCGCCTGCTGATCCCAAAACAGCCGTTGTTACCACTCTGGCGCATATCAGCCCTACCCTGGCGCGGCAGGTCATTGACAGGTGGCAGGGACGCCGCCGGGCGGAGCAGGTGGTATCTCCATTTGAAACGGCCGTGACCGTCATGCCCCCACCTGAATCCTCACCTCCATAATCACGCCCTTTCACCAGCCACCTCTGGCATAAAGAAAGTAGTATCGTAAGTGATCCCCACTAGATTACTCCTAGTATCTCACCAAATGTATGAAGCCCATTGCCAGACATCCAATTTCCAATGAAATCGGATGTCTCTGTATCAGGCATATAATTTGTGGAGACCCGGTACGTTTGATGCACCAAATCCTTTCTAAATCTTTTTTATCAATCACCCAACCTTACACAAAGGGGTAATTATCATGAAAACCAATATGGACTATTTAATTATTGGCGCAGGCCCGGCTGGTTTACAGTTGGGGTATTTTTTGGAAAAGCAGCAGCGTGATTATCTGATTTTGGAGCGTTCAGATGCACCGGGCGCATTTTTCAAGACTTTCCCCCGCCACCGGATGCTCATTTCCATCAACAAGGTGAATACCGGCGCGACCAACCCGGAAATAAAATACCGTTGGGATTGGAACTCGCTGTTGTGTGATGATGAAGCACTGCTCTTCAAAAATTACTCCCGCCGCTACTTTCCCGATGCGTCTGTGTTGGTGCAATATCTGGCCGATTTTGCGGCCCGGTATGAACTGAATGTGGAGTACAATACGGCCATTCACCAGATCGCCAGGAACAGCGAAGGGGAGTTTGTGGTCACTTCCAGCGACGGCCGTACCTATACCGCCAAACGTCTTATTGTGGCCACCGGTCTGACTAAATCATACGTGCCCGATTTCCCCGGCGTGGAACTGGGTGAGCTATATAGTGATCATGACACGAACCCTGAAAAATACGTTGATAAGCGTGTCTTGATTGTTGGCAAAGGGAACTCCGCTTTTGAAACGGCCGAAAATCTGGTCGAGAGCGCGGCCGTCATTCACATTTGCGCCCCGGAAACATTGGAATTCGCCTGGCAAACGCACTATGTGGGCCATCTGCGGGCTGTCAACAACAATTTCCTGGACACCTATCAACTCAAATCTCAAAACGCCCTTATTGACGCCAATATCAACAAGATTGAAAAGAAAGGAGACAAACTTGTTGTCCACCTGACTTATATCCATGCTAAAGGGCAAACGGCCGTTATTGAATACGACCACGTTATCTTGTGTACCGGCTTTAGTTTCGACTCCTCCATTTTTGCCCCGGATTGTAGGCCAGACCTGATTTATATGGGCAAGTTCCCGGCGCAAACGGCCGAATGGGAATCGGCTAACGTCCCTGGCCTTTACTTTGCCGGAACTTTGATGCACGGCTGTGACTATCGTCAAACAATGTCCGGCTTCATCCATGGCTTCCGCCATAACATCAAAACCCTGGTGCAAATCTTTGACTTGAAGTACCACAATACCTCCTGGCCTGCTGAGGAATTGGTGGTTACGCCCCACGCTCTCTGTAATAAGGCAATGGAGCAGATTAATACCGAAGCGGCTATGTTCCTGCAGCCCGGTTTCTTGTGCGATGTTATCGTTGTGAATGAAGCGGATGAAGTGGCTCACTATTACACCGACGTTCGTCGTGACTATGCCATAACAATGGGCTTCAATGATAATCCCCATTATTACACTATCAGCCTGGAATACGGCCATTTTGAGGGCAGCCCGTTTAACATTGAACGTGATCCTGACCCCAACAAGGGGCATGAAGCGGCTTATTTGCACCCGGTCATTCGGCGTTACCATTTGGGTGAGCTGGTAGCTGAACATCACATACAAGATGATCTGGAAAATAGCTTCTACAAAGACGAGTATGTGCAGCCAGCGCTGGCCTGGTTTAAGATGCAATTGGCTGAGCCGGAAATGGCGATGGCGGCCATGTAGCCAGACGATGTTTGGCGTTCCCCAGAAAACTAAAAACTGGGGAACGCTGCCCCACTCCACCTGCAATTTGAAGGTTCTCCATGTTGCATACGAGATTACGCACCTCGCTCTGGGCTTTGCGGACACGAGGTGATTCATCTGTTTTAACGGCCGTTATGCGCGGCACTTTTGGTATCAATTACCCCATCGGCGCTGTGCCAGAGCATTTGCAGGCCGCCATGGATTGGCTGTCTGCGGCTCAAGACGTAACCGGCGAAGGGGGCGTTGCCTCACTGTATGATGTGCGGTCGGGTGAATGGGGACCAGCTTACCCAGAAACTACCGGCTATATCATCCCTACCTTTTATGATTATGCTGAATATAGCCAGAATGACAGCTACCGGGCACGGGCGCTGCGCATGGCTGAATGGCTGCTGCCATTGCAGCTAGAAAGTGGGGCATTTCCTATTGGGCCGTTATGGGCGGGGTGGGAGCGTTCGCCTGTTGTCTTTGATACCGGACAGATCATGTTTGGCCTCATCCGTGCGTATCAAGAGACCGGGCGTGTGGAATTTTTAGAGGCGGCCCGGCGAGCCGGTGATTGGCTGGGAAAAATTCAGGATGAGGATGGTTGCTGGCGCAAGCACACCTCTTTGGGTTATGTACATACATACAATACACGGGTTGCCTGGGCGGTGCTGCTGCTGGCCGAAGTAACGGGAGAATTACGCTATCGGGAAACGGCCGTCAAAAACATCACCTGGGCCATGACACAACAAGAGCCAGATGGTTGGTTTCACCACATGGAATTCCGCCCGGAAGAGCCGCCGCTCACGCACACCATTGCCTATACCATTCGGGGTATCCTGGAATGTGGCCTTATCCTCAACAACCAGGAGATGATTCAATCTGCCCAAACCGCCGCCAATGCCCTGCGTGACCGGCAAAACCGGGATGGTTATTTGAAAGCGCGCTATGGGGCCAGTTGGCATTCCGAAACAGAGTGGTGCTGCCTCACCGGTAATGCGCAAATGGCCATTATCTGGTTCAAACTTAATGAACTCACGGGTGATAAGCGCTATTGGCAGGCGGCCAAAATGGCAAACCATTACGTAAAACAGTGCCACAGCCGTCAGGCTAAACTACCCGGTGTGCGCGGCGGTGTGGCCGGTTCCTACCCCATTTATGAAGGGTATGAACCTTACCGCCATCTGAATTGGGCCACCAAATTTTTCGTGGATAGTTTGTTGATGGAAGAGCGGTTGGCTGGAAATTAGATCATGCGTGTTTTGTTTATCAATAGTCGTGTAGACGCTGAAAAGAACCCTGGTGGGGATACGATCCAGGCCCAAAAAACACAGGCTGCTTTGGAAGAACTAGGTGTGGAAGTGGTCATGCGCAGCCCGTATAATCTGGACGATCTGCCGGGATGTGATCTGGCGCATATTTTCAACATCCAGGAGCCGGAACCGGCCTGGGCCGCCATGCAGCGGCTGGAACGCCAGGGGATGCCGGTGGTGCTGTCTTCGATCTATTGGGACATGTTGGCGCATTGGTTTGAGATGGCAGTGACGGGAAACGGCCGTTGGTCGCAAATTTCCCGTCTACTTGGTAAAGAGAAAGCCCGGCCACTATATCTTGGCTGGCAGCGTGTGAAATCTCCGGCTAATGCCCGCTGGCGGGCACAGCGGCGGCTATTGGCCCATGCCCGGCGCGTGCTGCCCAATTCGCAATCCGAGGGAGAGTTGTTGCAGAGCACGTTTGCTCTCGGCCGTCATTTTCAGGCTAAAGTGGATGACATCCCCAACGCCATAGATACCAGCCTGTATGAGCCGCTGCCTGCGCCCAGCCAGAAATTCTGGCAGCAGTATGGGCTGCGGGATTTTGTGTTACAAGTGGGCACAGTGTATCCAGCGAAAAACCAACTGGCGGTCATTGAAGCGTTATATGATTTGCCGGTACCGCTGGTGTTTATTGGCAAAGTGCTGGAGCCGTATGCGGATTATGCCGCCCGGTGCCGGGCGCGTGCAGCCGAACGGGGCAATGTTCTCTTTTTGGATCATGTGCCCCACGATGAACTGCCGGGCATTTATGCGCTGGCGGCCGTGCATGTGTTACCAAGTTGGCGCGAAACACCCGGCCTGGTCAGTCTGGAGGCAGCCGCCGCAGGCTGCCGCATTGTCACTACCTCGATTGGCTCAACCCGTGATTATTTTGGTGAGGATGCCTGGTATTGTTACCCCAGTGACTGGCCCTCGATTCGCCAGGGGGTAGAAAGCGCATTAACCGCCCCTGCCCCCACCCGTTTGCGGCAGCGAATTTTGGCGCAATATAACTGGCGGGCGACGGCCGTTGCCACGCTCGCTTCATATCAAAAAGCACTCAAAACGGACGGTCGCCATTCCCCGGCCGTGACGAGTTACAACGAAGCACATACTTCCGTGTGATGCGATGGTAGGAGAATAACGTGGACTTTTCCTGGAACGAAGAACAACTTTCATTCAAACAGGCCGTTGTGGAATTTGCCCAACGCGAACTGAAAGCGGACCTGATTGAACTGGACAAACACGGGCAGCTAGCCCGCGATAACTGGCAAAAATGCGCCGATTTTGGCATCCTGGGCCTGCCTTTCCCCGAACAATATGGTGGCGCCGGTGAAGAGATAATGACCACCATGTTGACCATGGAAGGGTTGGGTTACGGCTGCAAAGACAATGGCCTCATCTTTGGCATGAACGCCCAAATGTGGAGCGTGCAAATGCCCATTTTCCTCTTTGGCACAGAGGAACAGAAGCAGAAATATCTGCCCCGCCTCATCAGCGGCGAAATCATCGGCGCGCACGGTATGAGCGAACCGGATTCCGGTTCTGATGCTTACAGCCTGCGCACCCGTGCCGAAAAGGTTGATGGTGGCTACGTCCTTAATGGCAGCAAAATGTTTGTGACCAATGCCCCCGTTTCCGATATGGCTGTGGCTTTTGCCACCGTCAATCCCAACCGGGGCATGTGGGGCATTACCGGTTTCATCGTGGAAAATGGAACGCCTGGTTACAGCATCAGCCGCGATATTGAAAAGATGGGGCTGCGCACTTCGCCCATGGGGGAACTTATCTTCCAGGATTGTTTTGTGCCAGAGGAAAATCGGTTAGGGCCAGAAGGTATTGGGGCGCGCATCTTCCATAGCTCGATGGAATGGGAACGTTCCTGCATTTTAGCCAGCCATGTGGGGGCGATGGAGCGCCAGCTTGAAGAAAGCATTCGTTACGCCAATGATCGCCAGCAATTTGGGCAAAGCATTGGCAAATTTCAATCCATCGCCAACCGCATTGTGGATATGAAAGTGCGTTTGGAAACGGCCCGATTGATTTTGTATAAGGTGGCCTGGCTGAAAAAGCAGGGCAAACCAGCGCCCATGGAAGCCGCCTTAGCCAAGTTGTATTTAAGTGAATGTTTTGTGCAGTCGGGGTTGGATGCGCTGCGGATTCATGGCGGTTACGGCTATATGACCGAATTTGAAGTGGAACGCGACCTGCGCGATGCCATCGGTGGCACGATTTATTCCGGCACTTCGGATATTCAGCGGAATATCATCGCCAACTTGTTAGGACTTTAAGACGTAATTGGGTAATTGGGTAAGTAGAGTAATTACCCAATTACCCAATTGCCCCATTACTCTATGAAAAACCAATACTATGCCATCTACCAATTAACCCAGGCGATCACGTTGGGGGCGGAGCGTCACCCGGACAAGACGGCCGTGCGACGTTCCGGCAAAGGGCTGACTTATGCGGAATTGGAGACAAAATCGAACCAACTGGCCCATCTGCTGCGCGAATGGGGCGTCAGCAAGGGCGACCGGGTTGGTTTTTATCTGAACAAAAGCCTGGAAACGATTATCGGGGTGTATGGCATTATGAAGGCGGGCGCGGCTTATGTGCCGCTGGACCCGTTTGCGCCGCCGCCACGCCTGACGTTTGTGATGCGCAATTGTGGCATTCGCCACCTGATTACCAGCGAGATGAAGCTGGATGGGGTAGCCGAGATGCTGGCGCTAGATGCGGGGCTGGACTATTTGATTGGCGTGCCGCCGCAGCCGGATATGGCCGTGCAAACGGCGACCTGGGATGAGGTTTTTGCCATGCCCACCATTCTGCCGCAGGTGGGCATCACTGAACAAGACCTGGCTTATATTTTGTATACCTCTGGCTCGACGGGCGATCCGAAAGGGATTATGCACACCCACCGCAGCGCCTTGAGTTTTGCCGAATGGGCGGCGGAGACGTATGGGCTGCACGGGCAAGATGTGTTGAGCAACCATGCACCCATGCACTTTGACCTGTCTACGTTCGATTTTTTTGCGGGGGCATTGGTGGGAGCGACGACGGTGATTATCCCGGAAGCGCTGACCAAGTTTCCGGCGAATTTGACCCGCCTGATTGAGTCGGAGCGGATTTCGGTCTGGTACTCGGTGCCGTATGCGCTGATTCAGATGTTGACGCATGGGAATCTGGATAAACATGATCTCAGTTCGTTGCGCTGGCTTTTGTTTGCGGGGGAAGTTTTCCCGACGAAACATTTGCGGGCGCTGATGATGCGCTTGCCGGAGGTGCAGTTTAGCAATTTGTATGGGCCGACGGAGACGAATGTGTGTACGTTTTACCATGTTACGGCCGTGCCCCCGGACACCGACGAACCTATCCCCATTGGCGTGGTCTGTGCCAATGACGAAGGGCTGATTGTGGATGGAGACAACCTGCCGGTCACGCCGGGCGAAGTGGGTGAACTGCTCATTCGCGGCGGCACGGTGATGCGTGGGTATTGGGGTCGCCCTGACCTGAACGACAAAGGTTTTTACCGGCGGCGCGTCTTTGGCGAGGCGTATGAAGATGTTTATTATCGGACGGGCGACCTGGTACAGGAATTACCCGATGGCAATTTGAAATACCTGGGGCGCAAAGACCGGCAAATTAAGACACGCGGTTATCGTGTGGAGTTGGATGAAATTGAAGTGGCGCTGCTGTCGTATGCGGGGGTGGAGGAAGCGGCCGTGTACCCGATGCCAGATGGTGCGGGCAGTAATTTGATTGAAGCGGCCGTGACGGCCAAAGAGGGCGTTGTGTTGGAGGTGGCGGCGTTGGTGGAGCATATCTCGGCCAAGTTGCCGCCGTATGCGGTGCCAGAGAAAATATGGACGCTGGATAGTTTTCCGCGTACTTCCACAGGTAAAATTAACCGGCGTGAACTGCAAGCGTGGGCAGTCACGGCTGAGGCTAATAGCGTAACCGTTCAGACCTGACAGGATATTGTCATATCAACCTGAGGTATTGCGGTTGTAGGTTTGTAGGGGGATTGAACGTTTACCCGGCAAATAATAAAAGGCGAACTAGCCGTCATTCCGCTGACATACTCAACGAGGGCATAAGTTGGTATTCCGACCAGAGAGAAATATCAGTTTATGGCCTTTAATAGTATAAGAATTGAAGCACAATCTAATAGGTGCTATGGAAAGTAGAGATTGAGAAATGGACAACCTCTACTCCCAGAATATATCAAACTGTGTACTGATAGTCGCGTGTACAGTTGGGAGAGTGTGATGGTCAGGCAATTATTGGTATTAAGTGGTTTGGCGGCGATTGGGGCGGTGATTAATCATTCGGCTCATTATATGACAATTGCGATGTTCTGGTGGACGGATCGTTACCGGGCGGTAACGGCGCCGAATTATGATGCCGTTAACAGTGTTGGTTTCTATCTGATGGCGCTGGTGGTGCCGATTGCGGTCACGGCCGTGCCCGCTTTCCTTTTTATTTCAGGATTTTTTATCGCCGCCGTAACCGGACGTGGCCATGGGCGTGTTGGCTGGAAACCTGTCTTGAGCCGGATCAGGTCCCTTATCTGGCCATATCTGTTTTGGTCGCTCGTCATTATTTGCATGGCTGTGGTTCTTGACGGGAAAACGTATACCCCACGCACGATTCTTTGGGCACTTTTCACCGGTGGCGCAACGGCCGCATTTTATTACATCCCCCTCTTGATCTTCCTCTATCTGTTGTCTCCGCTCATTTCGCCAATCGCTAAAAATAACCCCTGGTTATTACTGAGTTTAGGCGCCTTGTTATTGGTTGGCGCTATTGTGTCTCGTTATGCCTACTTCTTTGACTGGGACGTGGGGCATCTTGAGCCGTTGTTTAAGTTTTTTCGCAACTGGCAGTTTTCGGCCAACTTTCTCTGGTTTGCATTGGGAATGGTGACCGGTTTTCATCTGGCCCCCTTTAAGAAACGGCTGGCGACCTACCGGTGGGGGCTGTTAATCGCTCTGATTGTGGTCTATGGGTTTGTTTTGCTTGAGTGGGGAATGTTGCGCCGGGTAACAGGGCAACAATGGATAGCGCCAGCCTCTACCGCCATGAATCAACTGCTCATGTTGTTGCTTTTATTGTCTTATCTGGCATTTGCCAATCTCTCATTTCCTTTTTCGGCGCAGTTGGGCGTGGTGGGCAGCATGGCATATGGCATATACTTGATCCATATTCCTGTCTTAACCTTTGCTACCAAGGCTGTCTACCACCTGGTTCCTGGGCTGCTGGGTTATTATTTTTTACTGGAACTGCTTTTGGTAACGGCCGGCGTGGTGTTGCCTATGCTGATGATGCAAATGGTTTGCCGTTCACCGGCGGCCAGGTATTACCAATATATTTTTGGTTGATGCTTTCCACTACAGCGGGGAAGCACATTCTTTGTGCCGGGTGCAGGAGCGCAAGCAGCGGTGAATGAATGGTTGTTGTATTCTGCTGGCACACATAAAATGAAGTTTCGCACAACATGATTAAACGATTATTGTCTCTCAATGGCGTCTCTATACTTTGCGTCATCTTGTTCCATGCCGAGGGGTGGGGCATGGTGGCTTTGCTGGCCTGGGCCGACCGCTATGGCGCGGTTCCGGCCGAGCAGGTGGGCACAGTTTCTTATTTTGTTTTCCGGGCCATCGAACAGCTCATTGTTTTTTGCATTCCAGCATTTTTGTTTGTCTCTGGTTTTTTTATGGCGTTTGCTACTGCCCGTAACCAAAAAACGGTCGGCTGGAGGCTGGTTGGCATCAGGGTGCGGGATTTGATCATCCCCTATGCCTTGTGGACCCTTTTGATCTGGCTGTTGTTTTTTTTGGAGGCGCGTTTCTTAGGGGGCGACAGCTTTACACTCCGTGAATATATGCATATGTTTCTGACCGGCGGCACCGACCCGGCTTACTATTATGTGCCCTTGCTCATCCAGTTCTTGTTGTTATCCCCATTGTTGGTGTATTGGGCCAAAGTCCATCCAATTTCGCTGGTGATTGTCACGGCCGTTATGCAGTTGCTGATGCAGGTTCTCTACTACCCATCGTTGTTAGGCATCGGTAACGGCTCAATCGGCTATGCCCCTAAGTGGTTGTTTCTGGCGCGAATTTTGTGGTTTCCGCTAGGGATTGTGGTCAGTCTACATGTGAAATCTATTCAAGCCTGGTTGGTGCGGCACAAACGTGGGCTGTTGATCAGTGCGCTGGTGTTATATGTTCTGGGGATCATGGAATGGGAAGTGATGCAGTCAATTTCTGGCCAGCCAGGGCTGCAACATCAAGAGACGATTCTAGATACGATATTTTCTCTGGCGGTTATTTTTGCCTTTTTGGGATATTATCAAACGAAGCTGCCGTATGCTCACCTGCTCGATGACCTGGGCAGCAAATCATTTGGTATTTACCTGACACACACCATCGCTATGACTTATACGGCCCGGATTGTAGCCACGCAGTGGCCCGGTTTGTTGGCCTATCAGTTGTTATTTTTTGGGCTGATGGTGGTGGTGGGGTTGACAACACCTTTGTTGTTAATGGCGGTGGTGAACCGATCACCCTTACGGCCGTATTACAAATACATCTTTGGCTAAATCTCGGCCAGAGACAAATCAGGTTATTATTATGTTTGGAGGATAAACCACATGAACAATCAACAAATTTTACTGGATTACATCAAGAAAGATTTGCTCAAAGGGCGCATGGCGAATTTGGGCGCAGAGGATGATTTGTTAGATTCCGGCATTCTCAACTCTTTAGGCATTTTGCAGTTAGTCGCCTTTATTGATGAACGGTTGGGTATTCAGGTGCCTGATGAAGACGTAGTATATGAAAATTTCCACAGTGTTTCCGCGCTGACTGCTTATCTGGATGGGCTGGCCGGTTAATGATCAAACGATTTTTGTTGCTCAACGGCCTGGCAACCATCGGCGTAGTCTTGAACCACGCCGCGGGTTGGGGGTACACGGCCCTGTTTTGGTGGACAGATAGATACATGCCAGGTACGGCCGTGCCCGACTTCAGCCAGCTTGATTCCCCAGCCTACTTCGGTTTGCGGATCGTTGAGCAACTGATCATTTTTGCGATTCCCACTTTTCTGGTCGTTTCTGGCTTTTTTATGGCTTTTGCCGCCAAACGGCAGGCTGCTGTTAGCTGGAGTATCGTGCGCAGCCGCATCTGGTATTTGTTCATACCGTACCTGTTATGGTCGGCCATCATCTTCTTATTGGATGCGCTACAAGGCGATACGTTCACTATCGAGCAGTATCTCCACAGGCTGCTCACCGGCAGCGTGACGGATGGCTACTACTACGTGCCCATGATCATCCAGATGTTTTTATTTGCGCCCTTGCTAGTATGGTTAGCGCGGTGGAAATGGCGCGTGTTGTTGGGGAGCACGGCCGTCCTCCTCATACTCGTCCAAATGCTGCTCTATCTAAATGACATCGGCGTCATAGTTCCCAGGTGGCTCATGTTTTGGACACAAAGCTGGCTGTTCCCCGGTAGCCTGTTTTGGTTTGCTTTCGGCATCGTCGTGGGGTTTAACCTGCACCCGTTCAAAACATGGTTGAGCCGCTATAAGCGGGTATGGTTGGTGACGGCCGTCGTTCTGTTCCCCCTTTGCCTCATCGAATGGGAGATCATCCAAAGGCTTTCTGGGCAGCTATTTTTGCCCAACCGCATCACATTACTGGATTCGGTTTATGCAGCCGGTATCATCTTTACCCTGCTCGCTTTTGAGCATGTGGCCCCCCCCTACGCCCCACAACTTAGCGACCTGGGGCCAAAATCCTATGGCGTTTACCTGACCAATACATTGACCCTGGAAATGGCGGCGCGATCCATCGCCGTCTTCCTGCCCGCCATTCTCCCTTTTCAGATTGTGTTCCAACCCATTTTATGGGTGGCCGGATTAGGTATACCCTTATTGATGATGACGGCCGTCAGCTATCCCAAATCTCCTATTCGCGCCTATTACCAATACATATTTGGCTAAACAAGTAAGCGGATTCTCAAGAAAACCGGCCTTATACTGTTAAAAACGAAAATAAGGTGGAGATTTTATGAGCAATATCCTGGTTACAGGGGGCGCCGGTTTTGTGGGCGCTCATGTTACAGAAGAACTGGTCAAACGGGGCCATCAAGTGTTGGTGCTGGATGACCTCAGCGGCGGGTTTGTAGACAATGTGGTCAGCGGCGCCGAATTTGTGCAGGGCAGCATTAACGATGTGGCGCTGGTGGATAATCTGTTTGCCGACAAGCAGTTTGACTATGTGTTTCACCTGGCGGCCTACGCCGCCGAAGGGCTGAGCCATTTCATCAAGCGATTCAACTACAACAATAACCTGATTGGCAGCGTGAACCTGATCAATGCGGCCGTGAACACGGGCGTGAAATGTTTTGTGTTCACTTCCTCCATTGCCGTTTATGGGGCCAGCCCGGAACTGCCGATGACGGAGGAGACACGGCCGTACCCCGAAGACTCCTACGGCATTGCCAAACTGGCTGTGGAGCAGGAACTCAAAGTCAGCCACGAGATGTTTGGCCTGGACTACATCATCTTTCGCCCCCACAACGTCTATGGCGAAAAGCAAAATATCGGCGACAAATACCGCAACGTGGTGGGCATCTTTATGAACCAGATTTTGCAAGGCAAACCGATGACCATTTTTGGCGACGGCGAACAGACCCGCGCTTTTAGCTACGTGGGCGATATGGCCCCCATCATGGCCGACTCCATTCACACCCCGGCCGCCTACAACCAGATATTCAACATCGGCGCGGATCAACCCTACAGCATCAACCAATTGGCGCAGGCAGTCGCCCATGCCATGGGCGTCACCCCCAATATCCAACACGTGCCCGCCCGCAACGAAGTGGTACACGCTTACTCCTCCCACGAGAAGGTGCTGCGAATTTTTGAAGAACGGGCGCTGACCACGTTGGAAGAAGGTCTGGCGCGTATGGCCGCCTGGGTGAAGCAGCACGGCGCCCGCCAAAGCCAGGAATTTGAAGGCATTGAAGTGATGAAAAACTTCCCTAAAGCGTGGCTGCCTTCCAGCAATGGAAACACCCCCTAGAAAAATGTAATTGGGTAATGGGGTAACTGTGTAATTACCCCATTACCCAATTACCCAATTACCCATGACCACCCCACTTGTCATTACCGTCATTCTGAACACCAATCGGCGCGATGATACGCTGGCTTGTCTGGCTTCCCTGGCCGAAAGCACGTATGCCAACCACCGGATTATCGTGCTGGATAACGCTTCTACGGACGGTTCGGCCGTTGCCATTGCCGCTGCTTACCCAGATGTGCAAATCATCCCGTTGACGGCCAATTTGGGTTATGCCGGGAACAACAATGTGGGCATTGTGGAGGCGGTGGCGCAGGGGGCGGAGTGGGTTTTTGTGCTAAATGAGGACACCATCCTGGCCCCGGACTGTCTGGCGGAGATGGTGCGCGTGGGTGAAAGTGACCCGCACACTGGCATTGTGGGGCCAATGGTCTATCACCATAATGAACCAGAGGTGATTCAATCGGCGGGGGGGGCGTTGGGGCCACATTGGGAATCGCGGCATATCGCCCAAAATGAGCCTGATAACGGCCAGTTTGCCCAACCACGCGCCGTAGATTGGATTTCGGGGTGTGCTATTTTGGTGCGCACGGCCGTGATCGAACAAATTGGCCCCTTAGACGAACGCTTCTTTTATTATTGGGAAGAAACAGAGTGGTGCCTGCGGGCGGGGCGGGCCGGCTGGCAAATTTTCCACGCCCCGGCCGCCAAATTGTGGCACAAAGGCGTCCAGCGTGATTACCGTCCCGGCCCCAACGTCACCTACTACAGCACCCGCAACCGCTTCCTGATGATGTCCAAACACCACGCCCCCTTAAAAATCTGGCTGGCGGTCTGGCTGCAAACCATCCGCACCATGACCAGTTGGACGCTCAAACCCCAGTGGCGCGAGATGCACCCCCACCGTGACGCTATGTGGCAGGGGACGCTGGACTTCTTGCGGCGGCGGTGGGGAATGCGGGTAGCCTGAGCACATCCATGCAAATTTTATTTTTATCGCGTTGGTTTCCTTATCCTCCCCACAACGGCTCCAAACTGCGCATTTTTAACCTGCTGCGGGTGTTGGCCTCACGCCACGAAGTCACCCTCATCAGCTTCAATGACCAGCCCGAAAAGGAAGTGGACACCTCTGGATTGGCCGATGTGTGCCAGACAGTGCATGTGATCCCCTGGCGAGCCTATAACCCAGAGAGCGGCCGTGCCCGGTTAGGTTTTTTCAATACGACGCCCCGTTTTATTGTGGATACGTTTTCCCCAGCCATGAAAAGTTGCATTGAGGAGGTATTGGCTCACGGCCGTACCGACCTAATCATCGCCTCCCAGATTGATATGGCCGCCTATTTTGCCGCTTTTGGCAATGTACCGGCGCTGTTTGAAGAAGCCGAAGTGGGCACATTGTATGAGCAATTCATTCACGCCCGCTCACTAAAAAACAAAGCGCGATATGGCCTGACCTGGGGCAAACATCGCCACTATCTGCGCCAGGTATTGGCCCGTTTCCAGACATGTACGGTGGTTTCGGCGCAGGAAAAAGAACTGCTGGCAACGGCCGTTTCTCCCCATACCCCCATCTCCATCATCCCCAACTGCATTAACCTGAATGATTATGCTGATGTGCGCGAAACGGCGAACCCGAAGCGGCTTCGGGCCGTGCCCCACACCCTCATCTTCACCGGGGCCTTTACCTATCAGCCCAACTATGAAGCGATGGTCTGGTTTCTGGAAAAAGTGTGGCCGCTCATACTGGCCCACATCCCAGACGTGCAACTGACCATCACCGGCAACCATGCCGACCGGCCACTGCCCACCACCCACCATGTGACCCTGACCGGTTTTGTGGATGATGTACGGCCGTTGATCGCCCGTGCCTGGGCCAGCCTGGTGCCCATCTGGACAGGTGGTGGTACACGCCTCAAAATTCTGGAAGCGATGGCCCTGGGCACGCCCGTCATCGCTACCGGCAAAGGGGCGGAAGGGCTGAATGCGATGCCCGGTGAACATTTGTTGGTGGCCGATACGGCGGAGGATTTTGCAACGGCCGTGCTCGAACTCCTGCAAAACGCTCCCTTACGCCACGCCATCAGCCAACAGGCATCTCAATTTGTGGCCGAACGGTATGATTGGCCGGTGGTAACACCCCGTTTCTTAGAAGTTGTAGAAAGGGCCGCTCAAAGGGAATCGGCTCCAGCTTATAATTCAGCCTGAGAGGACGGACATGTCTCACCTACGTGCAATTACACATAACCCCCAACACTGGTTCGTTCAGAACATATGGTGGCTGCGCTGGCCGATTTTTTTGCTGGTATTGATGGTCGTGGCCGGTGTGTCATTTGTGGTCAACGGCCGTAGCGCCCTCCTCCTCCTTCTGCTCCTGATTGCCCTACCTGCTGCACTTTTCGGTGCTTATACCTTGCTGCGCTGGATGGCGCTTGGTTTGATTCTGCTGCCCATCGCCAACATGCTGGTCCCCTTTTCCATTGGCACCGGCAGCGGCACCAGCATCAATGCCACCATCTTGCTCATCGTTGGCTTGACCGGCCTCTGGTTGTTTGACATGATCAACAACCAGCACCGCATCTGGCTGCACAAATCCCGCCCCATTCTGCCTCTGCTCCTCATGTTGCTCTTTGCCACCATCGCCTTTTTGGTGGGGCAATTGTCCTGGTTCTTAGTGCCTGGCGCATCCTTACCTGCGCAAATTGGCGGCCTGGCTATCTTTTTCATCAGTGCCTGCGCCTTCCTGTTGGCCGCCCACCACTTTCACAATATCCGCTGGCTAGAGTGGGCCGTCTGGGTCTTTATTGGCGTCGGGGCGCTCTTTGTGGTGCCTGCGGCGCTTTCTCCAACACTGTTACGCCAGGCCAGCCGCTTTGTTCAGGTCGGCAGCTACAGCAGCCAGTTCTGGACATGGTTCATCATTCTCGCTTTTAGCCAGGCATGGCTCAACCATAGATTGCCTAAATGGGTGAGGGTTGCGCTTTTGGGATTATGCGCCAGCGCTCTTTATATCGTCCTGGTAAAAGAGTTTGATTGGAAATCGGGCTGGATTCCGCCATTGGTTGGCATCGCGGCTATCTTCGCGCTTTACTCCTGGAAATTCCTGGCGCTGATGGGTTTAGGTGGCCTAATAGCGTTACCTGCGTTCATTGCGCAGCTTATTGCCGGGGATGAATACAGCTACAGTACCCGTGTGGATGCCTGGATCATTTTGGGCGAAATTATTAAAGTGAACCCGATTTTTGGGCTGGGGCCGGCCAACTATTACTGGTATACACCGCTTTATGCCATACGTGGTTACGCCGTTGAGTTTAACTCGCATAACCAGTACATTGACCTGTTGGCGCAAATTGGCATTGTGGGCACGGCCGTCGTCCTCTGGTTTTTTGCCGAAGTGGGCTGGATGGGCTGGCGGTTGTTGAAGGTTGTGCCCGAAGGTTTTCCCAAAGCCTACGTCTATGGCGCTTTAGGTGGTTTTGCGGCCACCATAGCCGCCGGCATGTTGGGCGATTGGTTCCTGCCCTTTGTCTATAACGTGGGCATGGTAGGGATGCGCTCCACCATTTTGCCCTGGGTTTTTCTGGGCGCCCTGGTGGCTATGGAGCAGATGTACCTGCGCCCGGTAAATGGTAATCAGTAATCAGTAATCGGTGATCAGTTGATCTCGCCGGTTACCGATTACCGTTCACCGATTACCGTTTCACTCCCCCCACGTTACCACCAGCGTGGGCCTGCCCTCCAAATCAGCATCAGACGAATAAAAGTATTTGCCGCTGTGCATGGCAATGTCTGTGGAGTAGAGTGCCAGTCGCAGCGGCTGGCCGGTCGCATAAGCCTGAGCGACGGCCCGGCTGACGTCCCAGGTACGCGGAAAACAGGGCCAGCAGGGGGCGCCGGATACGGGTGAAATTCGCGTCACGGCAAAATTTTCTACGGCCAGAGGCGCATTATTCCAGGTAATTGTTTGCTCTGCCCAGTTTTCGGCAACGGTCATCACATGAATGAGCGAATCTTGAGCCAGGGATGGGTTGGAATTGCCAAAATGGTAAAGAGTCAGTTCGGCGGAGATAACTTGTTTGTTCGCCGGTATCTGATTGAGGGGGAAGGTGATATAGGTCTTGGAGAAACAAGGCCAGTCACCCAGGTTAGCCTGGTTTTGCACGTTCACCTGGTTGCGGTTGGGACGGTTGTAATGGTTGGCGTCGCCCCAGCCGTTGAAGAAGTTGGGGTTGTGCGGTTCACCACAGTCAAAATAACCCCCTACCTGGGCGTCGGTGACAACCGCGCCGTTTTGTCCATGTTTGATGGTGGTGGTGCCCTGGAGGGTAGCCGATGAGGAGTAGGTGGGCAGACCAAAGCGTAGCTGGCCCCAGGTAGCGGGTTGGGAACTGTTACTATTTTCCGGCCAGACCTGGTTGGGAACGATAGGGGGGCCGTTTTGACTGTCGCGGTCGTGCACGGCCGTAGCCAACCCCCACACCACACCTTCAGACGGCCGTCCCGCCAATCCCAGGCTGGCAAAGGGAATCTCAAGGTTCACCGTCCAGCCACGATCATCCCCATTGTTGTTATTGTTGACGGCTACACCAACCCATCCGGCCAGAGAGGTAAACGGTACATTCGCCTGTACCCAACCGGCACCATTGCCCCGATAAGCCGCCTGATAATTGGTGCGGTCTTGGGGTGGATTGTTCAACTGCGCCACAAAACGATAACTATTGCTGTCCGGGGTATTGCCGATATTGCCGTCCAAATCCAGATACACGGTAACAGCATCCCACTCCGTCAGGCTGTTGGTTGTGGGTGTGGTGTCATACCAGGTGTGGCGATCAAAAATGTGCAGGGTGATGTGCAGGTGGGTGTCGTCATATACCAACCGGGCATCGGCATAATTGTTGGTGGGGTCTACCCGGCCGAACCAGAAGATGCTGCGACGGGGCAGGGCGGTGTTGGTGTCATAGGGCACATTGATCCGGCGCGAGGCGGCCAGTGTTTCCGGTTTGACGATAATTGGCAGGTAGACAGCGCCAGCGCCGGTTTGGGATTGGGGGGCAGCGAGGAGGGTCACGGCCGTGAGCAACACAACCATCACCACGCCCCACATGGACACAATTTTCTTCTTCATACGTTTATTCTGCTCCTGGTGTACGGGCGAGGCAGTTGGGAGAGAATTTGCCTTGCTGGAAGAGCCTGTTGCCCAACTGCCTCGCCCCTACTTAATGAATTCTGCAAGTTGGGCTTATAAAATTAGCCCGTGACATGATACTGGCAAACCCAATTTGCCAAATAACCATATGATGGTACTTTCTTCTCATATTTTCTTTTCAGGTGGATTTCAGAATGGATGTAAAAGATCAAATTAAAAAATATATTGCCGAAAATTTCCTGTTTAGCAGCAACGGATTTTCCCTTGACGACGACGAGTCATTTTTAGAAGCCGGGGTGGTGGATTCGCTGGGGGTGATGGAACTCGTCTCCTTTGTAGAAGAAAACTTCAAAGTACAGGTCGCTGATGATGAGATTGTCCCCGACAATTTTGACAGCGTAGACAACCTGGCCGCTTATATCGCCCGCCGCGCCAACTAACAATTGCCAATTATCAATTGCCAATTGGCAATTGATAATTTTCATTCCCCATGACTTTTCAACATGCCCTGATGGTGCAAGATTTCTTGGAAAACAGCGCAGATCGCACGCCGGCCAAAGAGGCGTTGATCTGTGGCAATGACCGGCTGACCTATGCCCAGGTGGACGCGGTGGCGAACCGTTTCGCCAACTATCTGCGCGCCAACGGTATTGGCCGGGGCGACCGCGTGATATTGTATTTGCCGAATACGGTGGAATTGGCGGTGGGAATTTTTGGCGTCTTGAAGGCCGGCGGCGTTTTCGTGGCGATTAACCACACCACCAAAGAGGACAAACTGCTCTACATGGCGAACAATTGCCGCGCCAGCGCCATCGTGGCCCGCGGTCGTGATGCGGACATGATTCAGCAGGTGATGGCCGATGCTCCTTCCGTCCAATTTGCCGTGTTGACCGAACGCAAAGCGGCCGAAGCGGCGGCCAGCCACGAGCGCATGGTAGCCTGGGAGACGATTCAGGCGGAGTGCCCGGAGACACGGCCGTCGCGCCTGGGCATTGACCGCGATCTGGCCTGCCTTATTTACACCTCCGGTAGCACCGGCGAACCAAAGGGGGTCATGTCCGCCCACCACAACGTCGTCTTTGCTGCCTCCTCGATCATTCACTACCTGCAAAATAGACCCGAAGACATCGTCATCGTCATGTCGCCGCTCTCCTTTGACTATGGTCTCTACCAGTTGTTGATGGTCTTCAAATTTGGCGGCACACTGATTCTGGAAAAAGGGTTCACCTACCCGGCGCAAATTTTGCAGTTGATGGCAAAAGAAAAAGTGACCGGTTTCCCCGGTGTACCCACCATTTTTGCCCTGCTATTGCAAATAGATTTGAGCGGCTATGACTTGAGTAGTCTGCGCTACATCACCAACACGGCCGCAGCGCTGCCCCCCAGCCACATCGCCAAAATTGGCGAAATTTTCCCCTGGGCTACCATGTACTCCATGTATGGCCTGACGGAAACAAAGCGCACCCTCTACCTGCCGCCGGAACAGTTGAAAAACCGGCCCGGCTCGGTGGGCATTGCCATTCCGGGCACGGAAGTGTGGCTGGAAGATGAAAACGGCAACCGGCTTGGCCCCGGCGAAATTGGCGAACTGGTGGTGCGCGGTGGGCATGTGATGATGGGCTATTGGGAACGGCCGGATGCTACCGCCCAACGCTATCGCCCCGGCCCCATTCCCGGTGAGCGTGTTTGTTACAGCGGCGACCTCTTCCGCATGGATGAGGAAGGGTTTCTCTACTTTGTCGGCCGTAAAGACGACATCATCAAGAGTCGCGGCGAAAAGGTAGCCCCCAAAGAGGTGGAGAATGTGCTGTACAGTTTGCCGGGGGTGACGGAAACGGCCGTGATCGGCATCCCCGATCCCATCCTCGGCCAGGCGATCAAAGCCATTTTGGTCGTGCCTGACGGCGGCCTGACCGAACGGGAAGTGCTGGCCTACTGCAAAGCCCACCTGGAAGATTTCATGGTGCCGCAATTTGTGGAGTTCCGCGATGAACTGCCCAAAACCAGCAGCGGCAAGATTAAAAAGACAGACCTTGTTTAGTAGACATCCGATTCTTTGAGAAATCGGATGTCTTATAACCAAAATGTGTGGAATAGTCGGCATACACAATCTCTCCCAAAACCCACCCCTCGAACCGGCGCAGTTAAACGCCATGCTGGGCATGATTCGCCATCGCGGGCCGGATCAATATGGCACGTACATTTTTCAGGACGAACAGTCTGGCCTGGCCATGGGCAGTACCCGCCTGAGCATCATTGACCTCAGTGGCGGCCAACAGCCCATTGGCAATGAAGAGGGCACGGCCTGGATTGTGTTCAACGGCGAGATTTATAACTATGTGGAGCTGCGGCCGGTTTTAGAGCAACTCGGCCACCAATTCCAAACCGACTCCGACACCGAGGTCATCCTGCACGCCTACGAGGAGTACGGCCCGGATTGCGTGAATCACCTGAACGGGCAGTTTGCCTTTGCCATTTGGGACGAACGGAAACGGCGGCTGTTCATTGCGCGGGATCGGCCGGGCATTCGGCCGGTTTATTATGCCGTGCGCGATGGTGTCCTCTTTTTCGCGTCTGAGATGAAGGCGTTTTTTGCCGACGGCCGTGTGCAGCCGGAGATTGATCCCGTTGCTCTTGACCAGATTTTCACTTTCTGGAGTCCCATCCAGCCACGCACCATTTTCAAGGACGTGTTCACCCTGCCGCCAGGCCATCATATGCTGGTGGAAAACGGCCGTATCCACATCACCCCCTACTGGCAGCCCACCTTCCCGCCAGCAGGCACGGAAAATGGATCACGGCTGACGCTAGACGAAGCCGCTCAACAATTGCGCGAACTGCTCATTGACGCCACCCAAATCCGCTTGCGGGCGGATGTGCCTGTGGGTGCATACCTGAGCGGTGGGCTGGATTCCTCGTCTACGGCCGCGCTGGTCCACCATTACACCGGCAATCGGCTGGAAACCTTCTCCATCGCCTTCACCGACGCCGCCTACGACGAAAGCGAATACCAGTGGCAGATGGCGAAGCATCTGGGCACCCACCACAACCTGATCACCTGTTCACATGAAGATATTGGCCGCGTTTTTCCACACGTCATCTGGCACACGGAAACGCCCATTATGCGCACTTCACCCGCGCCGCTCTATTTGCTCTCTGACCTGGTTCACAGCCATAACTTCAAAGTAGTGCTGACCGGCGAGGGAGCGGATGAATTTTTGGGTGGTTACAACATTTTCAAAGAGGCCAAGATTCGTCGCTTTTGGGCGCGGCAGCCGGAGTCGGTGTTACGGCCGTCGCTCCTGCACAAGCTCTACCCCTACATCAGCGGCCTGCAAAATGACGCTTACCTGCGCAAATTTTTTGGGCAGGGGTTGGGCAATGTGGAAAGCCCCGATTATTCACACGCGATACGGTGGCACAACAACGGCCGTACCAAACGAGTCTTTTTGCCGGAATTGTGTACGGCTGTCCCCGATGTGTCGCCATTGGATCAGATCAAACTGCCCGATGGTTTTAGCGAATGGAGCGGGCTGGCACAGGCGCAATATCTGGAAATCACCATCTTCCTGGCCGAGTATCTGCTCAATTCGCAAGGCGACCGCATGGGTATGGCCCACTCCGTTGAGGGGCGTTTCCCCTTCCTGGATCATCGTGTAATTGAGTTTGCCGCCCAACTGCCGCCGCAGTACAAACTGCGAGGTCTGGACGAAAAGCACATCCTCAAGCGGGCCATGCGTGACCTGCTGCCGGACGAAATATGGAATCGCCCCAAACGGCCGTATCGCGCCCCCATTCACAAGAGCTTCTTCCCGGACGGCAAACCAATGGATTGGGTAGCCGAGGTCATGTCCCCGGCTAAAGTGGAAGACGCCGGTTGTTTCCTGCCGGATGCCGTGCAAGCCCTGGCGAAAAAGGTGGAACGTTTCGGCCAGCTAGGGGAGACGGACGATATGACCCTGGCGGGCGTCCTCTCCACGCAGCTTGTCTACCAGCAGTTCATCGCCGACTTCCGCACGGCCGCCCCCATTGACCCCGCCCATGACGACATCAAACTGGTAGATCGGCGGCTGTTGGTTGCGGCTTGAATGAAAGATTGCTCCTGGGTATAACCGAGGTTATACTTTTGGCATGAAAACAGCAATTTCCATCCCTGATCCCATTTTTGAAGCGGCTGAAGAATTAGCCAGACGGTTGGGTATGTCGCGCAGTGAACTGTATGCAACGGCCGTTTCCCAATACCTTGAATCTTTCCAGGATGAAGCGGTGATCCAGGCGCTCAATGAACTGTATGCGGAAACGCCAGCCACCGTTGATCCAGTTCTTTACCAATTGCAGCTTCACACACTACCTGAGGAAGAGTGGTAATGCAGCGTGGCGACTTGTGGTGGGCTTCATTGCCTGACGCCGCCGGTTCGTCTCCTGGGTATCGTCGACCTGTCCTGGTAGTTCAATCTGACCCCTTTAACATCAGCCACATTCAGACAGTCGTTGTCCTGGCCATCACCTCCAATTTGCGGCTGGCAAACGCGCCAGGCAATGTTTTTATCAGTGCCGAACAGAGTGGCCTGCCGCGTGATTCGGTGGTCAATGTGTCCCAACTCCTCACCGTAGATAAAAGCTCACTCACCAATTACGTCAGTGCCTTACCGGGCAGAAAGATGCAACAAGTGGAAGAAGGGATGCGGCTGGTGCTGGCGTTGTGATAATATGAGGAAAGTCAACTTCTACAAGACCAGATCAGGGCGTAGTCCGGTTGAAGAGTTTTTGAATTCTTTGACCGGTAAACAAGCGCAGAAAGTTACCTGGGTTTTGCAGCTTATTGAGGATATGGACACGATTCCCCGGCAGTATTTCAAGAAGTTGACGAACTCTGATGATATTTGGGAAGTGCGCATTCAATATGGTGGTAATATTTTTCGGCTACTTGGCTTTTTTGATGGGAACGAACTGATTGTTTTGACTAGCGGCTTTGCCAAGAAAACACAGAAAACGCCGCTACAAGAAATTATGACAGCGGAGCAGCGCAAACGAGATTACTTTGAGCGGAGATAAGGTGATGAGCGACTTACAGAAGTATATTAAACAACGATCTAGCCGTGATGCGGAATTTGCCGAAGATTTTGCCGAAGGATATGCCAATTTCAGGTTGGGGGTATTATTACGGCAGGCGCGGGAGAAGGCTGGCCTTACCCAAGAAGAAATCGCCCAACAAATTGGAACGCCGACGGCAACCGTTTCTAAAATTGAGAACCACACAGAGGATGTCCGCCTGGCCCTTATCTGGCGATATGCAGAGGCATTAGGCAAGAACGTTTATATCGACCTGGGGTAAGAAAAAGCCTGAACTGGCTGACCAGCGTGAAGTTGGGCCAGTAGTGCTTGTAAAGGGGGGAGTACGGCCGTGACTGCTGGTACATTTTAGAAGGGTAACAAACTATTTGTTATGGATGTACAGCATATAGTAATTCCACCGATAATTCTGAAATGGAGCGATTGGTATAACTGGGATACATTTGTGACAGATGTTCGAACCGACTCTGCCGGTATTAGGGTGCCCAATCAAAAAGGGGTGTATGAAGTCAAACTTGTTGATACTGATGAAAGGCTCACGATAGGCAAAGCGTCAAACCTGAGGATGCGAATAAAACAAGGCCTGGTAAAAGGTAAAGTACCCCACTCGTCAGGTAGGGACATTAGAGAAAAAGAGGATACGACGCAAATTGTCATTCGATGGGCTGTCACAAATCGGCCGTCTGCTTTAGAAGAAGAATTGCATCGGAAATATGTCGAAAAGTTCGGCAAATTGCCAAAATATACGGACAGGACGTAAAAATTATGAAATACAGGAGTTTTGCATGACATCAACGTCTTTTCATCGTGACGTGTTGAAATTGGATGCGGAAGCGGAAGTAAACCGCATTGTGGAGAGTTTGCGGCGGCATATTTTCACCATTCTGAAAAAGCGGGGTGGGGTGATGGGTGTCAGCGGTGGGGTGGATTCGGCCGTGGTGCTGGCGATGGCGGTACGGGCGTTGGGCGCAGAGCGGCTGGTGGCCCTGCTGCTGCCGGAGATGGAATCCAGCCCAGACAGCGCCCGGTTGGCGCGGGTGGTCTGCCGCCAGTTTGGCGTGGAACCAATTACCGAGGATATGACCGGGGCGCTGTGGGGTTTTGGCGCATACCAGCGGCGGGATGAGGCGGTGCGGGCCATTTTCCCGGAGTATGACAGCACTTACAAATTAAAAATTACCCTGCCCACCGGTCTTCTGGAAGGGGGGACGCTGAACTTTTTTAGCGCCACCATTGTCAGCCCGGAGGGGGAGGAACAGACGAAACGACTACGGCCGTCGCAACTCCAGCAGATCGTCGCCGCCACCAACTTCAAACAGCGCAGCCGGGTAGCCATGCTCTACTACCATGCCGAACTGCGCGACTACGCCATGATCGGTACGCCGCAGCGCAATGAACATGACCAGGGTTTCTTCGTCAAGTACGGCGATGGGGCCATGGACGTCATGCCCATTGGCCACCTGTTTAAGTCGCAAATTTACCAGTTGGCCGAATACCTGGATGTGCCCGAAGAAATCCGCACCCGCCCACCCACCTCAGACACCTACAGCGCCGGCAGTACCCAGGAGGAGTTTTTCTTCCGCCTGCCATTTGAGACGATGGATTTGATCTGGTATGGGTTGGATCATGGTGTCCCGGCGGAAGTAGTGGCGCAGGAGATGGGGTTGACGGCCGAACAGGTGCAGCGCGTCTACGATGACATCACCCGCAAGCGCATGACGACCGAGTATTTACGGACACGGCCGTTGGGGGTGGAAGATTAGAAGCTGTTGGTAGTAGGCACTTTAGTGCCCTTTGGCGGCGATAAATCGCCTACTACGAACCAGGAGTACTGTATGAATCGTCAATATGGGGCGCTAAGTGGAGTCGCCATTGTCCTCATTGTGCTGAACCATACCATTACCGCCGGTGATACCTTCGCCCCAGTGGTGGGATGGGTGCGCCAGGTGCTTACTATTTTGCAGGCAATGGGCGCGTTTGCCGTGCCTACCTTTCTCTTCATCTCTGGCGCGTTTGTGGCATATGCGGCGCGGGGCAAGTCGGTCTTGTCGCTCAAGTTCATCTGGGCCAGCGTCAAACACATCTTGTGGCCTTACCTGATCTGGACGGTCATCTTTCACGCGATTCTGTTCTTCACCCGCGACCAGCAGCACAGCCCTGGTGAATATCTACACTTCTTCCTGACCGGTAATCCGTATCATTTTGTGCCGCTGCTGCTCTTCTTTTACGTCATTTCCCCTATCCTGGTCATCATCGGTCAGCGCTTTGGCTGGTTGTTGCTGCTGTTGATTGGCCTTTACCAGCTATTTTTGATCTTTGCCTTGCATCCACAGGTGTTTGGCATCACCCCGCCGGGCTGGACGTGGTGGCTGACGCCGCCGGTTTTGCGCCATACCATGGCCGATTGGGTCATTTATTTCCCGATGGGGTTGATTTTTAGTATGCACAACACGGCCGTCAAACCCCGTTTGCAGCGATTGAAATGGCTGAGTCTCACGGCCGTGCTGCTCCTATTCGCCGTGGGTATTTTGAATGCGTTTGGTCTGGTATCCGCCCCCTGGGCGCGCTTTTTGGCGCCGGTGCCGCTCATGCTGCTGCTGCCCATCATCAGCCGCAATGCCATTCCCCAGGTGGGCCGGTTTGAACAGGTGGGGCGGCGCAGTTATGGCATCTACCTGACCCATTTTATTGTGCTGGAACTGGTCTTGTTTGCCATCCGGCAAGTGGCATCGGGACTATTTGCCTGGCCTGTGTTGATTTACCCGCTATTGTTTGTGGCCGCTTTGTTTGTACCATTGTGGGTGATGGAATGGGCGGCTAAACGGCCGTCTACCCGCAAAGTGTATCGCTACGTTTTTGGTTAAAAAGAGATTGAGAGATTGCCAGTCTCCCAATCTCTCAATCCCATAATCTCGTCTTTACATGCTTAAACCTGGCTACATCAAATACCGCACCATCCAATACCTGCATTATGCCGCGCTGGAAAAGCGGTGGACGGGACAGGCCGATTACACCCGCTTTATCCTGTTGGGTCGGTCGCGGGTGGGGTCGAATATGCTGCGCAGTCTGCTCAACGCCCATAGCCAGATTGTGACTTTTGGCGAGATTTTCCAGAACAAAAATGAAATTGGCTGGGCGATGGAGGGGTTTCCCACCAACGGCCGTACCCATCAACAATTCCTCCACCAACCCATCCAGCTTTTAGAGCAGAAGTTGTGGCGCAATTACCCGGCTGAAATCAGGGCCGTTGGTTTCAAAATTTTCTATTACCACGCCCGTGACCCGGAGTGGACGGCCGTGTGGGAACATTTGCGCCAGGACAAGGATTTGCGGATTTTGCACCTGAAGCGGCGCAATTTTCTGGAGGTTCACCTTTCCCGTAAACGGGCTATGGTTTCTGCTGAATGGGTCAATACCGGCGGCGGCCCGGCAGCCAAAGTGGGCGCGGTGGCGCTGGATTATGCCGAATGTCTGGCCGATTTTGAGCAAACCCGCGCCTGGGAAAGGGAGGCTGAAACCTTTTTCAGCGACCATCCCTATCTGGAACTGGTGTATGAAGAGTTGGCGGCTAACCCGGAACAGGAGATGGGTCGGGTGCAAGAGCTATTGGGCGTAGCGCATGAAGCGGTGCAGCCGCAAACGCACAAACAACGGCAACGGCCGTTGGCCGACGCCATTACCAATTTCCACGAGTTAAAAGCGCAGTTTGCCGGGTCGCTCTGGGCAAGTTTTTTTGAGGAGTGATTTAACGAATTGATCAAACTCTCCATCGTCATTGTCAGTTGGAATACGTCCGACATCCTGGCGCAATGCCTGGATTCGGTGTTTGCTCATGCCCCGGCTGTGCCGTTTGAGGTGTGGGTGGTGGATAACGCTTCCACCGACGGCTCACCGGCGATGGTGCAGCAGCGTTTCCCTCAGGTGAAATTGCTGCAAAACGAGACGAACCCCGGTTTTGCCACCGCCAACAATCAGGCCATGCGCCAATGCACCGGGGAGTACGTGCTGCTGCTGAATCCCGATACCATTGTGTACGCCGGGGCGCTGCCCACGCTGGTGCAATTTTTAGATGATAACCCGCAGGCGGGGGCGTGTGGGGCGCGGCTGCTTAATACCGACGGCTCATTGCAGTTGTCGTGTTACCCCACGCCGACGTTGGGTCGGGAACTGCTGCGCATGTTTCATCTGGACGGCCGTGTCCGCTACCACATGGATAGTTGGGATACGAATACAGCCCGCCCGGTGGAGGCGCTATTAGGGGCCTGCATCCTGGCGCGGCGGCACATCCTGGAAACAATTGGCCTGATGGACGAGAGCTACTTCATGTTTTCCGAAGAGATTGACCTGTGTTACCGCATCAGCCAGGCGGGGTGGGGCATCTTCTGGGTGCCGCAGGCGCAAATTGTGCATTTGGGTGGGCAGAGTACACGGCAGGTGAAAACGGAGATGTTTTTGCGGCTGTATGAGGGCAAACTGCGCTATATGCGGAAACATTATGGGTGGGTCACGGCCGTGTTGTACAAGCTGATTTTACTGTTGGCCGCACTGGCGCGGCTGCTCATTGCCCCCATCGCCTGGCTGGAACGTCCGCCGAAACGGGATGACCACCTGGCGTTGGCCGGGCGTTACTGGCAATTGGTGAAGGCCTTGCCCGGCTATTAAGATGGTAAGATGAAAATACTCTACCTCTCCCAACTCATCCCCTATCCGCCCGACGCCGGGCCAAAGGTGCGCATCTATCATGTGTTGGAATATCTGACGCAGGCGGGGCATCAGGTGACATTGGTCGCCTTTTGCCGGGAAAGCGACAAACCGGCGCATATGGAACATATGCGTAGGCTGTGCCACGAACTGCACACCGTGTTGATGCGGCGGTCGCGGTTGAAGGATGTGTGGTATTTGGGCACGAGTTTGTTACGGCGACGGCCGTTTCTCATTGCCCGCGACACTGTAGACGACATGCACCAGTTGGTCAAAACACTGGTGCGGCAACATGATTTTGATGCCGTTCATGCCGACCAGTTGTGGATGGCGCAATATGCGCTGACGGCAAAACAAGAAAAACCGGAGTTGACGGCCGTGCTCGACCAGCACAACGCCACCTATCTCATCCCGCAACGGTTGGCCGACAGCGCCGGGAACCCCCTGCTGAAACAGATTCTCAAACAAGAATCTCGCCATATGGCCCGGTTTGAAGTGGAAATGTGCCAGCAGTTTGACCGCGTGGTGTGGGTGACGGCCGATGACAAAACGGCCGTGCAGTCTGTTGCCGGGCGATCCGCGCCCCAAATCACCGGCCCCGTCATCCCTATTTGTGCTGATCCGTTGGCGAAAACGGTCATTGCCCGGCAAGCTGGCGGGCGACGGGTGACGTTTTTAGGCGGGCTGCACTGGCCACCGAATGCGGCTGGCGTGGTCTGGTTTGCCCGTGAGGTGTGGCCACTCATCCATACGGCCGTGCCCGATGCTATATTCACGGTGATTGGCAAGGAGCCACCGGCGGAACTGCAAACGCTCCATCTGCCCAACCTGGATGTGACGGGCTATGTGGATGATGTGACGCCGTTGTTGCAGGAGACGGCCGTGTTCATCGTGCCCCTTCATGCCGGGGGTGGGATGCGCGTGAAAATTGTGGATGGCTGGTCGTGGGGGCTGCCCATTGTCAGCACCACCATTGGCGCGGAAGGCATTGGGTATACGGATGGTCAGGACATTCTTATCGCCGATACGGCCGGGGAGTTTGCGCAGGCCGCTATTCGCCTGCTGCACGACCCGGAACAATCGGCGCAGTTGGGGCGGCACGGCCGTACCACCTTGGAAACGTTTTATGACTGGCGCAAAACTTACCGAAGTTGGGATGAAATTTATAGACCCTAAGGGTTTCTAAAACCCTTAGGGTCTACCAGGACTGACTATGAAAGCAATGATTGTGGTGGGCACACGGCCCGAGGCCATCAAAATGGCGCCCATCGTGCATGAACTACGGGCGCGGCGCGAGGTGGAAACAATTGTGTGCGCCACCGGTCAACATCGGGAGATGCTGGATCAGGTATTGTCGCTTTTTGCCATTATGCCCGATGTGGATTTGAACCTGATGCAGCAAAACCAGACGCCCAGCCAGGTGGCCGCACGGGTGCTGCTGGCGCTAGACCCCTTATTGGCGGAGACGGAGCCGGATTGGCTGCTGGTGCAGGGCGACACAACAACGGTCATGGCCGCCTCGATTGCCGCTCATCATCGCCGGGTGCGGGTGGGGCATGTGGAGGCCGGGCTACGTACTTATGACCGCGCAAATCCGTTCCCGGAGGAGATGAACCGGGTGGTGGCTGACCATGTGAGCGACCTGCATTTTGCACCCACAAAGGGGGCGCGGGCGAATTTGCTGGCGGAGGGCATTTCGGTTAACAGTGTGCATATTACCGGCAATACGGTCATTGATGCGCTGCTATGGGTGGCGGCACGGCCGCTCACGGCCGCTGCCCAAACAGAACTGGGTCACTACGGGTTGGCGGATTTGGTGGCGGAGGAAGAACGGCGGGTCGTATTGGTGACGGCACACCGGCGGGAGAATCACGGCCGTCCCATTTTGGACATTTGCCAGGCGTTGCAAACATTGGCCGGAAAGTGGCCGGATTTGCATTTTGTCTACCCGGTGCACCGTAATCCGAATATCTGGGGGCCGGTGCATGAACGGTTGGGCAATGTGCCTGGCATTACCCTGCTGCCGCCGGTGGATTATTCCTCGCTGACTCATTTGATGAAACACAGCCGCCTGATCCTCACCGATTCGGGCGGGGTGCAGGAAGAGGCGCCCAGTTTGGGCGTGCCGGTGCTGGTGCTGCGGGAGACGACGGAGCGACCGGAAGCGGTAACGGCTGGGGCTGCTCGATTGGTAGGCACAGACCCGGAGCAGATTGTCCGTGAAGCGGATCATTTGTTGCGGGATGCAACTGCACATGCAACCATGGCCCAGGCAATCAACCCGTATGGCGATGGCCGGGCAGCGGCGCGCACGGTAGATGTACTGCTGACGGGCCGGTGTGAGCCGTTTAGCGGTGAATAAAGAGAGAGGGTGATGCGAAATTTACGGCCGAAACAGGTTTTATGGGTGATTTTGGGGGTTTCTGTTTTGCTGCGGCTGGCGGCTGCTTTGTATGTGGGCAATGAGGTTGTCATCTTGCCAGGGACAACCGATCAGCTGTCCTATCACAATCTGGGGCTGCGTTTGGTAGGCGGACACGGGTTTACCTTTGGTGAAGCGTGGTGGCCGCTAACTCGGCCAGATGAGCCGACGGCGCATTGGAGCTTTTTATATTCGCTGTATGTGGCGTTGGTTTACCAGATTTTTGGGCCAAACCCGATTGTGGCGCGGTTGATTCAGGTGGTGGTGGTGGGAATTTTGCAGCCGTATCTGGCCTATTTGATTGGGCGGCGGTTGTTTAATGAATGGACGGGTGTGGCGGCGGCGGGGCTGACGGCCGTTTACTTTTATTTCATCTACTATGGCGCCACTTTAATGACCGAGCCGTTTTATATTACAGCTATCCTGGCTTCGTTGTATGTCACCATCTTGATGGCTGCGCCCGATGGGAAAAGGGGTATCCACTGGGGGCTGCTGCTGGGTTTGCTTTTAGGCATTACGGTATTGCTGCGCCAGTTGTATATGCTGTTTATCCCGTTTCAGTTGCTGTGGCTGCTGTGGGCGGGGCATAAGGGGCACGGCCGTATTCCCTGGGCGCAAACAATTACAGCCAGTCTGGTCATTGTCGCCATGATTTTACCTTTCACCTTTTATAACTATACCCGGTTTGAGCGATTTGTTTTGCTTAACACCAACGCAGGCTACGCTTTTTATTTAGGCAACCACCCCATTTATGGGACGCGCTTTATCCCTATTTTGGATGATTATCGGCTGTTAGTCCCCCAGGATGTGCCCATCAATGAACTGGATGAGGCTGCTTTGGATCAGG
Organism: Chloroflexota bacterium; assembly: GCA_014584575.1. Classification (GTDB taxonomy): domain Bacteria; phylum Chloroflexota; class Anaerolineae; order Promineifilales; family Promineifilaceae; genus CAADGU01. Next base: position 52,177 of record JACTMP010000061.1, read on the forward strand.
AGTTCTTGCAGCGTGGAATTGGTTTTGTGACGGCCGACCCGGTGCGGTATGTGTTGCTTTCCCTGAGCCGGATTCCGTTTTATTTTACGTTCTGGCCGACGGCCGATTCAGGTATGTTGAGTAACGTGGCGCGGGTGGGTAGTTTTGGTTTGATGATGCCGTTGATGATTTATGGTGTTTTTCTGGCGGTGCGGCGACAGTGGGGATGGTCGTTGTTGGCCCAGCCCGTCTTTTTGCTGCTGCTGTTTTGCCTTGTGTACACCGTCGTTCATCTGCTCACCTGGGCGCTCATCCGTTACCGGCTGCCGGTGGATGCGGTTCTGTTGGTTTTTGCCGGGTATGGTCTGGTAGACCTGGCGGAACGGCTGCTGCCGCGTGTGTTGCCTCAGTTGGTGATGGAGTCTGGGGGGGCTTAAGATGCGGATTCTTTATATTGTCCCATACGTGCCTGGTTTGATTCGTTCACGTTCCTATAACCTGATTCACTATTTGCATAAACTGGGCCATGAAGTGACGGTTGTCACCTTGCAGAGTAATGAAGGGGAAGGTGCGGATATAGCCCGTCTGGAGAATGAGTGCCATCGGTTGATTGTGTATGATTTGCCGAAGTGGCGCTCTTTGTACAACTGTGTGCGGGTGCTGCCTTCGTCACGGCCGTTGCAATCGGTCTACTGCTGGCAGCCGGAAATGGCACAAGGGTTAAGCCGATTACTGGCGGCTGAAAACGGCAAACCGCCGTTTGATGTGATCCATGTGGAGCATTTACGCGGGGCGAAATACGGGCTATATCTTAAGGAATTGGGTACGGCCGTGCCCATTGTCTGGGATAGTGTCGATTGCATCAGTTTTCTCTTTGAGCAGGCCATCAAGCAAACCAAAAGCCAGTTTGGGCGGCTGATCACCAATCTTGATCTAAATCGCACTCGCCAGTATGAAGGGCACGTGGTCAGCGAATTTGATCGTGTCCTGGTCACATCCCCCATTGATCGCCAAGCTCTATTGGCCTTAGCCTCAGCAGGTAAACCAGAGCCATCCGTGATGGTTTTGCCGCAAGGGGTCAATCTGGAGACCTTTTCGCCCGACCGTTACGTTATGCGTGATCCGGCTACCATCGTAGTGACGGGAAAGATGAGTTACCATGCCAACATTACGATGGTCATGCATTTGGTGGAAGCAATCATGCCGTTGGTATGGCAAGAACGCCCAGATGCTAAATTGATGATAGTGGGCAAGGATCCTTCTCCGACGGTGCAGAAGCTGGCAGCACAGCCGAATATCATTGTAACGGGTATGGTGCCGGAGTTGGCGCCCTACTTGCAGCAAGCCACTCTGTCAGTTGCTCCCATTCCATATGCGGCCGGTATGCAAAACAAAGTATTGGAAGCAATGGCCTGCGCCGCGCCCGTTGTGGTTTCGCCGCAGGCCGCTAAATCATTTACGGCCGTGCCCCATCAGCACTTCCTGGTAGGCGACGGACCAGCGTCGTTTGCGACTCATATCGTCACCTTATTGAACGATCCTCAACTTGCCCAAACTCTTGGAGAAAACGGGTACCAATTTGTTAAGTCCCACCATAATTGGAAACAAATTGCCGGCAATCTGGCTGAAATCTACCAATCGCTTATCTCCTAAATTTGAAGTTTGCGTGGTTTTAGCTCCGCTTTGACCATAGTCTTATGACCCCAGTCTGTAAGCCAGTTCTTAATCTTACAGGACTACAGTTTTGCCTGTAAATGAACGTCACCAAAGTCACTGTGTGTATCCTTCGGAGGAGTGAGCATTGCATCCAACAGCTAATTCCCTAGAAAAGTCAATTGGAACTCCGTTCGATCCATTTGATCAAGTTTCCACTATTTTGCAGCGTAATCAGTGGCGGTTTTTGATTGTAGTTCTCATCACCAACGACTTTTTTATGGTGGGGATGGCCTTTCTTGCCGCATTTTTTGTGCGATTTAATTCAGATCTTCCTCTATTTGAAGCTGATATAACCCCTGTTTACGAGTTTTATCGTAATGTCAGTCTATTTATGAATCCCATTTGGGCGATTGTGTTTTGGGGATTTGGGTTGTATAGCCGACGTAATTTACTGGGGGGAACACAAGAATATTCCCTCGTTTTCAAAGCTGCCAGCGTCGGCATTATGGCTGTGGTGTTTTTCAGCTTTTTGAAGGTAGATTTTGTGTTAGCGCGTGGCTGGCTGCTGGTTGCCTGGTTGCTGACTTTTTTGTTTGTGAGTTTTGGCCGATTTTGCATTCGCCGGCTGGTCTATGCCCTAAGGAAGCGAGGCTATTATCTGTCACCCGCTTTGATTGTTGGCGCCAATGAAGAAGGTAAACTGCTGGGTGAACAGCTCATTGGCTGGCAATCTTCCGGCCTTCATGTATTGGGGTATGTAGATGATCATTTGAAGCCGGGTACGGCCGTCCACAAACAACTGCAATGCCTGGGTGACACATTACATCTGGACCACTTTATAGCGAAATATGGCGTTGAAGAAATCATCATCGCTACCAGTTCCATGACGCGCGTGGAGATGTTAAATATCTTCAAGAAATATGGGCTGTTAAGCGGCTTGAACCTCAGACTTTCATCCGGTCTTTTTGAGATTATCACCACCGGCCTGGAAGTGAAAGAAATGGCCTGTACACCGCTGGTTCGGGTGCAAAAAGTGCGGATGACGGGGTTGGATAGTGTCTTTAAGATGTTGTTGGATTATGCCCTGATAGGGTCTGGTATGCTGGTTATTGTCCCGTTAATGTTGATCATTGCCATTATCATTCGGCTGGATTCCCCTGGGCCGGTGATATATCGGCGGCGGGTAATGGGGATTAACGGCCGTCAATTTGACGCCTATAAATTTCGCACCATGCGCCTGAACGGAGATGAAATACTGGCAGAATACCCGGAATTACAAAAAGAGCTATCGGAAAACCATAAACTCAAATATGATCCCCGCATCACGCGTGTTGGTCAATTCTTGCGCAAAGCCAGCCTGGACGAGTTGCCGCAGTTGCTCAATGTCTTAAAACGGGAAATGTCGCTTGTAGGCCCGCGTATGATCTCGCCTTCAGAGATGGAAAAATATAACGATTGGGCTTTGAATCTATTAACTGTTTTGCCAGGCATTACCGGTTTGTGGCAGGTCAGCGGCCGTTCTGATATTTCCTATGATGAAAGAGTCAAGCTAGATATGTATTACATCCGGAACTGGACTATCTGGCTGGACATTCAACTATTACTGCAAACTATTCCGGCCATCCTGAAAGGCCGGGGAGCCTATTAGCAAACCCCATACAATCGGCCGGGCTAATTCCGCCGACAAAAAAGAGAAGATTATGATTATTGTTCAAACGCCTTTACGTGTGAGTTTTTTTGGCGGGGGGACAGATTTTCCTTCCTATTACTTGCAGGAGGGCGGGTGTGTTCTAACCACCGCCATTGATAAATATATTTTCGTAACGATTAAGGAGAGGTTTGATCGAAAACTGCGTGTTGGTTGGACAAAAACAGAGATGGTAGATAGCGTGGATGAAGTTCACCATGAGCTTATCCGGGAGGCGCTACGCATGACCGGTATTCAGGCCGGAGTGGAAATAACTACGATGGGAGATATTCCTTCGGAAGGCTCAGGTTTGGGTTCATCGGCTACTGTAACTGTCGGTGCTCTCCATGCCATGTATAGCTTGATGGGTGAGTTAGTCCCGGCGGAAAATCTGGCGCGTGAAGCCTGTCAAATTGAGATTGATATTCTTCAAAAACCCAGTGGTGTTCAGGACCAATATATTGCGGCCTTCGGCGGGTTTCGTTTTATGGAATTTGGTACGGATGGCTCTGTGAAATCTGAACGTGTGCCCCTGACGCCGGAGCAGCGAAAGAAGCTTAATGAGAACACGATGCTCTTTTTTACTGGCGTTACGCGCCGCTCGGACACTGTGTTGACGGAACAGAAGCAGAATATCGGCCAAAAGCTATCTGTCTTAAACGAGATGAAACACATCACTTTCACGGCGCGTGAGGAGTTGATGGCGGGTAACATGGATGCTATCGGTTATTTATTGCACGAGAGTTGGTTGCTGAAACGTCAGCTTGCCAGCCAGATTAGCAACGGTATGCTGGACGAGATTTATTGCCTGGCGCGCAAAGCTGGCGCAATTGGCGGCAAAATCTCCGGAGCAGGCGGAGGTGGATTTTTGTTGTTGTATTGTCCTTATGAATGTCAGGATTCCGTGCGGAATGCTTTAGGCGGGTTACAAGAATTGCAGTTTAAGTTAGAGCCGGATGGTTCAAAAGTCATTTTTAATTATTTGCGGGCTTAGGTTGATGGGAGTAGGTAAGTGAACCAACAAATTACGCAATACATTGATGATTTGAAAGAGACGTTGGATGCGTTACCTCTGGACAAGATTTCCAGGGCCATTGATATATTGCATGAGGCGCGATTACACGGCCGTCAAATCTTTATCATGGGTAATGGTGGCAGCGCCTCTACGGCCTCTCATTTCGTCTGCGACCTGAGCAAAAACACCCGCCAACCCGGTTGGCCTCATTTCAAAGTCATTGGCCTGGCCGATAACATGGCCTCGTTTTCCGCATTTGCCAATGATGAGGGATACACGTCTGTCTTTGCCCAGCAAATGTCTGCATTTATTCAACCAAATGATATTGTCATTGCGATTTCAACCAGTGGGAATTCACCTAATGTGTTGGCCGGAGTTGCACTGGCAAACCAGGTCGGCGCTTTTACAATTGGCTTTACAGGCTTCAATGGTGGTGAACTCGGTGCAATGGTTGATCTGGATGTCCATGTGCCCAGCCATTGCATCGAACACGTTGAAGACATTCATTTAATGTTAGAACATTTGATGGTTACTGCTTTGCGTCAGCACGCGACATTAGCGTTAGAAGTGGACAAAGTGCAACCTGTAACAGGCTAGAGTATACTTGGCTAGACTTTGGTTGTTGAGTTAGGCATTTCATTATGGAATTAGAACGGCTTTTTGTAGTGCTTCGGAAGTGGTGGTGGTTTATGCTATTAGCCATGCTCGTGGCTGGCATATCTAGTTTTTTGGCTGTACGCGAACAGCCAGTCAATTACCAGGCCCGTACGGTATTGATGGTGGGCAATGCCCTTAATAACCCCACACCCACTGGCAACGACTTTTCGCTCCCGCAACAACTGGCCGCTTTGTATGCGCCAATTGCAGAATCATCGGCTGTTCGGGAACGTACCAAAGAAGTGTTAGGATTAAACTTCTTGCCAGGTTATGTGGCGCGCGCCATGACAAACAGCCCGTTTATTGAAATTGTTGTTACCGATACCAACCCCGACCGCGCCATGGCAGTGGCTAATGAATTGGCCAATCAACTGATTTTGCAAAGCCCAACCGCCCCGAACGCAGATGATGTCAAACAGGCCGAGTTTGTAACCAGCCAGTTGGCGGATCTTCAGGCGTCAATTGAAGAAACACAGGATGAAATTCTGGCGAAGCAGAACGAACTTCAAAATGTGACCAGCGCGCGCGATATTGCTACATTGGAAGGGGAAATTGAGGCTCTGCGCAGCAAACTGCGCAGCACACGCGCCATTTATGCGGATTATTTAGTGGGCGCCGGCAGCGGCGCGGTTAATAGCATCACACGTTTTAGCTCGGCTGATACGGCCGTCCGTGTGGGTTCCAGCAACATGATGACTGTATTGGTCGTCGCCTCCATTGGTTTTGCTCTGGCCTTTGGTGCTGCTTACCTTTTGGAGTACCTGGACGATACGATTAAAAAGCCGGATGATATAAAGTGGAGTTCAAATTTACAGTCCTTGCCAGGTATTGGGCGGTATGAGATGGGAAACGCCGAACAAAGCAAACTGATTACACTGACAGACCCCCGATCACCTAATGCTGAATCTTATCGCGCATTACGGACAAACATCAAGGCGGCCGTTGAGGATCATTTGAGCGGCACGCTGTTGATTACCAGCGCCCGGCCAGGTGAAGGCAAAAGTGTCACTTCTGCTAATCTGGCTATCGCTATGGCGCAGCAAGGGCATAATGTTTTGCTCATTGATGCTGACTTGCGCCGGCCGATGCAGCATCACCTGTTTGACTTGCATCGTGAACCGGGGTTGGCAGATTTGTTGCACGAGCTGAACACAAATGACCAGATTAAGGATATTGAGGGCTTACTAAAGGGTGTATTGCAGCGCACGACAGAACGCCGTCTGGTTCTGTTGTCATGTGGCACAGTCAAACAGGTGGCTTTTGAACTGCTCAGTTCTGAGATAATGCATAAGATTTTGGAGGCGTTAACACATCGGTTTGATTTTGTGATCCTCGATAGCCCACCGGTGTTAGCGGTTTCGGATGCCGCAGGATTAAGTACGCAAGTGGATTATGTGATTATTGTGGGTGAGGCCGGTAGATTGCGACGCAAGGAACTCCGGGAGGTTGAGAGCCGCTTGCGAAAAGCTAATGCGAATATTATTGGCGTTACGCTCAATCGGCTGAAGCCTCAGAATACAGGTTTTTACTATACGTATTATCGAGAATATGTAGAGAAAGATGAAGAAAAGCTGAAGGACGGCCGTCACAAAAAATCTAAAGCTGTTTCCACTGATAAACCAAAAGATGGTCGCCAGACAGAGCCAATTCCTCCACACCCACAACCGGAAAAGTTGAACTAGCCAATTAAAAAGCCCGGCAATTTGCCGGGCTTTTTATCTAGATATTGGTACCCTACAGGTCAAAGAAAAGACTATTTGGGTTTTCTCATGACGTGCCGGGCACAGGCCAATCGCAAATCGTTGATCGTCAATTCTGTAGTACCTTGATACTATTTCTAACTAAACTTCAACGAACAATGCTTGTCGTTTACCTTATAATCATAGGCGTTTGAGCATTTAGCACACGCTGTGTGCAATAAATGTAAAGGAGGCAATTCGTGAGAGAGAGAACAACCCTATCGAAATTAGTTGTTGTATTAGCTTTTGCCTTATGTTGGGTGGCGCTGCGAGCCCCACAGCCGGCTTATGCGGCGACGATAACCGTGAACACCACGGCCGATGAGTTTGACGCAGTGCCGAACGCAACCTGTTCGCTGCGCGAGGCAATTCAGTCAGTCAATACGGGTGCAGACTTTGGGGGCTGTACCATAGTTGGTAGCGGCGGGGTCACCATCAACCTACCGGTAGGTACTTTTACGCTGACCCGTAACGGCGCAAATGAGAACCTCAATGCAACTGGTGACCTGGATGTTACCAGTGACATAACCCTTGTTGGCGCTGGAGCAACACAAACGAGAATCAACGCGGCTTCTCTCAGCCCTAGAGACCGTGTTATCCATGTTGTCTCTGGTAATCTTACACTACAAGATCTGACTATCACCGGAGGTGGCGTTGGTAATAATGCCAGTGGTGCGGGGGTCCTGAATCAAGGAACTTCATTGACTATTGAGAACAGCATTGTTCACACAAATGATAAAACAGGCAGCCCAGGATTTGGCGGCGGTATTGCTCATGAGAGTGGCACATTGACTATTCGTAACAGCACAATTCGCAATAACAGCAGTTTTCCGCGCGGTGGTGGAGTGTCCGTAATCAATACGACGACAGCTACAAATATTGAAAACAGCACGTTCAACAATAACAGTTGTTTTGATGGCGGGGGCGCAATTTATACTGAGGGGCCTGTCTCTATAAGCAATGTCACGTTTACGGCTAACAACTGTAACCCAGGTGGGGCAATCCGGACATTCGGGGCATTGGCGGTAGTAACGATTAACAATAGTACATTTTATGCGAATGTTAGCTTGAATGGCTACGCTATTCGTGCGACTGATAGCAGTTCTGTAACTGTCCGCAACACGATTTTCACGGGCCATGCAGGCAATAATTGTACGGTTGCTTCTGGTGGCGTTGTGACAGGTTTTGACTTGCGCAGTAACGACAACACCTGTGGCACGCCGGCAAACGCAGTGACTAACTTTGACACCGTGCTACGCGAGAACGGTGGTCCTACGTTTACCCACTCATTGCTGCCTGGTAGCAATGCCATAGATACCGGTAATAATACCACGTGTGCAGTCACCGACCAACGCGGTGAAGGCCGGCCGGTAGACTATGATCTCAATGGAACTGCTACCTGCGACATTGGCGCTTTTGAGCGGCAGGCGGATGAAACCTTCACGGCTACTGTGGGTGACGCCGCTACAGTAACCTTTGGCGCGACGCTGGTGACAATTGTGGATAATAACAGTGGGACAAACCCTGGTAATGTGACGGTGACGCGCCACAATCAGCCCCCCGGTGGCGGCACACCCGATGCCGGCGAGATGCCGTTCCATGTCAATATCGACGCCGCCACCAGCACTGGACTGGACATCAACCTGACCCTGTGTTACACGGATTGGGAACTGACACATAATACAACGGGCGTAGTTGAGAATGATTTAACCCTTTACCGGTGGAACAGCGCCCTGTCTGTTTGGGAAGATCAAGGTGTAGATACATTGGACACGACCAATAATTGCGCCACGAAGAACAACGTCACCGATCTGAGTAGCTGGACCTTATCTAGCGGTCCGCTGGCGCCAACGGCCGTTTCCCTGATAACCTTCCAGGCGGGTAGTACGTCACTTGCCCTGATTAGTATTGGTACGTTACTGGTTCTACTGCTGTTGACGGCTGGCCTGCTTTGCTGGCGAACTCATCGGCCCGCCGGATTGGGTGGATGAGAGCGAACGCTTCACGTTGAGCCAACTTTTTTTGCCCTTTGTAACAAAAGAGTAAGGCACGGATATAACCCATGAACTCTCAAAACAACAAAACCCATCCTGTTCGCTCTCGGAGATTTATGCTCCTGTTTGGTCTGGTCATTATGATTCTTGTTCTCAGCCAACAACTGTTAGCCGTTCACGCCTATGCTGGAAGCTATGCGCTGGATTTTGATGGTACAACGGATAGCGTTTTCGTAGGCAGGACGGTCGATATCATGGGAACTCCCACCTGGGTCACGACCAAAACAGTTAGCCTCTGGCTACGGCCGTTAGGCGTTTATGATTGTACTCCTACATTCCCAGGTCCGGGGCGTTGTGATGCTGTTTTGGGGGATACTCCGCGCTGGTGGGGAATTTCTCGAGGCGTTGATTTCTTTGGCGCGGACAGGATTTGGGTCTGGAACTGGGATGGTAACCCGGACGCCATTGGCATTACATACACAGTTGGTGAATGGATGCACGTGGCTTTAGTCCACGGTGGGGGCAGGTTGCGTGCGTATAAAAACGGTATTCTGGTTGGCGATATTGCCAGTGGGGCAACTCAACAGCCTGGTACAGGTGCGCCGCCCGATTTCTACTTTGGTGGTTTCGTTGAAGCCTCGACGCCTTATTTTTTTGAGGGACAGCTTGATGAGCTGCAAATCTGGAATGTGGCCCGTACCGCAGATGAAATCCGGCGAGATATGTATCGCACGTTAACGGGTTCTGAGCCGGGTTTGCGGGCGTATTTTCGCATGACTGATGGTACGGGCTTAACGGTAACGGATGATTCTGGAAATGGTTTCAACGGTACTATGAGGGATGGTTGGCCTAGTTGCCCAAGTTGCCCGCCGCCGAATGGTACCTACCCGCTGTGGGTCGCATCCGGTGCATTTGCCGGGCCGCGCATGGCGTTGGATTTTGATGGGGTGGATGATTTTGTGGATGTGGTCAGTGATGCAGACACTGTGATTGGCACTGGTTGGGCGGGGACAAAGACGGCCGAAGTGTGGGTGAGGCCAACTACCACGGGTATTGTCACCAACACGGCCGTGCAAGGCGACCTGATCATCGGTGGTACACAATGGGGTATTTCCCAGGCGAACATCAGTAGTGAGGACCGGTTGTGGCTATGGAACAACGATGGCGACGAAGACCGGATTGGCCTGCCCTACACCGTCGGCGAATGGACGCACCTGGCGCTGGTGCATGATGGGGGGGTGTTGACGGTGTATCAAGACGGCCGTGCGGCCGGCAGCATCACCAGTGGCAACACCATCAGCGACACTGTATTGACGATAGGCGGCCGTTCTGTCGGCAACTATTTTCAGGGGCAGCTTGACGAATTGCGCCTCTGGAACACCGCCCGATCCGCTGCCCAAATCCTGGCAAACGCCTACCAGACGGTAGCACCAGACGAGAGTGGGCTGGCGGCTTATTATCGCTTTGACCAGCAAAATCAGACGGGGCAAACGGAAGTGGTGGATTCTTCGGGTAATGGCCATCATGCCACCATGACCAACATGACGCCCAACGGCGACTGGGTGGCCTCCACTGCCTTTAACACCTGGATTGGCGGCGACAGCCAGATATGGAGCAGCGGTGGCAATTGGAGTCGGTATGCTACCACCGATACCCGATTGGGCATTACCCGCTACCCTAACAGCTATTCCGCCACCGTCACCATGACCACGACTATTCTCGATGCGGTTTTGTCGCCGAACGCTGACCTGGTGGTGGACGATACGTTGACCGTCAATGAGCGACTGATTGGCCCAGGCCACGTCACCGTCAATGGCAATCTGTTCAATGTGAGCCACATGGACGTAGCCACAGTTACCGTAGCGTCCGGGGCGCTTCTGGAAGTGCAGAATGGGGGTGTGTTGACAGTTACCGAGGTGCTGGAAAACAATGGCACCTTACGCCAGACTCAACCAGTTTCCGGCAGCGTCGCCAGCTTCTTTGACACGGGCGCTTATGGTGGGGTGCAGATTGACAGCAATGGGCAAAACCTGGGTAATACGGTGGTCAGCATTCGGGGTAATCAAAATTGCACCAACGTGCCTGACGAAACCGTCCGGCGTTGCTTTGACATTGCGCCTGAATTGTCGCCCACCATCGGCATATCCATCACCTTTGCCTTTGCCGATGATGAACTGCCTCTGGTGATGGATTGCAACACCCTAAATGTGTATCACTGGAATGGCAGTGGTTGGGATGTCATTACGCCTACCGTCCGTACTTGCAGTTCACCGCTGAGTTTCATTACTGTAGAGGGCGTCACCGACTTTTCGCCCTTTGTTTTGCGTTCGCCCAATTCACCTACGGCCGTGACCTTGCACTCCTTCTCTATGGACACCCCTGTTGACGCCATGCAGTTGGCGCCCATCATCCTTTTCTTGATGATGATAACCGGGTTTGTTATGTGGCAGCATTCCCGGCGCCGCGCCCAAAGTGTTCGTTGAGGGCTATAATAGCGCTGAAGTTTTTTTTGAATAGTTTCAATGCCAGCCTTCGTCGGCTACAAATAGTCAGCGAAGGCTGGTTTTGCCTTTTGTTACGGCAAGTTTGATCCCCGGGTTTTCTTTCCCCATATTCCCAACCTTCACCCTCTACTTTCATCCGCCATTTAATGACATTCCTCAGTTTTCGATAGGCGGCACGGCCGTTATAATGACGCCTGTTAACATTCCTAACCCCACGATAGTTTAATGAACCACAAGCGAGGGCACAGATGAAAATTAGCAACATTCTTATGACCAAAAGCCACCAGTTAATCACCGTCCGGCCAGAGCAGACGGTGGCCGAGGTGGTGAACCTGTTTCGGATGCACAACATTGGCGCGTTGCCGGTAGTCACGGCCGACGGCCGTCTGGTTGGCATCCTTTCCGAACGGGACATCGTGCGCCGGTTGCCGGAATTTGAGCAAATCCTGGCAACGCCGGTGCAGATGTTGATGACCAGAGAGGTAATCACGGCCGTGCCCGATGATGACCTGATGTCCGTGGCCCACACCATGACCGAACGCCGCTTTCGCCATTTGCCGGTGCTGGAAGACGGCCGTCTCATCGGTATCATCTCTATTGGCGACGTTCTCAAAGCCCAACGGGACCAATATCGCGGCGAAATTGACACTCTGGAAACACAGTTATTGGCCGAAAGCCGGTAATCGGAATTCGGTGGGTCGCCCACCGTTTACCGCTTACCGATAACCGATTACCTCAAAGAAGGAGCAACCCATGTCCCCCACTGGAACCCCAGAATCCCCCCTGCGTGTAGCCGTCATTGGCGCCGGCCCCGCCGGTTTTTATGCCATTGAGCGCCTTTTCAAAGAGAAAAATCTGACCATTGAAGTAGACTTGTATGACCGCCTGCCCACGCCGTATGGCCTGGTGCGGGCCGGCGTGGCCCCCGACCATCAAAAGATCAAGTCAGTGACAAAGGTGTTTGATAAACTGGCGGCGCAGCCGCAGTTCCACTTTTTTGGCAATGTCACCATCGGCCAGGATGTGCAGGTGGCCGACCTGCGCCGTTTTTACCACGCCATCATTTATACAACCGGCGCGCAAACGGACAAGGGGCTGAACATTCCCGGCATTGATCTGCAAAACAGCCACGCCGCCACCGAGTTTGTGGCCTGGTATAACGGCCACCCCGATTACCGGGATTATCAATTTGACCTGACGCAGGAACGGGTGGCGGTGGTGGGCATTGGCAATGTGGCGGTGGATGTGGCCCGTATTTTGTGCCGCACGCCGGAAGAGTTGATGGAGACGGATATTGCCGAACATGCACTGGAAGCGCTGCGCCACAGTCGGGTGAAAGAGGTATACATGCTGGGGCGGCGCGGTGTGGCCCAGGCAGCCTTCACTACGGCGGAGGTGAAAGAGTTGGGTGAAATGGCGGGTGCTCATGTCACCGTGCCGTCGGCCGAAGCAGAATTAGACCCGGTGAGTCTGGAATCTCTGGCCGAAGCCGACCGGGGCACGATGCGTAAGATCGAGATTGTGCAGGAGTATGCCGGACGGCCGTGTACGGGTAAACCTCGCTGCCTGACCCTCCGTTTCCTGGTATCGCCGGTAGAGTTGATGGGTGATGCCGACGGCCGTGTCTGTGCCATGCGTCTGGTACACAACGAATTATATAAAACCGAGTCCGGCTCTATCCGCGCCCGCGCTACCGACCGGTTTGAAGAGATACCGGTGGGGCTGGTTTTCCGTTCCATTGGCTACGAAGGCGTACCCATTCCCGACGTACCCTTCCACGAACGGTGGGGCGTTATTCTGAATGAGTCCGGGCGGGTGATAGACCCCGAAAGTCACCAGCCCGTGTTGGGTGAGTATACCGCCGGTTGGATCAAACGCGGACCCTCCGGCGTCATCGGCACCAACAAGCCAGACGCCATTGAAACGGTGGAATGCTTACTGGCCGATGTGCAGGCGGGCAAGATGCTGGCGCCCGAATCGCCCACGTTTACGGCCGTGCAAGCCTTCATCCAGGAACGCCAACCCCGTTACGTAACCTACGAAGATTGGCTGCGGTTGAATGAAATGGAAGAGGCAAATGGGGTGGCGCACGGCCGTCCACGCCTTAAATTCACCCGCGTCGAAGAGATGCTGGCTGCATTGGGGAAATAATGATGAGATTGAGAGATTAGGAGATTGGTTAATCTCCCAATCTCCCAATCTCCTAATCTCCTTCTCTATGGAAGTAACCATCTACACCGACGGCGGCTGCGACCCCAACCCTGGCATTGGTGGGTGGGCGGCCATTCTCAGATATGGCGAACATGAAAGAACGCTGACCGGCAATGACCCTGCCAGCACCAACAACCGCATGGAATTGACGGCGGCCATTGCGGCGTTACGGGTCTTGACACGGCCGTGCGCCATCAACTTCTACACCGACTCCGAATACCTGCGCAAAGGCATCACCGAATACATTGACAAATGGGCGGCCAACAACTGGAAGATCGAATCTACTGACACACGGGGCGCTAAGAGATTCAAGGATGTCGCCAACGCCGACTTGTGGCAGCAGCTATGGCCGCTGGTGCAAAAACACCAGATCGGGTGGCATTGGGTCAAAGGCCACGCCGGGAACGAATACAACGAACGAGTAGATGTGCTGGCGCGGCAGGCGCGTCTGGAAATTACCCCCCCGGAAGAAATTGATCCCCATATGCCTCGCCTCTACCTGCGCGCTTCTTGCAAAGGCAATCCCGGCCCTGGCGGTTGGGGTGTGGTACTGGAACAGGACGACGAAACCACGCAGGCCAGCGGCTCCATGCCCCAAACCACCAACAACCGCATGGAATTGATGGCCGCCATTGAGGGGCTGCTGCTGCTGCCACCAGGCAGCAGTGTGCAAATTTTCACCACTTCAGACTATGTGTACCAGGGGATAACGCAGTGGATTCACGGCTGGCGCAAACGTAACTGGCAAAAAAAGGGGGAAACGCCTATCGCCAATGCCGATTTGTGGCAGGCGCTCGATAAACTGGCGGGGGCTTACTCCATTCGCTGGCTCAATGCCAAAGGGCAGACGTTAGCCGGGTTGGAAGAGGCGGGGAAGTTGGCGGTCACGGCCGTGTTGCCCGGTGATCAGTAAACGGTAATCGGTAATCGGTTAACGGTGACCCGTGACCCGTCCTGAATATAATTGACGGTGAAAACCTTCGTGTCCTTCGCCGATTGTCCCTGTCAGGTTGACTCTGCGCGGCGGCAAGTGACATGCAGAAAGCCAAAGTTGCCCGTCACCGGCGTCAATTCTTGCACTTCCAGCACCTCGAAATTTTCCCCACCAAATCGCACAATCTCGCCCACCTCAGGTCGTTTATCCACGCTCATAATCGCCCCCGGATGCGGGTTATCAATTGGGCTACCAATCACCACAAAACTGACCTGATAAAAGACTTCATCCTCAGCCATCATAATACTTTATCCCTCCGTTACAATGGAGATATAAGATGGTCGGCCAGCTCAGAGGCTCTTGTCTACCTCTAATCTCCCAATCTCTAATCTCCAATCTCCAATCTCCAATCTCTATAAATCAGCCAGATTGCGGTGACGCAGCTTAAAGGCCACATCAATTGCCAGGTTGCGCATCACCATAAACCCGATATGGTTATTCTCATTGCACAGGGCATAAAAAGCTTCACTGTCAATCAGATACAACGAGGCGCCCTCCTCGGTTGCTTTCACCGAAGCCGAGCGATAGCCCTGATCAATGAGCGCCAGTTCGCCAATCACCTGCCCCTTGCCCAACATGATTAGCCCGCGCGCATTTTCCAGCCCCTGCACAAACACATCCACCGAGCCGCTGGCGATGACGTACATCTCCTTGCCGGTCGTATTTTGTTCGATAATGAGTTCACCTGGCTGCAACGTCACATGCTGGCAGATAGCCTCAATCCTGGTTAACTCCTCGTTGCTGAGGCCACGAAACAGGTGGACACGTTTGAGTAATTGTGCAATAGACATAGCTTCCTCCTTTTGCTAAATTCTACACCTTTGCCCTGATTGTACACGAAGGTGCGGCCAAAATATAGTTGACATTTGTCCATGATTAGGTAAACTACCGCCTGTTCTGAGCCGAAGTGGCGAAACTGGCAGACGCGCTACGTTCAGGGCGTAGTGAGGGTTCCCTCATGTGGGTTCAAATCCCACCTTCGGCATCTTAGACCTGACAGACTTCAGAAATCTGTCAGGTCTTTTCTTTTACTGTAATCCGATCACAATCGCGTCAATGTTGGCCCGAAACATGAACCTCAGCTATTTGTACCCTGTTTCCACACGCGGCATAATAGGTGTTTCTATATAAACGCCCGTTCCTATTTTGGAGAACATCATGGCAATTCCGCAAAAGATAGACCGCTACGAAATCCTGTCTAAGATTGCCGGTGGCGGGATGGCGGTCGTTTACCTGGCGCGTGACCCGCGTGTGGGGCGGCAGGTGGCCGTGAAGGTGTTGTATGAACACCTGGCCCAAGACGAGCAAATCCGCGAACGGTTCAAACGGGAAGCGGAGACCATTGCCACATTGGAACACCCGGCCATTGTACCGCTCTATGATTTTGGCGAGGAGGACGATAGCCTTTATCTGGTGATGCGGTATATGCAGGGAGGGACGCTGGCCTCACGCATGAAAGATGGGGGGATGGATTTGCCCGAGATTGTGCCGGTTATACGGCGCGTGGGGGCGGCGCTGACGGAGGCGCACCGCCAGAACATCGTCCACCGCGATTTGAAGCCGGGCAATATCTTGTTTGACCACACCGACCAGGCGTACCTCTCTGATTTTGGCATCGCCCGGCTGCTGGAAGCGACGATGACGGCTACGGATGCGATGATGGGCACGCCCGCCTACATGAGTCCAGAGCAGGTGCGCGGCCCTAAAGAGGTGGATTACCGCAGCGATATTTATGGGCTGGGGGTAATTTTGTTTGAGATGTTGACGGGGCAACGGCCGTTTACCGGCGACACTCCGCTGGAACAGGCCACGGCCCGTATCCTCTACCCACCACCCCATCTACACGACTTCAATGTCGCGTTGCCGGAAGGGTGGGATTGGGTCATCCAAAAGGCGCTGGCGCAGGATAAAACACAACGGTACCAGTCGGTAGCCGCATTGGTGGCCGATGTGGAAGCGGTGGCCGACGGCCGTATCCCCACCACGGCCGTTTTTCCTGTGACGACCGAAGCGGCAAGTCTGGCGGCCACACTGGGGCCGCCGCCGTTACCCACCACAATCCCCTCCGCGCAACAGCCGGAAACGCCCATCAAACCCGGCGCAGGCGGCCCCATACCCCCCGAACCACCGCCGGCCCCGCCGCCTGCCGCCGGCCCCCGACCGGCGTGGTGGAAATGGGCTGCGCCGGCAGCGGGGGTATTGCTCCTGCTGCTGTTAGCCGCTGTTTTTCTGCGTGGTCGCGCGGGGGAAGAAGTGGCAGGGACGACGCCCACGGCCGTGGCCGAGATTGTGGCTGAACCGACAAACACAGCCACGATGACGGCAACGGCGACGAACACGGCCGTATCCCCCACTGACACTGCCTCACCGACCCTGACCAGCACTCCATCCCGCACTCCCCGGTCTAGCCGCACACCAACGGCCGTGCCCACCAATCTGCCCCAACTGCGCCTGACGCGCAACGCCAATGTGCGCCAGGGGCCGGGCACGGCCTATGCCACCATCGCCACCTTGCAGACGGGTGATGTGGTGACCGTGCTGGCTAAAGATCGGACGGGGGAATGGGTGAATATCTTGCTGCCGGACGGCCGTACCGGTTGGCTTTCGTTGACTGGTGCCGAATGGGTAGACCCGTCCCTGGCGACGAACCTGCCTGTTGCCGCCACCATCCCGCCGCTGACACCAGTACGGGCCACCCATACGGCGACGGCTGTGCCCACCAACACCAGCCCCCCACCGCCGCCGCCCGGCGCGACCGCCACACCTATATCGGCGACGGCCGTGCCCGCCACGCCGCTCCCCCCCTCGCCCACCGTGGTGACCAACACACCGTATCCTGGCCCCCAACCTACCAATACACCGCCCCCAACTCCAACCTCGCTGCCGCCTACACCCACACTACCACCGCCGCCGCCAACGGAGACGCCCATGCCCACAGACACACCGCCGCCTGTTCCGGGCGCCACACACACGCCGTCCCCCTGAATTTGAGACCACCCAAACCAGGCAGCGAGAGGTTTGGACAGTGCTGGCATCCGGTGATTCCGGCGTTTCTATTACACGCCCACCGGGGGCAACAACACCTACTACTTGGCTTCTGTGGCTACCGACAATGCCGGTAATGTGGAAGCGCCGCCGATCGGGGGTGATGAGGGGGATGGTGGCACGATTTACGAATCAACTCATACGCTGTACCTGCCCGTCGTCTTGAGCAGTGTGCCAGTGCATTTCCAGGCCCAATGGCCGCCTGTTCCACTGCATATGACAGCCAATAAAAGCCACGACTGATCCACGCGATGTAAACTTTCTGCTCGCCGCTCAGCAATTGATCACGAATCATTTGTCCCTCCTCTTTACACACGGCATAATAGACACCAGTGCAAGCGCCGGTTCCTTCAGGAGGACAATATGGCATTTCCGCAAACAATTGGCCGTTACAAAATCCAGTCCGAGATTGGGAAAGGAGGCATGGCTGTCGTCTACCTGGCGGATGATCCCCACGTGGGGCGGCAGGTGGCGGTGAAGGTGCTGCAGGAAGGCCAGGACCAAAACCAGGAAATCCGCGAACGGTTCAAGCGGGAGGCAGCTACCGTTGCTTCTCTGGAACATGCCCCCATTGTACCCCTCTACGATTTTGGCGAAGAAGACGGCCGTCTCTTTCTGGTGATGCGCTATATGAAAGGCGGCACGCTGGCGGCGCGTATGAAAGCCGGTAGTTTGTCGGTGGCAGATATGGTATTTGTAGTGCAGCGGGTGGGGACGGCGCTGGCCGAGGCGCACGGCCAAAACGTCGTCCACCGGGATTTGAAGCCGGGCAACATCTTGTTTGACCAAACCAATCGCGCTTTTCTGTCCGATTTTGGCGTTGTCCGGCTGTTGGAAGAATCGGCAGCCATGACGGCAACGGGCATGTTTATGGGCACGCCCGCCTACATGAGTCCAGAGCAGGTGCTGGGAGTCAAAGAGGTAGATAGCCGCAGCGACATTTATGCCCTGGGCGTCATCTTGTTTGAGATGCTCACAGGGCAGCAGCCGTTCACCGGCGACACGCCGCTGGCTAAAGCGACGGCGCGGGTGGTGAGTTTGCCGCCCCGCTTGCGTGACGTGAATGCCACCCTGCCAGAAGGGTGGGATTGGGTGGTGCAAAAGGCATTGGCACGGGAGCGAACAGACCGGTACCAATCGGTGACCGATTTGGTGGCCGATGTGCAGGTGGTGGCCGACGGCCGTACCCCCCTCATTGCGCCTGACCCTGACGCTACGGCGGTGTTAACGACCGGGCCTGAACCGGATAAAACCCGCCTGGTACCGCCGCCGCCGGCCCCGACAACTGATGATCAGGCAAAGCCCCTCATCAAGCCGGAGGCGGGTGGCAAGGTGGAGGTAAAGGAAGAAGGCAGAAAAAGGCCCTATGTTCTGGCCATTATCGGCGTGTTGTTTTTATTTGGCATCGGTGGTGTTTTGTGGCGAAATTATGGGATGGACACGGCCGTGCCTGCGGAAACACCGACGGTGATGGTGGCAGTAGTTGAACCCTCGCTTACCTCCACGCCGACCCCAACAGTCACCCGCTCGCCCACCGCCACGCCAACCTTTACCAGCACCGCCACGCCGACGGCTACGGCCACGCCATCGTCTACGGCCACAGCCACCGAAACCCCGACGATAACTGCCGAAACAGCAGTTGAGAATGCACCCCAACCCGGCGACGTGTTGGGTGCGGCCAATGTGCGCAGCGGGCCGGGCACGGTCTATGCCATTGTGGCCTCGGTGCGCCCTGGCGATACGGTAACGGTGCTGGCGCGCGATGCCGGTGGTGAATGGTACAACGTGGAACTGGCCGATGGCACCCGCGGCTGGTTATCGGCTCAATTCGTCAACCCGTCGGCCACAGATATTCCGTTGGCCGCCACCATTCCGCCCACGCCGCGATCCACGAATACACCCATTCCCGCGGCGACGCCCACCCTGCCGCCGGTCGTCATCACGCCAACACCTGGTGGTGGTGGGGGCAGTACCCCGCTGCCGGGTAACACGCCTACTTCCCCGCCGCTGCCATCGCCCACCTGGACGCCACCGGTGGAACTGCCATCACCCACCTGGACGCCGCCGTCTGGATAAAGGTCGGGTGAAAGATGTGGACAGGAGGCGGCCTTCAGGCGAACCGCATGTCGGCTAAAGCCTCGCCTCCGTTTGTAAGTTATGAGGGGCAGTTGATTAGGGCAGTGGATAACTAACGGATAAACGGATGAAATGCGTCCTCTATCCGTTTATCCGTTTCCCATCCGCTGCTCTGGGAGGAAATAGAAGTGAAAAGAACACACCTCATTATCACCGGTTTGATGGTATTGCTGCTGGCCGGGCTAACTGGCCAGAACCGGTCAGAACCAGCCCCCTCTTTGCCTAACGCCCCCACGCCCGAACAACAAAAGCGCATGGTGCAGACGTTGGGCCAACTGCCATTGTATTTCATTGAAAACCGGGGGCAGTTGGACGAGCAGGTAGCCTATTACGTGCAGGGGTCAGAAACCACCGTTTACTTCACGGCTACCGGCGTCACTATTGCCCAGACCACGCCTGCCCCCCCACCTGCCTCCCCCCTGTCACTCCGAGGAGTCTTCGATGAGAAGTCCCTCGAAACGGCCAGATGCACGGGATTCCTCGGAAGACCTCGGAATGACAGTTGTCCCGGCAACCAGGCGCAACGATGGAGCGTGAAGCTGGAGTTTGTGGGGGCGAACCCGGATGTGCGGCCGGTTGGGGAAGGGCAGACCGAGGCGATTATCTCCTACTTCAAAGGACAGCCGGAGGAGTGGCACGCCGGGCTGCCGACTTACAGCCGGGTGGTCTACCATGACCTGTGGTCAGGTATTGACATGGTGTATGAGGGCAGTGCCAGCCAACTGAAATACACTTTCATCGTCCAGCCAGGTGCCGACCCATCCCAGATTCAGTTGGCCTACCAGGGCGCAACGGATGTAACGCTAAATGATGCCGGACAACTGGAGGTAAGTACACCATTGGGTGGCTTTACTGACGACACCCCCGTAGCTTATCAGGAGATAAATGGCGAACGTGTGCCGGTGGAGATGGCTTATGTGCTGGACACGGCCGTTGCGAATAAACCCTGGTTATCTCGCAGCAGCAAACAAGTCTCTAGCTTGAAATCATACCATTTCACTTTCCACATTGGTGATTACGACTCAACCCAGACGCTTGTCCTAGATCCTATTATCCTCCTTTACGCTGGTTACATTGGTGGTTCAGGGGAAGATGTTGGATATGGAATTGCGGTAGATGGAGATGGTGATGTTTATGTGACAGGTAATACATTCTCTTCCGAATCTTCATTTCCAGTCTTTGGTGGCCCAGATATTACTTACAATGGTTTCTATGATGCTTTTATTGTTAAGGTGTCCAATAATGGCCAAACCTTATTGTTTGCAGGCTACATTGGTGGTTCACAGTATGAAACAGGCAATGATGTTGTAGTAGATGAAACAGGTGATATCTATGTTGTTGGTCGAACATCTTCCGATGAAACGACTTTTCCTGTATTGATAGGGCCAGATCTCACCTTCAACGGGTTTATTGATGTTTTTGTGGCCAAGATTGACAGTAGTGGTTCTGCACTTCTCTTTGCTGGTTACGTTGGTGGTTCAGAAGATGAGTATGGTGTTGGGATCGCTCTGGATACTGAGAACAATGTCTATATAACGGGGTGGACAGGTTCTTCTGAAGCTACTTTTCCTGTTATTTCTGGGCCAGATCTTACTTATAATGGAGGTAGCTTTGATGCTTTCATTGCAAAAGTTGCTAATGACGGATCATCGCTGTCCTATGCTGGTTATATTGGAGGATCTGGTGTAGATCAATCACGCGGGATAGTAGTAGATACACTTGGTAACGCCTTCATTGTAGGACGAACAGCTTCCACCGAAAATTCTTTTCCTGTTGTGATTGGTCCAGATCTTACATTCAACGGGTCTACCTATGATGTTTTTGTTGCTAAAATATCTGGTACTGGCACATTTCTTGAATATGCTGGATACATTGGGGGAGCATCTAATGAGGATGGTTACAGTATTGCAATAGATAGCTTAGGTAGCGCTTATGTGACTGGTGAAACAAGTTCCGATCAAACCACTTTTCCGGTTCTCATTGGCCCCGATCTGACTGCAAATGGTGGAAGTGATTGTTTCGTGGCAAAAGTGGCACCTGATGGTACATCACTGCTCTTTGCTGGATATATTGGGGGCGAAAATGTGGATTTTTGTGCGGGAATTGTTGTAGATGAAAATAGGAATGCTTATGTTGTTGGGGAGACTGCATCTACAGAAGGAACTTTCCCAATTCTTGATGGGCCAGACCTCACTTTCAATGGAGGCTATCGTGATGCTTTTGTTGCTAAAGTTGTTAGCAACGGTTCATCTTTGCTTTATGCTGGTTATGTTGGCGGTTTCACTGCGGATTTTGGAAAGGGAATAGCCATAGACACCGCAGGTAACATCTACATTACAGGCTGGACTGACTCGACAGAAACATCCTTTCCAGTTTCGGCAGGACCAGACCTGACTTACAATGGTGGTACTTATGATGCTTTTGTAGTGAAAATGGCTGATACTGTGGATAATCTTCCTCCACTGAGTAGCGCATCCTCACCGTTTTATGCCAATACGATTCCCATCAGTGTTACCTGGACAGCCAGTGATGCAGCCAGTGGAGTGGATAACACCAACCTATGGGTTAAGTTTGGTGATAGTGGGGTTTGGACGGATACAGGTCTTTCTCAGCCTGGCACATCCGGCAATTTTTCCTACACACCAGCTAACGGTGATGGCACTTATTACTTTGCCACCGTTGCCACAGATAATGTAGGGAATGTAGAGCCAGACCCAACTGGTTCCGGGGATGATTCCACCATCTATGACATAACGGCCCCGAATAGCAGCGCAACCTCGCCAGAAGTTGTCACCGCTGCACCTATTACCGTCACCTGGACAGCCAGTGACGCCACCAGCCAGGTTAGCCAGACATCATTGTGGGTAAAGCGTGGCAACGGTGGCATGTGGACTGATTCTGGCCTTGTTCAATCTGGTACCGTTGGGGTGTTTTATTACATGCCTATCGGTGGTAGCAATACCTACTTCTTCGCCACCGTGGCCACGGATAATGCCGGAAATGTTGAAGCTACTCCCACTGAGAGCGGTGATGACTCAACCACCTATGAAACAATCACCACTGTCTTCTTGCCCGTAATTGTAAACAATTACCCGCCTTGTTTTATTGGGCCAATGGAAGAGGAACCAAATAACGGCCGTACCCAGGCAAATGGCCCGCTTTGTTTTGGTCGCCAGTATCAAGGGTTACCAGATGATGCCAATGATTATTTCTATTTTGAACTGGGATCGCCTGGCTCAATCACTGTAGATTTGACGAATCATGTAGGGCAGGGTTTACAATTGTTGATTTATGACGGCACCAACACCAGCCCCATTGCCCAAGACATTGACCCACCCTATCACATTGAGCTACCAAATAACCAGCACGGCCGTTACTACGTACGCATCTATTCTACCGGCGGTTATACCCAATCCCCTCTTTATCAGATCACCGTCAATGCAGGTGGTGCTGCATTATTGGTGCCCTGAAAAGAGGGGTGACTGGTTTCTAAACATCTATCATGCCCTCAGCAAAGTCACTAAAGCTGTTGGTGGTTTATTTCAACGACAAGGTAATCATGTCTGCATGAATAAAGAAAGGGAGTCAGGTATGCTGGAAAAGCAAATGACAGTTAGTCAGGATAGGTTTTTTGCATGTTTATTACCTCAAACCGTTATAACTTAGTTCGCTGTGAACAAGATTGGTAAGAAGATTTGTTCGGAATAATACTCGAAGGCTCCAATGTCACAGTGGGGAACACCATCTGTATTGCCATCTACTGGTCTCAAGAAACCACGTTGATCGTCTGGCAAACAATGAGAGTCATTTGCCGCATCAATTGCCGGGCTACCGTGTAGTAAAGCATGGGTATCTGTCAGGCCACCATTTCGCTCTAACGCATCAATCAATGGGTCAATATTGGGCAAATCACCAGGACTGCTCAGGTTACAACTTCCATCACTTGCCAGATTATAGCCCGCTGAAGTAAGAACTGTGCCCATGCAATTACCCCCGCTGCTAGATGTGGTAATAATGCTGTTGGTGACGTTAACAATGTTGCTATTAAAAATGCTATTCCCGTCTAGAGCTTCGTTGTTGGCAATCGTTACACTCTTCAGGTCAAAAATGCCACTAACTCCGTTAAACAGCCCCCCACCATTCCTACCGGCCAAGTTGCCGCTTATCGTGCTGTTGGTTATGACCATAATACCTGCTCCCCCATTATAGATACCGCCACCATCCGCATTGGCTGAGTTCCCGGAAAGCGTCGTGCCATGTATGGTAATGAAACCACCCCAATTCTTCATTCCTCCACCCAGTTCAACATTGGCCGAGTTTTCACGAATTGTGCTGTTCACAACCGCCAACTGCCCGTAGTTCAGGACGCCACCGCCGTCACGGCCGCCTTGGTTTGATTCGATAATACTCTCTGTTACGGTTAAAGTTCCGCTGTTACTGATACCACCTCCATCCGTTGCCCCATTCTGAGTAAACAGGCTGCGGGCAATGATCATCGTACCATCATTTTTTAGACCACCGCCAGTCATAGCGCTATTGTCTAAAAACATACTGTCGCTGATTGTGGCAAGGCCGAGGTTGTTTAGTCCGCCACCACCGTAAAAACCATTATTGAAGCCCATCATAGTGTTAACAATATTTACTGTGCTGTTGGCAGCATTATGAATACCCCCACCGACTAAATCGCCGCCACTGACGAAGGGAACCGAATTGCTGACAATGGCACTATCGCGAATAGTCAGGTTCCCGCCTATATTATATATGCCAGCACCTACCTCGCTCTGCCCATTTAGGATCGTTATCCCGATCAGAGAGACATCAACTGCGCCTTCGATGGTGAAAACAGAGCCAACTTCACCGCCATCTACTAATGTGGAGGTGTGTCCCTCCCCTTGAATCAAAACAGATCTGGCTACTACCAGGTTTTCCTGATAGGACACCCCTGCTAAGTTTATAGTTTCACAATTGGCTTGGTCTAGTGCCGACTGGATAGTCAAATACGTTGCCGATGGTACGTCACAAACGATATGTGGGGCGCTACTTACCGTCGTCCACACAGAGGTCTGTAGGATTACCAGGATGCTTATCAACGCTACCAGTTCTATGACTTTTATGGATTTATTTAACATTCTTGCCTCCATATTGATCAGGATAGCAGTGCCCTGAATTTATATTTCCCAAAAACTCTCGGCAAAAGCCTCGTCTCCCGCTAATAAATCTTCGCGTCCCTTCGCGGATCAAAATTGGCGGCTCCATTCGGTGGGCCAGCGTTCGATGACGACTTTGGTTTGGGTGTAGAACTCGACGCCGTGCCGCCCCTGGGCGTGCAGGTCGCCAAAGAAGCTCTCATTCCAACCGCTAAAGGGGAAAAAGGCCATAGGCGCGGCCACGCCAATGTTAACGCCGATGTTGCCGGCGTCGGCGGCGTAACGGAACTGTCGCGCCGCCGCGCCGCTGCTGGTGAAGATACAGGCCATGTTGCCATAAGCACGGCCGTTCACCACCGCAATCGCCTCGTCAATATCCCGCACCGGCGTCAGGCTCAGCACCGGGCCAAAAATCTCGGTGCGGGCCAGTTCACTTTGCGGATGCACATTGTTGAGGACGGTGGGAAAGACGAAAGTGCCATCTTCATAACCGGAGACGTGGCGGTCACGGCCGTCTACCAACACCTGCGCCCCTTCCTGTTCCCCCAACCCAATCAACTGCTCAATCCGGTTTTTGCTGGCCGGGCTGATGACCGGCCCCATTTGTACGCCTTCATCTAACCCATAGCCAACTTTGCGGCTGGCGGCTGCCTCGGCGATGGCTTCGGTGAAGGTGGTTTGGGCATGGCCGACGGTGATGGCTACCGACGCGGCCAAACAGCGCTGTCCGGCGCAGCCAAAGGCGGAATCGGCCATAATGCGCACGGCCGTGTCCATATCGGCATCCGGCATAATCACCACCGGGTTTTTGGCCCCACCCTGGCATTGCACACGTTTCCCGTTGGCGGCGGCACGGCCGTAGATGTACTTCGCTACCGGCGTGGACCCCACAAAACTGATCGCCCGCACCGCCGGATGATCCAGCAGCGCGTCCACCACCTCTTTGCCGCCGTTCACCAGTTGCAAGACACCCGGCGGCAGGCCGGTTTGGGCGACCAGATCAAAAAATCGCTGCGTGGACATGGGCACCCGCTCGCTTGGTTTGAGGATGAAGCAGTTGCCGGTAGCGATGGCATAGGGCAGAAACCAGAGCGGAATCATGAGCGGGAAGTTGAAGGGGGTGACGGCCGCCACCACCCCCAATGGCTGGCGGAACATGTGTTCATCAATACCAGGGGCGATGTCCTCATTGTTATACCCTTGCATCAGGGAAGGGATGCCGCAGGCGACCTCGACGTTTTCAACGCCGCGCCGGATTTCACCCACGCTTTCGGCGTAGGTCTTGCCACACTCGTTGGTGATGATGCGCGCCAGTTCATCCAGGTGCTCTTCTAGAACCGTTTTGAGTTTGAAGAGGTATTGGATGCGGTCGCCAGCGGGGGTGCGCCGCCAATCGGGAAAGGCAGTCTGAGCAGCTTGCACGGCCGTCTCCACATCCGCGCCGGGTGACAGCGGGACATGGCTCATGGTCACGGCCGTAGCCGGATTCACCACCTCCAGATATTGCTCGGTGTGGGCATGTTGCCAACGGCCGTTAATGAAATTGCGCAATTTGGTGTCGTTCATGGGGGTACCTTTACTTGTCGTTTGTCATTGGTCATTGGTCATTAGCAAAGCACATATGACCAATGACCAGGGACTACTGACCAGTTTGAGAAATCTTATAGAAATTTTACGCAGCGTCTATAGCATACCGGTGTCACATTGTCAAACAGGGGTGTGACCGCTACAATAACCGGGAAATTGGAGACAAAGAGATTGAGAGACTGAGAGATTGGGAGATTGAGAGATTCAATCTCCTAATCTCCCAATCTCTTAATCTCCTTTATTGTAGGAATTGAATTATGCCCATATACACCTATAGATGCCGATCCTGTCACTATGAATTTGACCGCAACCAGCGCATGTCTGAAGCGCCGCTGGTGGAGTGCCCCTCTTGTGGGGAGCCGCAGTTGCGCAAAGTTGTCAATTCGGTAGGGGTTGTGTTCAAAGGCAGCGGCTTTTATGTGACCGATAATCGCAATGGGTCGGCTAAAGCCGCCAGCAGCAAAAGTGAAAGCAAAACGACGGCCGAGAGCAAAGAAAGTGACACGGCCGTGAAGAGCGAATCCAGCACTGAAACAACCAAAAGCAGCACCCCGGCTGAAAAAGCGGCCACACCGGCATAAAAAAAGCCCGCATCTGAGCGGGCTTTTTTGTGTACGCCCGGCATGGGCGGTAACTAAGGAGTGCAAGTCTCCTGTGGGCGTTGACCCGACGAACCACTAGCCGAAGGCAACTGCGTG
>JACTMP010000010.1 GCA_014584575.1 Chloroflexota bacterium
TCTCAACGATTCGTAAACAAGGTCTCAATGTCTGGGAGGCATTAGGTTCCCTCTTTGAAGGCGATCTCCTCATGCCTCAACTCACACCTGAATAGTTACCTTTTCTTTATAATGCCAATGAAGCAAATACCAGACTACTTATTATTGATAAGGTGCTAATTGCACTTGGTTGGGACAATGAGGATTTCAACCCTGAAACTCATGCTAAAGAAACAGGCTATCTTGACTATTTACTCTCAATTGACAATGTACCTCGATTGATTGTTGAAGCAAAAAGAACTGGTATAACATTTGGGGCAGACCCTAAAAATAGCCCTCGTAATTATTACCAACTTCGCTACTTTCGATCAGCTTTTGGAAGACCTTTCTCATCAACAGTATCACAAGCCGAAAAATATGCTCTTGAAACTGGCGTAAAATATGCCCTTATAACCAATGGGTGTGAATGGGTACTCCTGCAAGTTCTACTTGCTCCAGGTTATACAGACTTAAATGACCTTCGTGGATATTATTTTGGCAATCTCTTTACAGATAATTTTAACTTCGAGCTGTTTTGGGAAATACTCCATAAGCCTCATGTTGACACTGGATCACTTGAATCCTCATTTGCTGAAATCAACATCAAGGAAGCTGATTTCGTACAAATACCTAGCACAAAATTTGGTCAACTTCAATGGCAGAAAAAAGAAGACGTAGTTTTACGAGAATTCTATGACTTTTTCTTTGATGAAATAATAGATGCTGGGCGACGAAACATGCTTGAAAAATGTTTCGTTGCAGATTCTCGTCTAAACCAGTTTCAAGGAGAATTAAATCGTGCGTTAAGAGATACTACACCTACCTTCTTACCTGAAGCCCTAGATATTGACCCTGGTGAAGGAGAGCGTTTAGTCAGCAGACGCTCCGGTGATCGTAAAGGTAGAGTAGTCATAGTTACAGGTTCGGTTGGTTGTGGGAAGTCAACCTTTGTTACTAGAGAGCTTGTTCGTGCTAGGCATGAGCAAGAACGAGGGTTATTAGCTCTAAAAGTTGATTTGATCGATGAAGTAGAAAGCCAAAACCCAGATATACAATCTACCCTTTGGAAATATATAAACAGAGAATGGCACGATATATGCCCGGATGCTTACCACAAAGAAATGCTCAGGAAAATTTTTGGGCATGAGCTTGCCAATCTTCGAAAAGGTCCTTATGCGGATGTTTTTGATCAAGATGAATCAGAATTACGCAGACACGAAGCACAGTTGCTTGACAAACTTTTGAATGATCCAGAAATTTATTTCAAAAAGTGTTGGGAGCATTATCGGGGGAAAGGAATAGGAGTAGTTGTATTTCTTGATAATGTGGACCGTGCTTCAGAAGCTTATCAAAAGCAAGTTTATAATTTTACCCATAAACTTGCTCGCGAAACAGGGGCAACTGTGATTGTCACAATGCGGGAGCTTACGTTTTTTCGTGGAAGAGAAGCCGGATTCCTAGATGTTCGTTCAGATGCTACTATATTTCATTTAAGAAGCCCAAATCTTGAGCAACTTTTGTCAAAGAGAATCGCCTATATTGAGCAACAAATCGACAAGGATCACAGGCTATCTGAATGGAAAAGAACTAGAGACTGGGCGGTTTTTTACCACCAGATACTAGCCCACAGCCAAACACTCAAAAGCATTTTTCTTGTCAACAGTCAAGGTAGAGAACTTCTTGTGCTATTGGGATCTGTTGCATGGCATAATGTACGTTTATTTTTAGAGATTTTAAAGCAACTTCACGGTCTTTTGGGCAGTAGTTATTCAAATTGGGACAAATCTGAAATTGTTGCCGCGTTAATGGCCCCACTTGACCGAGGGCGCCCGTTCCTCAGTAATTTATACCTCCCATCGTATCACGCCTACCAGAATTATTTTTTAAAGATTCGCATTATTCTGCTTATGCAGTATGGTCAACAACAACATGAAACTAGACATGGAACAACTTTGAGTTCAATTGTAAGAGTGCTTCGTCAATATGGCTATCAAGAGCGTTGGATTAGACGTTCAGTACAAGAGCTTGTTCAACAGAGATTTTTAGAATGCTTGGAAGTACCAGCAGAAGAAGAATACACGAAAAATTATCAGTTAGGTGATAATCACTCTTTCAGACCATCACCGTTAGCCTATGTTTGCACAGATTTCATAATTACAGATTCAATTTATCTTGCTTTAACAGGTAACAATCTGCCTTTTCATCAAGAGTACAGCTTTAAGAAATATGAAGAAATCTTAAAGAGTTTTTCGGAGGCTTTGATGAACGAAGGTTTAACCAGACCTGCAATAGAACTATTAAAAGACACTGATGCAAGCAATATTGTCGCAAAGTATTTGGCAGAAATGCTTGAAGGTGAGCAACCATCAAAAAGCCTTGCCAAATATATGCCTGAAGTGGCTCGGATTGAAAAGCAAGTAGCCGAAATTAGTGAATCTCTCAAAAAGAGAGCAAATTTACCACTTTTCCCTAAAAGCACACCAAAGCAACGATCTCTTTTTGACACAATTCAGGACGATATACCAACGACAATCTTATTGCCTATTCCTAAAACGGTTCATACGGCACGAATAGGAAAATCGGAATTAGCGCCTTTGATATTTTGGGCTTTGGTTTACTTGCGACTTCAAAATAATATGGGAGCGTCAGGAGTAGAAATTACGAACCTTATTAATAAGTATCTAGTAGATGACTACAATCAAAAAGAACCAAACAATGTATCTAGAACGTTGAGAAGCGAGATCATGGATTCAGAAACGTGGCTTATTTCGAGAAAAGTATCTGCGAGGAGAAAAGTATTTCAAGTAAAACCAAACTGGTCTGAATATTGGGAAGAAATTTTTGGTGAACCTGCCCCTGAAATCGCCACGATTACAAAGCAACTCGAATAATAAGATGATATGTTGAAATGTGAATATCTAACATTCTATCCAGCCGCCGCTAATGCGGCTGACGGTTGCATTAGTCGTTTGGTAGATAGTAAAGATTCACGGCCGTACTCCCTCCCCCTCCCCTCTCTCTCATTATAAAACCTATTGATCCAGGTCGCGTGGACATTCACGGCCGTCCGATCACATAGGACAAGTGAGCAATAGGCAACGGCCGTCCCCCCCACCATTCCACTGCCAAAACCACCTGCATCGTTGATGTCTGTCACTTGCCCGCCCCCGGCGAACTGGCCCCCCCTGTTTTCTAACGAACCAATTACACCCGGCCGGCCAATGCCTCAAAATAACGTCTCATGCTGAACGTCTGCCCGGAAAGAATAAACCGGGCATGGAAGAGGCGAGCCACCAGCACCACCAGCAAGACGGCCGTGCCCAATTGCAGCCCGGCCGACAGCACCGCCTGCCACAGCGGCACGGCCGTGGCCGACATCCGGCCAATCATCCCCACCGGAGCGGTGAGCGGGAAAAAGCTGAAGATGACGGCAACCAGCCCGTCCGGCCGGGAAACAATCACGACATTAAACATGTACACCACAATCAGCGGCAGCAACAGGATGAACGAGGCCCCGCGGGCGTCCTTCACATCTGGCACCAGCGCCCCCAAACCGGCCATCAATACACCGTACATGGCGTAACCCAACAGGCTGTAAATAACCACCCATACCAACAACGCGGACTCAATGGTGAATCCGGCGGGGATGTTCAGCCCCTGCCCCAGGTAGCGGGTAATAATGAACACTACCATCATCCACATGGAGATTTGCAGCAGGCCCAACAGCCCCACGGCCACGATTTTTCCGGTGATGAATTGGCGTGGCGAAACGGACACCAGCACCGACTCAATCACGCGGTATTTCTTTTCGTCCGTCACCGAATTGACCAGCAGCCCGGCCGGGATGATGATCGTCATGTAAATGATGAACACCATGAAAGTCGGCATCAGCTCCACAAACCAGTTTTCTTCATCCACAGCCGCCGCTTCCGGCCTCAGTTGGGTCACTTCTACAATGAGCGGCTGCCAGACCGCTACCGCCTTTTCTGGGCCACCCAGTAAGTTGGTCAGCAGCAGCCATTCGACAACGGCCGTGTTCACACCACCTTCAAAGGGGACATATTCGGCCGTTACATATGCCAGCATGTCCTCTTGTTGGTAATCGGCCGGAATGATGAAATAACCCTCTATCTCCCCCGCTCTCAACGCGGTTTCAGCCGTGGCCTCATCTTCAAAACGGAGCAGGCTTCCAGAAGGGATACCCGGCGGCTCGCTCACCGCCAACCCGGCATAATCAACGTAACCCTGTGGCCCTCCGGCCTCCATTGTCGAGACAGTTTCCGCTACATCTGGCCGGTTGCGGTTGACCAGCATCACCACCAGGGCAATGAGGATCAAAATAAGCGGCAGCCCCACCGTAAAGAAGACAAAAGTTTTCCGTTTCAACGTCATCTGGATTTCATGACGCATGACCAGCAGCATTTTTTTCATCGTAATTACCCCTCCTAATCAGCCGTTTGTCGCTGCCCGGCCAAACAACTGGCCCAGGCGCAGCGGCTTGCCGTAATGGAGCATACCCAGCCGGAAAGCTTTGGCCGCCAGCAGGGCCATCCCCAGCGCACAAACCAGCGAAATGGCAAAGGAGACAAACACCTGCCACCAGGGAATGGACATCACCAGCATCCGCAGCGCAAAAGTGGTAACGGCCGTCGGCGGCAGAAAACTGAGCATGAGCGCCAACCAACCCTGTGGATTCTCGACAATGGCCGGCACCACAAAAAACGGCGCAAACATCAACAGAAAAACGACAGCCCCCATTTGCTGCGCGTCTGAGCTTTCCGTCATCATCGAGCCAATCGTTGTGAAAAAGGAAGCCAGGAAGAAAAATACCGGAACGGAGATGATCACGATTTGCAGAATGTCCCGCCAGCGGGGATTTAGCTCCATCAGCCAGGAAACACCGGCGGCCCGGCCGATCATCACCGCTGCTACCAGGCAGGCCAACCACACCAACAACTGCATGGCAGCAATGCCCACCCCGCCCAGAATTTTGCCGGTCATCAATTTCCCGGCCGATACCGAGGAGACCACGATCTCCATGGTCCGGTTTTCCTTCTCCTTCACCAGCACCTCCATCAGGTAGCCGGAAGTGGTCATCGCCAGAAAAGCGACAATCACCGCCACAAACAGTGGCAGAAAATCGGCGAGGGTCGGGTCGGCATTAAAGTTCCGGTGTTGGTCCAGCGCATGCACGGTCACAGCTGCTCTGGTGAGTGCCCGCTCTGCAACTTCCGGCGGGTAATCGGCGAGATGGTTGCGGCGCACCATGTCCTCAAAGGCGAACTGCACCTGGTAGGGAACGGTGGTGATATAAACGAACTCTGCATTGCGGGATGTTTCAAAGTCAACCGCCAGCGCGTAGTAGGCGTCAATCTCCCCATTTTCCAATGCGGTTTGGGCGGCTACGGCCGTGTCAAACTGTTGCAGCACCGCGTCTTCGCTGTCCCATGTGGTGTCGGTCAGGAAACCGGCCGGGTCCACATAGCCCAGCCGCGTAACCTGACGATTCAGCCTTTCTCCCAACACGCCTATCCCCACCGACAGCGCCAGCAGCAGCGGCAGGCTGAACAGCAAAACCCAGAACGTTTTCTTGCGCGCCTCAAACAGGAAATGGTGGCGGGCAATCAGCCATATGCGTGCCATCATGCACCTCCTGTGCCCTGTCCCTGCACCACCTGGATGAAAATTTCATCCAGCGTAGGCGCGGCGATCTCAAATTCCTCCACCAGGGTTCCCGTTTTCACCAACTGCGAGAGAATTCCCTGAGGGGTCATCTCCCCCGCCAGCGTCAGGTGCATCGCACCGTTGTGTGGGCTGACCATCTGGACGCCATCCAGCGCCGGTATTTCCCCCTCCACCTTCAACAGCACCGCATGGGTGGAAAATTGGCGGCGGATGTCTTCCAAACGGCCGTAAAGCACGTTCTGCCCTTGATTAATCAACAACATCCGGTCGCATAATTCTTCCACCTTGTGCATCATGTGGGTAGACATGATGATGGTGGTTCCCGCGGCGCGTAGTTCCAACATCAAATCATTCACCAGTTGGGTATTCACCGGGTCCAGCCCGCTGAACGGTTCGTCCACCAGCAGCAGCTCCGGGTTGGGAAGCACCGTGCTGATAATTTGCGCCTTCTGCGTCATCCCCCGGCTCAACTCCTTCACCTTCTTGGTGCGGTGCTGCCACAGGTCAAATCGCTCCATGTAACCGCGCAGGCGGTTATGCGCTTCTTTGGCCGATAAGCCCTTCAACGTGCCCAGATACACCAGGCATGATTCCAACTCCATCTCCTGGTACAACCCCCGCTCTTCGGGCATATAGCCGATACGGTCTTTTTTATCCTCTGTCATCGGCCCGCCGAAAATGGCAACCGTCCCCGCATCTGGCCGGAAGATGTCCAACAACGTACGGATGGAGGTGGTTTTGCCGGCGCCGTTTGGCCCCAGCAGGCCGAATATCTCCCCTTTGCTCACGGCAAATGAGACATCGGTAACGGCATGCACAGTGCCGAAAGATTTAGCCAGATGGCTGGCTTCTACCGTGTACATGGCAAACTCCTGTGAAAATAGGACGCGGATTCACGCGGATGACGCGGATAAAATGTTGTAAAAAGGCGTTCTATTTTCATTCATCGTGGTGGGCAAACCCGAAGCGGCTTCGGGCAATCGCCCATGTCGTCTCCTGGGTTTCTAGCCGTTCACCTTTAGCGTCTGGCTGTTTCTATGTAAGCGTTCAGTCCCTCTGGAGACCTGACAGGTTTTTGGTCTGTAAAGCTTCAAGTTGAACGAGTTGAAAACCTGTCAGGTCTGAACGGTTACGTTTCTATTAACTCCTTTGTCAAAAAGAAACGCTGATGTCCGGGCGGAAAATCGGCCAATTCACCAAAAACGCGATAACCATGCCGAAGGTAAAACTCCGGCGCCTGGAAGCTGAATGTGTCTAAAAAAACGTGATTTGCGCCACGTTTGCTCGCCTCCTCTTCCATCGCCAACAGGAGGCGATGACCATAGCCGCGTCCGCGAAACTCATCCCTGACCCACATGAGATCCAGGTGCAGCCATTGCCAATAAATTTCCCCAAGCGCCCCGCCAACGATTTCCTGGTTGGGAGAGCAAACGGCAAAACAAATGCGCTGGAATCCTTCGTCGCCGGCATGTTGGATATTAAATTTCTGAAGACCTCTGCCGATGATCTCCCAGGCGGCTTCTTCGGGTTTCTCGACGTAGACGATTTCGTATCCTTCATCCATGATCTTCTACCGCTCCATCACGCAGTCCATCACGCAGAAAGCACAAAAACACCAGAGTGAGCATACACCACCCGGCCATGTTTGTAATCAGTTAAACGTAATGCGGGAATAGTGATCTTTGTCCAGAGACTCAGTAGATCGAAGCGGAGTTCGCATCCTCAGATGCGAACCGGTGGGCATCTGAGGATGCCCACTCCTCCGATTTCGGTTTGCTGACACTACAACGGATGGAGGAATAAGCGGATAAATTTCCAGAGGGGGACGCCTGTTCATAACATTTTATCCGCGTCATCCGCGTGAATCTGCGTCCTATTCACGAAGGAAAATCCGTTCATTTCTTTATCCGCTGTAGTCATAATAAAAAACTAAAGACAGTACCGAATTGCGGCAATTCTTCTGGCAACGGCCGTCAATTGGATTTTTGAGGTAAACTTGACGGCATGAAACGACGCCGATTGATCTGGATATTGATGATTGTGATGTTGATTTGCCTGGCCGGGGGTTTGGCACTCTATGTGACCATTGGCCGCCAGGTGAATTTTAGGGGCATGTTGGGGGGTGGCAGCGAGACGGCCTTGCAAGCGCCGCCGGGATTTGAAGTGGAGTTGTTTGCCAGTGGGCTGCGTGGGCCGCGTTTTATTGCCTTTGGGCCGGATGGGGTGTTATATGTGGCCGACCGGGGGAATAATCGGATCGCCATGCTGCCGGATGCCGACGGCGACGGCCGTGCCGATGACATCCTCTCCTTTGCCGACAATGTGCCCAGCCCGCACAGCCTGGTGTACCACGAGGGGGCGTGGTACGTGGGGGTGCCCAGCGGCGTGGTGCGCCTGGAAGACAGGGATGGCGACGGCCGTGCCGATGTGCAGACCACCCTCATTGACACCTTCACCCCACCCGGCCAACACAGCACCCGCACCGTCATCTTTTTGCCGGACGGCCGTATGGCCCTCGCCGCCGGTTCCACCTGTAATGTGTGTGACGAGGACGACCCGCGCCGGGCGGCCATCACCGTCTATGACAGCCCGGTGGGGCAGGAGACGGCCACGGGCGAACGGGTGTTTGCGACAGGTTTGCGTAATGCGGTCGGGCTGGCAATCCATCCCCAAACGGGTGAACTGTGGGCCAGTAACAACGGCCGTGACCTGATGGGTGATGATCTGCCGCCGGAAACCATCTACATTGTGCGCGATGGGCTGCACTATGGCTGGCCCACCTGCCACAGCGGGAATGTGGTTGACCCGGACATGGGCAGCCCGGATAGCTGCGCAGGGGTTGAGCCGCCGATAGCCGAGATGCAGGCGCACATGGCCCCATTAGGCATTGCCTTTTATACCGGCAGCGCCTTCCCGGCCGAATATCAAGGTGATCTATTTATTGCTCAACACGGTTCGTGGAACCGGCGGGTGCCGGTGGGGTATTCGGTGATGCGTCTGCCGTTGGATGGCAGCACCCCCACCGGCCCGGCCGAAGATTTTGTGACGGGGTGGTTGAAGGAAGATGGCACGGCAGACGGCCGTCCTGTTGGATTAGCCGTCGGCCCGGATGGCGCTCTCTACATCAGCGACGATAAAGCGGGGTTGATTTACCGGGTGGTGGCAAGACCCTAAGGGTTTTCTGAAACCCTTAGGGTCTTATCGTTGCGCGGCAGACCTGACAGGTTTCAAAAAACCTGTCAGGTCTTATCTTACCTATTCAAAATCGAACTGCCACGAGGCGTCGAAGTCGTCCTCGGCGATGTCATACGTCAACACCGTTTGTGCCCCGGCCGACCAGCACCATTTGTCATTCCACCAGCGGGTAGACCACGATGTCCACGTTTCCGGTTCGCAGGAGCCAATACCACCGGCCACCCACGCCTCGGCCGACAGTTGGTCTACCGTTGGTGTGCGCTCGTAGGTGAAGGTGATGTCGCCGCGGGCGCTGACCACCTTGAGGTAGTTGGTATGGACGAACATCCCGGCCAGGCCACCGTAATACTCACCGCCCGCCTGGTCTGACCAATACCAGCCGCCAAAGCGCATCCCGCCATTGACCGTCATCACTTTAGCCACCTTTTGGCCGTTGACCGTTGTGTCGCCGTAGAGGCGGACATACGCCCCTTTGAGCAGGGTGGTGGCCTCATTCTCACCCGGTGCAGCCGGTACGATGTGCAGATGATCCAGCACATCGGGGAAGTGGTTCTGCAAGACCGGGCTGTTGGGGTCAATGGTGCCGGCCAGCACTTGCCCGCCAAACGCACCCGCTCTGAAGGGCACAAAGTTCCAGGCCGCTTCCAGGTTCAGGCCGATGTAACGTAGAAC
This sequence comes from Chloroflexota bacterium, assembly GCA_014584575.1. Lineage (GTDB taxonomy): Bacteria > Chloroflexota > Anaerolineae > Promineifilales > Promineifilaceae > CAADGU01. Next base: position 9,571 of record JACTMP010000010.1, read on the forward strand.
TATGCCACCATCCTCATCACCACCCAGTCCAAACGCGCCGGTCGCTTCTTCCAGGCTAATGTTCCACATCTCGAAGTCGTGCAGCAGGTTCACATCTTTGTGCAATCCGAGGCCGATTTCGATGGCCTGTGTACCGGGGTTGTAGAGGCCGGTTAAGTCCAGGGCAACATCATTCCCTACCAGACTGCTTTGTGCATTGTTGCCTTCCAGAATGTAATCTCCGTAGCGGCTGATCATAAAGCTGACCATATCGGCGTAGAAAATGGGCTGCGGCTCGTCGTTTTGCTGCACAGTCAATTCCATGGCCACCTGGAATGCCTCTAGCTGCATCCCCAGCCCAATACCATCCACTTCCACCTGGCCGCGTAGTTTGTTGAAAATCGCCCCCTGTGCGGCGACTGCGCCCAGCGCCCCACCGCCAAAGTTGTCGGGCAATGATTGACCCGGCTGGCTCTCAAATTCATTGAGTACCTGGGTGGTGATCTGGTAGGTGGGATTGGCAAAGCCGGCATAGGTGGGCCAGACATCTTCGGTCAATGCTTTGTAACCATCGCGGGTGGTGTTGTTCATACCCAACCGGGAGGCCCAACCGTTCATGTCGGTGTTAGTGGGGGGGGGGGGATTTGTGCCGTGAATGGCTTCGGACATGGCGCGGAAAGCGGCCGTACCTGAACTTTGCCCCAGGAAGAAGTGAACGTGGACGGGTTCCATAATGACGGCCGCATCTAAGTCCATGATTTGGGCGCTGATGGGTAGGTCATAGACATCAATGGCGATGGGGGGGACAAAACCATATTCGCGGAAGCCCAGCAGCAGCCCGTGATTTTCCAGGGCGCTGGAAGCATAGACCAGGTTTTCAAACTCGTGAACGACCTGCACCATGGGCAAGTCCACCCAAACCCGTGCGCCTTTTAGTTGCTCGTCAAAACCCACATAGTCGTCGTGCAACTGCATCCGCATGTCCGGGTAGTCGCCGGGGTTGCCCGATTCACGCACCAGCAGGCCAAAGTAGGGGGCGGCAATCGCCCCTTGCACTTCGACGAAGCCGATTTGCGACCAGTCGGTGGGTGGCGGGGTAGCGGCGGTGGCGTTGGGGTCCCACACGGCCGTTTCGCCCAATGTACTCAGCCGCAACCCCGTCAGCAGCAGCGGGAAGCCGTCGAATTCAAAGTTGGGCCGGTTGGGGGCTACCAGGATGTCATCGTGCGGGTTGCCATCCGGCCGGAAACCGACGCCGACGCCAACCAATGTGGGCGCGGGCTGACCGGGCAGCGACAGATGCGGCAGTTCCAACGCGCCGATGGTGCGCAGGACACGATCCCAATGTGGGTAGCCGGGCAAAACGGGCAGCGCCCCTTCGTCGGCAAAAACGGCGTGGTTGAAGTTCACGTTGGTGTTCCAATAGGCCAGGTTTTCATACCCGTTGAGCAGTTCACCGCCGCCAATGCAGCCATCCAGACCAAACCACATGGAAATGAAACGCAGGTCGAGGTCGGCCGGGAAGGGCAGGTTTACATCGCCGGTAATGTGGCTGTCGTAGACCAGGTTATCCAGGAAGGAGAGGTCGAAGTTGTCAAGTTCGGCCTCATAGCCGTGAATGTTGGTGCTGAACGGGGTGGCGATTTGCGCCTGGAAGCGTTCGCTGATGCCGCCGTGCCGGATGTAGCTGTCTACCACCGCGGGCAGCATCGCCAGATGGCCGGAGGGGCACGCTTTCCAGAAGAGGCCATGATCGGCGCGGCGCAGGTTGAGGCCCGGTTCTAATTCGGCCGGGTTTTCCAGCCCCAGGTCTACGGTGTCGCCGGGGCGGGTGGACCAGAGGGCGGAGGTGGGCAGGCCGCTGATGTGCTGGCCGGGGCGCTGGCTGGTGGTGAGCTGGCCCAGGTAGAGTTCGGCGTTGAGCAAACCGGCGATGAAGCCGTTGGGCAGCATCCATTCGACGGCGGCGGTATCGGGGGTCACGGCCGTGACCAACCCACCCCTGGCATCCACTTCCAGCCCGGTAAAGTTGACGGTCACAGCCCCTTGCGGCGCTTCATTGACCGTCTGGTGGTGGCTAAACGTGGCTGTGCCGCCGCCCAACGACCCGCTCACAATCTGGCTGTCCGCCAGGGTGAGGCTTTTGTTGCCGGGCAAGTCCAGGCTGAAGCCAAAGGGGTAGCTGGCCAGGTAGCTCATGGGCACGGCGCTGCTAAACACGGCATCCAGACCGGCGGCGGTGATGATGGTGCTGTTGGTCGCCCCGGTGTATCGGCCGCGCAAGAAACCATCGTTGGCGTCACCGGCGTTCGGGTTGCCGGGGGCGGGGCGGTTGTAGCCATTGGCTGCCGCCGGGTCATACCGCTCGAAGTAATCCATGCAGCTGCCGGCCATCTGCACACCGGCGGGGGTGACGGTGAACTGGCCGGTGGGGACAACGGTGGTGGGCATCGTTTCCAGATTGAAGCCCAGAATGGGGTCTTCGCCGGGGTCGCAGCCGTGATTGGCAATGTTGTTGATGTTGGTCTGGAAAGTGAAATCCAGGTTGGCGTTGAGCGTTAGATGGGTACCGGCCAGATTGAGCGTGTCCAGTTCAGCGCCATCGGCGTCAATGGTGCGGATGGTGGGCGGCATGATGACGCGCACTTTGCCAGAGCCGTGACTGATATTGGCGAAGAACGGCCGGGCCACAATTTCCGCCACCTGATAAGCCAGTCCGTCGGCGGGTGTTACCAGGATGGGCGAGCCGGTGTTGGCGATGACGTTGGCGGTGACAAAGCCGGTGCAGACGTGGTTTTGGGTATCGGCAACGGTGATGTCCTGGAACTGCATGGGGACGAAAACGGGCACACCGTTGTTGAGGACACGCAAATCACCCCAGCCGGAGATGTTGTTGCCGATGATGGATGAGATGATCAGGTTATGCACCTCAAAACCATCACCAAAGAGCAGTGGCTGGGTGAAATCGTTACCCGATGGGTTGATGGCGGTGCAGTTGGGGAGGAAGATGGACTGGTCGGGGGTGTAGAGGGTGCTTTGCACCAGCCCTTGCCCCAGAGGTACAGGGATGTAACTGCCCGCCTGAGGTTCGGTGTTGGTATCAAACTGCATGGGGATGGTGTAACCGACCGGCTCGCCGGTGCGCACGTCAAACTCCATGATGCTGTAGAAGTAACGGCCGTGTTGGGCGCTGGAATCTATGTAGTTGGCAATGCACATGGAGGCGGGGAAGATGGGGGTGATCTGGTTGTAGCCTTCGTCCAGATTGACGCTGCGGAACACGGCATAAAGGCGCAAGTCGTTAATTGACGGGATGTCCTCACAAGAGTCCCAGGCCAGGACTGTGCCCGCGTTGGGGTTCCAATTCAGTTCGGTGAGTTCAAACTGAATCAGGGGACGACGGCCGTCGCTCAGCGCACGATAAAAGCGTGGTTCGGAAGTCAGTTCACCCAGGCCGAAATGGAGTACGGCCGTGACGGTATAGCTGTACAGTTCCCCGGCGCGCACGTCGGCATCGTTGTAGGAGCGGGCGCTGGAACCGATGCCGTTGATGACGGCGGGATCAGGGTCATTACCGGAAACGGTCTCCCGGTTGAGGCGGAAGGAGTCAATCAGGGGTGAGCCGGGCATGCCCCATTCAACGCGGGCGGTGGCGTTCCCCAGTTCATCCAGGGAGACGGTGGTGATATTGGTCAGAATGGGATCGGGTAGATTGGGCGGTTGTTCGCTTGTCCATTCATCAATGGTAGCCGGGTTAGATGGCTCGGAGATGTTGCCAAACTCATCCACCGCCCGCACCGTGCAGGCCACATCAAACAGGGGGAAGGGGGGTTCGTACAGGTCGGTGACAGTGAAGGCGGGCATATCACCGTTCACGGCCGTTTGTTCCAGCAAGAAGACCTCCTCGCTGCCCACCCAGAAGGTGCAGCCTACCAGATAACGGGTGACATGTTCATCACCTTCCGCTATCAGGCAGTAATCGGGGGTGGGGTCGCTGGGGGTGGCGGAGCAGAAGTAGGCATCCAGCAGGGGCGGGCCTGGCGGGGTGATGTCGTGCAGGGTGGCATGGACGGGCATGGTGTATTGGCTGCGGTTGCCGGATTGGTCTACTGCTTGCAGACGATACCAGCGGGCTTGATCCAATTGGGGATCATTGTCTATCCACTGGAAGGTGCCTGCGCTGACGGTGGCGATTTCCAGCCAGCAGGCGGCGTCATCGGCACATTCGGCGGCGGGGGTGCTGCTGTTGAAGGCCAGGGTGCGCTCGATGCGGAAACCGGCCAGGTCGGCGGGCGGATCGGGCATTTCCCAGGAGAGTGTGACCTGGGTGTGGCCGACATTGACGGTGGCCTGCGCGTTTTGCGGTGGCAGGGGGGGCAGGAAGTCATAGGTGGTGACGGGCACGGCCGTGCTGAATTGGGCGCTGTGGGCGGGCCATTGCCGGATTTGCCCCAGCGCATCACGCGGGGCCACGCGGTAGACGTAGTCGCCATCCGCCGGGGTGGGGTCGGCGTAGAAATGCTCAATCATCTGGTAATCTTGCGTTACTGCGCCTGCCAGAATCACGTCTGAATGCACAATGTCTGGCGCGGAAGCGGCAATCGGCTGCACCGAAATTTCGCCGTTGACCTGCGCCAGGGCGTTGGGAGTGGGGCGGGGGGCGCGGTAAATGTCGTAGCCAATCGTCCAGGCAGCGGGGAAGGCTGTGCCGTCCGGTTCGCCCACATCCCAGCGCAGATAGGCGCTCTGGTGGAAGCGGCGGTCGGCCTGCACCTGGCCCCAGTCGTCTGATTTGGTATGGGTGAGTTCACTGGTTTCGGGGTTGAGTTGCACGGCCTGGACGTTTTGCGGCGCGGGCAGCGGTGTGAGTTGCCCGGCTTCCAGTGTGACTTCGCCCAACTGTTCACCGTCGGCGGCGCGTACCACGCGGTAGCTGTAGGTGGTTCCGGGCGTGAAGTTGGTGTCCAGATAGCCCCAACCGTTGATGAGGGCGATTGGGTAATACTCGTTGCTCAGTTTTTGGGCGACGAGTGTATTTTCATCCAGCATGGCGTATAAACGGGGGATGCTGGTGATGTTTTGGTCGGCGTATTCGGTGCGCAGGTCGTCGTAGAGGGTGGGCCAACGGCCGTCGGTGCTGTTCAGCGCCAGAATAGCGGCGGCGGCGTCCGGTTCCCGACCGACGGTGGTTAGCAATTGATATGCACCACCCTCCACGCGGCGGTAGACCTCGTACTGGGTGTCGCAATTGACCGTGCAGAACCAGCGGATGAGAGTGCGGTCTGTGCCGGTGGCATAACCGACTGTCGGCGCGTCCAGTTCTTCGGGCACGCTGATGATGGGCAGGAATGTCTGATATTCCCCACCGGCACGCACAGCCGCCTGAGACCGTGAGGCGAAGCTGACGGCCAGGATGAATAGAAACAAGAGCAACCCTTTGAGGGGAGTAAAGTTTCTAAGTGAGAATGATTGTTGGAGCATTTTGTTTTCCTTGTTTGTAGAAGTTCAACTTCTCATAGAAGTTGAACTTCTCGTCATTTAACTGGATAAAAGTGAAGTGCTATTACGCTTCTCACTGTCCACTTTCCTCTGTCCTCTGTTCCTTTCTCTTCCAGTTTGTTGCTGCCATTCCGAGCGCAGTCTTCGGAGCGAGGAATCTTTCCTCTTCTTCAGCTTGAAGGTTTCCTCACCCTTTTCAGGGGTTCGGAATGGCAAGAGCCGGCGCTTCGAGGGTTTGAAATGACAGGCTTATGCTTTCCCGCACGGCTTCTTGCATGGTGGTGGCTAACAGGGTGTAAACGGCCGTCCATGCTTCCTCCACTTCGGCCGTAAAATGTGCACCCAACCCCTGGCCCAGCGTCCACAACAGCGCCGCGCCCACCGTTTGGTAGTGCTGTTCCTGGACGCCGTAACCGATATGCCGGACCCCAAGTTGGCGCACCGCCGGTAAAATTCTTTCCGGCTTGTTGAGTCCACCGACGGCAAAAGCCAGCGTGGTGATCAGGTGGTGTTTTTGCTCGCTCATGTCCGCTTTGAAGAGGCGGCGCAGGCTGGGGTCTAGCTCAAAAAGGCGGTCGTAAAACAGATTGGCCGCAATATCGGCTATCGGTTTGACCATTTCAAAACTTTCTTGCACTAACTGAATTTGTCTCTGGTTCATGTTATAACGGTCTCCTTTTGCAAGTATTTCTGAATCGTGATGCGTGATGCGTGATGCGGTTACGGGTCACGCATCACGTTCTTCATCCAGGCACTATAGGCAGCTATCGTCACAAGAACGTGACAAGAACGTGAGCTTTTTGGGTAGAATAGGGGGGATGATGCAACTCTCGTTGACCTTATTTGGCGGCTTCACGGCCGTAACCCCCACCGGTTCCTCCCCTCCTTTCCCCACCGACAAGGCGCGGGCTTTGCTGGCTTACCTGGCGTTGACGCCTGATGCGCCCCTGCGCCGCGAAGCGTTGGCCGGGCTTTTCTGGCCGGAGCAGCCGGAAGAACTGGCGCGGCAAAATCTGCGCCAGACGCTCTCGCGCCTGCGCAAGAGTCTGGATCAGGCGCAGCCTGGTTTGGGCGCGCAACTGCTGACGGTGACGCGGCAAACGGTGGAACTGCACGGGGCGTATGGCACAGCAGATGTGACCGGTTTTGGGGAGCAGGTGACGGCCGTAGCCAGCCACCCCCATACCACCCTGCCGACATGTTCTGTCTGCCTGGTACGGTTGGAAACGGCCGTCGCCCTCTACCGGCGCGGCGATTTCCTGGCGGGGCTGTCCTTGCCCGATGCCCCCGGCTTTGAAGAGTGGCTGCTGTTGCAGCGCGAGCGGTTGTACCAGAGTCAATTGGCCGCGCTGGGCCAGTTAGCCGCCGCTTATGAGCAGCAGGGAGCTTTTGACGCGGCGCATCGTTACGCCTTGTGGCAAATCGAGTTGGAACCCTGGCGCGAAGAGGCGCACCGCCAGGTGATGCGCCTGCTGGCCCGGAACGGGGAGCGCGGCCAGGCATTGGCGCAGTATGAAACCTGCCGCCAACTCTTGCAGACGGAACTGGGCATTGAACCGGCGGCGGAGACGGTGCAATTGTGGCAGCAAATTAAAGACGGGGCATACCAGCCAACCACGACACGCCGCACACAGATTCACCATTTTCCCAACGACCTGACCCCTTTTGTGGGGCGGGAACGGGAACTGGCGGCGATTCTGGCGCTGCTGCGGGAAAAGCAATGCCGGGTGCTGACATTGCTAGGGCCGGGGGGGATGGGCAAAACGCGCCTGGCGGTGCAGGTGTGCCGGGTGCTGGCGGACGGCGGCGCGACGGCAGATGACGGTTTAGCCTATCACGATGGAGCCTATTTTGTGCCGTTGACGGCCGTGACCGATGTGGAAATGCTGGTGACGGCCGTTGCCCAGGCCGTCGGGCTGCCGCTGGCCGAACATCTCCCCCCACGCCAACAATTGCTCACTTATTTGCGGGACAAACAAATGCTGCTGGTTGGCGACAATTTTGAACAGGTAGCCGCGGGGGCAGAGTTGGTGGCCGCTGCTGCCGCTGCCGCGCCGCAGGTGCAATGGCTGCTCACCAGCCAGCAGCCGCTCCATGTGCATGCCGAGCGCCGTTTTGTGGTGGGGGGATTGGATTATGCGGCGGCAGAAACAGCGGATGCGGTGCAATTATTCCTCAGCAGTGCGCGGCGGGTGCGGCCTGACTTTCGTCTGACCGCCGCCGATCTGCCCGCGTTGTGGGAATTGTGCCGTTTGTTGGATGGGATGCCGCTGGCTTTGGAAATTGCCGCCGGTTGGGTACGGTTGATGGATTGCCCGGCCATTTTGCGGGAGACGCAAAAGAGCCTGGATTTTCTGGCGGCGCCCTGGGGTGATGTACCGGCGCAGCGGCAAAGCGTGCGGGCGGTCTTGGCGCATTCCTGGCAGCAGTTACCGCCCCATTTGCAGGGGGCGCTGCGGCGGATGGCGCTGTTTACCGGTGGTTATACGTTGGAGGCGGCGCTGGCCGTGCTGCCGGATGTCTCCATGACCGATATGGCGGCGTTGCTGGATAAGTCGTTGGTGATGTGGCGGGCTGACGGCCGTTACCACATGCACCAATTATTGCGTACCTTTGTGCAGCAGCAGTCGCCAGGTTCCCCCGAAGAGGATTCCCTCTTCCGCACCGGGCACTGTCGCTATTACCTCCATTTTTTGGCCGACCAGGCGGCAAAACTGAATGGGCAAAACCCACAGCAGGCGATTGCCGCCATACAACATGATCTGGACAATGTGCGCCAGGCGTGGCAGTGGGCGTTGGGGGACCATACGGCTGACCACCTGGCAGACCATATACCGGCGGCGCTTGGCCAGGCGGTGAGTGGCCTGGGGCGGTTTTACCATGTGGTAGGGTTGTTTGAGGAGGGTGAGAGGCAGTTTTTAGCGGCGTTGGCCATGGCAGAGGGCTGGCCAGCGTCGGCAGAAACGGCCGTGTTGCAGGCGCAGTTCCATTTGCAGCTCTCTCACTTTTTAGGGCAAACGGGCCAGTATCAGGTGGCGATTGAGCAGGCGCAACAGGCGCAAAAGCTGGCAGAGGCGTTGGATGAGATAGATTTGCGGGCGCAGGCAGTTGGCCTGGAGGGTGAGTGGCAGCGCCATCTGGGGCAGTTTGCCCAGGCGCGACATTGTCTGGACACGGCCGTAACCCTTTTCCCCACACCCAATCGCAACCGGGGCTACGCCCGCGCCCTCAACCAGATCGGCCAGATGTACCAGATTCAGAGCCGGTATGAGGCGGCGTTGGCGGCCTTTAGCCAGGCCCGGCAGGTATACGAAGCAGTGGGCGACCAGACGGAGATGTCTACATTGTTAGGCAATATGGCCGAAGTTTATCGGCTGAAGGCCGACTATCCCCAGGCTTTGGCGTGCAGCCAGCAAGCCCTGGCGCTGGCTGAAGCGATTGGCTACAAACAGGCCATTGTCCAGAATGCCATTGTGTTGGCGGCGATTCAGCAAGACCAGGGGGAGGCGGCGCTGGCGCAGACCACCTGCCAACAGGCGTTGGCGGTCGCCAAAGGATTGGGTTATGTGCGTGGCATTATCAACAGCCATATCAGCCTGGGGGTCATGTGCCTGGCCCAAAGCAAACTGGCGGAGGCGGCGCAGTGGCTGCACCTGGCGCGGGCGCAGGCGGAGGAGGTGGGGCTGCCCGATCTGGTGGCTAAAGCCGCCGGGAAACAGGGGATTGTCCATGCCCATCGCGGTGAACATGAAACGGCCGTGGCCGCTTATGAAGAAGCGATTCAGTTGTGGCGTTTGTTGAACAATCAGGCGGAACTGAGCGTGAATCTGGGTAATCTGGGTACCATCTATTTGCGTTTGGGGCAGTATGAGCGGGCGTTGGACTATTACGAGCAGGCGTTGACGGCCGTGCAGACCGTCGGCGCGCGGCAGGTGGCGGCCAATATGATGCTGCGGCTGGGCAACGTCTATAAGCGCATTGGTAATTTTGAACGGGCCATTGCCTGTTTTGAACATGCTTTGCAGACATACCAGGCATTGGAACATAAAGGCGGTATGGCAAACAGTCTGGGTTGGTTGGGGGTGATGCATAGTGAAATGGGGGCATATGCAGCGGCGCAGGCGCGGTATGAGCAGGCAATGGCGCTGTCTCAGGAGATCGGTGACCACATTACCTCGTCAATCTGGCTGATGAACCGGGCGGAAACGGCCATGCTCTTGGGAGAGCGTGAGTTGGCCGAAGAGTTGGCGCAGCAGGCGGTGGATTTGTGCCGCACATTGGGCAATACGCGCTTCTTGCCAGGGGCGCTGGTGCATCAGGCGGAGATATTTTTTGCGCATAGCAAGTATGAGCAATGCCGCCTAGTGCTGGTAGAGGCGCTGCCGTTGAGCGGTTCGGCGGGGGACCAGAAATTGGCGTATGACGGCCGTTTGCTGCAAGCGCGCCTGGTTAATCAGTTTGGCGAACGGGAAACGGCCGTGACCCATCTGCGCGCTATGATTGCCGAGTTTACCAATGCCGATTACCAGGCGGAACTGCATTTTTATTGGTGGCAGATGACAGGGGATGAGGCAGTGCGGCACACGGCCGTGCAACTGTATGAGGCGTTGCTGCCGCGAATGCCCAATTACAAATTGCAACAGCAGCTAGAAAAGCTGCGGGCGCCTGGGAATGACGCCTGACAGGAGAGTTTTACCATTTGCCATGAACGAATTTGGCATTACCATTAGGCCACTATGATTGCACTACTCATTCAACTCCTCATGATCTTCACCCCGGCTGTGAGCGCCGTAACGCTTGGTCTGAAGTACGACGAACTGAAGCGGGCCGGGGCCAGCAAAGAATGGCCGGCGGTGAAAGCGGCCGTCACTAACAACACCATTGTGGACACCGGCAAGAAACAGAAGGGGCAGGTATTGTACCAGCCGGAAATCAGCTTGAGTTATGGCGTAGAAGGTAAGAGTTACATGGTGAAGCAGCGGCTGACTGACGGCAATGGGTTGCGCGAGGGTTCCAAACAATGGGCGCGGGAGGTGGCGCTGCAATACAAACCGGACACGGCCGTGCGCCTCTACTACAATCCGCAGCGCCCGCAGCAGGCCACCATCCAGCCCGGCCAGACGACGGTGGACAAAAACCGATGGCTGGTGATTGGCGGCGTGATGCTGTTTTTTAGCTTCATCTTGTGTGTGTTGGGCGTTATCGCCATCACCCAAACTTATGCGACGGTGAGCACGGCCGTTAGTTTCATCCTGGGCATTGTGGCTTTTGGCATCATGCTCATCCTGGGTTTTCTCTTTTATCTGCTGGGGCAAGAGTTACGCGCAAACAAGAAATAAAGCGGCGATTGGCATGGCCTTGCCTGCCGCCGGCCGCAACACCGGAAGAGGAGAAAAATGGAATATATCCCTGGCGAGGTGACAAGGCATGACCATCTGTCAAGGGAGTGAACCGTCTGCTTCGCGCCGCCCTGCTTCGCGCCGCCTGTCACTCTCATTGTTGGTCGTGTTGGCGCTGCTATTCATCGTTGTGGTGGCCGCTTACCTGCGTTTATACCGGCTGCACACCAGCCCTATTTGGGGAGACCAATCGATCTTGTTGAGCATTGCTCTGGATTGGGTGAATTGGGGCAAATTTCCGCTGGCCGCCAACAAATCTTCGGCCGGGGCCATGAATCCACCGCTGGTTGTCTATCTGTTGGCGCTGCCGATGTTTGTGCGCCAGACGGTCATGGCCCCGCTTTGGTTCCAGGCGCTGCTCAGCCTGACGGCCGTGCCCCTGCTCTATTTCCTCACCGCCCGTTTTTTTGGCCGTGGGGCCGGTCTGCTGGCCGCCTGGCTGGTGGCGCTCAACCCCTGGCTCATCTTTTACAGCCGCCTGATTTGGAACCCCAGCCTGACGCCATTGTTCGCCGCTCTGTTGTTAACGGCCGTGCTCCTTTTCCTCACCACCCGCCATTGGGCCTATCTGCCGTTGATTTTTGCGGCGCTGGCTTTGGTTACGCAGCTTCATCTGGCTTCGCTGGTGCTCGTGCCGGTGGTTGTTGCCATCTTGTTGTTGTTTGGGCGGCGGCTGTGGCAGGGAAGCTGGCGGCGCACGCTGCTGTTATTGGCGGCGGGCATGGCGCTCTTTTTGCTGTTGTATACGCCGTATGGGTTATATGAGCGGGCGGTGGGTTTTGCCGATGTCAAGGCGTTGGGCGGCGTTTTAACCGGCAGGCAACTATCCAGCCAGGCATTTCTGACGGAAACGGCCGTCAACACCGCTTCCCTGCTCATCCTCAAAGACCTGGCCCTGGGGGAAGGTTTTCGGGAAAGCCAGATAGCGGAATGGCAAACGGCCGTGCCGCCCATGTCGGCGTTGTTCTGGGGCTTGCGGCTGCTGGCGCTGGCGGCGCTGGTATATGGTTTTGTCTCTCCGCTGCGCTGGCGTTGGATGCACCGGGCACGGCCGTATCCACCCTTGCCTGACCGGGAAACGGTGCTGCTGGTTTGCGCTCTCTGGGTGGCGCTGCCGGCGCTGTTCTATCTGCGCCACTCCCAATACCTGCAAAATTACTTTTTTCTCTATTTGCTGCCGGCGGCCTGCTTATTAGTGGCTGCCTTTTGGGGATGGCTGTGGGGGTTGGCCTGGAACTGGTTTGGGCGTTACGGGCGTGTGGTGGGGGGCACGGCCGTGCTGCTGCTGGTATTGCCGTGGTTGTTGTGGGGGGGCTGGCAGTTCTGGTTCTTTCACACCGGCCTGGCGATGGCCGACCGGGTAAACGTCTGGCAACAACGGGCGGCCGGTGATGTGCAGCAGGCAGCCGCCCGGCTGCGTGACTTCCACGCTGCGCACCCGGACTGCACCATCACCCTGTTAGCCGAAGGCTACCAGCACGATTCTTCGCCGGTGGGATTGTTGGAGCCGCTGCTCTATCCGTTGGATGTGGCCCTGGCCTCGGCCGGGCGTGGCTTTTTGCTGCCAGGCGTCTGCACCTTGTATCTGGTAACGGCCGATGACCCGGTGGCGCTGCGCTATCTGGCGCAGCACGGCCGTTTGTTAACCACCCTCCCCACCTTACATGGCGATTGGACGGTGCATCTGGTGGAAGGCGCGGCATGGGCGGAAACAGAGACGGGGGGTACGGCCGTGTGGCAAAATGGGGTGGAACTGATGGGTTGGCAAATAGGGGAGGGACAGCCGGGCCAGACCATGCCCCTTCTTCTCACCTGGCGCATCACCCAGACCCAACCGCCGCTCACCGATATTCACTTTTTCATCCATTTGTTGGACGCTGGCGGGAATCTGGTCGCCCAGGATGATGCCGCCATTGTTCATCCCGTTTACTGGCGGGTAGATGATTACCTGGTGTCCCAATTTGCCGTGCCCCTGCCGCCCGATTTGCCGCCAGGTGTTTATACGCTGCACGCCGGACTTTACACCTGGCCGGATATTCAGCGCATTCCCCTGACAAATGGCGAATCTACGATTATTATTGGCCGGATTGATGTCGGTGAAGTCGGTGAATAGAAATGGACAAACATTATGTGCGGGGCAAAATGCAGAGCGCCCAGACCGGATTGATGCGGCGGTTAGGCCGCCAGCGTTTTGACCCAGACCAATTTGAGATTGTCACTCTGCCGCTGACGATTCCGGGTTTAGACCCGGCCTTTTCCGGCTACCGGCTGGTGCAGGTGAGCGATATTCACCTGGGCAACTGGATCACGGCCGAACGGTGGCAAGGCATTGTGGAGCTGGTGAATGCCCAGAAGCCAGACGCTATTGCCCTGACCGGTGATTTTGTCTCCTACGTGCTGGATGGGGTGCTGGATGATCTGGCGTCTGGCCTGAGCCGGTTGCAGGCGCGTGACGCCATCCTGGCGGTGATGGGCAACCATGATCATTGGATGGATGTGGGCCGGGTGCGGCAGGTGTTGGCCGCCAGCGGTGTGGTGGAGTTGCCAAACAGCGTCTGTACCTTGCGGCGGGGCACGGCCGTGCTGCACATCGCCGGTGTGGATTGCATTACGGTGAAAGCAGACGATCTGTCCGCAGTATTATCGGCGCTGCCAGCAGATGGCCCGGCCATCCTGCTGGCGCATGAACCGGACTTTGCCGATGCCAGCGCCGCCACCGGCCGGTTTGCCTTGCAGCTTTCCGGCCATTCTCATGGCGGACAGGTAGTGCTGCCCAGGGTGGGGCCGTTACGGGGGCCACTATTTAAGCGGTATCCCAACGGCCGTTACCAGGTCGGCCAGATGGTGCAATATACCAATCGCGGTGTGGGCACCAATGCCATCCGGCTGCGTTACCGCTGTAAGCCGGAAATAACGGTGATCACGTTGTTCGCTGCTGATGGGTGATATGAATTGCTGTGATGTGGCCGGGGATCAGGGGATGATGTTGTAAGCCAGCGTGTCCAAATAGAAGAGATAGATGTACCCCAACAACAAGAGCAGCCAGCCAATGACCTGCACAATGTCTAATAACGTGACCCAGGAAACGGAAAAATTGTCCTGCACGGCGCGCATGATGGATTCCATATTCTCCAGCTTTTGTTTCACGTTGTTTTTCCACTCGTCCAGATACAATTCGTCTGACATGGTGCGGTAGAGTTGCGCTGTGTACCAGTCGCCAATCATGAGCAATTTCTGGTCTACCCGCTCAAAATCTAGCAGCAGCGCCAGCCGTTCCTGAATTACCTGCTGCACGGTGCGGCGCAACTGCACCGGGTTGATCATCCGCCGCCGCCCGGTGGTGAATTTTTCGCGCACATAGGCCAGCCGCTCATCAATGCGTTTGTCCAGCATCCGGTAACGCAAAAGCTGGTAAATGGCGACCTTTACCACTTCAATGTCGGATTGGAAGTCGCCATCGGGAGCAATGATGATCCCACCTTCCCAATCCACTACCGTCAGGTCACGTTCCGAATAATGCAGCCGGGACACCAGGGAACTGGCGGTATCCTCGGCGCTCAATTTTTCCCGTTGCGAACGCAGCAGCCCTGCCAGTTCCGATGCGGCCTGGTCAATGAACAGATCGGGTGTCATGCCAGGTTCCTGGATCATCAGCAGGAAATACTCTTCCCACAGATCGGTCGCCAGCACCTCGGTCGGCAGAAGCAAGTTTCGCAGCGACTCCTTTAGCCGTTCCACCAGTTGCAGGGTGGCGCTGCTCAACATATCGTTGATGGGAAAGCGACACTCAACCATTTGCACACTCTCTTCAAAGAGCTGTGGCTGCACAGAGACGAGGATGCCTTCCAACTGCACGGCCGTAGCCGTCAACAAACGCATGTCCAGATCAACTGGCTGAAAGTAAGGCGCTTTGTTGAGCTGCTGCTGCGGCGCCTGCACCCAGGCTGCATCAACCTCAGCCACTGGAAAAGCCAGCAAAAAACAAACCTGTGCATGGGGGGCGGAAACGGGGTGGTCGTTCATATGGTTTAAGATTGAGAGACTGAGAGATTGAGAGATCAGGAGACTTGCCAGTCTCCCAATCTCCCAATCTCATTCTTCATCAAGCGGCGGATTGGAGAAACGCTGCAAGAAAAACTGTTTAAGCCAGAGCAGATGATCGGGGTCATCAATATCCAGCAGCAGATACTGCACCCAGGCCGGGAAATCGCTGATTGACACATCGCCCCGCTCTAATTTGTCCAGATAACTCCAATCTACGCGGGAGGCCTGAGACATCTCTGCCGGTTCTAATTCGGCCAGCGCCTCTTCCACCCTTGCTATCAATTCCCCCTCCACGGGCGGCGGCAGCACAAAGTCAGGTGGCAGTTTGTCCGCATCCGGCGGCATGTAGGGCAGCGGACTCATGTAGGCTTCCTCGTCGGCGGCAAAATCTGGGTCCATCTGGCGCATCATGTGGCGGTAGCGACGGCCGTCGCCTTGCCCGCACGGCGGTATCCAGGGAATCTGCTCCTGGTGGTCGCGCCACCAGCGCACCTCTGCCCAAAAGCGGCGCGCCTGCTGATCTTTGGGGAATTGGGACAATAACTCTTGCAGCACCTCCACCGACTCTACAAAAAAACCCTGGTCAGCATACAGGTCAGCTACCCACAACATAGCTGCGCGCGGCCGGTTTGTGCGCCGGATCGCCTCCTGGAAAATGGGCCAGGCCGCCTCACTGCCCCGCGTTTCCCCCAACAGATAATCTTGCAGCAATTGGTCGCGCCCCTCTTCCAACATCTCCTTTACATCAGAGGGGCAGACATCCTCCGGGTCAATCTCCTCGTTATATTCCCGGTATTGCCCTTCCCAGCGGCACATCACCCGGAAAGAAAACGCCAGCCGCCGCCGCTGCTGCCAGGCGCGGTCATCCCACTCATCAATCGTGCGGCCAATAGCTTTGCGGTTATCACGAATCACCCAGGGGTCGTTAAACGCCTCCAACACCAAATCACTGGCCTCCTGGCAGTCCGGGAACAGCGCCAGGATTTCATAACAGATGGCGGCCGCGTCCGGGCTGGTGAAGTCGTCTTCGGCCAGCAAGGCGCGCGCCTCGGTTAACATGCGGTACACGTAGTCAGGGTATTGTTGTTCACTCATGGGTTATCCTCCTGCCGCCGCCCATTATACCCGTATGTCGGTGGCAAGTGCCAAGTGGCAGGTGGCAAGCTGGGAATTGCGCATGCAATCGTCCTACCCTAAGTAACCGTCCATTTATTACTTCCTTCCCGACTGAGATCGAGAGATTAGGAGATTTGGAGATTGCCAATTTCTTAATCTCTTAGTCCCCTAATCTCAAATGGGAAGTTATTTTTAGACGCTCACTAACAGCCAGAGGTAACCGTTCAGACCTGACAGGTTTTTACCAGTTCAAATCAAGGCTTTTCAGGTCAAAAACCGGTCAGGTCTCTTGAGGGACTGAACGCTTAAGGCTAGAGAATGGGCTTTGCACTGCCGACTTCGTTATACTTAGCTCCCCATGCAAGAATATGAAAAACTTAACGGCTCCATGACGGCCGTTTATGCTTATTGGCCTCGTTTTGCGCTGTTATATGGCGGCATGGTTGTCACCTTGTTGCTCATGGGTATCAGCCTGGATAGGGGGTGGTTGAGTTTTGTGCCGCTGGCAACGGCCGTGTTGTTAATCCTGGCTTATTTCTTCCTGGCCTCTTTATGGGCAGTTTACCAACTGTATGATCGGCGTGGTCTGCGGCCGGCGCACATTCTGTTTGACATGGGCCAACTGCTGCCTGAAGATCGGTTGGTCTATGTGGATGTGGGCTTGCGTTATCGTCCTATCTTGCTCAGCCGCCGCCTGACCATTGGGCATATCACCGTCGTAGATATTTTTAATCCGCAGTGGATGGCGGCCGGCGTACTAAGTCGCTGGCGTCAGCAGTTAGCCCATCCCCAACAGGACCCCCGCCTCAGTTGGCGGGAAGGGCAGTTTAACCTGCTTCCCCTGCCCGACGACAGCGCCCCGACGGTCATGCTCTGCCAGGTAACGTCGCCCATCTGGCAGCATGGCGACCGGCTGGCGTTATTGCAGGAGGCTTATCGGGTATTGCAGCCAGACGGCCGTTTGCTCTTCGCCGAACAATCCCGCACACAAACCACCTGGCTGACCGATGGCCCGCTGGCCGCCCAAATGCCCGCCGTTGTTTACTGGCGTAACCTGTTGGTCGAAGCCGGTTTTCGCATTCAGCGCGAACAAAACCCCAACGGATTCATCACGCTCATTCGCGCCCACAAACCCGGCGACACCCAGGCGCGCCAGCTTGCCTTTGATTTGAAGTTTTAGTGGCTGAAAATACCCCCGCCAGGACTCGAACCTGAATCTGCCGCTTAGGAGGCGGCTGCTCTATCCATTGAGCTACGAGGGCGTCAGGCTATAATGGTAACGTACGCAGAAGGGGTGGGCAAGATGATGAAGAGAGCAGATGAGCAGGTGAAGGAGTGACAAGGCGATCTCCCAATCTCCTACTGACCAACGACCAATGACCAATGACCCCTCCCAACTCCCCTTTTTTGTTTATGGTTCGCTATTACCAGGGCAGGCAAATGCCGGGTTGTGGGCGGACGACGTGGTGGCGCAGCAGGCGGCCGTACTGCCACACGGCCGTCTCTATAGTCTGGGCGAGTATCCGGTGCTGCTAGAAAATGGGGCCAATGAGGGCGGGTCGGTGAAAGGCATGGTGATGACCGCCCGCCCAGAGAGCTATGCGGCATTGCTGGCCCGGTTGGATGCGCTGGAAGCGTATTACCCGGCTGCACCAGAGGAGAGCGAATATCTGCGGGTGGTACGCGAAGCCCGATTGATGGATGGCACGGCCGTGCCCGCCTGGGTATACATAGGCCAGGCCAACTTTACGCCGCATTTGCCCCTGGTGCCCGACGGGGATTGGCTGGCCTATGTTGCCCGCCAACAACGTGTTAGCGACGGATGACAGGTAGATAGATGAGTTCGTCCAGGGCGATGCCATCCGGCAGGGCAAAACCATCACCACTGCCAGGCCACAGCGGCGCTCCCGCGCGCACGGTGATGCTCTGGCTTAACTGCGTGCTGCCCTGAGTGACCGTGATGATGTAGACGCCCTGTTGGGTGCTGCCGCTGCTGATGATCTGGAAAGTGAAATTGCCGTTGCCATCGATATTGGCATTGCCGAGCGTCACGCCATTGGCCTGCACAACGGCCGTGCCACTTGCCGCCCAATTTGCTCCCGTGAACACAAAATAGCTGCCGGGCGCACCCAGCGTGTGGTTCACGCTTAAAGTCGGCGGGCCAATATAATCATTCAAAAAAATGTCGGCTACCTGGTTCGTGTCATTGGCGACCAGGTTGTTGGCCTCCGATGTATAGGCGACGTAACGGCCGTTGGCCGCCAGCGCCGCTTCTTTGCTGGCCGCGTTGCCGATGATGCCCTCGGTGCTGATGCTGGCTAACAGCAGGGTGTTGGTGGCGCGGTCGCGGACGAACAATTTGCGCAGGTCAGGGCTGGTGCCGGGGCTGAGGGTGGTGGCAAAGGAGTCAAAGGCTACAAAACGGCCGTCGGCCGATACGGATGGTTCTTCACTCCAATTGTTCCCCTGTGCGCCGTCGGTGCCGATGCTGATGATGTAGGTGCGATTGGTACCGGTGTTGCGCAGGAATACGTCGGCGTAGCCATTGTTGTCGTTGGTTACCAGATTGGTAGCCAGGGAGACAAAAACGATGTGTTCCCCGCCATTGGAAATATCTGGCAGCCAGCTTGTGCCATTAGCCTCGCCGCCGCCATCGGTGATGCTGACGCGGCTGGTGATGCCGGTGGATGTATCGCGCAGGAAGATGTCGGCGGTGAAGTTGCCATCACCCGCCACCAGATTGCCGGCATCGGAGGTGAAGACGATACGCTGCCCATTGCCGTTGATAGCCGGGTTGCGGCTGTAATCGTTGCTCTGTGCGCCGTTGCTGTCTACGCTGATGCGTTCCATCATCAGTGCGAACCGGTCCCATCGGAAGATGTCATCTACCTGATTGGTGTCGCCACCCACCAGATTGCTGGCGCTGGAGGCAAAAACGACGTAACGGCCGTCGCCCGATATGTCTGGGTCGCGGCTATCGCCATTGGCCGTGCCGTTGAGCACCACGCTCATCAGGCTGGTTTGCCCGGTCTGGCGGTCATGGGCAAATACATCGGCACGGCCGTTGGTATCCCCGTCTACCAGGTTGGAGGCCAGTGAGTAGAAGGTGATGACTTGCCCATTATCGGAGATGGCCGGGGCGAAACTGGGGCCATTGGCCTGCTCGCCGCCGGTGCGGACGCTGACCCGTTGCGTGTTGTTGGTGACACGATCATAAACGAAGATGTCACGCACATTGTTGGTATCGCCGCTGACCAGGTTGTTTGCATCTGAACTGAAGGCGATGTAACGGCCGTCGGCGGACACTGACGGGCGGGAACTTTCGCCGTTGCTCTGCCCGCCGCCGCTGCTGACGCTGGCGCGAATGGTAGGGCCGTGCGCTTCCACGGCTTCGATGGCGTCTGGGTTGGCGCTTACGGCCGTGCCCGACGCCAAAACCGCCCCTAACAGGCAAAACAAGATGGTGAATAAAGTCAAAATGCGCATGTGGCTGTTCCTCCTTCAAATGAACATTGCCCGCATTGTACCACTCTCGGCCCATGTTTTCTGTATGGTCGGCTGACAATTGGGGTACGGCCCGGAGCGGCTCCGGGTTCGCCCGAAGCCGCTTCGGGTTCGCCGTTTACTTTCTTGCCTGCCCACCAAATTGTCACTACAATCGCCGGGCAATGAAGGAATCACGAATGGTGGCGACACAATTACAGAAGCGGGACCCCTGGGCGTGGTCGGTGCTGCTGCGCGACCAGGTAACGGCGGATGTGGTGGTCACGGCCGTGTCCAGCAAACCACTGCGCTTTCCGTCGCGTCACGGCCGTGTCATCCGTTATCTGTTGGCGTTGGAAAACCATTCCGACCCCGTGACTGTCATTGGTAAACGCACCACACCGCTGGAAGTGCAGTTTTACCAACACCTGGCCCCCCAACTGCCACGTCTGGTCCCGCCCTGCTACTTCATCCACCCACCGGACGATACCGAAATTGGCTGGCTGGTGATGGCCGATGTGCCCAACGACATTTCACCGGAGCGCTGGAGCCTGGAAGATGTGGAGAACATCATCACCCGGCTGGCCGATTGTCACGCCACATTTTGGGGGCAGGAAGAGACGTTAGAACGGGCCGGGATACCCCACTTTTTGGGTGGCGCGGCCTATAGCTGGGAAGAACTGCGCCAGGAACAGGCCATCTACTTTGACCAGGGGCCGGCGGCTATGCTCTCCGACCATGCGCTGCACCATGCCGGGCAACTGGCGCCCGTACTGCTGAAGGCAGCTAACGGCGTAGCTGTGATGCGGGCATTGGGAGGCTGGCCTGGCATTTTGGGTGAAAGCCATCTGGCCGCTGCCGCCGATTTGCTGGATGACCCGGCGCCGATGCTGGAGCCGCTGCGCCTGCTGCCACCCACGCTGCTGCACGGTGCGCCCCATTCCTATCATTGGCAGCTCTCGCTGTTTGACGACGTGTATTTGCTGGACTGGCAAAAGGCGGCCATTGGGCCAGGCATTTGTGATCTGGTCAATTTCCTGGAGCAGTTTGAACTGCTTTACGCCGACGGGGATCGCTGCAACATGGGGGTACGGCCGTTTTGGCCGCTGTCTGAAGAGACGATGGTAGACAGCTACCTGATTGGAATGCGGGCACGGCTGGGGCCAACGTTCCAGGGGCGGGCGGTGCGGCAGGCCATGTCGGCGGCGCGCTGTTTGTATGTGCTGGTGAACTGGTTTGCTCTCTTTGCCGAATGGTTTGCGGAGATGCCCAATCCTTACGTCTGGCAAAAAATCAATGCCCTGCCGGAAAATGAACTCATCGGCAGCGCCCACGAACCGATTGCGCGCATACGGCCGTATCTACAGGGGGTGTACGGCCGTTTTCTACAAGCCTACCGCTCGTTGTAAAGCATGAAAATCCGCCAGGCGGTGGTGGAATTTCATGCTTTTCATTTCTTGCGACGCCGCTTTATCAGGTTTTGAAATCCGGCGAGTAACGACTCTGGCCCATCAATACGCTTTTGCCATTGTTGGAGTTCCGGGTTGCCCTTATCCACGTGCCGCCACATATCCAGCCAGTTGCGGGCGACTTCAGGCCGGTTATCGGCCAGGGCAATTTCCATTTCGGCGCGGGCCAAAGCCATGAATTCACTGATGTGCAATTTTTGTCGCCGCAAGAGCGGGTCTAACAAATCCTTCGCTTCTTCAATCCGACCCTCACGCGCCAGCATAACAGCCAGGTTGGCGCTGGCAAAGAAATAATCAGGGAAACGGGTATGGGTCTCTTCAACCAATGCCCGCGCTTCCTGGGGGCGCCCCTGCTGTTCATAGGCAGCGGCTAACTGGTTGTAGGCGCTGCGAAAATCAGGGGCGGCAGCGATGATTTCGTGCAGCAATGTTTCGGCCACCTCTGGTTCCCCGCGCATGAGTAAGTCGTAGGCGGTTTCATGTTTATCGAGAATCTTTGGGGGAATGCCGACAACTTCTTCTGGTTCATCGGTAATCTCAAAACCCATCATAAATAGTTCCTGCTGCTGCCCTTTAAGCCACATGAAAACATGTCTGTTCTCCGGCAGCAGTTCCGGGTGATTTTGGCTGATGTACTGCATGGCTTCCATGCGCAGGTCATCGGCGCCGTGCTGGCTTTGCCCAAAGTCATACAGGATTTGCAGCAGTTCCGGGGTTTCGGCGGCGCGAATGAAATTCGAGACAAATTCACGGGCAACCCGGTCGCCACGTTCTAGCATGTGGGGGAAGAGTTGGGGCAGGTACGGCCGTTCCGCCAACAACCTGTGCATTGCCTGTACTATCTCATTATTATTCAAACGGGTGGCATGGCCCAAATGCTTTGCCAGGAGTTGCCCAAAATCCTGGGGAAACCAATAGCCAAAGGGCCAATACCAGGGTACATCCCGCTCCTCTATCGGCCGTCGTTTTTCTACCAGACACGCCTGAGCCATGTCAAAGTTAGGGAACTGCTTCACTGCCTGCCGCCACAAGGACCAGGCGCTTTTTTCATCCCCCAGTCGGTAAGCGGCTGTGGCCGCCAGATGCAAAAGCAGCGGATTATCCTCCACGCCGTTGGCTTTGGCCCGTTCATAGGCGGCCCACACATTGGCATCGTCGCCCAGGTAGGAGAAGGCTTCGGCCTGTTTGGTCACCAGATCGGGGTTATCGCTGGTGGCTTGCTGTAACCGTGACGCATAAACCTGCGCCTGGTCGAATTGGGCTGTTAAAAAGCAGAAACGTACCAGGTTGCCCAGGGCATGGAAATTATCCGGGTCCTGGTCAATCACTTTTTGGGCTGTGGCAATGGCCTGAGCCACATTCCCTTCGGTGAAGTAAGCCAGACTCAGGTTGTTGAGGACAGGCTTTACGTCTGGCATTTTTGCCAGAAACGTGATGGCGGCGTGTATAGCTTCCGCCGCGCGCCCTGATTCGGTCAGGAAACGAACCCGGTCATGGAGTACCCTGAGTTCCATTTTTTCCTCTGGCGTATACGGGCTGTCGCCCATTGTTTCTTCAATTTCCCGCCACAGGACGGGTTCAACGGTTTCCTTAAAGGCGATGATTTTATTGATGTGTTCGTAATGGGGATGGCGGGTTATCAATTCCTGGGCGTATTGCCAGGCAATGGCCCCGTAATTTAAGTGCGTGTGGGCAAAGATCAGATTATTCAACGTCTCGGCCCGATCCTGACCGCGTTCCAGCGGCAGCAATTGCTCCGCCGTCAGGGCAAATAGCTGCCAATCCTGCGTTTCCCCGGTCACTTCGAGCAAGGCATACAGCACGGGGACGCTGCGTGGATATTGGCGAGAGAGTTTGAGCAACCGGTCTTGAGCCACCTCCGCCTCGCCGTTTTCAAACAGTTCCATGGCGGCAGCCACTTCGCGCATGGCGCTGGGGACTGGCCGTTTTCGGGCTGGTTGGGCTTTTTTTTGTTTCCTGCGTTTCGACATAATCCTACTCTGAAGCTGGCGCCATCCACCAGCCACTAACCCTCGTTTTTTATTAAAGCTGGCCGTAGGCGTTCAGTCCCTCAGGAGACCTGACAGGTTTTTGGCCTGCAAAGTTTCAAGTCGAACTGATAAAAAAACCTGTCAGGTCTGAACGGTTACAGCCGGTCAAAGGCGGCGCGGGCTTCGGCCAACGCTGCTTCGTTTTTCCACAGGCCGAATAGTTCAAACCGGCCCACGCCATACGGCTGCCCGTTCAGCGAAGAGAGGCGATTATAATGGATTTTGGCGGGCGGCAGGTAATACTCTTCGGCGAAGGCGGCCAGTTCGTCCCGCATTTGCTTTTCGATGAAGCGGACTTCAAACGGCCGTAATATCATGCCATCTGCCCGGCAGGTCGGCCCCTTTTCGCAGGTGCAATTGCGCAAAATTCCCCCTTCTTCCGGGATCAGTTCCCAGACGCGGGTGGCAATTTCTCGGTCTCGTTTGCCCAGCAGGTAAGCGGCCATCGCGTTTTGATGCAATATCACTTCCATGCGCACCGGCTTGGGCGTACCCTTAGGCGGCAGCGGTTTGGGCGCCGGTTTTGTTTTGGGCGTTGTTTTGGCCGGTGGGGTTTTGCCTTTGGGGGGAGCGGGCGGGGATGGCGGGGGCTTGGCGACCGGGGGTGGGGGGGCAGGCGTGGCTGCGGCGGGTACGGTCAGGTCGGCGGGACGGCCGTCGTTGGCATGGCACAATTCCCGGTGCGCCTGGCAGGTATGGCGGCCGCAGATGGGGCAGGTCATCTGGCTGTGGCGGCACAAAGGCTGGCGGCAGACAGCACATTCATCTACTTCGTGGGCGCAGTCGCCGCAGAAGACTCGTTTACAATCAATACAGGCGGGGGCCAGGCATTCCTCGTGGGTCAGGTGCCCATTGTGGCACAGGTACAGCCGGTGGCCGGGCTGCCCGCACACCTGGCAGTGCAGCGGTTCTAGCTGGCGCAGCAGCGGGTCATAGACGGCATAAACGCTGATGCGGGTACTGCGGTTGGCAATCTCTACCGGCTGGATGATCTTGGGCTGCTGGACGACCAGCAAGTTGAGCAGGGTCAGGTTGATCTGCACCCGGTACCGTTCGGCCAGGTCAGCCAGTTTGTGGCGGCGTTCGGTTTGCACGGCCGTTAATTTATCCTGCAAACCGGGCTGGCGGTCGGCGGAAGCGGTTTGCAGGCGGGCGCGTAAATCTTTTTCCAGGGAATTGTAATAATCGGTCAGGCGGGCTTCGTCGAGCAGGTGGAAGCGGGAGACGCGCTTTTGCAGCGCGGCCAGGTCTGCCTGCATTTCCTGTAAGACGGCCGTTTGCGCCCGCTCTAACAATGCCTGCAAGGTGGGTTCGGCCAACGGCGCTTTCAGGGGTGGGCCGCCTTTGGGCTGCCAGCGCAGGGGAGCGGCGGGCAGGGAGGCGAGGGTGACGTCAGGGGCGACGGCCGTGGCCCGGCTCTCAATTAACCCGGCATTGGCTACCCGGCTGCCGGTGTGCGCGTCCATCAAAACGGAGACCAATCGCTCCTGCTTCTCGTCGCTGAGAATGGCGGCTTTGAAGTTGAAGCGAATGTAGGTGTGGCTTACGCGGCTGCTGGTGGCGCGTTTTTGCGGTTGGGCACGGCCGTTCAAAACCACCCAGCTTTTGACGGCCAGTTCATCAATACCACTTTTGTCCAGGCGCAGGTCGTTGATGTAGAGGCGGGTAGAGGCGGTACGGCCGTGTGCTTCCTGCACCATCTGTTCCACCAATGGATGGTTGTAGCCCAGATGAATGGCTTCCTCCCGTTCCGTTTCGGCAAAGGTAAGCTGCAAAAAAGCGGGTATGCGCCAGCGTCTGGCCACCGCTTCTGGCAGCAACATCTCATACACGCCATAAGCCGGCGGTTCTACCAGCCCGCCAGCCTCCTGCACATAATCCAAAACAAACTGCTCTAAATCGCTCATGCTGTAAAATCTTCGCCAAACAGAGTATCATCGAACGCCTGCACACGGCGCATGGTATCGCGGGCCGCCAGCAGCCGGTCGCCTAATTCATTCATACTGCTTTCCAAAACGGCGTTGTCGGCGCTGTTGAACCATACTTCCAACAACATCTCTTCAAAATCCTGCTCCTGGGTCAGGTAGCCCAGGATCATCTCCATCTCGCCGATCACCAGTTCAAACATATTCAACTTGCGGTCGAGGATGTGCAGCAGGTAATCTTCGATGGTGCCTTCGGCGGAGAGGTTGAAAATCTCTACCTGTTTGTTTTGCCCCACCCGATGAATACGGCCGACGCGCTGTTCGATGCGCTGAGGGTTCCAGGGCAGATCAAAGTTGACCATGATGTGGCAAAACTGCAAATTGCGCCCTTCCCCGGCGGCTTCGGTGGAAAGTAGCACCCTGCCCTCGGTTTCAAAGCGGCGAATGGCTTCATCTTTCTGGGCAGTGGTGAGGCCGCCGTGATAGGGGATGAAGGCGATGCCCTCAGCGGTAAGCCGTTCGGCCAGCGCCTCTAAGGTGGCCTGGAAATGGGTGAAAATCAGCACCTTCTCCTGCCCGGCGCTGTGCAGGATTTTGAGTAAGGCGTCGGCTTTGGCCCAATCGGTAACGGCCGTAGCCGCATTGGCCAGGGTGAGCAGGTGGTCTTTGTGGCTTTTCCAGGCGGGTTGGACGGCCAGTTTGTGCAGGGTGCGGGCTACGGCCGTGGCGCTGCTGCCGATCTCGCGCTGCAAAATACCCAACGTGAGTTTACGGGCGCCGCCGTCTCGGCCGGCCTGTAATGCCTGGCGCACAAAGCGGCTGACCGCCTCATACAGCGCCTTCTCCGGCGGCGACAGCGCCAGCCGCACCGTGTGCGCCCGGCGCGGCGGCAATTTCACGTTCACCTGCCCCCGGCTGTGGCGTATCATCACATCGGCCATCAACTCCCGCAGCAGCCCACGATTTTTAGGCGAATGGGGATCCCCTTTGACCACAAATTGCTGGCGGAACTCTTGCGGCGTTTTCAACTGCCCCGGCTTAAGGATGGTGATCAGGTTATATAGCTCTTCCAGCCGGTTCTCCACCGGTGTGGCCGTGAGCATGAGGATAAACCGTTTTTGCAGGGCGTTGACAAACTTCCAGGTGACGCTGCTGCGGTTTTTCAGGTGGTGGGCTTCGTCTATAACCACCAGGTCATAGGTGAGGTCGGTGATGATTTCACGGGCGCCGGGCAGCCGGGCTGCGGCAATAGAAGCAATAACGCGGGGGAATGTCACCCAGGCTTCTTCGCCGGCGGCGCGAAAAGCGTCGTCGCTGTTGGTGACAAAATCATTCAGGCCAAATTTCTGCGCCAGTTCTTCGCGCCACTGCTGCACCAGCCCCGGCGGGGTAAGGATGAGGATGCGTTCGGCCATCTGGCGCAGGCGGTATTCTTTGATGACCAGGCCGGCCTCAATTGTTTTGCCCAGACCCACCTCGTCACACAACATGCCGCGGCCGCGAAAGCGGCGCAGGGCGGCCTGGGCCGCCTTAATCTGGTAAGGAAAGGGGTCAAAATGCAGGTGATCCAGGCAGATGAGTTCGTCAAAACCGCCGATGAGCAGCATATGGGCGGCAGCCAGTTGCAGCCGGTAAGCCTGGGGAGGGAGGAACTGTTGGTGGGCGACGGCCGTGAGAATCGTCTCTGCGCCCGGTTGTAGTTGCACAAGGGGGTTACTGCTTGTAGTCATAGGGTCGTATTATAGCCTGTTCAACAAAATACCGGGGAATTTAGGGGCCTGGCGTCACAGTTTTCTGAATGAAGGTCATGTTGTTCATTGATGGTGCGCTTCTATAAAATAAGCGCGCAAGTATAATAGCTTAAGAAATCAGGATGGAAAAGTAATGGCTTTTTCGATTAAAAAAATAGCGCAAAAGAAGTTGAGTCGGGGGCGTTGGATTGTGGTGGTGTTCTGTTTGGGGGTGATTGGGCTGGCCTGGTTGATGGTGTGGCAGGCGGGGCGGGGGTTGGTGATACGGCCGTTGTCCCAGGACGGTATCCCCATGCGGCTGATTGCCCCAGAGGGTGCGCCGCCAGCGCCGGGTGTGATCATTGCTCATGGATTTAGCGGTTCGCAGCAGTTGATGTTTGGTTTTGCCTACACGCTGGCCCATGCTGGCTATGCCACCCTGCTTCTTGATTTTGACGGCCACGCCGCCAATCCGACCCCGTTGGGCGGGGAAATGACACGCGGCGCGGCGACGCTGCAAGCCAACATGGACGCGGCGTATGCGGCTTTGATCGCTCAGCCGGAAGTGGACGGCCGTCGCCTGGCGCTGCTCGGTCATTCGATGGGCAGTGGCGCTGTGATGACGGCAGGTATCAACGACCCCGACCGGTATCAGGCGACGGTTGCCGTATCACCCACAGATGCGCAGGTGACAGAAGCTGAACCGCGCAATTTGCTGCTGCAAGCCGGACAGCTTGAGCCGCAGTTCGCGGCCAACGCGGAAGATTTGCTGGTGCGGGCCGGTGGGGCAAATACGGACTTTGTGAACGGCCGTGCTCGTTCTTTCCAACTCATCCCCGGCGTGGAGCATATCACCATCCTCTTTAGCCGTACTGCTCACCAGACGGCCGTTGGCTGGCTGGGCCAAACCTTTGGCCTGCCGACAACGGTGGCTTATACTGACCTGCGCATGGTGTGGTATCTGGTGCAACTGGCGGCATGGCTGGTATTGGCGGCAGCTATCACGCCGGCCATCCGCCAGCCACGCATCACGCCGGATTTTCGCCGTCTACCCTGGCACATTATCGGCTTGTTTTTAGCGCCGCTGGCGGCGACGGCCGTGTTGTGGCTAAGCAATCAAATTACACCCGTTGGCCAATTGGGCGGCGTCCTCATTGCCGGGGCGCAGGCTTTATGGTTCCTGGTGTTTGGCCTGGTCTGGCTGTTCCTCGGCTGGCGTTGGGGAGGAGATTTAGAGACTAAGAGATTAAGAGATTCTGGCATAGATCAATCTCCAATCCCCCAATCTCCCAATCTCCAATCTCCTAATCTCTCAACTCTCCTCCACGCGCTCGCCATCTTCGCCTTTTTATGGCTGGCCTTTGGCCTGATGGCGCAGGTGGTGTGGCTGCCCTGGTTTCTTATTCCGGCGCGGCTGCTACGTTGGCCGCTGCTGGCGCTGGCCTTTTTGCCCTGGCTGCTGGCGGCGGGTTGGGTGCAGCAAGGGGCGTCTACGGGGCGGCGGATCGGTTGGTGGTTGGGGCAGAGTGGGGTGTTGATGGTGGGGTTGGGCACGGCCGTGCTGCTCGTTCCGTCTCTCTTTTTCCTGGTGTTGGTGCTGCCGGTGCTGCCGCTGGTGTTGGGCATCATGGCGGTGGTGGGGGGGGCGGTGGATGATCCCTGGGCGTATGGCCTGGGCAATGCCCTGTTTTTTGCCTGGCTGTTGCTGGCTCTGTTTCCACTGGTTGGGTAGAATGATCGGCGAAAAAGGACAACCCGATGCTTTTTGTAGACAACAATGGCGTGACCGACCCGCGTGTGAATCTGGCAATTGAGGAATATGTGCTGCGACATGTGTCCACAGAGGAGCCGATTTTGCTCTTTTACATCAATGAGCCGTCGGTCATTATTGGTCGGAATCAGAACACGCTGGAAGAGATTGATACCGATTTTGTGCGCGCCAACAACATTCATGTGGTGCGGCGGCTGTCTGGTGGGGGGGCGGTGTACCATGATTTGGGCAATTTGAATTTTAGTTTTATGAGCAACGGCCGTGACCATCTACACAATTTTTCTCGTTTCACCGAACCGGTGGCCCGCGCCCTGCGGGCGTTGGGTGTAGATGCCGAGCTGCGTGGTAAAAGCGATATCTACGCTGCCGGTAAGAAAATTTCCGGCAATGCCCAATATGCCACGTCAAACCGCATGTTCAGCCATGGTACGCTGCTGTTTGACAGCCACCTGGAGACGCTGCTCAAGGCGCTCAATCCCCGGCAGCTAGAGATTACTTCCAACGCAGTCCAATCCATTCGCGCTTTTGTGGTCAACATTCGGGAACTGCTGCCGGTGGATATGGACATTCACCAGTTGAAAGAGGCGTTATTGCAGGAGATTTTTGGCGGCATAAGTGTATCCACCTACGAATTAACGCCTGCCGACTGGGAAAAGATTAACGAGATTTCCGCCAGTCGCTACCAGACGTGGGAGTGGAATGTCGGCCGTTCGCCCCGCTTTAATGTGCGTAAACAAGATCGCTTTGAGGGGGTGGGCAAAATTGATATGCGCATTGAGGTACACAAGGGGCTGATTGAGCAACTGACGATTTTTGGCGATTTTGCCGGTTTGCAGCCGGTGGCGGAACTGGAACAGCGGCTGGTTGGCACGCGCTATGATCCCGATGCGTTGGCGGCAGTGCTGGAACCGGTAGATATTTCCGGCTACTTTGGCAGCCTGGAAAAGGATGCTTTTCTGCGACTGATGTATTGAGTGACTAAATGACATCCGATTTTTTTAGAAAAATCGGATGTCTGATGACCAAGTGACCTATGAAACAATATCTTGATTTAATGCAGCATGTATTGGCTAACGGCGTTGAGCGCAACGACCGCACCGGCGTGGGTACTATTGGCGTGTTTGGCTACCAGATGCGGTTTAACCTTGCCGAAGGTTTCCCAGCGGTGACGACCAAAAAGCTCCATTTTCGCTCTATCATCCATGAACTGCTCTGGTTCTTGCAGGGTGACACCAATATCCGCTATCTGCGCGATAACGGCGTGACCATTTGGGACGAGTGGGCGGACGAGAATGGCGACCTGGGGCCGGTATATGGTTATCAGTGGCGGTCGTGGCCGGGGCGCGATGGGCAAACCATTGACCAGATTGCCAACCTCTTGCACCAACTGCGGCACAACCCTCATTCTCGCCGCCACATCGTTTCCGCCTGGAATGTGGCCGATGTGGAAGAGATGGCGCTGCCACCCTGCCACTGCCTATTCCAATTTTTTGTAGCCGATGGCAAACTCTCCTGTCAGCTATACCAGCGCAGCGCAGACATCTTCCTGGGCGTGCCCTTCAATATCGCTTCCTACGCCCTGCTGACGCTGATGGTGGCGCAGGTGACGGGGTATGAGCCGGGCGATTTTGTGCATACCTTTGGCGACGCCCACCTTTACCTCAACCACCTGGAACAGGCCCGGCTGCAACTCTCCCGTGAACCGTATCCATTGCCACACATGCAACTAAACACGGCCGTGACCAACCTGTTCGACTTCCGCTATGAAGATTTTGAACTGGTTAACTACCAGTGTCACCCGGTGATAAAAGCGCCGATTGCTGTATAGAAGAGATTAGGAGATCAGGAGATCAGGAGATTCAATCTCCCAATCTCCCAATCTCCCAATCTCCCAATCTCCTCCATGATCATCTCCCTTATCGTTGCTATGGATAACAACCGTCTCATCGGCGCAAACAACGGCCTGCCCTGGCGGCTGCCGGACGACATGCGCTGGTTTGTGGAACAAACAATGGGCAAACCGGTGATTCTGGGGCGCAAAACGTATGATTCCATTCCGGCAAAGTTTAAGCCGCTGCACGGCCGTCACAACATCATCATCACGCGCAACACCCAATACCAGGCCGCAGGTTGCACCGTTGTCCAATCCCTGCCGGCAGCATTGGCTGCTGCCGGTGATGCCCCCGAAGTGATGGTCGGCGGCGGGGCGCAGATTTACGCCGCGGCGCTGCCCCTGGCCCACCGCCTTTACCTGACGCTGGTAGAGGGCGCCTTTACCGGTGATGCCTATTTCCCTCCGTTTGACCCGGCGGCGTGGCGCGTAATTTTCCGGCAAGAGCATGAAGTGGATGACCGCCACGCCTATCGTTTTACGTGGTTGATATGGGCACGGCCGTAACCATCGGTTTCTTTTTCACATAGACAATTGTAGACAATCGCTCCCTGCTGGTAGATGGCAATGCCACAAAATCCTAATACATAGCAGTGCATTTTGGCAGAGGCAAAATAGCGCCTGATATTGCAAAGATGAGGTAAGAGGGGGGGAAGATACGGCCGTGATCCCCGCCACATGTACCAAAAATGTGGGAAATGCGCGGGGGGATGCCCCACATATGGGTGGTACAATCGTTTGTCAAGTGATGTGTCTTAAAAAATCCGATTTTTTAAGTTTCGTGTTACCTAAAAATGTTCCAGCTTTTAAGGCAAAATTGCCCATTTTTCATTGCGCTGCCTGCCTCATTTTGTTAGAATGGGCGTGCCGTTGTAAAAGTATCTGCATACCACATGAAGCCGATTGTTACCCAATGTGACTGGTCGCTACGTGACATTGGTGGTTGGGTGGTAGGAGCCGCAGAATCGGCGAAGAGGAAGCGCTGTAGGGTTGAGAAGAATCCTCATTTTTCACATTTTGTGAGCAACGGCCGTAAAACCACTATCTACAATTGATGTTTGTACTGCAAGGTCATATGTTGCTGCCTGCCTGTTGTGCGCGGATGGTAGGCCACCCATACTGGATCAATGACAATGACGCCTGAAACCGCCTGGAAAGCTACCCTCGGAGAATTGGAGCTACAGATGACCAGAGCTACCTTCAATACATGGTTGAAGGATGCCTGCCTGTTAACGTGTGATGACAATGTTTTTGTCATTGGTGTGCGCAATGATTATGCTAAAGATTGGCTGGAAAATCGGCTGCGGGATACGATTTTGCGCACCCTGTCTGCCATTGTTGGCCGCGCCCTAGAAATCCGATTTGTGGTCTGGGCGGATGATCTGATTAAGCAGCCGCACTCAATAGCGGCCAACGGCGTGAATGGGTCGTCGCCCAAGTCGCTGCGCGTGAACGGCAAAACCACAGCCACAACGGTGGCAAACTTAAACGGCCGTTTCACCTTCGCCTCCTTTGTGGTTGGCCCCAGCAACCGGCTGGCCCACGCCGCCGCCCTCTCTGTGGCCGAGAACCCCGGCGAGACCTACAACCCCCTGTTCATTTACGGCGGCGTCGGCCTGGGCAAGACGCATCTGCTGCACGCCATCGGCCACAAATGTATGCAAGATGGCTACACCGTCTGCTACATCCCCTCCGAAACCTTCACCAATGACCTGGTGCAATCCATCCGCAACAAAAGGATGGCCGAATTCCGCGAACGGTACCGCACGCCAGATGTGTTGATGATTGATGACATACAATTCATCGCTGGCAAAGAAAGCACCCAGGAAGAGTTATTTCACACCTTCAACGAACTGCACAGCCAGGGCAAACAGGTGGTCATTTCCAGCGACCGGCCGCCCAAGGCGATGATGACGCTGGAAGAACGGCTGCAATCCCGTTTTGAATGGGGGCTGATGGCCGACATTCAGATGCCCGACATTGAGATGCGCAAAGCGATTTTGCAGACCAAAGCGGAGGAGTGCGGCGTCTATGTGCCAGATGCGGTCATGGATTTTATTGCCCAACACGTGCGTAACAACATCCGTGAGTTGGAAGGGGCATTTAACAAGGTGATGGCGTATGCGCAGCTTTCTGGCAGCACGGTGGATATGGAACTGGTGAATATGGCCATGGCCGACCTGATCCGCCGGCCCGATAAGTTGACGCTTGATCTGGTGCTCACGGCCGTGTGCCGCTATTTTGGCGTGACGGCCGAAGAAATGGCCGGCGCCAGCCGCAAACGCACCGTCGCCTACCCCCGCCAGATGGCAATGTATCTGGCGCGCACGGAAACCGACGCCTCCTTACCCTTCATCGGCGAAAAATTAGGCAATCGGGATCACACCACTATTTTGTACGGCTACGAAAAAATCGCGGCCATGATCGAAGTAGACCCCACCGTGCGCCGCGACTGCCTGGACATTAAAGCAGCCATGTATGAGGCTGTGCCCGTTCGCAATTGATGATGGCCTTCACGCCATCATCAATGATCAAATTGCATCCCCTCGGCAGCGAGGATTGAGAGATTCCGGGAAGAGGAAGGTTGAGCAGTAACAATCTCTCAATCCTCGTTTGTTTTTTCTACTTCAGCTCCCGCCGCGAATACCCCAACAGCGCCCGCGCCACAATGAGCAGGTTGATCTGGCGTGTGCCTTCGTACAAGTCATTGATTTTGGCGTCGCGCATCAGCTTTTCTGCCAGGGCGTCGCGGGTGTAGCCATAGGGGCCAAGCAGTTCCACCGCTTTTTGGGTAACAAAAACGACGGCCGTACCCGCTTTCACCTTGCACATGCTGGCATCCAGACGGTTGCTACGGCCGTACATAATCGCCGCCGTCGCCTTCAACGTCAGCAGCCAGGCCGCCTTGTATTGCGCTTCCATTTCCAGCAGGTCACGTTCCACGGCCGTCCACAAATGGCGCGGTTTGTTATAGTTCAGTTCTATACCTGCCTCGGCCAATGTTTCCTTTGTGAGTTCCAGCGCGGCGCGGGCAATGCCTACGGCGCTGGCAGCCACCGCCGGGCGGCTGGCGTCGAACGTCTTCATCGCCCCGGCAAAGCCTTTCGTCGTTTTTTCCGTTTGCACCTCCAGATCGCCCAATACGTGGTCAAAGGGGATGCGGGCATTGTCGAAATTGAGGATCACCGTATCGCTGGCGCGGATGCCCAGCTTGTCCAGGCCCGGCGAGATGGAAATACCCGGCGTATGCGCCTCCACCACAAACGATTTGATCCCTTGCCGCCCGGCGTTGGGGTCTACCGTCGCCCACACAATACAGATGCCATCCGATTCCACCAGCGATAGTGCGCCGCTGGTGATGAAGATTTTCTGGCCGTTGAGTATCCACTCGTTGGTTTGCGGGTCGAGTACGGCCGTTGTCCGCATGGCGCTGTTGTCGGAACCGGCGTCTGGTTCGGTGATGGCCATGGCCCCCCAGACGGGCGTTTCACTGTGGGCAAAACGTTCCAGGAAGCGGATTTTTTGGGCGGGTGTGCCGGCGGCGGCAACGGCCGTGCCGCCCAATCTTCCCCCCGGCCGCGCCAGAAATTGCCCGGCGTCCGCCCAACTCAACAGTTCCGCCAACAAAATGGAGAACAGCACATCCAGGTCTGGTGCATTGCTGCCTGTCTCCTGCGCCGCCGCTTGTTGCCACTGCTGGTGGCGCGCCCGTTCCAGCGGCCAGATGGCGTGGATGAAGGGGTACGGCCGTGTGTGTTCCTGCTCATCATACTGGCGCGCCTGCGGCCGCATCATGGTGTGGGCAATATGGGCATATGGTTCCAATTGGGCCAAAACTTCAGGGGGAATTTCAAAGCAGATCATGTCAATAAAATCCGGCGCGGTAGGCTTCCTTTCGCGCCACGTAATTCTGCACCGCACGTGGCCCCAACTCTTGTTGGCTGGCAGACAGTGGCCCGAAGATGCGGGCCGGTACACCCAGCACCAGTTTGCCGGGTGGCACTTGCATCCCCGGTGAAACAACCGCGCCGGCAGCCACCATAGACCCGGCGCCAATATGCGCCCCATCTAACACGATGGCCCCCATGCCAATCAGCGCCCCATCTTCCACTGTGCAGCCATGTACGATGGCCCGGTGGCCGATGGTGACGTTACGGCCGATTACACAAGGGAACCCGGCAGAGACATGCAGCACCGCCCCGTCTTGCACATTGCTGTTTTCGCCAACGGTAATTGGCGCGTCATCGCCGCGCAGCACCGCGCCAAACCAGACGCTTACATTTTCAGCCAGGGTGACATGACCGCGCACGACGGCCGTGTCCGCAATCCAGGCGCTGGCGGCAATAGTTGGCGTTATCTTATCGGGCGTCATATCAGGGTGATAAAACCAAATTGGGTTTCGTTGCCGGTGATGGCTTGAATGTACCGTTTGGCGAAAAACTCTTTCAACTGCGTGTAAACCGCTTCGTAAAATGGCTCCAACTGCCCACGTTTGCTTTCGGGAATCTTTAGCTCGCGCCCTTGCGGCCCCATTTTGACGATGAAGTAATCGTCCACTTTTTTGATGAAAAAACTGAGCACCAGAGGCAGCGGGTAAGCGCCGTTGGGTTCTTGCAAACGCAGTTCCACACCAAAGTGCCAGAACGATTGGCTGTCCATCTGCATCGCCCCTGCCAGGGCATAGAATTTATTATTTGGGTCAAACTCTTCGCCGACAGCCAGATAAGTGACTTCCTGGTCGCGCGGCCACTCAATATATTCCAGTAAACCGCTGACCAATTCACGGGAGAAAGCCGAACATTCCTCTTCATATTTTTGGAAGGTCTGGCGTGACTGGCGATAGATTTGGGTCAATTCTTTATATCGTGACATGTGGGTATCGCTCCTGACTAACTGGCTGGCGGCGTCATAAGAAGATGGTTGCGCCTAAATGTTTTTGGTGGTCGTCGGTTGCTGTCTGGCATGAAACCCCGGCGCCAGCATCGCTTCTTCGGTTGACCAGTAGGTGTGAGGCAAATAGGGTTTATCATCGTCTAATCCAATCCATTGGCGGGTCAGGTACACGGCCGTCCAGGTATACACCACGCCACCCAACGTCCAGATAAGAATGCCGGCCAATCCCTGGTCGTTTATGTGCAGGCCATCAAACTGGATGGCTGCCGGGTAATTGTAAACAGGTTGTGCTGAAAATAGCAAAATGAAACCAACAAACTTGACCGGCCCGGAACCGATGACGGCATACAGGATGCGGATGAGAGGGTGCATAGGGGCATGAAGTTGAGGGGCGACGGCCAGAATGTGCCACCAGTAGAGCAGAGCCACTCCTAACAGCAGAGCCATTTCCGCCTGGTGCAGCATGTCGTAACGTAGCGTCAGATTATGCAATTGGGGGTCATACCACAACCAGACCACGGACACAAACAGTACCCAGACGAAACTGGGTTTGGTAAGGCTAAGCACATAGCGCCATAAATGGGGACGGCCGTGCTCCCAATCCAGCAGCTCGTTCTGAACCCTGACCGGCAGCCCGGCAAACAACACCGGCGCGGGATTGCTTATGAGCAAAAAGAACGGGACCAGCCCCACCAGCAAGATGCGCTGCACCGTGCGGGCCGCAAATAGTTGGTTAGCCAAAAAATAGAGAGGGGATAGCCAGACCAGCGCCAGCAAAAAGAGACCAAGCGCAAACAAAATGGGCCGGACGGGTAGTGCTGCGTGGCTGATGGTTTCACGGCCGTGCCGCCAGCCGCGCCCATACCAGAGCAAAACGAACAGCAGCATAACCGCCGGCCCCCACCGCATATGCCATTCCCAGTTCAGGTTTACCGCTTCCATAGCTAAATGTCATTTTAGCACAACCCGGCGTATATTTGTTATCACTTGCACCCTTGCCGCCATCGTTTATAATTCCCCCGCGCTGTGGAGAGGTCGCATAGCTGGCTTAGTGCGCACGCTTGGAAAGCGTGTATGGGGTTATACCTCATCGAGGGTTCGAATCCCTCCCTCTCCGCCAGAAGAGATAGACCCTAAGGGTTTCAAAAACCCTTAGGGTCTTTGTTTTGCCGCTGGTGGGTACGGCCGTTACAATATACTTTGTCTTTGAGGCCATTGATAGCTATTACTTATTGCATATGTCGTGGACGGTTACGCCATATGCCATACGCATCGGACTTCGCATTGATGAGCGTATATGCTAACAACCAATTTATCCCCCTTATTGGCGCGGCCATTTATACTCTGCTGCTGATTTCTCCTCTCTCGCGGCGCGGCCAAAACCCCGGTCAGCGGCGCTGGCTGGCTTTACTACTGGCAACCTCGGTCATCTGGGAGTTTTCGCTCTTTGCCGCGCCGCTGGTGGCCTACCCCAATCTGGCGGTCAAGTTTTTGCTATTGAGCACGATTCTGACGGTGGGTTTGACCGCTTCGTTTCTGGAGTGGAAAGTTCCCCGCGCCCTGCTGCTGGTGGTGGCTTTGGCGGTGGTCATGGCGATTGTGGTGGACTTGCTGCCGGCGACCAATCAGTCTGCTTTGATCAACTTGAGAATGTCCAGCGGCACCTTTTTGAGTTATCTGGTCTGGTTTGCTATTAGCGGGCTGCTGTTGG
This sequence comes from Chloroflexota bacterium, assembly GCA_014584575.1. Taxonomy (GTDB): domain Bacteria; phylum Chloroflexota; class Anaerolineae; order Promineifilales; family Promineifilaceae; genus CAADGU01. The sequence continues at coordinate 46,532 of JACTMP010000010.1, forward strand.
GCAAGACGTGGCGGGAATATAAGGCAACCCCTTTCCCCTGGCACGCCAACCGGTTGTTGTATTGGTTTGTGGTACTCACGGCCGTGTTCCTGGGCGAGTTCCTGCAATTTTTTGACAATCTTGTCTTAATCGTGGTCGGCCAGTTCCTGCGCTTTTTGGGCATCATTGGCATGGTCTACGGTGTAGCTACGTTTCGCATTTTTGATGTGCGCACGCGGGCGATACGGGGCATTGCCTTTTTGATTGTGAATACCATATCGGCGCTGCCGCTGATCATCATCATCCTGGCGGCGGTGCAGGTGAGTGGGGATTTGCAGTTGGGTGAGGTGGTCACGGCCGTGATTCTGGCTGTCTTGCTCTCGTTGGGCTTTTTCCTGTATGAGCCATATCGCCGCTTTGTGGAGCGGTTGACCTTCCGCTATTTGCGTGGCGAGGGGCTGAATACAAACCAGGTGATGCGCAACTACAGCCAGGCCATCTCGCGCACGTTGGATGTGCAGCAGTTGGCGCTGTTGATTGCGGGCACGTTGAGTGAACTGCTGGAGACAAACCGGTGTGGGTTGATGTTGCTGACGCGGCAGACGGACGGCGAACCCGGAGCGGCTTCGGGCCGTGTTGAGTTAACACCCATCACCGGTATGGGGCAAATTGCCCGCACCAGGGTCACGCTGCCGGCCAATAGTCTCTTTTTTACCACCCTGTCCCGGCAGAATCAGCCACTCTTGCAATATGATCTGGATTTCAGCCCGGATTATAAAGGGTTGCACGAGGAAGAACGCGCCTGGCTCAAAGAGCAGCAGATGGAAGTGTATGTGCCGGTGGGCAGCGGTGATGAGTTGGAAAGTGTTATCGCTGTTGGTCCCAAAATGTCGGCGGTGCCTTACCAGCCGGGGGAACTGGAACTGATGCAAATTTTAGCCGACCAGACGGTGGTGGCGCTGCAAAACGCCCGGCTGTACAGCGAACTGAACATCCAGAATGAACAAATTCGCCACCTGAATACGGACTTGCGCGAGCAAAATGAGCGGCTGGAGATAATGGACCGGGTGAAGTCTGACTTCATCACCATTGCCTCCCACGAATTGCGCACCCCATTGACGCAGGTGAAGGGGTACTCGGACATTCTGGCGGCGATGAATGATGAAAACGCATTGACGCGAGAGCAGACCCGCGAAATTATCGGGCACATTAACCGGGCCACGCTGCAATTGGAAAGCCTGATCACGGCGATGTTAGACGCCAGCCAGTTGGATGTGGATGGGATGCAGTTGACCTTTGTTAAGACGCGCGTGGACACCATTTTGCGGCTGGCCGGCGAACCACTGGCGCAGGCGCTCCGCGAGCGGCGCATTCAAATGATTGTGGAAGGCGTGAATGATCTGCCGCCGATTCATGCCGATTTCAAACGGTTGGTGCAGGCGTTCACCAATTTGTTGGGTAATGCCGTGAAATATACACCGGATAACGGCCGTATCCACGTCACCGCCGCCCTGATTCCCAGCGTGAATACCGACGAGTACCTGGAGATCGTGATCAGTGACACCGGCATTGGCATTGACCCCAAATACCATGACCTGATCTTTGAAAAATTCTTTCGGGTGGGCGATCCACAGCTTCATTCCACCGGCAGCACCAAGTTCAAAGGCGCCGGGCCGGGCCTGGGGCTGCCTATTGCCAAAGGGGTGATTGAAGCGCACGGCGGACGCATTTGGGTCGAGTCGGAAGGGGAAGATGAATCCCGCCTGCCCGGCAGCCGTTTCCATATTATCCTGCCCGTCAAACCGCCGGGAATAGAGATTCGGGAAATGGTGGAAACGGCCGTGCGTCCCGCTTATCTGGTCGGTTAATTATTTCGTAGTGAGCGCTTTAGCGCCGTATAGAGGCGTTAAAACGCCCACTACAGACGAAGAAGGGAAATCAAAATGGCCGAGAAAGCACGTAAAAATGCACTGGTCTTGTCTGGCGGCGGTGGGCGTGGCGCGTACCATGTGGGCGTGTTGAAGTTCCTGGAAGAACACGAATGGTACCCCGATATTGTGGCCGGTACTTCCATCGGCGCGGTCAATGGCGCGGCGATTGCTTCGGGGCACAATGCCAACTCGTTGTGGGCTTTGTGGCGGCGGCTGCGCACAGATGATGTGCAAAAGGCCGGGCTGGGGGCACTCACCGGCAACTATTTGCTGGATACCGCTCCTCTTCGGAAGACGTTGCAAGAAAAAGGTTGGGTTAATTTTGACCGGCTCAATTCAGACGAAGCGGCCGTGCATTTGCGTGTCACCGCCACCGAAATCAGCACCGGCCAGCTTCACGTCTTTGGCAACAGCCGAGATGTGTATCCCAGTAAAATGCAGCAGGAGCCAATTGGATTGGACCATATTATCGCCAGTTGTTCCATCCCTATTGTCTACCCGGCAACTCAACTGCATGAGAACCTCTACTGGGACGGTGCAACGGTGGCTAACACGCCCCTTGGCCCGGCTATTGATGCCGGAGCGGAAGAGATTGTCGTGGTGATGATGACCCCGTGGGAAACGGCCGAAGAGCGAAAGTTAGAAAACCCATCCAATATCTTGCAAGCTGCCAGCACCATGTTGGAGTGGGCGCTGCTGGCTTCGTTCCAATCTGACCTGAAGATGTTTCACCGGATCAATGAACTGGTGCGGTTACAGGTGGAAAACGGCCGTCTGCGTGCCCAAAATGCCCTCCTCCTCAGCCAGATACGCGGGGAGCAGTTGGAACTGAAAGATGAAGACAATAACGGTATTCCCGACATCTTCGAGGACAAGTTCCACGAATTGCCCGAACCCATGATCGTTGCTCCTGAAGAAGCGATACCGGTGGAACGCATCTTGCGCTACACCCAGGAAGGACATGATAAGCTGTACCGCATGGGCTATGAAGACGCCAAACGCGCCTGGCGCACCGCCGGTAAAGTTGTGGAAGGGGAAGGGTGATCCGTAATCGGTTTAGGCATCAAGAAGCATGGATACTCGTGTAATTACCAGGCAGCAGATTGAAAGCCGACAGTATTGGATTGATGAAATAATCCGTCTTAGCGGAGATTTTGGCGTTGACATTGAAAAGGTTGAACGAGAACTGGCGCAAGAGATTAAGGAGCAAGGGATTGATTCATTACTTGGGCATTTGCGGTTATGTGGCGCTATCCCCGAAAAATATGGGCATGATACGAGTGAAGAAAAGCTCTATTCCAAATACACAGATGTGGTGATAAGCCAGGCGTTTTTCTGGATGGGTTTTAGCTGTCTGGTTCTCAAAGAAAGGGCAGATGCAGCCGATGTGGAATGTGTGAGCAGAGCATTCGGTAGGCATTACGACGTATACACATCTTGCCGTGATGGTTCGGTACGTTCAGGTATTCGGCCAGGCTAAAGCCAGGGAATTGCTGTATGAAGTGCTCAAAACCGTTGAAGCTATGCACCCGTTAAAAGACGCTGTTGCTTATTGGCAAGCCATAAATCGTACTATTTTGGGGTTTGATAAAGCCCTGGCTGAGATTTGGAAAGAGGAGAAAATTGCAGCCAATGAGGCCATTAACATTTCCAGACAAGAGGCGCTTGCTTTCCTGGCGTCAGAGAGAGAAAGAATAATGGGGTTGTCACGGGAAGAGGCGATACAAGAGGTCATTAAGGGCAGAAAGCTGGAAAACAGGGTTCGTGCTGTGAAGTCGGTTGCTGATAATGGCATCCTGGAGTTTGTCTAGTGAGCAACATAAACAACGATTACCTGGACAGAATTACTCTGGGAGATTGTCGAGAGTATATTCCTGCCCTGGTTGATGGCAGCATCGATCTCTTTCTTTCCGACATTCCTTACGGAATCAGTTTGGATGACTGGGATGTGTTACATAGCAATACCAATTCAGCGCTCTTGGGCCAATCCCCCGCTCAGGTTGGCAAATCTGCTTTTAAGAGAAGGGGGAAGCCAATAAATGGTTGGTCACAAGCTGATAGAAATATCGGAAAGGAGTACCAAGAGTGGTGCCAGGAGTGGGCCGAATTGGTCTTGCCAAAGATGAAAAATGGCGCTTCTCTCTTTGTCTTCGGGGCGCGTCGAACGATCCACCGGGTGGTGAATGCGTTTGAAAATAGCGGTTTTCTCCTTAAGGATACATTGGCCTGGAAAAAAGCAGCAGCCCATCATCGAGCGCAGCGCCTTAGCATTGTTTTTGAGCGGAGAGGGTTGGTTGACGAAACTGAGAATTGGTCTGGCTGGCGTCTGGGGAACCTGGCGCCCGCTTATGAGCCAATAGCTTGGTTCATCAAACCATACAAAATTGGTGGTACGATAGAAGACAATGTACTTGAACATAGTGTGGGGGCGATAAACTTAGGCGATTGTCAAGTAGATGGGGCGAATCCGACAAACGTCCTGTCATTTTGGTTTCGTGATGGTGAGACTAGAGTTCACGAAGCACAAAAGCCGTTGGGTCTCATCGAATTTCTTATCAAGCTCACCACGAAAGAAGGTCAGGTTGTGCTTGATCCATTCATGGGGAGTGGGACAACGGCCGTAGCCGCCAAAAGTCTAAATAGACACTTTATCGGTTTTGAGGTCATGCCAGAGTTTTATGAAATGGCGCAGCAAAGGTTGGATTTTGGGTGGGGCGCTGGATATAGTCAGAAAGAATCCTTGCCTTTTCAACCGATGCTGTTCGAGAAAAGTGATGATGAGTACGGCCGTTAACAGGGACAGTGGTTTCAAGCAAATGGGTAATCGGTGAGATGAGTAGGCTTCGTGGGACATATCGCCTGACGGTGAGCGCGGTTTTGTTGATAACGGCGACAGTGTGCGTGTTATTGGCCGCGTTACTGCCGTTTCATCTGGGCGGGTATCGGCCGTCTTTTTTGGTGCTCAGATGGTTCGTGCGGCGACTGCTGCGTGTGCTGCGGGTGGAAGTGATCTGCCCGGAAGCAGAGCGGTTGGCCGCCTTCAACGGTTTTCTTTTTCCCAACCATATCTCTTATCTGGATATTTTGGCGCTGTTGTCGGTGACGCCGGTCAGCTTTCTGGCCAAGGATGAGGTGCGTAAAATGCCGCTGATTGGCTGGATTGCCAAAGCCATTGGCTGTGTCTTTGTGGAGCGCACCGATAAGGCGTCGCGCCAGGCGGCCCGGCATACGCTGTCGCGCATTTCGTATCACCCGCCGATTGTGTTGTACCCGGAGGGGCAGCGTGGATCAGGCACAGAACTGCTGCCATTCCGCTATGGCGCGTTTGAAATTGTGACCGATGTGGGCGCTGCGTTCCTCCCCTGCGCCATCACCTATAGCGATCTGGACGCGGCCATCTGGCAGCGCGATGAAGGGATTGGCATAGCGTTGCAGCGGCTGGCCCGGTTCAAAGGGCCATTGATAGCCGAAATCACCTTGTTGGAACCGGTGCAACCGGCGCCAGGCGCTTCTCCAGTGGAGCTTTCAGAGATGACACATGAGCGGTTAACGGCCGTGTGGCAGCAGCACCAGCGTGTGTAGTGGTGTGTGGGTGACAAGCTGCGCGCCTTCAGGTATACGGCCGTTCACTACCACCTCTTGCGCCCGTGTAATGCTCATCAGGTCGGCGCGGCTTTGGGGCAGCCAGGCGACGATCTGGTCGTCGTCCGTGTGCAGATAAAGAGCTGACAACTCGGCCCCAGGTGACAGGTTGTGTGCGCTTTTGTGGCGGCGCACGGCCGTAGCCACATCCACCAACAACTCCCCGGCAGCCAAAGCCTTGTCATCCAGCCAGGCCGGATCGGCCACCGGCCACTGCGCCTGGTGAATAGAGGGCGCGCCGTCTACGGCGGCGAACAAACCCAGGTAAATCTCTTCCGTGATATAAGGCAGGATGGGCGCAAACAGTTTCAGCGTCGTCAGCAGGGCATGGTGCAGAGCATAGGCTGCGCCGCCAGACGCCTCGTCCTGGGCATACAGCCGCATCTTTGCCATTTCCAGGTAATTGTCGGCCAGCACGCGCCAGAAAAAAGCCTCCGTTTCGCTGCGGGCGGCGGCATAATCATATTGCTGCCACAGGTGCGTAGCGCGCCCGGTGAGGCGGGCGGTGTGCGCCAGCAGCCAGCGGTCGGCCGTTGTGAAAGTGGTAATCGGTAATCGGTGATCGGTAATCGGTGACTGGGCCAGGAATTTTTCGCTGAATCTGGCGACGTTGTAGAGTTTGTTTACCAGTTTGGCGCCGGCCTGAATTTTTTCTTCGCTGATGATGGCGTCTTTGCCCAGCGAAGTGCTGGCAGCCCAGTAGCGGGTGGCGTCGGCCGAATACTGCTCGATCATAGCTAACGGCGACATCGGCCCACCGCCGCGACTTTTGCTGATTTTGCCCATACCCTCGGCGGCCAATCCCCAGCCGGAAATAGCCACCTGCGCAAACGGTACTTTGCCAAAGTGATGGTACGATTTGACGATGGTGTAAAACGCCCAGGTGCGGATGATTTCGTGCGCCTGTGGCCGCAGGCTAAACGGGTAAACCTGGTTGTATAACGAATCGTCGTGACCCCACTGCCCGGCAATTTGCGGCGATAGGGAAGAGGTGAACCAGGTGTCAAACACATCCGTTTCCGGGGTGAATTCGGTGTTATGGCAGTGGGGGCAGGGGTTGGACGGCCGTGACGCTATCGGGTCAACCGGCAACTCTGCCTCTTCGGACAGCACGGCCGTGCCACAAGCGGCGCAGTACCACAGCGGGAAGGGTACGCCGTAGAAACGCTGGCGGCTGATGCACCAATCCCAACTGAGATTCTCCACCCATTGCCGGTAACGGTGGTGCATGTGCGGCGGCATCCAGGAGATTTGTTCCCCGGCAGCCAGCAGCTCCGTTTTGTACTCCAGCACGCGGATAAACCACTGCGGCGTGACCACATATTCCACCGGCGTGTCACACCGTTCATGCACACGCACGGTTTGGGGGATGGCCTGTTCGGTCAGCACCGCCCCTTGCTCGCGCAATGTCTGGATGATGGCCTGACGTGCTTCGGCGGCGGTGAGGCTGGTGTAGGGATGGGCGGCGGTAGTGAGACGGCCGTCCCGCCCTATCGCTTCAATAATCGGCAACTGGTGCGTTTTTTGCCAGGTCACGTCAGTCGTATCACCAAAGGTGCAGCACATCACCACGCCTGTGCCCTTCCGCGGGTCGGCGGCAGGGTCGGCCAGCAGCGGCACGGTTTGTCCCAAAGGCGTCATAACCGATTGGCCGATGAGGGAGAGGTAACGGCCGTCGCCCGGATGCACAAACACGGCCACACAGGCCGGCAGTAGTTCTGGGCGGGTGGTGGCAATGGGCAGCGTGGCCCCATCCGGCAGGCGAAAGGCCAACGTGTGGAACGTGGTCTCTCGTTCCAGGTCGTCCACGTCTGCCTGGGCGATGGCCGTCTGGCACTCCGGGCACCAGATGGTGGGCGACTGCTGCCGGTAGGCCAACCCTTTTTGGTGCAGGTCAATAAACGACCACTGCGCCAGGCGGCGGGAATGCGCATCAATGGTGCGGTAGCTGTAACGCCAATCTACCGACAGCCCCAACCGCTGCCACAACTGGCGGTAATCGCCTTCCGCTTCTTCGCTGGCGGCCAGGCAGTGAGCAATAAAGGTGGCCCGATCCACGTCGGCGGCGCGGATGCCCTGCCGTTTTTCCACCAATCGCTCGGTGGGCAGACCGTTGTCGTCAAAACCCATGGGGTAATAGACGTTACGGCCGTTCATGCGCCAGAAACGGGCGATAAAATCGGTCTGGCTGTATGAATACACGTGCCCCAGATGCAGATGCCCGGAGACGGTGGGTGGGGGAGTATCAATGGTAAAACGCGGCGCAGCAGACGCCGGGTCATATTGGGTGACGCCCTGTTCCTGCCAGCGCGTCTGATGGCCGGGTTCGGCCGTTTGCGGGTGGTACCGTTTGGGTAGAGACATGAGAACCTCCATGATTGGGTAATTAATTACCGAATTACCCCATAACTAATACGAGCCTGCCCATCCCTGAGGACGAAGCAGGCTCGACTCCGCGGTACCACCTCAATTCGGCCGTTTGTTTGGCGGTTGAAACCGCCACTACAAACTGGTCGCACTTTTCCCGACCATCATCGGGTCAACGCTGTAACGGGCGCTCCCGTACCGGTCTACTCTGGTTGGTATAGACTCTAAAAGTTTTTCTAAAACCCTTAGGGTCTTTGTCCTACTATCATTTCTGCGGTATTCATTCCGGGCGACTTTCTGTGGGGGAACTCTGTGAGAGCTTTCAGCCAGGGCTCTAACTTTTCTGTCAGGTTCTGGCCCACATACTCCTCCCGGAGTTTATGGGTATGGAATTGTGGCCGCATTATAGTCAGAAATCAGGCGACTTGGCAAGGGTGATTCAGGTCAGAGTGGCGTGGCAACACCCATTTCGTCCAGTTGCAGCAACTCGTCACCGGTGGGGCGGCTGAGGGTGAGTTGCCGGGTTTGCAGTTGGAAATGGAAGGGAACGGTTGTTTCCGTGCCGGATTCAGAAGTATAGACCAGCGCGCCCCACACGGCCGTGTCGCCCCGCCCTCGTAATCGCAGCGCTGCCCCTTGCCAGCGGCAATAATAAACCAACGGTTTCATAGGCGTGTTTATGTGATCAACTGTTTATGTGTTCAGGTGTTCACGTGAACACTTAAACACATAAACACACGATCACCTCACTCACCCCCCGCCAGTTCCATGAAGAAGTAGGTAGAAACATCCACTATTTTCTCCGGGTCCAGTTCCACCAGGGCGCCGTTTTCCTCGCGGAAAAATTCATATTCGTCGCCCACTTCCTTCACATGAATGATCTCGCCTTCATATTCAAATTTCCAGCTTTTTTCGTCGCTCATGTTTGGCAACCTCCATTAGTTCCAACGCTGTCGGTATACTTCAATGACATTGGGCAGCGTTTCAAATTTTTGCATTAGCCAGTTTAGCTGTTCCAGGCTGTTAATCTCAACTTCCAGGAATACCGTAGTGATACTGCTGGCTGTAGTTGTCTTGGCGCGCGGGCTGTTTATTTTCTGCCCGCGTAATATATTGACTATATCTTCAATGAGACCGGGTCGGCGATATGCCTTGATGACGATGGGAATGGGGTATGTCTCTGAATCTGTGCCCCAGGCTACATCTATCAACCGTTCGCGTTCGGTCAGATTTGCCAACTCTTTGCAATCTTTTCGGTGAATGGCGACGCCTTGCCCGCGTGTGATGAAGCCGATGATAGGTTCGGGGGGAATGGGTTGGCAGCAGCGGGCCATTTTGGTGGCTAACCCGCCTACGCCCTGAACGGTAAGACCTTTGGTTTTGGTCGGTTTGGGTTGCAGCAACGGCCGTAGCTCATCGTCCGGCTTCAAATTGTTTTGTATCAAGGCAATGGCGCCGCTGATCTGGGCGCTTTGTATGTCGCCAAAACCTACCTTAGCCAGAAACAGTTCTTCATCTTTATACTTGAGTGCGTGCGCGATGTCAGAAACGGAATACGTATTGCTCAGGTTCAGTCGTCGCAATTCGCGCTCCACTACGGCCCGCCCTTGCTGGATGTTTTGTTCCCGTTCCTGGTTGCGGAACCATTGGCGAATTTTGCTGCGGGTGCGGGCGCGCCCGGTGTAACCCAACGTGGGGTTCATCCAGTCCCGGCTGGGGCCACCCCGTTTGGAAGTGACAATATCTACCCGGTCGCCTGATTTCAGGCGGTAATCCAGCCCCACCATCTTGCCATTGACCTTGGCCCCCCGGCAGCGGTGACCCACTTCGGTGTGAATCTGGTAAGCAAAATCAATCGGTGTGGAACCGGCGGGTAAATCAATCAGGTCGCCTTTAGGCGTATAGACATAGATGCGGTCGGCGAGCACTTCGGTCGCCAAAATCTCGGCGTCGCTGAGGGAGCCGTCGGTGTCACGCAGAGCGGCCAGCGTGTCCCGCAGACCTTGTATGCGCCGCTGCACCGATGAGGCCACATGGGCGCCGTCTTCCTCTTTGTAAGCCCAATGAGCGGCCACTCCTTTTTCTGCTTCTTCGTGCATACGCTGGCTGCGGATTTGCACTTCCAGTTTGTAGCCTGTTTCCGGGTCGAGCACGGCCGTGTGCAGCGACTGATAACCATTCCCTTTGGGCGCGGCAATGTAATCATCAAATTCACGGGGAATGGGCTGCCACAAGCTATGGACGATGCCCAGCACCAGGTAACACATGGTGCGGTCAACATCCTCTTTTTCCTTCAAGGGTAATTGGGCATAGGCGGTGGGGTTCGACGGCCGTAAGATCACCCGTAGCGCCTGCACATCATAAATCTCATCAAAGTCCACGTTCTTGCGCACCATTTTGCGATGAATAGAGTAGATGTGTTTGGGGCGACCGGTAACTTCGGCGTCAATGCCTAATTCCCTAATCTTTGCCTGCAATCTATTAATGCAGCTTTCAATATAGTCGGTGCGATAGGCGCGGCGAGATGCCAGTTTATTGGCAATTTCTTTGTATGTTTCCGGCTCCAGATAGCGAAAAGCCAGGTCTTCCATTTCCCACTTGAGTTGCCAGATGCCCAGGCGGTTGGCCAGTGGGGCAAATACCTTCATCGCCTCGGTCGCAATTTTGAGGCGCTCTTCAGCTGAAAGCTGGCTGGCTTTGCGTAAATCCTGCAAGCAGTCGGCCATCCGAATCACGATGATCCGTATATCTACTTCGGTAATGGTCAAGATGGCGCGACGAATTTCCTCAAGCGTAGTGGCCTCGGTGTCCCGGTGTTTTTTATATTGCTCCTCATTCGCATAGGCATGAAGAGTTTCTAACCCATTAATCAACCCCGCGACCTCACCACCGAACTGTTTTTTTATTGTTTGCAGATCAACCTCGGTGTGGGGGGATAGGCTATCATGCAGCAAACCGGCCACAACCGTGGGCACATCGCTGTGCAAATCTATCAGGATTTGGGCGACAGCAAGGTCATGATCAATGTAATACTCACCAGAAGGGCGGCGACGGCCGTGATGCGCCCGTTCCGCAAAAGTGTAAGCCTGGCGTACTTGCTGCCCGGCTTCACCATTAGGCAGCAGTTGTAGCAGTTCTTCCAGGCTTACCAGTGATACCTGTGTCATGGCGCACCAAAAAAAAAAGGCGTTCCCCACTCATGGGGACGCCTATGCCCCTATGGGGCGACGGATCGGGCAGGCACAAGGCCAACCCCATTAAACTGTCTCATCAAACTACCCAATCATCAAGGCTCAAGCGGTGCTGCCATTAGCCGGTTCATTTGGCTCTGGGCTGGCAGCTTCGTTGTTGGGGAGTTCTATGTCTCCACCGGCTTGAGATTTGCCACGATCCAACACGATGCGCGCCTGTTCTTGCACACGGCCCGTAGCCGACTCTACCTGTTGTTTGGTCTGGGCCAGCTTTTCATTGGCCTGCTCAACATATTGGTGGGTGTAGGTGGTAGCCGCGTCCCGATAGTGTTGGAACTGCTCTTCACCGGTATGCACCAGATGTTCACCTCTGGCCGCAATCTGGGCGCGTGTCTCACGTCCAGACTGGGGGGCCAGGATCATGGCCGTCGCAGCCCCAATCAAACCACCGATCACAAATCCGGCTAAAAAAGCGCCTAAGTCATTGGATGTATTGTCACTCATATTGTTTACCTCTTTGTTAAAGAACTGGCAGGTGTGCCGCACCTGTCCGTTCTCTACGCTATTTGATATTGTTGCGGGGATTACCAAACAATGTTTTTAATGCCTGCCGCAGCCCGGCAAGTTGGGCGCGGGTACGGATGGTAGGTTGCACTAAATTCTGGCTGACATAATTGGTGGTGCCGCGCAAGGTGTCCACCGTTTCATTTGTCTTTTCCAAAATAGGCTTTATTTCAAACTCTAGCATGTTTACCAGTCGAATGACCATGATCAACAAGAGCAGGATGACCACGCCAAAGATACATGATTCCAACGCCAGGACAATGATGAGAATGTCACGCACGGCGGCGATAGTGGTTGCCTGGGTTTGCGCCAGCCAGAGGGTGAAGGCGATAAAGCCTAATAGCAGCAAAATGGCAATGCTGGCAAAAAGAATGATCACGGCCGTAGATGGCCCACGGCGCGACCGATTCTCGATCTCCACGGGGACACCGGGCAGGTAATAGGGCATACCTATAGGTGGTTTTTCAGTTGGAATCTGCTTCGTTGGTTGTGTATTCATGCTGGTATCCTGAAGGTTAGTATATCATTCTTAAAGGCAACTGGCACATGCTTCTATGATTGACGATCTTCTGTTTTGGCTACGGCCGTGCCCATGATAAAATGCCAGCTATATCCCACGAATGCCGTATTCGGTAATCGGACTTCGGACTTCCGTCCCCGGATTTTGGATTACCCACAGGAGAATTCCATGAACCAGGATCGCTGCGTTTTAGTCATGGGGGGCGCCGGGCTGGTGGGTGCGCAAATTGTGCGCACCATTGCCCGCCAGATTGGGCCACAACGAATTGTCGTCGCCAGTTTATTTCGCGGCGAAGTGCGTGAATTTTTACACGATGCCCGCAAAGAGTTTCCCCATATTGAGTTTATCGGCGCCTGGGGCGATGTTTTTGTGCGCAGCGACTTCATGGAAGAACGCCGTCTGCGCTTGATGCAGGGCCGCGCCCGCCGAGACGATTTATACCAGGATTTATTCGGCCCACTGGAAGAGGCCTACCAACGGTCGGCGCTGGTGCAGTTGATTCAGCAATACCGGCCAGACGTGATTGTGGACAGTATCAACACTGCCACCGCCATCAGCTATCAGGATGTGGAGTCGCTGAGTAAAAAGACATATGACATTTTGCAGCAACTCCGCCAGATTGTAGACCATCAGGATATTGAAGCGTTGGATGAACTGGGCCGCGCAATTGAGCAGAATATCAGTATGCTCCTGATATCCCAATCCCTGCCGCAGCTCATTCGCCATGTGCAAATGATACACAAGGCGATGTGTGAGGTGGGCACACGCCTGTATTTGAAAATCGGCACCACCGGCACGGGGGGCATGGGGCTAAATATCCCTTACACCCACAGCGAAGACCGCCCCAGCGCCAAATTGATGAGTAAAACGGCCGTGGCCTTTGCCCACACCGGCCTGCTTTTCCTGATGGCGCGCACACCCGGTGGCCCGCTGGTGAAAGAGCTAAAACCGGCAGCCATGATCGGCTACCGGCGCGTGGCTTATAAAACGGTCAAAATGCGCGGTCGGCCCCAGTTCCGTTACCAGAGCCAGGCCCAACCACTAGGTGACATGTTGAACCTGCGTGGCGACGAAGGCCAGTATGAGCGGCTGGGAAAGCTGCATATGGCCGGTGTGGACACCGGCGAAAACGGTTTTTTTGCGCGCGGGGAGTTTGAAGCCATTACCCACATCAACCAGATGGAATTTGTGACGCCCGAAGAAATTGCGCAGCAGGCCGTGTTGGAGATTAAGGGCAGCAATACGGGTTATGATGTCATTGCCGGCATAGATAGCAGCGTCATCAACTCCAGTTATCGAGCCGGTGTGCTGCGCCAGACGGCGCTGGACAAGCTGGCGCGCATTGAGGAGGAAACGCAGAGCCACAGTGTGGCGTTGGGGCAGTTAGGGCCGCCGGAGTTATCCAAATTGTTATATGAGGCCCATTTACTCAAATTGAATTACCAGACGCTTCAGCGGGTGATTGACACCGCAGCTACCGAACTATCGGAGACCTTATACCAGTTCATCCTGGACAACGAACTGCTGCGCACCCAGATCACATCCATTGGTGTGCCTATCCTGACGCCGGACGGCCAACATCTGATTCGTGGCCCCCGGCTGAACATCCCCGAAAGTATTTACCATGAGGCGGCGTTGTCGCCGGAAAATGTTAATCAGTGGGCGGAGAAGGGGTGGGTGGATTTACGGCCGTCTAACCTGCACATCTGGCAGCATCGTTTTGATCGCATGACCCGTACCCAGCACATGCTACATACACGCGGCACATCGTCCGTTACCATGCTCACCTACCTGCCTGAAACTATTGAAATCGGCGCGGTGGTGGCCTGGTTGTTTAATAACGACTACGAAGGATATCGCATCAAGTAAGATGCAGGTAGCATGTGGCAGGTATCTATAACCTGTCACTTGCTACCTGCAACTTGCAAACTTGAATACTCCTGATATAAATAGACAGGAAATTGTTTGTAGGAAAACCCTCAACCACTTACCCCAAAATTAACAACACAGGAAGTGTAAGGATTGGTTCGTATGACAACAGCACAACCATTTACCGGGCTGGGGATGCCCGTCTTTGCGGCCTTTGGTTGGGCCGGACAGGAAGCCGCCGTTAACTTTGCTCTCGATCAGCTAGAATTGTTTATCCGCACATTACATGCCCGGCTGCCACGGTCAATCCAGGCAGAATTTCCCTATGCGGGATTGAGCCGGGCTAATCAGACGGTGTATCTGGCTGCCAAAGATGAAGTGGAGTCCGATTGGCAATTACTCTTTTATGCCCGGCCCATGAGCCTGGAGTTGCAACTGGCGCTCACTGACAAACGTGGTCTGTATAAGGCCCTGGCCCTGGCCGAAAAGCAGCCGGCTATGGCCCATCGTTTGATAACCGAATTGGGATCGGAATGGTCATTCCGGTTGCAGCAGCAGCAAATTGACGAGGAATCGGGTGAACGCTCGCATTATCAGGATTTATACAAAGATAATGTGGTAAACCTGGATGAGGAAACGGCCGTGTCCCTCCTTAGTAAAGCCGCCTATCTCGTGGGTGAAGAAAAATGGATCACACCCATCTTCATCAGCCGCCGTTTCAGTTCCGATCAAATCTCCGTCATGGGGCCGGTCGTTCTCGATGTGGTCACAAAAGAGCTAGAACGCCTATTGCCGCTTATCCATTTTCTGAACGGGCAAAAGGCCACCAAGGGAACCAAACCCAAACCCAAAGTCCGACCCAAGCTCAAAACACCGGCCGAATCCACCTCCATTGCCACCACCACCAACCTTGACCCCGAGCAAGGCTTCCAATTTGTGACCGACATCAAACCCCTCTACTTGCGCAAAGGGTTCATCAACATGTCCCCCGAACATTGGGAGTTCTTCGCCCTGAGCGCCCGCAGCGAAACGCGTAGCGTCACCGTTTATTATGAAGGCATTTATGACAAAGAGTGCGCTGTCTGGCGTATCCAATCCAGCGACACGATTCGTCTGGTTCTCAGCCCTGGCGTTCATCGTTGGTTCGAAGAAAACTTTGAGCAAGGCGACCATGTGCAGCTAAATGTCAAGCGGTTGGACAATGAAGAAATTCAAATCACGGTAAAACATTCTGAGTAATGTATGGCGCGCACAAAGATTGTAGCTACTATTGGACCCAGTTCCAATAACCCTGAAACCATACGCCGGATGTTAGCTGCTGGCATGACGGTGGCCCGCATCAATTTTTCCCATGGTGACCATGAGTCGCACACCCGAACAATACAAATGCTGCGTGAGGTGGCGCAAAGCGAAGGGAAGATTTTAGCCCTCCTGGGCGATCTGCAAGGGCCTAAAATTCGTTTAGGCCATGTCAAAGCCGGTGGTATTCAGCTACAACTGGGTGAAGAAATTGTCCTTACGCCACACCGGGGCCAGCCAGCGATGATTCATTTGCCCCACCCGGATCTCATTGCCGCGGCGCAGCCCGGCGCACGCCTGGTGATTGGTGATGGTGAAGTGGAGTTTGTTGTCGCCGAGAAAAAAGATGATACGCTGCGGTGTATGACTACTGTTGCCGGGTTATTGGAATCTCGAAAGGGGGTTAATGCACCCGGTACTGATTTGCCTGTTTCCAGCCTGACGGATAAGGATCGAGAGGATTTTGAACTGATCTGCCAGCTTGGGCTGGATTATGTGGCCCTCTCGTTTGTACGCACGGCCGCCGACATCCACGAATTACGCGCCATCATGACTGAGAAGGGCGTCCAAATTCCCATAATTGCCAAAATTGAAAAAAGCGAAGCCATCGCCCACCTGGCAGAGATTTGTGATGTGGCTGATGGGATGATGGTGGCGCGTGGCGACCTGGGTATTGAGGTACAGCCGCAGGAAGTACCTCTGTTGCAGAAACGAATCATTCGGACGTGTAATGAGGCAGGCAAGCCGGTGATTACAGCGACACAAATGTTGCAATCTATGGTGGAGCATCCCCGGCCCACGCGGGCCGAGGCCAGTGACGTGGCCAATGCCATTTTGGATGGCACCGACGCGGTCATGTTGTCCAATGAAACAGCCAGCGGCCGTTTCCCGGTAGAAGCGGTGCTGATGATGAAACAAATCAGCGAGATTACGGAAACAGCATTTCCCTATGACATCTGGCGCAGCCGTCGCCAGGCGGCCGCAACCCACGCCATTTCCGTTACCGAAGCCATTAGCGCCGCCAGTTGTTCGGTGGCCGAATATGTGCAGGCCAAAGCTATCGTCAGTACCACCATGTCTGGGCATACTGCCAGGCAAGTAGCCCGCCATCGTCCACCTACGGCCGTGATGGCCGTTTCGCCCTTGGCCAGCACCCAACGCCGTCTGGCGCTGGTGTGGGGGGTGGAATGTGTGCTGGTGCCAAACTTCACCGAAACGGATGAGATGCTGGAGCAAACGGCCGTCGCCATGCTCCAATTTGGCCTGAAACCCGGCGACCGTCTCGTCATTACCGCCGGCATCCCTTTTGCCCAAATGGGGCAAACCAACCTCATCCAGGTACACGAAATCACATAGGTCCCGCCCACAGTTGTTTTCCGGCTGCAAGCAGGCTATCATGGGAGCATATCGTTTCAGTCATAAACACACATTTGCATGGGAGAAGATGCAATGGCAACTTCAGCACTAAAAGGACAATCAGCTATTTTAACTGACATGGACTGGGAACCACCGGCCGTAAAAAGCATTGAAGATACCGGTCTCACGCATGGTTTTCTGGAAGACCTGGCGTTGAAAATCATGTATTTTCGTGGCCAATTGACCGGGCATGAGATTGCCGAATTGATGCACGTGCCATTCGCCACAGTCGTTAGCCCCCTGATGGATTATCTGAAGCGGGAGCAAATGTGCGAGGTTAAAGGCTCTGGCGGCCTGGGCGCTGCCACTTACAACTACTCTATCACAAACAAGGGGGCCAACCGCGCCCGTGAACAATTAGAACGTACCACCTACGTCGGCCCGGCCCCTGTGCCCTGGGATAATTACATCACCTCGGTTAAAGCCCAAAGTGGCAAGCGGCTGAAGGTCAATCCGGCTATGATGCGTAAATCGCTGGCCCACCTGACGCTGGAAGAAGATGTGTTTCAGAAGATTGGCCCCGCAGCCAACTCTGGCAAATCTATCTTCCTCTATGGCCCCCCAGGTAACGGCAAAACCACCATTGCCGAAGCCATCGGCCGTATGATTTTGACCAGCGATATTTACATTCCCTATGCGGTGGAGGTAGATGGTCAGATCATCAATGTTTATGACCAGATCAACCACGAAGCAGTGCCAGAGGATCGTGGTGTGACCGGGGCATTGGGTGGCTCGCGTAAGACAGACGCCCGCTGGTTACGCATCAGACGCCCGGTTATTATGGTCGGCGGTGAGCTGACATTGGAGGGGCTAGACCTCATTTACGATCCCACCAATAAATTTTATGAAGCGCCGTTTCAGATGAAGGCCAACAATGGCATGTTCCTGATTGATGACTTTGGCCGCCAGCAAGTGCGCCCCCGTGACTTGCTCAATCGGTGGATTGTGCCTATGGAAAAGCAGATTGATTTTCTGGCGCTGCACACCGGGCGCAAGTTGGAAGTGCCATTTGAAGTGTTGATCGTCTTCTCCACCAACTTGCCGCCGCGTGACCTGGTAGATGAGGCATTTTTGCGGCGCATTCGGCACAAGATCGAAGTGCGTGCGCCCACATTTGAGGGATTCCGCGCCATTTTTGTGGCTGTCTGTGAAAAACGGGGCATTCCCTATGATGAGCAGGCGGTGCGGTATCTGCTGCAAGAGTATTACATTAAACGCAACCAGAAGCTCCGCGCCAATCATCCCCGCGACTTGTTAGACCAGATTTTGGATATTGCCCAATACATGGAAGTGAAACCGCAATTAACAAAAGAGTTGATTGATCGGGCTGCCGATTCTTACTTTGTAGAATTGTAGGTATCAGGAGAGAACACATGAAAACGTAAAACGTGAAGACTCTTTGCGTTTTACGTTTTTTGTTTTCAGGAGGGTGCGGTGTTATGCGGGTAAAGGTAATTCTCAACCCTTACGCGAATCGTTGGCGGGCGGGAGAACGCTTGGCGGAGGTACAGGCGGCGCTCACGGCCGTATCCCTCACCGCCGACATTCACCCCACCACCGCGCCAGGGGAGGGCGTGGATGTGGCCCGCCAGGCCGCCGGTGATTATGATGCGGTGGTGGCTGCCGGGGGGGACGGCACCATCAATGAGGTGATTAACGGACTGATTCAAGCTGCTGGTGAAGGTCAGACTGTGCCTTTCGGCATATTGCCCATCGGTACGGCCAATGATTTGAGCGACACCATTCCACTGCCACGCGACCTGACCCAGGCGGCGCAGCTGATCGCCGCCGGTCATACCCGCCCCATTGACGCCGCCCGCGTGAATGATCATTTTTTTGTCAACAACTGCGCCATCGGCATGGAGCCACTGGTGACATTGGAAAACACCAAAATCAAACGATTGTCGGGTAATGCCCGTTATTTTGTGGCCCTGGTGCGTGCCTTGCTCAAATTGCGCGCCTGGCAGATGGATATTCGTTTTGACGAGGACAATACCTTCAACGGCCCGGCAATCTTGTTATCGGTCTGTAATGGGCCGCGCACGGGTGGTATTTTCCAGATGGCTCCCGGCGCGCAGTTTGATGATGGCTATTTTGATTATGTGTTTGCGCCCGACATGCCCAAACGCACCGTGTTGACCATCCTGCCCCGGTTGTTTAAGGGGACGCATATTCAGCATCCAAAAGTGCAACACGGCCGTGCCCGCCACATCACCATCTCCTGCCAGCCCGGCACCCCCATTCACGCCGACGGCGAACTCATTGCCGACGCCGCCACCCAGATTGAATATGAGATCCTGCCCGGAAAAATAAGACTGTTATCCCCGCCGTAATTGGTTGTAAAGACGCGGCAATGCAACGGCGCTACCGCAAAAACTGGCTGAGCTGGTTTATCTCGCGCCGCAGCCGGGCGATGGCAGCGGCGCTCTGTTTATCTGCAAATAACTGCTGGTGGTGTTTTTTATAGGCCAGTTCGCTGCACCGATGAAAAAAACGGGCCGACCGCCGATTGGCCCGCCACCCTTTCGTGAACAACATTTCCAGGCTGAAAAGCGCACGCTGATGCCCGGAGCAGGCCAGCCGGTATTGCGTAACAGTGAGTGTGTTTAGCGCCACCTCCTCGGCCAGATAGGTCTTGATCCAGCTTCGCTCCTGGATAAGCGCCCAGAAGGTGATCACCAGCAGCAAAGCCAGGCCACCCCAATCAAAGACAAAACTAAGGCAGACCAGGACAGTGCCGCTGGCGACGGTGAGGTTGTGCATGAAGTGGAGGAACACGGCCGTGCCCCAGCCCAATACCGGCGCTACTAACTTCACCCATAACCGGGGCGAAAGCCGGGCAACGGCAATCCCCAACCCGGCAAACGCCGAAAACAGCGCATGGTTCAGCCCAAACACAACCGTGCGCAAAAACACGTTGATCCCCCAGGTCGCTGTGCCGCCGCGCCAATACTCCGCCATAAAATAAAAGACATTTTCCACCATGGCAAAACCCAGGCCAACCATGGCCCCATAGATAATGCCATCCAGTGGGCTATCAATTTCTTGCCGCCAGAACAGGAAAATTGCTAACAAGGCCAGCCCTTTGAGGCTTTCTTCGACAACGGGGGCCACAAAAATGGCGACGGCCGTGTCCGCAAATGGCCCATCGCTGGCTAACACATACAGGGGGATGCCCAGCAGCGTATTGAGCAGGACGGCCAGCACAACACTGGGCACCGCGCCCCAGAAAAAAGCGGCGGCCAGCAGCCAGGCCGGTTCCTTTTCATAGCGGTCTACCATATAAACAATGCTCACATAAAAAAGCGTGGGAATGACAGCGGCGAGGATGGAAATGAGGAGGAGGGTGGAATCGGGCATGCGTGTGGTGGCGGCGATTTAGAAAATCGCCCTACAGAATGCACATGGCGTCGCCAAAGGAAAAGAAGCGATACTGTTCGGCCACGGCCGTGGCATACGCCTGCTGTATGCGTTCTTGCCCGGCAAAAGCCGATACCAGCATCAGTAGACTGGATTGTGGTAAATGAAAATTGGTGATCATCATATCCACCGCCCGAAAGCGGTAACCAGGGTAGATGAACAAGTCTGTTGTCCCCTCAAAGGCCATCACCGGTCGCCAGGGGCAGAGATTACTGGTTTCGCCAGCCAGATCACGCTGGCTGATGGTTTGCAGGCTGCCTGTGATGCCGGCGCTGCGGCAGGCGGCCGTTTCCAGCGTGCGCACGGCCGTTGTGCCCACCGCCACAATTCGCCCGCCAGCCAGTTTAGCCTCATTGATGCGCCGTGCTGTTTCCGGCGTCAGGCTGGCCCATTCGCTGTGAATGGTGTGGTCGGCTACCTGCACGGCCGTTACCGGCTGGAAGGTGTCCAGCCCCACATGCAGCGTTACCGTTTCCAATAGAACGCCAGAATTGCGCATAGCCAGCAGAAGTTCTGACGTAAAATGAAGACCAGCAGTTGGCGCGGCAGCCGAACCGGGTGGTTGGGCGTAAATCGTCTGGTACCGGGCCGCGTCGGCCAATGGTTCGTGAATGTAAGGGGGGAGGGGGGTGTGACCGACTTCATCCAGATGATCCTGGATGGCCTGGTTAAATTTTATTTCACGGCGAGGGCCATCGTGTACGGCCGTGACTGTTGCCACCCATTCTGTTGTCGCCCCATCGCGCCCGGTGATATGAACTGTTGCCCCTTCGGTAAGCCGCTTGCCACCGACCAACGCCTGCCAGCGTGTTTCGTCTAGCGGCGACAGCAGCAGCAGCTCCACCTGACCGCCGCTGGGTTTACGGCCGTACAGCCGCGCCGGTATCACCCGGCTGTTATTCACCACCAGCACATCGCCAGGCCGCAGATACTCTTGAATGTCCGTGAAGTGGCGGTGTTCGGTGCGGCCGTCCTCCCGGTGCAGCACCATCAGGCGGCTGGCGTCTCGTTGTGGCAACGGCCGTTGGGCAATCAATTCTGGCGGCAGGGTGTAATCAAAATCGCTGGTTTGCATGGGCGATGCTCTGCTTATCCTCTATGACGGGTTTGTATCTCTTCGGCGGCGATGTAGCGCACGGCCGTTTGGGCATTGGTCCAGCCAAACCAGGCCATCAACTCATCCACGCCGTACCCCAGGCGCGCCATTTGTGTGGCGCAATAATGGCGGCAGTCATGCGCCGACAGCGGCGTAATACCCGCCTGCCGCCCCAACCAGGCCACCCGCTCGCTGATGCGTACCCGGTTCAGCGGCTCACCAAGAAGCTGCCCACCTTCGCCATTTTTCAGCAGGCGCGTCGTCGCCAGGATGAGCGCCCCGACTGGCAGCAAGTCGGGTGGATAATGGTTGGTCAGGTAATACCGCACGATGGGGTACGTGGCCGGCGATAGGGTGTGGGTACACCATTCATGCGCCGTGCCTTTCACTTTGGGACGGTAAAAGATGAATGTGCCCCCGTCCAGGTCAAAATCACTTGCTTTCAGCAGCGCCGCTTCGCTGGCGCGCAGCCCATGATCCAGCAGCAAGCACATGAGCAGAGCGTCACGCCATGCCTGGGGCGAATGATTTTGCACGCGCTTTAATGCTTCAGCCTGTGTGGGTGTCAGGATGGTCGCTTCCGCTTTTTTGGTGGAGCGGCGCTCGACGACCACGCTTTGTTGTTTGCCTTCTGGTTTGTAGGCGTAGGTGACATCGCTGATGCGCGTCTGTGGGCGTTGTTCATCTACATTAAGCTGCCCGGCACGGGAAAAGCCGCGCACGGTCTGGATGAGCAAGGCTTCTTGCTGCGCCAGCGTTCCGGCGCGGGCGGCCAACTGCGCATATACCTTCACGGTGGAGAGCCGGGCATTGACCGAGGAGATGGCGTACCCCTGGCGCAGAAGCCATTGTACAAAACCTTCTACCAGCCCCCAGGTGACGCCGCGCCAGGCCAGCGGGTTGGTCTGGAAATCGGCGCCATCTTCGGGCATGATGCCCACATCCAGCAGATATTCGGCGAACAGTTCCAGGTCACGGCCGTGACGCTTTACCGTATTGGCCGACTTTTCATGCAGGTAACGCTGAAAAACAGCCTGTCCGGCAATCTCATTCGCCAGCCGCCCGGCCTCTGACAGCGGCAAATAAGGTGTCGGCGTTGTAGACGTGCTCTCACGATGAATCGGCAAACGGATGTCATCACTCATGCAGGCAAGTATAACGGCCGTTGCCTGTTATCAACAAGAAATCTACCAATCGTTAATATCACGTACATATGTCCCCTATATGTACGCCTAATTTGTGCCATTTTCGCAGGTAAAACGGCGGCTGATTGTTACAAAACTGTGACATTCTCGTCAAGCGGCTTGTAATGATACCGTCTACAATGGTTGTTATGGCAAATTTAACGTCCTTGCTTCCCATCCAGGCTCGCGCCTGGCATTGGCCGCAACTGGGATTGAACCTGCTCATTGTTACCCTCTGGTTGTGGCTCTACCGCCCCATTTTTGATTACCTGCACATCATCTTCCAGCGTGAAGATTTTCGCCTGAATCAGATCGTGTTGACGGCCGTGTTGGTCTTGATTGGCCTACAAATGCAGCGAGAGGGCATTCGCCCGCGCCTGGATGCAGCCCCGACGCAGCGTCGCCTGCCGCTGGCGCTGGCCCTCGGCGGCTCCGTTGCTTTCCTGCTGGTGGAACGGTTTCTGGATATTAACATGCTGGCTGCTTGCCTGTTTGCCATCGCCAGTTACGGCTTGATGGGGTTGTGGCTATCGCCGGCGCGCTGGCGGCAAGGGCTGCCGGCGATGCTGCTGCTGATCGGTGTGTTGCCCTTTGGCGAGCATTTACAGACGTTTGTGGGCTACCCCATGCGCATCCTGACGGCGGAACTGGTGCGGCAAGGGCTAACGGCCGTCGGCGTCCATTCCATTGGCGTAGAGACCATCCTCGTCTTTGAAAATGGTGTCTCCCAGGTAGACCTGCCGTGCAGCGGCGTCAAAAGTTTATGGACGGGCATGTTGTTTTTGCTGGCGGCGACCTGGGTGGAGGCACGGCCGTTGAACCGGCGCTGGTTCCTGGTGCTGCTCATCTTCATTCCCCTGCTGTTTGTGGTCAACTTTGCTCGTGTAGCCATCCTGGTGGTGGTGGGCCAGGTAATGGGCTGGACGCTGCTGGCGGAAATGCTGCATGTGCCCTTAGGCGTGTTGGGTTTTGTGGCGGTCTGTGGCACGGCCGTGTTATTGTGGCGTGTTGGCAGTGGGAGATCAGGATTTTGGGAGATTGAGAGACTAGACAATCTCCTAATCTCTCGATCTCCCAATCTCTCCTTCTTACTCATCGCTTCTATCGCCCTCATGATCCTGCTCTACACACCGCGACCACTAACAGGGCTGACGGCCGTGACCCCCACCTGGAACTTCCCGGACGCCCTGCACACCGAGCCACTGCCGCTTAAGCCCGACGAATACGAATGGCTTACCCGTGACAACGCCACCGCCGCCCATCGGGTGCGTTTCCAATGGGGTGAGATTAGCGGCTCCATGATTTTGATTACCAGCCAGACCTGGCGCGCCCATCACCGCCCGGAGCGCTGTTTTGAAGTGTATGGCCTGAGGCTGGACAGTTCCCAACCCTATCTGGTCTCGCCGGAGTTTCCGCTGCGGTTGGTGACATTGGGCACAAGGGAGCAGCGCCAGCTTTATACGGCCGCTTACTGGTTCCAATCGGCGACGCGCACCACCGACGACTACGGCGCCCGCATCTGGGCCGACGTGCGCCTGGAGCGGGAACCCTGGGTGCTGGTCTCCATCCTGTTCGACGGCCCCATCAATCCGCATGATGAGAACGTGCGGCAGTTTTATCTGGCGCTACATGAGGCAGTGGCGATGTATTTGCCCGAGCCGTAGAACGATTTGTCAAATCGTTCTACAAGGAGTTGACAATGAAGAAGTATCTAACCGACACACGTGGCTGGAGTTATTTCCTGTTCTGGTCGTGGAATCTCATTTTTCTAGCGTTTATGCTGATTGGTTTTGCGCCGACGGTGCTGGTGGAACTTGTCACGGCCGTGCGTGGTGGCAGCATTCCGGTGCAATTTCTGGTCTACGGGGCCGTATTAGCCCTCATTCCATTGGCATGTGTCATTCTGGGGGCAACCGTGCTGCGCCGCGAACCGCACAAGCTGTTTGCTCTGGGGTACGGTGTGGAAGGGCCGCTGATGCTCATGCTGGCGGTGCGCTTTTTCTTGCTGCGAGACGCCACCCCGGTGGTGACGCTGATGCTGGCCGCCGGCCTCTTCAGCCTGGGTGTGTTGCTGTGGCAACTGCTCGACCGGCGCATTGAGGAGCGTGGCCCGGCGCTGACCCATTTGCGCGTCATCGGCCTCAGCATCTTGCTGGTGGTGGGTGTTTATGCCAGCCTGTGGATCGCCTTTTATGCGGTGCCCATTGCCGCCCTGCTCTGGCAGTGGGTGTGGGATGTATTTACCAACCTGGGGCAGGTTGTTCGTGATTTCATAGACGCTTTGCAGGATGCCTATTTGCAGGCGTTTCTCTGGGTGCCGTTCATGCTGTTGGGTTTGGTGCAGTTGGCCTACACCGCCACCCTGTTTGTGCTGATGCCCATTGCCGTGCCCCTCATCTACGGCCGTGCCTGGTGGCGCAGTGTGCAAGCCCTCACCAGGCAATATAGCCAACCGCGGGCTGTGGCATTGAGCACGGCCGTCATCGTCCTGCTCATAGTCGCCGTCATCCAGGTGAACCGGCGGCCACAGCAGCAGGCATTCGCCCTGTTAGAAACAGCCCCAGCTACCGAAGCCGAAGCTAATGCCCTGTTGGAACAGGAGGGCCTCATCCGCGCCGGGCTGCTGAACGCTTACCTGGCACAGCACCGTTATCTGAGCGCCCAGGGCGAAATGGATCATATCAGCAGCCTGTATGAGCAGGCGTTTGATCTGGATTATCGCCAGGCGGCTCTGGTGCAGCGCTGGTATGAAGGGCTGGTCAGCCCCCTGCTTTACCAGCCGGTGGACGAATATGCCTCGTTGAATCGGTGGGACAACCGGGTTTTCCGCGAAGAACCGGCCAAAGCTGCCGTGCTATACGAACAATTCTTCGATCAACCCATCATTGAAGGTGAAAAAGAATCGGTGGTAGCGGCCGTGCGCTCCACCTGGATGTGGGATCAGGCGCGGGCCGGCTGGCAGGCGGTGGATGACCGTGAGGTGTACCTGGCCCGCCAGGAGATCAACATCACCGAACACGGCGATTGGGCCGATGTAGAGCTATATGAGGTGTATCAGAACCAGACCACACAGCGCCAGGAGGTGGTGTATTACTTCTCCTTGCCGGAAACGGCCGTGCTCACCGGTGTCTGGTTGGGCAATACGGACAGCCGCGACGCCCGCTTCCCGTTCCGTGTGGCCCCACGCGGTGCGGCCCAGGCCGTCTATCGCCAGGAAGTGCAGCGGCAGGTAGACCCGGCGCTGCTGGAACAAATTGGCCCCAGCCAATACCGGCTGCGCATCTTCCCCATCCCACCCATGAGCCAGACCTGGGACAACGAACTGTCACACAGCGTACTCAGCAGCGCCCCGCCGCTGCACATGTGGCTCACCTACCGTGTCATGGCCGAGGAGCATAACTGGCCGCTACCTTACCTGGCCAAACAGTTCAATCTGTTTTGGGACAATGACAGCGTGCGATTGGTGAACGGCCAGCCGATGAATGCGGACAAACGGGCCTGGCTGCCCGCCTCAGCCGCCGCTTTGGGGCTACCCCAACCCACCGGCCACCGCGTAGATTTGCCCAATGGCACATCGGTCATTGCCCAACCGGTCGCGGCCGAAAATTTGCCGCAACCGGACGGCAGTCTGGCGCTGGCGGTGGTGCTGGATCGCTCGCGCAGCATGGTCAATGATGACAAACTGGTGCAAGAGGCGCTGGCCCAGGTAGATGTCTGGGGTGGCAACGTGGATGTCTACCTGACCGCTTCCGAGTTTCGCGGTGAAGCGCCCACCGTTGCCCCCCTGGCCGATGTCTTGGGCCAGGAGATTGTCTACTACGGCGGCCAAAATGCGGGTGATTTGCTGCTGCAATTTGAGGATTTGTATACCGGGCAAGATTACGACGCCATCCTGGTGATCACAGATGGGACGGGGTTTGGGTTGAGTTTTGACGGCCGTGCTCCCACCACCCCCTCCGCCCCGCTGTGGATGATCCACATTGGCGGTCACTTCCCGCTCGGTTATGACGACGCCACCTTGCAGGCCATCCAGGCCAGCGGCGGCGGCAGCGCCGCCAGCGTAGACGAAGCGCTGGCGCGGCAAACCTTCATCCAGACCAGCCAGGTCGAAGGGGTGACGATAGACGTGGCCGATGGGTACACCTGGATGGTTATGCCTGCGGAAATGGCCGACACCCTTTCTGTCGCCCTGGAAAAACATGAGCCAACGGATGGCTTTGCCGCCCTGGCCGGTCGTCGCCTCATCCTGGCCGAAATGCAAAAGCAGCACGGTGCGCTCAGCGACCTGGCAGTGCTGGATGGGCTGCACGACATCGCCGTAGAACAGGGCATTGTCACCCCTTACTCCTCCATGATTGTACTGGTGGAAGAACGGCAGCAGCGGATGCTGGATAACCTGGAGGATGATCCCGACCGTTTTGAGCGCGAGTTTGAAGTCGTTGGGGAAACCACGCAAGAACAGCTAACAGTGACCGGTGTACCGGAGCCGGAAGAGTGGCTGCTGATGGCATTGGCGGCGCTGATGCTGTTCTGGTACGTGCGCCAAAATCGGAAAAAGGTTGGTTTAGGTGGCGTCTGGCGGGGGACGTGACGCATCAGGTGTCATGGCTGATCTGAAATGATCACAGCGCCGGTCACAACTGCATCCCCCCCAGCAGAAACAGGCAGACGGACGCCGCTGTCCGGCGCATACCAACCCGTGAATAGCTGGTATGCGCCGGGTGGTAGATCGGGCGGGGTTTGAATCACGTATTGGTCGGCTACCGGTTCACCTGGTCGCCAGCAGGTGGTCGGCCAATTGTCTGCCTGGGGCATTCCATCTTGCTGCGCCGCCAGTTCACCCCGCTCATTCACCAAATGGTTAAAAACGGTATAGGGTGTGTCCAGACGCACGGCCGTTTGCCATAGCAAATGCACCGTAATCGCTTCACCAGGGGCAATCACTGCCGGTGTTACCGCATAAGCCAGCAGGGCGATGTGCTCGCCAAACTGTACCTGTTCCCCCTGCCCTGCCGGGATAGAGACTGCTTGACCGTTTGGAGGGGTGATGTGGATTAGTCCTGTACTGACTACGCGCAAATATGCGTTAAAGACCAACAGTTGCACCACCAGCAGTCCCGCCAACAAAAGAATGGGCCAGCGGGCAGCGGTGAGACGCTGCATTCCCCAAACAGCACACATCACCGCAAAAGGGGTCAGGAAAATCCAGACCCGCGCCACTTCGCCCCGCGCTGTGCCGCTGAGATCAAGCAGCAGAATGCCCAGGCCAAAGGCGATGGGCAGCGGCGTCAGGTCACGCCGCGCCGTCCACAGCGCATACACAAAGGCAAACAGGCACAGCAGCGCCAGCGGCAGCCCCAGGAAGATACCAAAGTCGTACAGGTGGTAGCCCAGCCAGAGCCAGTAGCTCCGCGCCAACCCTAAATGGAAATCCATGGAAACACGCCAGACCGTTAACAGGCCAGGGCCGGGCAGCAGCTCATACACCAGCCATACCAGTCCCAACCCGGCCACAAACCAGAGTCCACAGCCAATGACCTGCCGCCAGTTCCAATTACGGCGCTGGTCGGCCAGCCAGAGCAACGCCCACAAACCCATGGGAACCAGCATGAACAGCAGGCCAAAGGAGAGCAAAACGGCCAGTCCGATAGCGACGCCCGATAGCAGCAATACAAGTCGCCGTCTCTCCATCAGCCCCACTACCAGCAGATACCAGGCCGTCACCGTGAGCAGCGGGAAAAATTGATCCCACCGCCCGGCCCATAGCGCAAAGGAGGGAACGAGCGGATAGAGCGCCACCGCCCACACGGCCGTCTCCCACCCCAACGTCCGCCGCGCCAAGGCAAACAGCGGAAACACAACGAGCGCACTGAAAAGGGGCAGCAGCATTTGCAACACGGCCGTGCCCATAACCCCATTGGAGATGCGCATGAGGGTGAGATCGGTGCATTGGTACGGCCGTAGATAACTCCCTAGCGTTTCCCCCACCCCGCCCACAGCCAGCGGTGTGCGGCTGGCGTAAAAGAGCAGGGGAATACCCGGTGGATAGCGCTGTGGATGCACCGGGAAGGTGGGCATCAGTTCTGGGTAGCGGGCCAGGAAATCAACCGGATCATCAATAATACTGCCCACAGAGAAAAAGCCGCTGCTGCCTGGCGATACGGCACGGAAATAGAGTTGCTCGACCACATCTGGCGATTCCCCCGCCAACAGCGCCACCTGGATGACCGGCACGGACAGGAAACAAAACAGCAAAAAGCCGACAAGCTGTCGGCGGGAGACGGCGCCGGCTAAGGCAGCGCCAGCGACCAGTTTACCACCCCACCAGAGCGCCAGAGCGGCATAAAGGCCAACCACCACTGCGCCGATCAGGTGGCGCGCCGGTTGGCCGGGGATGGCATACACCCAGCGCCACTCATCTGGCCCGCGCAGGGCGGGGTGGGCGTTGGTGGCAATAGCCCAGATGAAGAGGAGGGTCACGGCCGTACCCCCTCTCCATAACCACTTCCTCATGGTGACAAAACCGCCGCTGTGGGCAGAAATGGGTAAATGGGTAACGGGGCTACTACCCAATTACCCATTTACCCAATTACCCAATTACTTCATTACCAACCCCGAACGGGCAGGCAGGGAAAGCCGGGCACGGCCGTCCACGACCCCCACTACCTCATTGCCGCCAAACAAGGGTTGCAGGGTTGCGCCATCGGCCAATAGCCCGTTGACGGGGATGGTGACGGTTTGAGGTTGGGTGGAAACATTCACGGCCGTGACCACCACCGCATCCGCCAGTTGCCGGGCAAAAGCATACACCTCCCCTTCCGCATACAACTCATGGTAGCTGCCCCGCCGCAGCGCCGGTTGGGCGTGACGCAGGGCAATCACCTCCTGGAAATAGGCCAGCATCTCCCTGTCCCACTGGCTTTCGTCCTGCCAGGGGAATGTCCAGCGTGCCTCCCGGTCATGGAACGGTTCTTCGGTATTGGCCGAGCCGCGAATGGCGATCTCGTCACCGTAATAGATACACGGCGCGCCGGGATAGGCCATTTGCAGCAATGTACCCAGTTTCACGGTGTTCTTGTCCCCCCGCGCAATAGAAAGCAGGCGGGCGGTGTCGTGGCTGTCCAGAGAGTTCAGTTGCACCTGGGTCACGTTCCAATCATAGAGGTTGAGCAGGCGGTGAATGGCACGGCCGTAAGCTGCCGCATCCATCGCCGGATGGGGTTTGTAATCGCGCCCTTTCACCAGCGCCTCACTTACCCGGTCGCCGCCACAAAAGGCAATGACCGGCCCGGTAAACTCGTAATTCATAGTGGCGTCAAACATATCCCCTTGCAGCCACTGCTGCGCCTCATGCCAGATTTCGGCCACAATGTATGTTTCCGGGTTAATCGCTTTCACCCGCTGCCGGAACTCTTCCCAAAAGCCGGGCGTGGTAATTTCGGCGGCCACATCCAGCCGCCAGCCGTCAATCTCAAACTCCCGCACCCAATACTCGGCTACCTGCATTAAAAATTCCCGCGCCTGAACATTGTCTGTATTGATTTTGGGCAGGTCGCGCAGCCCCACCCAGGCCAGATAATTGTGCGGCTTCGTCTCGTCATAGGGATTCAGCGGCCAATCCACCACCGTAAACCAATCAATGTACGCCGACGCCGGTCCCTGCTCCAAAATGTCGTTAAACTGGAAAAAGCCCCGGCTGGCATGGTTAAAGACGCCATCCAGCACAATGCGCATATTGCGCCGGTGGACTTCGTCCACTAATTCCCGCAGCCCCGCATTGCCGCCCAACATCGGGTCAACCTGGTAATAATCATGGGTGTGGTAGCGGTGATTACAGGCCGATTGAAAGATGGGGTTCAGGTAAATGGCGGTGATGCCCAAATCCTGCAAATAGTCCAATCGCTCCACAATGCCCAACAGGTCGCCGCCCTGGTACCCCTTGTCCGGCGGCGGCGCTTCCCAGGGAAACAGGCGGCCTTTGGGCACACGGCTGCTTTTGGCAAAGCGGTCTGGAAATATCTGGTAAAACACTGCGTCTTTTACCCACTCTGGTGTTTGTATCATATTCACATTTCCTCCAATGAGGTGATAATAAGACAGGTGAACGAAGTTGACAATTGATTGCCGCGTCATGCCTGCGGACATCCGCAATGGCCGGGGATATCCACAGGGGATGCCCGCAAGTTTTTATGGAAATTTAATCGTTGACGGCCGTAGCCCACCCCGCTACAATCCCGCCCTAGTTGTGTGGAGCCACCGGTCAGCCAACCGGAGCCGCTCAACCAATGACAAATGATAATGGACAATTGGTAATTGACAATTGACAATTCAGGAGGAGTTTTCATGTTGCACCGTCAATCCATGCTGTTTGCCCTGTTTTTGGGCTTGTTTGTTTTGCCCCCCCCCCCATATATGGGCGTAAACGCCCAAATTGAGCCGCCACCCCCCATATCTGTGCCCACAGACGACCCTCCCCCTTCGCCAGGCTCAACGCCGCCCCTTACCTTTACCCTGACCGGCCCCGTTGCCCCAGTAGCGGTGGGGGATACCTTCACCCTGACCGGCCAGATAGATAACCTTTCCGCCTTTCCGCTGACCAGTATGCAACTGGACGTGCCGACGCACACGGCCGTTCACTACACCGCCGGCCCTGCCATCCCACCCGAAGGCATCCCCAGTGGCACGTTGGAACTGGGCGACCTGCCGGCGGCCGTCATCACGCCCACCCTCATCACCACCTCCATGCCCATCACCCTCACCGCTCGCGTCACCGGCCAACCGGCCGGGGGCCTGTTGGCGTTACCCTTTCACCTGCGTACCGCCGCCACCGACCCCCTCACGGCCACCGTCACCCTCTCCGTTACCCTGTCCCTGAACGGTGAAGGTGGTGACGGCGACAAAGGCTTGGCCGCGCCCGAAGCGATGAGCAGCGCATGAAGACCGTGGAGCCGTCCGGCAAGACCATTTATTACCCCTTCCCCGGTTTTGAGGTGGAAGTGAACGGCCCGGTGACGATGAAGCGCGTCACCTACAGCCTGGGTGGGCAAACGATAGCCCAACGGGAATTGGGGTTGGGGCTGGCCGAAAACTACGATGATGGCAACGCTTCTGGCTGGACGGCGCACAGCGGCAGTTGGAGTATGCAAAATACGGGCGCCGGCTACGCTTACCGGCAAACGAACACGGCTAATAATGCCACCAACAGCAGCTATGCCCTGACCCAATCCGGGGCCATGGCTTATGAGTGGCAGGCGACGTTTAACAGCGGCATTGCGGCCAGTGGGCTGCACTTTATGGCCAGCACGGCCGCCGACGCCAATCATGGCAACAGCTACCTGGTGTGGCAGAACAGCACCACGATTAACATCTATGAGAGCATTGGCAACACGATGTATAACCGGGCTAACGCCGGGTTAGTAGCGGCTAACGGCCAGACATACCAGTACCGGGTGACA